>NC_017964.1:1455331-2910663 GCF_000219915.2 Advenella kashmirensis WT001 | reverse complement strand
GGACGTTCCCGGAATGATTCATACCAGTTGCTCATGCAACCCCAATTTTCATTTCACCGGTGCACATTATCTAAATGGAGATACAACTGCTTTCATGCAGTTTGTCCAATCAGATCTGTTTCGCGATTTTCCTACACTCAAATTGATTATCCCGCATGGGGGTGGGGCCGTGCCATATCACTGGGGGCGTTATCGCGGTCTTGCCCAGAACATGGGCCGGCCGCCATTGAGTACATTGCTTGAAAACGTGTTCTTTGATACATGCGTTTACCATCAGCCTGGCATTGAGTTGCTGTTGAACGTCATACCTCACGAGAATGTCTTGTTCGCCTCGGAAATTATTGGTGCAGTCAAAGGCTTGGATCCGCAAACCGGTTTTAATTATGATGACACGAAACGATATATCGATGCCATTGATTGGCTTACGCCTGATGAGCGTGAACTGATCATGGGCGGCAATGCCTTGCGAGTGTTCGGCCGGTTACGCAAGCAGCTGGAGTTCCAGCAGCGCAGTTCGTGATAGCTCTAATGAGCTTCAGTATTCGGCTATCATGTGCGAACCGACATATCCGAAGCCAGCGCCCTAAATCTGGAGGTAGCCATGGATTCGGTTTCCTGCCTGTATACCAATCCATAGCCGATACGCTTGATAGTCGATTCGTCTTCAAGCCGTTTGTAGATGATGCGATAGCGGTTGATGTTTTCCATCACCGACGGCACCAGGGCCAGCCCAAAATTGCTTTCGACCAGTGATAGTACCGTCTGCACCTGCACGGCCACCTGGGATACCTTTGGCGAGAAGCC
Organism: Advenella kashmirensis WT001; assembly: GCF_000219915.2. NCBI lineage: Bacteria > Pseudomonadati > Pseudomonadota > Betaproteobacteria > Burkholderiales > Alcaligenaceae > Advenella > Advenella kashmirensis. The sequence goes on along the minus strand of NC_017964.1, from coordinate 2,909,859 downwards.
GGCAGACTGGCATGCAGCCATCATCGCGTAGTGCAGACCGCGGGCATGCTCGGACGAATAGACGATGAATGGGATGTCGGCCAGATCGCTCAGGCGTACCGTCTGGGTGGCCAACGGGTGCCCCTCGGGCAGCGCCAGAATGAAATGATCGTTCTCCAGAATTTGCATATTGACATCGGCGCTGGCCAATATCGGCGTTCTGATCAGTCCGATATCGAGCTTACCCGAACTGACTGCCTGCACGATTTGTGTCGAGGTGGCCTCACTGAACGAGAGCGAAATTTTTGGATATGACGTACGAAATGCCGATACCAGCTTCTGGAACAGCTGTTGTGTGGTTGAGCCGACAATGCCGATACGCAACGAGCCATTGGTGCCTTCGCGGATTTCAAGCGCCGTTTGTTCCACCTGCTCGGCAGCCTGCAAAAGGCGAATTGAGAGTGGCAGAATATGCGCGCCTTCCTCTGTGAGCGACACGCCTTTGGGATTGCGAAGAAACAGCGCAAGCCCCAGTTCGGCTTCGAGTTTCTGGATCGAGACCGAAAGCGGGGGCTGGGCAATATGCAGTTTTTCGGCTGCCTTGTGAAAGTTCAGCGTTTCGGCGAGCACGACAAAATGTCTGATACGGCGCAGTTCCAATTTGAATATCCTGATAATCGCATACCTGGGGCGTTGCCGGTAGGCATTACGGCAACAGTATGAGCGATTTTATCAAGCCTGGCAGAACTGTGGCTGATGTTGCGCCGGCAAGCTTACTGTTTGGCAATACCTGCGCGCGCCGCCGCCTGCGACCAGCGTTCAATTTCGGTCCGTTGAAAGCGGGCCAAATCGTCTGCGTCGCCAGGGAATGCTTCCCAGTTGATTTTTGCCAGAAAGGCTTTGGCATCGTCCGTTTGATAAATGTCCTCCAGGGTTTTGCTTAGCAGATCGCGCAAGTTATCGGGCAGACCGGCAGGGCCGAACGCTGCTGTCCAGTTGACCATGTAATAGTCAGGATAGCCCAGTTCCTTCAAAGTGGGAATGGACGGGGCGCTGGCCAGTCTATCAGTGCCGGTGACGGCAATGATTTTGACTTTCCCTGCATTGGCCAGCGGCAGTATGGCGCCATAGTCGGCAAATACAAAATCCACCTGGCCTGAAGCCAGGTCGGTGAGTGCTGGTGCTGCCCCCTTGTAAGGAATTTGTCTGGCGCTAATCTGTGCCATGGACAGAAATAATTCGGTTGCAATCCGATAGGAAGCACTTCCGCTACCGTAGTTCATTTTCCCGGGATGTTTTCTTGCATACTCGAGCAACTGGGGAATGGACGAATAAGGTGCAGATGCATTGACGGCAACGCCCATTGCGCCAAAGCTGAGTTTGGCCAGTGGCGTCAGACCCTTGACCGGGTCGTAGGGCAGGGACTTGAACATCGCTACATTGGTGGCGACGGGCGAATTGCTGGCAAACAACAGGGTGTAGCCATCAGGCTTGGCATTGGCTACGGCTTCGGCGGCGATGAAACTGTTGCCGCCGGGTTTGTTTTCCACCAGGACAGGAACCCCGAGTTTGTCGGACATGTTTTTGGCCGCATAACGGGCATTGGTATCGGTCCCGCTGCCGGGCGGAAACGAGACGATCATTTTGATGGGTTTTTCCGGATACGCAGCCCATCCGGCCGCCGGGACAATCGACGCGCCAAGTACGGCTGTGACCCAAAGCGCTGCTAAGGGGAATGTTTTCATGTTGTCTCCATCGTTCTATGTTGAATGTCATGACGCGTATGCTGGCTGGCGAGCCTGCTGCAACATGCATTCGCTTCAATTGGATTTGACGCCGGCTTCCTGCACCACCTGTTTCCAGCGTTTGGTTTCCTGCAGGATAAATTGGCGGTAAGCCTCAGGTGTTGAACCAAGCGTCTCTGTTCCCTGTTTTTGCAGGTTTGCCCTGAAGTCGGGAGAATCCAGCGTATCCCGGATGGTTTTGTTCAGTTTGTCGATAATCGGCTGTGGCGTGCCGCGTGGCACCACGACGCCTTGCCAGGCGCCGATCTCAAAGCCTTTCACGCCGGCTTCGTCGACAGTCGGCACGCCGGGCAACACTTGCTCGTTACGCTGCAAGCTTGCCAGCGCCAGGATCTTCACTTTTTTTCCGCGAATGGCCGACAGGGAATCATTTAGTGTGTTGACCATGTAATCAACCTGACCGCCCATCAAATCGACCATCGCGGGGGCGCTGCCCTTGTATGGCACATGCAATGCCTTAATATCCAGTCCTTTGTTGAGCAAAAACCCACCCAGATGGGTGATGTTGCCCATTCCGCTGGAGGCATAGCTCGTCTTGTGTGCAGCGACATGTACCTTGAGCTGCTGCAGATTGTCTACCGGTATCTTTGGATTGACCAGTACGACCAGCGGCACGTTGGCCGTTGTCGATACGGCATCGAACGCTGTCGTGGGGTCATAGGACAAGTCCGGGTACAGGGCCAGGCTCAATGCAATGGATGATGTGTTGTACAGGATGGTGTAGCCATCGGGCTTGGCGGTGGCCACATGTTGCATGCCGATGGTCGCATTGGCGCCACCGCGGTTTTCCACTACGAACGGTTGCCCAAGACGTTGCGCCAATTGTTTCGCCAGTTGTCTTGCAACGATGTCGGTCGGACCACCTGGTGGAAACGGCACCACCATGGTTACCGGCTGTTGTGGCCATGTGATATTGACGGCAGCGGCTGCGCTGCAAAAGCTGGTCAGAGCACAGCCAAGAAGTGCTGCTGCGGCAGATTTGCGGGTGTTGCAGAAATACATGATCGTCTCCTCATGTGATTGTGGACTGCACCTGCGTGAGCGTGCTTATGGCCAGACTGTATTTAACGGGCCGGCTCGCTGGAACCGGCATCTAGCCTGTTTATTGTTCATCCAGGGCTGAAGTCAGGACTGCAAAAAGCGTGTCATTGTTTTTGTTCAGGATGTGCTGTCCGATTTCAGCCGCCCAGTACTGGGCGGAGCCGAAGCAGGACTTGCACTCCCGGATTCTGCGGGTGTACTGATGCAAGGGGTATTCCTGGCTGATGCCAATCGCTCCGTGTATGGCATGTGCGATATCGGCAATTCTGTCTGCAATATGTGCGATTTGAAATTGCGCAATGGCAAGTTGTTGGGAATTCGGTGCCGTCACAGCATTGTCGTTGTTGGTGGCGGCCATCTGCAATGCCATATCGGCAGCGCACACGTGTTCGGCCACTTCGCTGATCTGATGCTGCACGGCCTGAAATTTGCTTACCGGCCGGCCAAATTGCTGGCGTTGAGCAGCATAGTCCAGCGTGAGTTCGAAGGCTTTTTCCATGGCGCCCACCGTTACTGCCAGCATGGCAAATACACTCAAATTAAATAGATCTTGTGCTGCTTGCTCGTGCAGATCAAGCCTGGTCAGGCTCTGCGCCGGCCAGGCCACGGCTGCAAACAGACCGCCATGATAGGCCTGCAAAATCCGGCGATCTTGACTGTGCGCCAGGAAGCATTGCTGATCAGTGGCGATCAACATATGGTCAACCGAATGGCCATGCCAGGCTTTGTGCAGTGTGGCCGAACGGGCCTGCGCATCAACTTGTAGCGCCGCACTGGCATAGCTGAACATGCCGTCGGGCAGGTCCACACTGTGCGCATGTGCCCAGGCACGTATGACCACGGTCTGGGCAAACGGTATGGGCACATTGTGGTAGCCTTCCATCTTCAGTAATGCAACCGCTTCATACAGGCTGATGCCGCTACCGCCGGCCGCTTGCGGCAGCAGCAGGTCGGCAAAGCCACTGGCGTCAATTTCATTTGATATTTCTCTGCGCTGTTCGGCCGTGATTTGCCGGCCAGGCGATGCGCCTGATGTGAGGTGACCGAACAGTTCGCCAAGGGCATCTTCGAGTAATGTGTCCATGTTGTTTCCTTAGCGCAAGCCCAGGCCGCGTGCAATAATGCCGCGCAGTATTTCGCGCGTACCGCCGCGCAGCGAGTAGCTGGGGCAAATCTGGCTGACGAATGACAGTGTGTTGATCAGCTCTGTAGACGGCATGTGAGCGGGATACAGGCCAAGGCACCGGTCAATCAGTTTGGGAATATCCTGTTCCAGCGACGTGCCGTAGTCCTTGACGAGTGTGGCTTCAAGTGCCGGGTTTTGTCCCTTGGCCAGTTTTGCCGTTACAGCAAGCGACATGGCGCGCAACACCGCCAGTCGCGCTGTGATTTCACCCACCGTGCTTTGAATAACCGGACTGTCCCAACCCTGTTGTCGACATTCGCGGATAAAGCATTCGACCAACGCCATGCTGGAGTACAGGCGTTCCGGGCCGCTGCGCTCGAAAGCCAGCTCTGCGTTGACCTGCTCCCAGCCCGCGCCTTCCTGGCCGATCAGGGCATCTGGCGCCAGTTGGACGTCTGTAAAAAACACTTCCGAAAAATGCGCATCACCGGCCAGATCATGAATGGGCCGGATGGTGATGCCAGGCAAGCTCAGGTCGATAATAAATTGCGATAGGCCTTTGTGCTTGTCCTGGGCGGTACCGCTGCTGCGCACCAATGCGATCATGTAGTGCGAGCGTTGCGCATTGGTGGTCCAGATTTTGCTGCCATTGAGCATCCAGCCATCATCATTTTTTATTGCCCGGGTGCGGATGCTGGCCAGATCGGATCCCGAGTCGGGTTCGCTCATGCCAATACAAAAGAAGGCTTCGGCCTGGCAGATTTTGGGCAGATAGAAGTCGCGTTGTGTCTGGCTGCCATAACGCAGAATCAGCGGGCCGCTCTGCCTGTCGGCAATCCAGTGTGCCGATACGGGCGCACCGGCGCCGAGCAACTCTTCTGATACCACGAAACGGGTGAAATAGCCCTTGTCGGCGCCGCCATATTGCTGCGGCAGGGTAAGGCCCAGCCAGCCTCGCTGCGCAAGTTTTTTGCTGAAATCCGCATCGAACCCCATCCAGGATCGGGCGCGTTCAAACGCAGTCATATGCTGCGTATTTTCCTGGATGAAGGCGCGTATCGGTTGTCGCAGGTTTTCGTCCTGGTCGGGCAGCCGGGCAAGTTCAAGATTGGTCAGCATGGTTGCTCGCTTTGTTGTGCAGAAATCACGTCTGAATTATTGCGGGCGGCCAGCCAGCATGCGTTTGACGTCATAACTGATCACAACCACATCATTTTGATTTTTGATGTCTATATGGGTATCGACGACGGCGCGATTTTGCTTGCTGGTCGGTTTGATGCCCGTGACCAGGACATCGGCATGCACGGTGTCGCCCGCGATAACCGGCGCCAGCATCTTTTTATGCACCTCGAGCAGGGCAAGGCCGGTGCCCTGAACCATCGATTGCATGAGAATGCCTTCGATAATGCCGTAGGTGAGCGCACCGGGTACAGGCCTGCCCGATATGGCACCGGCATCGAACGTCTTGTCAATGAATATGGTTTCGAGCATGCCGGTGCAACTGATGAAATTGATGATATCGGTTTCAGTAATGGTTCGCTTGAAGGTAACAAACTTCTGGCCCACTTGCAGATCCTGCCAGTAAAACCCCATGCCCAGTACTTTCGGGTCGTTTTGCATTTTTTATACTCCTGTTAAGTGGTTTGGTCCGGCCGATCACTGCCTACAATATGCTGCTCGCATAAATGGTCGATTTGTTCCGGGCCATAGCCCAGCCGGTCCAGAATTTCCCGAGTGTGTTCGCCAAGCCGTGGCGGCATTTTTAATGGCACCTGTGAATTGGACAGGTGGATCGGATTGTTGGTGTAGCGGTAACGGTGACCCTGGTCGGTCAGCTCTGAGAAAAAACCGGCAGACTGCAAATGCGGATCCTGTTCCAGCTCATTGAGCGTATTGACACGTGCCGCAGGAATTTCCTGCTCATGGCAAAACTGTAACCAATGGGCGGTGGAATGACGTTTAACGATGCTGCCGGTCAGCTCGTACAGCTGATTGATATTTTGCGTGCGCGCGCTGATACTATGAAAGCGGCCGTCCTGCGCCAGTTTGTCATGCCCCGATTCAGTAAAGAACCGCTTCCAGTGCTCATCGGTATAGGGCATCATGCAAATATGGCCGTCGGTTGTCTGGTAAGGTCGGCGCCACTCGGACAGTACCCGGACATAGCCGGCGTCCAGATCCTTGTCGGCCAGATGACGTCCGTAAAAATGTTCAACCAGCACATACGAGACCATGGACTCGAACATCGGGATTTCGATCAGTTGTCCGCGACCATCACGCTCGCGCTGAAAGAGGGCGGCCAGAATCGCGTGCGCAGCCATCAGGCCGCAGGTTTTATCGGCGGCAATGATCGGCATATAACGGACGGCGCCGGTCTGTTGCCTGATCAGATCCGGTATGCCGGACAGGCCCTGAATAATATCGTCATATGCGGGCATGCCGCTATAGGCGCCATTCGATCCGTAACCCAGCAGCGCCGCGTAGATCAATTTCGGATTGTGTCGGGTAAGCGTGGCCGGGTCCAGTCCCAGTTTGGTCAGTTTCTGCGGACGGATACTGTGCATGAAGACATCAGCTTCTTGTAGCAAGCGCTTGAGCACTTCAAGGCCTTCCGGAGTTTTTATATCGATTGCAATACTTTTTTTGTTTCTGTTGGAACCCAGAAATACGGCAGATAAGCCTTCCTGGTAGGCTGGGCCCGTATAGCGTGTGGAGTCGCCCTGTAGTGGTTCAACTTTGATGACTGTCGCGCCGTAGTCGGCCAGGATCAGAGAGGCGTACGGGCCAAAGACCACGGAGGTCAGGTCAACTATGGTAATGCCGGCCAATGCACTGGGGGAAGAAGTGGTGTCGTTCATATTATGATTTTCCGAATAGGAAAAGCATAATCACAAATACGATATTGGTCCAATATTAAAAATAGATTATTTGATATTTGATGAGTATCAAGTTGGCCCGCAACTATTGTTCACTATTGCCAATGACTCATGCTCATGCCCGATGATCCGGGGGATGCCGTGGTCTCAACCTGCACCTACCAGGTCTTTCGTATTGAGTGAATAAGAGGATTTCGTTATGAATAGTGTCTAAAATACGAAATAGTCACTTGTTGTCGAATGATCCGGCATGAGGTAACCTTGCGTTCATGACCAAATCCATTACTTCCCCCGTCTCGGTGCGTGGCCCGGCTGATCACGATGTGAGAGATCAGATCGTTGCCGCCGCCACTGAGCATTTCAGCCACTATGGCTACGAGAAAACCACTGTTTCTGACCTTGCCAAGGCTATTGGCTTTTCCAAGGCTTATATCTATAAGTTTTTCCAGTCCAAGCAAGCCATTGGCGAAGTCATTTGTGCCCATTGCCTGAACCAGATCGAAACTGAGATCAGGACGGCGGTTGAGGATGCCGAGCGTGCACCCGAAAAACTTCGCCGGATGTTCAGCGTGGGTGTTCAAGCCAGTCTGCGGCTGTTTTTCCGCGACCGCAAACTATATGAGATCGCGTCCTCGGCCGCCGGTGGGCGCTGGCACGCGGTGCTTGTTTATGAGGAACGCATCCAGGGCATGATTACGGATATTTTGCAAGAAGGGCGCAGGACCGGAGATTTTGAACGCAAGACGCCGGTAGATGAAGCGACCATGGCAATCTATCTGGTTATGCGCCCGTATTTGGATCCGCTGTTGTTGCAACACAACTTCGATTATGCCGATGCAGCGCCAGCCCAGCTGTCCAGTCTGGTACTGCGCAGTCTGTCACCGTAATCTGCTCAAATTTGTAGAATAGTGACTATTGACTAAAATGGTCACTTAATGCAAAATGAAAGTCCTCATCAAATTGCCGATGGACTTTCATGTGCCTGTACCGCCTCGCCACCTATACCGCTATTGGCGCGCTCTCGCTGTTGCTCACCGCTTGCAGCGAAAATACGCGCGCTGACCCGCGTGCCGATATCCCGTTGGTCCGTGTGGCTGCGGTGCAGCGCGCCACGCCTGCTGCACGCGCTTTTACCGGCACCGTGGCTGCACGGGTGCAAAGCGATCTGGGCTTTCGGGTGTCCGGCAAGGTACTGGAGCGGCTGGTGGATACCGGACAAACCGTCAGGCGTGGCCAAGTGCTGATGCGTATTGATGCAGTCGATCTGAAGCTGGCTGCCCGGGCGCAGCAGGCCGCTGTCGCTGCCGCTGGTGCACGTGCGAAGCAGACGGCAGAAGACGAAACCCGCTACCGTCGCCTGCGGGGAACCGGGGCCATATCGGCATCGGAGTATGATCAGGTCAAAGCGGCGGCCGATGCCGCCAAGGCTCAGCTGAATGCGGAGCAAGCCCAGGCAGAAGTGGCCCGCAATGCGAATCAATATGCGCAGCTGCTGGCAGATGCCGATGGCGTGGTCATGGAAACCCTGGCCGAACCCGGGCAGGTTGTGGCCACAGGGCAGGTTGTGGTGCGCATTGCCCACGCCGGGCAGCGTGAGGCTGTTATCCAGTTGCCGGAAACGCTGCGCCCGAACGTGGGTGCTATCGCCCAGGCCAGCCTGTTCAGCAAACCGGACGTCGTTATTCCGGCCACACTGCGGCAGCTATCGGATGTTGCCGACCGACTGACCCGTACGTTCGAAGCGCGATATGTACTACAGGGCGCATTCGCCGATGCGCCGTTGGGCACCACGGTCACGGTCAGGATCCCGGACGAGCCAGGATCTGCTGCAAGTGATTGGCTGGTGCCGATAGGTGCACTATCTGACTCGGGCAAAGGGCCGGGCGTGTGGGTTGTTAACGGCGAGTCTTCGACCATAGACTGGCGTCAAGTCACGCTCGTGCGTCTGGATGTCGATAGCGCTTTTATCGCCGGTCCATTCAGGCAAGGCGATCGGGTGGTTGCGCTGGGTGCCCATTTGCTCCATGAAGGCCAGAAGGTCAGGGTGGCCGACCAGCGCGTTAGCCTGGGGCACGGGAGTCAGCCGTGAGCAAGCGCGGTTTCAACCTGTCAGCGCTGGCCGTACGCGAGCACTCGGTAACTTTGTTTTTAATTTGCATGATTTCGGTGGCCGGCCTCATCGCCTTTTTCCAGCTGGGTCGTGCGGAAGATCCGGCATTCACAGTCAAAGTGATGACCGTTATTACTGCGTGGCCGGGCGCGACCGCGCAGGAAATGCAGGACCAGGTTGCCGAGAAGATTGAAAAGCGCATGCAGGAGCTGCGCTGGTATGAACGCAGTGAAACGTATACACGGCCCGGTCTGGCTTTTACTACCGTGACCCTGCTTGACAGCACGCCACCATCGGAGGTGAGCGAGGCGTTCTATCAGGCTCGCAAGAAAATCAGCGATGAGGCGGGCAATCTTCCGTCCGGCGTGATCGGCCCAATGGTCAATGACGAGTACGCAGATGTCACCTTTGCCCTGTTTGCCCTTAAGGCCAGGGGAGAGCCGCAACGCCTGCTCGTGCGTGATGCGGAGAAGTTGCGGCAGCGTCTGTTGCATGTGCCTGGTGTAAAGAAGGTCAATATCGTTGGCGAGCAATCTGAACGAATTTATGTGGCTTTCTCGCACGAACGCCTGGCCACGCTGGGGGTAAGCCCCCAGGCCGTGTTTGCCGCGCTCAACAGCCAGAATGAACTGACGCCGGCCGGTTCGGTGCAAACCAAGGGCCCCCAGGTATTTATCCGCCTGGATGGGGCTTTTGATGAATTGCAGAAAATCCGCGATACGCCTGTCCTGGCACAGGGCCGTACCTTGAAACTATCGGACATAGCGACGGTGACACGCGGCTATGAAGATCCGGCCACGTTCATGATCCGCAATGGTGGCGAGCCCGCTCTGCTACTGGGTATCGTGATGCGCGACGGCTGGAACGGGCTTGATCTGGGCAAGGCAATAGATAAGGAAGTGGCAGCCATCAATACCGATATGCCGGTAGGGATGAGTCTGAGCAAGGTCACCGATCAAGCCGTTAACATCAGTTCAGCGGTCGATGAATTCATGGTCAAGTTTTTCGTTGCCTTGCTGGTGGTGATGTTGGTGTGTTTCGTAAGCATGGGCTGGCGTGTGGGGATCGTGGTCGCTGCTGCTGTGCCGCTCACGCTGGCGATCGTGTTCGTGATTATGGCTGCAACCGGCAAGAACTTTGACCGCATCACCCTGGGCTCTCTTATCCTGGGGCTGGGCCTGCTGGTGGACGACGCCATTATCGCCATCGAAATGATGGTGGTGAAAATGGAAGAGGGCTATAGTCGCATCACCGCCTCAGCTTATGCCTGGAGCCATACGGCGGCGCCCATGCTGGCCGGTACGCTGGTTACCGCAGTTGGCTTCATGCCCAACGGTTTTGCACGTTCTACCGCGGGGGAATACACCAGCAATATGTTTTGGATTGTTGGCATTGCCCTTATCGCTTCCTGGGTGGTAGCGGTGGTTTTTACGCCTTACCTTGGTGTGAAGCTTTTGCCTGAACTGAAAAAAGTAGAGGGCGGCCACGGTGCTCTCTACGACACGCCGCACTATCACCGCTTTCGACAACTGCTTGCTCAGGTGATCAAAGGCAAGTGGCTGGTTGCTGCTACGGTTATTGGTCTTTTTGTTGTTGCTGTGCTGGGCATGGCAGTGGTCAAGAAACAGTTTTTTCCGGTATCTGATCGTCCTGAAGTGCTGGTTGAGGTGCAGATGCCTTATGGCACTTCGATTGAGCAGACCAGTGACACCGCAGCCAAGGTGGAAGCCTGGTTGGCTCAACAGCCCGAGTCCACAATTGTCACCGCTTATGTCGGACAAGGTGCGCCCCGCTTTTATCTGGCAATGGGGCCGGAATTGCCCGACCCGTCTTTTGCCAAAATCGTGGTCCGCACCGATAACCCGGACGAGCGCGAGGCGTTGAAATTCAGATTGCGTCAAGCGATCGCCGATGGTCTGGCTCCCCAGGCGCAGGTTCGCGTTACCCAACTGGTCTTTGGTCCTTATTCGCCTTTTCCTGTTGCTTACCGTATTAGCGGTCCCGATCCCGACAAGCTGCGTCAGGTCGCAAGCCAGGTGCAGCAAGTGATGAATGCCAGTCCGATGATGCGTACGGTCAATAATGACTGGGGAATGCGGGTGCCGACGCTACACCTGGCCCTGCAGCAGGATCGGTTGCAGGCGCTGGGGCTTACTTCCAGCTTGGTCGCGCAGCAATTGCAGTTCTTGTTTAGCGGCATTCCGATCACTGCGGTGCGTGAGGACATTCGTACGGTGCAGGTTGTTGGGCGCTCGGCCGGCCAGGTCCGGCTTGATCCTGCAAGAATAGGTGACTTTACCTTGACGGCTGCCGATGGCCAGCGGATTCCGCTTTCGCAAATAGGCAGCGTTGATGTGCGCATGGAGGAGCCGCTCTTGCGTCGACGTGATCGCATGCCCGCGATTACTGTCCGGGGCGACATTGCGGAAGATCTGCAGCCACCAGACGTGTCGGCGGCCATTACCCGGCAGCTTGAGCCAATCATGAACAAGCTTCCGGGTGGCTATCGCATTGAACAGGCTGGCGCCATCGAGGAGTCCGGCAAGGCAACGGCGGCGATGTTGCCTTTGTTTCCCATCATGCTGGCCATTACGCTGCTTATCATTATTCTTCAGGTCCGGTCAATCTCGGCCATGGTCATGGTTTTCCTGACCAGCCCCTTGGGGCTGATTGGTGTGGTGCCGATTTTGCTGCTGTTCCAGCAACCATTTGGCATCAACGCACTGGTCGGCCTGATTGCGCTGTCCGGAATTTTAATGCGCAATACGCTGATCCTGATCGGGCAGATTCATCATAACGAACAGGCAGGACTCAGTCCATTTGATGCCGTGGTGGAGGCGACCGTCCAGCGTGCACGACCGGTGATTTTAACTGCCCTGGCGGCTATCCTGGCGTTTATTCCATTGACCCACTCGGTGTTCTGGGGAACGCTTGCATACACGCTGATAGGAGGCACCTTTGCAGGGACCATTCTGACGCTGGTTTTTTTACCCGCGATGTATTCCATCTGGTTCAGAATCAAGCCCGACAAGGCAAGTTGATAGGCTTTCGGGCATATCGTGCATGCCCCTGTTCAGTCTGGTCTATTTCAGCTAGGGGCCTTGCGGGACGCCGATACTGGCGCGACGTGATCTAAGCCGTGTAACGGCTTGACGTGCAGGCCTGGCTATGTGAGGCGCAAAAACAGGGTGTTATCGCCAGGAGCTGTGAACCAGCCTGATCGACTGGGCCTCGTTCAGGCGTTTGGCTTCCTGTTCTGCGTAGTCCCGCTCTCCCGGCTCGTATGAGCTTCATACAGGCAACTGCTGCGGTGCCATTTGCACTCGTTGCCGAGATTGGCAGCGACCGGCTTTTTATTGGCGCCTCCACCGCAGCCGGCGACAAAGACGGCGAGAGACAAGACAACGGCACATCGGCCAAATGTTTGAACGGACATGTTTCCTTCTCCCAAAGAGGTGTAGCGGCCATTTTATAGCATGTCTGCCAGACGTCATGAGAATGGTCGGGTTAAACGGGAAAACGGCGCTGTGCGGGTTGTGAGACGAAAAGCGGTTAAAAGCAATAAGACCGGGGGGCGGGCGCGTGACACGCTCCCCCCATGTATGGGGTAGTGGGGCGCGCGCGCCGATCAATCCTGGTTGAACGCCTGTTCCTGCTTACGGTATCGCCAGCCATTCTGAATCGAGTGTTTTTGCGATTCAACAGGTCAATTATGTATGTTTCAACAGCACAAAAAACAAAAGGCCTCCATATGGAGGCCCTAAGTAATGTGGCGCGCCCGGCAGGATTTGAACCCACGACCCCTTGGTTCGTAGCCAAGTACTCTAATCCAACTGAGCTACGGGCGCGCTGTAACTGCAAGAAAAGAATTATGCGCTAAAGAGCATCGGATTGCAAGTTCTTTTCATGTTGAATCTTAAAAAATGTTGATAACGCGCGACATGCCTGTCATTTCAGCTTTTTTTGCTTTGATTTTGTTGCTCGAGTACAACGTCAATTGTTGCATATTCATCCAGGTTGAGGCTAGATGTGGGAGGCGATTGGCTGCAGGTGAATTTTGTTGCCATTTGCTTATGGCTTTACGACGGCCATCGCGTATGGCGCAAAAGCCCCGAATAACGGAAAACACGAAAGGGACCTATGATGGAAACAATTTATGATGCACTGCGCGAGAGCCATGAAACCCAACGCAGTCTCTGTAAGCGGCTGCTTCGTACCAAACCAGGTACGGGCAGCAGGGACGATATTTTCAAGGCGTTGTATGTTGAACTCGAAGCGCACGCGGCGGCAGAAGAACGGTTTTTATATGCGCCCATCCTGATGGATGACAACGGCTTGTCGCCTTCGCGACATGCGCTGGCCGAACACCACGAAATTGAGGAAATGCTGGAGGATTTGCAGTCTGAGCCGTCCAACTCACCAGGGTGGCTGGCGCAGGCCAAGGCGTTGTCAAAAAAGGTGCATCACCATTTGCGTGAAGAAGAGAAAAAATTCTTTCAGGCATCTGGAAAAATTCTGACGGATGCGCAAAAAACAAAACTGGCAAAGCAGTATCGTCGTGATTTCGAGCGGATGAAGAAGGTGCTCGCCTAGAAACCTGGCGACCGGTGCGTTTTACGACACCGGCGCGGCGAATCCGGGAGCGGCGACAGAATAAAAAAAGCTGCCTGTGTCATGCATGCATAAGGGCATACACAAGGCAGCTTTTGGTCGATCACCGATCTTGCCGTCTGTTGTTAGACAGGGAGCATTACCAGGATGCTGACGCCTGAAATTTATTTATGGCGTTCAGCAGCGCCTGATATCGCAGCACCACCGCGTTCCAGATCTTGTCCGGCGCCGGAAATGGTATTGCATGCAGCCAGGCCGAGCAGAGATACCAGTACAGCAACAAGTCCCAATTTTTTCATGATTTATTCTCCTATGTCGGTCTAATTACAAATACAACCGTGATAATCCGCGATTCCGAATAAACTGTCAACGTCCGATTGTCGTTGGGGGAAATTTTTTCAGGGAATGTTATTTCAGCTGACTACTCATTTGGTTGCCACCGATCGCATCCAGTCGCTCAGCTCGTCGGCATGCTCCTCTTCGTCATTAAGGATGTTTTCCAGGAGCCGGCGTGTTGTCGGGTCCTTGTCGCCGATCAGCTCGATCATTTGCGTGTAGGACTCGATCGCGACCCGCTCGGCAATCAGATTCGATTTGATCATCTCGTGCAAGTCTGCGTCGTCGTTGTAATCAGCATGGCTGCGGACCAATAGCGTGTCTGGTGCGAAATCCGGCTCGCCGCCCAGTTGTACGATACGTTTGGCAATGGCATCGGCATGGGCTGATTCTTCATTGGCATGAACCAGAAATTCGTCGGCAATGGCAGGGGACTCCAGTCCCGTCGCGGTAAAGTGGTGGCGCTTGTAGCGCAAAGTACAGACAATCTCTGTGGCAAGCGCATCGTTCAGCAGGCGCACAATGTCTTCACGCCAGGGATTGTCTTGCGCTATAACAGCGCCATCATCCAGGCTTTGCTTTGCTCTTTCAATGGCCGCCTCGTCCAGTTGCAGGCGATTGGCGGTATTTTTTTTCATGCTTGTCTTGCTCTTCTCTTTCATAATAACTCCTGTCTTTAAATAAATATTTAATAAGGAATATCGGATTCAGAATAGTGTCAGATAGAATGAATGCCAGCTAGCCATAGATCTATGTTCAAATAATAACATCAATAGACAAGGCGAAAAAATGACTGACGCAATAGGCAGCGATCATATGCCAACGCTCGTGGCGTTATCGCTGCAATGCTATCGTGGCTGATTCGCAATCGCTTCAACGACAGGAAAAACATATGCAGGATATGGATATAAGACGTGCGCAGGTTGAAGATTTTGACCAGTGGAGCGTGCTATGGCGCGGCTACCTGGCGTTTTATGGCGAGCCGGAAGACGCGCAGACCAGCCAGATAACCTGGCAGCGTTTGATAGACGGACAAGAGCCCATGCATGCGCTTGTGGCTGTCCGGGGCGGCCAGGTTGTCGGGTTTGCGCATCTCATTGGGCATCGTTCTACCTGGTCGCAAAAAGACCGTTTGTACCTGAATGACTTGTTCGTTGCACAGGCTCACAGGCAGAACGGTGTCGCCCGGCAACTGCTTGAGCACGCCCGGGATTTTGCGGCCCGCAACGATTATGATTGGTTGTACTGGACCACTCGTGAAGGTAACGCTACCGCAAGAATGCTTTACGACCAGATCGCCAGCCGAACAGACTTTGTACAGTATCGTATTTCCATAGATTGAACCTGATTCGTTGAGTGTCAGGCTCAACGAACACATCCCCATCACATCGGCGTGTCTATGCTTTGACGGAACATCGCGTGCACATTTTATCGTCGTCCATTGTTAAGCCGTGAGGTCATCCGCCGTTGCTGTTGCTGCGTACAGCTGGGGCCGTCAGGTTTTGCCTGAAGACTCCATCGCCTGCGCCAGCGCGCGCTCGCCAGATAAGCCATCGCCATTGCGCAGGTTTTCAATAACGCCGGCCTGATCTGCCGGGCTGCGATTTTGGCTCAACTTCCATTTCCCTTCGATGCTGGTAACGGTGATCTCCAGCCCGACGATGGCGCGTTTTTGCCGGTCGATAAAATCGGCTGGCGCATCTGTGACGTGCCACGGATCAGGTCTGCCGGTTTCCTGCAGGCGGGTTAATGCGCTGATCTGGCTTTGCAGCCAGTCGGCATCATCTGTGGCGGCCAGGGTGCCTCGCATCTGCGCCATGACATAATTCCAGGTAGGGACCACCTGATGGGTTGTGGCCTTGCTTGCATACCAGGATGGCGAAATGTAGCCTTGTTCACCCTGGAATACCACCAGACAGGCAGGATCTGCCGCCAATAATTTCCAATGCGGGTTGGCCCTCGCCATATGTGCCCGCAATACGCCCTGTTCGCCCTCTTCGGGAAAATACAGAAATGGTATTGGGCTGGCCTGCACGCCGTCCGGGCTCTGCGAAATCAGCAAACCCAAGGGATGCTGGCGTATCAAATTTGCAATTGCCTGGGTGTCGGCAACGCGAAAGTGGGAGGGGTTGTACATGACAGTCTGATTCAAAGTGGGATGCCGGTCAGCGGGTTGCACGCTGTAGTCCTATGTACAGTATACGAAGTGCGATGCACAGGCAAGATGCCCAGACGCACGTACCAGATATAAAAATGGGTTGGCCTGGTTTTGCCAGGCGGCAGGTACCCCGCTTATGCTTGCTTGATCTTTGTTGATAGGGAGGGCAGGGGACTGGATGGTATTTATGTTCAGGTAACATCGTCGTTCGTCTTCTATCTTGCGTCTATTTTTCAAATAATTAAAATTTCATTTGCGATGCCTTCTTTCTAGAATAGGGGCTGAACGTCGCATATGCCCGGTTGATGCCGGGAGTCTCATGTTTGCGACAAAGAGTCAGGTGTTGCCCCATATGTATCATTTTTACGATCAATATTGTGTTGAACAGGCCGCCAAAAGTCGACTGCGCGCATTGCCGCCGGTAGATCTCCCGGTGTCGTTCGATTTTTCCAGTAATGACTATCTTGGTCTGGCCACGCACCCGGATGTCGTGAATGCCGCTATAGAAGCCGCCAGACAATGTGGTGCCGGCTCAACCGGTTCCCGACTGCTGTCCGGCAACTACCGTCTGATAGAGTCTTTTGAGCGGCAGATCGCCCTGGACAAACAGACCGAAGCCGCCGTCATATTCAGTTCTGGGTATCAGGCCAATATGACCGTACTGGCCAGTTTACTGAGCCAGCGAGTCCTGCCGGCGCCACCCATTGTTTTTTTGACAGGCTCAATCACTCCAGTCTCTATAACGCGATGTTTTTATCGGGGGCCGAATATGTGCTATTCGAGCGCAACGACATGGCCGACCTGCGCCGTCAGTTGCAACAGTATTATGTGGCCTCCCGGCCCGCGTTTATCGTGACTGAAACGGTTCACGGGATGGAAGCGGATGTGTTGCCCATCGCGGATTTGCTGGAAATTGCCGCCAGCTACAACTGTTTTCTGTATCTGGACGAAGCGCATGCCACCGGTTTGTATGGTCCGCAAGGCTATGGCCTGTCCACGACCGTTGATCTATCGCCGGTGCCGCATATGGTGATGGGAACCTTCAGCAAGGCTATCGGTGGGCAGGCGCCTATATTGCCTGCAATGCGATCATGCAGCAATTCATTCTGAACAGAACGACCGGCTTCATTTATTCAACGGCGCCATCGCCCATGAGCGTGGCGGCCGCCGCCCAGGCATGGCGTATGGTTCCGACGCTTGCTGTACAACGCCGGCAGGTATTTGCCATGGCCGATTTGCTGCGCCAGCTGCTGCGTGCACGCGGTATAACCGTCATGGGTGATGGCACCAATATCGTGCCGGTATGTCTGGGAGATGAATCGGGCACGCTGGCATTGAAGCAGGCATTGCTTGATGAGGGGATGATGGTATCGGCGATCCGACCGCCCACGGTCCCGACAGGTACGTCGCGATTGCGTATTGCCATTAATGCGCTTCATGACAGCGATAGCGTGCACCAACTGGCCCAGGCCATTGTGCGGCACGTGTCTCGTCCAGCGACAGGGTGTTGAGGATGCGTATTTTTGTCACAGGAACCGATACCGATGTCGGTAAAACGCTAGTGTCGGCCTGGCTTTGTCGGCATTTTGGGCTGGATTATTTCAAGCCGGTGCAGGCGGGCCTGCAACCGATGACCGATAGCGAGTGGGTGAAGATCCATGCCGGTTGTCATACTTACCCGGAAACATACCGGCTGCGGGAGCCGGCATCACCTCATCATGCCGCCCGGCTGGAGGCAGGCGGCTCGCGCTGGACGACATACACCTGCCTGTCGCGCCACGGCTGGTGGTGGAGGGCGCCGGCGGCGTCATGGTCCCGCTGGGTACCGAATGCCTGATGATTGATCTGATCGCCAGGCTGGGTCTTCCGGTGCTGGTGGTGGCCTTAACCAGGCTGGGAACGCTTAACCACACGCTGCTTACCTTGCAGGCCCTGCGCTTGCGCGGTATTGCTGTGCTGGGCGTCATACTCAACGGGCCGCTTTGCGACATGACGGCCCGCACCATTGCAGACTATGGTCGTGTACCCGTGCTGCAGCAAATTCCACCGCTACCGGATGGTGTAAGTGCCTCTGCCTTGATGCAAATTGCGCCGACTGCCGCACTTAAACGTGCTTTGGGAATGCAAGAATGAACATGGACAAAGGGAGTGTAAAAATGAATCGGAGAATGGATTGCACGTTGGCGCAACGGGATAAGGCGCTGGTGTGGCATCCGTTTACGCAGGAGCAAACTGCCGCGCCACGCCTGCCGGTCTCGCATGGGCGCGGCCCTTGGCTTTACGATACGGACAATCGTGCCTATCTAGATCTGGTATCAAGCTGGTGGGTGAACCTGTTCGGGCATGGCTGCCCGCACATCGCGCAAAGTATTGCCGCGCAGGCAAACAAACTGGAGCATGTGCTGTTTGCCGGTTGCACCCATGAGCCTGCCGTGCAACTGTGTGAGTCGCTCAATGCCATGCTGCCCGCGCAACTGGGCAAGTTCTTCTTTTCCGATAATGGTTCTACGGCTGTTGAAGTGGCGCTGAAAATGGCGCACCAGTACTGGAAGAATGCGCATGGGCAGGAGCGCAAGCTGTTTATCGGCTTTGAAGGCGGCTACCATGGTGACACCTTTGGCGCCATGTCCGTTGGCGCGCATTGCGGCTATCACGATCAATTTCGTTCCTTGTTTTTCGAATCCGTAGCGATCCCTTTTCCGCAGACTTGGTGGAACGACCAGGAGGTGCAGGCCAGCGAGCAGGCAGCGCTTGCGGCATTGGAAGCTGCTTTGATACGGCATGCCGGCCAGGTCGCTGCCATGATCATGGAGCCGCTGGTGCAGGGTGCAGCGGGCATGCGTATGTGCCGGCCGCAATTTGTGGCCAAGGCATGTGCGCTGGCTCGTGCACACGACACGTTGGTGATTTTCGACGAAGTGATGACCGGCTTTGGTCGCACCGGTACCCGCTTTGCGTTCGAGCAGACAGGCGTGGTGCCGGATTTCCTATGCGTGTCCAAGGGGATAACGGGTGGTTTTCTGCCGTTGGCACTGACCATCACGGGTGACCATATCTACGAGGCTTTTTTGTCCGAGCAGGCTGATCGTGCATTTTCTCATGGGCATTCCTATACGGCCAATCCGCTGGCCTGTGCCGCAGCCGTCGCGGCCATGGATTTGCTGGTTACCGATGAGACTGCCCGTGCGCTGCAGGTGCTGCCGCAATGTCATCATGAGGGATTGCAACTGCTGCAACAAGCCGTGCCGGCGATACTGCGTCCGCGGGTTACGGGAACCATTGCAGCCTTCGATCTGCCGCCGTCGTATCCGCATTCAGCCGGGCAGTTGCACCAGCGTTTCCTGGAAAAGGGCCTGTTGATTCGCCCCATTGGCCAGACAGTGTATGTGTTGCCGCCTATGTCACCAGTCCTGCGCAGTTGCGGGCAGCGTATGAAACGATGGGGCAGGTGCTTGCGTCGGGGTAAGGGTCAAGCCCGTACAAATGAACGCCAAAATGAAAAAAGCCCTTGAATTTCAAGGGCTTTTAGGTGTTTTTGGCGGAGACGGAGGGATTCGAACCCTCGATGCAGGTTTTAGCCACATGCTTCCTTAGCAGGGAAGTGCCTTCAGCCTCTCGGCCACGTCTCCGAACAATCCGAGATTCTAACACGGTTTTTGTGGCCACCGCCACAAAATTTAGTCAAAATGCCAGCAACAGGCGGAAAATTGAACGGGGTGTGGCGACAGCGCCATTGCCTGGCATGCTTGCCGCCCCGAACCTGTTGTTTCTCTTACAGTCAGGCCGCAATCAGGCCTGTTCGGCTTCCTGGTCCAGGCCGAAGGCTTTGTGCAGGGCGCGAACAGCCAGTTCCATGTATTTGTCTTCAATCAGGACCGAGGTCTTGATTTCACTGGTGCTGATCATCTGGATGTTGACGCCTTCCTTGGCCAGCGTGCTGAACATCTGGCTGGCGACACCGGCGTGCGAGCGCATGCCGATACCCACGATAGACACTTTGCACACTTTGTCGTCGGTCAGCACTTCGCGAGCGCCGACTGCAGGCAGGATGGTGTCAGTCAACAATTCCGTCGCCCGTTTGAATTCGTTACGGTTCACGGTAAAGGAAAAGTCGGTGGTGCCATCTACAGACTGGTTCTGGATGATCATGTCGACGTCGATGTTGGCTTTGGCAACGGGGCCCAGAATGGCATAGGCCACGCCGGGCTTGTCAGGTACACCCAGCAACGTCAGTTTGGCTTCGTCGCGGCTGAACGCGATACCGGAAATGACAGCGGATTCCATTTTTGAATCTTCCTCAAAGGTAATTAATGTTCCTGAATTTTTCTCTTCCTGCAGGGCAATGGCAGGGTCGGTGAGCGATGACAGGACGCGCAGCGGCACTTTGTATTTGCCGGCAAATTCGACGGAACGGATCTGCAGGACTTTGGAGCCAGCGATGCCATTTCCAGCATTTCTTCAAACGAGATAACAGACAGGCGCCGGGCTTCTGGCACTACGCGCGGGTCGGTGGTGTAGACGCCATCGACATCTGTATAGATCAGGCACTCGTCGGCGCCGATCGCTGCGGCAATGGCAACGGCCGATGTATCGGAGCCGCCGCGACCCAGGGTCGTGATGTGGCCCTCTGGGTCAACGCCCTGGAAACCGGTGACGATAACGACCCGGCCGCTGTCCAGCTCTGCCTTGATGCGTTTGTCGTCGATGGACTTGATGCGCGCCTTGGTAAAAGCCGAATCTGTTTTCACAGGCACTTGCCAGCCGGTAAAGCTGCGGGCCTTGATGCCTTCGGCCTGCAGGGCCAGGGCGAGCAGGGCGCTGCTGGCCTGTTCGCCGGTAGAGGCGAGCATGTCCAGTTCGCGACCGTCGGGCAAGTCGGAAATGTCCTTGGCCAGCCCCAGCAGGCGGTTGGTTTCACCGGACATGGCTGAGGGCACAACCACGACCTGATGGCCTGCGTTGTGCCACTTGGCTACGCGTTTCGCAACATTCTTGATTCGTTCAACGGAGCCCATGGAGGTTCCGCCGTATTTGTGGACTATGAGAGACATCGAATTTGCAATAAAAGTTGCCCGAGATCGGGAGTAACCCATTATTCTACAACGAGTCAAATATTTATTCTGGAAAAAGCCCGCCTGTCGGGGCATTGCTTCATGTTACCGCCTGGCGATGCGTACTGCGGGGCCATCGCGTTAATGCTGCGACCGTGTAAGCCGCGTTCGTTATGCGCTTCGCGTGCGGACCCGGACATGTCATGTGATCACAGGCGTGGTATTCTCTTTTTCAGTGAACGTAAACAATGTTTTTTGAGGAGGATATCATGGCAAAAACAAAAATCGTCCAGGTCGCAGCGGCACGCCACTGGTCAATAGTCATCTGCAGGAGAACTACGAGGTGCTGGCCTTGTGGGAGCAAGCAGATCCGCAGGCGTTTCTGGCCGAACATGGCACGGGTGTACGTGGCCTGGTCACCACTGCGGGACATGGACTGAAAAATGAGTGGCTGGACAGCCTGCCTGACCTGGGCGTGGTCAGCAGCTTCGGGGTCGGCTACGATACGATTGATGCCGGTGAGCTGAAAAAAAGAGGCATACAGCTGGGCAATACGCCAGATGTTCTTAATGCGTGTGTGGCCGATCTGGCGGTGTGTCTGCTGCTGGGCAGCGCCCGGCAACTGGTCTGGGGTGATCGTTATGTGCGCGAAGGGCGCTGGCCGGTAGAGGGCCAGTTCCCACTGGCGCAGAGCGTATCAGGCAAGAATGTGGGGATTGTGGGCCTAGGCGGTATTGGCATTGAAGTGGCGCGCCGCCTGGCCGGTTTTGATTGCCAGATCCACTACCATAATCGCAAGGCGCGCGATGACGTCTCCTATGGCTATGAAGCCTCGCTGACGGCGCTTGCCGAGTGGGCCGATTATCTTGTGCTGACATGCGTGGGCGGACCCTCCACGCATCATCTGATCAGTCGGGAAGTGTTGCTTGCCCTGGGACGCAAGGGGACGGTCGTCAATGTTTCCCGGGGTACGGTGATTGACGAGACGGCCATGATCGAGTTACTGCAGCAGGACAAGCTGGGCTTTGCTGCGCTGGATGTGTTCGAGCATGAGCCGGATGTGCCGCCGGCGTTGCGCGAGCATGCGCGTGTGACGCTCATGCCGCACTCGGCCAGCGCGACGGTAGAAACCCGATTGAAAATGAGCCAGCGTGTGATTGATAACCTAGACCGGTTCTTTGAAACGGGCCAGGTAATATCGCGGGTCGTATAGGGAAGAGCGACGCCGCGCGCTGACAGGGCTGCAGAACGTCTTATAAATGACATTCTGAAAGACCATTTCGCAGTATCTTGCGGTATCGACATTTTCGTATAATGCGTTCACGGCCTGCCGCAGCATGCTTATAAACAGTGCGGGTGCAGGACGTGGCCAATTATAGGCAACATTGTCCGGGTCACAGGCGGGGCGGTCGTCCTTTTGTGTGCCGGACGAAAAAAAATAACGGAGACAGCAATGAATATCGGTTTTATCGGGCTGGGTAATATGGGCGCACCAATGGCGCTGAATCTGCTCAAGGCGGGCCATCAACTGCAGGTGTTTGATCTGGTGGACTCTGCCGTGGCCGAGCTGGTCCAGGCAGGCGCGACATCAGCTGCTTCACCCCGGGAGGTGGCAGCCGCCCGTCCCGAGGTGCTCATTACCATGCTGCCTGCTTCGGTGCATGTCCGCAAGGTCTACCTGGCAGAAGATGGGGTATTGGCCGCAGTCGATCCAAGCGTGCTGTTGATAGACTCTTCCACCATTGATCCACAAACGTCGCGCGAGGTTGCCGCGGCGGCGCAACGGCAAGGCAATGCCATGGTGGATGCGCCGGTTTCCGGCGGCACGGTGGGCGCCAAGGCTGGTACGCTGACGTTTATGGTTGGCGGTGAACAGGCTGCCTTCGACAAGGCGCGGCCAATACTGGAGCACATGGGCAAGAATATCGTCTATTGCGGCGGGGCCGGCAACGGGCAGGTTGCCAAGGTTGCCAACAATATGCTGCTGGGCATTTCCATGATCGGTGCGGCAGAAGCCATGAGCCTCGGCGTGTCGCTGGGTATGGATCCCAAGGTATTGGCCGGCATTATCAATACCTCATCCGGCCGTTGCTGGAGCACCGAAGTCTATAATCCCTGGCCCGACGTGGTTGAAACGGCGCCGGCATCCAAAGGCTATGCCGGCGGTTTCGGGGCCGATCTCATGCTCAAGGACCTGGGGCTGGCCACCGAAGCGGCCCGCGCAGCCAAAGTACCGGTAGTCATGGGTGCAACTGCGCAGCAGCTATATCAGACTTTCAGCGCACAGGGCAATGGTCATCTGGATTTTTCCGCCATCATCCAGTCCATGGGAAAGGTTGAGAAATGAGTACATTCGACACAGCGCTAAGCGAAGAACAACGCATGATCCGCGATATGGCGCGCGACTTTTCCCAGCAGGAAATTGCGCCGCACGCCGCCGCCTGGGAAGCTGCGGGCTGGATTGATGATGACGTGCTGCGCCGCATGGGAGACCTTGGTCTGCTGGGCATGGTTGTGCCCGAGGAGTGGGGCGGATCAAAAACGGATTACGTGTCGTATGCACTGGCGCTGGAAGAAATATCCGCTGCTGATGCGGCAACCGGCACGCTGGTGTCGGTTCACTGCTCTGTCGGTTGTGGGACGTTGCTCAACAGCGGCAATGAGGCCCAGAAAAAGCAGTGGCTGCCCGACCTGGCCAGCGGTCGCGCCATCTCGTGCTTTTGTCTGACTGAGCCGCAGGCCGGGTCCGAGGCGCACAATCTGAAAACCCGTGCCCAGTTGCAGGATGGCAAGTGGGTGCTCAACGGCGCCAAGCAGTTCGTGACCAATGGCAAGCGCGCCAGGCTGGCCATTGTGTTTGCGGTGACCGATCCGGATCAGGGCAAACGTGGTATTTCGGCGTTTCTGGTGCCGACCGACACGCCGGGGTTTATTGTGAGCAGGGTGGAAAGCAAACTGGGTATCCGGGGTTCGGATACCTGCGCCATTACGCTTGAAAATTGCACGATTGGCCAGGAAAATCTGCTGGGCGAACGTGGCCGTGGCTTATCGATTGCACTGTCGAATCTGGAAAACGGGCGTATCGGTATCGGGGCGCAGGCGGTGGGTATTGCACGCGCCGCGCTTGAGGCCGCGATTACTTACGCCAAAGACCGTATTCAGTTCAATGAGCCCTGATCAAACACCAGAGTATCGCCAATATGCTGGCAGACATGCATACCCAGGTCAACGCTGCACGGCTGATGGTGTTGCATGCGGCGTCATTGAAGGACAAGGGTATTGCCTGTTTGTCCGAAGCGTCCCAGGCCAAGCTGTTTGCATCCGAGATGGCCGAGAAGGTCTGCTCGCAGGCGATTCAGATTCACGGCGGCTATGGCTATCTGGAAGACTATCCGGTGCAGCGCTTTTACCGCGACGCCCGCATTACCCAGATTTATGAGGGAACCAGCGAAGTACAGCGCATGATCATCACCCGCGGATTGGTTGACTATAACGGGTTTTGCCCCTGAGATCGCTTGCATTTGCGGCAGGCGCGGGTGTAAGGTAAAAATGGTATCATCGCCAATCTGCAGGGAGCCCGTTATGGAAGATGACAAAAAAGCCGATGCCAGCGAAAAAAGCAATGAAAGCATGGGGCCTGCCGGTCCCCGGGAAAATGTGAAAGATCAGGACGGTGCCACCGCCGCTGCAGGCCAGGCCGACAGCAAGGCGGGGGCTCAGCTAGCCGACGCTCTGAAGAACAAGGCGAGCGAGCAGGCCGGCAGTGTTGCCGGCGATAACGTTGCCGCGGCCAATGTCTCCACCGCCGGTGCCCCGCAAAAAAAGGCGGGAGCAACCACTGCGGCAAGCAAAACCACCGGCGTCGATAGCACCTCGGGCGTCGTGGCTTCGGTGGAGTATGTCCGCGGTCAACGTCACGCCGTTATTGCCCCGGAAAAGATTTCCGGCTACAAGCGCGACGCAGATCACCTGCTGTGGACGGGTCTGAAGGATCCGTCTGACGAAGAATTGCGCATGACTTGTAAGAACCTGTCTTTCAGCAAGCTGGCGACCAAGGAGATCGTCAAGCGGCATTACCGTCCGAAAGTGATTGACTATGGCGACTATATTCTGATTGTCGCCGTTACCATTTCGCGCGAAAACAAGAAAATCGTTTATGGCGAGATGCAGATGATTTTCGGGCAGAGCTTTATTCTTACCGTCAGGCGCGGTGAAGCCATGACCAATACGCCTTTGCGCAAGCGCCTGGAGGGCTCGCCGGAATTGATTGCCCGGGGCAGTGACTTTGTCGTGGCCGAGATACTGGATGGGCTGGCCGACAGCTATCTAATGCTGGCCGGCAGCTTTGAAGTTGACGTTGAACAGCTGGAGCAGAAAATGATTCTGCATGGCTTTCGTGAATCGGATGTGCGCAAACTCTACAAGATGCGGCGTGATTTACTGCGTGTGCATACGTCCATCGCGCCTGTCATTGAAATCTGCACCCGCATGTCGGTGGTCAATCTGGCTTTTGTGGAACAGGACTCGCAGGGCTATTATCGTATCGTTGCTGACCGTGTGGCGCGGATTGACGACCAGATGAACGCCTTGCGCGAATCGCTGGCCTTTGCCTTTGAAGCCAGCCAGATGATTGCACAGGCGCACCAGACCGACATTACAAAAAAGCTGGCCTCCTGGGCTGCGATACTGGCGGTACCCACCGCCATCGCCGGGATCTACGGCATGAACTTTACCAATATGCCGGAATTGAACTGGACCTACGGCTATCCGTTGATCATGTTCTTGATGTTCCTGATTTGCGGTCTGTTATTTCGTCAGTTTCGCAAGACCGGCTGGTTGTAAATCCCCATGTAATCCATGGGGTGAGCGTGCTTTTATGGTCAATCTCATTCATAATATCTCAGGGTGTGTCCGGTCTGGCGTTACCCGGCCAGATACGGCGCGCATAACGATGCGCTGATGACAAAAACAGCAGCCATCGGCCAACAAAGCGGAGGAAGATTTGAGCGAGACAGCAGTGTTTGACTATATTGTTATCGGATCCGGGATTGCCGGCGCCTCTTTTGCATATCAGCTGTCGCAGCGGCCGGGCACGATTCTGGTGCTGGAACGCGAGGCGCATGCAGGATACCATTCAACCGGGCGCTCAGCCGCCATGTTTATTGAAACTTACGGACCGCCGCAACTGCAGGCGCTGACCCGTGCCTGTCGGCCATTTTTCGAGCAAGCCCAGTCCAGTGGCTTTTCCGAACATCCGGTGCTGCATCCCAGGGGCTGCATCTATGTGGCAACCCATGCGCAAAAAGAAATTCTTGACAGCACCTATCGTGAGCTGCTTGCCCGCGCCCCGAATGTTGAATGGCTGACCGCGGCGCAGGTCCTGGAACGCGTGCCGTGTATGAAGCCGGATGACTTGTACGGCGGTATTTACGAACGAGATGCAGAGGATATCGATGTTGATGCCTTGCACCAGGCTACCTGAAAGGAATGAAGCGCAACGGCGCTGAGCTGATTTTCTCCGTGGATATTCGCCAGGGACGACGGCAGGACGGGGTCTGGACCCTGGAAAGTGCCGACGGCAGGCAATTTCGCGCACGTCACGTTGTTAATGCCGCCGGCGCCTGGGCCGATGTAGTGGCGCAGGCTTGCGGTGTGCAGGCCGTGGGTATCCAGCCACGCCGACGCAGTGCATTTACTTTCACTGCGCCCGAAGGCTGAACCTGGAAACGCTGCCAATGGTCTGCGATATTGAAGAGACCTATTATTTCAAGCCAGATGCCGGTCAGTTGCTGGGTTCGCCTGCCAACGCGGATGATGTGGAGCCGCAGGATGTCGTGGCCGAAGAGCTGGATATCGCAACCGGCATTTATTACATTGAGCAGGCAACGACCTTGCAGATTCGCAGACCCACGCATGTCTGGGCTGGCTTGCGCAGTTTTGCGCCGGACGGCAATCTTGTTATTGGGTGGGATCCTGCAGCAGACGGATTTTTCTGGCTGGCAGGCCAGGGCGGCTATGGTATTCAATCGTCTGACGGTGTTTCCCGCCTGGCTGTTGCGCTGGCCTTGAACGAGGACGTGCCAGACGACTTGCTGCTCCAGGGCGTAGACCCCGGACTGTTGAGCCCCTTGCGATTGCGTGCAGGCTGAGCTTGCATGAAGGTTTGTTTGAAATCTGCTATGCAATCACCATAAAAAACACCCCAAAGGTGGGAGTGATACCCAACTTTGGGGATGTTGGCCAGCCATAGCGCACCAGGGTAATAAGCGGGCCGCTCTTGCCGGGGCGGACCGGCGAAGCGGCCGGGGTCCGGATTTGAGTTGGCCCGGAGTTACGTGACGCCGCCCAGTTGCCGCGTTTGCCGACCAAAGACGTATTAAGCCTTGGCGACCTGTGTTTCCAGTTCTGCTTTGAGTTCCGGCGTCAGGTCAAGTTGCTTGGCCAGTTCATCCAGATACGCTTTTTCCATGAAGTTCGTACTGTCAATAATAGATACGCTAATGGCATACATTTGCGATGCCAGATGCGGGTCTGTGGCCAGACTGGCGATGGCGACCGGATCTACCGGTTTGGCCAGTTCGGCCTTGAGCCATGCCTGTTCTTCTGGCGTGCTCATTTTGCTGAAATACTGGTCCAGGATGGTCTGTTCGTTTTCTTCGATATGGCCATCGGCCTTGGCGGCGGCAATCATGGCTGTCAGAATGGCCTTGCTTTGCTCTTCGGCCTGCGCTGCCGGCAATTGATTGATGGGCGTCGGGGGCTGTGGCTGGGCTGCTGCTGGGGTAGGGGCAGATGCCTGCATTTCGGGCTGGCGGTCGGACTGGTTTGCCTGCCAGCGCTGGTAGGCACGATATGCTACTGTACCCAACGCGGCCAATCCGCCGTAGGTTGCCAGATTGCTGTTGGCTTTGTGCCCCACCAGCATGCCCAATACACCGGCACTCAGGCTGTTTTGTCACCGTCGGACAGCAGTGACTTGTCGCCGGAGGTGGCATTTTTTACTGATGATCCAGCCTGGTTCATTGCTGATTTGCCGGCGCTGAGCAGGGATTCAAGTATATTAAGTGCACTCATGATGGGTATCCTTATTCAATGGTGGGGACCGATAGCGGCCAAACTGAGTCAGATCAATCGACATCTATCAATGCTCAGACCAAGTCTACCAAGTTTGAGTGTCATATTGCAGTCAGTATTTGCCGGTTTTTTAAATATTTACGTTCGCGATTGCGTCGCTGTTTCGTTGAAACGGCATGACAGGACGCGTAGAATATCCTTTAATTTCAATAGATGGAGAGAGGAATGCCAAGTTTTGACGTGGTCAGTGAAGCCGAAATGACAGAGGTGCGTAACGCTGTCGACCAGGCCAACAAAGAAGTTTCCACCCGTTTCGATTTCAAAGGGTCCGACGCCCGTATTGAGCAGAAAGATCTGGAATTGGTGATTTATGCCGACGATGATTTCAAGGTGGGGCAGGTGCGCGAGGTGCTGCTCAATAAGCTGGCCAAGCGCAACGTGGACTTGCGCTTTTTGGAAAAAGGCAAGGAAGAAAAAATTTCAGGTGACAAACTCAAGCAGTTCAATACCATCAAGAAAGGCGTCACCGGCGATCTGGCCAAGAAAATCGTGCGTATTATCAAGGACAGCAAACTGAAGGTGCAGGCTAGCATTCAGGGCGATACCGTCAGGGTCACCGGCGCCAAGCGCGATGTGCTGCAGGACGTGATTGCCCTGCTGAAAAAGGAAGTGGCCGATGCGCCGCTAAGCTTCAACAATTTCCGGGACTAACAGACTAACAATGACGTGGACTAAGGCAGATGCGTAGAAAGTGCGAGATATTAGTAGCGCCATATTGTTGATTGGCTATTCGGGCTGATCTACCGATGTTGATAAGCGCAATCTGGTATTGCGACAAGCTGCCGCAAATTTGATGACAACATAAAAAAAGCCCGCCTGGCCCGCTGAATGATCAGCCGGGCTGGCGGGCTCTCTCATAATCGGGCTTGCGCATTCCACGGAAAACGCGACGGCCCGATTATGCATCATTACATGACACGGCTGCGGTATTCGTTGGTGCGTGTGTCGATTTCGATTTTATCGCCGATATTGCAGAACAGGGGTACGGCCAGATTGTAACCGGTACTGATGGTGGCTGGCTTGAGCACTTTGCCTGAGGTATCGCCCTTGACAGCAGGTTCCGTGTAGGTGATTTCACGAACAATAATCGTAGGCAGTTCTACAGAGATGGCACGGCCTTCGTAGAACACGACTTCAACGGTCATGCCTTCTTCCAGGTAGTTCAGTGCGTCGCCCATGCTCTCGGCTTCGACTTCGTACTGGTTGTATTCTTCGTCCATGAATACGTACATGGGATCTGCGAAATACGAATAGGTGCACTCTTTCTTTTCCAGCATGACGACTTCGAATTTTTCATCAGCTTTGGAAACCTGTTCGCTGCCCGAGCCTGTCAGCAGGTTTTTGAATTTGAGTTTGACAACAGCGGAGTTACGGCCGGATTTGTTGTATTCAGCTCTTTGCACGACCAGGGTTCGGTGCCCACCATGACGACGTTACCTACGCGCAGTTCTTGTGCGGTTTTCATTAAATATGCTCCGGATGGAATGGATGTGGCAGATTCCGCTGCAGACCTGGCAGGTGTGGTGCCTGAACGCGGACGCCGGCGGAAAAAAGTATGATTTTAGCCTGAGTTGGCGGCTTTTTCATAAAAAATCCGGATGGATTCCGATAATGTCTTGTTTTTAGACAAATTTTCAGCAAATGTGCGACAGCTTCTGCGCCAGCTATCCAATTGCCCGGGTGTATTGAGCAAGGTTGTCAGCTGGTTGGTGAAGTAGGCATGCCTGGATGGTGAATTCCAGCTGCGCATCATGGCCTTGGTCTCTTCGTGTCCGGGAAAAAGCGCCAGCCATGCCTGCAATTTTTTCAGGTGTATATCGTCACTTTGTTCGTATATCTGCCAGAGAAAAGGTTTGCGGGACCAGATCGCCCGGACAAAACTATCTTCGCCGCGTACAAAGTTCAGATCGCACAGCCATAACAATTGATCGTATTCGTCCTGGGGCAGAAAAGGGATGCGCAAAAGCGTGACGCCCGGCAACGCGGTCTGCGGCGCCTGCGCAGCGTCGTCCTTCAATAAGGCAGGGCCTTTGACCTGCGCCGTCCCCAGAGGGGCTGCTGCCCCGGAGGCGGCATTGGACATACCCGGCAACGACGCGGGGGTGTTGCTCATACCAGTATCAGGTATTGAAACGGCGCCATGCAATTGGGTGATGGCATCGCGTTCCAGGTGCGGCAGGACTGACTGGGGTACCAGCAGTACGACCGGTCTGCGTGATTTTCGCAGGGCATGCAACAGGCTGCGATAGGGCGCTGACGCGTAGCAGAACAAACTGACAAACAGCGTGTCATCGTCCAGATAGGCCTGCACCTGCGGCAGGCCAAGACGCTGCAGAAACTGTTTTTTCTTTGCTGAAGAATGCATCCAGCTGCGTCGACGTTCATTTAATCCGGCTTCGCCTATCAGCCCGCCGGTCTGGTCTGAAAAACCGGGAAAGAAGAAATACTTCGTGATGCCGTTGCGTTGCGGTGAAGGCTGGGCGTGAAAGCCCGCCGTCCAGGATTCGGCCGACAGATACTCAAGATTGAGCCATAGCTTGGTATGGCCGGGCATGGCATCAATGTATCGGGCAGGGGGATCGCAGGCGAATGCCTCGATCACCAGTTGCGCCGGCGTATGCGAGGTCTGATTGTCGGTCCAGTGAATGATCCGGATGCCTTCGACCAGTTGTTCATCCAGTTCAGGCTGCACCGCCGGGGCCAGGCGAGAAAAAACGGTCAGATCGTCAACCCAGAGTCTGACCTGTGCCGGCCATTCGCGCTGCAGAGAGCGGGCAAGCCGCCAGCACACGCCGATATCACCAAAATTGTCGACAACCCGGCAGAAGATATCAATATCGAGGTCGTTGCCGCGTGTCAGGGGTTTAGTGGAAGCGTCCAATCGGATCCTCCGATACGTCAGGCATCATCACGGGCATCAACTCGCCGGCCGGATTGGGGAATAACGGTTCGTCCGACACATCACTGCTGCCATCGAGCACTTCCTTGAGGCAAGTGATATGGCGGATGCCGCTATTTTGCAGATGCTCCAGCAAGGTATTGAGCTGGGCAAAGTCGTTGATGGTCTCCAGCTGCTGATCTTCGGTCTCGTCCGGAAAGACCGGCCACAGGCACCCGTAAATCACTTCATGCGATTGCAGCAGCGTAAAGCCGATCCTGATCTCCCGCAGGGCGTCGTCCTGATACAGGGCGACGGTGGCGCGAAAGGCATCGGGCGTGGTGTCAAAGACCGTTTGCAGCCATTGCGTGGCTGCTGTGATGGCTGCAAAACGGATACGTTTGTCAGCCTGGCGATTGGCAATATAAAACGCGTCTGGCAGCATGAGCTCTATGCCGCAGGCCGGCAGCAGCTTCTGGAACAGCGGCGTCGCTGCGGTACGCCAGTTGTCAAGGCAGGCCTGGCGTTGTTCACTGAACGGCCCTTCGGCCTGCTGCCAGCGGAAAACCGCCTGGCCTTTCGGGGTGCAGAAGGCAGCCAGCACGAAGCGGCTGTCCGACATCAACTGCATGTCTTCGGATACCTCATCAACCGGGACTCCGGAACGCACATGCGTGCCGAAAACCTTGCCGGTAATGGCCATCATCCACTGGAAAACGCCGGTAAATGAGCGGGGCATCTGATCGACGCTGAGAATTTGCGGATGGATTGCCATTCGCACATCACTGGCGGCAATATATTGCCCAAGCAACGTGCCGAGCGCGTGCTGTGCGGTGTCATCCAGGATGGGCAAGGGGATCTCGAAACGGGTCCAGGCAATCACAGGGATGGCCACGAACACGCAGTCATAGGTCACGCCATCATGGACCCATTCGCAGGACTCCGATAGCGTTTCTGCATTTTCCAGCAGAATGTCATGGGTTTCGGAGTCGCTGTCGGATAAATGATCCAGCAGTCTTTCCACCGTTTTCTTGCGGTTCTGCTTAAAAATATCCAGAAGAGACGTCTGAATCAGATTTTCCCAATAACGATCTTCAACAATGCAGCCTGATTGTTTCAGGGCAAGGCATAAATCGAGTAGCGGTTGATCGCTGGCGTGCAGGCTGGCTGGTTTTTTCCGGTTCATTACACTTGTAGTTGCGCTGCCGGTCTGTCTTTAAAAGACAGGCCGGGCAGCAAGTTAGGATCGCGTCGCTGCGCTGATCGGGCAAAACACCATTTGTTCGCCCGGGTCGGCGGTGCTGGGATATGTGGCAGAAGACTCAGCCGGTTTTTCCAGCACAGTGCGGACCCTGGCGTCTATTAAAGCAACTGGCGCAGTACGAACGGCAAAATACCGCCGTTCTGGTAATAATCAACTTCAATCGGTGTGTCAATACGCAGCAGAACGATGACATCCTGTGAGCTGCCGTCATCCCTACGGATGGTCAGCGTCACATCCTGCTGAGCCTTGATACCGTTTTCCAAGCCGCTGATATCGAAGGTTTCGGTGCCGGTAATGCCCAGTGTATCGACACTGTCGTTGTCCTTGAACTGCAGCGGCAACACACCCATGCCAACCAGATTGCTGCGGTGGATGCGTTCAAAGCTGCGTGCAATCACGGCCTTGACGCCCAATAATTGAGTCCCCTTGGCAGCCCAGTCGCGCGAAGAACCTGTGCCGTATTCTTCACCGCCAAACACCACGGTGGACACGCCATCCTGAATGTATTTCATGGCTGCATCGTAAATGGACATCTGCTCGCCACTGGGTTGGTGCAGGGTTTCGCCGCCTTCCACACGGCTACCCGTAGGCAACGGCGGAATCATCAGATTTTTGATCCGTACGTTGGCAAATGTGCCGCGCATCATGATTTCGTGATTGCCACGGCGTGATCCGTAGCTGTTGAAATCCGCTTTCATAATGCCGTGCTCGTTGAGCCAGCGACCGGCAGGCGAGGTTTCCTTGATGGACCCGGCAGGCGAGATATGGTCGGTCGTGACCGAGTCGCCAAAGATGCCCAGTGCCCGGGCATTCTTGACCGGCGGCATGGGTGACGGCGTCATTTCAAAGTCGTCAAAGAACGGCGGCTTGGCGATATAGGTCGATTCAGGCCAATTGTAGACGTCTCCGGTCACGCCCTTGATGTTTTCCCAGAGCTTGCCTGGATTGGCTTTGACCTGGGCGTAATTCTGTCGATAGACTTCGGGCTGCATGGCGGCCGTCAGCAGTTCCTGCACTTCCTGTTCGCTCGGCCAGATGTCGCCAAGCCAGACGTCGCCGTTTTTGCCTTTGCCAACCGGCTCGGTCATGAGGTCCTTGTTGATGGTGCCAGCCAGGGCATAGGCGACCACCAGTGGAGGTGAGGCCAGGAAATTGGCCTTGATATTCGGGTGGATTCGGGCTTCGAAGTTGCGGTTGCCGGACAGCACGGCTGCGCAGACCAGATCATTTTCAGTGATGGACTGGTTGATATCGGCCGACAGGTCGCCCGCATTGCCAATACAGGTGGTGCAGCCGTAGGCCGCGACGTCAAACCCGAGCTTGTCCAGGTAGGGCAGCAGGCCGGTTGCCGTCAGGTATTCGGTGACCACTCGGGAGCCGGGCGCCAGCGAGGTCTTGATATGGCTGGAGATTTTCATGCCGGCCTGTACCGCTTTTTTGGCCAGCAGCCCCGCAGCCAGCATCACACTTGGATTGGACGTATTAGTGCAGGAGGTGATGGCGGCAATCAGGATATCGCCATTTTTGAGCTTGGTGCCTGCGCTGGTCTCGAAAGTCTGCTCGAATTTTTCAGGGCTCTGGTTAAAGCCGTTTTCGATGGCCGGTTTGATGAACAGGTCGGCAAAGGTGTCCTTGACGTTGCCGATTTCAATACGGTCTTGCGGACGCTTGGGGCCGGCCAGGGAAGGGGCCACGGTGGACAGGTCAAGGTGCAGCAGCTTGGTATAGCGGATATCCTTGCCCTTGGGAATGCCGTACATGTTCTGGGCCTTGAAATAATTTTCAAGCGCGATCACTTCCTGCTCGGTGCGGCCGGTGCCCTTGAAGTAGTCAATGGTGTGATCGTCGACAGGGAAAAAGCCCATGGTGGCGCCGTATTCCGGCGCCATGTTGGCTATGGTGGCGCGATTGGTCACCGACAGCGTGGTCGTGCCTTCGCCACAGAACTCCACGAATTTTCCAACAACCTTCTCACGGCGCAGCATTTCGGTCAGGGTGAGCACCAGATCGGTCGCGGTAACACCACCACGCAGTTTGCCGGTGAGCTCCACCCCGATCACATCGGGCGTGAGGAAATAAACCGGCTGGCCAAGCATGGCCGCTTCTGCCTCAATGCCGCCCACGCCCCAGGCGACCACGCCAATGCCATTGATCATGGTCGTGTGGCTGTCGGTACCCACCAGCGAATCAGGATAGTAAACATTGTTTTTCTGGTAGACGCCGCGGGCCAGGTATTCAAGGTTGACCTGGTGAACAATACCAAACCCCGGCGGCACGACGCCAAAGGTATCGAAGGCTTGCATGCCCCATTTCATGAACTGATAGCGTTCCTGGTTACGCCGAAACTCTACTTTCATGTTCAGATCCAGCGCTTTTTTGGTGCCGAAATAGTCGATCATGACCGAGTGATCCACCACCAGGTCAACCGGCACCAGTGGTTCGATCCGTTTTGGGTCCCGGCCCATTTTATCGGCCACCGCGCGCATGGCGGCAAGATCGGCCAGCAATGGCACGCCGGTAAAGTCCTGCAGGACGACACGGGCAACCACAAAAGGAATTTCGTCTTCGCGCTTGGCTACGGGTTGCCAGTTGGCAAGCTGGCGTACATGTTCTTCGGTTATTTTCTTGCCATCGCAGTTGCGCAATACCGATTCAAGCACAATTCGAATGGAAACCGGCAGCGACTGGACGTCAACGCCAAGCTGCCTGCCCAGTTCGGGAAGGGAATAATATTTTGCAGTGTTGCTGCCGATACTGAATTCTTTGAGGGTGCTTGTTAACGACATTTTTATCTCCGGGGCGGTTCCGCACAAACAGTATGAAGTGTAGATCATTTTACTCCTTTTTAGCTGTGCGACCGGCAACAAAAAAGGCGGCTACCCCACAGGATAGCCGCCTTTTTCGAATATTACAGTTGAATTTAAATGAGCGGGCGCATCATGCCGTGAAGAGTTTGCCCAGATCGGCAATACCCGCCCGGATTTTTTCTTCGGTTACGGTCACGAAACTTAAGCGCAGCGTGTTTTTTGGCGCATTGACGTTGGGGTAGAAAGGTTCCCCCGGCACATAGGCCACTTTGTACTGTTCAACGGCCTGGGCCAGCGCCTGGGTCGTGTCGAATTTGTCGTCCACTTTAACCCAGATAAACATGCCACCGGTGGGGCGGGTCCATTTGGCCGACTTGGGAAAGTGCTCGTCCATGGCGTCGAGCATGTACTGGCACTGATTGCGATACAGCTCGCGCACCTTGGGCAGATGCGTGTTCAGGAAACCATCCTTGATGGTTTCG
The DNA here is from genome assembly GCF_000219915.2 of Advenella kashmirensis WT001. Classification (NCBI taxonomy): domain Bacteria; kingdom Pseudomonadati; phylum Pseudomonadota; class Betaproteobacteria; order Burkholderiales; family Alcaligenaceae; genus Advenella; species Advenella kashmirensis. Next base: position 2,874,201 of record NC_017964.1, on the reverse strand, counting down.
TATACGGCCATTTGGGTCACCGTCGCGGTGTGCAGGTCGGTCGCCTGTTTGATTTGCACCAGTTTGGCAATGATTTCGCGTGGCGCTACCAAGTATCCCAGGCGCATACCAGGGGCCAGCACCTTGGAAAAAGAGCCCATGCGCAAGACGGTCGCGCCGGCCTGGCGCCCCAGATGCAGCAGCCCGGGCAACGGTTCGCCCACGTAGCGCAATTCGCCGTAAGGGTCGTCTTCGACAATGGGCACGTTCAGGCGGGCACAGCGCTCGACCAGTGCCTGGCGGCGTTCCAGATCCATGGTGCGACCGGTCGGATTCTGAAAGTTGGGCAGGCAGTAGATAAAGCGGGCGCCGTCGGCTTTCTCGTCGCTGATGTCTTCAGGTATCAGGCCGCCATCATCGGTAGCCACTGGCTCATAAACGGGTTCGAACAGTGAGAATGACTGAAGCGCGCCAGATAGCTGGGAGATTCGACCAGCACTTTGCTGCCCGGATCAATCAGCAGTTTGCCGATCAGATCCAGCGCCTGCTGGGAACCGGAAACGATAAGCACCTCGTCAACGTCGATCTGTGTGCCGCGCGCCTGGAAGTCGCTGACGACCCACTCGCGTAGTGGTCGGTAGCCTTCGGTCGGTCCGTATTGCAAAGCCACCTTTGGGGACTCAGACAGTACCTTGTCGTATGCGGCGCGGATCTGTTCGGTGGGGAAACCCAGATGTGAGGGCAGGCCGCCCGCGAACGACGTAACGTCAGGACGTTCGGTAATTTTCAGGATCTCGCGGATCGCGGAGCTGGTCAGTTGCGTAGCACGTTGGGAAAATTGAAAAGGAACTCGGTTCATAATGACGGTTGGAATTGTTCGGACTGATAGATGAGGCGCAGGTTGCGCACTGGCACAGCCCGGCATCACAGGAATGGCTTTAACCCATACAGAACCGCAAGTCTTGTGTAAAAGACATGTTTATAGAAATTTTGTTAATTCGTATAAAGCGTCTATCTGGTAAAGTATGCTGTTGATTACACCACCACCGGCGCGGCTTTTCAAGCGATTGATGCAAAAGTGCCGAATTTGTGAGCCAAAGGTGGTTTTTGCCGCAAAACTGTTATGGCCAGCTCACCAATACAGCGCCAATAAAGGCTCGCCGCGCAGTCAGGATGGCAGCGCAGCTATGCACATCCGGTGGTTGATACGGCTCGCAGGCTTTTTTTGCGAAGGGTATAAATCTGTCACGTCAGCCGTGTTCATGGTGCTGCTCGCAAAACCTTAGGTGGTTGCCGAAAGGGTCTGCAATATTCATGGTGAAACCCCATGATTCTTTGGTTACGCCCGGGCGTGCAAATGACGCTTTCTTGCTGATCAGTTCTTGCTGCAGCGCGTGGATCCCTTCCATGGGCAGGAAAACGGCGCTACCCGGCGTGCCGTCGCCAAAGTGTTCGCTCAAGTGCAGCACCAGGCTGTCACGGGCAATCTCCATGTATAACGGCAGGTCAGGCGCAAAGCGATGCTCCCAGCGCTTTTCAAAGCCCAGAAAATCCAGGTAGAACGTCTGGGCAAGCGGGATGGAGAAAATGCGCAGAATGGGGATGGGGTGATCAAGATGCATGATAGCGTATCCGAAAAAAGGTCGGTCAGCGGGTATTCGCGCTGCATGAACCAAAGGCGGTCCTTAGCGGCGCCAGGCGCAACAGGGCTATGGTACAGCACTGGCGTGCCGTCGATGAAGCGGCGGCAAGAGACCATCATAAAAATGAGACAAAAAAACCCGGTACTGTGTACCGGGTTGATTGACACGCAAGCGTGCCGGCTTTATGCCGCTCAACCCCGAAGGCAGAGCGATGACCGAATGATCAGATGCCAACAGAATCGGCAATTTCCTTGAAGTCTTCGATTTGGTCGAAGTTCATATAGCGGTAAATGCTTTCGCTGTTCTTGTCGATAATGCCCATGTCGGCCATGTATTCTTCGCGCGTCGGAATTTTGCCCAGACGCGAGCAGATGGCGGCCAGTTCGGCAGAACCCAGGTACACGAAAGTGTTCTTGCCCAGGCGGTTAGGGAAGTTACGGGTACTGGTAGACATGACGGTTGCGCCTTCGCGCACCTGTGCCTGGTTACCCATGCACAGCGAGCAACCCGGCATTTCCATGCGGGCGCCAGCGACCCCAAGTACGCCATAGTGGCCTTCTTCGGTCAGTTGCTTCTGGTCCATTTTGGTCGGTGGAGCAACCCACAGTTTCACCGGAATATCGCGTTTGCCTTCAAGCAGCTTGGAAGCGGCGCGGAAGTGTCCGATGTTGGTCATGCAGCTGCCGATAAACACTTCGTCAATTTTCGCACCGGCCACATCCGACAGGGTTTTGACGTCGTCCGGGTCGTTCGGGCAGGCAACAATAGGCTCGTGCACATCGGCCAGGTCGATCTCGATGACCGCAGCATATTCGGCGTTGGCATCAGGTTCGAGCAATTGCGGATTGGCAAGCCACGCTTCCATGGCTTTAATGCGACGGCCCAGAGAGCGCTCGTCTTCGTAGCCATTGGCGATCATCCATTTGAGCAATGTGATATTGCTGTTCAGATATTCGATAATGGGTTCTTTATTCAGACGCACGGTACAACCGGCAGCAGAGCGTTCTGCCGATGCATCCGACAGTTCGAATGCCTGTTCGATTTTAAGATCGGGCAGACCTTCGATTTCCAGAATGCGGCCGGAGAAAATGTTTTTCTTACCCTGTTTGGCAACGGTTAGCAGGCCATTCTTGATGGCATACAGGGGAATGGCATTGACCAGGTCACGCAAGGTGACGCCGGGTTGCATCTTGCCCTTGAATCGGACCAGCACTGATTCGGGCATATCCAGGGGCATGACGCCGGTGGCTGCGGCAAAGGCGACCAGACCGGAGCCGGCAGGGAAACTGATGCCGATCGGGAAGCGTGTGTGCGAATCACCGCCAGTACCCACTGTATCGGGCAGCAGCATGCGATTGAGCCATGAGTGGATGATACCGTCGCCGGGACGCAGCGCAATACCACCGCGATCACTGATAAAGTCAGGCAACTCGTGGTGGGTTTTGACGTCTACGGGTTTCGGATAGGCTGCGGTATGGCAGAAAGACTGCATGACCAGATCTGCAGAAAAGCCCAGGCAGGCCAGATCCTTAAGCTCGTCACGGGTCATGGGGCCGGTCGTGTCCTGGCTGCCCACTGATGTCATTTTCGGCTCACAGTATGTGCCAGGGCGAACACCGGTGCCTTCAGGAAGGCCACAGCACGGCCGACCATTTTCTGGGCCAGAGTGTAGCCTTTGCCCGAATCTGCGGGGTCAACCGGCAGGCGAAACAGGGTAGATGCAGGCAGACCCAGCGCTTCACGGGCCTTGGCGGTCAGGCCACGACCAATAATGAGGGGAATACGGCCACCGGCGCGCACTTCGTCAAACAGTACTTCGGACTTGACCTTGAATTCGGCGATCACCTTGCCGTCTTTCAGGGCCTTGCCTTCGTAGGGGCGCAGTTCCACAACATCGCCCATGTTCATGTCGGAGACGTCCAGTTCGATCGGCAGCGCGCCGGCATCTTCCATCGTGTTGTAGAAAATGGGGGCGATCTTGCTGCCCAGACAGACGCCGCCAAAGCGTTGTTTGGCACAAAAGGAATGTCCTGGCCGGTGAACCACAGCACGGAGTTGGTGGCCGATTTACGTGAAGAACCGGTACCGACCACGTCTCCGACGTAAGCAACCAAATTGCCTTTTGCCTTGAGTTCGTTCAATTGGCTGATAGGACCGATTTTGCCCGGCTCCTGAGGCTCAATGCCTTCGCGCGGATTTTTCAGCATGGCCAGGGCGTGCAGCGGGATATCCGGACGGCTCCAGGCGTCGGGCGCCGGAGACAGGTCATCGGTATTGGTTTCGCCGGTGACTTTGAAAACGGTAATGGTCAGGCTTTCCGGCACCTCAGGGCGGCTGGTGAACCATTCGGCATCGGCCCAGCTTTGCAATACGGCCTTGGCGTTGGCGTTGCCTTTTTCGGCTTTTTCCTGGACATCATGAAATGCGTCGAATACCAGCAGGGTTTTTTTCAATGCTTCGGCGGCCAGCGTACCCAGTTTTGCGTTGTCCAGCAGGTCAACCAGGGGGCTGATGTTGTAGCCGCCCAGCATAGTGCCGAGCAGTTCAGTGGCTTTTTCATCGGAAATAAGGGTGCATTTTTCTGTACCAAAGGCCACGGCAGCCAGGTAAGACGCCTTGACTTTGGCGGCATCGTCAACACCAGCCGGTACGCGGTGGGTAATCAGATCAAGCAGAAAAGCCTCTTGCCCGGCGGGCGGCGCCTTGAGCAGTTCAATGAGTTCTGCCGTTTGCTTTGCCGAAAGAGGTAGCGGAGGGATGCCCAGCGCATCGCGTTCTGCGGCGTGCTGACGATAGGATTCCAACATATAAGACCCTTGAAATAGAGGAGGAGGGAAATGATTTTCGCCTATCATTATAAGGGTTTAGCGCTATATTAGCAAATGTCTTATATAAGACATAAGACTGAGAGCCACACTGCAGCAGAGGGCGAAACCCGTTACAATCTCCTTCGGCCGACAGCGGGTTTTCAATTCTGTGTCAGGCTGACAGCAGTCAGATGCGGTTTGCCGCCGCTCAACGAATCGTAAGGAAACAAAATGGCCGCAACAAAGAAGTTCACACTTGCCGTTGGTACTATTGCGGTGGTCGCAGCAGCCGCTGCGGCCGCCTGGTTCGGCGCCAATTACTACGCCAAAACCCAGATTGAGAAAAAACTCAACGCCTATCTGGTCGAAAACGACATCCAGAATAACGTGACCTGGGGCTCGCTGGACGCGTCCATACTGGGTAACGGTTCCCTGCATGACGTCAAGGTGGTGCGCAAGGATGACCCGGCAAAGTTTTTTACCATCAAAAACGTCACGGTGCATGAACTGCAGACCGGCAGCGACAACCAAAAAGTGGACTTCGCCTTTTCGGGGCTGGCTGACGAGACCGGCAATAGTCCGTTTCGCGCGGCGTTGATGGAAAAGGCAGGTCAACTGGGCTATGACAGCCTGCCCTTACTGGACGGACGGCTCAAGGGTACGCTGAACGAAAAACAGGATACATCCGACTACGATGTCACTCTGAATCAGCCAGAGGTGGGCAATATCAACCTGGTGCTCAAAGCCGATAAAATCGTCGAACTGGTCAATACCGTTCGTACCCGCGAAGAAGAGCTCAAATCCAATCCGCTGCTGCTGATCAGTGCGCTCTCGCCCGTCACCATACGGCAATTGAATATCAAGTTTGACGACGCCGGCCTGATGCCGCGCGTAGTAAAGGTGCAGCAGGGCGTGGCGCCGGTAGACGGCAAACCGACAGCGCAACAGAAAGAGGCGTTTGACGCCCGCCTGGCCAAATCAGAAAGCGACTGCCGTCAGCAAGCGCCGACGCTGGGGATCGCAGATCCCGAAGGTGTTTGCACTGCGGTCAGCCGTTTCATGAAGAACGAGGCCAAGAGCCTGAATGTGCAGGCCAGCCCCAATCCGCCCCTGCAGCTTATGACATTTGTCATGCAAACGCAGATGGGCAACCCGCAGGGTATTATCAAGGCGGTGCAGCAGCTGAACCTGAAGGTCACCAACTGAACGAACTGGCTGGCCACGGTTGGGCGTTAAATAGAAACAGAACGACCGCAATTATATTTGCGGTCGTGAGAAAGCAGAAGATCAAAGGCTTTGTGTTTGAACGCTTTGCGTATGGCACAAGGCCTTTTTGGTATATGTTGCGTAGCGGCACTGTGCTACAGCGCCGATGAGGCTGGATTGGTATTTACAGCGACCATTTGCAGCACGTTGCTTCAGGCGCGAAGCGGCTGCAGTTCCGGATGGCGTTGGAAATAGGCTGCCGTGTAGCTACAGACCGGATTGATTTTCCAGCCATTATCGCGCGCCAGATCCAGGGCGAACTCGGTCAGCTGGCCAGCAATGCCTCGCCCGCCGACAGCATCGGGCACAATGGTGTGCAATATATGCATGACCGGCGCCTGCAGCCGATAGTCAATGTAGCAAAGGCTGTTCTCAACGGTAGTTTCGATGCGGCCCGCGTCGGGCCTGTGGGTAATGTGCAAGGTCATCGGCAATCCTTTTTTATGAGCGGTCGCAAGCGCAGGGCGCTGCGCCGCAGTAACGGGTATTATTGTTTGGCCGTCAGCATCAGGCCCCAGAAGATAATCATCAGAACAATACCCAACAGGCATGCGCCCCACAGGCCAAGCAGTGGCCAGCGAATGCGCAGCGGAACCGTTTTGGGGTTGACATGCGCCAGCAGGATATTGGCATGGCCGGCGAGCCACACGGTGCTGTTGGGCAGAAACAGACGCAGAAAATAATCCAGCAAAATCGCCCCGCGGATCCCCAGTGGGTAGCGGTTAAACGGTTGCTGTGTCAGATAAGGGTGTTTAAGCAGGGCGTTGGTCTCCTTGAGCGAGACAAAGGCCAGATACAAAATGGAGGCAACGGCAATAACAAGACAGGCGACCAGGCAGGTCTCAGGATAAACGGCAGCGCCGTCGCGATATAAGGATGAAACATGGCAGGCAAATGGTATGGCAAAAGTGAATGGCGAATCCTTTAATAGTAAGCGAATTTTCTGGTAAAGAGGGTAGGGAGATGGCCCGGTGGTGATATTTCCCGCCGGTGCAGCGCGTTTGCCGAATGACAGCGGGTTGCCTGGGGATGGTGCCGGGTAACAGCCACAGCAGCAAAAGAGGCATGTCGAACAATACCCATGAGCGAGCCCTGCGCTTGTCGGGCGCCGCAGGGTCGGCAAGCTCCGGGAGCGCTTTATGGGCGCTCTCCGTGTCGCAGTTCAATGCTCCGATGCGTCAGCCCATTTAAATGACATACATGTCCACGTACTCGTGGACAGGCATGGCTTCAAGCGTTTTCTGATCCAGCGAGGCCGCCAGGATGTTCTCCTGTTGCTTGTCTGGAAACGCCCGTGCCAGGTTGATGCGGAATTTGGCCTCCAGCAGCGGGATGCCTTCTTTACGGCGACGTTTGTGACCTATCGGGTATTCGCAGACGACCTCATCCAGCTTGCTGCCATCGGTAAATTCAACCGTCAGGGCATTGGCGATGGAACGCTGCTCGGGATCATGATAATCGCGCGTGAAGGCAGGGTCCTCGACGCATTCGATTTTTTCGCGCAATGCGTCGATACGTGGGTCAGCAGCGATTTCGTCCTCGTAGTCTCCGGCAGTGAGGCGGCCAAACAGCAGGGGCACGGCGACCATGTATTGAATGCAGTGATCGCGATCAGCCGGGTTATTGAGCGGACCTTTTTTGTCGATGATGCGGATACACGCTTCGTGGGTGCGGATCGTAATTTTCCTGATATCGTCTGCAGTCTTGCCGGCGGTCTTGAGCTGATCATGAATCTGCATGGCGCATTCAACTGCTGTCTGCGCATGAAACTCAGCCGGGAACGAGATCTTGAACAGCACGTTTTCCATGACGTAGCTGCCATAGGGGCGCTGGAACTTGAACGGCTGCCCGTTGAACAGCACATCATAAAAGCCCCAGGTTTTGGCCGTCAGGACCGATGGGTAACCCATTTCGCCTGTTTTGGCGATCAATGCCAGGCGCACGGCGCGACTGGTAGCGTCGCCGGCAGCCCAGGATTTACGACTGCCTGCATTGGGGGCGTGACGATAGGTGCGAAGGCTTTGACCATCCACCCACGCCAGCGATACGGCGTTGATGATTTCCTCGCGCGTCAGGCCGAGCATGTGCGCGACCACCGCGGTAGAGGCCACTTTGACCAGAACGACATGGTCCAGGCCTACTTTGTTGAACGAATTTTCAAGGGCTATGCACCCCTGGATTTCATGCGCCTTGATCATGCCTGTAAGCACGTCGCGCATGGTCAGCGGCGCCTTGCCGGCGGCTACTGCGTTGCGCGAGAGCCAGTCGGCCGTGGCCAGAATGCCACCCAGGTTGTCCGATGGATGGCCCCATTCTGCAGCAAGCCAGGTGTCATTAAAGTCAAGCCAGCGAATCATGGCGCCGATATTGAACGCCGCCTGTACCGGATCCAGCGCAAATTGGGTGCCGGGCACCTTGGCGCCATTGGGCACCGTAGTGCCCGGCACGATGGGACCCAGCAGCTTGCGGCATGCCGGGTATTCCAGCGCTTCCAGCCCGCAGCCCAATGTATCGATCAGGCAGTTGCGCGCCGTTTCATACGCATCATCGCTGGTAATCTTGTAGTTGAGCACGTAGTCGACAATATCGACAAGTACCTGATCGGGTTCAGGACGGACATTCAAAATAGGACTGGACATGTAGTTCCCCGTCACACAATATAAATAATACGGTCGTGATTATTTGCGTTTGGACAGCGGTACGAACTTCCGATCGTCCGGACCGGTGTAATTGGCGGTCGGCCGGATGATCTTGTTGTCGATGCGCTGTTCAATAATGTGAGCTGACCAGCCTGCTGTACGCGCAATGACAAACAGCGGGGTAAACATCGATGTAGGAATGCCCATCATGTGGTAGGACACCGCAGAGAACCAGTCCAGGTTCGGAAACATCTTTTTGATGTCCATCATCACTGTTTCCAGTCTTTCGGCAATGTCGAACATCTTGGTGGTGCCTGCATCCTGGGAGAGTTTTTTTGCCACCCGCTTGATCACCACATTGCGCGGGTCGGATATGGTGTACACCGGGTGACCGAATCCGATAATCACTTCCTTGTTTTCTACACGCTTGCGAATATCGGCTTCGGCCTCGTCAGGCGTGTCATAGCGTTTCTGCACTTCAAACGCCACTTCGTTGGCGCCGCCGTGTTTTGGTCCACGCAGCGCGCCAATGGCGCCGGTAATGGCCGAGAACATATCCGAACCCGTGCCGGCAACAACGCGACCGGTAAATGTAGAGGCGTTGAATTCATGTTCAGCGTACAGAATGAGCGATGTGTGCATGGCGCGAACCCATTCTTTTGATGGTTTCTCGCCATGCAGCAGGTGCAGGAAATGTCCGCCAATGCTGTCGTCGTCCGTTTGCACATCAATGATGCGGCCGTTATGGCTGAAGTGATACCAGTAGAGCAGGGCAGAGCCCAGGCTGGCCATCAGCCTGTCGGCGATGTCGCGGGCGTCGGCTATGTTGTGATCGTCCTTTTCGGGCAGGGTGCAGCCCAGGACTGAAACGGCGGTGCGCATGACATCCATCGGATGACTATGGGCGGGCAGCGATTCAAGCACGGTTTGCAGGTTGGCGGGCAGGCCACGATAGCGTTTGAGCTTCTGCTTGTAGGCGGTCAGTTCAGCCTGCGTGGGCAGTTTGCCATGGATGAGCAGATGCGCGATCTCTTCAAACTCGCTGGAGTCTGCCAGGTCAAGAATGTCATAGCCGCGGTAATTCAGGTCGTTGCCGCTGCGTCCCACTGTGCAGATGGCCGTGTTGCCGGCGACCACGCCGGAAAGGGCAACAGACTTTTTCGGCTTGAAACCGGCAGGATTGTCTCCGGTAGCCGGGGTTGCGGCAGAGGCTGTCGCGTTGGCGGTTTTGCTGGCTTTTGTTGGCTTGGTCGCTTTTGTAGACATGATGAATCTCCTGACTATTGTGAAATATTATCTTTTGCTGGCGAACAGGGCGTCAAGCTCCTGTTCAGAATTGTGCTGGCCGATGCGATCGTGAAGCTCGTCGCGTGTCTGCGTCTGCTCGAAAGGGCTTTTCTGATGGCCATCGTGGCTGACGGTGGTGTAGGCGTTCTGCGCTGCCCTGCTTATGGCACGAAAAGCCGACAGGGGATACAGTACCATACCCACGCCGGCGCTGCCGGGTTCTTCTACGCCGATCATCTGCAGCAGTGTTTCTTTGGAGAGGGCCTGGCCAAAGCGCTCACCTGCGGACACAATGCTCGACATACAGTCTTCGAATACATTTGCTATGCAGAAAGAGAATCTGCGCCTGTGCGATTGAACACTGTCTTTCAGAAGATCATGGTCACCGGTTGCGGGACGTGGTCGTGTTTGGGTCGCAGTACAGTTAAAAAAATAGCCACGACATCGTGGCTATTTGTATATCAATGGATCAGCCCAGCAGATCGGCTACGCCGTCGCGTTCTTCGAGCAGCTCGTTCAGGGTAAAGTCCATGCGTTCACGGGAAAATTCGTTAATTTCCAGGTCTTTGACAACCGTGTACTCGCCGTTTTCCGTAATGACCGGCACGCCGTAGATAATGCCTTCGGGAATGCCATAAGAGCCGTCAGATGGAACACCCATGGTGACCCATTTGCCGTTGCTGCCCAGGACCCAGTCACGAACGTGGTCAATGGCTGCATTGGCTGCCGATGCCGCAGAAGACAGGCCGCGCGCTTCGATGATGGCGGCGCCGCGTTTGCCCACGGTAGGGATGAACGTATCCTTGTTCCACGCATCGTCGTTGATGAGTTTTTCCAGGCCTTCGCCACCAACGGTGGCAAAGCGGATGTCAGGGTACATGGTGGGAGAGTGATTGCCCCAGACCACCAGTTTTTCAATATCCTTGACGGCCTTGCCGGATTTTTGCGCCAGTTGGGTAAGGGCACGGTTGTGATCCAGGCGCAGCATTGCGGTAAAGTTCTTCGCAGGCAGATCCGGCGCAGATTTCATGGCAATATAGGCGTTGGTATTGGCAGGTTGCCGACAACCAGCACTTTCACATTACGGCTGGCCACTTCATTGAGGGCCTTGCCTTGGGCTGTGAAAATTTGTGCGTTGACCTTGAGCAGATCTTTGCGCTCCATGCCGGGGCCGCGCGGACGTGCGCCAACCAGCAGAGCGATATCAGCATCTTTGAATGCGGTCTTGGGGTCGCTGTGAGCAGTAATTTCCTGCAGCAATGGGAAGGCGCAGTCATCCAGTTCCATGATGACCCCTTTGAGGGCCTTTTGCGCTTTTTCGTCGGGAATTTCCAGCAGTTGCAGAATAACGGGCTGGTCTTTACCAAGCATTTCGCCTGATGCAATGCGGAAAAGCAGAGCGTAGCCGATCTGACCGGCGGCGCCCGTGACGGCGACACGTACGGCGGGTTTGGACATAGGGATCTCCAATAAATAAGGGGAAAAAAATGAATATATTTGAAGTGATTTTAACGCTAAAGCTTAGTAGAAATCTGCGGTATCGTCAAATTGTCTTATAACTTATATCTTATATAAGAATAGACAATTCTGCTTGCAATATGAGATAATAAGCAGGTTTTAATTTGTTCATAGAACATGTCTGAAATCCCAACCCCTTCGTTGAAATCGTCTGCTGCGGCATTCAGCCCTTTGTACAAACAGATCAAAGACCTGCTGGTCCATAGTCTGCACGAAGGCGAATGGAAGCCGGGTGAAAGTATCCCCAGCGAACTTGAACTTGCAGCGCGCTTTCAGGTCAGCCAGGGCACCGTGCGCAAGGCGATAGACGAGCTGGCGGCCGAGAATCTGCTGATTCGTCGCCAGGGCAAGGGAACATTTGTTGCTACGCACCATGAGGCGCAGGTTCGTTATCGTTTTTTAAGGTTAAAATCCGATAGCGAAGAAAATGCGGCGCGTGCCCAAAGTGTCTATCTACAGTGCACTCGCCAGCGTGCGACGCAGGATGTGGCCCGTGTGCTTTTGCTGCGTGGCAGCGATTCTGTGATCTATATCCGGCGAATCATGTCCTTTGGTGCGGTTCCCACGGTGCTCGATGAGATCTGGCTTCCGGGAGATGCATTCAAGGGCTTGAGTATTGAAAAGCTTCAGGCAATGAACGGTCCGCTATACGGTTTTTTCGAGACGGAGTTCGGTGTAAACATGGTTCGCGCCGATGAAAAGCTCAAGGCCGTGGCCTGTGATGAAGAAACTGCCGGGCTGCTCAAAGTCGGACAAGGTACACCGCTGCTGCAGGTCAATCGCGTGTCCTACACCTATGGGGACAGACCCATGGAGATTCGCCGCGGTTTATATGTTACAGAACATTATCATTATCGAAATGGTTTAAACTAATTCGATCTGAATGTGCGAGGACCGGCCAGCGGTTCTTCGCCTTTTCACGTGCGTTTTTTATTTTTAATTTGTTGTAGTTTGTTTCCTAGAGGCCGTTATGTCAGACACCCCGTCAAAACAGCGCCCGCAATATCGTAATATCGATATTGCCCAGATTACAAAATACCACCTGCCGGCCGCCGGCAAAGTGTCTATTTTGCATCGAATCAGTGGCGCTCTGCTTTTTCTCAGTCTTCCCATCATCCTGATCCCACTTTTTGCAGCCAGCGTGGCTTCGCCGGAAAGTTTTGCATCGTTGGGCAGCGGGGCGGGTGGTCTCATTCTCAAGCTGATCTTGCTGGTTTTGCTTTGGGGCTTCATGCATCACCTGTGCGCCGGCATCCGCTATCTGGTTCTTGACCTGCATATCGGAATCGACAAGGTCTCGGCACAGAAAAGCGCTGCCGTGGTAATGGGAGTCAGCCTGGCGCTGACCCTGGTGTTCGCCGTTAAAATGTTTGGAGCGATCTGATGGCCAAGGAACTGGTAGGTACTAAGCGGCTGGTTGTGGGTGCCGGCTACGGTATCAAGGATTTCATCGTACAGCGTATTACAGCCGTGATTCTGGCTGTGTATTCAGTCATTTTCCTGATTGCTGCGCTGTTCACCCCCATTAACTACGAATCCTGGAAGGGTTTCTTTACGTTCTCCTGTTGGGGCCTGCCCGTCGGGCAGATTGCCGCAACGCTGGCGTTTTTCTCGCTTGCCTGGCATGCGTGGATCGGCGTGCGCGATATCTGGATGGATTACGTCAAGCCCGTAGGTGTCCGACTGACGTTGCAGGTGCTCACTATCCTGTGGCTGATTGCCGCCATCCTGTATTTCGCAAAAATTGTCTGGAGTTTATAAGCCGTGGTCGCTATCAATTCATCATTACCGCGCCGCCAGTTTGATGTAGTGGTTGTAGGTGCCGGCGGGTCCGGCATGCGCTGCTCCCTTCAATTGGCTCAGGCCGGATTATCCGTCGCCGTCCTTTCCAAGGTTTTTCCAACCCGTTCCCATACGGTCGCCGCACAGGGCGGTATCGGTGCTTCGCTGGGCAATATGAGCGAAGACAACTGGTACTGGCATATGTACGATACCGTCAAGGGATCAGACTGGCTGGGCGACCAGGACGCCATTGAGTTCATGTGCCGTCAGGCGCCTCATGCGGTTTACGAACTTGAACACTTCGGCATGCCGTTTGACCGTAATGCCAATGGCACGATTTATCAGCGTCCTTTCGGCGGTCACACCGCCAACTTCGGCGAGAAACCCGTACAGCGCGCCTGTGCTGCGGCTGACCGTACCGGACACGCGCTGTTGCATACCTTATATCAGCGTAACGTTGCCGCGCGCACCCAGTTCTTCGTGGAATGGATGGCGCTGGATCTGTTGCGCAACGACGCCGGCGATGTCGTGGGCGTTACCGCGCTCGAAATGGAAACCGGTGAGGTCTATATCCTGGAAGCCAAGGCGGTCGTACTGGCTACCGGTGGTGCCGGCCGTATCTGGCAGGCCTCCACCAATGCTTTCATCAATACAGGCGACGGCCTGGGCATGGCTGCCCGTGCCGGTATCTGTCTGCAGGACATGGAATTCTGGCAGTTTCACCCCACCGGCGTGGCCGGTGCCGGCGTGCTTATTACCGAAGGGGTGCGCGGCGAAGGCGGTATCCTGTTGAACAAAGATGGCGAGCGGTTCATGGAGCGCTATGCGCCAACCCTCAAAGACCTGGCGCCGCGCGACTTTGTATCGCGTTCAATGGACCAGGAAATCAAGGAAGGCCGTGGTTGCGGTCCTGATGGCAGCTATGTCGTGCTCAAGCTGGATCACCTGGGTGCAGATGTCATCAACAAGCGCCTGCCGTCCATTCGCGAGATCGCTATCAAGTTCGGTAACGTGGACCCCATCAAGGAACCGATTCCCGTGGTACCTACCATCCATTACCAGATGGGCGGTATTCCGGCCAACTATCATGGCGAAGTGGTTACCTGGGAAAACGGCGAAGAAAAAATCGTCAATGGCCTGTATGCGATCGGCGAATGTGCTGCCGTCTCTGTGCATGGCGCCAACCGCCTGGGTACCAACTCACTGCTGGACCTGGTGGTCTTTGGTCGCGCAGCGGGTAACCGTATTGTGGAGTCGCATCTGGAGCGCCAGATGTCGCATCAGGATCTGCCCAAAGAGTCTCTGGACTTCTCTCTGTCACGCGTCAATGAACTGGAGTCGCGTACAACAGGCGAAAAAGTACAGGACGTGGGTAACAGCATTCGCGCTTCCATGCAGCGTCACTGCGGTGTGTTCCGTACCCTAGAGCTGCTCAGGGAAGGCGTCGGTCAGATCGATGAGCTGGCCGAGCAGGCCAAGCATGTCAAGTTTGATGATAAGTCCAAAGTCTTCAACACGGCACGTGTCGAAGCCCTGGAACTGGCCAATATGACTGAAGTGGCACGCGCCACGATCCAGTCGGCAGCGAACCGTACCGAAAGCCGCGGCGCGCATGCCCTGAATGATCATCCTGAACGTGATGATGTGAACTGGCTCAAGCACACGTTATGGCACTCTGCTGATAATCGCCTGGAGTACAAACCAGTGCATATGAAGCCGCTGACCGTCGAGTCGTTCCCTCCAAAAGCACGTACATTCTAAGCAGAGTATTATGAGCACAAAACGTATCATGAAATTCGAGATTTACCGTTACGATCCTGACAAGGACGAGCGTCCCTACATGCAGAAACTGGAAGTGGAACTGCAACCGACAGACAAGATGCTGCTGGACGCCATTATCCGTATCAAGAATGACGTTGATGACAGCCTGGCCATCCGTCGTTCCTGCCGTGAAGGTGTGTGTGGCTCCGATGCCATGAACATCAATGGCCGCAACGGTCTGGCATGCACGACCAATCTGAACGAGCTCAAAGAGCCGATTGTTCTGCGCCCGCTGCCTGGTCTGCCGGTTATTCGCGATCTGATCGTGGATATGACGCACTTCTTTAACCAGTACCATTCCGTGCGTCCGTATCTGGTCAACGAGACGCCGCCGCCGGAAAAAGAGCGCCTGCAATCGCCCGAAGCCCGCGAAGAACTTGATGGTCTGTATGAATGTATTCTGTGCGCGTGCTGCTCGACTTCCTGTCCTTCATTCTGGTGGAACCCTGACAAATTTGTCGGCCCTGCCGGATTGCTTCAGGCTTACCGGTTTATTGCAGACAGTCGCGACGAGGACACCAATGCCCGTCTTGACAATCTGAATGATCCATACCGTTTGTTCCGTTGCCATACCATTATGAATTGCGCCGACGTATGTCCGAAAGGGCTGAATCCGACCAAGGCAATTGGCAAGATCAAGGAACTGATGGTTCGTCGTGCGGTCTGATCAAAAATGACCACACTAAACGAACTGGAACGGGCACGCCTTCGCTGGCGAGCCGCCGGGGACTGCTTGAAAACGATCTGATTATTACCAAATTTCTGGATCGTTATGAACAGGAGTTGACTGACGAGGATGTCTCGTCGCTCACCCAGCTTTTTGAACTTGATGACAACAGTCTGCTTGATATTCTTCTTGACCGTGCCAATCCGGAAGGTATCTATGATACGCCTAATATACAACGCCTTATCGACTTGATGCGGCAGGGATAGCAGGCAGACCGAAGTCTGGTTTTTTCTTAAGGATGTTAAATGAACCTCTCTGACAAGAAAGCGATTCTGAGCTTTTCAGATGATTCTACGAAGATTGAGCTGCCTATTTACAAGGGCACGGTAGGACCGGATGTAATCGACATCCGCAAGCTGTACAGCCAGACCGACATGTTTACCTATGATCCCGGCTTCATGTCCACAGCGGCCTGCGAATCAGCAATCACCTATATTGATGGTGAGAAAGGCGAATTGCTGTACCGCGGATATCCTATAGAGCAATTGGCAGTCAATTGCAGTTTCCTGGATATCTGCTACTTGATCCTGAACGGAGAGTTGCCCAATTCAGCGCAGAAAGAAGACTTTGACCAGACAGTAACGCACCACACAATGGTCAACGAGCAGCTGCATTTTTTCCTGCGCGGCTTTCGCCGTGACGCCCACCCGATGGCTGTGCTAACTGGCCTGGTTGGCGCGCTTTCCGCGTTCTACCACGATTCTACCGATATAACCAACCCCGAGCACCGTCATATTTCAGCGATTCGACTGATTGCGAAAATGCCAACGCTGGTGGCCATGGCATATAAGTATTCTTTGGGTCAGCCTTATATCTATCCGCAGAACAACCTGTCCTATACAGGCAACTTCCTGCGCATGATGTTCGCTACGCCTTGCGAAGAATACAAAGTCAACGATGTGGTAGAGCGTGCGCTTGACCGCATTTTCATTCTGCATGCCGACCATGAGCAGAACGCTTCTACGTCGACCGTGCGGCTTTGCGGTTCTTCGGGTACTGATCCTTTTGCGGCGATTGCTGCCGGCGTGGCTTGCCTGTGGGGCCCAGCTCATGGCGGCGCCAACGAAGCCTGCCTGAAAATGCTGGAAGATTTGCAAGCCAACGGCGGTATCGAGAAAGTTGGCGAGTTCATGGAAAAAGTGAAGGACAAGAACTCAGGCGTGCGTCTGATGGGTTTTGGCCATCGCGTTTACAAAAACTACGATCCGCGCGCCAAGCTGATGCAGGAAACCTGCAAGGAAGTGCTCGAATCGCTGGGTCTGCAAGACGATCCATTGTTCAAGCTGGCGATGGAAGTCGAACGCATCGCTCTGGAAGATCCTTACTTCGTCGAGCGCAAGCTGTACCCGAACGTCGATTTCTACTCAGGTATCGTGCAGCGCGCCATTGGCATCCCAACATCACTGTTCACCGCGATTTTTGCGCTGGCTCGTACAGTGGGCTGGATTGCGCAGTGGAACGAAATGCTGTCTGATCCCGATTACAAAATCGGCCGTCCACGCCAGTTGTATACCGGCTACTCGGCTCGTGATGTTGGCAATATCGAGACCCGCAAATAATCTCGCGTCTTGCTTGTCGGGAAAACCGCAGAGCTTACTCTGCGGTTTTTTTTCGTCTGACAATTTACACTCGTTTCGTCTGTACTCATCTTTTGCATTTTGCGCTTATGCGGTTTGCCGGCAGCTCGCTCGCCGTGAACGGTCGCTCCTGACCGGGATGACTTGGGGCGCACGATCCTGCCATGAGCGTATGGGCTGGCCGCTAATGACACGGGCGACACCTGACAGCGTTGGGTGAAAAAAAGATATGAAAAAATCGGACTGGTAGAGTAAGTGTGTAAGAGAGCGAGGACAAGAAAAGGAGGACGGTGAAAAAAGGAGGGAAGTAAAAAGGTAGGAGGGAGGTAAAAGGTAGGAGCGTAAAAAAGCCGAACCACGGTTGTGATTCGGCGGGCTGGCGATACTGTGCTGCTGCAGCTTGTGCAGGCAGCAGATTTTACGTACCGGACTAGTTGTTGTACGGGCTATTCATGCTGAAACGGCCCGCGCCGGAAAAAAAGACAGCGACAGCGGTAAACAGGAAGAAGTATTGCGTTTCCAGCCTGAGCGCGCCGTTGCCCGTGACCATGAACAGTTGGCCGCTATGGGCCAGCGCAATGGCAACCAGCATGTTGATTGCGATCAGCACTGCGGCAATACGCGAGTATAGGCCCACGATCAGCAGGATTGGCGCAATCACCTCTCCAATGTACACGGCATACCCCAACCATCCGGGCAGGCCGGTAGAGGCGACCATACCCATAATGCCGCCAATGCCGTTTTGCACCTTGAAGATGCCGTGCATGAGCAGGAGAATGCCAAGCGTCAGGCGCAGCACCAGTTTTGACAGATCATCCGAACGCATTATTTAGGCTCCTCAAGCGTGTCAACGACGGCCAGCGCGGTCATATTGACAATGCGCCTTGTGGTTGTACTGGTGGTCAGAATGTGGACCGGCTTGGCAGCACCCAGCAGAATCGGCCCCATGGCAATGCCGTGGCTGCCGGTCATTTTCAGCATATTGTAGGTGATATTGCCGGTATCCAGATTTGGCATAATCAACAGATTGGCGCGACCGGCCAGGGTGGAGTCGGGATAGGCGTCCAGGCGGATGCGTTCGGACAATGCGGCATCGGCATGCATTTCACCATCCACTTCCAGGTCTGGCCGACGCTGTGCGATCAGGCGACGGGCCGAAGCCATCTTGCGTGACGAATCCGAAGGACGGCTGCCGAAATTGGAGTGCGACAACAGGGCGATTTTGGGCTGAATGCCAAAGCGGATCATTTCATCGGCAGCCTGGATCGTGATGTCTGCAACCTGCTCGTCGGTCGGATCTTCGTTCACATGCGTATCGCAAATGAACAGGGTCTGGTCAGGCAGGATCAGCACGTTCATTGCCGCATAGGTGGTTACGCCTTCCTTCAGGCCAATCACTTCCGACACATATTTGAGCTGGTTGTCAAAGCGGCTGCCAACGCCGCAGATCATGGCATCGGCGTCGCCGCGGTCCATCAGCAAGACACCGATCAGGGTGTTGTGCTTGCGCACCATGGCTTTTGCTACGTTGGGCGTGACACCATCGCGACCCTTGAGCTTGTAGTAAGCCGTCCAGGTTTCGTTGAAACGTTCGTCGTCTTCGGGGTTGACCACTTCCATGTTGGTGCCGGCGGCAGGCGCAGTCTCCAGTTTCTTGACGCGCATCTCAATCACGGCAGGCGTCCGATCAGAATCGGATAGGCCAGTTGCTCGTCGATCACGGTCTGCGCTGCGCGCAATACACGTTCGTCTTCCCCATCGGCATAGACCACGCGTTTTGGTGGCGTGGTGCGTGCCTGTTTGAACAGCGGAC
The DNA here is from genome assembly GCF_000219915.2 of Advenella kashmirensis WT001. Classification (NCBI taxonomy): domain Bacteria; kingdom Pseudomonadati; phylum Pseudomonadota; class Betaproteobacteria; order Burkholderiales; family Alcaligenaceae; genus Advenella; species Advenella kashmirensis. The sequence goes on along the minus strand of NC_017964.1, from coordinate 2,855,342 downwards.
GCATCAACGGTCCTGAGCGGTAGACAAAGCCCAGCAGTTGCTGGCGGTAAGCATCCATGTCTTCTATCGGACGGGTGGCGACGCCCGACTCCATGGCCGCCTTGGCAATGGCCGGGGCGATCTGGACGATCAGCCTGGGGTCAAAAGGCTTCGGAATAATATATTCGGGACCAAAGCTCAGGTCCTGCCCTTCGTAGGCCAGGGCGACTTCATCGCTAGGCTCGGCCTGCGCCAGATCGGCAATGGCCTGCACGCAGGCCATTTTCATTTCTTCGGTAATGCGAGTGGCGCCCACGTCGAGCGCGCCGCGGAAGATAAAGGGGAAGCAAAGAACGTTATTGACCTGGTTTGGGTAGTCGGAACGGCCGGTGGCGATAATGCAGTCCGGGCGCACCGCTTTGGCGTCTTCCGGACGAATTTCAGGGTCGGGGTTGGCCAGGGCCAGAATCAGGGGCGAAGGCGCCATCGTGGCAACCATGTCCTGCTTCAGTACATCCTTGGCCGAGCAGCCCAGGAAGACGTCGGTGTCGCGCATCACATCGGCCAGGGTTCGATCCTCTGTTTTCTGTGCGTAACGCGCCTTGTTCGGTTCCATATTCTCGTCGCGGCCTTCCCAGATCACGCCGCGAGAGTCCACAACATAGATATTCTGGCGTGCAACGCCCAGGTTGACCAGCAAGTCCAGGCAGGCAATCGCTGCGGCGCCGGCACCCGAACATACCAATTTGATCTTGCCGATATCCTTGCCGACGATTTTCAGGCCATTGAGAATGGCAGCCGAGGAAATAATGGCCGTACCGTGCTGGTCATCATGGAAAACCGGAATTTTCATGCGTTCACGCAGTTTTTTCTCAATATAGAAGCATTCCGGCGCCTTGATGTCTTCCAGGTTGACGCCGCCCAATGTGGGTTCCAGCGCGGCGATAATGTCCACCAATTTGTCTGGGTCGTTTTCGGCCAGTTCGATGTCGAACACGTCAACGCCGGCAAATTTCTTGAACAGGCATCCTTTGCCTTCCATGACGGGCTTGGAGGCCAGCGGGCCGATATTGCCCAGTCCCAGCACCGCAGTCCCGTTGGTGATGACGCCGACCAGATTGGCGCGCGAGGTGTATTTCGAAGCGGCTATATCGCCTTCGGCAAAAATGGCCATGCAGGCTGCGGCCACGCCAGGCGAATAGGCCAGCGACAGGTCATCCTGGTTGGCCAGCGGTTTGGTCGGAGTAACGGAAATTTTGCCCGGTGTCGGATAGGCGTGGTAATCCAGGGCAAGTTTGTTACGGTCGTGACTCATGGTTTTTATCCTTAAGGTTCAACAATATTGTTATGCTCATTGCTATGCTTGAATCGCAGTTTCGATATGATAACGCCGTTGCCGGCGTTGCGGCGGGAACTTGGCCCCTGCGGCTGCAGGCCGTGACCGCTACGATCTGCATGTGGGGCATTGGCGGTTTCTGTTGGCGTGCTCGGCGCAGTGGCGCGGCTTATGGTTAGCCGCCAGTCAGCGGCAGGGCGCTGGCGATTATCAATCGAGGCTGCGGCGGCCGGGATGCTTTGACCGCCTTGGTCAGGCGAGCCTGTTCAACCAAAGCGGTCAGCCGTCGGTTTGCCTTTGGGCTTTGTCGAACACTTGCGGCCAAACCGATGGCCGCATTCATGCAGCGGGTCTTGTGGCGTGGGTCGTTAGCAACGAATTATCGAAATATACCAAGCACAATCGATTGAAACCGGTAATTTCTTTCATAATCGAAAAAGTTCCTTGGATTAACCCCTCCCGATGGTTATACTTGAATGCATTGGCTATCAAGGCTATGTTATGTGCCTTCTGCCCGCTATCCGCAACTCGGTCTAGCCGTAACCCGGAAGGTATACCTGCATCTCAAAGGGTGAAACACCCGCAACGGTGAAGCGATTTATGACAACGGAAACTGAAAAAAATCTACCTCTTATTTATTTGGGAGTAATGCTCCCTACGTTGAAGAACTGTACGAAGAGTACCTGGCCAACCCGGCTGCCGTGGGGGACCACTGGCGTGACTATTTCGATCAGCTTCAGCACGCACCTGCCACAGACTGCTCCCAAAGTACCCGGGACCAGAGCCATTATTCTGTTGTTACTTCCTTTGCCCAGCGCGCCAAGGCCAATGCCTTTGCCCAGCTGCCAGGGGAGGCGCGCCCACCCTGGAGGTGGCCAGCAAACAGCTTCATGTCCAGTCATTAATCGCTGCCTATCGCACCCTTGGGGTGCGCTGGGCCGAGCTTGATCCGTTGAAACGCCGCGAACGCCCTGAAATTCCGGAACTCGATCCCGCCTTTTACGGTCTGACCGAGGCCGATCTGGATCAGGTGTACTCTGCCACTAACACCTATTTCACCAAACAGGGCACCATGACCCTGCGTGAAATTCTCAATTCCCTGCGTGATACCTATTGCGGTGCTGTTGGCGCCGAGTTCATGCACATGTCCGATCCCAAGGCCAAGCGCTGGGTCCAGGAACGCCTGGAGTCTACCCATGCCAACGGCTCTTTTGATGGCGATACCAAGAAACGCATTCTGCAGCAACTGACCGAAGCCGAAGGGCTGGAGCGTTTTCTGCACACCAAATATGTAGGCCAGAAGCGCTTTTCACTCGAGGGCGGCGAGAGCTTTATCGCCGCGATGGACGAGGTTGTCAATCACGCCGGTGATCTGGGCGTTCAGGAAATTATCGTGGGCATGGCTCACCGTGGCCGCCTGAACATGCTGGTCAATATCATGGGCAAAATGCCCGGCGACCTGTTTGCCGAGTTTGAAGGCAAGCATGCCGAAGGCCTGACCGATGGCGATGTGAAATATCACAACGGTTTTTCCAGTGACCTGTCCACCCGCGGTGGTCCGGTTCACCTTTCCCTGGCATTTAACCCCTCGCATCTGGAAATTGTTAATCCGGTTGTGGAAGGCAGTGTGCGGGCGTCAGGAACGCCGCGCCGATCCTTTGGGGCAGCAAGTATTGCCCGTGCTGGTGCACGGCGATGCGGCCTTTGCCGGCCAGGGCGTGGTCATGGAAACGCTTAACATGGCGCAGACACGTGGTTACGGCACTGGCGGTACGCTGCATATCGTGATCAATAACCAGATCGGCTTTACCACATCTGACCCGCGCGACTCACGTTCAACGCTTTACTGTACCGATGTGGTCAAAATGATCGAAGCACCGGTCTTTCACGTGAATGCCGATGACCCTGAAGCCGTGGTGTTCGCAACGCGCCTGGCGCTGGACTACCGCATGGAGTTCAACCACGACGTGGTCGTGGATATCATCTGCTACCGTAAACTGGGGCATAACGAGCAGGATACGCCGTCGCTGACGCAGCCACTGATGTACAAGAGCATTGGTGCGCACCCTGGCACGCGCAAAATCTATGCCGACAAACTGACCACGCAGGGCGTATTGGCTGATGGTGAAGGCGAAGAGTTCGTCAAGAATTATCGCCGGCTGATGGAAGACGGCCAGAAAACCGTCGAACCCGTTCTGACCGACTACAAAAACAAATATTCTATCGACTGGACACCGTTTCTGGGCGCCAAGTGGACAGACAGTGCCGATACGGCCGTGCCACTGGCCGAACTCAAGCGTATTGGCGAGCGCATTACTACTGTGCCAGACACCTTTACGCCCCACAATCTGGTGAAAAAACTGCTGGCCGACCGCCGCGCAATGGCAATGGGCGAGCAGAACCTGGACTGGGGCATGGGCGAGCACCTGGCGTTTGCAACGCTGGTGGCATCTGGCTATACCATCCGTATTACCGGTCAGGATTCCGGCCGCGGCACCTTCACGCACCGCCATGCGGTATTGCATGATCAAAAACGCGAACGCTGGAACGATGGCACCTATATTCCACTGCAGAATGTCTCCGATTCCCAGGCGCCATTCACGGTCATCGATTCGGTGCTCTCGGAAGAGGCGGTGCTGGGTTTTGAGTACGGCTATTCCTGCTCCGAGCCCAACACCCTGGTTATCTGGGAAGCGCAGTTCGGCGATTTCGTCAACGGTGCGCAGGTCGTGATTGACCAGTTCATCAGTTCAGGCGAAGCCAAATGGGGACGCCAGTCCGGTCTGACACTAATGCTGCCGCATGGCTACGAAGGTCAGGGCCCAGAGCACTCTTCGGCACGTATCGAACGCTTCCTGCAACTGTGCGCCGACCATAACATGCAATGTGTACAGCCCACGAATGCCGCACAGATTTTCCATCTGCTGCGCCGCCAGATGATTCGGCCGTTCCGCAAGCCGCTGGTGATCTTTACGCCGAAATCGCTGTTGCGTAACAAGGATGCAACCTCGCCGCTGAGCGATCTGGCCTCCGGCGAGTTCCACCCTATCCTGGGCGACATGGACAGCAACCTTGACGGCAAGAAAGTCAAGCGCGTACTGGTGTGCTCAGGCAAGGTTTACTATGATCTGATGAACGCACGCAAGGAACGGGAAGCCAGTCATGTTGCGATCCTGCGGGTAGAGCAGCTGTATCCGTTTGCACACAAGTCGTTTGCCAGTGAACTGGCCAAGTATCCGAATGCGACGGAAGTCGTATGGGTACAGGACGAGCCCCAGAATCAGGGACCATGGTTCTATATCCAGCACCACCTGTATGAAGACATGTCTTCCGGACAGCGCCTGGGTTATGCCGGACGTATCGCTTCGTCCTCGCCTGCGGTTGGCTATATGGCCAAACATATTGAGCAGCAAAAAGCCTTGGTGGAACAGGCTTTTGCACCCAAGCTCAAAGGGTTCATTCTGACCAAGTAAGCGGTCTAATTACAATTTTACGGATTATCGAAAATGGCTATTATTGACGTTGTAGTTCCTCAGCTCTCCGAATCGATCTCAGAGGCGTCCCTGCTTGAGTGGAAAAAGAAAGTAGGCGAAGCTGTAACTCAGGATGAAACCCTGATCGAAGTCGAAACCGACAAGGTCGTTCTGGAAGTGCCGGCACCGGCCAGTGGCGTGCTAACTGAAATCGCCCAGGGCGATGGCAGCACGGTCACTTCAGGCCAGTTGCTGGCAAAGATTGACACTGAGGCCAAGTCCGGTGCCGCTGCGCCTGAAGCTGCGGCCGCTGCTCCTGCTGCCGAGCCTGCCAAGCCGAGGCGGCCCCGGCCAAAGCTGAAGCGGCGCCTGCCAAAGCAGCAGAAGCCAGCAAAGGCAGTGCAGGTGTTGCATCGCCCGCGGCCAGCAAAATCCTGTCTGAAAAAGGCATCGCTGCAGGCGATGTAGAGGGCTCTGGTCGTGACGGTCGTGTGACCAAGGCCGATGCCGCATCTGCCAAACCGGCAGCGCCTGCCGCCGCTGCCGCCCCAGCCAGCCTGTCTCTGGACGGCCGTCCGGAACAGCGCGTGCCTATGACTCGTCTGCGTGCGCGTATTGCCGAGCGCTGATCCAGTCTCAGCAGGAAAACGCCATTCTTACGACTTTCAACGAAGTCAACATGAAGGCCGTGATTGATCTGCGCAATGCCTACAAAGATCGCTTTGAAAAAGAGCACGGTGTGAAACTGGGCTTCATGTCCTTTTTCGTCAAGGCAGCGGTTGCCGCACTGAAAAAATATCCATTGCTTAACGCCTCTGTTGATGGCAAAGATATCATCTATCACGGTTACTTCGATATCGGTATCGCGGTCAGCAGCCCACGCGGCCTGGTAGTGCCCATTGTGCGCAATGCAGACCAGCTGTCTTTTGCTGAAATCGAAAAAACCATTGCTGATTACGGTGTTAAAGCGCGCGAAGGTAAAATCAGCCTGGAAGATCTCACTGGCGGCACCTTCTCCATTTCCAACGGTGGTGTCTTCGGTTCCATGCTGTCCACCCCCATCATTAACCCACCGCAGTCTGCCATCCTGGGCGTACATGCCACCAAGGATCGTCCTGTGGTAGAAAATGGTCAGGTGGTCATCCGTCCGATCAACTTCCTGGCCATGTCATACGATCACCGTATCATTGACGGCCGCGAAGCAGTGCTGGGTCTGGTCGCCATGAAAGAGGCGCTGGAAGATCCGCAACGCCTGCTGCTGGAACTGTAATCGACGCAGTCTGAATGCGCCCCTTCGCGGGGCGCGCGTTTTTCATAGGATGCGTTAGCGCATCTGCTCTATCGAAATCAAGAGAATATTATGTCTTCACAATTTGACGTTGTCGTAATTGGTGCCGGCCCTGGCGGCTATATTGCAGCGATCCGTGCTGCGCAGCTGGGCAAGAAAGTAGCGTGTATTGATGCCTGGGCTGATGATGCCGGCAATCCCAAGCCCGGCGGCACCTGCACCAATGTCGGCTGCATTCCGTCCAAAGCCCTGCTGCAATCGTCTGAGCATTTTGAACAGGCCAACCACCATTTTGCCGAGCACGGCATCGAAGTGGGCAGCGTCAAGCTCAAGCTGGATGCAATGATCGGCCGCAAGGACACAGTTGTCAAACAGAACAACGACGGTATTTTGTATTTGTTCAAAAAGAACAAAGTCACGTTCTTCTCCGGCGTCGGCGCGTTCGATGGCAAGGCCGAAGACGGCAGCTGGAAAATCAGCGTCAGTGGCAAAAAAGCGGAAAGTCTGACGGCGAGCCATGTGATCGTGGCTACCGGTTCAGTCGCTCGCGCCTTGCCTGGCCTACCTTTTGATGAAAAACAGATTTTGTCCAACGACGGTGCCTTGCGTATTGCCGGCGTGCCCAAGAAACTGGGCGTAATCGGCGCCGGTGTGATCGGTCTGGAAATGGGTAGCGTGTGGCGTCGTCTGGGCGCAGAAGTGACCATTCTGGAAGCCGTGCCAGAATTTCTGGCTGCGGCCGACGTCCAGGTAGCCAAGGAAGCGCAGAAGGCATTTGCCAAACAGGGCCTGAAAATTGAAACCGGTGTCAAAATCGGCGAGATCAAATCCACAGCCAAGACCATCACCGTACCGTATACCGACGCCAAAGGCGCGGAACAGTCGCTTGTCGTAGACAAACTGATTGTCTCTATCGGCCGGGTGCCTTTTACCGGCAATCTGAACGTGGACAGCGTCGGCCTGCAATTGGACGAGCGCGGCTTCATCAGCGTTAATGAAGAGTGCAAGACCAACCTGCCAAACGTTTGGGCAGTGGGCGATGTGGTGCGCGGTCCGATGCTGGCGCACAAGGCCGAAGAAGAGGGTGTTGCCGTTGCCGAGCGCATTGCCGGTCAGCATGGTCATGTCAACTTCGATACCATTCCCTGGGTGATCTATACTTCTCCGGAAATTGCATGGGTCGGCAAAACCGAACAGCAACTGAAGGCAGAAAAACGCGAAATCCGCACAGGCAGTTTTCCGTTCCTGGCCAACGGCCGCGCCCGCGCTTTGGGCGACACAACCGGCTTTGCCAAGGTGATTGCCGATGCCAAGACAGATGAAGTGCTGGGCGTGCATATTATCGGCCCCATGGCTTCGGAATTGATTGCCGAAGCGGTTACTATCATGGAGTTCAAAGGTGCCGCTGAAGATATCGCGCGTATCTGCCATGCGCACCCAACCTTGTCCGAAGCGCTGAAGGAAGCCGCACTGGCCGTTGATAAACGTGCCCTGAACTTCTGATCGGCTGCACCATGTTGAATACGGCCAGGACACCTGTTATTACCGGTGTCGGCCGTCAGCCTGATATTTCAGTATCGGGCGATCCGGGGTGCCACTGGCACCCCGGCCTGTTCCTGCGGTACTACCGTATTGGTCTGCCTGCCGGGTAGGGCGCGCCGTTGCCAGCTTGCGAGCCCTGCCATTCATCCGAATTGATTCAAATCGACCTGCTTCATGAACGTACTGCAATATTACGAAAAGACCCTTGCTGAGCGCGGCTATCGTGCCGATGACGCTCAGCAGCGGGCCATTGCGCGCCTGCAGGTTTTTGCCGACGAACTGGTTGCCTATCAACAGGAATTGAGTAAACCGTTTCGACGATTTTTCCGCAAGCCCGAGCCGCCGCGCGGCGTCTACATGTGGGGCGGGGTTGGCCGCGGCAAAAGCTTTCTGATGGATTCTTTTTTCATGACGGTACAGATCGAGCACAAGACGCGGATTCACTTTCATGAGTTCATGCGCAGCGTGCACCACCAATTGCAGGCGCTGCGCGGCAAGAGTGATCCGCTGGACGAAGTGGCGCGCATCATCAGCGATAAGTACAAGCTGATCTGTTTTGATGAGTTCCACGTCTCGGATATTGCAGATGCCATGATTTTATACAAGCTGCTGCTTAACCTGTTTGATAATGGCACCAGCTTTGTCATGACTTCCAATTATGAGCCATCGACGCTGTATCCCGATGGCTTGCACCGTGACCGGATCCTGCCTGCCATCGCTCTGATTCAGAAACGCATGGATGTAGTCAATGTAGACACGGGCGTCGATTATCGTCAACGGACGCTGGAGCAGGTGCGCATGTACCTGACGCCGCTCAATGAGGATACCCGGGCACAGTTGCAGCAGGCGTTTGACAGCCTGGCCGAAACGGCGCCCCAGGACACGGATCTGCATATCGAGAACCGGGTCATCCGGGCTGTGGCGGTCGCCGGATCGGTGGTATGGTTCAGTTTTGCGCAGCTTTGCGGCGGGCCGCGCTCGCAAAATGACTATCTGGAACTGGCCAATCGCTATCAGACAATCATCCTTTCCGACGTGCCCCGCATGATGCCCCGGCACTCGTCCGAGGCCCGGCGTTTTACCTGGCTGATTGATGTCCTGTATGATCACCATGTCAAGCTGATCATGTCGGCCGAATGCCTCCCGAGGAACTGTATACCGAAGGAGTGCTGGCCAACGAATTTCATCGGACCGTCTCCCGTATTACCGAAATGCAGTCCAGGGAGTACCTTGAGTCTGAAAGACGATTGTCGGTGAAACTTTAATACTATTGCAGTTGGAATGAATATGAGTGCTGAACAAACTTCCCCAACCAATGGCGCAAGCCGGAATGTGCGCGTATTGACGGGCATTACCACATCCGGAACGCCACACCTGGGCAATTATGCGGGCGCGATCCGGCCGGCAGTTGCGGCCAGTCGCCAGCCCAATGTCGACGCCTTCTTTTTTCTGGCCGACTATCATGCGCTGATCAAATGTGATGACCCGCTACGCGTGGCCAGCTCGCGCCTGGAAATTGCCGCGACCTGGCTTGCCGCCGGGCTGGATCCCGACAAGGTCACTTTCTATCGCCAGTCGGACGTGCCGGAAATTCCGGAGTTAAGCTGGATCCTCACGTGCGTTACACCCAAGGGCCTGATGAATCGCGCCCATGCTTACAAGGCATCGGTGGATCAGAATGTGGCCCGTAGCGTTGAGCCCGATGACGGGGTGAATATGGGGCTGTTTTCTTATCCCGTATTGATGGCCGCCGATATTCTGATGTTCAACGCCAACCGCGTGCCGGTTGGCCGTGACCAGATCCAGCATCTGGAAATGGCGCGCGATATCGCACAACGCTTTAACCATCAGTACGGGGCAGGGCGGGATTACTTCGTGCTGCCCGATGTACAGATTGACGACGATGTGGCTACGCTGCCCGGTCTGGACGGCCGTAAAATGTCCAAGAGCTACAACAACACCATTCCGCTTTTCGAAGGGGGCGCCAAGGCGTTGTCAACCGCCATTGCGCGCATCGTGACCGATTCGCGCGCGCCAGGTGAAGCCAAGGACGCCGACGCGTCCCATTTGTTTCTCATTTACAAGGCGTTTGCAACACCTCAGGACACCGAAGACTTCCGTCGCGAACTGGCGGACGGCATGGGCTGGGGCGATGCCAAGAAAAAACTGGCCACACACTTGGAGACCATTCTGGCGCCGATGCGCGAGCAGTATGTCACACTGATGGACAACCCCGAGCGGATTGAAGATATTCTGCAGGCAGGCGCTGACAAAGCGCGCAAGCTGGCGGTCCCGTTCATGCAGCAAATTCGCGAAGCAGTCGGCTTGCGCAATGGAACACGGGTAAAAAGCGCGGCGCCGGTCAAAAAGAAAAGCGGCAAAACGGCCCGTTTTATCAGTTTTCGTGATGAAGACGGCGCCTTCAGAAGCCGCCTGGTGTCGGCCGATGGCGATACGCTCTTATTGTCAGGTGCCTATGCGGAGCCCAAACAGGCCGGGCAGTTTGCATCGCAACTGCTGTCATTGGATCTGCGCGCGCTTATCCACCGCAATCCCGACTATAGTGTCACGGTTGTGCTGGATGAGCAGGCGCTGGGTTCGAGTCCGGCCATGCATTCAGATATGGAGCGCGAAGCGCTGATCGTGCGGCTGTTGCAGGCAGTGGAGTCGCTGGCGCCTGAGCGCGACGCATAGTCTTCTGGCCGTATCGTTTGGTCCGATGAGTTGGCCGGTAGCGACAAGGGCATGGATGCGCGCGCTTGCCGCGACTGCCCTGGTTGCTTACGCATCCCATGCCGTATAAGATTTGCGATAAGCGAAATCACGCTATGGCAATATTGCCTCCATTTTTCAAACAGAGTCAGCATATGGATACCCGGGTGACCGATCACGATTTGCATATCATCAATGAAGCACAGTATGGCGTTGTCATTGATCTGGTGTATGCCAGCAGCAATAACATCGCAGGGCGTATCGTGTACCAGACCGCGCAGTGCGCATTGCATAAGGATGCGGCGCCGTTATTGCTCCGGGCGTCGGCGCTGGCCCGTTCTGCCGGATACACCCTCAAGGTTTTCGACGGTTACCGGCCGCCAGCAGCGCAGCATATCTTCTGGTCGGCGCTGCCCGATGCCCAGTATGTTGCGGATCCGTCACAGGGATCGCATCATTCGCGCGGCACGGCAGTAGACGTGACTTTGCTGGATGAGCATGGCGTCGAACTGGATATGGGCACGGGCTTTGACGCCATGGAAGACGCGTCGCACCACGATTATGCAGATCTGCCCGCAGCGGTGCAGAAAAACCGGTTGCTCTTGCTGGGTATCATGCTGCATGCGGGTTTTCGGGGCATCAAGTCCGAATGGTGGCATTATGAATTGCCCAATTCAAGCGCCTACCCGATTATCGAAAGCACGCTGGTAACGGTATAGCAAGGCAGAGTGCATTAGAGCGATTCTGGTATAGGGATATATGACTATTTCCTATTCCAATTACATTTGCTAAGATTTGTCCTTCATGTGCAGGGGGGAGTGTCCATTTTTCTCTCCTGCATTCCAGTCATTGTCGCCAATGCCTGTCAACCGCAACACCCTGGTGCAGTCTGCGCAGGGAGCGGCAATCAGGCCGGGCGCCTGTCATCAGGTCAATCTACCGGAGCCTTACCATGTCAGTTCGCCGTACGTTTATAAGAAACGCATTCATGGTGGCCTGTGCCGCCACCCTGGGATTGTCTGTCGGCGTCGCGGCGCAGGCGGCTACGCCCAAGAACATGCTGGTCATCTCCAAGAGTGCCGATCCGCAAATGCTGGATATTGCAGTGACCATGGACAATAATGACTGGTCCATTACTTATCCCAGCTATCAGCGTCTGATCAAATACAAGGCAGGCGGCTCGACCGAAGTGGAAGGCGAACTGGCAAAAAGCTGGACAACCTCTGCCGATAAGCTGACCTGGACATTCACCCTGAACGACGGGCAAAAGTTCAGCGACGGCACCCCTGTTAATGCGCAGGCGGTCAAATACAGTTTTGACCGTCTCATGAAAATGAAGCAGGGTCCGTCCGAACCGTTTCCGGCTGGGTTGCAGGTGACGGTCAAGGATCCCATGACGGTCGAGTTCAAACTGGATCAACCTTTTGCGCCGTTTCTGAATATTCTGGCCAACAATGGCGCGGGCATTGTCAATCCGGCAGTAGAGCAGCAGGCGGGCGGCGCAGACAAATACCTGGCAGGGCATACGGCCGGTTCGGGGCCGTATCAGCTGGCTAAATGGAATAAGGGCCAGAGCCTGATCCTGGAGCGCAACCCGCATTATGGCGGACCCAAGCCCGCACTTGAAAAAGTCGCATTCAAAATCGTGCCCGAAGCATCGGCGCGGCGCCTGCAATTGCAAAATGGTGATCTGGACATCGTCGGCAGCATCCAGCCTGACCAGGTCAAGGCCATGCAAAATGCCAGCGGCGTAGTATTCAAGAAAGTACCGTCGCTCCTGGTTACGTATCTGTATCTGAACAACAAAAACGGACCACTAAGCAATGTGACACTGCGCAAGGCAATTGCCCAGGCAGTCGATTACAACGGCATGATCAACGGTATCATGAATGGCGAGGCAAAACCGCTTAATGGTCCCATCCCCCAGGGGATGTGGGCCCACGACGATGCCGCCCCCGCTTTCAAAACCGATGTGGCGGCCGCCACGGCAAGCATAGGCGGGGCAGCACCGGCCAAACCGCTTACCTTGCTGTACTCCACCAAAGAGCCATACTGGGAGCCCATTGTGCTGTCGGTCCAGGCCAGCCTTCAGGCCGTTGGCGTCAAGGTAAGACTGGAAAAACTGGCCAATGCCACCATGCGCGACCGTCTGGGCAAAGGCGACTTTGATATCTCGATCGGCAACTGGTCTCCGGATTTTGCCGATCCCTTCATGTTCATGAATTACTGGTTTGATTCGTCCAAGCAAGGGCTGCCTGGAAACCGGTCGTTCTATTCCAATCCTGAAGTGGACAAACTGGTGCGCCAGGCTGCCCAAGAGACCGATCAGGCCAAGCGAACAGAACTTTACCAGCAGGCGCAAAAGCTGGCCGTGAAAGATTACGCCTATGTCTATCTGTTCCAGCACAGCAACCAAATGGGCTTGCGCGACAATGTGAAGGGTTATGCATACAATCCCATGCTGCATGATGTCTATAATGTAGCGGATATTTCCAAAGACTGACCAGAACAGGTAATGCCGGGGGCGCATGTGGCGCCCGGCCTGCCATTGGCGTTGCCAGCAGCGCTATAAAACCCCCCGGCAATGGCCACCGTATCAACAACTGGCAACATATCGTTTTTTTTCAATCATAGGAGATGCGGCTGCCGTGTTGACAATGACCAGCCCCAGCGTGATGCCGTGCGTGCCTTGCGGTTATTTTGCAAAAAACAGCCACTTGCGCAGCTTTGTCGTGGCAAGCGCGATTGTTGTGGGTTGATTTAACCGGGTGAAGTAGCGGTCTTGCCTGCAACAAGACGCCGCCACCCATTCCGAAAGGGCCTGTTTTGTTTTTCCAGATATTGTGTAAGCGCCTGCCCTGGCTCATTCTGGTCATGCTGGGCGTATCAGTGATCACTTTCATCGTGTCTCATCTGATTCCCGGCGACCCGGCACGGCTGATTGCCGGAGATCGGGCGACCGAAGAAATCGTGGCCGGCATCCGGCAAAAGCTTGGGCTGGATCTGCCGCTTTACGAGCAGTACTGGGTCTACCTCAAAGGTTTGTTGCACGGGGACCTGGGTACATCCATTCGCACAGGCCGCCCGGTTGTCGACGATCTGCTCGCATTTTTCCCGGCGACCCTGGAGCTGGCCATTGTGGCGCTGGTCTTTTCCATGCTGATTGGCATTCCACTGGGCGTTTTGTCAGCCGTGTACAAAAACTCCTGGGTCGATCAGCTGGCGCGCACCCTGGCCGTGACGGGTATTTCCATGCCGGCATTCTGGCTGGGGCTGGGCTTGCTGATTATTTTCTATGGCCATTTGTCCTGGTTTCCTTCAGGCGGGCGTATCGACAGCCTGCTGGGTGATCCACCAACCGTGACTGGTTTTTTTCTGATTGATTCGCTTATTGCCGGAGACTGGGATTTGTTTTCCAGCACCGTTGAACACCTGGTGCTGCCGGCCTTTACCCTGAGCTTCGTCCATCTGGGCGTGGTGGCCCGGCAGATCCGCTCTTCCATGCTGGAGCAACTGTCCGAGGATTATGTGCGTACCGCCCAGGCCTATGGACTGGGTCGCTGGAAAATTATCCTGGGCCATGCACTACCCAATGCGCTGATTCCGTCTGTGACCGTACTGGGTCTGGCCATGGGTGATCTGTTATACGGTGCCGTGCTGACCGAGACGGTCTTTGGCTGGCCCGGCATGGGTCTGTATGTGGTCGAATCCATCCAGGCACTGGATTTTCCGGCAGTCATGGGGTTCGCGGTGCTGGTCTCGTTTGTCTATGTCCTGCTCAATATGCTGGTTGATCTGCTGTACAGCGTGCTGGACCCACGTATCAAGGATGCAGCTGATGAGCACCGCCAACACTACCACAACTTCGCAACTGTCCTATTCGCTCGCTTATTTCTGGTATCAACTGCGCCGCAGCCCCATGATGCTGCTCGGGCTGCTGCTAATTATCCTCATGTGTCTTGCCGCAATTCTGGCGCCATTGCTGACCGCGCATGATCCGAATGCCATTGATCTGGGCAGTCGGCTGCTGCCGCCATCGGCTGCTCATTTTTTCGGGACTGACGAAGTCGGTAGGGATCTGTTCAGCCGGGTACTGTATGGTGCGCGTCAATCTATTGGCGTCGGTATTTTCGTTGCGTTCGTTGCCAGTGCTATCGGTTCGGTGATTGGCTGCTTTTCCGGTGTCATTGGCCGAACCGTAGATACGATCATTATGCGCACAATGGATATCGTGCTGTCGGTCCCATCGCTGGTACTGACGATGGCACTGGCCGCGGCCTTGGGGCCAAGCCTGTTCAATGCGATGATTGCGATTACGATTGTGCGTATTCCCTATTATGTGCGGCTGGCACGCGGCCAGACGCTGAGCATTCGCGAGATGGCTTATGTCCAGGCGGCTAAAACATTTGGCGCGGGTCGAAGACATATCGTGCGCTGGCATGTCTTGCGCAATGCATTGCCGCCGGTGATTGTGCAAATGACGCTGGATATCGGCAATGCGATTCTCATGGCCGCCGCACTCGGGTTTATCGGTTTGGGCGCCCAGCAGCCTACCGCCGAATGGGGGGCCATGATCGCCTCGGGCCGTAATTTTCTGCTGGATCAATGGTGGTATTCCACATTTCCCGGCGTGGCGATCCTGATCACCGCCATCGGTTTCAATCTTGTGGGCGACGGTGTTCGTGATATGCTGGACCCGAAACAGAAGGTGAAATAATGACGCCGTACAGTGAGCTCAATACGTCGCGGCACGTTGCGGCGTCGGCAGCAGGGCAGGACAGTATCCCGCCGGTCCTGGACATAGATAATCTGCATATTGAATTTCCGATTTACCGGGGCGCTGTCCGGGCGCTCAATGGCGTGACCATTCAGGTGCAGCCGGGGGAAATCGTGGGTATTGTCGGCGAGTCGGGCTCGGGAAAGTCTGTGACTGCAATGATGAGCATGCGTCTGATTCCGCAATCCAACTATGTTGTTCGCCAGGGCAGTATTCATAAATCGGGAAAGAACATACTGGAGGCGTCGGAAAAGCAAATGCGCCAGATTCGCGGCAGCGATATGGCCATGATCTTCCAGGAGCCCATGACTGCGCTGAATCCGACCATGAGAGTTGGCCGTCAGATTACAGATGTCATCAGAAAGCACACTGCGCTGTCCCCGAAACAGGCGCGCGAGCGTGCTATCTCGCTGCTGCGGGATATGCATATTGCCGACCCCGCGCAGGTATTCGATGCCTATCCCTTCGAGTTGTCCGGCGGCATGCGCCAGCGGATCATGATTGCCCTGGCGTTTTCCTGTGATCCATCGTTGCTGATCGCTGATGAGCCGACAACAGCCCTTGATGTTACGGTGCAGAAACAGGTTTTAATGCTGCTGCGCGAACGGGCGAAGAAGACCGGAACGGCCATTTTGCTTATCACGCATGATATGGCAGTGGTATCGCAATTTTGTGAACGTATCTATGTGATATACGCAGGCAGCGTGGTAGAGCAGGGCGCAGTCGCCGATGTGATTGGCCGGCCAAACCACCCATACACCCGCGGGTTGCTTGGAGCGTTGCCTGAAAACGCGAGCGCCGGCGCGCCGCTGCTTGCAATTGCCGGGCAGGTGCCCAATCTGGCCGATCTGCCTGAAGGATGTGCTTTTCGTAACCGCTGCAGCTTGCAGGCGCCGGCCTGTAGCCAGG
This sequence comes from Advenella kashmirensis WT001, assembly GCF_000219915.2. Classification (NCBI taxonomy): domain Bacteria; kingdom Pseudomonadati; phylum Pseudomonadota; class Betaproteobacteria; order Burkholderiales; family Alcaligenaceae; genus Advenella; species Advenella kashmirensis. Next base: position 2,839,326 of record NC_017964.1, on the reverse strand, counting down.
TGCCACCGCTCATGTCCGTGGCCGGCTCCCCCGGGCATGCTGCTGCCTGCTGGATGACCGTTAATGAGGAACACGATGCCTGAAGCTGTTCTCACACTTGATGACATCCATGTCCGTTTTCCCGTAAAACGCAACTGGCGCGGCCAGGCCCGAACCTGGGCGCATGCGCTCAATGGGGTAGACCTGACGGTCAGGCGCGGCGAAACGCTGGGCGTGGTGGGCGAATCCGGCTGTGGCAAAACTACCCTGGCCCAGGTGCTGATGGGTCTGCAACAACCGACACAAGGTCAATTGCGCTGGAACAATGACCGAGGCCAGCCCAATGTGCAAATCGTTTTCCAGGACCCGCAATCCTCGCTGGATCCGCGCTTGCCCGTCTGGAAAATCATCACCGAACCGTCCTACGTTAAAGGCGAATCCCAGGAGTCGGTGATGCGGGCACGTGCGTCACGACTGGCGCAACAGGTCGGCCTGTCGCCAGATTATCTGAACCGCTATCCGCACGAGTTTTCGGGGGGGCAGCGCCAGCGTATTGCCATTGCCCGCGCGCTGGCCTCCGATCCGGATGTCATCGTACTCGATGAGCCGACCTCGGCACTTGATATTTCAGTGCAGGCGCAGATTATTAATCTGCTGTTCACCTTGCAGCGGGAACATCAGCTTACGTATATCCTCATTTCCCACAACGTCTCGGTCATCCGGCACATGAGCAACCGCATTGCCGTCATGTATCTGGGGCAAATCGTGGAGCTGGGTGACACCGCGCAGGTCCTGGCCCGGCAGCGCCATCCTTACACGCGGCTATTGCTGGATGCCGTACCGGTGCTGGGCGCGCCATTGCCGGAGAGCGGGGCGCAGGCCATTCCTGAACTGCCGGGCAATCGCGTGTTGCCAACGGGTTGCTTTTTCCTGGACCGCTGTGCTTTTCGCAAGCAGGGATGTGAACAGCAGCAACAGCTCAAACCCGTATCCACAGAAACGCCGATGCATAGTGTTCGGTGCCACCGTTACGATCATGATGAACCCGATGGAAAATAGCAAAACGCAGGCAGATGCATCACGTGCAGCAAGAAAAAAAGGATTTGGCGTCATTGTTTCATTGCTGCCCTATATCTGGATGTTCAAGTGGCGGGTGATGGCCGCGCTAGCCTGCCTTGTGATCGCCAAAGTGGCCAGCGTCATGCTGCCTGTATACCTCAAGGACATTGTCGACCAGCTCAGCCTGCCCGGAACGGCGCTGATGTTGCCGGCTGCCGCGCTGCTGGCCTACGGCTTTGCCCGTATCTCCAGCAGTATCTTTTCAGAGTTGCGTGACGCCCTGTTTTCCAAGGTCACGCAGGGCTCAATACAGCGTATTGCCACCACAATCTTTACGCATCTTTTCGGTCTTTCCATCCGCTATCACCTGGAGCGACAGACTGGCGGCCTCAGTCGCGACATGGATCGGGGCACCAAGGGTATTGGTTTCCTGCTTAACTTTACCTTGTTCAATATTCTGCCGACCTTGCTTGAACTGACCATGGTCATGGTCATTTTACTGGTTCGCTATGATATCTGGTTTGCTGTTGTCATCCTGGCCACCATCGCTGCCTATATCGTATTCACACTTGTGGTCACGGAGCGGCGCATGGTCATGCGCCGGCGCATGAACAGCCTGGACAGCATGGCCAACACACAGGCGATCGACGCGCTGATCAATTATGAAACCGTCAAGTATTTCAATAACGAATCGTATGAGATCCATCGCTACGATAGCAATCTGGGCAGTTGGGTAGACTCGGCAGTTAAAAACCAGATATCGCTGAACCTGCTGAATGCCGGCCAGGGCGTCATTATCACGCTTGGCATGGTGGTCCTGTTGTGGATGGCGGCCGGACGGGTGACGACCGGCCAGATGACGGTGGGAGATATTGTCCTTATTTCTGCCTATCTGACGCAGCTGTATGCACCGCTCAATTTTCTGGGATTCATCTATCGTGAAATCAAGAACTCCCTGTCGGATATGGAGCGCATGTTCGGTATTCTTGATCAGCACCAGGAAATTGAAGACACGCCACAGAGTGTGCCCCTGGACACGCGCGATGCAGAAATTCGCTTTGATCATGTGGGTTTTGCCTATGAACCGGAAAGGCAGATATTGCATGACGTGAATTTTACGATTGCTGCGGGCGAAACGGTTGCCGTGGTTGGCACCTCGGGCGCCGGCAAATCTACGCTGGCGCGGTTGCTGTTTCGCTTCTATGACGTTACTTCAGGACGGATCACGATCAACGGTCGTGATATCCGGGAGTACACGCAACTGAGTCTGCGCCAGCATATCGGGATCGTGCCGCAGGACACGGTTTTGTTCAATAACAGTATTTATTACAACATTGCCTATGGGCGTCCTGATGCAACACGGGAAGAAGTGCTGGAAGCCGCCCGGGCTGCCAGCATTCACGAATTTGTGATGTCGTTGCCCGAGGGTTATGACACGCAGGTGGGCGAGCGTGGTCTGAAATTGTCCGGGGGCGAAAAGCAGCGCGTGGCCATTGCCCGCACCATTCTGAAAAACCCGCCCATCCTGGTGCTGGATGAAGCAACCAGTGCGCTGGATACACGCACCGAAAGAGCGATTCAGGATGAACTGTACAAAATCACCAAGGGCCGCAGCACCATGATTATCGCCCACCGCCTGTCCACGATCGTGGAAGCCGATAGAGTTCTGGTCATGGATCAGGGCAGGGTGGTCGAGCAAGGCTCTCATGTCAGGCTGTTGCAGGCCAATGGCGTGTACGCGCGTATGTGGGCCATGCAGTTTGCTGCAACGGATGAAGGCACCGATGTTTGAATAGTGAGGTGGCGGGGAGCAGGTTCAGTCGGACAAGCCGATCCGCGCAGAAGCACAGGCGCGTGCAATAGATACCGGGGAGTACTGCGGATGCCATATACGTGTCGGCCGGCAGTCACGGCACGCCATTGGCACCGGTAAACTGACACCCATTTTGTTGGTGCGAACTGGCACAATGCAGATGCAATATACGCTGTTATTGCATCTGCTATTTGGCTTCTATTGGCTCAGCCCGGCTGACTTGATCACTTCTTTCCACTTGCTTACTTCTTCCTTCTGGAATTGGGTAAATTCGTCCGGATTATTGCCCACGACCGTGAAGCCCAGTTTTTTCATGGTTTCCTGCGTGCGCGGCTGCTTCAGACTTTCGCTGACTGCCTGGTGCAATTTGTCTATGACGTCTTTGGGTGTGCCCGTTGGCGCGGCAACCCCTTGCCAGGAGTACACGACCATGTTCTTTATGCCAGATTCAGCCATGGTTGGCGTATCGGGCAGCTCCGGAGAGCGCTGCGCACCGGTAATTGCTAGCGCCTTGAGTTTGCCGCTTTGCACGTGTGTCAGTACAGCCCCCAGGTTCTGGAATGACACATCGACCTGCGCACCCAGCAAGTCGGCAATTGCTGCTGCACCGCCTTTGTAAGGGACATCGATGCCCGTGGTGTTGCTGCGCTGTCGGAACATCACCGCTGACAAATGGTCAGACGAACCCGTGCCGGAAGAGGCATAGGAAATTTGGTCAGGATGTTTGCCCGCATACTCGATCAGTTCGGCCACGGTTTTTACCGGAATTTTCGAGGATACCACCAGCACATTCGGATTGCGCACCAGTTGACTCACGTAATCGAAGTCTTCACTGGGCTTGTAAGCCAGTTTTTTATAAAGCCCTTCGTTAATGGCAAAGGTGCCGATAGAGCCAACCATCAAGGTGTAGCCATCGGGCTTGGCGTTTTTCAATTCCTGTGCGGCAATGGCACCGTTGGCACCCGGCTTGTTTTCGACGATGACTGTCTGGCCCAGCACTTTTTCCATTCCCGGTGCGATGGCGCGTGCGGTGATATCCGAAGAGCCGCCCGGCACGAAGGGCACAATAATTCTTACTGGTTTGTCCGGATAGGCTGCCAGTGCCGGTCCCGCTACCATCAATGTTGTTGCAAGTGCACCCGCGATCACTTTCTCAATCATACGTTTTGTCTCCGTCAATATTATTCTGTTAAGATAAGATGTCTGATGTTATTTATACTTGTATGACAACTATATTTATACATCGGTATAAAGTCAAATGAAATATCAAATCAACTTACGGGTCACTTCTCTACAGCAGGATTGCAAATGAAAATATCGCCAGTTTCATCCCAGGATCTCCAACGCTCCGTGATTGCAGTACCGCCTTTGGCGCGCGACACGGAATATCGTCTGAACAAATCTGCTAATCGGGCCTTGTTATCTCATCTTTATGAAGGTGGTGTGCGTACGGTGATGTACGGCGGCAATGCCAATTTCTATCATCTGGGCGTCAATGATTACGCCGATACGGTGGCGCAACTGGCCGAACTGGCCCAATCCGATATGTGGGTGCTGCCTTCGGTTGGTCCCGATTTTGGGAAAATGCGCGACCAGACCGCGATTTTGCGTGGCTTTGACTTCCCCACGGCAATGCTTTTGCCAATGACGTTTCCTTATACGCAGCAGGGGCTGGCTGACGGCATTCGTTATTTTTCAGATGCGTTCGGCGACAAAATCGTGGTTTACATCAAGTCCGATAATTATCTGCCTGCCGAAACCATGGCCAGCCTGGTTGAAGAAGGGCGGATTGTGAGTTTCAAATATGCAGTGGTGCGGCGCGATCCTACCGATGATCCGTATCTGCGTTCCATTCTTTCCTGCGTCAGTCCCGAGCTGATTGTCAGTGGCATTGGCGAGACGCCGGCCATTGATCATATGGCGCATTTTGGCCTGAAAACCTTTACCAGTGGTTCGGTGTGCCTGGCGCCTGCCGGTTCGATGGGTCTGTTGCGCGCAATGCAGGCGAACGATACGGCGACCGCGCGCACCTTGCGCGCGCCATACATGGCGTTTGAAGCGCTGCGCGATGGCATCAACCCGATCCGGGTCCTGCACGACGGCGTGACATTGGCCGGCATTGCCGATATGGGGCCGATCTTGCCGATGTTCTCTGGATTGACCGAAAATGAGGTGCAGCAGGTCGGGCCGGTCGCTCGTCAACTGGCCACCTGGGGACGCAGTTTGCTGGTGGAAAATACCCAGGAAAGCTGTGCTTGATTTACTATTGGGCCAGGCGGACCTGTTGTTATCCGTAGTTCGACCGGATGACTGCAACATCGTGCTGGCACAATGATCATACGGGAAAGCCAACGCAGCAGGACGACATTGGGCGCCGCGCTTGTAACGCTTTCAATATACAGATTTTAATCTACACAACGGGGGCATGCAGCCCGCCAACAACGGAGACGAGGATGATAAATTTCAGCAAAACAGTCAGCGCCATGATTCTGGCTTTGGGGATTGCCGGCAGCGCCAGCGCAGCCTATCCGGATGCACAACCGGTCAAGGTACTGGTTGGCTACACGCCTGGCGGCACCACAGACCTGGTGGCGCGGATTGTTGCCAAGGGATTGAGCGATGAGCTCAAGCAGAGTTTTGTGGTGGAAAACAAACCGGGCGCCAGCAACAATATTGCCATGACGGACGTTGCCCGCGCCAAACCCGATGGCTACACGCTTATCGTCACGACCATTGCCAGTTCAGTTAATGCCACGTTGTTCAAGAAGCTGAACTATGATCTGAAAAAGGATTTTGCGCCGGTCGCCTGATTGCCAAAGTGCCCAACGTGCTGGTGGTCAATCCCAAGCTGCCGGTCAATAATGTGAAAGAACTGGTTGAATACATCAAAAAGAACAAGGACAAGGCCACCTATGCTTCTTCAGGTGTTGGTTCCTCGCAGTTCCTGTGTGGCGAACAACTGAATCAGGATGCCGGAACCCAGGTTCTGCATGTGCCGTTCAAGGGCAGCGCGCCAGGCCTGACCGCAGTGATGTCCGGCGACGTACTAATGGAGTTTGATAATATGCCGTCGGCCTGGCCGTTTGTCAGTTCCGGCAAGCTCAAGGCGCTGGCGGTGACCAGCAAGGAAAAATCGGCAGTGGCGCCCCAATTGCCCACGATGATCGAGGAAGGCTTCAAGGACTTTGATATTTCGTCGTGGTTCGGCGTATTGGCCCCGGCTCAAATGCCCAAGGAAGACGTGGCCTTGCTCAATAAGGCGATTCTCAAAGTGGTAGCCAAACCCGATGTGCAGAAACAACTGGCAAATCTGGGCGCTATTCCGCAGGAGATGACCCCAGAGCAATTTGGCTCATTCATCAATGACGAGGTGGATCGCTGGGGTGCCTGATTACCAAACTGGGCGTAAGCGCTAACTGATCTGCCAACTAACCCATCTGATCGCGGCCCGTTATGTAAACGGGCCGCAGTCTTTTATCTTCTATTTTTTAAGTTTGGCAAATGCAGCGGCCATGGCGTTCATGGATGTGGCCGCCGGCGCCTGATTGCGCGCCGGTTGTCGCCCGCCACCGTTTGATCTTGGCGCAGCCGCGCCCGGCCGTGAGTCGCGTCGCGCCACAGGCCCGGTATCGTCGTTCAGCCTCATGGTCAGGCCGATACGATTACGCGCCACGTCCACTTCCTGCACCTTGACTTTGACGGTCTGGCCCACGCGAACCACGTCCCGCGGATCTTTCACAAACGTGTCGGACAGGGCGGAAATATGCACCAGGCCGTCCTGGTGCACGCCAATGTCTACAAACGCGCCGAAATTGGCGACGTTGGTGACCACGCCATCCAGAATCATGCCTTCTGACAAATCCTTGATCGTTTCGACGCCTTCCTGGAAAGTGACGGTCTTGAACTCGGGGCGGGGGTCACGCCCTGGCTTTTCCAATTCCAGGAAAATGTCTTTCACGGTGGGCAGGCCGAAGCGTTCATCGGTGAATTCGTTCGGAGACAGTCCGCTTAGCGCTTCCTTGTTACCCATGACCGTTTTGACATCCTTGCGGATTTTATCCAGGATGCGCTCGACGACAGGATACGCTTCGGGGTGAACGGCAGAGGCATCCAGCGGGTTGTCGCCGTTCTGGATGCGCAGAAAGCCGGCTGCCTGTTCGAAGGCCTTGGCACCGAATCGCGAAACGTCCATCAGGGTTTTACGCGTTGGGAATGCGCCATTCTGGTCACGCCAATCGACGATATTGCGGGCCAGCGTGGAGTTCAGGCCTGATACCCGTGAGAGCAGGGCGGCCGAGGCCGTGTTTACATCGACGCCCACCGCGTTCACGCAATCCTCGATAACGGTATCCAGTGAACGTGCCAGCTCCCGCTGGTTGATATCGTGCTGGTACTGGCCGACACCGATAGCCTTGGGCTCGATTTTTACCAGTTCGGCCAGGGGATCCTGCAGGCGGCGGGCAATGGACACCGCACCGCGCAGGCTCACATCCATGTCGGGAAATTCCTTGGCAGCCAGTTCCGAGGCCGAATACACAGAAGCACCGGCTTCGGAGACAACGATTTTGCGCAGTCCCGCATTGGGCAGGGCTTCGATCAGCTCGGCGGCCAGCTTCTCGGTCTCGCGCGAGGCTGTACCGTTACCGATGGCAATCAGTTCAATCTTGTGTTTGTTGACGAGGGCTGCCAGCGTGGCCAGAGATCCGTTACGATCGCGCCGTGGCTCAAAGGGATAGATGGTGGCGGTATCGAGCACTTTGCCGGTTTTGTCGATGGCGGCCACCTTGACGCCAGTACGAATGCCCGGGTCCAGGCCCAGCACTGATTTGGGGCCGGCCGGCGCTGCCAGCAGCAAATCTTTCAGGTTTGCAGCAAAAACGCGAATGGCTTCGGCCTCGGCCTCTTCGCGCAGTTTGGTGATGAATTCGGATTCGAAGGCGGTGAGCATTTTCACGCGCCATGTCCAGCGTGCTACGTCGGCCAGCCATTTGCCACGGGCGTTGGCTGCGGGGGAATAATCGGCATCCAGTTCCAGAAAACGGCTGATGCGTTCTACACAAGGATGAGGTACCAGCGCATCCTGTTCGTCGCTCAGGCCGATGCGCAAATCCAGCGCCCCTTGCTGGCGACCGCGCAACAGGGCCAATACGCGATGCGAGGGCAGGCTACGGATGGATTCGCGAAAATCGAACCAGTCACGAAAATTGGCGCCTTCCTCTTCTTTGCCTTCAATAACCTTGGAGTACAGAAAGCCATGCTGGCCCAGGTAGTCGCGCATATTGGCAACCAGGTCTGCATTCTCGGAGAACTGTTCGGCCAGAATGTCCCGTGCGCCATCCAGTGCAGCGCGGGTATCTTTGACGCCCAGCTCTTCATTGACATAGTCCTGGGCCGCAACTAGCGGATCGGCATTGCTCTCGGTCAGCAACAGGTCGGCCAGCGGTTGCAGGCCGGCTTCCCGGGCGATCTGGGCGCGGGTGCGGCGCTTGGGCTTGAAGGGTGCGTACAGGTCTTCCAGGCGCTGCTTGGTGTCGGCCGCTGCGATGGCTTCGCTCAGCTCGGGCGTAAGCTTGCCCTGACCGCCAATGGATTCGAGCACGGCGGCGCGGCGCGACTCCAGTTCCCTGACATAGGCCAGTCGCACTTCCAGGTTACGCAATACGGTGTCGTCCAGGCCGCCGGTGGCTTCCTTGCGATAGCGCGCGATAAACGGAACGGTCGCCCCGTCGTCAAGCAGCGAAACGGTCGCTTCGATCTGGCTGGCACGAACATTGAGTTCGGCAGCCAGCAATGCAATAATGCGCGCCGGGTCAACCAGCGGGGAAGAGGCAGTAACAGAAGGAGAGGATGCGTTCATACTTAACGGTAATAATTAAACTTAACGCGACATTGTGCCATAAGCATCGCGGTTGGCGCAGCAGAACTGGAGTATGATGCCACATGTAATGCCGCAAGGCGAGGTCGTAGGAAACGTTGTGCGAGTACTTGATTTTGATATTTCCGACTGGTTTGGTCAGGAGGGACCGCTGGCGGCAGCGGTGCCCGGCTATACGCTGCGCGACGCGCAGATCCAGCTGGCGCAGGCCGTCGATGAAACGATTGCCTCGCATTCGGTGTTGGTGGCCGAGGCCGGCACCGGCACCGGTAAAACCTGGGCCTATCTGATTCCGGCGTTTCTGTCGGGCGGCAAAGTGCTGATCTCCACCGGCACCCGGACCTTGCAGGATCAGCTGTTCACCAAAGATGTCCCACGGGTTCGTGATGCCCTGGCGCTGCCGGTTCAGGTCGCGTTGCTCAAGGGCAGAAGCAATTACGTCTGTCATTATCATCTGGATCGGCTGGAGCAGGACGAGCGCGCGCTCAAGTCCAGGGATGAAATCTCCCAGTTGCGGCAAATCCGCGTATTCGCAACCCGCTCGCGCTCCGGTGACAAAACCGATTGTGGTCAGGTGCCGGAAGACGCCGATATCTGGAACCGGGTAACCTCGACCCGGGAAAACTGTCTTGGTCAGGACTGCCCCAACGTCAAGGAGTGCTTTTTGCTCAAGGCACGCCGGCAGGCGCAGGAAGCCGATGTTGTCGTCATTAACCACGCCCTGTTTTTTGCCGATCTGGTGTTGCGGGAGGAAGGCATTACAGACCTGTTGCCGGCCGCCGATGCAGTGGTATTCGATGAAGCGCACCAGTTGCCCGACACGGCCACGCGTTTTATGGGCGATGTGGTCTATTCGGGCAATATCACCGATTTTCTGAAATCTGCCGAAGTGGCGGCGCTGGCGTATGCGCGTGACAGCGCCAAATGGACCGAAGCCTGCCAACGGGTATCTTATTATGTGAAAGACCTGCGCCTGGTGGCGGCGCCCATAGAAAAAATGCCCGGACGCAAGGCGACCTTTGAGCAGATTCCCGAAGCTGATCGGTTTTTTGATATTCTGAATAAGCTTTACGATGAGCTGGTTACGCTCACGGGCATGCTCACTGCTGTGCAGGAGCGCCATCCCGATCTGGCGACTGCGGCAAAGTCGGGCACGGAATTGTGTGCACGACTGTACCGCTGGTCGCAACCGGTTATTCTGCCGGAAGGCGTGACCCGCGACAACGCTGAACCGGCTGTTAATGCGATGCCGCGAACAGGACAGGCGGCTGAATCCAAAGCCGGTAACGTGGTGACCGAACAGCTGGTGCGCTGGGTCGAGGTGGGGCTGCACCATTTTCGTCTGCAAATGGCGCCGTTGTCGGTTGCTGATGCTTTCTCGCGCCAGCGGCGCAAGGATCAGGCCTGGATTTTTACCTCTGCCACCTTGTCGGTCTACAAGGATTTTTCGCACTACACCCGTCAGCTCGGGCTCTATGGCGCCCGTACCGAAAGATGGGAGTCGCCTTTTGATTACCAGGACCACGCCATGCTGTATGTGCCTGATCATCTGCCCGAGCCGCAGTCACCCGATTTTCAGAAGCAGTTTGTGACAACGCTGATCCCGTTAATCCAGGCCAGCCCGGGTGGTGTGCTGGTATTGTGCACAACCTTGCGCGCAGTCGACAATATATCGGCCTTGCTGCTGGAGGCCTTTGATACGCATTTCATTGAACGACCGGTATTGCGCCAGGGGGAAAGCTCGCGTGGCACTTTGCTGGAACAGTTTCGCCAACTGAAGAACGCCGTGCTGGTCGGCAGCGCCAGTTTCTGGGAAGGAATAGATTTACCGGGCGATATGCTTACCCTGGTGGCGATTGACAAACTGCCTTTTGCGCCACCCGATGATCCGGTGCTTGAAGCCCGTATCAAAGCCTGTCGCGAGTCCGGCGGCAACCCGTTTTTTGAATACCAATTGCCCAGCGCCGCCATTGCCTTGAAGCAGGGTGCAGGTCGACTGATTCGCACCGAAAAGGATTGGGGGCTGCTGGTGGTCGGGGATCGGCGCCTGGTTGAGAAACCCTATGGAAAACTATTGTGGCGCGGTCTGCCGCCGTTTCGTCGTACGCGCAAGCTTGACGAGGCAACCGCCTTTCTCCAGACCCATGCAAAGGAGATCGCACTACCGGCGGGCGATGACGCAGTATCGTAAATTCGTTTGCAACCGGTGCAGTAACAAAAAGGCGACCCATGGGCCGCCTTTTTTACCTGAAGGTATGAGTCCGGTCTGTCTTAATTGAAGACGCGTGATGGATTCAGCCATGAGAACCAGCCACCGCTGTCCTCTAGGCCTTGTTCATAGTATTTGCTGTTAGGGTAGTTCTGATCCAGAATCCGTTTTGCATCGTTGGCCTGGTCGGCCATGCCAAGTTGCTGGTACGACTTCATCATGATATATAGCGCAGGTTCGGCAGCGGCCACACCGGTAAAGTCTTTCAGGACCGACTGACTGCGGTTGATGGCAGCAACATAGGCATGACGTGTGTAATAGTATTTTGCCACGTTGACTTCGTTGTCGGCAATGGTGCTAACCAGCCATGTCAGGCGCTGCCTGGCGTCACGGGTATAGCGGCTTTCCGGATAGCGCTGGATAAGCTCATTGAACGCGTCATATGACTGGCGCAGACCCTTGGGGTCGCGTTCGCTGGGATCCTGCCCGGTCAGGCTGCGCAGATAGGAGCTGGGCGGCGTAAACGTAACCAGACCTTTCAGATACAGCATGTAATCGGTGCCCGGATGGCTGGGATACAGGCGCAGGAAGCGGTCAATGACAGCCACGGCCTTTTCCGGTTCGTTGTCCTTCCAGTTCACATAGGCCTGATCGATCAGCGATTGCTGGGCGAAACTGGAATAGGGATAACGGGCTTCGACTGCTTCCAGATAGGTGCGCGCGGTTTTATAGTCATTACTGCGCACGTTGTCGCGAGCCTCCTGATATAACTGGGGCGCTGACATACCGGCTGTTCTGTCAGCTTCTCGGGTCATCATGCTGCTGCAACCTGCAATAGTCAGGCAGCCCAACGCAATGAGAGAAGTTCGAAGCAAACGTTTATGCATAATTTGGAAGTGACTGTTAGTTAAAGTTCAAAAAGCAATCTGATAATACCATTGCCGCGTTATTATAAGAACATTATATGATTTTACAGTGTTTTCTATCGATGTCAGACCCAACTTTGCAGGATGCCGACGAAATTCCCGACAATGAGCAGCGGCAATTCCGTCTTCCCATGACGATGATCGGCGAGCGCTGGATAAGGTCCTGGCTGCGCTCATACCCGAACATTCACGCAGCAGGCTGCAGGGATGGATAGAACAAGGGCATGTGCTGGTCAATGGCGTACCCGGCAAAATCCGCCAGAACGTAGGCGCCGACGACCTGCTGCTGGTCACCATGCAGCTGGCGCCCGAACAGACGGCCTTTACACCGGAACCGGTAGATTTTATGGTCGTGGCCGATTCTGCAGACTGGATTGTGGTCAACAAGCCCGCCGGCCTTGTCACCCATCCCGGCGCCGGCAACTGGTCGGGTACGCTGTTAAACGGTCTGCTCTACAGGTATCCTGAACTGGCCCATGTGCCTCGGGCTGGCATTGTGCACCGCCTGGACAAGGACACCGATGGTTTGCTGGTGGTGGCGCGCAACGAAGCGGCCCAGACGCATTTTGTCAGGCAATTGCAGGCGCGCACCATGGGAAGGGAATATGAAGCGCTGGTAATGGGACATAGCCCTGCCAGCGGCAGCGTCACCCTTCCTATCGGTCGTGATCGCCATGTACCGGTGCGCATGTCCACCGTCACGCCGATTGCAGCCAAGGAAGCGATTACCCATTATGAGCGCCTGGCTTTCGGCTATATCGACGAGGCGCCCGTCAGCCATGTGCAATGCAGGCTGGAAACTGGCAGAACCCACCAGATCCGGGTTCATATGCATGCGCTGGGGCATCCTTTGCTGGGTGATACCCTGTACAACGGCAAGTTGCTAGGCCCCGCGCAGCGTCAGATGCTGCACGCAAGGCGCCTCACCTTTATTGATCCAGCCACGGATCAGCCCCGGTCATTTGACGCGGCTCGCCCTGACGATATGGAGCGGGTAATGGCAGCCATTGAATGGACATCAAAATGAAACCGTTACATGTGACCGGACAGCGCTGGCCAGGCGTGCGTTATTTCACTAGCACACGTCATGGAGGCGTGAGCCAGGCGCCCTACGATAGCAATAATCTGGGGCTGCACGTCAAGGATGATCCGCAGGCGGTATGGGAAAACCGCAAGCGGCTGCGTGCTTTGTTACCGGGGGACCCGGTCTGGCTTGACCAGGTGCATGGCACCAGCGTACTGGATGCAGATGCGGCCCGGGTTGGGACTGATGTGGCGGGACCGTTTGACGCCAGTATGACGATGACGCCTGGTCGGGTATTGGCTATTCTGACCGCCGATTGTCTGCCGGTGGTATTTGCCTCGGACAAGGGCGTGGCGGCAGCTCATGCGGGCTGGCGTGGTCTGGCCGCAGGCGTGCTGGAAAATACTGTCAAAAAACTGCATAGTGCCTGCGGTAAACTGCCTGATTACGCTTGGATTGGCCCTGCCATTTCCCGCCAGGTATTTGAAATCGGTCCGCAAGTGCGCGAGGCGTTCCTGGATGTGGATCCCACGGTGGCCTTTTGCTTCATGCCGCATCCGGACAATCCAGGCAAGTGGCTGGCCGATCTTTCCGGCATTGCAGCTCATCGCCTGGCGGTGCTTGGCATCAGGCAGGTTGAACAAAGCGGCCTGTGCACCTACCGGCAGGATGACCTTTTTTATTCCTACCGGCGCAGCCAGACAACCGGCAGATTGGCCACGGTTATTTGGCTCGAGCCTGATTGTCTGCGGCGGCCGGTAATTTGTGCAGAGCCAGGCCTGGTGGGCGCTCAGGGTTTCCCTTAGTGGGGTAGATACCGTCTGACGTACTGTTTGTTTTTATATAGAATGATTTGTACACGGTGAGCATGCACGAATGAACATCAGACCACCACAGCCGGAGAGACGAGTGACCAACGAGACTGATCAAGCACGGGCAGGCCAGGCAGATCCGGCACAGGATGCAGCCTTCCCGGCGCGGTTGCAGACCGAGTTTCTCGCCAAATGGCAGCAAATAGCCGCGGCAGGCCAGCAGGGTACCTTGCCACCGCTCACCGACAGAAGGTTCAGCAGTGCGGCCTGGCAGGAAAGCCCGCAGCACCTGCTGATGGCCCACCTCTATTTGCTGTCGGCCAGTATCATGCAGAAAATGGTCGAACAGGCTGCGGTACCCGATAATGTGCGGGAACGGCTGCGATTTTCGGTTGAGCAGTGGAACGACGCCATGTCGCCCGCCAACTATTTTCTGACCAACCCCGACGCGCTTAAAACCTTTACAGACACGAATGGCGAGTCTTTGCAGAAGGGGTTTCTGAATCTGCTGGGCGACCTGCGCCGCGGCCAGATTTCCCAGACAGATGAATCCAGCTTCGAAGTGGGTAGCAATCTGGCCACAACAGCGGGTTCCGTGGTATTTGAAAATCCCTGGTTCCAACTGCTGCAGTATGCGCCGCAAACGGCAACCGTGTACCGACGGCCGTTGCTGATGGTCCCGCCGTGCATCAACAAATATTACATTCTGGATTTGCAATCGGGCAATTCCCTGGTGGAGTATGCAGTGAGCCAGGGCTTTACCGTATTCATGGTGTCCTGGCGCAACCCGACCGTGGCAGATACCGATGGCATACAAAAGTCAACCTGGGACGACTATATAGAAAAGGGCGTGCTGACCGCAATCGATACGGTCTGCCAGATTACCGGTCAGTCGCAGATCAATGCCCTGGGATTCTGCGTAGGCGGCACCATGCTTTCCAGCGCGCTGGCAGTGGCGCGCGCACGCGGCGATAACCCGGTGGCCAGTGTGACGCTGCTGACCACGCTGCTCGATTTTGAAGATACCGGGGTACTCGATGTGTTCGTCGATGAAGCGCATGTGGCCTATCGGGAGCAATTGCTGGGGCAGGGCGGGATGATGACGGCCAAAGAACTGGCCACCACCTTTTCGTTTTTGCGGCCCAATGAACTGGTCTGGAACTATGTCGTCAGCAATTACCTGAAAGGCAAGGCACCGCCCGCATTCGACCTGTTGTACTGGAACTCCGACGGGACCAACCTGCCGGGTCCGTTCTTCACCTGGTACTTTCGGAATATGTATCTGGAAAACAGACTGTGCCGCGCGGGCGCGCTGAAAATATGCGCCGAAGCGGTCGATCTTGCCGATCTGGACATGCCGGCATATGTTTATGGCTCAAAAGAAGATCACATCGTTCCCTGGCATGCCTCGTTTGCCTCGGCACGTCTGCTCTCGGGCGATGTCCGATATATTCTGGGCGCTTCCGGCCACATTGCAGGTGTGATCAATCCGCCGGCAAAGAACAAACGCAACTACTGGACCAGTGATACCATGCAGGTGCAGCAGACCGATGCCCGGCAATGGCTGGAAAGTGCAGAGTCGGTACCTGGCAGCTGGTGGCCAGACTGGGCCGGCTGGCTGGCGGGGCATAGCGGGCGCAAGGTAAAAGCTAAAGCAACGCAGGGCAATGCCGCCTACCCGCCACTGGCCCCGGCGCCGGGGCAGTATGTAAAAGTCAAAGCCTGACCAGGCCAATGCATCGTTTTATTACCGTGAAAGTAGCCTAAGGAGTTCAAAATGACACAAAAAATAGCATATGTTACGGGTGGGATGGGAGGTATCGGGACCTCTATCTGCCAGCGCCTGCACAAAGACGGATTCACGGTTATCGCCGGCTGCGGTCCGCAGCGCAATGCCCAGCAGTGGATTGACGAACAGGCGGCACAGGGGTATACATTCTATGCATCGGCAGGAAATGTATCCGACTGGGATTCCACCGTCGCCGCATTTGAAAAGGTCAGGGCTGACCACGGCCCCGTGGACGTGCTGGTCAATAATGCCGGCATTACGCGGGATGGCGTGTTTCGCAAAATGTCCATTGATGACTGGCGCGCGGTCATGGATACCAATCTGAACAGCCTGTTCAATGTGACCAAGCAGGTAATTGAGCATATGTATGAAAAGCGCTGGGGGCGTATCATTAATATCAGTTCGGTCAACGGACAGAAAGGGCAGTTTGGCCAGACCAACTATTCCACGGCTAAAGCAGGTATTCATGGCTTTACCATGGCTCTGGCGCAGGAAGTTGCAAGTCGTGGCGTTACCGTCAATACGGTCTCCCCTGGTTATATCGGCACCGACATGGTGCGCGCTATCCGCCCCGAGGTGCTCGAGCAGATTGTCGGCACGATCCCTGTTCGCAGGTTGGGCACGCCCGAAGAAATTGCCTCGATTGTGTCATGGCTGGCTTCAGACGAATCCGGCTTTTCCACCGGCGCCGACTTCTCGGTCAACGGTGGCCTGCATATGGGTTAAGTCCTTCAATCGGACAAAGACAGTTATTTAAAGGTTAAACAGGTAATGGCTAAAGCAACTGAAACGGACACCGTCCGCACAATTAAAAAATATCCCAATCGTCGGCTCTACGATACGCAGACCAGCACGTACATTACGTTGCAGGATGTGAGACAGTTGGTGTTGGACAATGTCCGCTTTCAGATGCTGGATGCCAAGTCTGGCGAAGAACTCACGCGCAGTATCCTGCTGCAAATTATCCTTGAAGCGGAATCCGGTGGCGTGCCCATGTTCAGTTCCAACATGCTGGCGCATATTATCCGTTTCTACGGACACGCCATGCAGGGCGTCATGGGTTCCTATCTTGAGAAGAACATGCAGGCATTTGTCGATATTCAGGACAAACTGGCCGAACAGTCAAAAGGCGTGTACACACCGCAATTTGGCGCTGAAGCCTGGTCGCAGTTCATGAACATTCAGGCGCCGCTGCTTAACAATATGATGAACAATTACGTTGAGCAGTCCAAGAACATGTTCGTGCAGATGCAGGAGCAGATGCAGAACCAGACCAGCAATATATTTGGCGGTTTCCCGTTTAACCCCGCCGATCTCGATAAAGACAAAGATAAAGAAGACAAATAAGCGGGCGGCTGCACAGCTCGCCTGGTTGTCCAGGGGCTGGTCGCCATGATCAGCGCTATGCTGTTCGGGGGGCACGCCCGCCTCAGGCAATGACCGGTCCACATGCCTTTGTGGCTGCGGCCCGGCAACGGGTGCCGATCGTGCTCCGGCACTGGACGGTTACTCGGGCTGTGAAGGAGCACGCGGTATCGGAGCGTCGTTCTGTTTCCTGAAAGGCGAATGTTCGTGCAGATCGTCCAGGTAGGCCTGGACATGCACCGTCTCCTCATCAAGAAAGCGATGGATGGCGTCCGCAAATTCAGGCCGGGCGATCCAGTGTGCCGAATAGGTTGTCTGCGGCAGCAACCCGCGCGACAACTTGTGTTCTCCCTGAGCCCCGCCTTCAAACAGTGCAATGCCGTGGGTAATGCAATAGCGTATGCCCTGCATATAGCAGGTTTGAAAATGCAGGCCAGGTATATATTCGTGCGCGCCCCAATAACGACCGTACATTTTATTGTTACCGATCATGTTCATGGCACAGGCTACCGGGCTGCCCTGGCGCTGCGCAATTACAAGCAGCAGGCTATCCGGCGCATGTTGTAGCAATTGGCTGAAGAACGCCTCGGACAGATAAGGCTGGCGACCACGCTCGTAATATGTATTGCAATAGCAGGAAAAGAAAAACGACAGATCTTCAGCGGTAATCTGGTGACCGCGCTTATATTCAAACGTGATATCGGCCTGTGCCACCTTGCGCGCTTCCTGGCGAATTTTCTTTCGTTTGTCATAGGTCAGACTGGCCAGGAAGGCATCGAAATCGGCATAACCGGCATTGTTCCAGTGGAACTGGACGCTTTCGCGTACCATGTAGCCGGATTCGCGTAGTACGGCCAGATCGTCCTGTTCGGGAAACAGTACGTGGATGGACGACACTTGCATGCGTCCGGCTACTTCAATGGCCGCCCGGGCCAGTACGTGCCTGGCCTGGCGTTGCGACCGATCAGGCGGGGGCCGGTAACCGGCGAAAACGGGGCGGCGCATAACAGTTTGGGATAGTATTCAAGGCCGTACTGGCTGAAGGCTCGCGCCCAGGCCATATCGAAGACAAATTCGCCTGGGAATGAGTTTTCAAATACATTGGCATGAAACCGGCAGGCTGCCGGTGCTGATCGTATAGAATCAGGTGACACGGTTGCCAGCCGGTCTCCTCGCTGGTGCAGCCGGTATTTTCCATGGCACGTAAAAATGCCGGAGAGATAAACGGGTTATCGTCGGACCAGGCGCGCCAGTCAAAGTCCGGCAGATCGGCCAGCGAGTGCAGGAGTTCTACCTGCATGTTGTTTACGTCTTCAGACGACACTGCATACCACCGTTTATTGCTACCACCACTTCAGACTCCTTGTATGACTACGACTGCATTTGATACCGACAACCGGGTTGCCATTACCGCTGTTACCGGTTTTCTGGGTAGCGGAAAAACCCGTTATATCAACCAGCTGTTACAGCAACCCGGCATGGCCAATACGGTTGTGATCGTAAACGAAATCGGCCAACTGGGAATTGACCAGGCAAACTGGTCATTCGTACAGCCTTCCACTATTCTACTAGAAGGCGGCTGCCTGTGCTGTCAGATGCAGGGCTCCATGAGCGCGACACTGCAGCGCCTGTTCACCGATGCCCTGGCGCGGACCATTCCTCGCTTCAATCGCATTATTGTAGAGACCAGCGGTCTGGCAGACCCGTCGGCCTTGCGTTTTACATTGCATAGTGATTTTTTCCTCAAGGAACGTTTCTTCTACAATGGCTGCATCTGCATCGTGGATGCTGTCAATACCGATAAGCAGAGCGCTTATGTTGAATGGTCCCGACAACTGGTGCAGGCGGATCTGGTCCTGCTGTCCAGAACAGACAGCGCCACAGCAGAGCAGGCATGGGTCGTTGCCCAACATGTATCAAGCAATACTGATGCACCGGTCATGAGCATACCGCACTTTTTTGCGAACGCAAATCCGCTGGATTTGTTGTCAGCGCTGCACGTATCGTCCAGGCCAGGCGCCGGATCTTCCAATTTTCTGACAGGGCCGCTGGCCGGCGCTATTCGTACCGGCCGGCAAAATGCGGTGCAGCAGCTGGAGCAGGAGCAGGCGCATCAGCGACCCAAACCACAAGCTTCACTAAGGCCGGTGCAGGCGCACTCGGCCATCACGATCGTGACGCTTGAGTTTACCGAGCCGCTACGGCGTAGCGTGTTCAATCAGGCCCTGGAGGCGATGCTCGCCAGCCTGGGCACGGCATTGATCAGGCCAAAGCGTTATTGCGTTTTGTTGACGATCCAGGTCTGTATCTTTTCAATATCGTACATGCACAGCGTTATCCCGCCCAGCGCTTGCGAGTTGCGCAGACGCAGGATCGGGCTGCAATGGTGCTGTTTCTTGATGGTGCTATGGAACAAGCGAGATTGCCAAAGGCAGAGGATTTTTATCAGATAAGCATTCGAACCTGACTGACCTTGGCATTATATAAAGGGGGTGCGGCAGTTGAAAAGGCCGCAAGCTTTGCACCGTTAGCGACTCGGCGGCAAAGCTTGCGGTATGGTGCTTGAATGTATATCGTCGCTGCTGCGGACTGCTGGTTTATCTGAATTTTCCATGTCGCCCAACACCAGGTCGTTCAATCGTCAAGTTGTTCAACCGTCAGGCAGCTTACCCTTCGGATAAATCGACTCATCAGAAAAATCAGATCGTTTAGTGCTGGCCAGCGATTTGCGTATCAGCGAACAGGGCCGCTGGATCAAACGTCGTTATTGTGGCGAGACCAGAAGTCACTCACTTGCTTTTCTGCTTCCTCTTTGGTGCGACCATACTTTTCCTGCAGGATGCCTGCCAGTTTCTGGGCACTGCCATTGACCTGGGCGACATCGTCGTCAGTCAACTCTCCCCATGTCTGCTTTACAGAGCCTTTGACCTGTTCCCATTTGCCGGCTGCAATATCTTTATTCATGCTGTGCTCCTGTTTCAGTTAATGTAAAAATCAGCGTTTGATACTCTGATCACTTGAGTCTTTAGCGTAGCATGCACAATGGCATGGCAATTGTCATGGATGTAACGCACGGTAAAAGGTCACCATCGCGGTGCCCATGTCCTGCAAACGCAGCTATGTCAATTGTATTTCCGGTGAAAATCTGCAGACCCCTGATATACAACGGCGTGCAGCAGATTTCGGCATTGCCTGCGGGCACGCAAATACGCCTGCATGAAAGGTGAATATAAATAGTTACAAGAATCCGCAGTAGTCTCGTGAGTACGTGCGTCGGGTCCATTTACATCTTTCAATTGCAAGAGCATTGCACGTTTCATCTGCAAGGTTGCATTGGCAGTCTCAGGTACTCATCTCATTTTTTATGTGCATGCCAACAGATTATGTCGGCGAGCAGCCAAGCTTTTGCGCCAGGTCAAGCATATCCCGCGCCACGACATCCCAATCCTGTTCGGGCACCAGGTCTTTTGTTTGCTGTGGACCGTGCTCGGTAGGGCGGGGAATGAAAGCCGTGCGCATGCCGCAAAGGCGCGCTGCGGCAAGATCACTGTTGTGTGCCGCGACCATGCAAATCTGCTCGGGCCGCAAATCCAGAATCTCTGCCGTTCGCAAATAGGCTTGGGGCGCGGGCTTATAGGCCTGGGCCGTTTCGGCCCCAAGAATGGCGTCCCAGGGCAGGCCGGCCCGTTTGGCCATATCAAGCATCAGCCGGATATTGCCGTTAGATAGCGGAGCAATAATATAGCGGCTTTTGAGGCGAGTGAGCCCCAATACGGAATCAGGCCATGGATCCAGCCGGTGCCAGGCCAGATTAAGTTCGGTCAGGGCATCCGCAGGCAGGCTGGCGGCCGACGCTCCAAACGTTGCCAGCGTTTTCTCCAGACTCTCCCTGTGCAGCACATCCAACCTTGTAAAGGGGCGTCTGCACTGCGAACCTCTTCCATTGACGGTGAATAATGACTGCGCCAGACGTCGGCAAAGGCTGCCGGGTCAATGGTTGTCAGTGCATGCCTGCGTGCAAACTCAGTCACTTCGCTGATGACACCGCTGCGCCAGTCTACGACCGTTCCAAAAACATCGAATACCAGTGCGCGCAAATCAAGCTCAATTGCATCTGCCATAGTTTATTTCCTTTTAGAAGGGTGTGCGGGCGAAGGCTCCCGCGCAAAAAGTGTTTTGTGTACATGATAACCAATGTATTGCACAGGCAAGCGGCCTGCTTGCGGATGGCGTTGAATTAATGACCGGCAGCACTGCCGGCCAACCGGATTTCCGATTTGGCAAACGTGTGTGTGATTGTACTAACAGCCGAGCCGCGGGAGACATGGTTCTGTGGCGGTGATGTGACGACGTCATTGTGATCATTACATCCTGATTCTCCAGAGTAAATGTACGCGTCTTTCGGCATTTACGGATTTTTTGATCTGTTCCAAATCTCTAGAATATTTTTGCTGCTGCCAGACCTGAATCCGGCATCCGATTGCCGGATCAGTTATCTGCACGCTGGCGTATATATTGATTCAATGAGAGAGAAAGATTGTATGTTTAGACTCAAGAGAACTCTACCGCAAGTGACCGTAATCACGCTTGCTTCCATGCTGCTATTTTGCCAGCAGGCGGGCGCAGAGCAGGGCGAACCGCGCTCCACCCAGCTGGGTCACGAGGCCGAGGCCATTGGCGATGGTGCCGTGGCCATCGGTTGGGGCGCAAACGCTCGCGGAAAAGATAGCATCGCAATTGGTTCCAAAGTTCAAATAATCGGTCCTGCCACAACCTTTGCCTCAGAGGGTGGCATCGCCATAGGAGCGGGTTCACAATCGCATAGGGCCGGCGACGTCAATTTTGGTTCGCGCACACTGTCGGGGTTGCGCGATGGTATCGGCGACGACGAGGCAGTCACCATGCGCCAGATGAAAGCGGCGCGGGCCTATACCGATACTGTAAAAAATGATCTGATCAAAATGGTCGATCAGGCTGGCTCGCCCGTGCTGGCTCAAGCGAAGGCCTATTCCGACTTGTCCAGAAACCAGGCCATTGCAGCGGCCAACGCCTATAGCGACGCAGTCAAGAACGAAACCATTATTCAGGGTAAAAAGCATGTGGAGCAGATTATTGCGGCCGGGCGTGCACAGCACGATACAAAGCTGCTGTCACAGGCAAAATCGTACTCGGAACGGCAAAATCAGGCCACGCTGGAAAACGCCAATGCGTACAGCGAGAAAGTAGGGCGTGAGGTCCTTTCCAGTGCAAACGCTTTCACGGAGTTTCGCAGTCGGCAGGCCCAGGACAATGCGGTCACGCTGTCCAGACAATATACGGACCGACGTGTCGGCCAATTGGAATCGCAAATAAAAAAATTCCGCCGACGGGCTAATGCCGGTATTTCCGGCGCAATGGCAATGACTACCCTGACACCGCCGCCCGCGAATGCGAACGCCTCTTTTGGAATGGCGATGGCAACATACAGGAATCAAGTGGCACTGGCCTCTGGTGTCACCTTCAGGACGGGAAAAAACAGTAATCTGCGCCTGAATACTTCATGGGATTCTGCTGGTGGCATTGGTGCCGCTGCTGGTTTTAATGTGGCCTGGTAGCCCGGGCAGGAGGCACTTGCAAGCGATTACGGGCCTCCGTAGTTGACTGTGAATCCCAGTCCGTGGCTATTCTGGCGCCTGTGCCTTGGACATAGCTGCTGGTGCCAAGATGTTCGCTCGCAGGGGAGGTTCACGCAGACGAACACCCTTGCGGGTTTTTTCATCATCAGAATGGGCCAATAGTGGCTTTTTCGCCATCATTTTCAGCATAAAGTTTGCAATTGTATATAAGTGAAATCAAATTTACATTTATGATATCCGTAGCTGCAGGTTCGTCGGTAAGATGACCGTATTTAACCCATGGGGAATCCAAAATGAAAAAAATGATTGCGTTTCTTGGTCTTTCTGTCGTTTTCCTGGCTGGCTGTACGGCCCGGGGACCATCTGTTTCAGTCGATCCAGGTGGTATTTATCCATATGGTTACGATGGCGGTGGTCACGGTCACTATCGAGGAGGCGGCGGCGGTCGCTTCTGCCCACCCGGACAAGCCAAGAAAGGCAACTGCTAATTGCAAATGCCTGGCACTACATAAAGCCCGTTTGCACAAGACGGGCTTTTTTTTACTTTTTTCCAGTGGGTTGTGCCTGCATACGCCTGAATCGAAACGATAATAAAAAAATTTTGCCATACAAGAAAACGGCCATAAAACGCGCACTTCTGCCCGCAAACTGAGTCGCTTATATTGGCCAGACAGTCTGAGCCCATCGGTGCGAGCAGGTCACTTTATTGCTTGAACGGGCTGCTTCATTGAACCGGTCCTTTTGAAAGGCCTTCTAGTGCCTGCGCGGGCAACTGCTCTCTGTATCTGAACGATCCATTTGCCCAATTGCCCCAGAATATTGTCAGGCATCAAGCCCGGGAAAAATGGGTTGAGCTACAATAATGAATTCAGATAATGGTCAATATAAGGAAATTGGCATGACAAACGACACAACGCCCAAGGCCTATGGTGTGCCCAAATTATGGGATGGTTATGGCTTCCCATTTGTTTTTGTTCCGGTGCTGGTGGGTGCCTGTGTGGTGCTGTTACTTTTGGAGCAACTTTTTTCCTGAATGAACGTACGTGTTCGTTGCGTTAATGGCGCACTATGGCAAAAAAAGCCAGCGCTTGTTCGTCCCCGGTAATAAACAATTAAACAGGATATAGCCTGTCAGTCCGGTCGTTCAAGCAGACGCTCAATATCTCCAAATACCGCTTGCCATTCCTGTGGCGACAGATCAAAGAAGTTGAAACTGCGAAGCAGGAAGGCGCCTTCGTTGGCGATAAAGGCCAGCCGGGCATTGCGCCCTTGTGCAGTGGAAAAATCCAGCCCGCCCAACTGTCTGGCGTACCACGCGCGAGTTTCGGCCAACTGGTCGGAGTTCGGAACCAGCCCGGCGAGCATGGCGGCAAAACGTGACTCATCCTGTACATCGGCCTCTCTGGTAACCTTTATATGGGCGCGTACATGCGCAATCGCGTCCGTTTTATCGCCTGCCGCCTGCGCAACCTCTGCGTCGAAATGATCGCTCCAGCGCATGATCATCGCCTTGATCAGGCCTTCCTTATTGCCGAAACAATACTGTACGCCGCCCTTGGTAATATTTGCTGCTTTGGCTAATGCGTCCATTGTCAGGCCGGCAACACCATGTTGCGCAACAATTTTCTCTGCTAATTCCAGCAGCTTCTCTCGGTCAATCGACCGCGGCCTGCCAACGGTTTGTGATTTGTTTTGGTTCATATCAAAAATTACTTTCCATACGTATGGATTTATATTATAGTGCATCTCTTGATTCCTACAAGGAATAATTTGATTTCATACCAAGCAACATATCGGTCCCAAGCGCACGCCTACCGATGCTGACTGTATGTGGCTCGCACGCCCAGGCTTTTACTCATGGCCGTCGGAGCAAACGAATTTTTTATCATGATTGCAACTAACAAACCTGCACACAACCGGTGGCTGATACTGGCTATCGTCTCCAGCGCCTTGTTTCTTATTGTTATTGACCTGACGGTGCTTTACACCGCGTTACCGCGTTTGACGCATGATCTGCAGGCCAGTGCTTCACAGAAGCTGTGGATCATTAATGCTTATCCATTGGTGGTTGCCGGTCTGCTGCCGGGCCTGGGCACGCTGGGTGACCGCCTCGGACACAAGCAGCTTTTTCTTAACGGTTTGCTGGTATTTGGCGTGGCATCGCTGGTGGCAGCTTTCGCACGTAGCCCGAAGTACTTATCTGCAGCCGTGTATTGCTTGCCGTGGGCGCCGCCATGATGATGCCGGCCACATTGTCCATTATTCGGCTGACCTTTGAGGATGATAAGGAACGTGCCTTTGCTATTGGCATCTGGCTGCCGTTGCGTCCGGCGGTGCCGCTTTCGGGCCGGTAGTTGGTGGTATTTTGCTGGAGTTTTTCTGGTGGGGTTCGGTCTTTCTGATCAACGTGCCTGTGGTCGTGATTGCCTTCGTAGTGGGCGCGCGCGTTCTGGAAAAACGGCCGGGTAATAAAACCCGTAAATGGGATCTGATCAGTTCCGCGCAAATCATGGTTGGCCTGATTGGCCTGACCTATGCAATCAAGGAACTGGGAAAGCCGCAGGCTGACTGGGTTGCATTTGTCATCACGCTGGTGCTGGGCATTGGTGCTCTGTTCATTTTTTATCGTCGACAAAAGCGTAGTGCGGCACCTTTGATTGATCTTGGTTTATTCCGCAATAAACAGTTTCTGCTTGGGGTCATCGCTGCATCGGTTATGTCGGCAACGCTTATTGGATTCGAACTCGTTTTTAGCCAGCGGTTGCAATTGGTAAGTGGTTACTCTCCATTGCAGGCCGGCCTGCTCATTTTGCCAATCCCTCTTGCGGCTTTTTTTGCCGGACCGCTAATGGGATCATTGCAGCCAAAGCTTGGTACGGCTCGTCTGCTATGGCTTTCATTGCTGGTCTCGGCAGTTGGCTCACTTTGGTATTTGTTTATATTCGATGGCGCCATCCTGTGGTGGTCAGTGGCGCTGGCGGTTTTCGGATTTGGTGCGGGTGCGGCCATTACGGGCGCATCCACAGCCATTATCAATAACGCTCCCGCCAGTCGGGCAGGCATGGCAGCGTCAATAGAGGAAGTGGCCTACGAACTGGGGGGTGCAATGGGCGTCACTATTTTCGGCAGTATCATGTCTGTGATTTATACGATGAAATTGGTGTTGCCTGCTGATTTTTCTGTGCCGGGTATTGTGCGCGACAGCCTGGACCAGGCGCATCTGGTTGCAGAGCAATTGCCACCCGAACAAAGTCAACGGCTACTGTCGATTGCTTTCGCTTCATTTGACTACGCCTTTATCGGGGTAGTAGTGGGAGTGACTGCTATGCTGTTTTTGACCGCCGGCGCTATTTATCTGACGAGCTTGCGGTCAGCCGACAGCGTGGATTCCAGTCTTGATACAAATCATTAAGGGTCTTTGAAAAAAAGCATTGTACAGCCGCCAAGCGCACAAAAGACGGGCCGAAATGTGGATGGCGTTGCGCAGCACGAAGTGGAGACAAGAGCGATCCATACGCCCATGTAGTTCTCAGCCAATTTGTGCATACATCAGAATAAATAGGCGACTTACGTGTGTCCCGAGTGTCGCTTGGCATACGGCTTATTATTTTTGGCGTTTCAAGCCTTTATTCATGTCGGAGATTGCCTTGTCTTTTGCCGAATGATTTAATTGCTGCAGGCGGGTGCTCACGTTTCTTGCCAGTTCCTGAAGATCAGCAAGATAAGTGGCAATGGCCTTTTTATCAGTCAGAACTGATGAAAAAAAAGTCAGACCCACTGTGGCAACAACTCGGTTTTGAACGAGAATTGGAACAGCGATTGTTTGCGAAACCGGTCGAACCGTCCTGCTTCGTGTGGCAAATCCATTGCTGCGTATATCCCGGAGTAACTCTTGGAAAGTTACCCGGTCACGAGCAGGCGCATCTTCTGCATTACTCGAGAGGGCGAGGGCGTCAAGGATTATTTCCTGCTCCTCATTGTCACAGAATGCCAGATAGGCGCGTCCTAAAGCCCGGCTGGCCAGACTGAGCCGCATATTGATCGATGAATGCAACAGCGCCAGCGGAGACAGCGGAATGGTGCTGTAGCGCACCACCACCGCGTTGTCTTCAAAAACAGCGATTGCCATTGGCCATTTGACCTTCAGCGTCATTGCGTCCATGAGTGACATGGCAGCTTCGACAATTTGAGGCTCACTATGGTATCCCGTGGACAAGGATCTGACTTCCGAAGTCAAATAATAGGCGCCATGTTGTGGTGCATGCCGCACGAGGTGCAGATCCTCGAGTGTTCGCAGCAGACGTACGATGGTAGGCTTGGGTAGAAGGGTCTGCAGATGCAGCATATCTACGGTCGAGACGGGCTGACGATTCATAGCCTGTAAGATGGCGATGGCACGCGCAACGGAGCGAACGGATTGAGATGAGCTCAAAACAGCTTCCTGCAAAAGATTGATGTCGTATTTTGATCGGTCCGGGCTTGACCGTTATCGTTTCTCTTGAAAACCTAGTCCGGTTTTCATATTACACGACCTGGGAAGATGCCGCCGCTTGCGCGGCCTGGCGCAGCAAGGATTGATCGGATCCCACGACGATCCAGTTAGCTCCTAGTGCCGCATAGGTATCGCGCTCCTCGATATTGCCGACGGCGATACCGGCGATTTTTCCTGCCGATCGGGCACGTTCCATGGCGCTTTCGGTTACGCGCGTGATGAGCGCGTGTTTCGGATCGTCAAGTCCGAAGGACAGGGCTAGGTCTGCGCGACCTATAAAAATGCCGTCGATGCCGTCAACAGCCAATATATCCTCAATTGACTCGACGGCTGCTTCACTTTCGATCTGGGCAATGATCAAGGTGTTGTCAGCAGCGTTCAGGCATTGTTGCATATTAAGCGTTCCATAGCGGGCTGCACGAGGCGAGCTTGAAAAACCGCGCTCGCCACCCCGGTAACGTGCTTTTTCTACAACGGAGCGGGCCTGATGAGCACTGTCAACATGTGGCACAAGCAAGCCCGCTGCACCAATGTCAAGCACTGAAAGGATGGTAGAAGCGGCCGTATTAGGAATACGGACGATCAATGGCCAGCTTGCCGCGCGTCCGGCGAGCATGAGCAGATCAAGCGTCGATCTGTCCAGAGGCGCATGTTCGGCATCCAGTACACCGAAATTGAGCGAAGTAAGGCCTAGAATTTCAATGACATGAACCGAACTTGATTTGATGAATGTTCCGATCTGTGCTCGGCTGATGGATGAATTTGATGTTTTCATATATTTTTCATTGTGTGCAGGCAGTCACGTTTTTTACAGGCAGTCCGGCGAGCTCATTTTATTTTCATGCCCATGTCCTGCATTAGCTTGGTAAAGTATCGGTCCTCCTCTTCTACAGCATGGCTGTAGTCTGCAGGATTCAGAAACTCAATCTCGTTGTAACTCTTTTGCATCAGGTCAATGTAGCCTGGATCCTGGATAGCATATTCAACGGCGCCGGCAAATTTATCGACAATATCCGAGGGGGTGCCATGCGGCATGAAAAAACCGTAGCGTGCTACCACTGCAATGTCTACGCCTTGTTCACGCATCGTTGGGACATCCGGTGAAGGAGCAAAGCGCTGCGCACTGGTGACAGCTAAAGCGATTATTTTTCCGTCCTGCGTTTGTGGCATGATAAGGCTTGGTGTGGCAATGGCTGTTTCGACGATGCCTGAGAGCAATGCGGTTGTGGCGGGCCCGCCACCCTGGTACGGTATTTCCTCAATTGTTATTCCGGCGACAGTGGCCATGGCATCGGCTGCCATTTGTGTTGATGTGCCATGTCCGGGAGAGGCGTATCGGATTTTGCCAGGCGCAGCGCTTGCCCGAGCCAGAAAGTCCTTGAAGTTTTTGATGCCCGATCGCTCATGAGTGACCAGGGTGAACGGAATTGCGATGACATTGGCCACTGGCGCAAAGCTTTTCCAGGTATAGGATGCTCCTATTATTTTAGGAGCGGTAACAATTGCTCCGCTACCGGCAAACAAAACGGTATAGCCGTCCGGTTTGCTGGCTGCTACCCGCGAGGAGCCGATAATGCCACCTGCACCACCAACATTTTCGACTACAACAGCTTGGCCAAGTTTTTCCTGTAAGCGCTCTTGTAGCGGTCGGATGTAATGATCGGATCCACCCGCTGCGTAAGGTACGATGACCCGAATGGGTTTTGTCGGGTATTCTCCGGCAGCACAAGTGACCATGGGGATCAAGGACGCAGCGGCTAAAGTGCAACAACGGATCAGGTTCAAGGTGTCTCCTTTTGGCATTTATGGTGTTGTCAATTCGTACTGTGCATTGATAAAAACGAGTATAAGAACGCCCTGACGGCGTGCCAAGCAATGTATTAGAGCTTTCCGACAGGTGAAATATTATTTCGGTGTCGTAGCAGTATTGGAGTTAGTTCAGTAGTATTGAAATGGATGAGGTTGAATCTTTCCATTCGAGGACGAAATGCAGAAAACGCTTTTGATAAGACAGGAGCTTGAGGCGCTGGCCGTTGACTATTGGTATGAAGTAGATGCCAATGGAGGGGTGCGAGCACATGAGTTTTATACCGCAGACGCGATCTTTTCCACGAGTATGAAGACGCGACAGGGGCAGTCGCAAATACAGGATTTTTACCGTATACGCAGGCAACGGGGCCCGCGTCTGTCTTTACATATCGTGCAAAATTTTCGACTTGAACAGGTACAGGACCAGCAGGCACGCTGCGGCTATATTATGAGTTTATATGCTGCCGACGGCGAGCCCGTGCTGCCTTCGCGACCGCCTATCATGATTGCGGCGGTCAAAGAGACATTGCTGCGCCAGCCTGATCGCTCATGGCGCTACAGTGAGCGCACATTGACCGCATTGTTTCGTGACAATACACCAACCACAGGATAATAGGGAAGGGCCAATTGCTTATGCGTCGGCGGTGTAGTCACCGGCGTTATAGACCCATCCCTTGGCAATAAAATCAGCGCGTGGGGGTGAAAATATGTCCACAAGAACGTGTTTTTCATCCCCGACGCCTTCTGAAGTATGTACGAGGTGTACCGGGATCACAAGGAGCGATGGCGAGGGCGCGTCACAGTGTTCATCGTCCTGCCACAGATTGGCGTCTTTGCCCCAATTTACTCGTAAATGGTGTTTGTAGTGGCCTGGATGGCCAATGATCCTTGCTCGTGATTGGCGTGGCTGTGAGGGCTCAACAGAGTGCGAGTCCGAGGGCCGTCGTAGGCGACCCAGTTGATGCTGAGCGTTTCTGTCTGGAACATTTTCAGGCGGGGATTGTCGGCTGGCGCAGCAATATCGTCCAACTGCAGTACCTGTATGGCACCGTGACTGGTCTGGCGCCGATACGGCACACCTACAGGACTAATACGTGGATCCGGATCTGTATAGGCTGCAGCGTTCAACACTTTATTCGGATCAATATCGCTCCGTGATGAGGCAATGATACAGTAGCGTCCACCCCGTTGTAGCGTTACTGAATAGCGCCCGGACGGTACGATACAAATCGAGCCGGCTGGTGCTGTCAAGCCAGGTTTTTGCTCCTGATGGATTGTGCCACCTGCATCGGGCATGAGAACCAGTGTCTCGTATTTACTTTCTACGGAAACTATTTCACCGTCGGCGTCGGCTTCAAGCCACTCCACGATGAAATTTTGCCCTTGCATCAGCCAGCGCCGCAGGGCCCCAATTTGCTCAGAGGAGGCTTCATCGAATATCTGGAAACTACGTTTGCGTACGCTGAACGGGCTCATGGTCTGGTCTGGAGATGGCTGCATGTTGTTTTCCTTGATGACTAAATTGCTGATCAATGAGATGTTCCGGTGCGGCGAAAAGGCGCGGGCATTTGCAATACGGTACCGACAGTTGCGTAGTCGATCCCGCCCAGGCGCGTCAGTGGTCTTGCCCTGCTGGAATCGAAGCGGCCATCTTCTGTCAGGTACTGTTCGTCCATATGTATGCCCACCACGCGTCCCAACACCACGCTGCTGCGAGTTTCGCCGGGATGCTCGGGCAATATCTCCACGATTTGCAAAAGCTGGCATTCCAGATTGGCGGGGGCCGCGGCGACACGTGGCGGGCGCACATGGATAGATGGCGCTTTTTCCAGGCCCGCCAGTTCAAACTCATCGGTATGCCGCGGGCAGGGCGTGGAGGTCAGGTTCATCGCTTCACGCAGATCCCAGGAAACCACATTGGTCACAAATTCCCCGGTCTCCCGTACATTGGCAAGCGTGTCTTTTTCCAGCCGATCGTCCGGCGTATTACAAGAGAACATCACGACGGCCGGGG
Source organism: Advenella kashmirensis WT001 (assembly GCF_000219915.2). Lineage (NCBI taxonomy): Bacteria > Pseudomonadati > Pseudomonadota > Betaproteobacteria > Burkholderiales > Alcaligenaceae > Advenella > Advenella kashmirensis. Next base: position 2,808,545 of record NC_017964.1, on the reverse strand, counting down.
CGGTTGAAACCAGATTGAATTGGGAAAATGGCGCCAGATTGACTTTGCCTGAACTGCTGATCGTGCTGATCCATCCAATGGGACGAGGTGCAACGATTGCATTGAACAAAGAGCGTTTAAAGCCGGGTGTGGCAAGAGGATCCAGAAACATCTATTCTTCCTTGAAACCAAAAATCCGGGCCGGGTTATCCCACAGCACCTTGCGCTGACTCTGAATATCCGGAAACCAATGCGATAGCGTGCCCAGTTCCGGTCCGTAATCGATACGCGTTCTAGCGCGAAGAAAGGGCCAGTCCGACCCCCAGATACAACGCTCTTCAGAAAAAGCCTCAATGAGCTTTGCAACATAGGGCTCCGCATCGTGATAAGGCCAGCCTTGTCCGGAGAAACGAAATAGCCCCGACAGCTTGATGATAGCGTTTTGTGACCGTCCCAGTTCCAGCAGAGCCTGAAACCCGGGTTGATTAACACCCTTTTCCAATATAGGGCGACCACAATGGTCAATCACGATAGGCGATCGGGATAGCCGCAATATATCGAATGCAGCCAGCAAGTGAGCTTCTTCGTGGTAATGAATCTGTACGATAAGGTCGCGCTCTTCGGCCAGCGAAAGCAGTCTTGCGCCGCCAGCGCCGGTTAGCGCAGGGCTGGCTGGAAAGCTTAGATTGAAGCGTATTCCAGCAATACCCGCAGATATCATGGCGTCCAGTTGCTCCTCTGTGATGTCATGTGGAACCACTGCGATACCCTTGAAGCGTCCGTTAGATGCGCCAATGACATTCATCATATTGCGGTTATCGACGCCGTATCCGCCAAGAGGATTGATCAGCACGGCATGGCTCATGCCATGCGCATTCAGAACTGCAGCATATTGTTGGGCCGTTCCCGTTTCATTGGCCAGTATTGAAAATCCGCTGCTTTCATGAAGAGGATATTTGGTCAGGTCATAAACGTGGGCGTGTGTATCGACAGCAAATGACGGCGTACGGTCTTGTATTTCTGTGGAAATCATAATGAGTAAACCTGGTGTGATCCGATGCTCAAGGGAATCGATTCAGTGTAGGAGCAGGTCCGCTGCCGGGTCAATATCAAGTTGCAAGCTTTCCACTGGGTGAAAAGATGGGCTGGTTAACCGCTATCTGCGCAGTGGGCGAGTAACGAGTACGAGGTGCGCGTGCACGATCTATAGAATTGGTACACAAGATCGTGGGCTGGACCAAATGGTGTGTTGATGTACACCCGTTTATTAAGCGATAGTGGACCTGTAGTTCATAGTCCGAGCGCCATCATCCGGGTAAGCGCGCCCGTAAAACCATGGGCCGGAGAAGCGTTGATAAGGCGCAGCCTGTCTGGTCATGCTGACTGTGTCGCAGTAGCGGAACCTGCGAAGACTCATAAAAAACCGGATCCTCGATCTTGTGCACGCCAGTGAGCACAGGCAGCTTTATTGAGCGCCCAGATGAATGGCGCTGGCCACTTCCCCATAGATCTTGCGCTCTTTTGCCAGGCGTTGTGAAAACTGATCGGCAGTCAAAGGTTCAGCGGCAACGCTTCCCTGAGTAAGCAGGGCGTTTTTGAACGCGTCTGTTTGAATAATTTCGTTTACATCCGCATTGATCTTAAATACGATTTCAGGCGGTGTACCTGCCGGGGCCAGCAATCCATGCCATGTGCTGACTATAAAGTCGGGCACACCGCTTTCGGCGAACGTTGGAACATCCGGAAGTTGCTTGAAGCGCTGATTGGAAGCGATCGCCAGGGCGCGTAGTTTCCCCTGTTGGATAAAGTTCATTACGCTGCCGGTGGAAGGCATCGACATATCCACGACACCGCCGATCAGATCCGTCATCCCTTGTGCTGCGCCTTTATAAGGCACATGCATGATGCGAGTGTCCGTTTTTAACTTGAACATTTCACCGGCCAAATGTGGGATACCGCCGATTCCCTGAGATGCATAGCTAAATTTATCGGGTGCTGTTTTTGCCGCGGCTATAAACTGATCCAGGGTTCGATACGGAGCATTGGCATTGACGACCAGTACATTGCTCACGTCGACCGTCATGGCGACCGGTGAAAAGGATTTTTCAACGTCATAACGCAAATTCTTGTTGACGAATTTATTCAAATTATGACTTGTTGCCGTTACCAGAATGGTGTAACCGTCCGGCTTGGCATTGGCTACGGCGGTGGCTGCAATCGTGCCATTGGCGCCCGGGCGGTTATCTACAATAACGGCTTGTCTCCAGCGCTCTGACAACGCCTGCGCCAGCAGACGAGCCGATTGGTCAATAGCCCCACCGGGACTGTAGCCAACAATGAAGGTAACAGTGTGGTTTGGAAAGGGCTCGGCGAGAGATGTCCCGCAAGACAGGGCAGCGCACAGGGCAACAACAGGTGCGAGAAAGCGAACTGATCGTATCTGGTTATTCATGTGACTTGTTCTCTTTGTGTGGATATGAGTGCGTGGACAAGCTGTCTGGCACGACTGAAAGCGCCAGGACACTATGATCAGGCCTCTCAAGGTAGTCGCGCAGGCCTCCGACTGCCGAGCAGCGATTCAAGCTGTGTTCTGCCGTTCCGATGGCTTTTCGTCAACATGAAAATGGCGACCGTCATCCCTGCAGTCCCTGCCATCCAGGTGCGGAAGCTTTAAAAAACGAAAACTTGACACGATCGGCTGTCATTGGCGACCAGTAAACAGACGGGCCAGTGTAGGATTAAGGTGTGAATTGCGTCAACGCCGGATTTGGAACTTTCCGTACAGTGAAACGGAGTTGGCCGATAATTTCACAGTTGTGATGCCTTCCCGATGTGTGCGTCGCAAACGGCATATGGGTTCAAAGGGATCGATATGGTGGGCAGGGGAAAGGAACAGGGCACTGGAGGTGGCAGCCGTTTTCACCGTCCAAGTGATTGCATGGGGCGCAGCGTAAAACCTAGAGCCATGCTATAGCGCCATATCCTGGAATGAGTGTGCTGGGGTTCCCTAAGCCTGAGATCCGTAACAATCGGCCCAGCAGTTGGGCGTTTCGTATAGCCTGGCGTGCGTCAGTTTCAGTTGATCCCCGTATTGTGCCTGATAAGCGGCGGCCAGGGTATCGAACGCGATCTGGACCAGGTTTTCGGCAGTGGGAATCCGATCCAGCACAACGGTTTTATGATCAGCCAGGGAATCCAGGAAGCTGCGTACGGCCGTATCACCGCTATACACCAGGAAGGCATGATCCCATACGTCGACGATCAGCGCTTTGGCGATGGCTTTGACATCGGAAAAATCGATCACCATGCCGCGGTCAGGGGCGCCGTCAACCGTTGAAACGGGGCCAGAGAGCGTTATTTCAAGCGTGTAGCGGTGGCCATGCATGTTGCGGCACTGGCTTTTGTGATCGGGAATGCGGTGGCCGGCATCAAAGTGCAGCGCACGGGTCACGGTAATCATGGAATGCCTATATATTTATGAGTTTGCACGCTCAGGCGCCACTTGGGATGATCCATGCAGTACTGCACCGCGTGTTCAGTGGCGGCCAGGCGACCCGGCCCGTCCATGGGCTGCAGGAAAAAATGCGAAAAATCCAGGGCTTCAAAGCGCTCAGGCGGGGCATCAGATTGCAGAAAGACAAGTTTCAGTTCGTCGCCTTGCGTTTGAACCAGTGGATTGTTGCCCTTCGGGCTCACACAGATCCAGTCGATTCCCGCCGGTGCGGCCAGCGTGCCATTGGTTTCTATGGCAATCTCGAAGCCTTCGGCATGGACCGCGTCGATAAGAGCGACATCCAGCTGCAGCAGCGGTTCGCCGCCGGTAAATACAACATAGCGCGAACTGCGTTCGGGCCCCAGGTTTTGGCCAGCGTCGTGGCCAGGGTAGCCGCGCTGGCAAACTTACCACCGCCGATGCCGTTGGTCCCAACAAAATCGGTGTCGCAAAACGTACAGGCCGCAGTAGCACGATCAATCTCGCGCCCAGACCATAAGTTGCATCCGGCGAACCGGCAGAAGACGGCCGCGCGGCCGCTTGCGCCCCTTCGCCTTGCAGCGTCTTGAAGATTTCTTTTACCGCGTATGTCATGTATTGGGCCAAAATGGAGCTAATGTCACATTCTAGCTAATTGGGGTCAGTCCGGCAGGGGTAAAGGCTGCAATTTCGGAAATTTCTGATTTTCCTTAACACTCCCAGGGCGCTGATCGGTTACGCTGATCTGATAGCGTGTCAGTGCCTCGGCGCACAGTGTTCTGCTAATTTTCCCTGTTGCGCAAGCGCATTGAGCGCAGCAATCACAATTGAAAATTTGTCGACCTCAAAAAATTCCCGGAGCCTGGCGCGCGTGTCGCTGCGACCGAAGCCATCGGTACCAAGCACGGTGTATGGGCATTGTATATATGACGCAATAAGTTGCGGCAATGCCCGCACATAATCCGTAGCAGCAATTACCGGAATATCACCGTTGATGCAGTCGGCCACATAGCCCGTCCGTGCAGGCTGATCCGGGTGCAAGCGGGTCCATCGCTCAGCCTGCCTGGCTTCTCTTGCCAATTCGGTAAAACTGGTAACACTCCATATGTCACTCTCGATATTCCAGTCCTGGGCCAGTAACTGTGCGGCTGCCAGCACTTCAGGAAAAATGGCGCCGGAACCCAGCAGTTTCACTGTTGCACGAGGTTTATCGACGTTCTGTTCAGAAAACGGATACATGCCTTTGATAATGCCGCTTTCCACGCCCTCCGGCTGAGTAGGTTGCGCATAGTTTTCATTCATCAGGGACAGGTAATAGAAAACATCTTTCTGCTCAACGAGCATCTCGTGCATGCCATGGTCAAGGATGACGGCAACTTCAAAAGCGAAGGCGGGGTCATATGCCCGGCAATTCGGTATGGTCGACGCGATAAGCTGGCTGCTGCCGTCCTGGTGTTGCAGGCCTTCGCCGCCAAGCGTGGTTCGTCCGGCAGTGGCCCCGAGCAGAAAGCCCCTGGCTCGCTGGTCGCGGCCGCCCAGATCAGATCTCCTATCCGCTGAAACCCGAACATGGAGTAAAAAATGTAAAACGGCAGCATGGATATCCCGTGCACCGAATAACTGGTTGCAGCCGCTACCCACGAGCTGATTGCGCCCGCTTCGCTGATCCCTTCTTCCAGAATCTGCCCATCCTTGGCTTCGCGGTAGCTGAGGATCGAATCGATATCTTCGGGTTCATACTGCTGGCCAGCACTTGCGTAAATTCCTACCTGTTTGAACAGATTGGCCATGCCAAATGTGCGGGCCTCGTCCGCAACGATGGGAACCACATGCTTGCCTAGCTTGCTATCCTTCAGCAAGCCGCCAAGCATTCGCACAAATGCCATGGTGGTGGACATCACCTTGTCGTTGGCTTTGATGGCAAATTGTCCATAGAGCTCAATAGCTGGTACAGGTAACGGCGGGGCGGCCTGGTTACGGTTCATCATGCTGCCACCCAACGCTTTTCTACGTTCCTGTAGATAGCGCATCTCCGCGCAAGCGCTGTCGGGTTTGTAAAATTCAAGATTTTCGGTCTGCGTGTCTGTCAAGGGCAGGTGGAAACGGTCTCGGAAGGCCAGAAGCGCTTCCTTCGTTAATTTTTTTTGCTGATGCGTGGTCATTTTCCCCTGGCCGGTATCGCCCATTCCAAACCCTTTTTTCGTTTGGGCCAGAATGACGGTCGGCTGTCCTGGGTGATTGGCGGCCGCTTTATAAGCTGCGTGGATTTTCACCAGATCATGGCCACCGCGTTTGAGCATATCAATCTGTTCGTCACTGAGCGCGTCGGCCAGTTTTTTCAACTGCGGATTCTGCCCAAAAAAATGCTCACGGTTGTAACGCCCGTCCTTGGCGGCAAAAGTTTGAAATTGCCCGTCTACCGTTTCAGCAAAGATTTTTTGCAACGCCTTTTCGTCGTCACGCGCCAGCAATGCGTCCCAGTCTGAACCCCACACCAGTTTGATCACGTGCCAGCCGGCGCCTTTGAACAGCATTTCCAGCTCGTCGATAATCCTTCCGTTGCCTCTGACCGGGCCGTCCAGTCTTTGCAGGTTGCAATTGACAACCCAGACAAGATTGTCCAGCCGCTCTCTGGCGGCCAGGGTCAGGGCGCTCATGCTTTCTGGTTCATCCATCTCGCCATCACTGAATACGCCCCACACGGTGCGGCCTTCAGTGTTCTGAAGGCCCTGTGCTGCAGATAGCGCATAAACCGGGCATGGTAAATCGAGCTGATCGGGCCAATGCCCATGGATCCTGTGGGAAATTGCCAGAAATCGGGCATCAGCCATGGGTGAGGGTAGCTGGACAGGCCCATGACGCCTGCGCGTTTTGCTTTTATTTCCTGCCGATAGTGCAATAGATTTTGCTCATCCAGCCGGCCTTCCAGGAAAGCGCGTGCATAAACACCCGGTGAGGAATGGGGCTGAAAAAAGACAAGATCACTTGCCACACCGTCTTGGGGAGCGCGAAAGAAGTGATTAAAGCCGACTTCAAACAAATCAGCGGCGCTGGCGTAACTGGCAATATGGCCGCCCAGATCGGCAAACTGACCATTTGCGCGCACCACCATGGCCAGCGCATTCCATCGCATAATGGACGCCAGTTTTTCTTCGATTTCCAGATTGCCAGGAAAGGGCTCCTGTTTATTTGCCGGTATCGTATTGATATAGGGCGTTCCGATAGCGGGTTGCCAGGGAATGTTCAGATCGCGACTTGTATCGAGCAGGACATTGAGCAGATGCTTGGCTCTGGCAGGCCCCGACGCGGCGGTTACAGAGGCAAGGGCATCACACCATTCCTCGGTTTCAAGCGGGTCATCGTCGTCTGTTCCTGAGCTCAAGTGCCGGGGGTTATAGGCAAGGCTGAAATCGTTCATGATATTGTCTCCGTGATGGCTATATTATAATTTATAGAAGACAATATATTTAACTGATTATGCTGTAAAATTGTCCAATATTCAGCATTTAATTTTTTTAAATCAATAGATGGCGGCATAATGAGCTTTGATGATATTGACCTGAAAATACTGAAAGAGCTGCAGAGCGATAGCAATCTTTCAAACGTGGAGCTGGCAAAACGCGTGCATCTTTCGCCATCCCCGTGCCTGGCGCGGGTCAAGGCCCTGCATTCGGCGGGCATCATCCGGCAATACGTTGCGTTGCTGGATGCCCAGAAACTGGGTTTGCATTTAAACGTTTTCATCTCGGTCAGCCTCAAGCGCCAGGATCGCACGTCGTTGCAGGCGTTCGAATCGCGGGTTTGTTCGCGGGACGAAGTCATGGAGTGCTATTTGATGTCCGGCGATGCTGACTATCTGATCCGGGTGGCCGTGCCGGATATTGAGTCGCTGGAGCATTTCATCATAGAGCAGCTGTCACCAATGCCGGAAATAGAAAAAATAAGATCCAGTTTTGCGCTCAAGCAGGTCCGCTACAAAACCGCGCTGCCATTACCGGCAGCAGGGAGTGGTGATTGATGCCGTTGCTCGGGAGTGCAGAGATTAAGGCCGACACAGTCCAGATGAATAGATGTTATGCATGCCACTGCGTAACTTCAAAGTCATGCCTGACCTTGCACTCGTAGCGTCGGGCGCTCGGATCCTGCAGCGCCAGCGAATCGTAAGCGATATCAATTGACGGCGCGGCGCTGAGCGCAGAGCATCTTTTACCCAGCTCGCTTTTGTCCTTTTGGAACTTGCATCCAATTGGCGCGCTCAAGTAGTTTTGCACGAATCCCTTCCAGTACTGGACCTTTGCGAATCAACGTGATGCCGGGTATGTCAGGTCGGCCAGTTGCGGGTCCGAAATCTGGATTCATTGCGACGTGATGTGCGTTCTGAAACATCCTGCGGTTACCCGTATCGACGTACGATTCAGCGGGCATACCTTCGGCCAGCAGGATGTCGAACTGCTCGAGCTCCACATGGAAATACTGGAACGATTGCATGTCGAACTGCTGCGCAATTGAAATGCCGTTCTCCAGGGCCATAGCCGGCACCAAGTAGCCATCAAAGAAAACGTGATGGCCCGGAGACATGACCAGGTCGCAATGCGGCACGTTGTCGGCGATACAGCCTTTCTTAAATAGGATAGGGAAAGCTCGTTTCGCATCTTGTTCCGGAATGCGCTTTTTGAACAGGGTTCGGTATCCGATCCATTTCACGGTGGCCGTTCCGCCGCCAGCTGTCAAAACTTGATCGCCCGCCTTGAGGCTTTCGATTCTAGTTTCACCAACTGGCGTTGCAATATGAGTGCCTTTCAGATAGCAGGCGTAATAAACGGTGCCACCGTTAATCTGAAACTTGGCAGGGTCAATATATAGTGGCTGATTGGGGCTAAGCATTTGGCCTCTTAAACTCACCTCTCCGACAATGTTGCCTGATAATCCTTGAAGACCAGTGATGTGCCTAAGAGTTGATCGTATTCTACGTAATCGGCGCCCACGAATGACAAGTGACTATATTCGGACGGGCCGTACTGGATATTGAGCGTACTTACGTCCAGGCCGGTCGCATCAATGATTGTGTCACCAGCGCCTTCAATAACGTATTCTTGTCCAGCGGGCATGCTGGAGAGAAATTCATTGGAAATTTCCAGTGTTGCATTATCGTCCACTTGGAAACCATGAGAAAAATTTTCAGCCTGATTGATGGGAGACAACAACTTGACATGTGAATTTTCGTATAAATGCAAAAAATCATGGTCAACATCCTGAGTCACGTAGGTATATTGAACCTCGAGAACATCGCCTGTTGGCCCGTTCTCATTACGAACATCCAGAACCGAATAGCCATCCGAAAGAACATTTAATACTGTATCGCCGTCATAGTCGCTTTGATCTATTATTCCGACGCCTTGATTTGTAAGGTCAATATCTACTGTAGCCATGTCTCACCTATCCTGTTAACTGGTTAATTTTTGTTCTGGACGGGCGAGGTTGCTTATTCACCCTTACTGTTTGTAAATAATTGAAATATTTAACAGACTGATTATTAACAAATATAAGGTGAAAATCAACGGATAATTTTGTTTCGAGTAGTGAAATAATTCGTCAATAAAATCAAATGCTTATGAGTCGGCATGTTCAATTGTCAACGGTATTATGATTTTGAGACAATCTATCTGCCCCACAAATCCCTGTCATCTCGGTTGAGGTCCAACATTTACGATTGCGGATTGACTGCAAGGGATGCGTTCGGGAAAAATCGCGATATTAAACAAAAGGGGTATCGTTCTTTGGCGGTACGCTGCGCTAGCCATGTTGTCATGGCGCCATGATTACGGCCAAGCGTTGTTTTAAATAGGGTTGCGCGGCCTCAAAGGACACAGGTAAATCAGTTTTGTCCCGACTGATTCGTTGCAATATTGTAGACAGCTGATGACCGTGGTCAGGTGGCCGGCAGAGGGTGCCGCACAAACAAGATAAAGGCAGGGGGCTGGAAAATGAAAATGGCCCAAGTGCTTTTTAATATGCACTTGGGCCATTTTTTGAATCTGGTTGCGGGGGCAGGATTTGAACCTACGACCTTCGGGTTATGAGCCCGACGAGCTGCCAGACTGCTCCACCCCGCGTCTGTGTAAGAAAAGAATATTAGCCCATTTTGAGTTATGATGCAAGTCTGATAATACAAAGCGACATATCATGGACCAGAATTTATCTCGAAAAATCCTAGAAACCGCCTTGCTGTGCGCCGATGAGCCTATGAAAATAGGGGATTTGCGCAAGTTGTTTAGTGATTTGGATGAAATTGACAATGATGTAATTAAGCAACAGTTGCAGGTATTGCAAGACGAATGGGCAGATAAAGGTTTAGAATTATCGGAATTGGCAAGTGGTTGGCGTTTTCAAAGCCGACCCGAGATGCAAAAGTATTTAGAACGCCTGAATCCAGAGAAGCCGCCCAAATATTCACGGGCAGTCATGGAAACTTTGGCAATTATTGCCTGGCGTCAGCCTGTCACTCGCGGAGACATAGAAGATATTCGCGGGGTCACGGTTTCATCACAAATCATCAAAACGTTAGAAGAGCGCGGCTGGATAGACGTGTTAGGACATCGCGATGCCCCTGGGCGTCCGGCGTTACTGGGCACGACAAAGCAGTTTCTCGATGATCTTGGACTCAAAGCGCTTGATGACTTGCCTGTACTGGAAAGTGGCGAGGCGGGCATGCCGGATTTGTCCGGGCTGGATATGAATATCACGGCTTCGGAACAACCTGCTCAGGAGCAGGTAGAATCAGAAATGGGTTCCGATGACTCTGCATCTGACGCGTCAGCGCCCGATGCGGTCGGCTCGGTGCAGATTGATTCAACCCTGTCTGAGTCGACGCTGGCAGAGGTTGATGGCGATGATGCTGATATCCAGGTCGTGTCCGAGTCAGCGTATCGGTTGCCCGATGTGATGGCCGAATCGACCAGTGATGTATCGGAATTGACCGATGAAAGCTCTGATGAAATCAGCGAAGTATCAGAAGAAGGCAATATTGGTGCAGACGGATTTGTTCCTGCTGCCAGCGCGCAAGCGCAGAATACCGGAAAGACTCAAGAGCGCGTTGCCTGCGGCGATGTGACCGAAGAGATGGTTGCTGCAGACGAGACAGCATCAGCCGCCCAAGAGATGCCGGCTGGGTTCGACCCAGATTCGACATCGCAAAATGAACAGCCAGACGATCATAGCGTTGATCCTGCTGATGACATTTCATCAGACCGGGAGGCGAGTGATAATCAAAACGACGATTTAAAGAATAAAACATAGTTTTTTGGAGTTACCAACATAATGAATAGTTCGGATCACGTTGATGCGGAAAATAATTCAAATGAAACGCGTTCAAACCGTTCAAACGAATACGACAATGATTCTGTCACCAGAGTAATTACGATTCAGGGAGCCGACCTGACCGGTGCGGCACCTGAGGCCGATGCGCGTCAGAAAGGCAAGGGGCGCAAGTTGCGCACGCCGTTTCGTCGCCGTCGCGCCGATGCGGTGGTGGAAAAAACCGAGCAGCTCGAAGTGGCGGCCGAAGTGAGTGCTGCGCCAGTCAAGAAAGCGCAGCCGCGCCCGCGTCGTGCGCCGGGCGCAGGGCCCCGGCGGCAAGGGGCGTACGCCTCAGGCACGTCCGGAACGCCAGGAGCAGGTGGGCAGCCCCTTTACCGCGGCCCAGGATGAGCAGGATGCGGATCAGGCGCTGGCTTATCTTGATGGCACTGCGCGTCTTGAGCAGAAACTGAACAAGATTCTCAATAGCGATGCCGTCAATCCCAAGCTGCATAAAGTATTGGCGGATGCCGGTGTCGGTTCACGTCGGGATATGGAGGAGTTGATTATCGCCGGTCGCGTGTCGGTCAATGGTGAGCCTGCTCACATTGGCCAGCGAGTCGGGTCGCAGGATCAGGTTCGGGTAAATGGCCAGTTGGTGATGCGGCCCAATGCCAAGCGTCCGCCGCGCGTTATCCTGTATCACAAACCTGCCGGAGAAATTGTCAGTCATGACGATCCCGAAGGTCGTGCATCTGTGTTTTCGCGTTTGCCCAAAATGCGCACTGGCAAGTGGATTTCTGTAGGCCGGCTGGACTTGAATACCGAAGGGTTGCTGATATTTACCACTTCGGGCGATCTGGCGCACCGGTTCATGCATCCGCGGTTTGGTAACGAACGCGAGTATGCGGTGCGTGTGCTGGGAGAGATGACGGACGCTCAGCGTGAAAGCCTGGTTACCGGCATTGTGCTGGAAGATGGCGCAGCATCCTTTACCAGTATGGAATTTATTGGTGGCGAAGGGAGTAACCGCTGGTTCCGGGTTACGTTGCAGGAAGGTCGCAATCGTGAAGTGCGACGCATGTTCGAGGCTGTGGGTGTGACGGTCAGTCGCTTGATTCGCACCCGTTTTGGCGACATCGTGCTGCCTCGCAATCTGAAGCGCGGTCGCTGGGAAGAGCTGGATCCGGCGCTGGTCACGGCGTTGATGATCCAGACCGGATTGGTCAAAGAGGAAGACAGCTCAGATCATCGCCGGCCGCGCCAGCCTATTTCCCACGATAATGCCATGCCTCCGGGTTTTGAGACGCCGGTCAAGGTGCGATCTCATGCGCCGGGCGGGCGTTCGGCGCACGGGCGTGGTAATGGTAATGGCCGCCCAGGGACCGCCGCGCCTGGCGCTGGCGCGCCCCGTCAGGGTCGTGCTGGTACCGGGTTATACAATAACCGACGTCAGAGCGGACCAACTGAGGGGCGTGGCGAAGGTCGCAACGGCGCGCGGCAGGCCGACAAGAGCGAGCAGCCTCGTAATGGCAAAGGCGGCGGACGCGGCGGTAATGCCGGCGGGCGCTCCAATACCCGCCAGGCGTCATCGCGTAGTCGTGATGAATGGCAGCCGTCCGGCCCGTCTGCGCATGAATCTCAATTGGGGTTTATTGGTCGCAATCGTAACGGACGATAGGCAGATGTACCATGGTCTGCGGTACTGCGGATGAATGTAAGCGCTTGTCGCGGACCAAATTGATGTTATGTTGAATAAATAGTAAAGTATTGATTATTCTGTTATAATTTCTGATTAACTAATTGCCTGGTTAGTGTTTTGTGCCTGTGCTTGTTGTGCTTGCCTTAAGGCGGCTCAAATTAAGGTGGCCCAAAAGGGTTTGTCTTAATGCATTGTAAAGGGCGTTGTGCGCAGTGTTCACGGTAGTTTAGCCGCAAGGTAGATTTGCTCGGTCTTTGATCAGATGCAACGCCGGAGGGGCGGCAAGGTGCTCTGCGCTCGTGCCCGGTACCAAAACAATAACCAGAAACAGCTATGTATACCTTATTTTTTCAGGCAAGCGGCTTTTATGGGTCTGGCCGGATGGAAATGTCGGGTAGGCTGCCAACAAATGGCTGCATCTGCAAATTGCTGCATCTGCGGTTTTTTTTGCGCGCATAACTGTAATCAACAATGGGCTGGAAAAGGCCCATTTTTTATTGTATGACTGATTTATACACACTTACCGAACAGGCAATCGCCGGCCTTGGTGTTGAACTCGTTGATGTCGAACGGGCTGCACTGGGCTGTTGCGGGTCACGATCGACCGCGAGGGCGGGATTACGATTGAAGACTGCGAACAGGTGTCGCGGCAATTGTCGCGCGTATTCGAAGTGGAAAACATCGAATATAAGCGGCTTGAAGTGGGCTCTCCGGGTGTAGACCGGCCGTTGCGCACGCGTCGCGATTTTGATCGGTTTGCTGCGCAGCAGGCGCGTGTGGAAGTAAAATTAAGGGAACCGCAGGACAATCGCAAGGTATTTACCGGCATTCTGCGGCATAAAGATAGTTCAGATGGTGCGCCGACAGAGACATTCTGTCTGGAATTTGACATTAAAAAGAACGAGACACAGACAATTGAATTTGCTTTCGATGATATCGAAAAAGCAAAGCTGGATCCGGTTCTTGATTTCAAGGGTAAAAAGCGATGAGTCGCGAAATTCTTCTGCTTGTAGATGCATTGGCACGTGAAAAAAACGTATCGCGTGAGGTCGTATTTGGTGCGCTTGAAAACGCGCTTGCCTCTGCGATGAAAAAACGTTTTAAGGAAGACGCCGATATTCGTGTCGATATTGATCGTTCGAATGGCTCGCATGAGGGCTACAGACGCTGGTTGGTGGTGCCTGATGAGGCAGGTCTGCAGGAGCCGGATCGCCAGGAACTGCTTTCTGAAGCGCAGGAAATTCAGCCTGGTATCAAGGAAGGCGAATATCTTGAGGAGCCGCTCGAACCGATTGAGTTCGGTCGTATCGGGGCCCAGGCTGCCAAACAGGCAATCATCCAGAAAATTCGCGATGCCGAAAGAGAACAGGTGCTGAACGATTTCCTGGATCGTGGCGAGACCATTATTTCCGGGACCATCAAGCGGCTCGACAAGGGTGACGCCATTATTGAAACGGGCAAGATTGAAGCGCGCCTGCCTCGTTCCGAAATGATTCCCAAAGAGAATCTGCGCGTAGGTGACCGGGTTCGCGCCTGGGTTGCCAAGGTTGACCGTACGGCAAGAGGGCAGCAGGTCCTGCTGTCGCGCACCGCTCCAGAATTTATCCGTGAGCTGTTTGAGAATGAAGTTCCCGAGATCGAACAGGGTTTGCTTGAAATCAAGGCAGCGGCCCGCGACCCCGGACTTCGCGCTAAAATTGCAGTTGTGGCATATGACAAGCGTATTGACCCCATCGGTACATGCGTGGGTATGCGTGGCTCGCGCGTTACCGCCGTTCGTAACGAACTGGGCGGAGAGCAGGTCGATATCGTATTGTGGGCCGACGAACCGGCCGAATTCGTGATCGGCGCATTGGCGCCGGCCGCGGTCGAATCCATTGTTGTAGATGAAGACAAGCATGCCATGGATGTGGTTGTCGACGCCGAAAATCTGCCCAAAGCGATTGGTTCGCGTGGTCAGAACGTGCGTCTGGCTTCTGATCTGACCGGCTGGCAGATCAATATCATGACACCGGAAGAAAATCAGAATCGCCAGCAGGAAGAGCGCACAGGCCAGCGCGCCATGTTCATGGAGCGCCTGGATGTCGATGAACAGGTAGCTGATATTCTGATTGATGAAGGCTTTACCGGACTGGAAGAAGTGGCTTATGTCCCTATCCAGGAATTGCTGGAAATTGATGGCTTCGATGAAGAAACCGTCAACGAATTGCGCAACCGCGCACGTACTGCCCTGCTGACCGAGGCCATTGCCCAGGAAGAGCGGGTTGAAACAGCGCAGGATTTGCTGGATCTTGAAGGCATGACCCCGGAACTGGTTGCCACTTTGGGCGACGCCGGCGTGGCAACGCTTGATGATCTGGCCGAACTTGCGACCGACGAACTGGCTGAAATCACGGGTATGACAGATGAACAGGCCAGCGAAATTATCATGCGCGCCCGGGCGCACTGGTTTGATGACGACGAAAAGTGATTGCGGGGTAGCACTGTTGAGTGTGTATCGTCGCATGGTTGGCTACCGTGCAGGCGATGCACTCTATGCCAGCGGCTTTGTCGATCCAGCCCTGAATAACGAAGTTCACACTTTGCTCAGTGGCCATCAGCCAGTAATTGAAACGTTGTAAGGGAAGAGAGAACTTAATGCCCAGTAATACCGTAAACCAGTTTGCCGTCGAACTCAAAATGCCAGCGAATGTGTTGCTTGAACAGCTTCGCTCGGCTGGCGTGAATCTGAAATCGGTGGAAGATGTCGTGACCGAAAGCGACAAAGCGAAACTTCTGGACTCGCTGCGTCGTGCGCATGGTGCAAAAGATGGAAAAAAAATCACCGTCACTCGTCGCGAAACATCAGAAATCCGTCAGGCGGATGGCTCCGGCCGTTCGCGGACCATTCAGGTCGAAGTACGTAAAAAACGCGTCTTCGTCAAACGGGATGTCACTGAGGCCAAGTCAGATGCAGCCGATGCACCTGAAACAAACGAGACTGCCGCAGCTGTCGGTTCTGAGCAGGTTGCAGCACCGGTTGTTGCCGATACTCAGGTAGCCGCGACGGCTCCGGTTGAAGCGACAGCGTCGCCAGCACCAGCCTCCGTACCGGCACCAGAATCCGCAACGGCCAGCCAAGCGGCGGCCTCGCAGGCCGAGGCGACCCAGCCAGCCGCAGGCGAAAAAGTACAGGAATCGCAGGAAACGCAAAAAGCGCCAGCTGCAGCTGTTCAGGCGCCAGCAGAGACTGCGCAGACGGCCACTGAACAAGCGGCTGCGTCGCCTGCTCAGGCAACGGAACCAAAGCCAGCGCAAAGTACGGCAACGCCTGCGGCTTCAGAAGCTGCTGCGGATCCGTCGGCAACAGATCGTGCGCCGGCCGCTGCCGATGCGCACAACCCAGGCACCCGGGATCAGGCCAAGCCTGAAACGGTTCGCAGCGAGCAGACCAAACCGCGTCAGCCTGACACATCGCGTGCCGCAACAGGCGCCCGCAAACCTGTGGCCCCGCGCAGCGAAGCCGCCGATGCCCGTCGCGATGAAGCGCGCCGCCAGGCTGAAGCCGAGGCTGCCGCCCTGCGCGACATGTTGAACAAGCCGCGTAAAGTACTGCGCGCCACGCCTACTGCCGAAGGGGCAGAAGCCACTAAAAAGGCCGGCAAGAAGGATGTCAAAACCCTTGCTGCTCCTGGCTCGCACAAGCCTGCTGAAACAGACAAGAAATGGTCAGACGAACAGTCTCGCGGGAAAAAAGCCGTTGCTGAAAAACGCGCCGGTCCCGCAGGCAAGGAAGACGGCTGGCGCTCTTCCGGTGGTCGTGGTGGATCACGCGGTCGCAATAAGCACCAGCACGCACAGGTGAATCAGCCATCTACACCCGAATTTATTGCTCGTGAAGTTCACGTGCCCGAGACTATTACTGTGGCCGATCTGGCCCACAAAATGTCTGTCAAGCTGCCGAAGTGATCAAAGAGCTCATGAAGCTGGGCCAGATGGTCACCATCAATCAGGTCCTGGATCAGGAAACCGCCATGATTGTGGTCGAAGAGCTGGGGCATCATGCGATTGCTGCCAAGCTTGACGATCCCGAAGCGTTCCTGGATATCGGTGATACAGGTGCAGACGCAGAGTTGCTGCCACGTGCACCGGTGGTGACTGTCATGGGTCACGTTGACCACGGTAAAACCTCGCTGCTCGATTACATTCGCCGTGCCAAAGTGGCCTCGGGCGAAGCCGGCGGCATTACGCAACATATTGGTGCCTACCACGTTCAGACCGAAGGCGGCATGGTGACGTTCCTGGATACCCCGGGCCACGAGGCGTTTACCGCCATGCGTGCCCGTGGCGCCAAGGCTACCGACATTGTCATTCTCGTTGTGGCGGCCGATGACGGCGTGATGCCACAAACCAAAGAGGCGATCCATCACGCGAAAGCGGCTGGTGTGCCCATGGTTGTGGCAGTCAACAAGATCGATAAACCCGAAGCCAATCCGGAACGCGTTAAGCAGGAACTGGTTACTGAAGAAGTGGTTCCCGAAGAATATGGCGGTGACGTTCCCTTTGTGCCGGTTTCGGCCAAGACAGGGAAGGGCATCGATGAATTGCTGGAAAACGTGTTGCTTCAGGCCGAAATTCTTGAGCTGAAAGCGCCGGTAGACGCACCAGCCAAGGGTATCGTGATCGAAGCGCGCCTTGATAAGGGTCGCGGTCCGGTGGCCACCATTCTGGTGCAAAGCGGTACGCTCAATCGTGGCGATGCATTGCTGGCCGGCGCAAGCTTTGGCCGCGTGCGTGCCATGCTTGATGAAAACGGTAAACCGATTACCAAAGCCGGTCCGGCTATTCCTGTTGAAATCCAGGGTCTGACAGAAGTGCCTCAGGCAGGTGACGAGGTGCTGGTGCTGGTTGACGAGCGCAAGGCGCGCGAGATCGCGCTGTTCCGTCAAGGCAAGTTCCGTGACGTCAAACTGGCCAGACAGCAGGCAGCAAAACTCGAATCCATGTTCGACAACATTGGCGAAGGCATGCAGACATTGTCGCTGATCGTCAAGACCGACGTGCAGGGTTCCCAGGAAGCGCTGGTGCAGTCCCTGACCAAACTGTCAACCGACGAAGTGCGTGTCCAGGTTGTGCACGCGGCAGTCGGCGGCATTACCGAGAGCGACATCAACCTGGCTATTGCCTCCAATGCTGTTGTGATCGGGTTCAATGTCCGTGCAGACCAGAGCACCAAGAAACTGGCTGAGACTAACGGTATTGATGTGCGTTACTACAACATCATTTACGATGCGGTCGATGACGTTCGCAATGCCATGTCCGGCATGCTGGCGCCTGAAGAGCGTGAAGAAGTGATCGGTATGGTTGAAATCCGCGAGGTCTACAGTATTTCCCGTATCGGTAAAGTGGCCGGTTGTATGGTCACCGAAGGCGTGGTCCGTCGTGATTCACAAGTGCGCTTGTTGCGTAACAACGTGGTGCACTGGACCGGTTCGCTCGATTCTCTCAAGCGCTTCAAGGATGACGTCAAGGAAGTCAAGTCCGGCTTCGATTGCGGTATCACCTTGCGTGGCAATTCCGATATCGAAGTTGGCGATCAGCTTGAAATTTTTGAAATCAAAGAAATTGCCCGCACACTGTAAATTATTATGAACCGTCATAAATCCTCCGGTGCAAACCGGAACGTCCGTCTGGCCGAGCAGATCCAGAAAGATCTGGCAGTGCTGATTCAGCGCGAGCTCGATATGTCGCGCTCGGGCCTGATTACTCTGACAGGCGTGGATTTGTCGGCCGATTACGCGCACGCCAAGGTATGGTTCACCGTACTTGGCGCTGAACCGGAAACGGCGGCTGCCCTGCTTAATGAGAAAGCAGGCTGGCTGCATTCCCTGTTGTTCAAGATGTTGCATATCCACACTGTTCCTACGCTGCGTTTTTTCCATGACGATCAGCTGGCGCGCGGTATTGAAATGACACAACTGATCGACCGCGCCAACCGGCCGGAAGACTATCCGGAAAGCGTCGATCCGCTACCGGACACCAAAGACGATCGCAAGTAACATCAGGGCAGGCGATGGGAAGAAAACGCGGGCAGGAGATCGACGGCGTCCTTTTGCTGGACAAGCAGTTCGGATATTCCAGCAACCAGTCGCTGCAACGCGTGCGTCGCATGCTGGATGCGAAAAAAGGGGGCCATACCGGCACGCTGGATCCATTTGCGACCGGCTTGCTGGTTTGCTGTTTTGGCAAGGCAACAAAAATTTGCGGGACCATGCTGGATGCCGACAAGTCCTACATTGCGACATTGCAGTTTGGCACGGAAACCGATTCAGGCGACTTGACCGGCACTGTTGTACAACAGGCACAACTGACAGCCGAATCGGTAACCCGTGAAAAAATCGACATGGTATTGCCACAGTTTCGCGGTTCAATACTACAGATTCCGCCAATGCATTCGGCGCTCAAGCGTGACGGGCGCCCGCTTTATGAATATGCCCGTCAGGGAATAGTACTGGAAAGAGAGCCGCGCGCGGTAGTGATCCATGACCTGCAGGTGCAGGCCCTGGACGAAACCTCGATGGTGCTGGCTGTCGATTGCAGCAAGGGTACATATATCAGGACACTGGCCCAGGATATTGGTCGGGCGCTGGGCTGTTTCGCTCACTTGACCGCTTTGCGCAGAACGCGTGTCGGTCCTTTCGATCTGACCGGTGCCACGACGATAGACCAGCTCGAACAGATGGAAAACAGGCTGACACCCCTGATACCGCTAAATGAAATACCGGACGGCCTGCTGCCGTCCAATATACGACAAAAGGAAGATACATTATGAGCCGAGCGCTCCGTAACGTTGCGATTATTGCGCACGTTGACCATGGGAAAACAACGCTGGTTGATCAGCTTTTACGTCAGTCCGGTACATTCCGGGACAACCAGGCGATGGTTGAGCGTGTCATGGACTCGAACGATATTGAAAAAGAACGTGGTATCACGATTCTGTCCAAAAACTGTGCCGTGGAATATGAAGGCACACACATCAATATTATTGACACTCCGGGACATGCCGACTTTGGCGGTGAGGTAGAGCGAGTACTGTCCATGGTTGATGGCGTGCTGCTGCTGGTAGATGCGGTCGAAGGCCCGATGCCGCAGACCCGTTTCGTGACCAAAAAAGCACTGGCCCTGGCTTAAAGCCGATTGTGGTTGTCAATAAGATTGACCGCCCTGGCGCACGCCTGATTTTGCCATCGATACCACGTTTGATCTGTTTGACAAACTTGGCGCGACCGAAGAACAGCTTGATTTCCCAATCGTATATGCTTCCGGGCTGAGCGGTTATGCGGGTCTGACTGATGATGTTCGCGAAGGCGATATGCGTCCGCTGTTTGATGCGATTTTGCAATATGTACCTCAGCGTAACGATGACAAAGAGGCGCCCCTGCAGTTGCAGATCATTTCGCTTGACTACAACAGCTACGTCGGCAAGATCGGTGTAGGCCGTATCAACCGTGGTCGGATTCGTCCTGGCCAGGAAGTGATGGTTCGTTTTGGTGAAGACGGTGAGCAGAGCAAGGGCCGCGTCAACCAGGTATTGAAATTCAAGGGCCTGGAACGTGAGCAGGTTGAAAGCGCCGACGCCGGCGACATCGTCCTGATCAATGGCATCGAAGAGATTGGTATTGGCTGCACCTTGTGCGATCCCAACCATCCTGAGCCATTGCCTATGCTCAAGATTGACGAACCAACCTGAACATGAATTTCATGGTCAACACATCGCCGCTGGCCGGCCGTGAAGGCAAATTCGTGACAAGCCGCCAGATCCGCGATCGCCTGAACCTGGAGCTCAAATCCAATGTGGCGCTGCGTGTACGGGATACCGGAGACGACACCGTCTTTGAAGTATCGGGCCGAGGCGAGCTGCATCTGACGATTCTGATTGAAAACATGCGGCGTGAAGGCTTTGAGCTGGCCGTGTCGCGACCGCGCGTGGTTTACAAGGAAATTGATGGCGTTCGTCATGAACCGATGGAGCTGCTGACAGTTGACCTGGAAGATGATCACCAGGCGGCGTGATGGAAGAGCTGGGTCGTCGCAAGGGCGAACTGCTGGACATGCAATCGGACGGTCGTGGTCGCACCCGTATGGAATATCGCATTCCTGCGCGTGGCCTGATCGGCTTCCAGAGCGAGTTTCTATCCATGACCCGCGGTACCGGTCTGATGAGCCATATTTTCGACGACTACGCGCCTGTGCGTGAAGGCAGTATCGGCGAGCGTCGCAACGGTGTACTGATCAGTCAGGATAATGGTGACGCGGTTGCCTATGCCTTGTGGAAATTGCAGGATCGTGGCCGCATGTTTGTGTCGCCGGGTGAAGCCCTGTACGAAGGCATGATCATTGGTATTCACAGTCGTGATAATGATCTGGTGGTTAATCCAATCAAGGGTAAACAGCTGACCAACGTGCGCGCTTCGGGCACCGATGAGGCCGTGCGCCTGGTGCCGCCAATCAAGCTGAACCTGGAATACTCGGTGGAGTTCATCGACGAAGACGAACTGGTGGAAGTGACGCCCAAAAATATCCGTTTGCGTAAGCGTCATCTGCTGGAGCACGAACGCAAACGTGCCTCACGTGGTGTTTGATAGTATTACCGACAGGTCATAAAGCCTTTATAAGCGCTGACCTTGTTGATAAGTAGAAAGCCGTGCCCGGTTTAACCGGTGCACGGTTTTTTTTGCCAGGTATGGCGCAGCAAGGCGCAATGAATGTACCGGGCTTGTCGCTCTCTCCGTGTTGCTGAGCACCTCTTCCGATTTGTTTTATCGTACTCGAGCTGCCGCCTGCAATAGCAACAGCAGCTGCGGTTGGGATATGTAGCCCATTATCAGTGTCTGTGGCTGATGCCGCGGCTGCGTAATCGTAGAGCCAATATCAACAGAGCAGGATGGCTTACTGCCATTGATAAATAATAACCACTGCCAATAACAGGCCCGCGATCACGATCCAGCGCATCATTAGTGATCCGTTCTGCCTGATCCATACAAAACTTGCACCGACACTGCGAGACCATAACTGGTTCAGGGCCGGGCTGAAAAATCGTCCAATCCACCAGAGGATGATAACGATCAAAAGCAGCTTAATGACGGTTGCCATAGTTATTCAATACTTAATCACATGTTGACCACATCTTACCCACAACTTTATCCTTATGTGGACAGAAGTCTCGCTTATCAACAGAATATGTTGAGAATGATGTGGATAGGATTTTAATAATTCTGTAAAACATCGACAAGTGCATGATATTGAAAGTGTTTTCGATTTCTGATCACTATTTGATCAACGGCACTTATACACATGGTAGCCAGAGCGCCAGCACCGGGCGTTCTTGCTCAGGTTTGTGAACCCCGCTGTGGCGCAAGCGATGTTACAGTAGAATCGGATTTCATCCCATAGCTTGCATATCCGCCTAACACTCAGGAGCATTTGATGGCTGCATTGCCCGAAACCGGTTTCTCTGATCACTTTCGTATTACTAATGGAAAAAAATTCAGTTTGAAAAAATGCCTCACAGATCCGGACGTCGAGCCCGATAAAAAAGATGCCCAAAAGAAATTGCAGGAATATGTGGCAGGCATAGCGGATTTACAGAATGTTCTTTACGCCGATAATCGCTGGTCATTGCTATTGGTTTTTCAGGCAATGGATGCAGCCGGAAAGGATTCGACAATCAAGAACCTGCTGTCCGGCGTCAACCCCCAGGGCTGCGAAGTCTATTCGTTCAAGCGCCCCTCGGAAGAGGAGTTGGGGCACGATTTTTTGTGGCGCACCAGCAAATGCCTGCCCCAGCGCGGCAATATCGGTGTTTTCAATCGTTCTTATTATGAGGAAACACTGGTGGTGCGTGTTCATCCCACCATACTTGATGGCCAGCATCTACCCAAAGCCTGCCTGACAGAAAATATCTGGGACGAGCGGTTTGAAGATATTCGTCATTTCGAAAAGCACATGGACCGCAATGGCACCAAGGTGCTGAAATTTTTCCTGCACATTTCCCTGGAAGAACAGAAAAAGCGTTTTCTGGAGCGGCTTGATAACCCGGCAAAAAACTGGAAGTTTGAAAGCGCCGATCTGGAGGAACGAAAATTCTGGAACGAGTATATGCATGCTTACGAGGAAACGATTAAAAACACGGCGAGCGAAGCCGGACCCTGGTATGTGATCCCAGGCAACGATAAACCTTACGCACGTCTTGCCGTGGCCGACGCCGTGCTGCAGACATTGCAATCGCTGGACTTGAGCTATCCGACGCTGGAAAAGGAAGAGCAGAAGAATCTTGCGGGTTACAAAACCCAACTGGAGCTGGAAGCACAAGGATAATGGCCTGCGTTTGCTCTCGGCGGTCTCGCAGCCGGCACTCAGGCCGGCTTGTATTCGTGACTTGTGTCAGGATTAACTGGCCATGTATTCCTGCTAATGGCACAGCATCGGCGGATCACTGTTTTGAAACAGAGTCTTCAATATAACAACTGTGATTATCTTGCTGTGCAGCGTTATCGCGCTTGTGATTGGCTTTTTGCGCGTTCAATATCAGGGCCATAACGCCAATCAGTGGGCGTTGAAGACTTGCTGCATCGCAGCGATAAAGAGGCCTGCATTCGCAATATCTATGTGGATCCGGCCTACGGTATTGGTCAATACATTCCGGTCGCCGGATACAGGCAAAAGCCTTGATGACAAGCGATAAAAATTACGAATAACGATATAAGAATAATGACTAAATTCTATCAGCTGCGCACTTGATGCCCTGATGCTGACAATGCTATATTGACCAAACTTAAGCAGCATCCGAATGCCGGCGATAGCCAAGATAGCTCTTGGCAGTTCCTTGTGGGCTGCTGCTGGTTTCCCCCGTAACTGTATAACGTTGAACAGGAGAAAGACAGTGTCGGATTCAAATAAATCTCAACGTATCAGAACCCGAATTGTAAATCGCTCTTTTGACTTTGAACGCGCTTCCCTGGCGTTGTTCAAGCAGTTGAAATTGTCTGCGACCCAGTCGGTCAGACTGGGTTTGACCAGCGAATGGAAAGACCCGCCGCGCGTGCGTTGGTAGCCAAAATGCAATGGTGATGATCCTGGTCACCATTGCGGTTGAAGCCGCATCCTGTTGAATCACCAGTGGCAGTTCCTCAATTTAAACGTTGCCCGGTGTCGGCATCGAACAGATGAGCCTGTTCGATGATCGGTAAAATCCGGATCGGACTGCCGACGTTCAGGGATAAACGCTCCCTTTGTGAAATAAGAATATCGCTGTTGCCCAGCCTGGCGGCGACATGGGTTTCGCTACCGGTCGGCTCAATGACAAGCACCTGGGCCTTAAGACCCGCGTCCTTTACGGTGCGCACATGTTCGGGCCTGACGCCATAAATGACCGATTGCGCGGCCGGGCATGAGCTGAGATGTTCTGTATGGGCAATTGAAATCCCTCTTCGGTAAGCACGTAAGAAGCATGTCGGCCTATATGCAGACTTCCCCTGATCAGGTTCATCGATGGCGATCCGATAAAACCGGCAACAAATGCATTGATCGGGCGATCATATAACTGCAAGGGTGTACCGATCTGTTCGATCCGACCGTCTCGCAAAACAACGATGCGATCGGCCATGGTCATTGCTTCGACCTGATCGTGGGTGACATAAATGGTGGTGGTGCGCAGCTCCTGATGCAGCGCCTTGATCTCTGTGCGCATTTGTATGCGCAGTTTTGCATCCAGATTAGACAATGGCTCATCAAACAGAAAGGCGGCGGGCGCCGAATAATTGCTCGGCCCATGGCCACGCGCTGGCGTTGTCCGCCGGACAAGTGGCGCGGAAAGCGATCCAGTTGCTGCTCCAGTCCCAGCGTTGCTGCAACCTGTGTCACCCGAGCAAATCGTGTCTGCCGGTCAACGCCTTTTATCTTAAGGGCAAACCCCAAATTGTCGCGTACGCTCAAATGAGGATAGAGCGCGTAGTTCTGAAATACCATGGCCATATCACGGTCTTTCGGCGCTACATCGTTCAGCACTCGCTGGCCAAGCGTGATCGTACCGGTCGACAATGGTTCCAGGCCGGCGATGGTGCGCAACAGCGTGGATTTTCCACAACCGGAGGGGCCCACCAACGCGACAAACTCCCCATCTTCTATGTCAAGATCAATGCCGTGCAGGATCTCGCGGTTCTCGTAGTGCTTTACCAGCTTCTGTAATTTAATAGCAGACATAATGTGTTTCCAAAGTCAGTCCTTGATTCCGCCTGCGGTCAGGCCATGTACCAAATAGCGCCGGATAATCACCATGAACAGCAATACCGGCAGCATGACCAGCGTGCCTGCAGCTGAGATTTTTCCCCATTCCCAGCCTTCATACTGAAGGAAATTGACAATGGCAACCGTAGCCGTAACCGCTTGTGTCCGGGTCAGCACCAAGGCGTAGAAAAAATCGCTCCATGCAAAGATAAAGCACAGGATCGCTGTAGAGGCAAGACCAGGTGCTGCAAGGGGCAGGGTAATGCGCAAGAACCCTGACCATACACCACAGCCGTCCAGCCAGGCTGCCTCCTCCAGGCTGGCCGGAACCGACGCGAAAAAGGACTGCATCAGCCAGATAACGATGGCCAGGTTGAAGGTCATGTAGATCAATGTGAGTCCGGCAAGCGTGTCTTGCAGACCCAGCCAGCGAAAGGCCAGGAAAAATGGAATCGTAAATGCGATAGGTGGCGCCATCCTGGTAACCAGAATCCACAGGGCGATCTGTTTACGCACCTTGAATTTCCAACGAGTCAGCACATATGCCGCCGGCACACCCAGCAGCATGGAAAATGTGGTGGACAGTACGCTCACCAACACACTGTTGCCCAGTGCTGTTAGAAAGCTGCCATCGGCGAGCAGGCTTTGAAAATTCTCCAGCGTAGGTACGAACCCGAGTGTTGTGTCAAAAATCTCCAGTGCCGGTTTGAATGCCAGGTGAATTGTCCATATGACAGGCAGCATAATCACAAGCATCACAAGCAGCACAGTGATGGTGCGGGCATAGCGCCGCAGTACCTGAACGCTGCGGGCCAGGCTTCTTGCCCAATGACGCAGGCCAGAGTAAGCCAAACCATGGCTTGCCAGCGGCTGCGTGTACTGCTCAAGTGTTTTTGATTGGGTCATGTGAATTCCGGGTAAATTGGGTGACAATCAGACTCAAAAAGAACACGCCGGCAAGAATAAGTACGGCGATCGCACTCCCGTATCCCCAATATGAAAAATTAAAGGCTTGGGTGAATCCGTAATAGTTGCTGACTTCGGTGACATTACCGGGGCCGCCATCTGTCAGAATATAGATGAGCGGGAAAGCCTTGAAACTGTCTATCAGGCGGAACAGTCCGCAAACGACAAGCACGGGCCGGACGTGCGGCAATACAATGTATCTCAGAACCTGTATCCGGCTTGCGCCGTCCATTCTTGCCGCTTCTACGGGATCGGCCGGCAGCATATGCAGCGACGCCAGTATCATCAATAGCGTAAATGGGAACCACTGCCAGGTGTCCGCAACCGCAATTGCCCATAATGCGGTGTGCGGGTTGGTCGTGAGCGCCTCAAGTGTCAATCCCGAAAACTCAAGTAGCCGGTGCAGGGGGCTGATGTCCGGCGAGTAGATGATCTTCCATATCAACGCCACCACCACAGGAGGAATCAGCATGGGAATCAAAAAGACGCTGCGTGCATATTGCAGGACAGAGGATTTGCCGTTAAGCAGCAAGGCCAGGCTTGTGCCTGCCGTCAGTTGCATGGCGACCGTAAGGAGCGAGAGCTTGCACTGGGTGATGGCCGAATCAAGAAATCGCTCGTCCTGCATGAGTTGGCGAAAATTAACCAGTGGATCTGAAAAATTGAATGAAACTGTCGGATCCACAAGACTGAGCGGCGTCAGGCTCGTCACAAAAAGCGCTAAAGCAGGTGCCAGCGTGATCACCAGAAGCACGGCGAGCGCAGGCAGCAGGCCCAGCAGAAATGATCTGTTGCGAGACTGCTCCCACGACACCGGTATGCAAGAGGCGTTGCCACGCGCTGTTGATCTCATGACAGTTTGATACCTGAGCGGCGCAACTGGGCGACCGCCTGGTTCTGGGCCTGTTCCAGTGCCTGCTTTGCAGACAACTGGCCGGTGACGACCAAAGGAATCACTTTGTTGATTTGCTGATCGATCTGGGGATAGACGGAAACGGTACGATATTTCATATGGCCGCTGGCTGACGCCATGTCAATACTCTCAAGGGCCAATTGCGCCAGATCCGAACCATTTATCAACTGGCGTTTGCGAAATGCTGCAGACTTGATATCTGACAATCGTGCAGGCGAGCCATAGCCGGCGGCCACTGCTTTGGCTGTTATCTCTTTTGACAGGGCCCATTGGATAAATGTCCAGGCAGCCTCCTTGTTTTTCGAACCCGCCGGTATACCCAGGCCATGTACGCTGGTGCCGGGAAAACGTCCGGCCGGTCCTTTTGGCGCCAAGCCAAACTTGACTGTGTGCAAGGTACGACTTGATTTCGGATCGCCCAACTGCGCCAGATGCAGTTGCCCATGATCCGAAAAATTGACCCGCCCCTGCTTGAGCGCCTGCGTTACCTGGTCAGGCGTATAGCTGAGGGCGCCGTTGGGGCCGAACTCACGGATCAGGCCCGCATAGTATTCGACAGCGGCAACCGCTTCCGGGGTGGTAAGCGTTGGCATCAGGTCGTCGGGTACCTTGCGGAAAATGTCAGCGCCGAAAGCATGCAGATAAGGAACAAAAGACCAGCCATAATGATTGTCCGCAACAAAGCCGGCCACTTTGTCTTTTTTGTTTACCGCGCGCAGCACCTTGACCAGATCATCGGTGGTGTCCGGAAAATCAAGACCGGCCTCCTGTACCAGGTCGAATCTTGAAGAAACGTGCAGTAGCGCTTCCGAGGTCCAGGGCACACCGTAAAGCTTGCCGTCTATGCCGGTTTCTGCTTCGCGCGCACCCTTCACAAAATCATTGAGATCCCACTCGGCGGGTGTGCGATTGGGATCGGCGATATAGTCGTCAAGCGGGGTCAGCCAGCCCGAATTAATCCATCTGCTGGAGTAGATGAAGGTGACGTTGACAACATCATAGGCCGCGCCTTTCGTTGATAGTTCCAGATCGGTGCGCTGGTTGTATACCGGAAAGGACGGCGTGTCAAAATTGATCCGGGCGCCGGTCAGCGACTCAAATTCGCCAATCCACTGACGTAATAAGACAGGGTATGCTGCACTGAACGTGGAAACATTCAGGGTAATGCCGTCCAGCGGCTTTTTGCCGGATGCGATGGCCCAGGATGGCACGGCCAGCGAAAGTCCGGTTGCTGCGATTTTACGCAATGCCTGGCGTCTGGTGTGGCGGTATTTATTGGGTACGTTGTTCATTGTCGCTCACTTGAGTCAGAATGCCAGGGCCGGCTCAGGCGATGATCCAGGCGCTACAACGCCGCTGGCTTGCTCGGGATGTGCACTGTCTTGTGGCGCAGTTTTTGTGCGGCTGTGTTGCCCCTGGACTGACGTGGCTACTGCCCCCTGAACCGTCACGCGTCGTACAACCCTGGCTGATTCCCGTAGTCATTGACTGCATAATGCTGCGTGGCGCGGTTATCCCACATGGCAACATCGTGTTGGCGCCATCGCCAGCGAACGGTATTGTCCAGCCGTGTGACACGGCTTTGCAGCAAGTCGAACATGCGGGCCGATTCACTGCTTGAAAATTTTCAGCGATTTGATGAAGTGGCCCAGAAGCAGGGCCCGTTCTCCGGTGACAGGATGGACATGGACGACCGGATGTTCAGCTTCGTACAGATCAGAAATAAACACCTTCTTATGGTGTTCAAGTCTGGCCTTATCAAGCTCCTGACGGTCTTTGGCATAGTCATAGTCGTTGCTGTGAACCGCCCATAGCTGTTCGGCAAGCGCCTTCAGTTCGGGTGGCAACTTGTCATAAGCACGAACTGTATTGGCCCATACCGTGTCGCCGCCGTATGCAGGCACAGTAACGGCGCGCAAAATACCGATTTTAGGGTAGTGTGCCTTGAACGTGACGTCCGTATGCCAGGAGTCAGCGCGGCCACCGCCCTTGGAGGCATCAAGTTCGAACAGTCGGGTTCCTTTGCGGGACG
This sequence comes from Advenella kashmirensis WT001, assembly GCF_000219915.2. Classification (NCBI taxonomy): domain Bacteria; kingdom Pseudomonadati; phylum Pseudomonadota; class Betaproteobacteria; order Burkholderiales; family Alcaligenaceae; genus Advenella; species Advenella kashmirensis. The sequence goes on along the minus strand of NC_017964.1, from coordinate 2,779,921 downwards.
GGACGGTCGGATGGGCTTCGGTTACGCCAAAGCGCGCACCAAACGCCTGGTGGATATCATCGTTCAAGTGCGCCTGCCCGCGGAAAAAAATCACCTTGTGCGTGAGTAAAGCCCGCTCGATATCATCAATGACGTTTTGCTGCAGATCGCCCGAGATACGCAGCCCTTCGATTTCGGCACCGATATGGCCGGCAACGCGCCGTAAGGTGAACGATGCATAGGGTGCTTCAACGTTTTCTGTCTGATTGTTGCTCATGTTTATTCTCCCAAGTGTCTGACGATGTTAAGCAAGGTATCGTCCCGAGGGAAATAAAAGATAAGCATGATTTAATTGCTTGCTTGGAAATATACTTATCCGTTAACGGTTTGGCTGCGGCGCTTGTGGTTAACAATCCGGTATCAGCGGATTGCGCTTGTGGTCGATAATAGATACTGCCCGCATTGGCGCCTGTGCTATTCTTTTGTGTCCGGAACAAACCCATACTCGTGAGCGCAAGGCAGATGCAGATTCAATTCAGACAGTTTCATCCCGATGATACCGAAGCGACGGTGGCACTATGGCAGGCTTGTGGACTGACTCGACCCTGGAACGATCCGCATAAGGATATCGAACGCAAGTTGCAGCAGGAGCCCGAGCTGTTTATCGTGGCCGAACACAACGGGCAGCTTTTGGGCTCGGTGATGGCAGGCTATGATGGGCATCGCGGCTGGATTTATTATCTTTCCGTATTGCCGCAGTATCAGTCGCAAGGCCTGGGCAAAAGCCTGGTGCTGCAGGCAGAGCAAAGGCTGCGCAGCAAAGGCTGTCCGAAAATCCAGCTAATGATCAGGCACGACAACAGCGGCGTGCAGGATTTCTATCGCACGCTGGGCTACGAGAGCGCAGAGGTTGTGGTGCTGGGCAAGCGTTTGATAGAAGACGTGTAGGAAAAGCGCTGTAAGCAGAAAGCGGCGCAATGCACGGCGTGCGCAGGGAAGGCGTAATCACAGTTGTGATTATGGTGTGCATTGTGCATGCTGACCATGCAAGCCGGGCGACTTGGTTGACAGAGCTGTTTGAATATTGCTGGCGGGCGCCTGGCCACTGTCGTGGTACAAAGTGCAGTGAATTGGCAGCGGTAAGTTGCCTGAAAATGCCCAGGCTGGGCATAATGTGTGCTGTCTGGGTTGGGTGTATCGCGACGAGCTATTGTCGGCCCGGGCCGATAGACCGGCATGGCCGGTCTATTGCTCGTTACTCGTTGCCTGGTTGCTTAACCGCTTAATCGCGTAGCGCTGCGGTGGCGTCTGACACCGGATGTTCCTTGTCTTGCGCCGTAGAGGTCGCGTCATCGTTTTTGAAACGCTGGTACAGGGTGGCGACCAGCGGGCCGGTAATGTTGTGCCAGACGCTGAAAATCGCGCTTGGCACGGCAGCTGCCGGTGAGAAGTGGGCCGTTGCCAGTGCGGCGCCCAGGCCGGAGTTTTGCATGCCCACTTCAATAGACAGGGTCTTGCGCTGTGCGACACTCAGGCCCGACAATTTTGCCAGCCAGTAGCCCAGCAGCAGGCCCAGGCCATTATGCAGGATCACGACAGCAAAAATCTCCAGGCCACTGCTTGCGATCTTTTCCTGGTTGCCGGCGACCACAGCCGCAACAATGGCAACAATGGCTACGACCGACACCAGAGGTAATACGCTACGCCGGCCTGCACTTTTTCCTTGAGCACCATTTGCGCAATCAGTCCCAGAGCGATGGGCAGAATCACGACCTGTACGATGGACCAGAACATGGCTGCAGCGCTCACATCCAGCCACTGGCTGGCCATTAGATAGATCAACCCGGGCGTGACGATTGGCGCCAGCAAGGTGGTGACAGAAGTAATCGCCACGGAAAGGGCGATGTCTCCGCGTGCCAGAAACGTCATGACGTTCGAAGCGGTGCCGCCCGGGCAGCAGCCAACCAGAATCACGCCCACGGCGACTTCAGGGCTCAGGTTCAGTCCGGTAGCCAGCAGCCAGGCCAGTCCTGGCATGATAATGAATTGACCAAGTACGCCAATGGCAACCGTGCCAGGCGCTTGAATACCTCGGCGAAGTCGTTTTTGGAAATGGTCAGGCCCATGCCGAACATGATGATGCCAAGCAGGGGGACAATATATTTGCCTAACCAGGCGTAGCTGGCAGGATTGAAAAAAGCCAGTATTGCAAACAGCAATACCCATATGACAAATGTCTTGCCAACGAATTGGCTCAGGCGGGCGATGGCCTGCATCATGAATAGTCCTTGAGATAATGAACGTGCGGCATCGGTCGCCGCGCCACATATGTACAGGCGCGCGTCGCCGGCCGGCCACGGCAAAGCAGTGTAAGAATAATGTAGGGTGTGCTACCGACTGAGGGCCCGACAGGCAGGTAAGCCCGGGACCGGTTTGTAGTGCAGATCATGCGGAAAACAAAGACACCGGCCTTTGGGGCCGGTGTTGCGGTGCAGTAAATTGATTGTACCGCTTTTCAGATGGTGGTGGGGTTACCCTGCGTGGACAGGGTAATGTTGTGCCGGTGCAGTTTGCGATACAGGGTATTGCGGCTGACACCCAGCGTTCGCGCACATCGCTGATATTCCAGCGATGGGTCTCCAGCAGCTGGATCAGGGTAATTCTTTCACTTTCCTGCAAAGGGTTAACCGGTTCGTGTTCGTCGCTCACAGCCATACAGTCTGTCAACCCAATTGACGCAACGCCATTGCCTGTCGGTTGTGAATGCTGATCTGCCAGCGGCCCGGGCAAGTGCTCCACACCAATGATTGTGCCTTCGGCCAGGACGGCCATGGTGCGCAACACATGGCGCATCTGGCGCAAATTGCCAGGCCAGACGTATTGCATGAGAATCTTCAGCGCCTGATCGCTGAGTACTACCGGTTTGCCGGCTTCTTCCTGGAGGATGGCCTCGATAAGCTGGCGTTTGTCCTGGCGTTCGCGCAGCGGTGGCAGGCGTATTTCTACGCCGTTGAGGCGGTAGTACAAGTCTTCCCTGAATTGACCCTTGGCAACCAGATCGGTCAGATTCCGGTGGCTGGCGCTGATCAGTTGAATGTCTACATCGACCGAAGCGTCAGCACCGAGCGGGGTAACCTTGCGCTCATCAAGCACGCGTAGCAGGCGTGCCTGCAATGCCAAAGGCATGTCGCCAATTTCATCAAGCAAAAGCGTGCCGCCATGGGCCTGCAGTATTTTGCCGCTGCGACCCTGGCGCTGGGCGCCGGTAAAAGCACCTGCTCGATAGCCGAACAATTCACTTTCGATCAGGCTTTCGGGCAGCGATGCACAGTTGACGGCGACGAAGGGGCCATCGCGACGGGGGCTGCGATCATGAACCGCGCGGGCGAGCACTTCCTTGCCGGATCCTGTCTCGCCATACAGCAACACCGGAACTCCTTTGCTCACGACGCGTTGTGCCAGTTCGAATTGGTCGCGCAAGACAGGATCGCCAAGTTCAACGCAGCAACGTTGCCCGGCTTGACGGTTCTGGCAGGCAGGCTGGCCGGCTCGGACGCTTTGTCCTGTGCGGGCAGACCGGATGTTTTGGATGGTGCGCTGTGAAAGGTCAAATGGGTGGAGCCGGCAGGAGGCAATTGGGCCACGGCAAAAAAACGACTGGACGCCCCGGCCCGATAGATCGGTACAGGGTGAAACGAGCTTTGCATACTGCGTTGCAAGAGCGATTCAAGCGTCAGCTGGAAAATTTCATCGAAGCGATAACGGCGCAGCGCCTGCATGTCGGGAAAGCCCAACTGGAACAGCGCACTCTGGTTGGCTGCAACAATAGTGCCGTCCTCTTCGACCATCAGCTTGCCGTCATGCACGGTATTGATGCTTTCGGGCCGGCTGTGGAAATGCACCGGATGCGCTTGCTTGCAATTGACGGTAAGCAGGCGGTTTTCAATCATGCGGGCGGTCATGCCGATGAGCACCAGCGAATGCTGTTGCAGCAGCGACGAGCGGCTGGTCACATCCAGTACTGCAATCATTTTTCCGGTGTGATCCATGACCGGAACTGCGGAACAGGTAAGCAAAATATGTTTGTATAAAAAGTGGTCGGTCTGACGGATGGCAATGGGCTCGCCTACGACCAGGCAGGTGCCCATCCCGTTGGTGCCCACTTCCTCTTCACTCCAGATTGCCCCCAGGCGCAAACCCAGCCCGGAAAGATCACTTTCCAGGTGATCAGCGGCCACCATGTGCAAAATACAACCGTCGGTATCCACGAGCACAACGGCCAACTCCGGATCAGCCAGTTGCTGATACAGAATATTCATTTCATGTTTGGCTTCGGTAATCAGGACCCGCTTCTGTTCCGAGCGTGCGATCCGCTCGGCGTGGGTCAGAACGGGAGGCAGGCGACGGCTTTCCGGGTCCAGGCCATAATCGTTGACGCAACGCCCCCAGGAACTGGCGACCGCCGGATCAATGTCCGGAACCATGACGCCGCGATGCACAATCTGGTTAATCCGCTCAATGTGGTTGCTGACCTCCAACGAGTACATGTCTCCTCCTGCTATGTACATCAGCGCTTGTCCTTTCGGTGGCTGATGCCGATTTTTGTAATCTGTCTCGGTGCTTGTATACGGGTTGTATGCCCGCTACATATTGATGTTGTCTGCGCAACATTAAACTGCGAACATATCGGTGACCCGTTAGTGGCCGGGGAACCTGTCCATACTCACCCAATTGTATATCACATGATATGTTATGCGTGCCTCGTTTTCCCTATAAGGGCGACATTTTGTCTTCGCTTGCCGGCACGCCGGTGGCCATGTCGGCAGACAGCCGGCGCGAGTTGGCGTCGTTGCGAAACACCAGCGGTTTTTCCTGGACGGCGACTGTCGGCTTACGGCCGATCATATCCGTAATAACATGGTGATAGGGTGATTTATCGCAAACCGGATCGGCGTTGGCGGCATTGCCGGTCAGGGCCAGCGCCTGGCAGCGGCAGCCGCCGAAATCCCGTTCCTTTTCCGGACAGGTGCGACAAGGCTCCTGCATCCAGGCATCACCGCGGAACTTGTTGAATGCGTCGCTGTGGTACCAGATATCATGCAGGGCGGTATCGGTTACCTGCGGGAACTGCAAGCCAGGAATGGTTTTTGCGGCATGACAGGGCAGGGCGCTGCCATCGGCAGAGATGGCCAGGAAAACGGATCCCCAGCCGTTCATACAGGCTTTTGGTCGCTTTTCAAAATAATCCGGCACCACAAACAGAATACGCATCCGATTGCCGATTTTCTCGCGATAGCGCGCAACGGCGGCTTCGGCGCGCTGCAATTGCTCCCGATCAGGCAACAACTGTTCGCGGTTGATCAGACCCCAGCCGTAATACTGTGTGTTGGCCAGTTCAAGATACTCCACACCCATTTTGTCGGCCATCTCGATAATGCGTTCGATATGGTCCAGGTTATAGCGATGCAGGACCACATTCAGCACCATGGGATATTCGAATTCGCGAATCATGGAGGCAACGCGAGATTTCAAATCAAAGGTTTTGGTGTGGGTCAGGAAATCGTTCATTTCCCGCGTGGAGTCCTGGAAGGACAGTTGAATATGATCGAGCCCGGCTTCCCGCAGGGCGGCAAGCCGTTCGCGCTTCAAGCCAACGCCGGACGTAATAAGATTGGTATAGAAACCCAGTTGGCGACCTTCTGCCACAAGTATTTCCAGGTCATCGCGCAGCAAAGGCTCGCCGCCGGAAAACCCCAGTTGTGCCGCGCCCATTTCCCGCGCCTGGCGCATAACGCTGATCCACTGGTCGGTAGTAAGCTCGTTCAGGTTGCTGGCATAATCCACCGGGTTATAGCAGAACACGCAGTGCAGCGGACAGCGATAGGTCAGTTCGGCCAGCAGCCACAGCGGGGGCGCAATGGTCGGTTTCTGCTTTTGCTCAGCAACTTGGGGCATATCCATGGTGACCTCTATTTGATCCAGCCACGCTCCTGCGCAGCCTGCAGAAATGATTCAACATCCTTCTGCAATCCTGTCGTGGCAAAGCTTTGTTCCAGATCGGCAACGATCTGGGCAATATTTCGTTCGCCATCACAGCGACGTAGAATTTCGGCGGCGCTGTCATTGAGCTTGACCATGCCTTCCGGATACAGCAGTACATAGGCGTTTTGCGCCTTTTCGTACTGCAGCCGGAACAGGCGCGACAACAGGGGCTTTTCGGGCAAGTCAGGCATGGGTTGTCTCGCTGTTGTGCTGGCAGGCTTTTTCAATGGCGTCCAGCATGGACCATAGAATGTCCAGTTTAAATTGCAGTATTTCCAGTGCCCGCGCTTGCTGCTGGCGGGTGGTAAAGTAATCGAGCGTGACCTGCAGCCCGTGTTCGACATCCCGTTCCGCCAGAGAGATCCGACTACGGAAATATTCCAGTCCTTCTGGCTCGATCCACTGATAATGGCCGGGCCAGTTTGCCAGCCTGTCTTTATGAATCTTCGGTGCAAACATTTCGGTCAGTGATGAACAAACCGCTTCCTGCCATGGCACCTGGCGCGCAAAATTAACATACGCATCTACGGCGAAACGTACGCCGGGTGCGACCAGCTTCAAAGACCATAAATCCTCGCGGCTGATACCCACCGCCAGGCCCAGACGCGTCCAGGCTTCAATGCCGCCCTCATTATCGCCAAAACCATCATGGTCCAGCATGCGCAGAATCCAGCGGCGGCGGGTTTCCCTGTCGGGGCAGTTGGACATGACCGCAGCATCTTTGAGCGGAATATTGATCTGGTAATAGAAGCGGTTGGCGACCCAGCAGCGGATATCGTCCTGACTCAACTGGCCACTATTCATTCGGATATTGAATGGATGGTGGATGTGGTAGCTGGCGCCCTTGGCGCGCAGCTGCCGTTCAAATTCGGCCCGGTCCCAGGCCTGGGGGTCGGTTTGTTTCTGGTTATATCCAGCAAGATTCGACAGAACGATGCTCACAATGTGATCTCCATGCCGTCAACGGCGATTTCAATATTATGCCGTTGCAGCACTGCAGCTTCTTCCGAATCCTGATTCAGAATCGGATTGCTGTTGTTAATATGAATAAGAATTTTGCGTTTATTGTCGCCCAGCGAGTCCAGAACGCTGATCATGCCGTTAGGTCCCGATTGCGGCAGATGGCCCATCTGGGCGGCAGTCTTGCGTGACAGGCCAAGACGGATCATCTCGTCTTCGGTCCACACCGTGCCGTCTACCATGACGCAATCAGCGCGGGACATGGCCTCCAGGACCAGCGGTTCGATCTGGCCCAGACCGGGTGCATAAAAAAGACTTTTGCCGGAGCGCTCGCTGGTAATAAGCAGGCCGATATTGTCGCCCACCTGCGGATTATTGCGGTTGGGCGAATAGGGCGGGGCCTTGCTGGTGAGCGGAAACGGGGTAATGGTAATGCCCGGCAGCTCGACCAGTTGCAAAGGCGGGCTGAAGCGATTTTCTTCAACGGTGATGTGCCGGTGCGTCAGGCCGCAATAATGCGACAGGACCTGGGTGAGCGGTAGGCCGGTGCTCAGGTCGTTCCATACCGGCTCAGTGCAATACAAGGGGATGGGGCTGCCGCTTTCGCGCAGCATCAGCAGGCCGGTCACATGATCGATCTGGGCATCCATTAATATTACAGATGTGATACCGGTATCACGCACGCTGCGCGCGGGCTGCAGGGCAGGGTTAGCCTGGATTTGTTTGAGAATATCGGGAGAAGCATTGACCAGCAGCCACTGAATACCGTCGGCCGATATCGCAATGGATGACTGGGTACGGGGGATGGCGCGGATGCTTTGTCGGCGCACACCATCACAATTGGGACAGTTGCAGTTCCACTGCGGGAATCCGCCACCGGCGGCAGAGCCAAGCACAAGAATTTTCATAGGTAGCAAGTAAAACGGCACTGGCTCTCGCCAGCGCCGCATGGTATGAGCGTAGGATGCAGATTAACGGTTGGCAATGTACATCGTGATTTCAAAGCCAAAACGCAGATCGCAAAACTCAGGTGTTGTCCATTTCATAAATATCTCCTGTTCAGATGGAAAATGTCGAAGTGGCAGGCAGAAGGTGTATGAGCCAGCTACCAGCATGATACTGATAATTGAATATGGCTACTGCCCCGCATGACTGTAAAACGATGCGCAGTCAAATTAATGGTAGCATGACTCGCATATTTGTCAAGGCGCTTTAACCTGCAAAAAATTTCCGGTTTATGCCTTGGCCATTATATCAGTTGTAATGTGCGATCCTGTTTTCATCTTCTGTCCGGAACTTGTTTTTATGAGCATGCCATTGTCCCAAGGTTATCTGCAGACCCCCGATGGGCACCAGTTGTATTACGCCGAATTCGGCAATGTCCGGGCGCCTGCCGCAGTCGTTCTGCATGGCGGGCCGGGCAGTAGCAGTAATCTGGCCATGCTGGAGTGGTTTGACCTGAATCGCTGGCGGGTCGTCCTGTTTGACCAGCGCGGCAGCGGCAAAAGCCTGCCCACCGGAAGTCTGGAACATAATACAACGGCGCATTTGGTAGACGATATTGAACGGTTGCGACAGCATCTGGCCATTTCGGCGTGGACCGTCGTGGGCGGATCTTGGGGAGCATACCTGGCCCTGGCCTATGCGGCCAGGCATGCAAAACACATTCGTCATCTCGTGCTGCGCGGCACGTTCCTGCCTTCCCGGTTGCAGCTGGACTGGTTCTTCCAGCAATTGCAGGCATTGGTGCCGCAAGCCTGGGACAGCCTGACCGAGACCATGAGCAATAGTGAAAAAGAATCAGTCTTGCAGACGCTGGCGGACCGGCTGCTGGGCAGTGATCGCGAGAAAATATCGGATGCAGCCGAGCGCTGGAGCAGCTATGAAAGCAAGATTATGGTCAGCATGATGCAGGGTAAAGTCACGCAGCAAGCACCTAAGGGGCAGCAGGCCGCAAAAAAGCAAGTCCAGGATCAGAGCGCGACAGACCAGACGGCTGTCGGCACGGCAGTCTCCAGGCTGACAGTGGCCAAGACGAACCCGATCGGGCTAAGGCGGCGCAGCGCATTATCCATAAATATCGTATCCAGGCACACTATTTGCGCCACATGGGGTTTATCGACCTGCCTGCGCTACTGGCGCAACTGCGCGAGGTGCCGATGAAGGCTACTTTGCTGCATGGCACGCATGACTGGATATGTCCGGCCGCCAATGTGCATTTGCTGCAGCGCTTCCTTCCCGGCGCCGATGTGCACTGGGTACCGGGTGGCACCCATACGCCGTCGGATCCACTCATTCTTGCGGCGCTGACTCAGACCATGGCGCAGCTCTCGGACGCGTCCTGACACAATCGCACGCCCGGGCATCTGGACAGGTTTGCCTGCGTGGTTTATTTGTCTGATTGTCCCTGCGATGCCGCGGTCTGGCAAGCTTGCATATTGCGGCAGAGCGGGGCAACAGACCAGGCGCGGCATCGCCTGCTGATGCAGTATCTGTATCGCACCGCGTGCATCTGCGGCGAGCATGGCACAGCCTGTATCGTATTCTGAACAACTGCAGACGCGCTCGTTCCAGCGAGCGATGCCGGGCTGTTGCCAAAGGGGAATGGTTCTGCTTCTATTCACTGTAGTTTTCGCCAGGCAGGCAATTGTTTCCGATGATTGGCATGGAAGTTGCTTGAGTGATGGTTATTGCGGGGGAGATGCCCGATCAAGTCAGAAGCAGTCATAACCAATCCGGAGACACATATGAGTTACAATATCCATCCAGCCGTTAACAATGGCGTTCAGGCTAGTACAGACAATAACTTTACCGGTGGCAAACTGGTTTGTAATTGCGAGACAGACAGGGTCGAAGTAACAGTGAACTCGCAATCGGCCCACAATCACCTTTGTGGTTGTTCCAAATGCTGGCGGCCCGCCGGCGCCCTGTTTTCGCAGGTTGCCGTGGTGCCAAAAGAGTCTGTGCAGGTCACAGCTCATGGCGACAAGCTCAAGGTGGTCGACGAATCGGCAGCCATTCAGCGTTATGCGTGCAGCGGCTGCGGCGTTCACATGTATGGCCGTATTGAAAACACGCAGCATCCATTCTATGGGCTCGATTTCATTCATACAGAGCGTTCTCCCCAGACCGGCTGGTCTGCGCCCACCTTTGCCGCTTTTGTCTCGTCCATTATTGAAACAGGTACCGATCCTGCGGAAATGGATGGCATTCGTGCAAGACTGAACGAACTGGGATTGCCGCCCTATGATGCGCTGTCGCCAGCGTTGATGGACGTTATCGCAACACACGTTGCAAAATCGAAAAATGCATCTTAAGCAGGAGTTGAAGTAATGGAAACAAAAGCCGCTGTTGCCACCAAAGCCGGGGCGCCACTGACGATCGAGACTGTCCAGCTGGACGGCCCGCGTGCATTCGAAGTGCTGGTGGAAATCAAGGCATCGGGTGTGTGTCATACAGATATGTTCACGCTGTCCGGTGATGATCCGGAGGGCATTTTTCCAGCTATTCTGGGCCACGAAGGCGCCGGTGTGGTCGTAGAGGTGGGCTCTGGCGTCACCACGCTCAAACCTGGCGATCACGTGATTCCGCTTTATACGCCAGAGTGCCGCAATTGCGTATTCTGCCTGTCGCGCAAGACCAATTTGTGCGGTGCCATTCGCGAAACCCAGGGCAAGGGCCTGATGCCCGATGGCACCAGCCGCTTCAAATTGAATGGCAAGGATGTATTTCACTACATGGGTACGTCCACGTTTTCCAATTACACGGTGGTGCCGGAGATTGCACTTGCCAAAATCCGCGAAGATGCGCCTTTTGAAAAGGTCTGCTACATCGGCTGCGGCGTCACAACCGGTGTTGGTGCAGTCATCTATACAGCGAAGGTACAGCCCGGCGATAAGGTGATTGTATTTGGTCTGGGCGGCATTGGTTTAAATGTCGTTCAGGGTGCGCGCATGGCCGGTGCCGATATGATTATCGGCGTAGACATCAATCCGGCACGCGAAGAGCTGGCTCGCAAGTTCGGCATGACGCATTTTGTCAATCCGAAAGAAGTCGAAGGCGATATCGTTCCCTACCTGGTGAGTCTGACCAAGGGCGGCGCCGATCATACCTTTGAATGTATCGGCAATGTGAATCTGATGCGCCAGGCGCTGGAGTCCTGCCATAAAGGCTGGGGCAAGAGCACGATTATCGGCGTGGCCGGTGCGGGCCAGGAAATCTCGACACGACCATTCCAGCTGGTTACCGGCCGCGTCTGGCAGGGTTCGGCATTTGGCGGCGCACGCGGTCGTACCGATGTGCCAAAAATTGTTGACTGGTACATGGAAGGCAAGATCAATATTGATGACCTGATCACACATGTCATGCCAATCGAGAAGATCAACGAGGCATTTGATCTGATGCATGCGGGTACCTCGATCCGTTCCGTGGTTACTTTCGATTGATGCGGCGCCAGGCATGCTGCTTAAGTGGCGTGCCTGGTGCTCATTAGCGGTATACCTGCTGTGTCGGTATGGCACAACAGCCAAAAAGAAGGGGCTCTCTATATTGAGCCCCTTCGTCATTGCAGTGAATGGTAAAGCGCGATCGACAGACCTCAGGCGGCAGCGGCCTGCTGCGCATAGATGCCGGCCATCTTTTCCAGCGCGATCGGCTTGATGACCGAAGCCTGGCCCGCACAGCCAAACGCTTCGAAACGCTCCTGGCAAATCTGCCGTGCCGCCGCGGTTGCGTCCTTGAAGAACTTGCGCGGATCAAATTCCGCCGTGTCCTGCATCATGCTGCGACGCATTGCACCTGTCATTGCCAGTCGGATGTCGGTATCGATATTGACTTTGCGCACGCCATTTTTGATGCCTTCACAAATTTCCTCTACAGGCACGCCGTACGTCTCACGGATGTTGCCCCCATGCTGGCGAATAACGTCCAGCCATTCCTGAGGAACTGAAGAGGAGCCGTGCATGACCAGATGCGTATTGGGAATGCGCTCGTGGATGGCGCGGATACGCTCAATGGCCAGAATATCGCCGGTGGGTTTGCGGGTAAATTTATAGGCGCCGTGGCTGGTGCCAATGGCAATGGCCAGCGCATCTACGCCGGTTCGGGCAACAAAGTCGGCGGCCTGTTCCGGATCGGTCAGCAGTTGCTCGTGCGACAATATCCCTTGCGCACCGGAGCCATCTTCTTCGCCCGCCTGGCCCGATTCAAGTGAGCCCAGGCAGCCAAGTTCACCTTCGACCGAAACACCGACGCAGTGCGCCATATCGGCGACCTGTCGCGTTACAGCCACATTATATTCATAGCTTGAGGGCGTTTTCATATCGGCCAACAGAGAACCATCCATCATCACACTTGAAAAGCCGGAGCGGATTGACGCCTGGCAAACTGCCGGACTGGCGCCATGATCCTGATGCATGCATACCGGAATGTCGGGGTAGGATTCAATGGCTGCCTCGACCAGCCGGCGCAGGAAGCTTCGCCGGCATATTTTCGGGCGCCGGCAGAAGCCTGCAGGATGACCGGGCTGTCGGTGCTTGATGCGGCCTGCATGATCGCCTGGATCTGTTCCAGATTGTTGACGTTGAAGGCGGGAATGCCGTAACCATGCTCGGCAGCGTGATCCAATAGTTGACGTAAAGAAACGAGGGCCATGTAAATCTCCTTGGGTAAAGCAGGGGGCATTAAGCACGAGAAACCCTGCGAACGAATCGTGTTATGAAGCCTGGTTAAGCAATGCATGAACTGCCTTGCATGCTGCCTGGGGGGTGATGCCGAAATAGTCATAGAGCTGACCCGCCGGTGCTGATTCCCCAAAGGTGTCAATGCCGATGGCGGTACCGTTGTTGACCACACCACGCCAGAACCAGCTGGAGCCGGCTTCAATGCTGACGCGCGGCATCTCCGGGGGCAGGATCTGATCACGCCACGCTTGTGGCTGGGCAAAGAACAGTTCCACGCATGGCATGGATACGACGCGCACCGCAATGCCGTCCTCGCGCAAGGCCGTTGCCGCTTTGACTGCGATACCCACTTCTGATCCGGTCGCAATGAGGACCGCCTGTGCATGGTCAGCGTCCTGCAGAATGTAGCCGCCACGCGCAATCTGCTCGCGCTGGGTTTTCTCGCGGGTGAACGGTGTCAGGTTCTGGCGTGACAATATCAGGCAGGTCGGGCCATCTTGTCGCTTCAATGCCTGCTGCCATGCAATGGCCGTTTCTTCGCCGTCGCAGGGGCGCCATACACGGTTATTGGGTATAACACGCAGCGCACTCAGGTGCTCCACCGGTTGATGTGTGGGACCGTCTTCGCCCAGCCCGATGGAGTCGTGGGTAAACACATGAATCACGCGTTGTTTCATGAGTGCGGCCATGCGAATCGCATTGCGCGAGTAATCCGAGAAGGTCAGGAAGGTGCCCCCATAGGGAATGAATCCACCGTGCAGGGCAAGGCCGTTCATGACTGCGGCCATGCCGAATTCGCGCACCCCGTAGCTTAGATAATTACCCTGGCCTGATGATTGACCCACACCGAGGATTTGACATTAGTCAGATTTGAGCCGCTCAGATCTGCCGAACCACCGAATAAGCCTGGCAGTTCGGGCGTGATGGCCTCAAGCACAATCTGCGACGCCTTGCGGGTAGCAATGTTGCCATGCAGCGCTTCGCTGGCGTCCAGCAAGTTTTCCAGGGCCAGCAGCGCGTTATCGGGAATGTCGCCAGCCAATCGTTGCGCCAGCTCCCGCGCGTCTTCAGGGTAGCGCGCCTGCCAGCGATCAAACTGCTGTTGCCAGAGCAACTGCCGGGCCGCACCTTGCTCGGTGGCGCTCCAGTCGTCCACCACATCCTGTGGCAGTTCGAATTCTGCATAAGGCCAGTTTCTTGCGGCTCGCATGGCTGCAATTTCATCGGCACCCAGCGGGGCGCCGTGGACCGAATGGCTGCCAGCCTTGGTTGGCGCGCCGTGGCCGATATGTGTACGGCAGCAGATCAGCGTCGGGCGCGCTTGCGCGGCTGGCTGCGATTTGGCCTGAAAGATGGCTGCATCAATCGCCGCCGGGTCATGTCCGTCGACATTGGCAATCACATTCCAGTTATATGCAGCAAAGCGTGCGACGGTGTCGTCGCCGAACCAGCCGGCCACGTCGCCGTCAATGGAAATGCCATTATCATCGTAAAAGCAGATCAGCTTGCCCAGCCCGAGCGTGCCGGCCAGCGAGCAGGCTTCATGGCTGATGCCCTCCATCAGGCAACCGTCGCCGACAAAGACGTAGGTGTAATGGTCCACAATCATATGGCCGGGGTGATTGTATCGGCACGCCAGCAGTTTTTCGGCAAGCGCCATGCCCACGGCGTTGGCCAGGCCTTGCCCCAGCGGGCCGGTGGTGGTCTCTACGCCGGGCGTGATGCCCACTTCGGGGTGGCCAGGGGTGCGCGAATGCAGTTGGCGAAATTGCCGGATTTCATCGAGCGGCAGATCGTAACCAGTCAGGTGCAGTAAAGCGTACAGCAGCATGGACCCATGGCCATTGGACAGCACAAAGCGGTCGCGATTGAACCAGCCAGGGTCAGCGGGGTTATGGGATAGATGGCGACGCCACAGCACCTGGGCGATGTCGGCCATGCCCATGGGGGCACCCGGATGCCCCGATTGCGCCTGCTCGACCGCATCAGCAGCCAGAAAGCGCAATGCATCTGCATGGCGGGTGTCTTCTAGGGTTATTTTTTCGGCAAGATTCATCAGGGTCTCCTCAGGTCTGTGCAGCGCGCTTCTTGCGTTCCATCATGCGCCAGATAAATGGGGTAAAGATCAGTTGCATGGCTAGCTCCATCTTGCCGCCGGGTACCACGATCGTGTTGGCCCGCGACATGAACGAGTCGTGAACCATATTGAGCAGATACTGAAAATCGATGCCCTTGGGATTGGCAAAGCGAATGACCACAAAGCTCTCGTCCGGCGCCGGTATGTCTCTTGCAATAAACGGATTGGACGTATCGACGCAAGGCACGCGCTGAAAATTGACGTGGGTCAGTGAGAACTGCGGACAAATATGATTCACATAGTCGGGCATGCGGCGCAAGATGGTGTCCGTGACCGCTTCGGCCGAATAGCCCCGGGTGGATTTGTCACGCCACAGTTTCTGAATCCATTCCAGATTAATCACCGGCACCACGCCAACCAGCAAATCGGGATATTGCGCAATATTGACCTTGTCATGCACGACCGCGCCGTGCAGGCCTTCATAAAATAGCAGGTCGGTATCGGGCGGAATGTCTTCCCATTCGGTAAACGTACCAGGCTCCTGTTTATAGGGCGCCGCCTCGCGCGCATCATGCAGGTACTTGCGCCGCTTGCCCGAACCATTTTCGCTGTAGGTGCGAAACAGGGTTTCGAGTTCGGCAAACAGATTGGTATCCGGCCCGAAATGGCTGAAATTGGCGTTACCGTTTTTTTCTGCGGCAGCCAGCCGCTCTTTCATTTGCGCACGGTCGTAGCGATGAAAGCTGTCGCCTTCAATGGAAGCGGCGGTCACCCCTTCGCGACGGAATATATTTTCGAAGGTTCGGGTCACCGACGTGGTTCCTGCGCCTGAAGAACCGGTAATGGAAATGATCGGGTGGCGTTCTGACATGATTCTGGCCCTTTGATAAATGAAAGATGGCGTTATTGCCGGCATGGTGCAAAGACGTTATGCAACGGCAATACAAGCTGCCGATGTCTTGCGCGCATGGCGGTTTCACAGCATGTTTGGCGATTCGGTGAACAAGCTGCGTTCATGGAAAAGCGGATTGGGCGAGTCGACCCTGCGCGGATGCTTGTGATACTCTTCGATCCGCTCCACTTCGTTCTTTGATCCGAAGATAAAACCAATACGCTGGTGAATTTCAGTGGGTACAACCTGCAATACCGGTTCATGTCCGGTACTGGCGCGGCCACCTGCCTGCTCCATGATAAATCCGATAGGATTGGCTTCATATAACAGCCGCAGCCTGCCATTACGAGCCGGCAGTTTATTGTCTCGCGGATACAGAAACACGCCGCCACGCATCAGGATCCGGTGCGCTTCGGCAACCAGCGACGCGATCCAGCGCATGTTGAAATCCTTGCCACGCTCACCGGTTTTACCGGCAATGCATTCGTCCACATAACGGCGCACTGGTTCATCCCAGAAGCGACTGTTGGAAGTATTGATGGCAAACTCGTTGGTGTCTTCCGGCACTTGCAGATTGGGGTGGGTCAGCATGAACTCGCCCACCAGCGGACAAAGCGTGAAAGCGTGTACGCCGTTGCCCACTGACAGCACAAGCATCGTCGACGGGCCGTAAATGGCATAGCCTGCGGCCACTTGTTTGACGCCAGGCTGCAAATAGTCTTTGACCGTGGTCGTGCGCCGAGAGTCAGGCGTGCGCAGCACGGAGAAAATACTGCCGACCGCCACATTTACGTCAATATTGGACGAACCATCAAGCGGGTCAAACAGCAGTAGATAACGCCCGCGGCTATATGGCTTGGGAATGCTGTACGGTTCGTCCAGCTCTTCGGACACCATGCCGGCCAATTGTCCGCCCCACTGATTTCCTTCGATAAACAGATCGTTGCTCAGAATATCCAGCTTTTTCTGATCCTCGCCCTGCACGTTGGTCGAATCGGCACTGCCATTGACGCCGGCCAGAGCGCCGCAGGCGATGGCATGTGAAATTCTGCGACAGACCAGTGCGATATTGAGGATCACGCTATTGAAGTCTCCTCCTGCTTCGGGAAAGCGGCGCCGCTCGTCGATCAGGAACTGGGTCAGGGTAGGTCGTTGCGGTGTTTGCATGAGTGTCTCCTCGAGTTGAATCATTTGCTGGCGCGTCTTCGGTTGGCCTTGGATCCGCCTTGCGTCCGCTTTCAGCCGGCCTTGAGCAGGGGATCTGCGTGCAGGCATTTGAGCGTGAACAGATCCACCATGGACTGGTGGATGCCGTTGCCTGGCGGCACTGGCAGATCCGGATCGCCAGGTGCGGCAGCACCAGCATGGCGCCGGCAAAATCCTGGCCTGCGGTGTAATGGGTGGGCGTGATGATGGTTGAAATACCGGCGCGGGCCGCTGCGCGCAAGCCGTTTTCCGAGTCCTCAAAAGCAATGCAGTTGGTCGCTTCCACGTCCAGTTCGGCCAGCGCCTGCAGATACACGTCGGGCTCAGGTTTTTTCTTGCCAGGTGTGCTGGCATCGCAAATTGCCACGAAAAATTTCCTCCAGTCCGATCCCAGGCAGTGATGCAACAAGGCCTGTACGTTGGCTGCAGTAGTGGTGGTGGCAATGGCTAGCGGTATACCGGCGCAATAAGCATCGATAATCAGCCGGTGAATACCCGGACGCAAGGTGATCTGGCCGTTATCGACCAGGCGCGCATATTCCTCGGTCTTGATCGCATGAACCTCACGGATCTTTCTTGCGGCCTGTAGCGTGCTGGCGCCTTCAGGATCTACGGAAAGCCAGTAGTGCGCCATGCGCTCCTTGCCACCGCTAATTGCCAGCAATTGGGTGTACAGGTCTTCGTCCCAGTACCAGTCGAGTCCGGCCAGGATAAAGGCGGTATTGAATGCGCGCAGATGTACGGTTTCAGTATCGGCCAGTGTCCCGTCTACATCAAAGATCAGTGCTTTAAGCATGTTATGTCTCCCCGTTGTCTTGCTGCCGGTCATGCTGGTTGCTGGCCTGAGGATTGGCAGACGATGCATCAGAAAAGACTCGGCTGGCCCGAATATCCTGCGCACCAATCGTTTGCAGGGCGGCGTCGCTGACATTGTCGGGGTCGCGCATCAGTCTGGACGCGTGGCGCAGGCGGGCACGCTCCAGTGCATTGCGCACGCTGCGGGCGTTGGCAAAATAAGGCTGCTGCATGCGCTTGGCGATGTATTGGGAAAACGCCTGCTGCGCCGGTTCATCAAAGCGATACTGCATGTCCTCAAGCATGATGTCTGCAATCTTTTCCAATTCTTCGGGTGCGTAGTCAGGAAAATCAATATGGTGGGCCACACGCGAGGACATGCCGGGATTGGAAGAGAAAAAACGATCCATTCTGTCTTTGTAGCCGGCAAAGATAACCACGAGATCGTCACGGTTGTTTTCCATGACCTGAAGCAGGATTTCAATGGATTCCTGGCCATAGTCACGTTCGTTTTCAGGACGGTAAAGGTAGTAGGCCTCGTCAATGAACAGTACGCCGCCCATGGCTTTTTTCAGTACCTCCTTGGTTTTCGGCGCCGTATGCCCGATGTATTGCCCGACCAGATCGTCTCGCGTTACCGCCACCAGATGGCCGCGCCGCAGGTAGCCCAGTTGATGCAGTATTTGCGCCATACGCATTGCAACCGTGGTTTTACCCGTTCCGGGATTGCCAGTGAAACTCATATGCAGGCTGGGCGCGCCGGTACGCAGTCCGCGTTCGGCGCGCAGTTTGTCAACCAGAAGCAGTGCGGCAATATCCTGGATACGTTGCTTGACCGGCACCAAACCCACTAGTTCGCGATCGAGCTGCTGCAAGGTGGCGGCAATCGCCTGACGGTCTTCAGATGCCGTGCTGTTGCGTGCTGCCTGCACTTTTTCCGGTGTTGCTGCGTCCAGTGTGGTTTGAGCCATGGTTTTCTCCTTTAGCGTGGGTGTAACGCCGGGGCAATACGGGCCCCGTCAGGCCGGATCAACGGATCAATAGCGGCTGCCTTCTGGAGCTGCCGCAACGGCATAGCTTTCAATCGTGTAGCGCATGCGTCGTCCGTCGATTTCCTGGCGAACCAGACGAAAGCCTGGTTCATGGGCGGGACGGTTGACGATGAATGACATCACCACAGACTCTACGGTATGAGTGGAATCGAACGCGGTGACCCGGATATAGTGATTGGGGAAGGTATTGCGTGCCTGTTCGATCTCCTGCAATATGCCGGCGGCATCGCGCAGATCGAACATGGGATTGCCGAACATTTCCCAGAAAGTGTTGCGCGGATGCGGATCATCGGTATATTCAATGCCGACGGCCCAGCCGTTGTCCAGGCAATACTGCAGTTGTTTGGTGATCTGTTCGTTGGTCAGATCAGGTAGAAACGAGAAGGTGCCTTGTGTAATTCGCATGATGTTCTCTCTTGTCGTGAAGTTCAGTGGCCGTGGCCTGCTTGTTTATCTATTGCATTTGTGATTTCAGGCAACAGATGGCATGGGCGTGTAGTCGGATGTATCGGTGGACTGATAGTTGAAGGTCACTTCGCCCCAGGTGTCCAGTGCCGCACGCAAGGGACCGCAATGCTTGGCAGCGTCCTTGAGAATTTGCGGGCCTTCTTCAGCGATATTGCGCCCCTCGTTGCGCGCCAGCACCATTGATTCGAGTGCAACGCGATTGGCTACAGCGCCGGCCTGAATTCCATCCGGGTGGCCAATGGTGCCGCCGCCAAACTGCAGAATCACGTCGTCACCGAACAAATCCAGCAGTTGGTGCATTTGCCCTGCGTGAATGCCGCCAGAGGCTACCGGTAGCACCTTGCGCAAGGCCACCCAGTCCTGATCGAAGAAAATGCCGCGTGGCAGATCAGTCTGTGTATAGGATTGACGGCAAACGTTGTAATAACCTTGTACCGTCATGGGGTCGCCTTCGAGCTTGCCCACCGCGGTGCCGGCATGCACGTGATCCACCCCGGCCAGACGCAGCCACTTGGCAATGACCCGGAAAGACACGCCGTGATTTTTCTGGCGGGTGTAGGTGCCGTGACCGGCACGGTGCATATGCAGAATCATGTCGTTCTGGCGACACCAGTGCGAGATGGACTGGATAGCCGTCCAGCCGACGACCAGATCGACCATCACAATGACCGAGCCCAGCTCTTTGGCAAACTCTGCGCGGCGGTACATCTCTTCCATGGTGCCGGCGGTAATGTTCAGATAACTGCCCTTGACTTCGCCGGTCGCAGCCGATGCCTTGTTGACGGCATCCATCACAAACAGAAAGCGATCGCGCCAATGCATAAAGGGTTGCGAGTTGATGTTTTCATCATCCTTCATGAAATCCAGACCGCCCTTGAGCCCTTCGTATACCACGCGACCATAATTGCGCCCGGACAGACCCAGCTTGGGTTTGGTGGTGGCGCCCAGTAGCGGGCGACCGAATTTGTCCAGGCGCTCGCGTTCCACGATAATGCCTGTTGGCGGTCCGGCGAAGGTTTTTACATAGGCGGCAGGAAAGCGCATGTCTTCCAGTCGGGCTGCCTTGAGCGGTTTGAAGCTGAACACGTTGCCGATAATGGACGCCGTGACGTTTGTGATAGAGCCTTCTTCAAATAGAGAAAGGTCGTAGGCGATATAGCAGAAATATTGTCCTTCGTTGTTGGGCACCGGATCCACCTGTATGCCTTGGCGCGGTACTTGTCGCAAGCGGTCAGCCTGTCGGTCCACACCACGGTCCAGGTGGCTGTTGAGGATTCTCCGGCAACGGCGGCAGCTGCCTCGATGGGGTCAACGCCGTCCTGTGGCGTGATGCGAAACACCGCGAGTATGTCTGTGTCCGCGGGCTCGTAGTCACCATCCCAATAGCCCATTTGAGCATATTTGAGTACACCGGCGGCATAGCGTTTTTTCTGATCCCTGATTTGGACGTTGCTGATATCGTTCATTGTCTATCTCCTGAGTGCCTTGCATGATCAAGCCGGCAGGATGCTGCGTCTGACCGGTATGAACAAACTATACAAATGGCCATGCTTCAGGTCTAATAATAAATATCGAAGAAAACATAAGCACAGGCTTATAGATCAATATGCGACGTTACACACTGAGACTGCCAAGACACTTTTCTGGAAGTGGCTCGTGCCGAGTCTGTATCCAAGGCAGCAGAGAAACTGCATGTGACGCAGCCGGCTGTCTCCACGCAACTGCGACAACTGGAAGACGCCTGGGCGTCGCGCTGGTGGAAGCCAATGGCAGGCAGATCCGCCTGACCGCAGCCGGGCGCGAGGTTGAGCAATATGCAATTGCGGCAACGTCGCAGCTCAGTCAGCTTGATGATGCGGTTGAAGGGTTGAAGGGCTTGCAGCGCGGACGCATCAACCTGGGTATCGTGGGCACCGCAAAGTATTTTGTTCCCATGCTGCTGGTGCATTTTCGCAAGCGTTTCCCTGGCATCGAAATTTCGCTGCAGATTCAGAATCGTGATCAGATTTTCAATATGCTCGAGCGTAATGAACTGGATCTGGCTATTACAGGCAGGGTGCCCGAAAGGCTTGATTGTCTGTCTGAAGCCTTTGCCACCAACCCACTCGGGTTTGTGAGTGCACCGGAGCATCCGCTGTCCCGACGTCGTCAGGCACCGCTATCCATTTTCAATGATATCGATTTTGTGGTCAGAGAGGCCGGTTCGGGAACACGGCGACCATGGAAAGTATATTTGCCCAAAACAACATCAGCCCGCGTATTGTGATGGAGATGCCCAGTAATGAATCCATCAAGCAGGCGGTGATGGCAGGCATGGGGCTGACCTTTCTGTCCTTGCGCACGGTGCGGCACGAGCTTGCCGCAGGCCATCTGGCATTGCTGGATATCCAGGGAACCCCTATTTTGCGACAGTGGCGCGTGGCGCATTTGCGTACCAAAAAGCTGGCGCCCGCTGCCTGGGGCTCAAAGCGTTTTTGATCAGTGATGGCGCCGCCCTGATCAACGTCTGGGCCTGAGTGCGTAACGGTACACATTGTCACGCATGCGTAGCAGTCTTGGTTGGCAGCGGCGCCTGTTAAGCCGCAGCAATGCGCACCGGATCTGCAAGAGTGCGCTGCGTATTTCTCACAGGCGCGCTAATGCCCGCAGGCAAGGGCCACGGGGTCGGCAAGTAATATGTCCGCAAAAGCCTGGTTGCCTGACAATTCTGGTATGAATATTGCTTTTGTTAACCTGGAGCCATTATAAAAAGATAAGACCAGGAGAGGGACATGTGGGTAGTCAAGCTTGACGGTGCTCTGGCT
Source organism: Advenella kashmirensis WT001 (assembly GCF_000219915.2). Classification (NCBI taxonomy): domain Bacteria; kingdom Pseudomonadati; phylum Pseudomonadota; class Betaproteobacteria; order Burkholderiales; family Alcaligenaceae; genus Advenella; species Advenella kashmirensis. The sequence continues at coordinate 2,757,965 of NC_017964.1, read as the reverse complement.
CATGATGACACATTACAGGATTGGGTTGAAGAACTGAGTACTGTCGGCGGGGGACGGGTCATTATCGTGCCTGGTCGCTGGCATGGCGCAGATTTTGTAAGGGAGATGAAGGCACGCTGGTCGCTGGATCGCCTGGTAACGCATAATATGTTGCTGCTTACGGGCGCGCAGTACGGATTATTGATCAGCAGCATGGCGCCGCAGATCAGTCCGGTGCTGGATGCGCGGCATGTGCGCCAGACGCTGCAACGGGGCGGCGTCGCGCTATGGATGCCGCTGTCGCTGATGCGAGATATACCGGATGATCTGACCGACTCCACGATTTCATCCGATAGTATCGCAGCATGGCTGGCGACACATTTGAATGCAGAAAGGTTGATTTTGGTAAAAACGCGGCCGTTTTTTTCGAACGTGAATGTGGCGCAGCATATCCGCGACGGCGTACTGGATGAAGGATTCCGCAAGTACGCAGATCAGCTGGCCTGCCCGGTTACGTTGCTGCATAAAAGCGAGCTGTCGCGTTTTCATTTGATGCTGCTCAATGGCAGCAGTTCGGATTTGCTGGATCGTGCAGGAGAAACAATCAGGGGATGAATGACAATTGCCATATCAGCGCATGCATTTTCTTTTCGCGTAAATGAAGGCGGTTGCCGGCAATGACATAGGTGGTTAGTCGTGTTAGAGTTCAGGCAGACAGCCGGTTTTTTTAGACCGGCGGATTTAATCAATAAAACCGGCACACATAGCCGAAGGGGATGACATACATGGATGCACCTCGTTATACACGAGTGGCAATGCTGCTGCATTGGCTGATCGCACTGTGCCTGGTAGGGCAGTTCGTTCTGGGCTGGTATCTGGAAAGCATACCGCGGGGTGTGCCCGATCGCAGCTATTTTGTGAATATACATAAAAGCACAGGGATGCTGATCGGCCTGCTGATTCTGGCGCGTATTGGCTGGCGCCTTACCCATCGCCCTCCCGCCTTGCCCAGGTCCATCCCCACGTGGCAGCAAAAGGCCGCTTCCACCACTCATTTTCTGCTTTATTTTTTCATGCTGATGCTGCCGCTCACCGGCTATATCGCATCCAACTTCAGCAAATGGGGCGTCAAGTTTTTCAACACTATTGAAATGCCTCCCTGGGGCGTGGAAGATAAAGCGATTTATGCGTTTTTCAATCAGTTGCATGGGTTGATTTCCTGGATACTGCTGTGTCTGATCATTCTGCATGTGCTGGCCGCTGTCTCGCACCTCGTGTCGGGGCATCGGGAGGTAATTCATCGAATGCTGCCTGGCTCCTCATCAGGCCGGTAGCACCACTATGTTGTTAAAGGAGACTTAAGGATGAGACAAAAAATACTAATTACAACACTTGCCGCGGCAGTGCTTTCGTTCGGCACCGCAGCCACAGCCGAACCATTTGCGTATGTGCCTAATGAAGGCGGTGCCAGTATTTCTGTCATCGATGTCGCGACCGACAAGGTCGTGGATACGATCAAGGATCTGGGGGAAAAGCCCAGGGGCTGGCGGCCAGTGGAGATAATCTGTATGTGAGCCAGAAAACCAATAACCAGCTCAATATTGTGGATTTGAAACAACGCAAGGTGATTGGCAGCGTGAGCCTGGGTGACTCGCCTGAGGGGGTATACGTCTCGGCCGATGGCCGCTGGATTGCCGCGGCGATTGAAGAGAATAATACCGTTGCCATCATTGATACCCAGACCAATAAAATGGTCGATGAGATCAAGGTAAAAGGAGATAATCCAGAGCACGCGGTCTTTTCGCCGGACGGTAAAAAGCTGCTGGTGAGCGCAGAAGATGGAAATACGGTTGATGTCATCGATTTTCCGGCTCGCAAGGCAGTTGCCGAAATCGAGGTGGGTAAACGTCCTCGCGGAATAGGCTATCTTCCTGACAATAGCAAGGCTTATGTCGCTTCCGAAAACAGTAACGAAGTCTATGTAATTGATTTGCCGAACAATAAAGTACTGAAAAAACTGGCTGGCGGCGTACGTGCCAACGGCGTGACGGTCAGCCCCGATGGCAGCCGCGTGTATATCTCCAACGGCGGGGATGGGAGTGTATCGGTGATTGATACGGCCAAAGATGAAATCGTTGCCACTGTCAAAGTGGGTCAGCGCCCGTGGAACATGGCCATTTCGCCCGACGGCAAAAAACTGTATGTGGCCAACGGCCGCTCCAACAGCGTATCTGTGATCGACACTGAAAAAAATACGAAGATTAGCGATATTGCAGTGGGCGAACGTCCATGGGGGGTGTATATCCACTGATCGCTATACCGGCGGCTTGGCTGGCCGGACAGTGATTGTTGGCCTTATGACGGCCGAAGGGCCCATTGTATAGAACGGGCCCTTTGCTGGCACAAAACCGGGATGCTTGCTATCCCGGTATTTCGCCCCCGGAAATCGTCATGGACGTATCGACCTGAGCTGGCTGGTTTTCAGCAAATTTTTCACTTGTATATACCTGATACAGACCACCCGGTATATTCGGACTGATCACGAAGATATAGCGCTTGGCGGCATACTTGCCAATCTTTTCCTTCATCGGATCATTGATATACGGCTGGATCACAATGCGATCGGCCGCAACCTGCTTGTTCTCAAACTTGACATTGACCTTATCTACTTTCACGTTGCTGTCGGCCAGCGCCAGCCTGATACGCTTGCGAAAGTAAACGGTGGAGCCGCCGGTAAATCGCTTCATTTCGGCAATATCGCGCTCCAGAAATCCCAGCAGGGCAGGGTTTCCTTCGGCATGCTCAACAGGCGCGATCGGCGTATGGTTCGGGCCGGAAAGAAAATACACGTCGACCGATGCTGTGCCGTCTTTGTGCCGTTGGCGAACATCCACTTTGACCTTGTCATTGAGCGTCACCATGCTGGGACCCGCCTGACGGTACGTGTAGTCAATGGACTGGCGGGTCGTGTTGGCAAAATGCTTGTCCAGAAACAGCTTGCGTTCAGCTTCGGTAATGGGATCTGTTTCGGGCCTGGATTCGGCCGCGGTTGCGGCGGGCTGGTCGGTATTGGCCGCCAGCACGGGCGTCGCCTGGCACGATAGCGCCAGCAGTAGCGCAATGGCGCCGGATCTGAAAATAGGGCGGTCAATCATGTTTGGTCTCCTGTCTTGTCGATCCGCAGCAGTGTCAACGACGCTGTTCAGTCGTCGTCATCTTCAATGCGGTCCACGGGGGCTGTGGCCGGCGGAACATCGTATTCTTTGAGGATAGCGGCAATCTCCGGTCCACTGGAGTCGATTAACTCATTGAGCTTGTCACGCAGTTTTTTGCTGTCATGTCGCACGCCCATGGCGATATTGAATGCAAAACGATGCGGGCCGATCTGGGTGTCAAAGGGTACGACGGTCATGGGCACGCCGCCATCACCATGCTTGGCGTAGTAGCCGGCAATAGGGCCCCAGGCAATGGCAATGTCGATTTTTCCGTTGGCCAGATCATGCTCGATAATCTGTCCTGGATATTGTTCCGGGTCCCCGGTTTGCAACTGATACGGTACCATGCGTTCCAGCAGGCTGTGCGACAACAGCCAGTTCACCGGTGGTGTGCCGGAGAAGGCGCCGATCTTGATTTTGGACAGTGTCGCCTGATCCAGCGACATGATGTCCTCCGGTTTCTTGATGCCATCCAGGCCCTTGCCCTTGACGTAGACAATCGCGTAGGTTGATGTCATGTAGCGCTTGGTGGGAATGCCGCGTTCAAAGCCGGGCGATACGCCTGTGACCACATCGCATTTAAAGCGGTCGGTCTTTGGATCCTTGGCCGTTAACGTTGCTCGCGTAAAACCCATACGCTGCGGATACCAGGTGTGCTCCAGCTTCCAACCCAGTTTTTTTGCGAACAGGGCGGCGATTTTGTTTTCGTAGCCGCTTTCATCCTGCCGGGACATGGGCATATTATTGGGATCCTGGCACACCCGCAGGACCTTTTCACCGTCCTTGTCTTGCTTTTTTGGTTCCTGCGCCAGTGCAGTTGCTGCAAGCAGGCCTGCGCTCAACGTGAATGTGAGCAGCAATGCAGCGCGTGGGATGGGCAGTAATTTATCTGACAGCATGGAATACGTCCTTCCGACAACGATAATAACAATTGAAATAAAAAACGGCAACGCAGGCAGGGCTCAAGGATGAGCACCTGCCTATAGTAACGCTTTTATTTATCCAGCGGGTACACATGCCCGGGTTCCAGTTTGCCGTCGGCACGTGCTTTCAAATAGGTGTATAGATTATCAATATTCTTTACCAGGCGCGGTACGCTTTCAAATGGGGGCATACCCTGAGGCAGGCGTCCCTTGAGCACAGTTGTCTTGAACTCTTCTTCCGACAACTTGCTCATCGCCACGATCAGTGAGGGTCCGACAAGCCCTTCCTGCTTGGCGCCGTGACAGCGCGCGCAATCGAGTGCCCGCCAGGTTTTCCAGCCTTGCAATACATGGTCATCGGCCTTGTTGCCTTCCTTGACCACATATTTTACTTTGCCGCTATCGGAGGCTGCTGGCGCGTCTGCGGCCTTGTCAGCTGCTGGTTTGTCGGCGGCCGCCGGCTTTTCGGCTGCAGTCGCGGGGGTCGGCGCAGCGGCGCCGGCCGGCACTTGCCGTTTTTCTGTCGATTCCGCCTTGAGGGTGCCTTGTGTTGTTTCTGCGCCCCCGTCACCAAAAGTGGTTGTCGTTGCTGCCAGCATTGTGGCCAGCAATTGCTTTCCAGGGGTGATATCTGCGGCTTGCGCAGAGAAGGTACAGATTCCAGCGATAGCGAGTCCTGCTCCGATTGTGCGTAAACGTAAAGTCATATTGAGTTTGTCCCAGATTTATCATGCAGGCATTGCATGCCCCACATGAATTTGTGTTTCTTTTAATGCCTTGATATTGCAGGGTGAACGGCGCGAACCGGTCACCCTGCATGACGCTATTTATTGCGTTTTGGTGGTTTTTTCTGCCGCTGCGGTAGCGACATTGTCAGGCAATGCGAAGACCATCAGCGCACCGCCAAGTTCGGTGTATTTGGCCAGATCCTTGTATCCGCCAACCGCACCCAGGCCGTCGGTGGATTTTTCAAGACCTGCTGCCAGACCAATGCCGGCCCAGCCGCCAATACCGGACAATACGCCAATGTACTGTTTGCCTTCGTACTTCCAGGTGGTGACGTTGCCAATCACGCCAGACGGTGTTTTGAACTTCCACAGTTCCTTGCCGCTGGTATCAATGGCCTTGATGTAGCCTTCAAGCGTTCCGTAGAACACGACATCGCCTGCTGTCGCAAGGGCGCCGCTCCATACGGAGAATCTTTCAGGAATACTCCACAGGATTTTGCCTTTATCAGCGTCCCAGGCAATGAAGTTACCCATGCCGCCATGGCTGTTGGGGGTTGGGAACATGGACACGGTCGCGCCAACGTACGGCTGACCGGCTACGTAGTCGACTGCAAATGGTTCATAATCCATGCAGACGTGGTTGGTGGGAACGTAGAATACGCCGGTTTTGGGCGAGAATGCAGCGGGTTGCTGATCTTTGGTGCCCAGTGCAGAAGGACAAATTCCCTTGACGTTGACGTCTTCACCGCCCTTGGCCGGGCTGTACTTGCTGTTAACAACAGGACGGCCGGACTTCATGTCGATTTTATCGGCCCAGTTGATGGTCGGATCGTATTTCTCGGCAACCAGCAATTCTCCGGATTCGCGGTCAAGCGTATAGCCAAAGCCGTTGCGGTCGAAGTGAACCAGTGCCTTGCGGTCCTTGCCACCGACCTTGATGTCGGCAAGGATATTTTCGTTAACGCCGTCATAATCCCATTCGTCATGCGGTGTCATCTGGTAAACCCACTTGGCTACACCGGTATCCAGATCACGTGCGATGATGGACATGGACCATTTGTTGTCGCCTGGGCGTTGCGATGGATTCCAGGTGCCGGGGTTGCCGGTACCGTAATACACCAGATTCAGGGCAGGGTCGTAACTGAACCAGCCCCAGGTGGTGCCGCCGCCAATTTTCCACTGATCGCCTTTCCATGATTTGAGCGAAGAGTCTTTGCCCACAGCAGCCATTTTGCCGTCGGTCCAGGTCATGGTTTTTTCGGGATCAAACAGCATCTCGTTATCCGGGCCTGTCGAATAGGCTTTCCAGGCTTCCTTGCCGTCTTTCAGGTTGTAGGCAATCAGACGCCCGCGGACACCGAACTCACCGCCGGAAATGCCGGTGATCACTTTATCCTTGAAAATATGTGGCGCGTTGGTATTGCTTTCACCTACCTTGAAGTCGCCGTTCTTGACCTTCCATACTTCCTTGCCGGTTTTGGCATCCAGGGCCACCATGGTGGTGTCGGCCTGTTGCAGAATAATTTTGCCGTCGCCGAACGCCAGGCCACGGTTGACAGTATCACAACACATGATGGTTATGACGTTGGGATCCTGGGTAGGCTCGTATTTCCAGAGCAGACTCTGATCCTTCAGACTGATGGCATATACCTTATTGGGAAAGGGACTGTGAACGTACATGACGTCCCCAATAACCAGTGGTCCGCCCTCGTGTCCACGCAGTACCCCGGTGGAGAAGGTCCAGGCCACCTGAAGGTTCTTCACGTTGTCCTTGTTGATCTGATCCAGCTTACTGTAGCGCTGGTTGGCGAAGTCGCCTGCCTGAACTGCCCAGTTATCCGGGTTTTTCATTGCTTCCTGCAATTGTGGATCCGCCTGTGCCGTGCCGGTAATGGCCAGCGCACCTGCGACACATAGCATCTGTTTAAGGGTTATCTTAAAAGACATGTCTTCCTCCGGGGTTATCGTTATATATTTCAGAACACGAATTAAAGGTCTTACGCGAACATAGCACGCGCAGCATGCGTATGGTCATAGAGAGCTATAAGCACAATTCATGCCAATCTTTGGGAGGATGACCGGTACATGCGTAAATGGCGGCGTATCGACGTATCGGGCACGATCGGTTTGATGTGGCAGCGCATACCGGTCGCCATGTGCATATATACACGTGCGCAAATGTACCGCAAGCAGAACAAGGTCAGGACATTATGTGTCGTTTTAGGACAGGCGCCTTTTGCGCAGGGTCGAAGGGCTGCGAACGGGCGGAGCGGACAATGAGCGGTGCTCAGAAAAACATTCATTGAAATCAAAGCCGGTGTTTGGCATGATGAGCACTCGGTTGTATTTGAATGGCGTGTGTGTTGAAAACCCGAGACTGTTGCGAGTGCCCGGGCATGAATGGACAGACATGATCAATATCACAACTGAAATTGCGACCCATTGTTGTGGCAACAGTTGCTGCCACGCCCGGATGGGTCTGAATAGTAAATAAAATTCCCAGGGAGATAATGACATGTATGATATGAAACATCTTGCCCACATGAAAGACCTTGATGCCGCAGCGCCGCAAGCCATGCAGGCGTTTCGCGCATTTGATGAGGCTGCGTTTGCCGATGGCGCCTTGAGTGCACATGCAAAAACAGATTATCGCGCTTGCTGTTGCCGTTACCACGCAATGTCCTTATTGCATCGCAATACATACCAAGCAGGCGCGCGAGGCCGGTGCAACCGATGCCCAGCTAGCCGAAGCTGCACTGGTTGCTGCAGCGATCCGTGCCGGCGGGGCGGTGACGCACGCAACACATATGTTCTGATGATTTCCCACCGGGCTTGCAGCGCCTGGATAGTTCAGGCCAGCGCGCTGGTGCCGAGCGAGCGACGCTGCCTCTGGAACCACGGGTGGATCGTGGTTGCAGTAGTGCTCAGGAACCGGCACAGTGTGTGACATTGTTGTGTCGAAAGCTACTAAGGCTGCGACTGTCTATGTTGTTCAGTGTCGTCGGTCGCCGGCCGGGTGTCATGATGTGCAACGCCGCCTTGCAGGCGATATCCGTGGGCAGGGCGCTGGACAATGCTCAGGGCTGAGCGTGGCACAATAATTGCTTGCAACAGAATGGAAGAGGGCGCAATAGGAGGAGCGAACAAAAACAGGCAGCGGTTCGCTTGCGCCGTCTTTGATGTGCATAGTCTGCTTTATTCGATTTGTAGGACGACATGAAATTTCCCATTAAAAAAATATTCTCCGCCCTGTTACCCCTGGCCGTTCTGGGCGCAGCACCGGCCAGCGCCCAGGCTAATGATTTTCCTACCACGACCAGAGTAGAGTACGTGCTGGAGTGCATGCAGAAACATAATCGTGATTATGAATATTTTTATAAATGTTCATGTGTGATCGATGATATTGCCAAAAACGTAAACTATAACGAGTTCAACGAGATATCGACTGCAGCCCGTTATGCCCGCCTGGGAGGCGAGCGCGGCAGTGTCTTTCGCGATCCGAAAGACGTCAAGCGCATGAGTAAAAAATATAAGACGCTGGAGGCCAATGCCAATAAAGCCTGCTTTGTGAAAGCACCGGTCGATGATGATGATTGAGGTCCAGACTGATTAGCTGATTCATATACTCGGCGCTTGCCGTGGCCGTAACGGTCATGCTGGCTCGGCATGTCATAAATGTTGTCAGAAGTCTGCACTCTTGAAAATTCATTCTGCCATGCGTTCATGCCGTGTACCCCGACTGGCTTTACCCGGAGCATACTCACAATAGTGTGTGAGATCGGTTGACGGGCCCGCCCTGAGCCGATTGCGCCAATAAACTGCAACTGCAGACATATATTTGGACACTGTTTTAAATGAGCTTTACCTATGTATTGCTAGGGTATATCACTAATTGCAGAAACATAGGGCTACAGGTAAAACGGTCATGTTTGCTGCATAAATGATAAGCATTTGAAAACAACGATCAAAATTTAACGATACTTTCTGGGAGGAAAGATATGAGTGAGGATATCGTTCAGCGGGTGATGGCGAACCCGAAGTATAAGGAAATGACGCGAATGCGCAGCACGTATGGTTGGGTCTTTTCCGCCATCATTCTGGTTGCCTATTATGTCGGCTTTATCGGCATTATTGCGTTTGACAAGCAACTGTTCGCTCAGTCCATCAGCGGTGGCGCCATGACCTGGGGCATTCCCGTAGGCTTTGGTTTGATGATTCTGATCATCGCACTCACCGGCATCTATATTTGGATTGCGAACTCCAAATTCGACGCAATGGAACGCAGCTTGCTGAACGACGTAGGGGCCACTCATGAATAAAGGCGTGTCGCGGTTTCTGATCGGTATTGCATTTACCGGTCTGTTTTTATCTCTTGCCTATGGTGCAGATGCCATTGGTGAAACCACCAAGCAGCAGGTCAATATAACGGCGATCATTATGTTCGTCGTTTTTGTTGGACTGACGCTTTTTATCACCAAATGGGCCGCTGCCCGTACCAAATCTGCCTCGGACTTTTATACGGCTGGCGGCGGCATTACCGGCTTTCAGAATGGGTTGGCCATTGCGGGCGACTATATGTCTGCTGCGTCTTTTCTGGGGATTGCTGCACAGGTCATGGCCAGCGGTTATGACGGCCTGATCTACTCTATCGGTTTTCTGGTAGGCTGGCCTATCATTATGTTCCTGATGGCTGAACGCCTGCGCAACCTGGCAGGTTCACCTTTGCCGATGTTGCCAGCTATCGCTTTGCGCAGATGCCGGTACGTACCTTTGCCGCTTGCGGCACCATCGTCGTCGTGTTGTTTTATCTGATTGCCCAAATGGTAGGTGCAGGGCAGTTGATCAAACTGCTGTTCGGCCTGGATTACTGGATCGCAGTCGTGATCGTGGGTGTGCTGATGATGGTCTACGTGCTGTTTGGCGGGATGACGGCTACGACGTGGGTGCAGATTATCAAGGCGGTCATGTTGCTCGCGGGTGCGTCGTTCATGGCCTTCATGGTAATGAAGCTGAACAATTTCTCTTTTGAGGCGCTGTTTTCCAAGGCTATCGAGGTCAAGACGGCGGGCGCACTGGCTGCCGGTAAAACGGCAGAGGAGGCGGCAGCAGCAGGCAAATCCATCATGGGCCGGGTTCGTTCATCAAGGATCCGATTTCTGCCATTTCCTTTGGTATGGCCCTGATGTTCGGTACTGCCGGTCTGCCACATATTCTGATGCGTTTCTTCACGGTGCCCAATGCCAAGGAAGCGCGTAAATCGGTATTCTGGGCCACTACCTGGATTGGTTACTTCTACGTGCTGACCTTCATTATCGGTTTTGGTGCGATTATCTTCGTGTCTACCAATCCTGATTTTCTTGATGCGAAAGGCGGCCTGATAGGCGGCGCCAACATGGCGGCGGTGCATCTGGCCGATGCCGTGGGCGGACATATTTTCCTGGGCTTTATCTCGGCAGTGGCGTTTGCCACCATTTTGGCCGTGGTGGCAGGGCTGACCTTGTCGGGCGCATCTGCGGTGTCTCATGATCTGTATGCTTCGGTGTTCCGCAAGGGTAATGTCGATTCGGCCACCGAACTGCGGGTATCGCGTATCACAACGTTCGTGCTGGGTGTGCTGGCCATTTTGCTGGGCATCCTGTTTGAGAAACAGAACGTGGCCTTCATGGTATCGCTGGCGTTTGCCATTGCGGCATCGGCCAATTTCCCGGTGCTTTTCCTGTCAATTATGTGGAAGAAAATGACCACACGCGGCGCTGTGATTGGCGGCTTCCTGGGATTGATCTCCTCGGTCGCGCTGACCATCGTCTCGCCCGATGTATGGGAAGTGACGTTGGGCAACCCCGTGGGCAGTGCGCTGTTCCCTTATAAGTCACCAGCGCTGTTCTCCATGGTCATTGCCTTTGTTGGCATCTGGTTCTTCTCTGTCACCGACAAGAGCAAGCGTGCCGCAGTCGATATCGCTGCATATGACGCCCAGCGCGTACGTGCGGAAACCGGTATTGGCAGCAGCAAGGCATCTGCGCATTAACGATCGCGCTAATTGCCGGTAAACACGCGACTTCGGTCGCGTGTTTTTTTATGGGCGTCAGCTAAATGCAACATTTCCGTAAAAAAGAAGAGGGGGAGGAGGCAAGGGCTTGCATTACTATCCGGTTTCTGGCTATAATCATTTTCTTAATTGATCCCCGATAGCTCAGTCGGTAGAGCGACGGACTGTTAATCCGCAGGTCACTGGTTCGAACCCAGTTCGGGGAGCCACAAAAATTTTGTAGTAATATCAACGAATTAGCCACCTTTTTAGGTGGCTTTTTTGCGTGGGTTGCTTTTGTGCGCTGCGGCTCAGGGTGGATTCGAAATAAGAGGGGCGATGTCACGCCGAATGTCTTGCAGCGCTGATATCGCCCCCGGTATGCGTTTGCAGTTCGTCAGCGGCGAGTGTTTTTGCCGTCGTGGATTTGCATTTCTATCTGGTCCAGCCATTTGTCACGAGCGAATCTGTCCGCTCGATACCAATCCCTGTATCCTTTGTCCGTTACGTTCGATTTTAACCAATGGTCAAACTCCGGACCTTCTTTTTTTGACAGGTCTACACTGCGTTTACGTCTGCGAAATGGCATGTTCATACGTGCTCCTTATTCGAGTTGTTAACGAAGTAGAGCTTAAAATGTAACATGCTCGATAAGGATAGTTGTTACAAAATATATCGGAAGGGGGCAATAGCTATTGGGTAATCAGAGTGTTGTGCTACGAGTAGTTGCCTGGATGCAAGGCAAAGCCCTGGATACAAGCCGACGCAAAAAGTCACAGCTGCCGACGAACATGCAGAAAATTTTTGCTCGGCCGTTGCGAGCGCGCTGCGCGTCGCTGGTTGCAAAGCGCCTGTTGCCGGACGAAAGAAGCCAGAGCGCTTGCGACTGGTGACAGGTGGGTTATGACACACCAGAGGCATTTGATGGCATACCAGGAGGCGGTGGCCATAGTTGTCAGTCAATGTAAAAAATCTGTGGGATAATCTGCTTATTAAATTGGGTAGAAACAGGGTGCAAGAGCAGCCGTTATGGCAGAAATTGTCAGGCGGTGTATGATTTCTGCGATTGGTTCATGCCGTGTTCAGGAGTAAATAATGAAGAGAATGCGATGGTTGTTGCTGGGCTGCCTGATTAGTGCAGGGCTGGTGGCGTGCACGGTTCCCAGTAAAACCGATCTGATGGGCAACGCCGATTATTTTGATCCGGCCTTTCTTAATAAAAGTCTGATCAAAGACAAGACAACCGTGGCCCAGGCCATCCAGGTTTTTGGCGAACCCGATCGCACGACTCGCAATTCCAATAACGAAACCACACTCAAATATGCGCGCAAGTCGTCTGGCAGCATGGCCGGCAATATGGTTGGCGCTGTGCCGGTGGTCGGGCCCATGGTGGATTCGGCGGGCCGGCTGCTAAGCCCCGGTAAGGCGGATGTGGGCAAGCAGGTTTTGGAAATTAAGTTTGTCAACGATGTTTTTCAATCCTGGGAAATGTAAATCCCGGGCCGATAGGGGTCCGTATTTCGGATCCGTTCACTTTATGGAGTAAGCCGTATGAAAGGTTTTGTCGATGATATCGAAGAATTGACCGTGAATAATGATCTTTACCGCAAGGTGCTTTACACGGGGAAAAACCTGCAATTGGTCTTGATGACGCTGCAGCCGGGTGAAGAAATCGGGGAAGAGGTTCATGAAGGCCATGATCAGTTCTTTCGCATCGAAGAGGGCAAGGGCAAAGTCGTGATCGACGGACAAACCCATGCCATCGAGGATGACGACGCGGTGATCGTTCCTGCCGGTGCGCGTCACAATGTGATCAATAGCGGCGATCAGCCCCTGCGTCTGTACACCATTTACGGCCCGCCTGAGCACCGTGATGGCGTCGTGCATGCCACCAAGCAGGATGAGCAGGAAGAGCATTTTGACGGTAAGACCACAGAGTAGGCCAGGCCTATGAAAGCGCCGGCTATTGCCGATCTGCAGGCCTTCGTGCAGCAGCATGCGGGCCTGTTGGTGATTACCGGCGCCGGTTGCAGTACCGATTCTGGCATTCCGGCCTACCGCGATACTGAGGGTGCGTGGATGCGGCCGCCACCCATGACATTTCAGCAGTTCATGGCACCGAGGCGGCGCGCCAGCGCTATTGGGCACGCAGTATGGTGGGATGGTCGATGTTTTCCGGCGGTAAGCCGAATGCGGCGCATCAGGCCTTGCGATCGCTTGAGGCCAAGGGCTACACAGGTTTGCTGGTGACGCAGAATGTTGACGGGTTGCACCGGCAGGCTGGTCAGTCCCGGCTGCTGGAGTTGCATGGATCTCTGGCAAGTGTGGTCTGTATGCATTGCAACAACAGGCTTGATCGCCTGAATTATCAGCAGCAACTGCTCAATGAGAATCCCGCCTGGGCGGATATGACGGCTGTCATGGCGCCGGATGGCGACGTGGATCTCGAAACAGATTTTTCTTCCTTTCGTATTCCGGCTTGCGGCCGGTGTGGCGGCATCCTGAAACCGGACGTGGTGTTTTTTGGTGAAGCGGTTCCGCGCGCCCGTGTTGATGCGGTCTATCAGGCCCTGGCGCAGGCCAGCGCCGTTCTGGTGGTGGGCTCCTCGCTGATGGTTTATTCGGGCTACCGTTTTGTGCGCGACGCTGCCAGGCAGGGCAAGCCGGTGGCGGCCATCACGTTGGGCAAAACACGTGCTGATGCAGTGCTTACACTCAAACTGAATGCCGCTTGTGCTCCGCTGCTGACTGCGCTTGACACCGTTCTGGCACAGGTCTCTTCAGAGGCTGACGGGCTTGCCGGGATCGGCTGGCAGCGGTATAGCAGACCCCTATGGGAAAACTCAGGGGCAAATCGTATTCGAGATGTCCTGTAGCGGATTGCCCGCGAATGCTACATGTATAGGGTGGTTGCCCACAGGGACAGCAGGCCAATGGTCACAAAAAAGGCAATAACGTAGCAAAGCAGCATAAGCAGGGTTTTTCGTTTTCGGTCCATGATCTTTTCTTGATATTTACATCAGTCATTATACGACCTGTTTTGAACCGAAGGCGCCGGCGCCTTACAAAAGCGGCATGCTCAAGCTATAATTCAAATTTCCTGCTACGGCCCTTTTCGCGGGGCCCTTACTCCAATGACAAAGTATGTATTCGTTACCGGCGGCGTGGTCTCTTCGTTAGGCAAGGGAATCGCCGCCGCGTCGCTTGCGGCTATCCTTGAATCGCGTGGCCTGAAGGTCACCATGCTCAAGTTAGACCCGTATATCAACGTGGATCCGGGTACGATGAGCCCCTTGCAGCACGGTGAAGTATTCGTCACCGAAGACGGCGCCGAAACCGATCTTGATCTCGGCCACTACGAGCGATTCATTTCGGCTCGCATGCATAAATCCAATAACTTTACCACTGGCCAGATATACGAATCCGTGTTGCGCAAAGAGCGCCGCGGCGATTATCTGGGCAAGACCGTGCAGGTTATTCCCCATATCACAAATGAAATTCAAGATTTCATTATCCGTGGTGCAAGGCAGGCCTGGGATGGGCAAACCGATGTGGCCATTGTGGAAATCGGCGGCACCGTTGGCGATATTGAATCCCTGCCATTTCTGGAGGCGGTGCGGCAAATGAGTCTGCGCCTGGGCCGCAATGGCGCCGCTTTCGTGCATTTAACGCTGGTGCCGTTTATTGCCTCTGCGGGCGAGCTCAAAACCAAGCCAACTCAACACTCGGTGCAAAAGCTGCGCGAAATTGGTATTTATCCGAACGCGTTGCTGTGCCGTGCTGACCGCGAAGTGCCCGAAGACGAGCGGGCCAAGATTTCCCTGTTTTCCAATGTGCCGCTGGATGCCGTCATTTCCGTATGGGACGCCGATTCCATCTACAAAATTCCGTCCATGTTGCATAACCAGAAACTGGATGAACTGGTTTGCGATGCGCTGGCCATTTCTCCGCCGCCGGCTGATCTGTCCATGTGGGACGGCCTGATCGATGCACTGGAACATCCACAGCATGAGGTGCACATTGGTATGGTCGGCAAATATGTTGATCTGACCGAGTCATACAAATCGCTGATTGAAGCGCTGCAGCACGCCGGTATTCATACCCGTTCCAAAGTCGTTATCGACTATATCGATTCGGAGGATCTGGAAGGTGGTGCGGTTGAAAAACTGGCTGCGCTGGATGCCATTCTGGTGCCGGGCGGTTTCGGCAAGCGCGGTACCGAAGGCAAGATTCGCGCCATTCAGTATGCACGTGAAAACAAGGTCCCTTACCTGGGGATCTGCCTGGGCATGCAACTGGCCGTTATTGAATTTGCCCGGCATGTGGCCCAGCTTGGCGGCGCCAACAGTACCGAGTTTGATCCGGCAGCGCCGCATCCGGTCGTGGCGCTTATTACCGAGTGGATGGATCGCGAAGGCAAAGTGGAAAAACGTACGGCGTCTTCCGATCTGGGCGGCACGATGCGCAAAGGCGCCCAGCGCTGTCCGGTCAAGGAAGGCACGCGTGCCTATGATATATATGGTCCCGAGGTCAACGAGCGCCATCGCCACCGCTATGAGGTCAACAATGTCTATGTTCCGCGTCTTGAAGAAGCCGGCATGGTCATCAGTGCCCGCACGCCGACCGAGAACCTGCCAGAAATGATGGAAATTCCGGGCCACCCATGGTTCATGGGGGTCCAGTTCCATCCTGAATTTACTTCTACGCCGCGTAATGGCCATCCGCTGTTCTCCAGCTTTATCCGGGCAGCACTGGACTATCAGAAACAGCGGCAGAACCAGGGATAAGGAAATCACCATGAATCTTTGCGGCTTCGACGTTGGTCTGACCAAACCGTTTTTTCTGATTGCCGGCCCATGCGTGATCGAATCACGCCAGATGGCGTTCGATACCGCAAGTGCGTTGCAGGATATTGCCGGACGCTTGGTATTCCATTTATCTACAAAAGTTCGTTTGACAAGGCCAATCGTAGCTCGGGCACCTCTTATCGCGGACCGGGAATGGACGAAGGCCTGCAGATTCTGGCCGATATCCGGGCGCAGCTGAATGTGCCTGTCCTGACCGATGTTCACGATATTACCCAGGTAGAGCGCGTTGCAGCCGTTGTTGATGTATTGCAGACGCCGGCTTTTCTGTGCCGCCAGACCGATTTTATTTCGGCCTGTGCTGCTACGGGCAAGCCGGTAAATATCAAGAAAGGGCAGTTTCTGGCGCCGGCCGACATGCTGCAAGTTGTGGCCAAAGCCAAGGCCGCCGCCATTGCGGCTGGCGGCGATGGCGCCAATATCATGGTCTGCGAACGCGGGGCCTCTTTCGGCTATAACAATCTGGTCTCGGATATGCGTTCATTAGCCATTATGCGCGCCACAGAATGTCCGGTGGTTTTCGATGCGACGCATTCGGTGCAGTTGCCTGGCGGGCAGGGTACGTCCTCTGGTGGTCAGCGTGAATTTGTGCCTGTGCTGGCGCGGGCTGCGGTCGCGGTGGGGGTGTCCGGTCTGTTTATGGAAACGCATCCGGATCCGGCCGTGGCGCTCTCGGACGGCCCCAATGCCGTCCCCCTGGCGCATATGGAAGCCTGCTGCGTTCACTCACTGATATTGATCGTATTGTTAAAGGTCAAGGCTTTATCGAAGACCAGTTCAGCGCCTGATTGCATCGTTGGCCATCGACATTAGTATTTGTCCGGTCGGCGGCGTTGTCAGGCAGGCGGCACACATAGCCCGGTGAGCGTTGATGCCGGCGTTTACTTTGAACGGGAAGTATGGTTACCAGAACAATCGAAGTGAATGAGGAAAAATCGGCATCGGGACGACTGCTGCCGTTTCGACAATCTTTAATGGCGGTGCTGGGCATCTGTTTTGTCGGCATGCTGGTGGGGCTGGATCAAACCATTGTCGGCACCGCCTTGCCTACCATCGTGGCCGAGCTCAATGGTTTTGAGCTATACGCGTGGGTTGGCACTTCCTATCTGCTGGCCTCGGTTATTACTGTTCCTATCTGTGGTCGCTTGAGCGACTATTACGGACGCAAGCCATTCGTGGTTGCGTCCGTTATTATTTTCACCATTGCTTCAGTGCTTTGCGGGATGGCCGGCAGCATGACACAACTGGTGCTGGCCAGGGCCTTGCAGGGCATTGGTGGCGGGATGCTGGTAGGCACCGCCTTTGCCTGTGTACCGGACTTGTTTCCTGACGCCAAAGTACGCCTGCGCTGGCAGATTCTGCTCAGTTCATCTTTTGGCATTGCCTCGGCCGTCGGTCCCTCACTGGGAGGTTTCTGACCGAATACTATGGCTGGCGTTCGGTGTTCTATGTCAATCTGCCGGTAGGTCTGATCAGCCTGTTCTTTATCTGGCAATATTTGCCGCTGATCCGTTACAAGCGTGAACAGACAATCCGCCTGGACTGGCAGGGGGCGGTGCTAATCGCACTGTTTCTGGGCTGTCTGCAACTGGCGGTGGAACTGTTTGCCACGCATGGCGTTTCCTGGCAGGTAGGCGTGTTTTCCATCGTGTCCGTTGTGGCGTTTGTTGTTCTGATACGCTGGGAGCGACGTTGTGCTTTTCCGCTATTGCCGCTGGAGGTCTTTCGCGATCGCAGCCTGGGCACCATGTTTACCTTGTCGTTATTGACCGGTTTTGTGATGTTCGGCATGCTGTTTTATATTCCGCTACTGCTTCAGGGCGGTTTCGGCTATTCTCCAAATGACGCTGGTATGCTGGTCACGCCGCTGGTGGTATGCATTACCGTGGGCAGTATCCTGAGCGGTCGCATCGTTATTCGCCTGGCCCGGCCCAACTGGATTCTGTATATCGGCTTTGTATTGACGGCAATCGCCGTGGCTGGCGTTGTTTTTTATGATCGTGATATGTCGCAGCTGGTCTTTTTGCTGTACATGACCCTAGGCGGTGTTGGCCTGGGTTTTATTATGCCCAACCTGACGATCTTTAGCCAGGAGTTGTCCGGTCGCAATAATCTGGGCATTGTGACGGCGCTGGTGCAGTCTATCCGCATGATTGGCGGTATGCTGGGAACAGCCATTATCGGCACGATGGTCAATTACTATTATCTGGCCGGCATTCAGGCCGATGCAAAAAGAATCGACTCCCCGGAGCTGGTTCTGGCCTTGTCCGATCCTCAACTGCTGGTCAGGACAGACAGTCAGGCGGGGCTGATTACGGAAATGGCCAGTCTGGGACAGAATGCCTTGCCTTGGTTGGAGGTGGCACGCGAACACATGGTCGGTGCGATCGAATCGGGCCTGATGGTGGTGTTTGCTGTGAATGTGATCGCTCTGTTGTGGCTCTACAGGCTGCCGCTGATCCGCTTTGCCAGCCTGGGCAACACCGTGGCCGAGCCACCTGCCGGCAGGCGCCGGTGGCGGCGGCGGGGCAGGGGCAACGATTAGCCGATAAAATGTATGGCGAGGGTCGCCTACAGTCGCGGGGGACGAAGTGGCGAGTTATGCAATAGGCAACTGAATCTGCAGCAGCGATACGCAACGGACCGGCGGT
Organism: Advenella kashmirensis WT001; assembly: GCF_000219915.2. NCBI lineage: Bacteria > Pseudomonadati > Pseudomonadota > Betaproteobacteria > Burkholderiales > Alcaligenaceae > Advenella > Advenella kashmirensis. Next base: position 2,739,576 of record NC_017964.1, on the reverse strand, counting down.
CAACGCCGCTGGGCAACGCCGCAAGGAGGCGCTGGACCGCGTTGCTGCATGGCCTGGTTGCACCGTTTGCCGTTTTACCTGTTGGTCATGGCCCGGGCTAAAATGTAAAAAAACTGATACAAGTTCAATTGCCAGCGGATGCAAAATTACAAGATTGGCTGAGTAAGGTACAATCTACGCAATAAAACCCCATCAAAATCACTGTTTATCAGGCAGGAAAGTCATTACCATGAGTGCAATTGTTGATATTATCGGTCGCGAAATCCTGGATTCCCGTGGGAATCCAACCGTAGAGTGTGATGTATTGCTCGAATCCGGCGTTATGGGGCGGGCTGCTGTACCGTCTGGTGCCTCTACTGGTACGCGCGAAGCTGTTGAACTGCGTGACGGTGATAAGTCCCGTTACCTGGGCAAAGGCGTGCTCAAGGCAGTGGAAAACGTCAATACTGAAATTTCCGAAGCGCTCATGGGCCTGGATGCGCAGGAACAGACTTTCATTGACCACACTCTGATCGACCTGGATGGAACCGAGAACAAGGAGCGCCTGGGCGCCAACGCACTGCTGGCAGTGAGTATGGCCGTGGCACGTGCCGCAGCCGATGAGTCCGGTCTTTCCCTGTATCGCTATTTTGGCGGCAGCGGCCCCATGAGCATGCCTGTGCCCATGATGAACGTCATCAATGGCGGCGCCCATGCCAACAATACGCTCGATATGCAGGAATTCATGATCCTGCCGGTGGGCGCAACCAGTTTCCGTGAATCGCTGCGCATGGGCGCAGAGGTTTTCCACGCGCTGAAAAAACTGATTCATGGTCATGGCATGTCTACTGCGGTGGGCGACGAGGGCGGTTTTGCGCCCAATGTGGCCAATCATGAGTCGGCCATTCATCTGATCCTGAATGCGATTACCGAAGCCGGCTACGAGCCTGGTACCCAAATCGCGCTGGGCCTCGATTGCGCCAGCTCCGAATTTTACCGTGACGGCAAATATCATCTGGCAGGCGAGGGCAATATTTCCCTGACGTCGGCCGAGTTTGCCAATTTGCTGGCCTCCTGGTGCGACAAATACCCAATCATCAGCATCGAAGACGGTATGGCCGAAAACGATTGGGATGGCTGGAAAATCCTTACAGACCAGTTGGGCAAGAAAGTGCAGCTGGTGGGCGACGATCTGTTTGTGACCAATACGAAAATCCTCAAGGAAGGTATCCAGAAAGGCGTTGCCAACTCCATTCTTATCAAGATCAACCAGATCGGTACACTGACAGAAACCTTTGCAGCCATTGAAATGGCCAAGCGCGCAGGTTACACGGCAGTTATTTCACACCGCTCCGGTGAAACCGAAGACTCGACCATTGCCGATATTGCCGTGGCCACCAACGCCATGCAGATCAAGACCGGCTCGCTGTCTCGTTCGGACCGTATGGCCAAGTACAACCAGCTGCTGCGTATTGAGGAAGAACTGGCAGAAGTGGCCCGCTTCCCGGGTCTGGATGCGTTTTACAACATCCGTTAAGCGCTGCGGCGCGAGTATTGAGCATTTGTCATGCGCTTACTATACCTTGCCCTGATGGTTGCCTGCGTAGCCATACAATATCCGCTGTGGTGGGGGGAAGAAGGGTGGGCGCGCGTGACAGTGCTCAAGCAGCAACTGGAAGCCCAGGAAGAGAAAAACAAGGCGTTGCTGGCACGTAATAATGCGATGGATGCTGAAGTTCATGATCTGAAAACCGGTACCGATGCGCTTGAAGATCGCGCCCGTATTGAAATGCGCATGATCAAAAAAGACGAAACCTATGTGCAGATCCTGACGCCGAACGAGCCGCAGCCGGATGTGCCGGTAAGCTACGAAGTACCAGGAGCACCCAAGGCCAAGGCAGCTCCCGCTGCGGCAGCCAAGCCTCAGGCCTCGGGCAAAGCCCAGGCAAAAGCGACAACTGGCACACGCGCAAAGCCTGAGAGCGGCAAGCCAGCCAGATCTTCAAAACCGGCACAGCAATAACCGTCGGCTAGGCTTATCCTGCAGGCGTCGCTCATGCTGAGCCGGCTGGATCAGGACAGAGCCAGATCAGAAGCCACCCGGAACCAGATCCAATCCGGGCGAATCAAGCCCAAATTAATATAATTTCGACGAACAACCGTTTACCGGTTGTCGTGCGTGCTTATCGGCAATCCTTAAGGCAGGCAAGCCGACTCGGCTGGCAGCGCATTTTCGGGCAGTTCAGTCGTTGTAGGCGGTGCATCCGGCGCGCGTTGTCTCATTGCTTGATCGGCATCAGGCCTGGTCTGCGAGGCAGGCCTGTCGCTGGGAAGCGTTGCGTCGGCCGGTGCAGGCCGCCTGGCAATGCTGCCCGCCGGGTCGCCGCCGCGATTGCTGGATCTGGTCGGCTTGCGTAGCGGTGCCGGTGAGTTGGCAAATGCATCGCGCTGCCTATAGCGAACGTGTGTTGTTTGCTCGGACAGCCAGAGCACCGGATGCGATTGCATTTCAATTGTAATTGATGCGCTGATCGGTAGCGCACCCTCGGTGGCCAGTGGCGATCCGGAAGCACCGATGGCGCCGAACACCGTACGCAATAGCGCTCGCATGCCCGGCACGACGGGCACATACAAATAGCGTGCTGCAATTGCAGGGTGTTGGCATCGTAGATCGTGCTACCCGAGGTGGGGCGCGCGGAAATTGTTGATGTTGCCTTTGCTGATAATTGTTATTGATGGCCGGATTGCCGGTTTGCACAGCAATGGGAAGATCCTTTTGCATGAAGTCGGCAAATTCGGCGATGTTTGGATGAGTAATAATGATGTCCCATGCGAGCTGGTTGCTGTTTTGCTCGACTCGTTTGTGTTGGTGGATCATCCGCTCCCGTGGGTCGCGAAAATCGCCCGCTGGTGCATATAGCGGAGTCAGTGCATCCAGGAATGCGTCTTCGATGGCCCGCGGCCTGGCGTGGTTCACACTGCCGGCGCGGCCGGCTTCAAGCAATGCAAGGCTGACTGCTTCGCGCGTCATGTACCAGCGCGACGCTTCGTAGCTGGCCATGGCCGCAAGCAGCAGGGGGAGGGCGACAACGAGAAATTCCACGATCGCAAAGCCATGCTGGCGTGCCAGCCAGACGGCCGCTGTTTTCGCTTGTAGGCAGCCAGGACGGGATGTATGGACGAAAGCAGGATGGCGGCGGGCGCAGAACAAAAAAAGAATGGGCGGGAAGGTGTATTGCATCCCCGCAGTGTGCGCAAAACGAGGGCAAATGTATAGTGTGGGTTTCTACGCTGGATAAGTAAGTGCTGCGGTAACCGGGGTGTGCTGCGCAAGCTAATGCTAACAACCGTTTAGTACAACCCGTGTTTGCTGGTCTGTGAAGCGCGGGATGGGAGGAAAGCAGCCGCCAGTATAGCGGTGCTCCGTGTGCTGCAGCTGAGCCAGCAGGCATGTCTGCCCGTTGCTGCTCAGTTTAATGCGCAATGGGTTCGGGCGGATCTTCGGGCGACTGGCCATCGATAAACAGACGGGCGCAATCGATCGCATCGAAGGTATACGGCTTGCCGCAGAAATTGCAGGCGATGTCAATTTGTTCCTGTTCGCTCAGAATGCTCTCTATTTCATCCCGACCGAGCATTTTGAGCATATTGCCGACGCGTTCACGTGTGCATGGACAAAACCAGCGCACCGGTTGTGGCTCGAAAGTGAGTAAGGGCTCTTCCCAGAACAGGCGGTGAATCAGTGTTTCTGGAGACTCGCTAAGCATTTCCTCCTGCGTCAGGGTCTGCGCCAGAATGCGGGTGCGCTGCCACGATTCCTGGTGCGCTTCGGCATCATCGGCCGTACCGCCGTGGTCGGGCAGTCGCTGCAGCAGCAGACCCGCAGCGCGTTGCTCGTTGGCGGCCAGCCAGATGTGCGTATCGAGCTGTTCCGACTGCTTCATATAATGTTCCAGGACCTTGGCGACCGAATCGCCTTCCATGGGAACCACGCCCTGATAGGGTTGCTGGCCTTCCTGCCGGTCTGTCGGATCCAGAATGACAATAAACCGACCATTGCCATTGCTGTTGAGCAGCGACTGGAATGTGGCATTGTCGGGTACCACAAACTCCTGGCGCAACTGCACGGTGGCGCGCAGGCTCAGGTCGGATTGGCACTCGACCACGATCAGGGCCAGCGGCCCGTCGCCCTGCAGTTGCAGCACGAGTGAACCATCGAATTTAATGTTCGAGGCAAGCAGTACCGAGGCGGCACATAGTTGCCCAAGCAGGTCGCGAACGACTGGCGGGTAGCTCTGATGCGCCAGACCGGTATGCCAGGTCTCGGTCAGATCGACGGTCTGGATGCGGGTGCTGCGATCGTCAAGCAGGTATTTCTGTAATTGGTCAGTCGTCATGGCAGAGTGGCGCAGGGCCGAAATTACGTCAGGCGTTTAAGGCCGCTGCGATAGCGCTGCCCCTGCCATACGTAATGAGCAGTATTTTTGTGAATGTTGGCAATTTCGTCTTCGCTCAGCGTACGTGCAATTTTGCCGATACCGATAACAAGCGAGCCATCGGGGATGACTTTGCCTTCGGTAACGATGGCGCCGGCGCCGATGATGCAGTTTTTGCCAATGCGGGCGTTGTTCAGGACAATGGCCTGCATGCCGATCAGAGACCCTTGGCCGATGGTGCAGCCGTGCAGCATGGCCTGATGGCCCACGGTGACGTTCCTTTCAATGGTCAGGGGAACGCCTTCGTCTACATGCAGTACGCTGCCTTCCTGTACGTTGCTGCCTTCCTGGATCAGGATAGGCGCGTTGTCGCCGCGAATGGCCACATTGGCCCAGACGCTGACATTTTTTTCCAGGGTGACGTTGCCAATGACCGTCGCGCTGTCAAAGACAAAAGCGGTGGCATCGATATTTGGCGCCAGTTCATCGATCTGATACACAGCCATATTGACTATTTCTCCTATTTCCTAGCTGGTTACGCTATCGGCGTCAGTGTCGGCATCACGCCAGACGTAGCCATCCTTGTCGATGTGGCCGCGAATGGCGGTTGGGATCCATTCTTGTGGCTCAGCCTGCAGCGGATGGATCTGGGCGCCAGACCAGTAGTGCAAGGCAACCGCCGGATCGGGATAGTCGTTCTGGTCGGTCCTGTTGACTGCGATGAAACCCTTCTGGCCCGTTTTCAGGGGCTTGCCGGCCTGGTCGATAACAGTAATCCGATGGCCCGGGTACACACGGCCCATGCTACCCTGGCGAGGCGCCCATTTTTCCTGACTTTCGCCAATGATGTAGCCAAAGCCCAGCGGCGCCGCAACGACGTTGATGTCAACGTTAAAGCGCTCTTTGGCCCATTGGCCCAGCGATGGGTCGTAATCGGTGTCCAGGCAGCTGATGCTGCGGATGGCCAGTTCGAATTCTTCCAGCGTATCGGGATATTCGCGGATACGGCGCAAATCCTGGCCGGATGCGTGAATATTGGTAATCTGATAGTGTTCGAGCAGCGTAAACAGGCGCGGTATGGTGCGTCCGGCCGGGCAGCCGACAATGGATTTACCGAAATAAAGTGTGGGCAACAGGGCATTGAGCAGACCGTTGGGGCTGTTCCAGTCGTAGGAAGTCCAGAATATATCGTTTGCTTTCGGAAACCAGTTCTGTGAAGCGACAAAGCCGGGCAGGGTGCCAATGAGTGAGCTGTGATCCAGCAGCACGCCCCGCAACGGTTCGTTTTCGGTCGTTGCTGGATATACCAGAATGGCCGGCGTGGAGGCGCTCACGACATGCGGGGTGAAGGTGGACGGTTGGCGCGCCAGCAGGGTCCGCCAGGAAATGATTCGATCATCATCGGTATGGATGCCGATGATCTGTTTGACTGGCGAATGATTGTCAACCGCTGAAATAAGCGCTGTAATGGAGTGCTTGTCGACCACCGCGACCCGTGCCTGCGAATCATGCAGTCTTTCTGCATATTCAGCGTTGCTCAGGGAGGCGGTCAGGGGCACCACAATCGCACCCACGGTCAGGACGGCCAGCTGGGTAATCGCGCTTTCAGCCGAGTGCTGCAGCGCGACCGCGACGCGGTCCTGCGGCTGCACACCCATGCGGATAAAGCCGTTGGCCAGTTTATTGACCTTTTCGGACAGTTGCCCGTAAGTCAGTAATGTGAGCTGCCCGACCTGATCTTCGAAATAAATGGCGACCTGGCGTGCTTCGTGCGGGCTGGAGGCCCAACGGTGACAGCAGGCATCCGCTATATTGAATACCGTGGGAACCAGCCATTCAAATGATTTATAGAGTGACGAATAATGATCGGTCATAAGGTGGCGTAAAGAATCGGGGGCGCTAAAGAAATAGGGCAGTGAGTGCAAAAATGATCCTGCCTGCTGCCCGTGGACTTCTGATTCTATCATTGAATCGCCGCCGGCGATAGGTCGACCAGACGGGTGCCGGCCAGCCTGTCATGCAACATCAGGCCGTCCCGGTCAAACCAGCTATAGACAAAGTTGAGAAAGGGCGTAAATACAATAAACAGGGTGATGGACGGCCAGCCCAGCGCGTTGGAGGCAAGGTACACCAGATAGGCGCCCAGCAGCGGGATGGGCCAGCACAGCGCATAGCGCAGCACGAGTTTGCCCAGGGAAGGACGGGCGCTTGGCGGCTGACGAGCCTGATATTCCAGGTTTTCATGGGCAACGTCTGTCCGTGTTTTCGCCAACAGAGCACAAAGTACAGGCCTATGGCAACAAACAGCACCGCCTGGCGGGTGCCCAGCAGGGTCAGGCCGCTGCGGCTTTGCGTGAGCGTGTCGAAAATGTAATCGGCAAAGAAGACAACGCCGAACAGGAGCACGGCCTCGTACATCATGCAGGCAAACAGACGCAAACGGGAAGGAGAACGGCGCGACAACAGCGCCGCGTCAGGAGAAGCAGAAGGTTTCATGCAGTGGGCTATCAGGGTTTACGGTAGCTTTCAGCAACCATTTCAAATGAAAACAGGCGGCAGTCAAGCGCTCCATTGTACAGGGGTGTACGACGGCGCGGTTTCAGGCGCAGTTTTCCGGGCAGTTCCAGATCGCTGGAAATCACATGAACCTGCCATCCGGCAAATTGCTGTTTAAGGCAGGCGGACCAGTCTCGCCAGAAACCGTCGTCCTGTTCGTCCATTCGTTCCCCATAAGGGGGGTTGGTGACCAGCCAGCCGCTGTTTGTCGGCGGTTGCAGGTCCAGGGCATTGGCCCGGGCGAACTGAATGGAGTCTGGCGCCAGATTGGCACGCTGCATGTTTTCGCGTGCAGCCTCCAGCGCATGCGGGTTCAGATCGCAGCCGTATAACGGGGTTTCCAGCTCCGGGGCAATGCGGCTGAAGGCATCTTCTTTCAGAGCTGTCCATTGGCGGGCGTCGGCATTGCGCAGCCGCTCAAAACCAAAGGGGCGGGAGATGCCCGGCGGCACGCCTTGCGCGATCCAGGCCGCTTCGATCAAAATTGTGCCGCTGCCGCAAAAAGGGTCCAGCAGGGGCTGAGAAGGATCCCAGCCCGAGAGCGCCAGAATGCCGGCGGCCAGATTCTCGCGCAGCGGCGCTTCACCCTTGTCCAGACGCCAGCCGCGTTTGAACAGGGATTCGCCGGAGGTGTCAAGATATAACGTGCCTGAATCCCGCGTCAGAAAAAGATGCACCCGGCGTCGGGGCGGACCGTGTCGATGCTTGGGCGCTCGCCTTCGCGGTCACGCAGGCGGTCGCAGATGCCGTCTTTTGCCTTCAGATTGCAGAACATCAGGCTTTTCATGGGACTTTGGATGGCCGAAGTATCAACCCGCAGAGAATGTTCCGCGCCAAACCAGCGCTCCCATGGGGCGTCGTAAGCCAGTTCGTAGATATCGTCTTCCTTGAGCACCAGGCCATGTGCCACCTGCACCAGAATCCGGGTGGCCAGGCGGGAGTACAGGTTGGCCCGCAAAATGCCTGCCCAGTCCGTTTCGAAGGCACAGCCGGCGCGTCCTTTTTCTACCTGCTCAAAGCCCAGCGCCTGCATTTCCTCGCAAAGAATTTCCTCCAGACCCTGCGGGCACGGCGCAAATACCCTGAACGTCTCGGTCAGGCGCGAAGAGGGGCGCGGCCGCGCTTGTTCGGCTTGCTGCGACGTACGGGCAGCGCGATCCGCTGGCCTGGCCTGGGGCCTTTTGCTTGCCAGGGGAGCGCCAGGGTTAAAGTCGCGTTTGCCGGCCGCTGGCCTGGTGCGTTCCGTGCGCGCGGGGCGATCAGACGCCGTGCGGCGCGGTTCGCGCATGTCATGGGTTTGATCTGACGCGTTGCTGCGTGCGCCGGCGCGATCTGTGGGCAATGGGCGTCCCGGTTTGGCAGGCGTTGCTTTGCCCTGGCCGGAACGCAGCTGGCTCTGGGCTACGGCGCGCGCCCGTGCACCAGAGCGTACCCTGGGTTTTTCGTCGCTATCGTCGACTTTTCGAGGCGCACCGCTAAGACTGAGTTTCTTGCGGCTTGGGGGTGTATTGTCATCGGTCATGGCTAAGCCTGTCAGAAGGGTTTGGTGACCACAAGAATGACCACCGCCAGCAGTAGCAATACCGGTATTTCATTGAACCAGCGATAAAAGACATGGTCGCGCTGGTTGCGGCCCTGTACAAATTTTTTATAAATGCGAAAACAGGCGTGATGGTAGCCGATAATCAGCAGCACAAAAAGCAGTTTCGCATGCAGCCAGCCATTGGCAAGGCCGATTCGGTAATACAGCATGAGTACCAGGCCGAAAGCGACAGCCGGCACGGCCAGCATGGTGGTAAAGCGCAGCAGCCGCCGGGCCATGCCCAGCAGGACCGGATACACCGGACCATCCTGGGGCTGTTGGGCCAGATTGACAAAAATGCGTGGCAGATAGAACAGTCCGGCGAACCAGGCTGTCACAAAGACGATATGAAGGGATTTGATCCAAAGCATTTTATCGTTACCCGCGCAATTGGCCGTTGCCTTCGAGGACCCATTTATAGGTTGTCAGGCCCTCCAGGCCGACAGGGCCGCGCGCGTGCAGACGATTGGTTGAAATGCCGATCTCTGCACCCAGCCCGTACTCGAAACCGTCGGCAAAGACGGTAGGCAGGTTCACATAAACGGAGCTCGAATCGACTTCCCGCTGGAAGCGATTGGCGGCGGACACGCTGTCGGTGACAATCGCTTCCGTATGCCCCGAACTCCAGGTGGCGATATGCGTCATGGCGTCATCGATGGAGTCGACAATACGAATGGCCAGAATGGGCGCCAGGTACTCTGTTGCCCAGTCTTCATCGGTGGCGGCAGTGGCCTGCGGCACCAGTTTCAGGGTACGGGGACAGCCGCGGAGCGCCACGCCTTTTTCCACATAGGCTGCGGCAAGCCGGGGCAGAACCTGTTCTGCAATGTCCTGATGCACCAGCAGTGTTTCCATTGAGCCGCACACGCCGTAGCGATAGGTTTTGGCCTGAAAGGCAATGGCGTGGGCCATCTCAAGATCGGCTGCGCGGTCTATATACACATGGCAGTTGCCGTCAAGATGGCGGATCATCGGTACCGTCGCCTCTGCTTCCAGGCGTCGGATCAGGCCCTTACCACCCCGGGGAATAATTACGTCGACGTAATCGCTCAGGGTAATGAGCCGGCCTACAGCGGCGCGGTCTGTGGTATTGATGGTTTGCACCGCATGCGCGGGCAGGCCGGCGAAAGCCAGCCCTTCCTGAATAATTTTGCCCAAAGCCTGATTGGAGCGAAAGGCCTCGCTGCCGCCGCGCAAAATGGCGGCATTGCCCGATTTCAGACACAGCGCAGCTGCATCGATCGTGACATTGGGGCGAGATTCATAAATGATGCCGATGACCCCCAGCGGGATGCGCATTTTCGAGACTTGCATGCCGTTTGGCCGGATGCGGGTTTCACTGCGGCTGCCTACCGGGTCTTCCAGCGCTGCGATCTGGCGCAGGCCGGTTGCCATCAGGCCCAGTGCTTTATCCGATAGCGTCAGGCGATCGAGCATGGCCGCCTCCAGACCGTTGTCGCGCGCTTTTTGCAGATCCAGTGCGTTTTCGGCCTGCAATTGCTCTGCCTGGGTTTCCAGCGTACGGGCAATATGCAGCAGGGCGGCCGACTTCTGTTTGTCGTCTGCGCGCATTAGCAGGCGGGCGGCGGCTTTGGCTTGCTGGCCATAGGTCAGCATTTGCGTATCGATATCGAGATTTTTACTGGTTTCGGTTGTCATGATTGAATCAGTGAGAGGATGCGGTCGTGTCTGCCATACGCAGAACGAGTCGGGCCATTTCCTGCCAGGCGTCGGTCAGTCTTCCGTCAGCAGGAAAACCCTTGAACAGACGATCAATGTCGTGGGCGTGCTGGATCAAGCCCATAATCTGCGAAAAGGGCAGCCGGTCCAGCGTATTGAGGATCAGCTGATCCTTGGGCGGAAACAGACCGAGCTTGCGCGTCAGGTTCCTGGGATTGTGTCCGTTCTGCCTTGCCTGAGCAAGTGTATAAAGATTACGAATGTCATAAGTAAGCAGGCCCAGCACCATTGGCAACGCCTCGCCCTCGGCCTGCAACCCATGCAGCACCTTGAGCGCGCGCTGACCATCGCCGCGCAAAATGGCATGACTCATGTCAAAGACATTATAGCGGCTCACGTCCAGAACGGCACTTTCCACTTCTTCCAGCGTCAATTCGCCTTCAGGATATTGCAAGCCCAGCTTGAGGATTTCCTGATGCGCCGCCAGCAGATTGCCTTCGACCTTATCGGTAATCCACGCCAGGGTTGCTGGATCGGCGTGCTGCTTCTGGCGCTTGAGCCGGCCCTGAATCCAGGCGGGCAATTGCTCGCGGCTGATGACTGGCGTATTGACCAGCACAGCGTGCTGCGTTACGGCGGTATACCATTTTGCAGAGGATATGGTCCTGTCTGCCCGTGGCAGAATCAGGACAACGGAAATATCGGTCAATTCCTGCCTTGCGGCGCGATTGGCCAGCGAGACCAGTGCGTCGCCGCCGGTTTTGCCGGGCTTGCCGGTGGGCAGTTCAAGTTCCATCAGCTTGCGATCGCCGAACAGGGAAATGGACTGGGTGTTCTCTTCTATGGCATTCCATGGGCCGGTGGCCGTCAGGCTGAGTGTGACCCTTTCGGTATAGCCCTGAAGCCGACAGGCTGCGCGCAATGCGTCCAGCGCTTCGTTGCGCAACAGTAATTCGTCGCCGCTGATCACATACAGCGGGTGCAACTGCACATCCGGCTTACCCAGATCGGCAATGAAGCGTTCGTAGTTTGGGGTTTGTCCTGCCATCGCGCTTATCGAACGAACTGCGCTTCACCTTGCGTGCCGGCACCCTGCTGATAGCCCTGGATCACGTCATCAGAACTGATGCGCCGGACCAGTTGTCCCACCATTTGCGCTTCCATGTCCTGATATAGCGTAACCATTTCCTGGGCTTTGGCCTGGGAGTTGGCTTCGTCATAAGGCAGCGTACGTGTGGAGGTGAGGGTGGACGGCGGGATCAGCAATTGACCGCTATTGGAAACCAGCTGAAAAGTCAGGCGCAGCGTCAGCTCGTACTCTTCAACCTGGCCCTGAGAGTTGAGCGAGACTTCACGCTGTGACTGGACGCGTTCCAGTTGCGAGAGGACCACCTGTGCTGCCGATGCATCGTCGACAAATTGCAGTGATGGTGAACTGGCTTGCAGAGATCGACGCAAGTAGGCGCCAAAGCGCGAGTTGCTTTCAATATTGGTGTACATCGTGGTAAACGGCAGCGGCTTTTCACCACGCAGTTTGAAGCCGCAACCGGCCAGCACCAGGCTGAGCAAGAGGGCTGCCAGCAGGGCCTGATGCCAGCGCGAGAAAGAAAGAGAGTACACCATGGTTTTCACCTGCTGAAATTAACCAACAATATTGACAAGTTTTCCGGGAACCACAATAACACGTTTCGGCGGGCGTCCTTCCAGGAATTTTTCCAGCGAAGGATGGCTTTTGGCGACCGCTTCAATATGTTCGCGATCTGCGCCATTCGGTATCTGGATAGACCCGCGCAATTTGCCATTGATTTGCAGCATGAGCTCAATTTCATCGGCAATCAGCGCGGCTTCGTCCACACTGGGCCAGGGCGCGTCAAGAAGATCGCCGTATTGTTGAACGTAGCCCAGTTCGTTCCACAAATGCCAGGTGATATGCGGCACAATCGGATACAGCATGCGAATCAGGATCCCGGTCACCTCGCGCAAGGCGGCGTTTTCGAGTTCGCCTCGGGAAGTGCCGCATCGTCAATGGCATTGAGCAGTTTCATGTTGGCCGACACTACCGTATTGTACTGAATACGTTCGTAGTCGTAGTTGGCCTGGCGCAGCAGCGAATAAGCTTGCAGGCGCAGGTCCTTGACGGCCTTGCTGGCCTGGGAAAAGTCGCTAGCCTGGGCCGGTGCCGCCAGAATGCGCGCTTTGAGCCCGTTTGCTATGGACCACACGCGTCGCAGGAAGCGATGCGAGCCGTCCACGCCCGAGTCGGACCATTCCAGTGTTTGTTCCGGCGGGCTGGCAAACATGACAAATAGCCGGGCAGTATCGGCGCCCATCGTATCGATCAGCGCTTGCGGGTCTACGCCATTGTTCTTGGATTTGGACATGGTGCCCACGCCGCCGTACTGGATGGCCGAGCCGTCGCGGTTAAGGGTGGCACCCGTAATGGCGCCTTTATCGTCATAGGTATTGGTGACTTCTTCAGGCCAGAAGTATTCAACCGCGCCTTGCGGCGTGCGGCGCGAATAGATATGGTTCAGCACCATGCCCTGGCAGAGCAGTTTGGTGAACGGTTCATCGAACTTGAGCAATCCCAGATCGCGCATGACCTTGGTCCAGAACCGCGCATATAGCAGATGTAATACTGCGTGTTCAATACCGCCAATGTACTGATCCATGGGCATCCAGTAATCATTGCGCTGATCTACCATTGCACTGTCGTTGCCGGCAGAGGTATAGCGCATGAAATACCAGGAGGAATCCACGAAGGTGTCCATGGTGTCGGTTTCGCGCCTTGCCGGTTTGCCGCAGGAGGGGCAGGTGCAAGACAGAAAATCCTCGTCTTTTGCCAGCGGATTGCCGCTGCCGTCGGGAATCAGGTGCTCGGGCAGACGCACCGGCAGATCGGCTTCGGGTACCGGCACCGGCCCGCAGCTTTCGCAGTGGATGATCGGAATGGGGGTGCCCCAATAGCGCTGGCGGGAAATACCCCAGTCGCGCAGCCGCCATGTGGTCTGTTTTTCGCCCAGGCCTTTGTCGGCCAGAGCAGTGGCCACGGCATCGACCGCCTGACGATAATCCAGGCCATCGAACTGGCCGGAATTGACGACACGGCCCTGCTGCTTGTCACCGTACCAATCCTGCCATTGGGTGTTGTCAAAGGTTTTGTCGTCCACTTGCACAACCTGTCTGATCGGCAGGTCATATTTGAGCGCAAAGGCAAAATCACGTTCGTCATGGGCCGGTACGCCCATGACTGCACCATCGCCGTAGCTCATCAGTACATAGTTACCCACCCAGACTTCGACAGCATTGCCGGTCAGGGGGTGGATAACGTTCAGGCCGGTTGGCATGCCTTCTTTTTCACGGGTGGCCATTTCGGCTTCGGTGGTGCCGCCCAGCTTGCATTTTTCGATAAATGCGGCCAGTTCCGGATTGCCGGCAGCGGCATGGGTTGCCAGCGGATGTTCGGGCGCGACTGCGCAGAATGTGACACCCATGATGGTGTCCGGCCGGGTCGTAAATACAAACATGCGACCGTCCTGGATCAACTGGTTCTGGCTATCGTGGATATCATGCGTAAATGCAAAGCGTACCCCTTCGCTTTTGCCCAGCCAGTTTTCCTGCATGAGGCGCACCCGCTCGGGCCAGCCTGGCAGATTGTGCGTTACCTGGTCCAGCAATTCTTCGGTGTAGTCTGTGATACGCAGATAGTAGCCGGGAATTTCGCGCTTTTCGACCAGTGCGCCGGAGCGCCAGCCCCGACCGTCGATGACCTGTTCGTTGGCAAGCACGGTCTGATCCACCGGATCCCAGTTCACTACCTGCGTTTTGCGGTAAGCAATGCCTTTTTCCAGCATTTTGAGAAAAAGCCATTGGTTCCATTTGTAATACTGCGGGTCGCAGGCACACATTTCCCGCGACCAGTCGATGGCCAGCCCCATCGCCTTCATTTGTTTTTTCATGTAGGCAATGTTGTCATAGGTCCATTTGGCGGGCGGCACCTTTGATTTGATAGCGGCATTTTCTGCAGGCATACCGAAGGCATCCCAACCCATAGGCATGAGCACGTTGAAACCGCGCATGCGCAATTGGCGAGCCATCATGTCGTTGATCGTGTAGTTGCGGACATGACCCATATGCAGCTTTCCGCTAGGGTAGGGCAACATGGAGCAGGCATAGAATTTGGGCTTCTCGTTGCCATTTGCATCTTTTGCGTGTTCGGTCACAAGATAGGCGTCACGCTCCTGCCAGTGTTGCTGGGCGGATTGTTCAAGGTCGGTGGGGTGGTAGTGATCCTGCATCATAAGTTCGCACAAAAGTGGACGCAATGTGTTGCGGGCCGGCAAACGGGAGAGGCGGCACGGTCCGGCGTCCGGAAACAATGGGGTTAACCCGTTATTATAGATGTTAGCCGACCGAACCGTGGGCGATGAACCCCTAATATGAAATTCTATGACGGGATCATGCCGGCGATAAATGCGCTCATTGCCGCGCTATGCCGGTTCTGGGTATGGGTTTTGTCCAGAATTTGTTTGGTGTGGTAATTGACGGTATGCGATGAGATACCCAGGATATGGGCGATATCGTCATTGCTCTTGCCGTCGGCGATCCATTTGAGGATATCGGTTTGCCGTGGCGTCAGGTGGATGGCCAGTTGCTGGCGATGGCGCCGGGCAAGGATCAACTGGCACAGATGCTGCAAGGCATAAATCATCAGCTGGTATCGGGCCAGCTCATCGGTCAGTTCCTGCTGGGTGATCGGTCGGTTCAACCTGATCAGCGTCAGTACGGCGCCGGTGTGGCCCTGCAAGTTGGTGCCCGGGGCGAACAGGCCATAGAAGTTGCGGTGTTCTCTTGCTGCCAGTTCGGGATGGATGGTATAGAAATCCTTCAATTCCCAGACCAGGCCGACTTGCCGTTGCATGACGGCGGGAATGATGGTGTCGTGGATCAGGTGCCGGTCGTCCAGCCGGATAAGCGCATCGGGGATGGTGCCCAGATGGTGGTAGCGGGGCGTGGTAAAGGGAGTGGGATGCCTCTGGATGTAGTCAAAACAGTCGAAATCCAGCATGGCAAGTGCCCGATTGATCAGTGCCAACTGTGTGGCTTCGTCCTGAGCGAGTGTGAAGGTATTGTTGTCAGTGGTGGACATGCCGACCCCCCTTTTTCAAATACGGAATCTCGATCGTATCGGAAAGGGCAGAAATCCAATGGTCGATATGCGCAAGGACGGATAAAGTTGTCTACTCATGAGCAAACGCCCATCGTTGTCAGGTGCAACCGACCCCAGATTGGCGGGCAGATGTGGTTTGTGTGCGCGTAAAGAGCACAAGGCTGGGGGCACGCAGCGGGGTGCTAGCGGGTAGCCCGGCGGCCCGGTAGTCCATACAGGAGCGCTCTGCGATCAGTTTCCGCCGTACAAATCGGCTTTTTCCCGCGGTGCGGCCTCGGCGGCGCGCTGCGGATCGTAGAGCACAGTGCTGGTGCCAACGCCAGTACCTACGCCTGCGCTCGCGCCTGATCCGATGCTGGTGCCCACGCCAACGCCCACTCCCGCGCCAGCCGAAACCCGCCCGCCGTGACCTACGCCGATGCCTGCACCGACTGGCCCGATGCCCGTGCCAAGCTGATGCCACCGCTGCCGATACCCAGTGACAGACCGCTGACCAGCGGTACACTGACCCCGAAACCGGTGGAGCAACCACCCAGCAGCAGGGCGCCAACAATGATGACAGTCGTTTTAAGCGTGTTTGACATGTAGCGCCTTCGGTAATGGCTTTCCATAATGCCGCATGGGCTGGAAAAACGAAAAAGAGATAAAAATCTAGCACACAACACTGCGATAGCTATTAAAACAAGTGCAATTTTTTGCAAACTAGTGTCATTAATGCCGGGGCGCGCTTGCCTTGGAAGTTCAAGCCTGTCTCGGCCGGGTTATGATGCGGCAACTGTTTTTCATTTGATCCCGGAGTGACCATATAATACCCGGATGATACCAAGGAGAATTGATGATTCGCCATTTCGTGATACCGGTTGTTGCTGTCATGGTGCTGTCCGGCTGTGCATCCAAAGCGATTTATGACCAGAATGACCTGCACTTGATCCTGCCTTGCAAAACGGATACTGCAGCATGCATGACAAAAATGGAGCAATCCTGCGCCCAGGTCAAAGGGCAGGTCATGTCACGCAATATCGTTCAGGAGGAACTGCCAGTGGTACAGGTCATTTGCCGCCCCCCGGCCAAAAAGAAACCGGCGCCCGAATAAGGCACAATACCCGCTCGGTGCCGGTGCGCTAACACATGGCACAGCTGCTTAACATAGTCCGACACAGCTGGCATCCAGAACGTACTGCTGGTGTTTGGTCTGAATGTGCTCAACCACTTTTTGCGGATCGTCTTCGACAATGAACAGATCCAGATCGTGTTCCGAAATCAGCTTGTTGACCACCAGCTGGTTGCGGATCCAGTCCATCAACCCTTGCCAGAATTCGGTGCCGACAAAGACAACCGGTGCTTTGCTGGCCTTGCCGGTCTGGATCAGCGTGAGGGCCTCGAACATTTCGTCCAGGGTGCCGAACCCGCCGGGCATGATGATGTAGCCTGCGCTGTTCATGAAAAAGGTCGTTTTGCGCGATACAAAATATTTGAAATACAGGCTGTCGGTCTGGTAGCGATTGTCTTTCTGTTCGTGAGGCAGTTCGATGTTCAGTCCGATACTGGTTCCGCCTGCTTCATGGCAGCCTTTGTTGGCTGCTTCCATGATGCCGGGACCGCCGCCGGAAATAACATTGAAGCCCGCCTTGGCAAGAAGGCCGCTAATCTCTTGCGTTTTGGTATAGTAGGGCGAATCTGACCGGATCCGTGCACTTCCAAAAATGCTCACCGCTGCGGTCAAATCCTTGAGATGATCTGCCGCTGTAAGCAGCTCGCTGGTTATCTCGTTTATCTGACCCTGAATCGTTGTTGCTTTTGTTACTGACATGAAAAAAACCTTGTTACTTGTTGACGGATCAAGCTATTTGTACCGCGCCTTCTATGCGATGCCCGATCTGCGTAATGCGCGTGGAGAGCCCACAGCGCCCTGTATGGCGTGATAAACATGATGCGAAAATGCATTGATGATTATAAGGCGGATTATGCCGCATGTATTTTCGATGCCAAGGGCAAAACCTTCAGGGATGATTTGTATCCCGAATACAAGGGGGACAGACCGCCCATGCCCGATGACCTTGCTGTGCAGACCGGCCCCATTCATGAGGCGATCCGCGCAATGGGCTGGCCCGTTATTGCCGCGCCGGGCGTGGAAGCGGATGACGTGATTGCGACGTTGGCCGATATGGCTGCCCGCTCTGATATTCACACTATTATATCAACTGGCGACAAGGATTTGGCTCAACTGGTCAATTCCCATATTTCACTGGTAAACACCATGACCGGTGAAAACCTGGACGAAGCCGGCGTGCTGGCCAAGTTCGGCGTCAGGCCCGAACGCATCGTGGATTATCTGATGCTTATCGGCGATAACGTCGATAATGTGCCGGGGGTGGCCAAAGTGGGACCCAAGACCGCGGTCAAATGGCTCAGCGAGTATGACAGCATTGATAATCTGGTCGCGAATGCGGACAACATCAAGGGTGTTGCGGGTCAGAACCTGCGCGATGCGATCCCGCAGTTTGAACTGACCCGTAATCTGATTACCGTCAGGCGCGACTGTGAACTGACCGAATTCATGCAGGGCGTACAGGACCTGCTACCCAAGCCGCCGGATGTACCCACGCTGACGACGATTTACGATCGCTACGGCTTTCGCACCTGGCTGCGCGAGCTAACCGGCGATGCAGATCGTGTACCCGAACAGGATGCACGGGTGGCGCAGAATTTGCCCGATGCACCCGCACAGGTCAACTACCAGACAGTGGATACTGCTGACAAGTTCAGTGCATGTCTGGAGGCGATCAAACAGGCCGAATGGGTTGCCATCGACACCGAAACCACGTCCCTGGACCCCATGCAGGCCAGCCTGGTGGGTATTTCACTTGCCATTGAACCGGGTTCCGCCTGGTACATTCCGCTGGGCCATCGAGGAACCGGCGCCGGCATACAGCTGGACAAGGCCCAGACGCTTGCGGCGCTGCGCGACTGGTTGCAGGATGAGGTCGCGGCCAAGATCCTGCATAATGCCAAGTATGACAGTCATGTTTTTCTGAATGAAGGCATTACGCTGGCGGGGATCGAGCACGACACCATGCTCATGGCTTATGTACTGGAGTCGCATCGCAGTGTGGGCATGCAGGAACTGGCGCAGCGTTATCTGGGACGCACCGGCACTACCTACGAAGAAATCTGCGGCAAAGGCGCCAAGCAAATCTGTTTTGATGAAGTGGATATTGAAACGGCAACGCATTATGCCGCTGAAGATGCCGACTTTACCTTGCAGCTGTTTCATGCGCTAAGCCCCATGCTGCGGGATCAGGAAGGGCTGCAGCGTATTTATCGGCTCGAAGTGCAGGTATCCCGGGTACTGACGCAGATTGAACGCAATGGCGTGCGTATTGACGAGGCCATGTTGCGCCTGCAAAGCGCGCAGATCGGCGCAAAGCTGGTCGAGCTGGAAAATAAAGCCTATGAACTGGCCGGCCAGCCCTTTAACCTGAATTCCACCAAACAGCTGGGTGAAATACTGTTTGGCAAAATGAATCTGCCCGTGCTGCGCAAGACGCCCAAGGGCGCGCCGTCGACCGACGAGGATGTGCTGTCAAAACTGGCTGCAGATTACCCACTGCCGCGCACATTGCTGGACTATCGCAGTCTGGCCAAGCTCAAGTCCACCTATACGGATAAGCTGCCGAAAATGATTAATGCATCCACCGGACGGGTGCATACCGATTATGCACAGGCGGCGGTTATTACCGGCAGGCTTGCCTCGTCGGATCCCAATTTGCAGAATATTCCGGTACGTACCGAAGAGGGTCGCCGTATTCGCATGGCGTTTGTCCCTTCGGATGGCGGCGTGATTGTTTCCGCCGATTATTCCCAGATCGAATTGCGGGTAATGGCACATTTGTCGGGCGATGTCAATTTGCAGAAGTCGTTTCAGCAGGGCGAGGATATTCACCGTGCCACCGCCGGCGAAGTATTTGGCGTGGCGCCAGAGGCAGTCAATGCCGAGCAGCGCCGTGCAGCCAAGGCCATCAATTTTGGACTGATCTACGGCATGAGCGCGTTCGGACTGGCGGCCAATCTGGGCATCACCCGCGATGCAGCGCAAACATACATTGATCGCTATTTTGCGCGTTACCCTGGTGTGGCCGATTACATGTCGCGCATCAAAAAAGAAGCTTCTGCCAAGGGCTATGTGGAAACGGTTTTCGGCCGCCGCTTGTGGTTGCCCGAGATCAATGCCAAGGGGCCACGCCGTGCCGGGGCAGAGCGGGCCGCCATTAACGCACCCATGCAGGGCACATCGGCCGATCTGATCAAAATGGCCATGGTGGCGGTACAGGCCTGGCTGGAAAAGGAACAACTGGCTTCACGCCTGGTCATGCAGGTGCACGACGAGCTGGTGCTCGATGTTCCCAGTAGCGAGCAGGCGCTGGTCAGTCAGGCATTGCCGGGGCTGATGTGCGACGTAGCCACACTGGCTGTGCCGCTTGTGGCTGAAACCGGGATCGGCAATAACTGGGAAGAGGCTCACTAACGGCAGGGCAATCGCGCCAACGCCCGCGCTCAATAGCGCAGTTGCGTATCCCGCCCCGCGGCAGTGGCTTGCGCCAGTGCCCGCGTAATGATGCTGGTAGAAACATTGGCGAAGTAGCGGGCGCCCCAGGCCCGGTATTTTTCTTCATCGGCCGGCGTCAGCGCGATAATGCCGGGACACTTACCGGCTGCCGCCACCGCTTCCAGCCCGCGCCGGATCGCCTGCTGCACGGGGGCCGCATCCCAGTTGCTGCCATGTCCCATGGCATGGGCCAGATCATTGGGGCCGATAAACACAACATCTACCCCCGGCACCGCCGCAATATCAGCGGCGAATTCAATCGCTTCGGGTGTTTCGATCATGGCAACAAATACGACACCATCGTTGCTGCGTTGAGTGTGGCCGTCTCCGCCAAAGGCGCCGTAGCCGGCGGCGCGCGTACTGAAGGCGCTGCCGCGTTTGCCCAGTGGAGGATAGCGCACCATGTCGGCCAGGCGCCGTGCCTGGCTGGCGCTTTGCACCATGGGCACCTGGACCGCGCTGGCGCCCATATCCAGAATGCGCGGCAGATCGTGCTCGAAACAGCGCACGACGGGGGCGATTCCGGCTGCGCGCGCTGCGCGCAACATGTGTTCGGTCACGCCAAAATCGGCGCTGCCGTGTTCGTTATCCAGGATGATAAAGTCAAAGCCTGCATAGGCGCACATCTCCACTATTGCCGCGGAAGGCAGCCCGTTGAACAGGCCGCGCAGGGATTGGCCGGTACGCAGGACGTCCGGCAAGGTACCATCAACAGGGTAACGGGGTTCACTCATAATAAATGGCTCTATGTGATTCAACGAGGTTCAATGTAGCGCAGCGCGACAAGGTTAATTGGCGTGGATGCCGGCATCCTTGATGATCTTGCCCCATTTGTCGATTTCGCTGCGCTGGAACGTGGAAAACTGCGCCGGACCACGGCCGTCAGGGGCGACGCCCAGGGTCATCAGTTTGGCGCGAACCGCGGGGTCCTGCAGAACTGCTGCTACTTCCCTGGCCAGCCGATCAAGGACGGGAGCAGGGGTGCCGGCTGGCGCGAAAATGCCCTGCCACGATTGCATTTCGAAACCAGGCAGACCAAGCTGGGCTAGCGGCTTTACACCTGGAAGGTCGGCCAGTGCGGTGGCCGATGTGACGCCGAGCACCTTCACCCGTTTGGCGTCGATCATCGGACGGGCGGCAGCGACGGTGTCAAATACCATATCGATCTGGCCACCGATCAGGTCTACCATGGATTGTGAGCCACCCTTATAGACAATCTGGCGCAGGCGCGTGTTGGAGATGGACTGGAATAGTTGTCCGGACAGATGCTGTGATGTACCCGCACCGGCCGTTCCATATGTCAGCCCATCGGGTTGCGCACGGGCTGCGTCTATTAGTTGCTGCACGGTATTAAAACGGCTGTCAGCGCGCACAACCAGCGCATTGCTGACCATACCAACTAGCGCCACGGGTGCGAAATCCTTGATCGGATCGTAGCTTAGCGCTTTGATGAAAAAAGGGTTGACTGCGTGGGTTGTAATTGTCCCGCCTACAATCGTGTAGCCGTCCGGCTTGGCTCGCGCAACCAGTTGCGTGCCGACGACGCCGGATACGCCAGGCTTGTTTTCGACAATGACCGATTGCCCCAATCGTGCACTGAGCTGTTCGGCCATCAGCCGTCCAACGCCGTCAGAAACGCCACCGGGCGAGAAGGGCACAATATAGTGGATGGGTTTGGCAGGCCAGGGGGTTGCCGCGCTCTGGGCCAGGACGGGAAGGGCAGCGCAGGTCAGCGCCAGGGTGGCTGCCAGTGTGTAATAACGTGAGGTACGCAGCATAGTGAATTTATCTCCTGATAGTCGGAGGCCTCTGCCTGGCGCCTCTCGGGTTGTGCTGCCGCTGTTGGGCAGCGCGGGTCGTATGATTGACGATCCTGCTTTTGCGAGCAAAACCGTGCAGCGCTCAATCTACGGTATTGGAAGCAGATTATGGATGGTGTTCAATAAGTCGTCCAATATATTATTGGGATATAATTGAGTCGAATTTGATATCAATAAAGCCAGGATGAAAATGGAACTGCGGCATCTTCGATACTTCGTCGCTGTGGCCGAAGAATTGCACTTCGGGCGTGCGGCAGCCAGAATGCATATTTCGCAGCCGCCGCTGTCCCAGCAAATTCGCCGGCTTGAGCAGACGCTGGGTATCACGCTGTTTCATCGCACCCAGCGCCATGTGCAACTGACTCATGCCGGACAAGTGCTGCTGGCGCATATCAAACCACTTCTGGCGCGCTGGGACGAGACGCCGGGCATCCTGGCGGCAGCACAACGCGGCGACGCCGGATTTCTGCGGGTGGGCTTTACCGCGGCCAGCGCCTATTACCTGATTCCCACTGCAATTGGCACCTTCACGCGGCAGTTTCCTGCTGTGGAGCTGACCCTGCACGAGATGATCTCCAACGACCAGGTGCAAGACCTGTTGCAGGATCGGCTGGACGTCGGATTGATGCGGCCACATGCCCGCCATCCGCAGTTGATGAATCGTAAACTGCTGCAAGAACCGTTCATGGTAGTGTTACCCACCAATCATCCGCTGGCCGCCAGCGAGGCAATTGACTTGCCCAGCCTGCAGGGTCTTCCGGTGATCAGTTTTACGCCGGAAAACTCCCCTTATTTGCGTGATATGGTGGAGGGGCTGCTTAGTCGAAACGGGCACAAGCCTGCCATCGTCCAGCGTGCCACCCAGCCTCACACACTGGTTTCGCTGGTCGCTGCAGGCCTGGGTATAGCGCTGGTACCGGAACTGACATCACGCAACCGTCTGGACGGGGTTGTATACCGCCCGCTGGCGGTGGATGATCCGCCGGTCGTTGAAATGTATGTCTGTTGGCGCAAGCAGGCAATGTCGCCACTGCTGGAAAATTTCCTCTCCTGCTTGTCCCAGGCGGCTCAAAGCCGCTGAGCGCAAGGTTTACTCCGCCTGTTTTTGATTACAGTTGTGAATGCGCTGATTGCATTTGTCATCAGGGCGCAAGACTTGTTTTGCAGCCGGATGGCGAGCCATGGCATAGCGCGGTTTCATCTGAAATGATATGCTTTAACATCCTTGTCCCGCAATCACATCTGACGGTCGATCCCCATGCTAGATATTGTCCACTTTCCGCTATTTGCGGCTTCCGCATTTGCGCTTTCAATTACGCCAGGCCCGGACCTGCGTACGTGGTGGGACAAAGCCTGGGAAACGGCAGGCGCGCCGGGGTCATTTCCGCCGCGGGGGTTGCCATTGGCAGCTGTACGCATACCGTTGCCAGCGCCGTGGGCCTGACCGCACTGCTGGCGGCATCGCCGTTGCTGTTTACCATTGTCAAGTTTCTGGGCGCCGCTATCTGATCTGGCTCGGCGTCAAAATGTTGCTGGGCAGTCTGCAGCGCAGCAAGGCTTCGCAGGCCGCTGTCGCCTTGCCTGTAGCCAATACCCATTCGCTATTGCTGCGCGGCTTTCTGACAACCATTACCAACCCTAAAGTGCTGTTATTTTTTATCGCATTCTTCCCCCAGTTTGTCACTGTGGGCGGAGACAACCAGGCAGTTTCCTTCCTGTTGCTGGGGTTGGCCTATGCCGTGATCGGCTTTGTTTGCGACGCCACGTTTGCATGGCTGGCCGGAAGTGCGGCAGGAGCGGTCTCGCGTAATCAGACTGTCAAAGTCTGGATCGATCGCGTGGTTGGCCTGGCGTTTATTGCGCTTGGCTTGCGTATCTGGCTGACCAAGCGTCGATCAGACAATACGTTGATCATAGTTGATCTTATATAGATCCAACTGCTGCCAAATGGCCCGCATCCCAAAATAAAGCTCGCGATATATCTTAAGGCGCACTTGCTTAAAAGAGTGCTTGGTAAGTGCGATTAGCAAAGTCCGGCAGCTATGTTTGCTCTAGTCGCGATCGTTATCGTTGTTCGCCCAATGCTTCGTTTATCTGCTTATCTGTCAGGGTCGCGCGAGGACTCCAGGTACGCCAGGAACAAACGTATAAACGGCTCTACGGTCGGGCTGGGTGAACGTGCTTTGGGGGTGCTGGCGCATAGGGTCCAGTAAGTGGTCGATTCCGGCCGGAAATAACCACAGTGCATCCCGTCCATATTGACGGTCGATAGCAGTGAAGCAGGAACAACACCAATACCTAGTCCGGCGCTGATCAGGCCGAGCGCGGTGCCCACGTGGTTAACTTCAAATGCCGGCTGCAGTATCCGGCCAAATCGCAGAAACTGTGTATCCAGCAACTGGCGTACACTGCTGTGCTGTCCCCTGACAATCAGGTCGTGTGGGATGATATCGGGCCAGTCCACGCTTCGGCGTGATGCTAGCGGATGATCCGTCGCACACAGCACAACCAGTGGATCCTTGAACAGAAGGAGCTGTTCGAGATCGGGGGCATCCGGTTGTTCTGGCAGGAGCGCGATATCGGCACTGCCGGCTCTTACCATTTCAATACCGACAGTGGTCAATACATCGTGGATTTTCAAGTGGATATCCGGATAGGCGGCCTTGTAGCGGACCAGGACCTTGGGCAGTACTCCGGCTGCGACCGATGGCGCCACGGCAATGGTTAACTGGCCATGGTTGCCTGACACGACGTCCTGCATGTGATCAAGGCCGCATGCTACCTGGCTGGTGATGCTCAAGGCAACTTCAACAAACTCTCTGCCCACCACCGATAATGAAACAGTGCGCGTGTCGCGATCAAAAAGTCGCGCGCCCAGGATTTGCTCCAGCCGGTGAATATTGGCACTGAGCGCAGGCTGCGATAGGTGCACGGCAGAAGCAGCCTGGCTAAAGCTCAGCGTGCGCGCGACAGCGAGAAATGCCTCGATCTGCTTGAGTGTAATATTCATAGATATCCTGGTGGTTGATCTTATTTGCAAATATGATAAGTTTATCAAAAAAAGAAAATAGACAAATAAATTACCCCAACTTATAGTCCCCCTCAGTAGCGCATTCACGGTGCGATCTAAAACCGAACAGATCGCGTGCCGCAATACAACCCGGATAATCAAAGGGAGACGGAATGAACAATGGCATCAAAGGCGCTTTAAGCGGCCCCGAAATATGGACCGGCGCACAGCTGGCCGATAGGCACGATTGGATCGAAACGCTTGAACCACAGGATATTGCCGAGATCGACACCATGCTGGGCACTGTTCAGAAAGGGAGCTTCGAGCCGGGCGATTTTGCTGCGGACGATTTTTTCTTGCCACGACTGAAAAAGCGATTTGAGGCAGTGCAACGTCAGCTAGAGGAGGGACGTGGATTTCTATTGATTCGCGGGCTTCCTGTTGAACGATACACTCTGCAAGAGAATCGGATCATTTTCTGGGCTTTGGCACTACTTGTCGGGCAGCCGCAGGCACAAGACCGCTTGGGAAGTCGGATGCATAGTGTCACCAACACCAATTTACGCGTGGAGGGTTCGGACGAAGTGCGCAGTTATCAGACCGATGATGAACTGACGTTTCACAACGATGGCGGCGATGCTTTCATGTTGCTATGTCTGAAAACGGCGCGATCCGGCGGTATGAGTAAACTGGTGAGTGTTGGCACTATATACAATGAAGTGTTAAGGCACCGCCCCGATTTGATCGATGTGTTGCAGCAGCCCTTTCATTTCGATGCCCGCGGCCAGCACCCAAGTGGATTAAAAGTGCAAAGTGTACCGATTTTCAATTTCTTCCAAGGCAAGCTCAGTGCCCTGTATAAACGCCGCTATCTGTTGGCGGCCCAGCGTTTTGACGAGGTTCCGCGCCTGACCGAGGCGCAGCAGCAAGCCATTGATCTGGTTGAGCAGATTTGCAATGATCCGGCAATTCAGCTGGGCTTTTACATGAAGCCGGGTGATATGCAGATTGCCAATAATTATTCAGTGCTGCATGCCCGGACCAAGTATGAAGATTTCAGCGATCCCCAGGCCCGTCGACATCTGTTGCGGATCTGGTTGACGTTGCCAAATGGCCGTGCACTGCCGCCGGTGTTTGCTCAGACCCGGGAGTTCGGGACTTCCTATCTGAATCGGCATGCAAGCGCGGCGCAGGTATGACACACAAACACTAGCCGTTGATAACGACCCGTGCGCGATGCACCAATGATTCAAATATTGGAACGATAAAAATGACGAGACATCTATTTGGCATCCTTCTGACCGCAGGCACGGTCGTCTGCAGTAGTCTCCTGGCATCCTCATCGGTAGCCGCCGCGGCGAGTACAGCCGGGGAAATGTATCCGACTAAGCCCATCCGTATCATCGTACCGTACACGCCAGGGGGAAATACAGATATTCTTGGACGCCTGATCGCCGAGCACCTGGGCAAAGCCTGGGGCATTGCTGCGGTTGTGGAAAACCGGCCGGGAGCAGGGGGCACTATTGGCGTCAATACGGTTGTCAAGGCAAAACCTGATGGCTACACAATGGTGCTGGGCGCGTTTGGAAATATTCTTGTGGCCCAGAGCCTGTATAAAGATCTTCCTTATGATCCGGTCACAGACTTGGAGCCGGTTATTCTGCTTGCAACACCGCCAACCATTCTGACTGCAACGGCCGGCCTGCCAGTGCAGGATGTCCAGGCTTGATTGCTTACGCCCGTCAAAATCCCGGAAAGCTCAATTATGGTTCATCAGGGAAGGGGACATCGAACCACTTGTTTGGTGAATTGTTCGCTTCGATGGCCAATATCAAATTGACCCACATTCCCTATAAGGGTAGTGGTCCGGCTATCAATGATCTGGTAGCGGGGATGACGCAGTTGAACTTTGCGCCTTTTCCTCTGGTGCTTTCGCAAATCCGGGCCGGCACCCTCAAGGCTTTGGCGGTAACTGGTGCAAACCGCTCGCCGGCGCTTCCCAATGTGCCGACGATCGCCGAGTCGGGCTTGCCGGGCTACGAGGGCAATGGCTGGTTCGGGCTGATGGCGCCCAAAGGAACGCCCTCGCATATCATTAAAAAGCTGAATGTTCAAATCAACCGAATATTAAACGATCCTGAAGTACGTAAAACACTGTCTGCCGAAGGTGCCATTCCTGTCGGCGGAACTGCACAGCAAGCAGCAGCGTCTGTTACGCAGGGGATAAAAAAATGGCGGGCGCTGGCAGAACAGATCAATTAATACTGCCAGCGGGTTAGGCCGGCTTCTGGGTTTCTGCCAGGCCCCGGTAGGTCAGGACTGGACGATGCGCGCGCGTAGCGCGTTAATGCGGTGTTCAATGGGCGGGTGAGTAGAAAACAACGCGGCGACACCGGCTCCGCCACTGATGCCTGAAGACTCGAATTGCTTGGGCAACTCGCCTGGGTGCAGGCCGCCCAGCCTGGCCAGTGCGTTGATCATGGGCGAGGCGGAGCCGAGCATTTGCGCTGAGCACTGCATCGGCGCGATATTCGCGCTGACGCGAGAACCACGCCACGATAATGGACGCCAGCACCCCGAACACGATCTCACAGACCAGGACGGTAATGTAGTAACCTGGTCCGACGCCACGTTCATTTCGGAAAACCGTGCGGTCAATGAAATAACCGACCACACGGGCCAGGAAAACGACAAAGGTATTGACTACGCCCTGGATCAGGGTCAGGGTGACCATATCTCCATTGGCAATGTGCGCCACTTCGTGACCAAGCACTGCAGTCACTTCTTCTTCGGTCATGCTGTCGAGCAGGCCGGTGGATACCGCCACCAGCGAGTCGTTCTTGAAGGCGCCCGTGGCAAACGCATTGGGCTCGCCTTCATAGATGGCCACTTCAGGATGACCAATGCCGGCGCGATCGGCCAGTTGATGAACGGTATCGACCAGCCACAGCTCTCGCTGGTTGCCGGGCGCCGCAGGATCAATCATTTTCAGCCCCATGGTCCATTTGGCCATTGGCTTGCTCATGAACAGGGAAATGAAAGCGCCAACGAAGCCGACCACGGCAGAAAATACCAATAGCTGACCCATATTGATGCCATTGGCATCCATATAGCGGTTCACGCCCAGCAGGTTCAGCGTAATGCCCAACACTACCATGACGGCCAGGTTGGTCATAAGAAAAAGAATAATGCGTTTCATGCAGCAGGTCCTTGTAGGAAGGGATCACCCGGATGACATATTTCGGGTCCGAATAAGTTTGTCATCTGGAGCTTAAAAATAACTGAATCAGACCAGATCAATTATATAAGGGCAATGTCGTCCTTTTACAGTGTTGTTCGCAGTAGAATGTTATTTTATTTTCAAGAAATTTCCGGATTTAACATGCAGGCACTGTGGATGTTAGTGGCTTCTCTCATGTTTGCCATCATGGGAGCATCAGTCAAACTGGCATCCGAACATGCCGCATCGTTGTCACTGGTGATCCTGTTCCGGGGCCTGCCATCGGTCGTACTGCTGGTTATCTGGGCCGTCTTCACCCGCAAATCCCTTAAACCCAAAAGTATACGCTTGCACCTGATACGCAATGTGTTTGGCGTTGGCGCCATGTGGATGGCGTTTTATGGGTACAGCGTGCTGCCCCTGGCTACCAGCACCAGTTTGAATTACACCTCGCCCCTGTTTATTGCGGGCTTTCTGCTACTGTCGGGCAAGGCAACCAACGACATTGTGCGCACGCTTGCGGTGGGTATTGGTTTTGCCGGTGTACTGCTGATCTTGCGGCCAAGTATTACCGAAGACCAGTGGTTTGCCTGCGCACTGGGCTTGCTGGCCGGCGCTTGCGGCGCCGTCGCCATGATGCAGGTACGTCAGTTGGGCTCCATTGGCGAACCCATCTGGTTAACTGTCATGTATTTTTCCATTTTTGTGACCAGCACCAGTTTGATAGGGATCAAGGCCCATGGCATTGGCCAGCCTGATCTGGTGGCCTGGGTTGCCTTGCTGGTGGTCGGCTTATCCGGCTTGTTCGGCCAGCTGGCGCTCACGCGTGCCTTCGGTTCGGGCTCGCCGCTGCTATCGGCGGCGCTGCAATATACCACTATCATTTTTTCCGCGGGTATTGGCATTCTGGTATGGCACAATGCGCCGGACGTGCTGGCATGGCTGGGTATGGGTATGGTGATTCTGGCTGGCCTGCTCTCGGCGTGGCGCACGCTGGCGTTGGCTGACAGACAAAAGAAATCGCAGGTGGTCAAGACCACGTCCTGA
This sequence comes from Advenella kashmirensis WT001, assembly GCF_000219915.2. NCBI lineage: Bacteria > Pseudomonadati > Pseudomonadota > Betaproteobacteria > Burkholderiales > Alcaligenaceae > Advenella > Advenella kashmirensis. Next base: position 2,710,470 of record NC_017964.1, on the reverse strand, counting down.
TGTTGCCGACTGGAAAAGGGCGGGTTATGGGCAGGCGTCTGAAGACAGGAAATATGTCCATGAAAACAGATAAGATGCATGTTCCCGAAAGTGGCACGCATAAATCGCACCGGAAATCCGCAACCAGAAGAAAGGCGCCTATATAGGCGCCCATAAAGCCTGCTGCCTGGTGCGCGCATACCTGCCAGAGAAGGCGCGCGCAGCCAGGGGATGAAGCCAATCAGGCCATCAACTTGTTATACCACTCGTGAAAGTGTTGCATGCCGTCTTCCATGGGTGACTGGTACGGGCCGGTTTCTGATGTGCCGCGTTTGTACAGCGCCTGACGGCCGGCATCCATGCGTTCGGCAATTTCATCGTCTTCGATCGCCGTTTCCATGTAGGCGGCCTGTTGGGCCTGTATGAAATCACGCTCGAACATGGCGATTTCTTCCGGATAGTAAAACTCAACCAGATTGACCGTTTTTTGCGGGCTGACCGGATACAGCGTGGACAACACCAGTACATGCGGGTAGAGCTCAATCATATGGGTTGGGAAATAGGTAACCCACATGGCGCCGAAATCTGGTGTTTCACCCTGGCGGAACTTGAGCAACTCGTCATGCCATTTCCTGTACACCTCGGAGCCCGGATTAGCCAGTGCCTGATGTACGCCAACGCGTTGCAGGCTGAAGGTTTCGGCAAAATCCCAGGTCAGATCGTCACAGGTGACAAAGCTGCCCAGGCCAGGGTGGAACGGGGCCACGTGATAGTCTTCAAGATAGACCTCGATGAACGTTTTCCAGTTGTAATTGCATTCGTGCACAATTGCGCGGTCAAATACATAGTCGGAAAAATCGAACTCCGGGCGCGCAAACAGCGGCGCCATGTCGACTGCCGGATTGCGTGGGCCTTCGAAGAGCAGGCCGTTGCAATTCTGTAGCGGGAACTGCTGCAGGTTCTTACAGGGATTGCTGTCAAATTGCGGCGCGCCAAGCAGGGTACCTTGATTGTCATAGGTCCAGCGGTGCAGCGGACAGACAATATTGCCGCCGGAACTGCGCAGATTACCGTGATTATTGGTTGTGCTGGTCACATCGCCCGCCTGGCCACCCAGCATGATGGCCTGTCTGTGGCGACAGACATTTGACATAAGGCTGACATTGTCGCCGTTGCGCACCAGCAGGCGGCCGGCTTGTTCATGTGCCAGCGTGCGCCAGTCTCCGGATTCGGGCACCAGTTTTTCATGTCCGACGTACAGCGCCGAGGCATCGAAGATGCGGGCCTGCTCCTTTTTAAAGATATCGTCGTTAAAGTAGACGTCGACTGGCAATTGCGTCGTCGCCGGTGATACATGTGCCAGTTTGGCAATATCAGACATGAGATGCCCCCCGATGAAAACAAATGCCGCCTCACCAAGGGTCATGAGCCGGCATAAAGTGTCAAAAAAATTAAAAGGAGGGTAATTTTAAAGAAAATCAATACCTTAGTCAAGGCTGTCGGGCCTGGGCAATGGTGCGAAAATCGGTGCCCGGGGCTGGGGGCATTGACTTTGCGGCAAAAGTGGCAAATCTGCAACCGAAGCCCCCGCTGATTTCGTACAATGAGCAAATTGCACAACTGAAAGCATTGGAGATGGGTTTTGACTGAAAATGCAAAAACCGACACTGCGGCATTGCCCGATCAGTTCGAAGCGGCGCTGGGCGAGCTCGAATCGATCGTGACGCAAATGGAAGACAACAGCATGTCGCTGGAAGCGTCCATTGCTGCCTACGAACGGGGTGTTCGGCTGGCGCGCGTGTGTCAGGACAAGCTGGATGCTGCTGAACAGCAGATCAGTGTGCTGCGCAATAATATGCTGGTCCCCCTGGGCGAGACAGGATCGTCCGAATCATGAATGCCATGGTTGTATCGTTTCAGGACTGGTTGCCGGCCTGCATTGAAAAGATTGAAGGATCGCTGGATAAAGCGCTGCCGCCTGCCGACGAGACGCCGGCAAAGCTGCATCAGGCCATGCGTTATGCTGCGCTTGGCGCGGGCAAGCGACTGCGCGCAGCGCTGGTGTATGCGGCCGGGCAGGCAAGCGCGCAGCAAAGCGCCTTGCCTTCCGCCTTGGAGCACACACTGTCGCGTGCCGCGGTTGCAGTTGAGCTGATCCATGCCTATTCGCTGATCCACGATGATCTTCCCTGTATGGATGACGATGTTCTGCGGCGCGGCAAGCCTACCGTGCATGTGCAGTTTGACGAGGCAACTGCTATGCTGGCAGGAGACGCGCTGCAACCGCTGGCCTTTGCGCAACTGGCGCAAATGTCAGTCGCGCCGGCGCTCGTGGTACAGGCGGTCAATGTGCTGGCGCAGGCTGCGGGCAGCCAGGGCATGGTGGGCGGACAGGCCATTGATCTGGCCAGCGTCAACACGCGTCTTGACCCCGAACAATTGCAATTTATGCACCGGCTCAAAACCGGGGCATTGATCGAAGCCAGCGTACAGCTGGGGGCGATTGTGACCGCTGCCAATTCGGATATCCGGATGGCGCTGGAAAATTATGGTTCGGCCATCGGCCTGGCATTCCAGGTGGTGGACGATATTCTTGATGTGACCGCCGATCAGCAGGCGTTGGGTAAAACGCCGGGCAAGGACGCGGCGGACAACAAACCTACCTATGTTTCTGTGATGGGGTTGGCGCAGTCCAGAGAATTTGCTCAGCAGCTGCATGAGGCGGCCCTGGATGCCATCAAGCCCCTGGGCGAGCCGGCCTGCCGACTGCGGGAACTGGCAGACCTGATAATCCATAGAAAATCCTGACGATCTTTTGATGCCAATCCGTGATTCATACTGCCTGGCCGTTGCTGATCTGCAGCGCCGGGCACCCAAGACGATTTCATGACAAAGTTACTAGATACACTTGATTCACCGCCGATGTGCGCAGACTCAGCCAGCATCAACTGAAGATGGCGGCGACCGAGCTGCGGGCCTTCATTCTGGATTCCGTATCGCGCACGGGCGGCCATTTGTCATCCAATCTGGGTACGGTAGAGCTTACGCTGGCCATTCATCATGTATTCAATACGCCGCATGATCGGGTTGTCTGGGATGTCGGGCATCAGTCGTATCCGCACAAGATACTGACCGGCAGGCGCGGGGATATGCCGGGACTGCGCCAGCATGGCGGCATTTCGGGTTTTCCGCGTCGCTGCGAGTCAGAATATGACGCGTTCGGCACTGCACATTCGTCAACGTCCATCTCGGCGGTGCTGGGTATGGCCGTTGCGTCCAGGAACCTGAATATCGATCGGCAGCATATCGCGGTGATCGGCGACGGTTCCATGACTGCAGGCATGGCCTTCGAGGCGCTGAACAATGCAGGCGTGACGCCAGGCGTCAATGTGCTGGTGATCCTGAACGACAACGATATGTCCATTTCGCCACCGGTTGGCGCCCTCAACCGCTATCTGGCGCGACTATTGTCCGGCGGGCTGTATCGCGATGCCAAGAACGTTGGGCGTGCCGTGCTGGAGCATATGCCTGCGCCCATGCTGGACATTGCCCGACGCGTCAAAGGGCATGCCAAGGGCATGATCAGCCCGGCGACGCTGTTTGAGGAGCTGGGTTTCAATTATGTAGGGCCCATTGATGGTCACGATATGGATTCCCTGGTTCCAACCCTTCAGAATTTAAGGGAATTGGGCGGCTTGCAGTTTCTGCATGTTATAACCAAAAAAGGTCAGGGCTACAAACTGGCTGAAGCCGATCCGGTGCTGTACCACGGACCCGGCAAGTTTGATCCTGAACTGGGTATCCAGAAGCCGGCCAAGCCGGGTAAACAGACTTTTACCCAGGTGTTTGGCGCCTGGCTTTGCGATATGGCCGCGCAGGATTCGCGCCTGATTGGAATCACCCCCGCCATGCGCGAAGGTAGCGGGCTGGTCGAGTTTGAAAAACGGTTTCCGCAGCGGTATTTTGATGTCGGTATTGCCGAACAACATTCGGTCACGTTTGCCGCGGGCATTGCCTGCGAAGGGCTCAAGCCGGTGCTGGCCATTTACTCGACATTCCTGCAGCGCGGCTACGACCAGTTCATTCACGACGTGGCCTGCAGAATCTGGATGTCACCTTTGCGCTGGACCGGGCAGGACTGGTGGGCGCTGACGGGGCGACACATGCCGGCAATTACGATATTGCATTTTTGCGATGTGTGCCCAATATGGTTATAGCCACGCCTTCCGATGAGAACGAAACCCGCTTGCTGCTGTCTACCTGTTACCAGCATGCTGGCCCGGCTTCTGTCAGGTATCCGCGAGGTAGCGGATCCGGCGCGCAGGTAACAAGCGCTTTGGATGTGGTTGAGCTGGGCAAGGCCGTGCTGCGGCGCAAGGGTGAAAAGCTGGCTATTTTGGCCTTTGGTACGTTGTTGCATGCTGCTGCGCCGGTCGCGGAAAAACTCAATGCGACGCTGGTGGATATGCGGTTTGTCAAACCACTGGATGATACGTTGCTGCTGGCGTTGATGCAGTCTCACCAGCAACTGGTTACCGTGGAAGAGGGCGCCATCATGGGTGGCGCAGGCAGTGCAGTGGCCGAGCTGATGCATGCCAATGGCCTGTGTTGCGATCTGCTGCAGTTAGGGTTGCCGGATGTTTTTATTGATCATGGCGACCAGGCGGGTCTTCTGGCCGGTGTCGGACTGGATGCAGCAGGAATAGAGCAGGCGATCGCCCGGCGTTTCGGACAGTCGCCGGCTGATAAATAAATATAGAGCGAATAAATGAATTCACAAATTGAACCGTCGGTGCTGATGCCCGATGTGCAAAGTACGCTGGATGAGCGACATATCACTATACAGCGCGTGGGTATCCGGCAGGTCAAGCAGCCTATGGTGCTGCAACTGGCTGACGGCTCGGTGCAGGCGACCATTGCTGAATGGACGTTTACGGTGATGCTGCCGGCACACGAAAAGGGCACACATATGTCCCGTTTCATGGCGCTGCTTAACACCTGGCGAAACCGGCCCATGACGGCCGAAACATTCCGGGCCATGGCGCTTGAAATGCTGCCGCTGCTGCATGCCGAAAAGGGTGATATTACGGCAACCTTCCCCTATTTCATCAATAAGACGGCGCCGGTGTCCGGCGTGGAAAGCTGATGGACTATCAGGTCACCTGGGTGGCCCGGGCGCAAGGGACGCAGGCCGTCGTTGAGCAGACTGTGCTGGTGCCGGTCATGAGCCTGTGTCCGTGCTCCAAGGCGATTTCCGAATACGGGGCACATAACCAGCGCTCTCACGTCACGGTCAGCCTGATCGCCGAGCAGCACTATGAACTGGATGATCTGATCCGGCGTATCGAGGCGCAGGGCTCCTGCGAGCTGTGGGGGTTGCTCAAGCGCACTGACGAAAAATATGTGACCGAAAGGTCCTATGACAATCCGAAGTTCGTCGAAGACTGGTGCGCGATGTCGCTGCGGTATTCCAGAAGCTACCCGGTGTTGTCAGTTACAGGGTTGAGGCCGAGAATTTCGAGTCTATCCATAACCATAGCGCCTACGCAGTGGTAGAAGGTTAGTCGCGTTGATGCCACTATCGGGTGATTTGCGACATCCGGCCGCTGGTTGGCCGGGCGCAAACGTCGCCTTGAAAAAAACAGTGGTAAATCAGCATCTTGGCGTGTAAAAAAGACCACCTTCGGTGGTTTTTTTGCTTTTTTCGTGTTATAGTCTACGGTTTCTTGCTCGCTCCGGTACGGGGTTGCGGGCATGTTTGTGGTCATTTGCTTGTTGATTTGGGTGTTTACCCATTAGAACAATGACAATGCCGCCGGCATGCCAATTGCGCAACCAGTAGTGTCGGCGGGCTGCCCCCCGCGATTTGGTGTTCTGTGTTGCGCTGCCTGTCATGTACAGTTGGCCGTCAATGCAAATAGCCTATTGGCGGACATTCCACAAGGAGTTATCTATGCGTCACTACGAAGTAGTGTTTATTGTTCACCCGGATCAGAGCGAGCAGGTGCCCGCAATGATCGAACGTTACCAGGCAACGGTAACAACTGACGGTGGTACCGTACACCGTCTTGAAGACTGGGGTCGCCGTCAATTGGCTTACCCAATCCAGAAACTGGTCAAAGCTCACTATGTCTGCATGAATATCGAATGCTCACAAGCTGCATTGGATGAGCTTGAGCATGCGTTCCGCTACAACGACGCCGTACTGCGTCACCTGGTTATCAAGCTAGCAAGCCTCATACCGGCGCGTCAGTGATGATGAAATCTGTTGAGCGTGAAGAAGCCCGCAAGGCAACTACCGAACAGACATCAGAACAGGAAAACGCAGGTTAATGGCGCATTGCGCCAGGCATCAATATGAACCAGCTTAGCCTGCAGGCCCGCATACTTGAAATGGGCGTCCTCAGGCATACTCCGGCAGGACTGCCGGTGCTGGATCTGATCCTGACGCATGAGTCCGAAGTGATTGAAGCCGGTCTGCCGCGGCTCGTCCAAATGACGATTCCGGCCAAGGCCATCGGCCAATGGGGACAGAAACTGGCCTCATTGCCACTGGGAGCCGAAATGCGCGTACGCGGATTTCTGGCGCCGACAAGGAAAAATTCAAGCCGGTTGGTGTTACATATCCAGCAGGCTCAATTTCCCGGCGGAGCAAACACAACGGACCCAACGCCATCACCAGGCATCCTGGCATAACGGACTGAGCGGTACGCTCACTATTGAAATTCAGAGGGTCAGGCCCTCGCATACATAAAAGGCAATATCATGGCTTTCATGAAAAAAGGCAAGGATAAACGCAGTAAGTTTCCTCAGCAAAATCCATTGTTCAAACGCCGGAAATTCTGCCGCTTCACGGCAGCCGGCGTCGAAGAGATCGACTACAAAGATATCGATACCCTGCGTGATTTCATCACAGAAACAGGCAAAATCATTCCTGCACGTCTGACCGGCACCAAAGCGCACTACCAGCGCCAACTGGACACCGCCATCAAGCGTGCACGCTTTCTGGCTCTGTTGCCGTACACAGATAACCACAACTAATCAGGAAAACCATCATGCAAGTTATTCTTCTCGAGAAAATTGTCAATGTCGGCAACCTGGGTGAAGTGGTTCGTGTAAAAGACGGCTATGCTCGCAACTTTCTGATTCCGCAGAAAAAAGCCCGCCGTGCAACACAAGCTGCCATCGCCGAGTTTGAAGCCCGTCGCGCAGAACTGGAAAAAGTCCAGGCTGAAAAACTGGCAGCTGCCCAGGCTCAGGCTGAGAAACTCAATGGTTACACATTGCAAATCGGCCAGAAGGCTGGTGTAGATGGCCGTCTGTTCGGTTCTGTGACCAATATGGACATCGCAGCTGGTCTGGTCGCCGCTGGTTTTGAAGGCATCGAAAAAAGCCAGGTTCGCCTGACTGACGGCGCGCTCAAAGCGGTTGGCGAGTATCCTGTACAGGTTTATTTGCACGCTGACGTGGTGTCTGACATCACTGTCAATGTTGTAGGCGAAATGGTGTAATTCATTTGCTTTTATCGCTGTAGCAGTACACCAAAGAGCCGGTTTATCCGGCTCTTTGTTTTTACAGAACACCCCCTCACGCCAGGGCGGCGAACTGCGTATAATGACATCTTTGTCTGTGTCGTTTTGATCCTGTTTTGCTGCTGCTTCTGGCTGCCACAGATCATCACGCTATCCATTTCCCGGTTTACCCTGCCATGAATGCTCCTGATCCTCAACTGGATTCCCTGCGCCTGCCACCTCATTCGGTTGAGGCGGAACAATCCGTGCTTGGCGGATTGCTCATAGACAATGCGCAACTGGAAAATATCAGCGGTCTGCTCAATGAGGATGATTTCTATCGTCATGACCATCGCCTGTTATTTCAGCATATCTGTAAATTGATCAATCTGGACCGTCCGGCCGACGTCATCACCGTGCACGAATCGCTGGTGCTCGAGAGCAAGTCGGACGAAATCGGCGGACTGGCTTATCTGGATGCGCTGACGCGCAACACGCCCTCAGCAGCGAACATTATTCGCTATGCTGAAATTGTTCGTGAGCGGGCGATCCTGCGCAAGCTGGTGACGTTTGCCGATGAAATTGCATCCGAGGCGCTCAACCCCAGGGGAAAAGAAGCGCGTCAGCTGCTTGATGAGGCTGAAACGCGTATCTTGCAAGTGTCCGAGGGCTCGTCTTCGGGTAGCGAATTCAAGGAAGTGGGCGATTTGCTGGTCGACGTTCTGAAGCGGATCGAAGAGCTGGGTGATGGCAATCACGGTGATGTCTCCGGCATTCCTACCGGTTTTGTCGACCTTGACCGCAAGACGACGGGTTTGCATCCGGGTCAGCTGATCATCGTGGCCGGTCGGCCGGCCATGGGTAAAACGTCGTTTTCCATGAATATTGCTGAACACGTCGCAATTGACGAAGGCTTGCCTGTCGCGGTATTTTCCATGGAGATGGAGGCCACGCAGCTGGCAGCCCGGATGATTGGCTCTATCGGCAAGCTGGATCAGCAGCGCATGCGTACCGGCAGGCTGCTGGATGAGGACTGGCCCAAGCTGACTCACGCCATGCAATTGTTGCAGGAAGCGCAGATCTATATTGATGAAAGCCCGGCGCTAAGCCCGCTGGTACTGCGCTCACGTGCGCGCCGGCTAAAGCGCAAGTGCGGCAAGCTGGGCCTGATCGTGGTCGATTACTTGCAGCTCATGTCGGGCAACGCCCTGTCCAAAAATGATAACCGGACTGCCGAAATTTCTGAAATCAGCCGTTCACTCAAAACCCTGGCCAAGGAGATGGAGTGTCCCGTTATCGCATTGTCGCAGTTGAACCGGGGCCTCGAGCAACGCACCAACAAGCGGCCCATCATGAGTGACTTGCGTGAATCGGGCGCGATTGAGCAGGACGCCGACCTGATTCTGTTTATTTATCGTGATGAAGTGTATCACCCGGACAGCCAGGATAAAGGCTCTGCCGAAGTCATTATCGGCAAGCAGCGTGCGGGCCCCATTGGTACGGTTCGGCTGACATTTGCCGGCGAATTTACCAAGTTTATGAATTACGCCGGCCCGGGCGACAGTTTTATCGCAGAATAAAAAAGCAAAAGGGGCAGGGCCTGCATGTTGCCGGTCCTGCCCCTTTGTTTTTTATGTACGCTCATGCGCCAGGCGCTGTGAGCTATGTCCTTTCCTGCCGCGCTTGGTTATACCGGTTTTTTGAGCAAGGTCTCGTCGTCCTGGTCAACCGGAATCTCTTCTGGTCGCTTGCCCAGTTTGGCGGCGATGACAGCGCATACCATCAGCTGGATCTGATGAAAGATCATGAGCGGCAAAATAATGGCGCCTACCGCCTGACCGGCAAACAACACCTGCGCCATGGGCAGGCCGCTGGCCAGACTCTTTTTCGATCCGCAAAATACAAGTGTGATACGGTCTTCCAGTGAAAAGCCCATCAGGCGACCGATCAGTGACGTCAGAACCAGCACAATGGCCAGCAACAGAACACTGGCAATCACAACCGCAATTAGCGCACCTATTGGCGTTTTCTGCCAGAGGCCTTCATTGACCGCCTCGGAAAAGGCAACATACACTACCAGCAGAATGGAACCCTGATCTACAAACTTCATGAGCGAACCATGCCGGCCGATAAACCCCGAGGTCCAGGGACGACTGAAGTGACCCAGTGCAAAAGGCACCAGCAGTTGCAGGGTAATCTGCCAAATGGCTTCCAGTGCCTGGTGTGAGTCTGCTGTAGCGTTGCTATCGGCAATCAGCAAATTGACCAGCATGGGCGTGATGAAAATGCCCAATATGCTGGAGGAGGAGGCGCTGCATACGGCGGCCGGAATATTGCCGCGGGCGATGGAGGTGAACGCGATAGCCGACTGTACGGTGGCCGGCAGCACGCACAGATAGATAACACCCTTGTACAGATCCGGTGTCAGCATGGGTTCCAGTACTGGCCGCAGAACGACACCTAACAGCGGAAACAGAATGAACGTGCAGGAAAATATCACCAGATGCAGCCGCCAGTGGGTGGCGCCGGCAATGATCGCCTGGCGCGACAGGCGCGAGCCATGCAGGAAAAATAGCAGTGCAATGGCCAGATTGGTGACCAGCTCAGCGACAGGCATGCCACGGCCATGCGCAGGTAATACAGATGCAATAACAACCGCGACGATCAACAATAGGGTGAAACGGTCGATTTTCAGGAAACGAAGCAGGGACTGGGACATTACGTGTATCTACGTTAAGAATTAAATAGTGCGGCCATTGTACTCAATCCTGCATGGGATTCATCCCGGACCACGCGCGTGGTGGCAGTAAGGGCGCAATATATGCTGCACTTTTGAGGTGGCAAATGCATGCGCCGGCCTTTGGTCATTTACTCGCAGTGCTTGATTTACCTGGCTTGCGGGCCGATGTGTTGGTTCGGCGCAGGGTTTGCTGACCGCGCGTGGGCCAAGAAACGGACATTAGGTAAAATCAGCTTGAACTTTAAGTAATGTATTCTTTTTTCCAAAAAATAAAAAGGCCGGCGCCCCCCTATTTGGGAATGTCGCCGGCCTTTGTCTTTCAATAAGATTGGCCGAGCCGGGTTACAGCGCGTCTCCGGCATAATCGGCCAGGCGCGAACGTTCGCCTTTTTGCAGCGTAATATGCCCGGAATGTGGCCAGCCTTTGAAGCGGTCGACGACATAGGTCAGGCCTGAACTGCCTTCGGTCAGGTAGGGAGTATCAATCTGCGCGATATTGCCAAGGCAAATAATCTTGGTGCCCGGGCCGGCCCGCGTAATCAGCGTTTTCATCTGCTTGGGCGTCAGGTTCTGCGCTTCATCGATAATCAGATATTTGTTCAGGAAAGTGCGCCCGCGCATGAAGTTGAGCGACTTGATCTTGATATGCGATTTGACCACCTCCTTGCTGGCGCTGCGATCCCATTCACCGGATGAGCCATCATTCTTGGTGCCGGTATTGAGAAACTCCAGGTTGTCCTCGAGCGCACCCATCCAGGGCTGCATTTTTTCTTCTTCGGTGCCTGGCAGAAACCCGATGTCTTCACCCACCGGCACGGTTACCCGGGTCATGATGATTTCAGTGTAGCGCTTGGTTTCCAGCACCTGAGTCAGCCCGCAGGCAAGCGCCAGCAGGGTCTTGCCGGTGCCGGCCTGGCCCAGTAGGGAGACAAAGTCAATATCCGGATTCATGAGCAAGTTGAGTGCGAAATTCTGTTCGCGGTTGCGTGCCGTGACGCCCCAGACATTGTTTTTCTTGTGGGTATAGTCGCGCAAGGTGGCCAGCACGGCTGTTTTCCCGTTGACCTCACGCACCTGGGCGTACAGCGGCGAGTCGCCTTCAAGATAGACGAACTGGTTGACCACGAAGTCGGCACACAGTGGCCCCTTGATCTTGTAGAAGGTGGTGCCGCCCTGTATCCAGGATTCGACATCCTTGCCGTGTTTGGCCCAGAAATTGTTCGGCAGCAGCATGGCCCCGTCATAAAGCAGGTCGGAGTCTTCCAGCGAATGATCGTTCAGGTAGTCTTCGGCCTCCAGACCCAGCGCCCGCGCCTTCAGGCGCATATTGATGTCTTTGGAGACCAGTATGATCTGGCGTTGTGGCTGTTCGCGATGCAGGGTTTGCACCACGCCAAGAATCATATTGTCGGCCTTGCCGTTGGGCAGGTCTACCGGCAGCCGGCCTTCCATATTCTGCGTCTGAAACAGCAGGCGGCCGGTGGCATCCTTGTTGCCCAGTGCATCCAGCGGCATGCCCGTAAGGATATCTTCAGTCTCGGCTACCAGCGCGTCCAGCGAGCGGCTGACCTGGCGTGCGTTGCGCGCCACTTCGGTCATGCCTTTCTTATGATGGTCCAGTTCTTCCAGCGTCATCATGGGCAGGAAAATATCATGCTCTTCAAAGCGGAAGATCGATGTGGGGTCATGCAGCAGTACATTGGTGTCCAGAACAAAGAGCTTGGACAAGCCGTTGTTGCCGGCCGTGTTTACCGCCCGGACCGGCGCACCGCGTGTGCTGCCCGATTTGCCGCCGGCCGGTGCGGTACCGGTACCTGCGTCGGCGCGACGCGCCGTGGTGGTGCGACGGCCTTTGGTATCGGCCTGTTCGCGCGCTGCGGTGCGCTTGTTGCTGCGCTTGCTTGGCAGCCTCCCGGGTCTGTGCCGGCTCGATCGTATCGGCAGGCACAGCAACGCCGGCCGGTGCCGTATTTGCGGCATCCTGGGCGTAGTCTGTTGCATTGGCTGCGTCGGCGCTTGCCACAGTGCCGGGTTGATCCTGCTTCTGACGCTTGCGTCCACGGGGCGCCGCGGTCGCGGTGTCTTCCCTGGAGGCTTTTGGAACCGGCATTCCCGTCATATCCAGGATGTCGGCAGGTTTGGCAGGCAGCTTTGGAAGTGGCATAGATAGTTTCTCACATGGCTGTTGTTCCATGGGCGGTTGCGCCATGGAAAAGGGTACCCCGCAGGGCCGGGTGGGACTAATCCTGTTGCGCGGCATTCAGGGTGCGCACTGCTTCAAGGACGGCATCAACATGGCCTGGCACCTTTACTTTTCGCCACTCCTGCACAAGCTTGCCCGTGCTGTCGATCAGAAAGGTGCTGCGTTCAATTCCACGTACCTGTTTGCCGTACATGTTCTTCATCTTGATCACGTCGTATTGTGTACATAAGGCTTCGTCGGCGTCGGACAACAGGGCAAAGGGCACATTTTGCTTGGCGGCAAAATTTTCGTGGCTTTTGAGCGAATCGCGCGAGGCTCCCAGGATGACGGTGTTTTCGTTTTCGAAATCGCTCAGCGCATCCCGGAACCCTGGGTTTCTGTGGTGCATCCCGGAGTGTTGTCCTTGGGATAAAAATACAGCACGACATTTTTGCCTTCCAGTGCAGTCAGGGAGACCGGACCAAGCTGACTCTCGGCCTTGAATGCCGGCGCTTTCTTGCCGATGGTGGGGGGACTGGTCATTTTATTCTCCTTCGCTGAGCATGAGCGCCACAGCAACATTGCGGCCTTCTGCCATCAGTACATTATAGGTGCGTGCCGCGGCCTTTGAATCCATGGCTTCAATGCCCACGCGTGCCGCAAGCAGCGGCGCGGTCACTGCTGCGGGCAGAAAGTGCTGGTGTGTGCCGGTTCCCACAAGCAGTATTTCAGGTGTGTTCTCAAATTTAGTGGTGGGGGCGTCGTCAAGAAAATCGATGGCGCTGCCTTCAACCTTTCGGATGTCTGCAGCCAGAATCAGCTGATCTGTTGTAATGTCGCTGACAGCGGTCACGTTCCACGGGCGGACAGCACCTTCAGGGCGAAACGCAATGGCATGGGTATATTTGACTTCATTGACTTCGATGAAGTGGTCCCCATAGCGGGTGACCGTATTTAATGCGGTTGGCTGTTCTCTTTTCAGTTCCACAAAGACTCCTTGTGCGTTTATCTTATTCTAACTGTATTTCATATATGTGATAGTGGTCCTGCGATATTTTGCGCTACGTGGGTGCAGCAGGTTGCACGTTGTGATATGAGACCAGGGATATGGCAGGCGCTTGCGGCGTTGCTGTCTTTGGGGCAGCCGCAGGTTCGGCAAGGCCCCAATCCCAGCTTTTTTTGTACTGCAATGACACGGCCATTGCAAATTTTTTTTGTGCACAGGCAAAATCGTTTGCCGTCTGGTCTTATATAGGCTAGATTTACTGGTTTCACCCTAAATCTGTTCCTTCACTTATTCCAGGTCCGTCATGAGAAACTTCCCACGTATAGAAAGGCTCCCTCCCTATGTGTTCAACATTACCGGTGAGCTGAAAATGGCGGCGCGCCGACGTGGCGAAGACATTATCGACATGTCCATGGGTAACCCGGACGGGCCGACACCCAAGCATATCGTGGATAAAATGGTAGAGGCGACCATTCGTCCCGATACCCATGGTTATTCGGTATCCAAGGGCATTCCGCGCCTGCGCAAGGCGATTGCAGACTGGTATTCACGCCGTTATAACGTCATTCTGGACCCGGACCGCGAAGCCATTGTCACCATCGGATCCAAGGAAGGCCTGGCGCACCTGATGCTGGCCACGCTCGATAAGGCGACACGGTGTTGGTACCCAATCCCAGCTATCCCATCCATATATACGGCGCGGTCATCGCCGGCGCCAATATTCGCTCCATACCCATGAAAAAAGGGCTGGATTTCTTCGAGGAAATCGAGCGGGCTGTGCGCGAGTCCATTCCCAAGCCGAAAATGATTATTCTGGGCTTTCCCAGCAATCCCACGGCGCAATGCGTTGATCTGCCGTTTTTCGAACGGGTGATCAAGCTGGCCAAAGAGCACGATATTCTGGTGGTGCACGATCTGGCCTATGCCGACATTACGTTCGATGGCTACCAGCCGCCGTCGATTATGCAGGTGCCGGGCGCCAAGGATGTGGCGGTCGAGTTTTTTACCATGAGTAAAAGCTACAATATGGCTGGCTGGCGGGTCGGCTTCATGGTGGGTAACGCCGAGTTGGTCAATGCGCTGGCCCGCATGAAAAGCTACCACGATTACGGGACGTTCACACCGATACAGGTGGCTTCCATTGCTGCCCTGGAAGGCCCGCAGGAGTGCGTGGCCGAAGTGGTTGCGCACTATAAAAACCGCCGCGATGTACTGGTCAAAGGGCTGCACGAAGCCGGTTGGATGGTGGAGATTCCCAAGGCGGCCATGTACATCTGGGCCGAAATTCCTGAGCCCTACAAGGCAATGGGATCACTGGAATTTTCCAAAAAACTGCTGGCCGATGCCAAGCTGGCGGTATCGCCCGGTATCGGTTTTGGTGATCTGGGTGACGATCATGTGCGTTTTGCCATGATCGAGAACGAACAGCGTACGCGCCAGGCAATCAGAGGAATTAAAGAAATGTTCAAAAAAGACGGGTTCCTGAAAAAATGAATCCAATGAAGGTAGGTTTATTAGGTTTTGGGGTTGTAGGCAGTGGCACCTACGCGGTGTTGACGCGCAATGCAGAGGAAATATCACGGCGCGCCGGACGCCAGATCGTGGTGTCCAAAGTGGCTACGCGTACGCCGGCCAAAGCGGTGGCCGTGTTCGGTGACAAAGTGCCGGTCAGCAATGATATGGCTGGTCTGGTGGCCGATCCCGAGGTGGATATTGTCGTGGAACTGATCGGCGGCACCACGCTGGCCCGTGAGCTGGTGCTCACCGCGATTGAAAACGGCAAGCATGTGGTCACGGCCAATAAAGCCTTGCTCGCCCTGCACGGCAACGAAATATTTGCCCTGGCCAGCAAGAAAGGCGTCATGGTGGCATTCGAGGCCGCGGTGGCTGGCGGCATCCCGATTATCAAGGCGATTCGCGAGGGCCTGACCGCCAACCGTATCCAGTGGCTTGCCGGTATTATCAACGGCACCACCAATTTCATTCTGTCGCAAATGCGCGAGCACGGCTTGCCTTACGACACCGTGCTGGCACAGGCTCAGCAACTGGGTTATGCCGAAGCCGATCCTGCGGGCGATGTCAAGGGTATCGACGCGGCGCATAAACTGACCTTGATGGCATCCCTGGCATTTGGTATTCCCATTCAGTTCAGCAAGGCGTATATCGAAGGTATTACCGACCTGGACCAGCAGGATATTGTCTATGCGGAACGGCTGGGCTATCGCATCAAGCTGCTGGGCATTACGCGACGTCGCGACCAGGGTATCGAGCTGCGGGTGCATCCGGCCCTGGTGCCGACCAAACGGTTGATTGCCAATGTAGAAGGCGCCATGAACGCGGTAGTTGTCAATGGCGATGCAGTGGGCGATACGCTGTATTATGGTCCCGGCGCAGGGTCCGAAGCCACGGCCTCGGCGGTGGTGGCCGATCTGGTCGATGTGACCCGCCTGCATACGTCCGATCCTGGCAATCGCGTTCCCCATCTGGCCTTCCAGCCGAGCGCACTGTCAGACACGCCGATCCTGAAGATGGAAGACGTGCGCACTTGTTATTATCTGCGCCTGTCTGTGGAAGACCGTTCCGGCGTGCTTGCCGATCTGACCCGGATCCTGGCGGACCATCAGATTTCCATCAATTCTATGATGCAGGAACAGGATGGAGAAAACCGCGCCATTATTATTTTCCTGACACACGAGGCCCGCGAAGGCGATGTCAATACGGCGATCAAAACCATTGAAGCTATGCCTTTCGTGCATTCGTCCATTACGCGCATCCGCCTGGAACATCTGGATTGACTGATCTGACCGGCACGACCGCAAGCAGCAGGGTCGTGTCTTCTTGTGTCCGGCGCATGATGCCGGAATAACGGAGCAATAATGAAATACATTTCAACCCGTGGCGGCATGAGCCCGGTTTCATTTTCCGAAATTCTTCTCGAAGGGCTGGCACGCGACGGGGGCCTTGCGGTGCCCGAGAGCATTCCTTCGGTCAGTGCCAAGCAGCTCGAACTGTGGCGCTCGCTCTCTTATGCGGAGCTGGCCACGGAAATATTGAGCCTTTACATTGACGATATTTCGCGTACCGACCTGGAACGCATCTGCAAGGCGGCCTATAACGAATCGGTTTTCTCGGGCAGCGAGATTGTGCCGCTTAAACCGCTGGGCAAATCAATGACGCTGGTGGGCCTGTCCGAAGGTCCCACGCTGGCGTTCAAGGATCTGGCCATGCAGTTTCTGGGGCAGGTTTTTGAGTTTGTGCTGGCGCGCGAAGGTCGCAAGTTGAATATTCTGGGCGCCACCTCGGGCGATACCGGCTCTGCGGCGGAGTACGCCATGCGCGGCAAGCTGGGCGTGTCTGTTTTCATGCTGTCGCCACATGGACGCATGAGCGCCTTTCAGCGTGCCCAGATGTATTCGCTGATGGACGAAAATATTCATAATATTTCGGTCAAAGGCGTATTCGATGATTGCCAGGATATCGTCAAGGCGTTGGCCGGCGATGTCTCGTTCAAGACCAGTTACCATCTTGGTGCGGTCAATTCCATCAACTGGGCTCGTATCTGCGCGCAGATTGTATATTACTTCTGGGCGTGGCTGCGCAGCACCGATGCTGCGGCCGGCACCGGTACCGACGTGTCCGGTTACAAGGTATCGTTCACGGTGCCATCGGGCAATTTCGGCAATATTTTGTCCGGCCATTTCGCGCGCCAGATGGGGCTTCCCATTCATCGCCTGGTATTGGCAACCAACGAGAACAATGTGCTGGAAGAGTTTTTCCGTACAGGTGTTTATCGTCCCCGCGTCAGCGCCGAAACCCTTGCTACTTCCAGCCCGTCCATGGATATTTCCAAGGCGTCCAATTTCGAGCGTTTTGTATTCGACCTGTTGGGGCGCGACGCCAAACGGCTGGCTGCAACCTGGAAAAAACTGGAGCAGGAAGGGGCATTTGACCTGTCTGCAGAAAAATTGCGTTTTACCGAAGAGTTCGGTTTCGTCGGTGGCAGCAGCACGCATGCGGATCGCCTGGAAACGATCCGCCAGGTGCAAGAGCAAGCCGGCATTCTGATCGACCCGCATACGGCCGATGGTGTGAAGGTCGCCCAGGCATTCGTCGAAGACGGCATTCCAATGCTGGTTCTGGAAACCGCGTTGCCAGCCAAGTTTGGCGAGACTATTCTGGAAGCCACCGGCCAGCAGGCCCCCGTTCCTGACCATCTGAAGTCGCTGGCAGATTTGCCGCAGAAAGTGGTCATTATGGACAATGATGTGGAGTCCATACGCGATTACATCAAGGCGCGGGCATTGCTCTGATCAGACATGGGGCAGCCGACGGTTCACTGTCACATTGGCCTGGGTACTGGCCAGTGTCCCGCAAGTAAAACAAAGGTCGATCCGCTGGGTCGGCCTTTTTTTACGGACCCAGGCAACGAACCTGCTTTTATACGAAACGGCCTGCGTCGCGTGCATGGTGATGCCCATCATCCCGCGCGCCGCGATTGTGCCTTGCCATTCGCATTCAAATATAAAAGGTGTATCAGCACGCCGGTTCATGCCCCAACCACGGCGGCTTTTTGGCAATATCTGCTTTGTACTTTGTACGTGCTTGACTTTGAGCAAACATAGCGGATGAGCAGGGCGGTGTTTTTATAAAATATGTATATAATATGCATATTATTTGCTCTGTCCGGTACGGTTTATCATGCAAGCCCCCACTTCTGCGCAATCGCGTTTTTCCCTTTCTGCATTTCTGTCTCTCGGGTTTCGTCCCTTGTATATATGCGGCGCTGCCTGGGCGCTCATTTCGATTGCGATCTGGATTTTTACTCCCCATTTGTTAACCGGGCGATTGAGCGGCGTCTGGTGGCATGCGCATGAGATGTTATGGGGCTTTGTGGCCACTATCGCTGTTGGTTTTCTGACTACCGCCAGCGCCACCTGGACCGGTACTAATCCGCTGAAGGGAACGGCGTTGGGTGTGCTGGCACTATGCTGGCTGGTGGCACGCCTGGCATTTTTGATGCCAGGGCAGGCGGCATTTGTGCTGGGAGTCGTGGGCGATACGCTTTTTTATCTGATTGCGGCCGTAGCGCTCTGGCGCGTGATTTTCAAAGCCAGGAATAAACGCAACTACATCCTGCCATGGGCCGTACTGGTACTTGGACTGAGCAATCTTCTGTTTCTGCTGGCAGTGGCACAGGGCCAGGCGTTGCTGCTGATCGAGGTGTTGCGCGTTGGCATTCTTTGCATGGTGTTTATTACCTTGCTCATTGCGCGACGCGTGATTCCGTTTTTTGCTACCCGGGCGATTGCCGGTCTGGACATTCCTGCGCATGAACGCGCCGGGCAGGTGCAACTGGTTGCCTGCGTTGTGGCAATCCTGGCCGTTGTCCTGCAACAAGACTATGTGCTTGCCATGGGAGCGGCGGTTGCGGGTGGCATTGCCCTATATCAATTGGTTCAATGGAAACCGCTAGAAGTGGTTCGCGTGCCATTGTTGTGGGTGCTGTATCTTGCCTGGTTTTTCCTGGGCATCGGCCTGCTGCTGGCCGCCTGCTATTTTGTGGGATGGCGCCCATTTTTGCTGGCGCGACAGGCTGTATATATGCATGTCATTGCCATGGGCGGCTTCTCCATCATGATTATCGGCATGATAACGCGCACAGCACTGGGGCATACGGGTCGTCCCCTCAAGCAGACCGCCTGATGGTCAGCAGTTATATCCTGGTCGTCATCGCGACGGTGGCGCGCCTGGTCGCATTAATGCTGCCCGCGTTCGCCTTGCCCATGTTGAATCTGTCGGCCGCGGCGTGGATTGTCGCGTTCGGCCTGTACCTTTACCGTTTTGTGCCTATCCTTGTAACCCCCAGGCCTGCGGCAGGCAATACCGTGCCTGCCGGGGTGATGCGGCCGCAGGAAACCAAACCATAAGACGAAAAGTAAGTTACCTCTAAACTTATAAGCACTTTCAGAAACCGATAGCCGCTGAAAGGGCTGCCAGCGTCCGTGCGATGACGCGGCCAAGAAGGCCGTGGGGTCATCAATCTGTTACAGGTTTGGTTCTGCTGGCTAACGACGCCTGGGCTGCCTGCGCCGCAGCCAGCCCGCTCATAACCGCACCTTCGAGTACGCCAGGATAGCCGGTATCGGTCCAGTCACCGGCCAGAAACAGGCCAGGCCAGGGCGTTACACTGTCAGGCCGGATCAGCCAGGGGTGGCTGCAAACGTCGCTCGCTTTTCCATGATCAGTTCGAAACCGGTGACAGGCGGCAGCGTTATGCCGGCGGGCAATTGGTCGCGAACCTGGGAGAGGATCGCATGGGCAATTGCGTCGCGCTCCATGCCGATCAGATGGTCGGCATGGCTTATGACAATTGAAATGGCATGGGGCCAGCGGTTATTTGGAAAGTGGCTATTACTAGTATCCGGTGTTGCCGCAATGGCGGAGGCGTTGTCCATAGATCCAGTGGCGGCATCGGGATGCATGAACCGGCTGCGGTTAAATAGCCACTGCCCGTCGTGCCCGGCCTGGCGATTTTCCTTCAGCATATACATGCAGCCGGGCAGGGGAAAGGCGTGCTCCAGGAACACAGTCAAGGTGGCAATGGCGTGGTATTCAAAGGCATTCAAATGCTCAAGCAGTGCACGTTTTTCAACCAGTGATGGCTGGTGCTTGTCATCAACGATGTGCGGGGTGCGTTGCATATGATCATCTGTTATCGGGGCGTCGGTCCGGTTATTCGTCTGGTTAGGCAGCAGCCCGGACAGCAGGCGATGGCACATGCCCGCTGGCGCGGCCAGGATCACGGCATCGAAAAAGGGGCCGCCTTCATGGCCTGGATCATGCCCGATCTCACCATGATCCTGCGTCTGACGCGGTGGCATGGATGGCCGGTTGGCCGTGTGCAGTCGATAGCCGCCTGGCCCGGCACTCAGGCCAAGCACCGGCGTGCTGGCATGAATCATAAGTTGTGGCGCCAGCACTTCAGGCCACAGGGCGCTCAGGTCGACGCGTGGCAGAATCAGGTCGCTGGCATGTGCACCTGCGGCCAAGCTATCCCTGAGCACCACGGCAAACAGCGCCATTGACGCATCGCCAATCGGCGTATTGAGCGTGGCAATGCACAAGGCTCCCAGAAGAGGTGGATCAGCGCGCTCGGCTGGCGCCGTTTTTGCAGCCAGGCGAAGACGGTGGTGTCGGGCGCCACACGCCAGCCACCCAATTGCAGTTGCAATAGCGTTCGGAACAGGATGTATTTCTCACCAAGGCTCAGGCCCTTCATGCGAAGCAGCGCCAGGGGCAATCGAAGTGGTCCTGGATGGGCCGGATTGACGGCCAGATGCAAGGCGCCATCCAGCGTGGCCAATTGCAGCGGCAGCCGCAGCAGCGCATGGTTGCTGTCGACGCCGATGTCTTGCATGAGTGCCAGAGTGTGGCGGTAGGCCCCCAGCATCAGGTGCTGGCCGTTATCGAGCACCAGGCCGCGGCGTGCAATCACTGCCTTGCGGGCGCGCCCGCCAAGCACCGGCG
Source organism: Advenella kashmirensis WT001 (assembly GCF_000219915.2). Taxonomy (NCBI): domain Bacteria; kingdom Pseudomonadati; phylum Pseudomonadota; class Betaproteobacteria; order Burkholderiales; family Alcaligenaceae; genus Advenella; species Advenella kashmirensis. The sequence continues at coordinate 2,689,525 of NC_017964.1, read as the reverse complement.
ATTGTTCAAACACCTCGGTGTGCCATCCCGCAAGCTTGAGGGTGAAGGCGGCGGCCAGGCCGGCCCAGCCAGCACCTACCACGGCAACACGCGGCTGGGAGTGATCAGCGTTGAGGGACATCCAGCTTTCGCATTTTACGAATGAATCCCTTGCCGCCACCCACCCAGATTCTCCAGGCAATCATCAGCTTGCGCAGCGGCGTCAGGGAAATGCGGCTGGTCAGCACCGGCCAGCCGTCCTTTTCAATTTCACATAGCAGGGTGTAGTAGATAGCTGCCATCATCAGCCCGGGGCGCTGTGCGCGGCGGTCCTGTTCGTGCAGCAGTTCAACGGCTTCCTGGTAGAGCTGGCGTGCGCGGGCAGTCTGAAAGGCCATCAGCGCGCGAAAATCGTCGGTTTGCTTGCTGTTCAGAATATCGGCGGCCTTGACATTATGTTTCTGCAGGTCATCAATGGCAGATAGATGCGTCCGCGTCGCGCATCGTCGCCGACGTCGCGAATGATGTTCGTCATTTGCAATGCCAGACCGAGCTTTTCTGCGTAGGCCAGGGTATCGCTGTTCTGATAGGTAAAAATCTGTGCCGACAGCTGGCCCACCACGCCGGCCACATGCCAGCAATATTTGCGCAGGCCGGGCCAGTCCATATAGCGAGTCTGGTCCAGATCCATTTGCATGCCGTCGATGATCGCCTGGAACTGCTCTTCGCGCAGCCCGAAAGTGCTCAGGTGCGGTTGCAGCGCCTGCGCCACCGGGTGTTCGGCCCGTCCTTCGAACAGGCCGTTAATTTCTTTGCTCCACCAGGCCAGCTTGATGCGGGCAACCGAAGGATCGGTACATTCATCCACAACATCGTCCACCTCCCGGCAGAACGCATACACGGCCGTAATGGCCCGGCGCTGCTGTGCAGGAAGAAACAGAAAGGCGTAGTAAAAGCTCGAGCCGCTACGCGCCGCTTTCTCTTGGCAATATTGGTCAGGTGTCATAATAATTATTTCGTACGCTGCGCCACACAATCAGGGCCCAGTCTTTTTTATTCAGTGTTGGTCGGTGGTCAAAGACGTCGCCCGCAACGGCGTCAATTTTTTCCAGTATGCGCATGCCACCCTGGACGATCATACGCAGCTCCAGGCCTGGCCGGCCATGCAGTCGTGAGCACAGCGGTGCACCGGCAAGCAGTATTTTACGTGCAAATGCGGTGTTTTCCTGCATTAACTGCGGCCAACGCGGATTCAGTTGCCGGTTGTCAAGGTCCGCATGGGTCATGCCGTGGGCAGCAAGCCGGTCAGCCGGCAGATAATAGCGATGGCGTTGCGTATCTATCGCGATATCCTGCCAGAAGTTAATCAGTTGCAGGGCGCTGCAGATATGATCCGATAGTCGCAGCGAGGATTCGTCTGTCACGCGGTACAGATGCAGCAGCAATCGGCCTACCGGATTGGCAGAGTAGCGGCAGTAATCGAGCAGGTCCGTGTCGTTCTGAAACGGCTGGTGCCGCACGTCCTGGCGGAAAGCGACCAGCAGATCGCGCAGGGGTGCAACCGGTAACTGGTGCAGGTGCATTTCACGTTGCAGGGCAAGAAAAAGGGACTGCGGCACATTCTCGAAATGCGTTGCTGAAAAATCGCTGGCCTGCAACTGAACGACAGCCTGGTCAAAGGCATCGAGCTGAGCCAGGCGTTCCTGGGCGCTGGCCTGGCCTTCGTCGGCAATATCATCAGCGCGTCGGGCAAAGGCATAAATGGCCGTGACCGCTGATCGCAGGCGTCGGGGCAGCAATATTGAGGCTACCGGGAAATTCTCATAATGATCGACGGACATGAATACGCGCTAATGTGATGATGCAATGATTATAATTTACGCTGATCATTCAAGTACGATGAAATTGACTAGTGGAGCCACACCATGCCGCGTCCCATCCGGGCAGTGATATCACAACAGGCCATGTCGCACAATCTGAGCGTTATACGGCAGTACCTTGACAATGCCCGGCAAGCCCCGGTAACGGCTGCAGACGGCGCGCAGCCCGCGCCCATGGGCGCAACGCATATCTGGGCCGTGATCAAGGCCAATGCCTATGGCCACGGGCTGGAAACGGCCATTGGCGGCTTTGCGCAGGCCGACGGGCTGGCCATGCTGGATCTGCAGGAAACGGAGCGTGCTCGCGAGGCTGGCTGGCAGGGTCCGTTGCTGATGCTCGAAGGGTTTTTCGAGACGCGCGATCTGCCGCTGCTGCAGAAGAACCGGGTGGTCAGCACCATTCACCATCCCGAGCAGATCCGCATGCTGCAGGCCAGCACCCTGGCCGGGCCGCTGGATGTCTTTCTGAAAATCAATACGGGCATGAACCGGCTGGGCTTTGCGCCACAGCAGTTTGACCAGGCGCATCAGGATTTGCTTGCCTTGCAGCAGCAAGGCAAGGTGGGACGCATTGGATTCATGACGCATTTTGCCGATGCTGACGGCGCACAAGGTGCGGTCGATGTGCCGGCAACGGTCTTTCGCGATACGGTGGGCCAATGCCAGGGCAGCATCAGTCTGTGCAACTCGGCTGCCGTGTTGCGATATCCACAGCTTGCTGTCAGTGCGGCAGACAACTGGGTTCGTCCCGGCATCTGTTTGTATGGCTCATCACCCTTTGCCAATACGACCGGCGAAGAATTCGGACTGCGCCAGACCATGACGCTACAGGCGCGTTTACTCTCGATCCAGCAGGTGAAGCAGGGGCAAAGCGTGGGTTACGGGTCAACCTATACCGCTACGCGCGATATGCGCATTGGCGTGGTGGCCTGTGGCTATGCCGACGGTTATCCACGCAGCGCACCGTCCGGTACGCCGGCATGGGTCAACGGCGTCGCAACTGAGCTGGCGGGCCGCGTGTCAATGGACATGCTCACCGTTGATCTGGACCCGATTCCCGATGCTGCCGTGGGTGACTGGGTAACCCTCTGGGGCAATAACGGCCCGCATATCGATGAGGTTGCCGCAGCCGCGGGTACAATTGCCTATGAACTGCTGTGCGCGCTGGCGCAACGCGTTCCGGTCCATGTTCAATACTCAGGAGAATCCGTTGAAAAATAAGTGCGTCCTTGTAACTGGTGCGACCAAGGGTATTGGCTGGGCCATTACCCGCCGTCTGAGCGATGCTGGTGCCCATGTGGTCGGTATCGCCCGGCAGGTCAGTGATATTGATTTTCCGGGATTTTTGTATCAGTGCGATTTGAACGATGCGGGCCATACTGAAGAAATGCTGCGCATGATACGCGAAAAATATCCGGTAGATGCTGTGGTCAACAATGCGGGTATCGTGCTGGCGGAAAACCTGGGCGAAGTCAATTTATCTTCGCTGTATCAATCCTATGATGTCAACTTGCGTGCGGCCGTACAGGTGACACAGGCATTTGTCGAGTCAATGAAAGTACGGCGCGAAGGGCGGATAGTCAATATTGCCAGTCGCGCGGCAGGGGGCAAGGCCGGGCGTACCAGCTATTCGGCCTCTAAGGCGGCCTTGATCGGCTGCACCAAAACCTGGGCGCTGGAATTGGCCGAGTATGGCATCACCGTCAATGCAGTCTCGCCCGGCCCCATCGAAACCGAGTTTTTCCGCAAGGGGCAACCGGCTGGCAGCGAAGAAGAAAAGCAACTGCTTACGCGTGTGCCCATGAAGCGCCTTGGGCGTCCTGAAGAGGTTGCGGCCGCGGTGGCCTTTTTGCTCTCTGATGAGGCTGCTTATATTACCGGCCAGAATCTGGGTGTAGACGGCGGCGCATCCTTATAGAGGGCTTCTCACGCCTTCATTGTGGTCTGGTCAGGTGCGTCAGCAACGTCGTCAATCTTCAAACACGGCACCAGGCTTTTTTTGGGAATCGTGACCAAAGACCTTGATGAATCCGGTTTGCGAGCTGTTCCGATAGCAGGAACGATTGTGTCGCCGGTAGCCGTATTTATCATACATTTCAGCAACGGTAACGTGGCTGCATCAGCAGTTTTTTCATTTAATGACAGCCCTTGCAGGGCAGTGGGAATCAGGCGCAGTATGGCAAAAGCAAAAACGGTGTATGTGTGTCAGGAGTGCGGCGGCGTCAGCGCCAAGTGGCAGGGACAGTGCCTCATTGCCAGGCATGGAACACCATGGTGGAAACCGTAGAGCGGGGCAGTGCACCGGCTGCGCCCAACCGTTATGCACATCTGGCCGAAGCGGCGCCAGTTCGCAATCTGGCCGATATTGAAGCGCGCGACACGCCCAGGCAGCCAACAGGTTTGTCCGAATTTGACCGGGTGCTCGGTGGCGGGCTGGTGCCTGGTGGCGTGGTGTTGATCGGCGGTGATCCGGGTATCGGCAAGTCAACGCTGTTGCTGCAGGCATTGGCGGCGCTCTCATTGCACACGCAGGTGCTGTATATTACCGGCGAAGAATCCGCAGAGCAGGTCGCCTGCGTGCCAAGCGCCTGGATCTGGCTACCGGCGCCGTGCAACTGGTGGCCGAAATTCAGCTCGAAAGCATTCAGGCGGTGTTGCAGCAGTACAAGCCTGCCGTTGCTGTTATCGATTCCATACAAACACTGTATTCCGCAGAATTGTCATCCGCTCCGGGGTCGGTCTCCCAGGTGCGCGAATGCGCCGCGCAGCTGACCCGCATTGCCAAGCAGACCGGCGTTGCCATGGTCATGATCGGCCATGTGACCAAAGACGGCACACTGGCCGGACCTCGTGTCCTGGAGCACATTGTTGATACGGTCCTGTATTTCGAGGGCGAAACTGACTCATCCTATCGCCTGATCCGGGCCTTCAAGAACCGCTATGGTGCGGTGAACGAGCTGGGCGTGTTCGCCATGACGGATAAGGGACTCAAGGGCGTGAGCAACCCTTCGGCGCTGTTTCTGTCGCAGCACACGGACAATGTACCCGGTTCCTGCGTAGTTGCGACCCAGGAAGGCAGTCGCCCGCTGCTGGTCGAGATCCAGGCGCTGGTCGACACCGCGCATGTTCCCAATCCGCGACGCCTGACGCTGGGCGTGGATGGCAGTCGCCTGGCCATGCTGCTGGCGGTATTGCACCGTCATGCGGGCGTGGCAACCTACGACCAGGATGTTTTTGTCAATGCAGTGGGCGGCGTCCGGATTACCGAAACCGCAACTGATTTGCCCGTGCTGCTGGCCATTCTTTCTTCGTTGCGCAATAAGCCTTTGCCCAAAGGATTAATTGCCTTTGGCGAAGTGGGGCTGGCCGGCGAAGTGCGTCCGGCGCCGCGCGGGCAGGAGCGCTTGCGCGAGGCAGCCAAGCTGGGTTTCAGCCTGGCGCTGATTCCCAAGCACAATGCGCCCAGACAGCCGATAGAAGGACTGGAAATCAAGGCTGTCTCACGCCTGGACGAGGTGCTGGAGCTAATTCGCTAGACATCGGCGTGATCCGCAAGATGGTCACCGCAGACGCCCGACGCCGGCCGATACCCGGCTGGAGACCGAAAATGGCAGCAGATAGCGGGGCTGGCCGGGCGGATGGATCAGGGCGCTGCTTGCGGCTGATCACTGGTGCCTGTTTGGCAACCCACAGTCTGCTCGCATTGACATGAGCATTTGAGGGCGCGGTCACTGCATGGCGACCGGCTCGAACCGTTTAACATTGAGAAAGCATGGATTGGTATCTGAATCTGTTGTTGTTTGTTTCGCTGGGGGCAGCCATTGGGTTTGTGGGCGCCATTGTCGGTATCGGCGGCGGGTTGATCGCCATTCCGATGCTGGCGCTGGTTTTTTCCATGCCGCAGCAACTGGCCCAGGGTACGGCCCTGCTCATGATTGCATCCAATGTGGTGCTCACACTACGCAATTATCACAAGCGCTCGCCCATTGATTTTCGTAGCGTGGCTATCGGCGTGGCCGCCAACGTCGTGGCCACTCACCTGGCGGCGCTGGTGGCGCAGGACATGAGTCCTGTGGTACTGCGAAATCTGTTTGCGCTGTTTTTGGGGTCGGTAGCCACGTTCTACGTATGGCAAACCCTGCGCACGGGCAAAAAACGTGAGGCGGCCGAGACCGGCCCTTCCCGGCGCATGGGCTTTATACAATATGTCATACTGGGCTCTATTTCGGGTGCCATTGGCGGCTTGTTCGGCGTAGGTGGCTCGCTCATCCTGGTGCCGGTCATGACGGTGGTCTACCGGTTTCGGCAGACCTCGGCGCAGGCGATGGCGCTGTCCATGATACTTCCCGGTACACTGGTGGCACTCATTACCTATTCGTGGCACGGTAATACTGACTGGACGGTAGGCATTGCCTTATCCCTGGGAGGTATGCTGATGATCCGTCAGGGTGTGCGCCTGGCTTTTTATCTACCTGAGCGTACGCTCAAACTTATCTTCGCCGGCGTTTTGTATCTGACGGTGGCATTGCTGCTGTTGAAATAGATCCCTTCATTCAGGAGAACACTTTGGGTCCCTTGGCAATATGGCAAATGGCATGGCGCCTGTTCCGCCGCGACTGGTTGTCGGGGGAGTTGCGTCTGCTGGCGTTAGCCTGGTGGTGGCGGTCACTGCGGTCTGCAGTGTGGGTTTTCTGGCCGATCGCGTCTCTTCGGGTCTGAATGACAACGCCGGCCAGGTGCTGGGCGCAGATCTGTTGTTCGAGTCCGATACGCCTATCGAGCCGGAGGTGGTCGAACAGGCCCACGCGATGGCGCTGCAAACGGCCAAGACCTGGCAATTTCCTTCCATGGTAACGTTTGACAAGCAGTCCAGGCTGGCCTCCATCAAAGTGGTGTCAGAGGGATATCCGCTAAAGGGCACCGTTACGCTGCAGGGCGCGGGCGATGAGGCAAACAGCCAGAACCGGCAGGCTGTACAGCGCATTCCGCCGGCGGGCACGGTATGGGTAGACCCGGCATTGCTGGCCCAGTTGCAGGCCTCGCCAGAGGCACAGTTGCGGGTTGGCATGAAAACACTGCAGGTGTCGGCAATCATTGAAAATGAGCCCGATCGCAATGTCGCCTTTGTTAACATCGCCCCGCGCCTGATGATGAACGAAGCGGACATGCAGGCCACCGGGCTGCTGGTGCCGGGCAGCCGGGTCAAAGAAACCCTGCTGATGGCCGGCGATGCCGAGGCAGTCGCGCAAATGCGCACCTGGCTGACTGCCAGGCCGGCCAAGGGCGCCAGATCATCGGCACCGATTCGGCCCGCCCCGAGATCCGGGCATCGCTGGACCGCGCTGAACAGTTTCTGTCGCTGGTTTCTGTCTTAAGCGTCATGATCGCCAGCGTGGCCATTGCCCTTGCGGCACGCCGGTTTTCTGCGCGCCACCAGGACGGGCTGGCCGTTATGCGCAGCCTGGGTGCCACCCAGGGAACCATCCTGAAGCTGGTCGCTATCGAGTTTATGCTGATCGCCACCTTTGCCTCTATCGCCGGTGTCGTGCTGGGTCTGGCGTTGCACTACGTGCTGATGTATTTTCTGGCCGGCCTGATTCCGGCGACCTTACCCGCAGTCTCGTGGGCGCCGGGCGTGGCAGGTCTGGTGACCGGTTGGGTGCTGGCCTTCGGCTTCTCCGTGATACCGGTGATGCATCTGTCGCGGGTGCCGCCATTGAAGGCGCTGCGGCGCGAACTGGATGTCGCAGCCAGTCGCCCATGGATCGCCATCGGAGTCGGTATTGTCATCTGGGTCGGTTTGCTGTTACTGCATACCGGCAACACCACGCTGGCCCTGATCAGCGCGGCGGGTTTCATCGGGGCGATGCTGGTGTGTGCGGCAATCACCTGGACCATCCTGCGCCTGCTGGCTCAATTGCGTCATCGGCTGGTGTCGCGGCCGGTCCTGCGTTTTGCACTGGCCGGCCTGGTAAACCGGCGCGGCATGACAGTCGTGCAAATATGTGCACTCACGCTGGGCATTATGATTATCCTGCTGCTGGGCCTGCTGCGCACCGATTTGCTGGCGGCCTGGCAGAATAATCTGCCCCCCGATGCGCCGAACCGTTTCCTGATCAATATTCAGCAGGACCAGAAACCGGCGCTGGGCCAGATGTTCGCCAAGGCCGGGCTGGGCCAGCCCTTGCTAGATCCCATGGTGCGCGGGCGCCTGGTCCGGATTGGCGACAAGGACGTGGATCCTTCGGCTTACGAGTCTGAACGCACGCAGCGGCTGGCCGAGCGTGAATTTAACCTGTCCTGGTTGAGCCAGTTGCCGCCCAGCAACCGTATCGCCAGCGGTCGCTGGCTGGATCCCAACGCTGCTGAAGTGTCGTTTGAAGACGATATTGCCGGCCAGCTGGGTGTCAAACTGAATGACCAGGTGACCTTCGATGTGGCTGGTGAGCTGGTGACCGCCAGGGTGACCAGCCTGAGGACCGTGAAATGGGACTCCATGCAGGTCAATTTTTTTGCCATTCTCTCGCCTGCCGTATTGCAGGATAAGCCGGCGACCTGGATTACGGCTTTTCATTTGCCGGAACAGCAGGCTGCATTTACTCAGGACGTCGTCAGTCAGTTTCCGAATATCACGGTATTTGACGTGTCGGGCATCTTGCGCCAGTTACAAACGATTCTCGATAGTGTGGCAGCGGCGGTTCAGTTTCTTTTTGTGTTTACGCTGGCTGCGGGCGTGGTCGTGCTCAGTACCGCGTTTCTTTCCACTCAGGATGAACGGATGTATGAAGCGAGCCTGTTACGGGCCATGGGCGCCACTTCACGGCAGCTGGACCAGGCCCAGCGCAGCGAACTGATCGTGATCGGCGTTGTGTCGGGAACGCTGGCTGCGGCCTTTGCGATACTGATCGCGCAACTGCTGGCCGTGCAGGTGTTTGACATCACGCTGCGCACCGGTATCATGCCATGGATAAGCGGAATCATACTGGGGATCATTGCATCATGGGCAGGGGGTAAAATGGCCTTGCGTGCTGTGAAAAATACGCCCCCGCTACTCATTTTACGGAGTGCCGACTAATGGCAAGATTATTGAATATTGTGGAAAATCTGGACACCACGACAACCTTTTATGACCAGATCGGCGGTGAGGCGGGTTTGCATGCCCTGGTGGAACGCTTCTATGATCTGATGGATATTGAAGATGATTTCAAGGCGCTGCGCGCTGTTCATGGCGATTCACTCGAACACGCAAGAGAAAAGCTGTTTCTGTTTCTGAGCGGTTATTTGGGTGGCCCCGACCGGTATATTGAAAAATTCGGTCACCCCATGTTGCGGGCCCGGCACCTGCCGTTTTCCATTGGCATTCAGGAACGGGATGAATGGGTTGCCTGCATGGGACGCGCCATGATCGATTGCAACGTACCGGCACCGTTGCAGGAGCATTTGCTGCATTCGTTCTTTGGCGTGGCCGACTGGATGCGGAACAAAGATGGCTGAGCCTGATTTTCACAGCACCCATCGGCCGGGACGCCAGATGCATCATGGGATTCGCATTCACCCTGATTTTCCGATTCCGGCCCGGATTGAAATTTTCACGCCACGGACCTGGGGCGAGAAAGCAACCAAGGTCTCGGATGGGGGGCGCAATACTGCCTGGTATCTTTCCACGCCCTGGGGAGAAGCCGTGTTGCGTCACTATCATCGCGGTGGCCTGATCAGCCGGTTTGTGGACGAACGCTATTTATGGATCTCAGAGGAAACCACCCGCTCGTTTGCTGAGTTTGCGCTCCTGAACGAACTGCATGCCCAGGGCCTGCCGGTGCCGCGTGCCATGGCTGCTTCCTATCAGCGACGCGGCGTTACTTACCGTGCTGCCATCATGACCGAGAGACTGCACAATACGATATCCCTGGCGCAGGCAATCAGCCAGGCAGGGCCGGCCAGTATCAAGCTGGTCGAGCCTGTGAGTGCCGCCATTCGCCAGTTGCATGACGCCAATGTCTATCACGCGGATCTGAATGCCCACAATATTCTGGTGGACGACATACAGAAAATCTGGCTGATCGACTTTGACAAGTCATCGCGCCGGACCATGACGAAAACGCTGCGTGAGCAATCACTTGAACGCCTGGGCCGCTCACTGCAAAAGCTGCTCGGGGAGCAGGGCGTCATTTTTTCGGGACAGCTGCAACAGCAATATCAGCAAAGCTGAAAAAATTCGGTGACCCAGGCGAAAAATGCCTTTATTATTTCTTTTTTTTCTAACCTGATTTGGGGAAACCGCAATGAAACCGTCCTCTGTCCGCCGCCTTGTTCTCGCGCTGTCCCTGGCCTGCACTGCAAGTGCCGTTCATGCTGCCGAAGAAAAGGTGCTGAATGTCTACAACTGGGCTGAATACAGCGCGCCGGACACGATTCCGGGTTTCGAAAAACAAACCGGCATCAAGGTGCGCTATGACACCTATGATACCAACGACATTCTGCAGGCTAAGCTGCTTACCGGAAAGTCCGGTTATGACGTGGTTGTGCCCTCAACCCATTATGCCTCGCGCCAGATCGAAGGCGGTCTGTTCCAGAAACTGGATAAGTCTAAAATACCGAACTGGAAAAATCTGGATCCGGCCATCATGGAACTGGTTGCACAGGTCGATCCGGGCAACCAGTATCTGGTGCCCTGGGGCTATGGAACCAACGGTATCGGCCTGAACGTCACCAAGGCCAAAGCGGCCCTGGGTGAAAACGCCGAACTGGGCAAGTGGGAAACACTGTTCGATCCGGAAAATGCCAAGAAATTGCAGTCTTGCGGCATTTCCATCCTGGATGAGGCCGCGCAGGTCTTTCCTGCCGTTCTGCATTATCTGGGCAAGGATCCCAATAGCGACAAGGCTGAAGATTACCAGGCGGCCCTGGACGTGCTCAAGAAAATCCGTCCGTATATCCGCCAATTTAGCTCATCGGGTTATATTGATGAACTGGCTTCAGGTGACCTGTGCATGGTGTATGGTTTCTCCGGCGATGTCATGATCGCCGCCAGTCGGGCCAAGGAAGCCAAGAAAGATTACGTGATCGACTATTACATTCCGGCTGGCGGAGCGCCGGCATGGTTTGATACCATGGCCGTGCCCAAGGACGCACCTCATCCGGAAAACGCCATGACGTTCATCAATTACATTGAAGAGCCCAAGGTGCATGCGGCCATTACCAACAATATGTTCTATCCCAATGCCAACAAGGCGGCACGCGAGTTCGTCAACAAGGAAATTGCCGACAATCCCATGATCTACCCGGAAGCCGACGTAGCCAAGACCCTGTTTGTGATCAAAGCCCAGCCGATGAAAATTGCCCGCCTGCAGACCCGCTTGTGGGCCGAGCTCAAGGCAGGGAAATAAGATGGCCGAGCGGCATTTGTCGGCGGCAACCAGCGACGCGGATGAATTCGTCAAGCTGGTTGATGTCGTCAAGATTTTCGGTGACACCGTTGCCGTGCAGTCGGTCAATCTGACGGTGCGGCGCAACGAGATTTTTGCGTTGCTGGGCAGTTCGGGTTGCGGCAAGTCAACCCTGCTGCGCATGCTGGCCGGTTTTGAAGCGCCAACCTCGGGCAAGATCCTGCTGGACGGGACTGATCTGACCGGTATTGCACCGTATAAGCGGCCGGTCAATATGATGTTCCAGTCGTACGCGCTGTTTCCTCATATGACCGTAGAGGCCAATGTGGCCTACGGGTTAAAGCAGGAAGGCGTTGATCGCCAGGAAATCCATGATCGCGTGTTCGCTGCCCTGGATCTGGTGCAAATGGCCGGCTATTCGCGCCGCAAGCCTTCACAGCTGTCGGGCGGGCAGCAGCAGCGTGTGGCACTGGCGCGCAGCCTGGTCAAGCGGCCCAAGCTGTTGTTGCTGGATGAACCCATGTCGGCGCTGGACAAACAGATCCGCCAGAAGACCCAGATCGAACTGGTGCGGATCCTTGACCAGGTCGGCGTGACCTGCGTCATGGTGACCCATGACCAGGAAGAAGCCATGACCATGGCCAACCGCATCGCGTCATGACCGAGGGACAGATTGTACAAACCGGCAGCCCGCAGGAAGTGTACATGTTTCCGAATTCGCGCTTTGTTGCCGGGTTCATCGGCTCGACCAATATCTTTACCGGTACGATCGTGGTGGATGAGCCGGACCATATCGTGATCGAAAGCGATGAGCTGATGCGCCCGCTGTTTGTCAATCACGGGGTCAGCGAGCCGCTGGGCATGGAAGTGTTCGTGTCCATTCGTCCAGAGCAGATTCGCGTGCTGATTGACCAGCCCGACGACGAAACCAATATCGGACACGGTATTGTCACGCACGTGGCCTGGATGGGCAGCTACACGCTCTATCAGATTCGCCTGGATTCGGGCAAGGTCATCGAGGCCAGCGTGCCAGGCATTGAGCTGGCGCAGGAAAATGCGCCCGGCATTGATGACGAGGTCTTTGTAACCTGGGGGCCGGACAGCGCAACGGTGCTGCCGTCATGAAGCCCTTGCATTCGCTGCGCAACTATCGTCCCGACCAGCGTGCGTGGGCCATTTTGCCACCGTATATCTGGCTGGTGCTCTGTTTGCTGGTGCCGTTTTTCATTGTTCTGAAGATCAGTTTTTCAGAATCCACGTTTGGTATTCCTCCTTATGGACCACTGGTACAGATAGAGGAAGAGGTACTGACGCTTTCCCTGCACTTTGAGGGATACCTGCTGCTTCTGACCGATCCGTTGTTCATCGGTGCCTATCTCAAATCGCTGAAAATGGCATTGGTGACCACCTTGTGGTGTGTGGCTATCGGCTATCCAATGGCGTACTATATCGCCCGTTCAGCGCCACGCCAGCGCAACTTGCTGCTGCTGGCTGTCATCCTGCCATTCTGGACCTCGCTGCTGTTGCGCGTCTATGCCTGGATCGGCATTTTGCGCAACGAAGGCTTGTTGAACCAGTTTCTTATGTGGACCGGCATAACTTCGACGCCTATCGAGATTTATCGCACCGATATGGCCGTCTATATCGGTCTGGTATACACCTACCTGCCATTTTTTATCCTGCCGCTGTACACGAACCTGGTCAAGATGGACCGGCGGCTTTTGCAGGCAGCCTATGATCTTGGCGCGCGCCCGTGGAAGGCATTTTTCACCATTACGCTACCGCTGTCGGTTCCCGGCGTAATCGCCGGCGCATGCTGGTTTTCATTCCGACGGTGGGCGAGTATGTGATTCCCGAACTGCTGGGGGGAACCAACACATACATGATGGGTCGCCTGATGTGGGATCAGTACTTTACCGACACCAACTGGCCAGTGGCTGCAGCGGTGGCCGTGACCATGACGCTTTTCCTGCTTATTCCGCTCGTGATATTCCAGTACAGCCAGGCCAGGGCCCTGAAAGGACGGGACGAATGAAACAGGAAAATATCTGGCTCAAGTGGCTGTTTCTGGGTGCAGGCCTGCTGTTTCTGTATATTCCCATTCTCAGCCTGATTGTCTTTTCGTTTAACGAATCGGCGCTGGCCTCAAGCTGGTCAGGCTTCTCGCTACGCTGGTACCAGAGCCTGTCGCAGGACCGGGCTTTGCTCAGTGCGGCCTGGCTGTCACTGCGTATTGCGTTTCTGACGGCGACCGCAGCGGTGATCATCGGCACCTGGGCCGGTTATGTGCTGGCGCGCAAGGGGCCGTTCAAGGGATTTGGCCTGTATATCGGCATGTTGAATGCGCCGCTGGTTATTCCAGATGTCATTTTGGGTATTTCACTGCTGTTGATGATTATCGAAATCCGAAACATGACTGGTTTCCCTGAAAGCAATGGCATTTTCACCATCTGGCTGGGCCATGTTACGCTGTGTGTAGCGTACGTATCGGTGGTCATTCAGTCGCGGGTGCGCGAACTGGATCGTTCTCTGGAAGAGGCGGCGCTGGATCTGGGGGCGCCCCCGTTGCGGGTGTTTTTCACCATCACGCTGCCGCTAATTGCTCCTGCACTGGTATCGGCCTGGCTGCTGGCCTTTACATTGTCCCTGGATGATGTGGTTATTGCCTCCTTCCTGAATGGTCCGGGCTATACTACCTTACCAATCGAAGTCTTTTCGCGCGTGCGGCTCGGCATAAAACCGGAAGTCAACGCGCTGGCAACGTTGATGATCCTGCTGGTCGGGACATTCGTGATTGTTGCCAATTATTTTCAGGGACGTGCAAAGCAATGAGTGTAATACGCCAATACGGGCTGAAACGGTGCAGTACTTGCGTAAAAGCGCGCAAGTGGCTACAGGAGCGAGGCGAGCAGGTTGAATTTACCGATTATCGCGATGAGCCGGCAGACAGCGCGCTGCTCAAGACCTGGGCCGCGCCGCAGGCGGGGCACAATTGATGATCAATCGCAATTCCCAGACCTGGCGTGGTTTACCCGAAGATCGCAAAACACCCGCCACCGAACAGCAATGGCTGGCGCTGGCCGAGGAGTTTCCTTCACTGATCAAGCGGCCGGTCACGATGTTCGCCGATGGTGCGACCACATTCGGGTTTGCCGAAAGCACTTTTGCTGCCCATCTCTCGTAACAGGTAGGATCATGGAACTGAAGTCACAGGAACAATTGAAACGCGACGTGGCGCAGGCCGCCGTCGGGTATATCCGGCCTTTTTTTGGCGCCGATGCCGTGATCGGCGTGGGCACGGGTTCAACCGCCGATCTTTTCATTGATGAACTGGCAAAATATAAAAATGAATTTGCCGGCGCTGTTGCCAGTTCGGAACGCAGCGCAGCCCGTTTGCGCGGGCACGGCGTGCGCGTGCTGGATCTGGCCGAAACCAGTAAACCGTTGCCGGTCTATGTGGATGGCGCCGATGAAATTAATCCATTGCTGCAAATGGTCAAGGGTGGTGGCGGGGCGCACACACGGGAAAAAATTGTGGCCGCTGCGTCTGAACGGTTTGTCTGCATCGTGGACGAAACAAAATGCGTGGATCTGCTGGGCAGCTTTGCCATCCCGCTTGAAGTGATTCCCATGGCCGTGCCTATTGTGATGCGCAAAATAGCAGCGCTGGGCGCCACGGCCACTGTGCGGGCTGATTTTATTACAGATAATGGCAATCCGATACTTGATGTTGCGGGCATGCGCCTGGCCGATGCGCGTGAAATGGAAACGGCCATGAACGCGATCGCCGGCGTGGTCACTTGCGGTCTGTTTGCGCTTGAACCGGCAACCGTTGTAATGGTTGCAAAGCAGCAGGGGGTAGACATTCGCGAACGCTGATGTCATATTCTTGTCATTGAACGGTCTTAAACTTCTCTTATCTTTCTTATCGCAGGCATCGCCATGGCACAACATACCAACACCCGCTTTGATGCGGAACTCGAAGATATCCGCTCCCGTTTCTTACGCATGGGTGGTCTTGTAGAGGCAATGATCGAAGACAGCATGCTGATTCTGGCCGACGGCAATCTGACCGTTGCAGAACGGGTGTTTGAGCGGGAAAAGGAAGTCAATCGTCTGGAAATGGATATTGACCATTCGATTGCCCAAATCCTGGCGCTGCAGCAACCCACGGCTGTGGATTTGCGTTTGGTGATATCGGTATCCAAAATGCTTACGGACATGGAGCGCTCCGGAGACGAGGCCGAAAAAATCGCCAAAATGGCGCGTCGTCTGTACGAGAGCCCCAACCGCTACGAGCCCATTGTAGATATGACGCATTTTGCCGTTGGCGTTCAGAAAATGCTCAATCGCAGCCTGGATGCCTTTGCACGCAAGGATGCCATTCTGGCGGCCGATGTCGTGCGCAGCGACAAAAAGATCGACAAGCAATGGAAAAGCATATTGCGTGAGGTGAGCAGCTA
This sequence comes from Advenella kashmirensis WT001, assembly GCF_000219915.2. Lineage (NCBI taxonomy): Bacteria > Pseudomonadati > Pseudomonadota > Betaproteobacteria > Burkholderiales > Alcaligenaceae > Advenella > Advenella kashmirensis. The sequence continues at coordinate 2,673,817 of NC_017964.1, read as the reverse complement.
CATGATTGAAGATCCGCGCACCACCACGGCATGTATAGACTTGATCTTCATTGCCCGTGCCTGGAGCGAATTGGCGATCATGCCAAGAATATGGCAGAACGGGTCATTTATCTGGTGCAGGGTGAAGACGCCCGCCACACCAGCGTCAAGAACGTTGAATCTATGGCGCGTGGTGAAGAGGAGCCAACAGCGCCCCCCGCCCCGGTGGCTGACCAGAGCAATTGATATTTTCAATCCGTCAGTAGCCCGGGTATTGAAAGCCAATTGCAATTGGGATTATCTTAGTAAACGGATATCGAGTAATCAATACCGGTCAGTAATACCTAATCAGCAATGCTCAATTAGCAATATCCAATATGAATAAGCAGCAATAATAAATGACTCCGCATGAAAGTGCGGAGTTTTTTTTGCCGTGAAAAGCGCTTTGGTATACCGGCTCAAAACAGGGCCACAGGTCTGCGGGCCTGTCAGCAAGCGGCGCAGACAAGCACGTAACCATCAGAGTGCGCGCTATGCGGATATGAGCGTCAGCGGCGGGCCGCTTGCCGTGCCGGCGACAAAAAACCGGGCCAGGCCCGGTCAAGGATGCTGTTATTGCGTGTGCAATAAACGGCGCAGCATCACAGATGTGATGCTATAGAAAAAATGCATCAGGCTGAAGGCGGCACGTAGCCTGGGCTTCGACATCCACATCGTCAAACAGAAAACTTTCCATTTGCTGCTGCAGATATTTACGGGCCCGGGCATCAGCCAGGTTCAGGCGGTTCTCATTGACAATACGCGTTTGAATGTCAGTCCACTGCTGCCAGGCTTCCTTGGAAATCGAATTCCAGATCTTGGTGCCCAATTCGCCCGGATAGGGAGGATAGTCCAGACCTTCGGCCTCTTTTTTCAGTTTGATACATTGAATCATTCGGGCCATGGCAATTCTCGCTTAAAGTTTTTTGATAAAGATATGACTGTTGCGACTACGATTGTAGTTCATTTGCTTTTCCTGGGGCAAATCGTTGATGGTTCCCTGTACGAAGCCGCGTTTGATAAACCAGTGCGAGGTGCGTGTGGTCAGTACGAATAGTTTTTTCATGCCCATGGCGCGCGCACGTGCTTCGGTATGGCGCAGCAGGATTTCTCCTTCACCAGAGCCCTGCCATTCGGGGTTGACAATCAGGCAGGCCATTTCCGCCATCTGGTCTGCGGGAAACGGATTGAGCGAAACACAGCCATAAATGACGCCATCGTGCTCCAGCACGGTGAAGCGCTCTACATCGCGTTCAATGACATGGCGGCCTCGCGGCACCAGGGTGCCATCAGCCTCCAGTGGTTCAATCAGTTGTACGATCGCGCCAATATCGTCAATGGTGGCGGTGCGCAGGTCATCCAGCGTGTCCTCCACACCATCGTTCCGACGCCATCATGGGTAAAGTATTCCAGCAGAATGCTGCCGTCCAGATCGAAGGGGATCAGGTGGGCACGGGCCACGCCGCGCTTGACCGCCTTGGCGGCATGGGACAGATAACTGCGTGTATCCACGTCAAGCGTGCCTTCGCGAATCATCGCTTCGGCATCTTCGCGTGCGATTTCCGTGATAATCTGGCCAAGGCTGTCGCGCAACATGCGATTTTGAGTCAGGAAAATCAGTTTTTCGGCACGCAGGGCAACCGCGGTACTGGTGGCAATGTCTTCCATCGCCAGGTTGAATGCTTCACCTGTTGGTGAAAAACCAATGGGCGAGAGCAGCACCACGCCACCGTGGGACAAGACTTTTTTCATGGCATCCAGATCGAATTTGCGCACCTTGCCGGTATGACGAAAATCGACACCGTCGATGACGCCAATGGGCTGGGCGGTCACAAAGTTGCCTGAAATGATATGAATCTGTGCGTTGGACATGGGCGTGTTGGGCAACCCCTGGCTGAACGCAGCTTCAATATCCAGCCGAATTTCACCAGCTGCTTCCTTGGCGCATTCCAGGGCTTCGGCAGAGGTAGGCTCCGGTTCACGACCAAACTGGAAGGAAAACCCTTTCAGGCGCAACTGTTCGTTCACCTGGGGCAGGCAGCCATGAACCAGTACAATGTGCACCCCTAGCGAGGTAAGTAGGGAAAGATCCTGAATCAACGCATTGAGCGCGCCGGCCTGGATCAGATCGCCACCAAATCCAACCACAAATGTCTTATTGCGCAGAGTGTGCACATAGGGAGCGACATCGCGAAACCATCGCACAAATTGTGCGGGAACAAATTCAGGTGCATCCTGGGCAGAATAGGTTTCGGGGTCAGGGGCAATGGTCACGGTGGTATGGATTCCTTGAATTGATGTGAAATACCGCTATCTAATAAATATGCGGCCTGCCAAAATTATAATGTTGGCTGAATGAACAGATTGAAATTGTATGAAAAAAAAGGAAGATCGGGCCGCTGATACGGCAAAGAAACCACAGAATGCGCGCCAGGACACGCCTGCGCGTGCTGTGCGTGCGCCGCGCGAGATCCCGCCCATCACCTATCCGGAAGCGCTGCCCGTCAGTGAGCGACGACATGAAATTGCCCAGGCGCTACAGGAAAACCAGGTCATCATCGTCAGCGGTGAAACCGGCTCGGGCAAAACCACACAACTGCCCAAGATCTGCCTTGAGGCCGGGCGGGGCCGCACACGCCTGATCGGCCATACCCAGCCAAGACGCCTGGCCGCGACCTCGGTTGCTCGCCGGATTGCTGAAGAGCTCAATACGCCTCTGGGCGAGCTGGTTGGCTATCAGATCCGGTTTAACGACAGGACGGGTCCGGACGCCGCGATCAAGCTGATGACAGATGGCATTTTACTGTCTGAATCGCAAAAAGACCCGCTGCTGCGCAAATACGATACGATCATTATTGATGAAGCGCATGAGCGCAGCCTCAATATTGACTTTTTGTTAGGTTTTTTGCGCGTGCTGTTGCCGCGCAGGCGCGATCTCAAGCTCATTATCACATCTGCAACTATTGATGCAGACCGCTTTGCCCGGCATTTTGCCGATGCCGATGGCAAACCGGCGCCGGTTATCGAAGTGTCGGGCCGGCTGTTTCCTGTCGAAGTGCGCTACCGACCGGTGCATTTTCTGGACGACGAAGACGAGGCCAGGCCGGCGGCCCGATCGACAGCAAACGAAACGCGCCGTCTGGACCGTGACGGCGAAAAAGAGCTGGTTGATGGCATTGTGGCTGCGGTTGACGAGTGCGCCGCCCACGGCGCCGGCGACATATTGATATTTTTGCCGGGCGAGCGCGAGATCCGCGAGGCTGCCGAGGCACTGCGCAAGCACCATCCGCCCAGCACCCAGATCCTGCCGCTGTTTGCCCGTATGTCGCAGCAGGAGCAGGAACGCATTTTCCGTCCCGACACCAATCAGCGCCGGGTGATTCTGGCCACCAACGTGGCTGAAACCTCGCTCACGGTACCCGGCATTCGCTTTGTGGTCGATAGCGGGCTGGCTCGCGTTAAGCGTTATTCGTGGCGCAATAAGGTCGAACAGCTGCAGATCGAACCCATCAGCCAGGCCTCGGCCAACCAGCGTGCCGGGCGTTGCGGCCGTATCGGCCCGGGCGTCTGTATCCGCCTTTATGATGAAGAGGGCTTTGCCCAGCGTGCGAAATTTACCGATCCGGAGATTCTGCGATCATCACTGGCGGCCGTGATCCTGCGCATGAAAGCGCTGCGCATGAGCGAGATCGAGTCGTTTCCGTTTGTCGATCGGCCGGCGGGCAAGGCGGTGGCCGACGGCTATAACCAATTGCAGGAACTGGGCGCCTGGATGAACACAATGCCTTGACTGCAATCGGCAAGACGCTGTCACTCTTGCCGCTGGATCCGCGCATCGCACGCATGATTCTGGCCGCCAACGATCAGCATTGCCTGCATGAGATGTTGATCATCGCTGCAGCCCTGTCCATTCAGGACCCGCGCGAGCGCCCCTTCAATGCGCGCGAGGCCAGCGAACAGGCGCATGTGCGCTTTCGTGACGACAAGTCCGAATTCATGTCCTACCTGAAACTATGGAACTGGTATGAAGATGCGGTGCGCCACAAGGGTTCACAGCGCAAACTGGTTACCCAGTTGCGCGGTGAATTTCTCTCGCCCCTGCGCTTGCGCGAGTGGCATGATGTGCACACGCAATTGCTGCAATTGGTGCGCGAGCAGGGCTGGCGTGTCAACACGACCGAGGCTACCTTTGAACAGGTGCACCGCGCCTGCTGACCGGCCTGCTGGGCAATATCGGCCTCAAAAGCGAGGAGAGCGCCCAATATCAGGGGGCGCGCGATATTCGTTTTGTGGTTCACCCGGGATCGGCACTGATCAAAAAAAGCGGCAAATGGATTGTCGCTGCCGAGCTGGTCGAAACCACCCGATTATTTGCGCGGTGCATTGCCAATGTGGACCCCCGCTGGATCGAAGCAGCCGGCGCGCATCTGCTGAAGAAACACTGGTCTGACCCGGCCTTCAATGCCAGCCGCGGGCAGGTACTGGCCAACGAGCGAGCCACGCTTTATGGTCTGATGGTCTACAGCGGCCGCAAGGTCAATTACGGCAGAATCGCACCGGCCGAGGCGCGCGAGATCTTTATCCGGCAGGCTTTGGTTGACGGCCAGATTAACGCTACGCTGCCATTTATTGCGCATAACGCCAAGGTCATACGGGAAATTGAAAAAATGGAGCATCAGGCCAGACGGCCCGATATTCTGATTGACGATGAATTGATCTTTGCCTTTTACGATAAACAGATTCCTGCCGATGTCTGCCAGACGCAGACGCTGGTCAATTGGTACGGCAAGCTGGACCAGGCGGCTGCCCGGCAATTGTTGCTGAACCGTGAAGATCTCATGCGTCACGAGGCATCGGGTATTACCTCGGAGGTGTTTCCCAAGCGCACGGAGTGGGAAGGCATGTCTTTGGCGCTGTCTTACCATTTCGAACCCGGTTCGCCCAAAGACGGGGTGACCGCAACCATTCCGGTGTTTCTGCTCAATCAGGTAGATCCGGTGCAAAGCGAATGGCTGGTGCCGGGCATGCTCAAGGAAAAGGTGCTGCACCTGCTCAAATCGCTGCCGCAGAAACTGCGGCGTCATTGTGTGCCGCTGCCCGATTATGCCCAGGGGTTTTTCGAGCGCTGGTTTGACAAAGCCGCCGATCCGGATCGCTCGCTGCTGGTGGCGCTGGCCGATGATATTCGTGATGAACTGACGATTCGGGTGGCTACCAGCGACTTCAAGCCGGAGACGCTGCCGGCACATTTGTTCATGAACTTTCGGGTGGTGGATGAGCATGGCCGCATGCTCTCGGCCGGCCGTAACCTGAGTCAGCTGAAGGCCGAACATGCGCCGGCTGCGCAGGCATCGTTTCAATCCATGGTCAGTCGCGACAAATCGGTGGCCCAGGTGGTCAGCCAGGACGATATCGTGCAATGGGATTTCGGCCAGCTACCGGAAATCATGGAAATCCGCAAGAAGAACGAAGTCTTCATTGGTTACCCGGCGCTGGTGGATCTGGGACAAAGCTGCACCATTGATGTTTTCGATGATCCTGATGTTGCTGCGCGCAAGCACCGACTGGGGTTGTTGCGTCTGTTTCGCATTGCCATGAAAGATCAGTTAAAGCAACTGGCCAAATCCATTCCGGAACTCACGCGTATGGGCATGCTGGCCGTTTCGCTGATGAATCAGGAGAGCCTGCGCGATCAGATTGTCGAGGCGGCTCTGGGACAGGCCTGCCTGGCCGAGCCGCTGCCGGCCAATGCCGAGCAGTTTGAAGCGCGGCGTCTGGACGCCAAGGGTCGCATAGGCCTGTTGATTCAGGAAGAGGCCCGGCTGGCGCTGACCACCCTGACAGAGTGGGCGGCATTGCAAAAGAAACTGGTCTCGGTACGTTCGTCGGCCAAGACGCTGCACGACGATATCGTGGCGGGCGCAAGCGTCTTCATGACGGCGCAATTTCTGACCGATCACCCGCACAGCCGGCGTACCCATTATCCGCGCTATCTGAAGGCGGCGTCGGCGCGTATCGACAAATACCGCAGCGATCCGGCGCGCGATGCCCGCCTGATGCAGGAGATGGCGCCCCTGGTACTGAACTACCAGCGCATGCGCAGTGCGCTCAAGGGCCAGGCCGATGAGCGGCTGGACGACTTTTTCTGGATGCTGCAGGAACTGCGCGTGGCCCTGTTTGCACAGGAGCTGCGCACCCCGGTGCCGGTGTCGGTACGGCGTTTGCAAAAAAGCTGGGAAAGCCTTAATCGTTGATACAATAGCTTATGACTTCAGTAGATGCTTCTCCCATATTTGTCCATTTGCGCACCCACTCGGAATTTTCCGTGGTGGACGGGACCGCGCGCATCAGCGAACTGGTGGCCGCCGCTGCCGCCTATTCGCAACCGGCCATTGCGCTGACCGATTTATCCAATCTGTTTGGCCTGATCAAGTTCTACAAGGCAGCCCGGGGCAAGGGTATCAAACCCATTGCCGGATGCGATGTGTGGCTGGCCAATGAGCAAGACCGCGATAAGCCATTTCGCGCACTGTTGCTGGTGCAGAACCGCCAGGGGTATCTGGCCCTGTGCGAAGTGCTCTCACGCGCCTGGACTGCCAATCAGTACAAGGGCAGGGCAGAATTGCAGCGTGAGTGGCTGGAGAATCAGCCAGGCCTGATTATGCTTTCCGGTGGCATGGCTGGCGACGTTGGCCAGGCATTACTTGCCGGGCGGGTAGACCAGGCCGAAGCGCTGGCACGCCGCTGGGCCGCATGGTTTCCACGCTCCTATTTTATTGAATTGCAGCGTACCGGCCCGCAAGCCGATGAGCGCTATGTGCAGCTGGCCATGCAACTGGCGGCCCGGCTGGACCTGCCGGTGGTTGCGACGCATCCGGTACAGTTCACCCGGCCGGAAGACTTCCGGATGCACGAAGCGCGCGTCTGTATTTCAGACGGCGAGCTGTTGGGCAACAAATCGCGCACCCGCCGCTTTTCAGAAGACCAGTATGTGCTCAGTTCGGCACAGATGGCCAGCAAGTTTGCCGATGTGCCTTCAGCCATCGCCAATACGGTTGAAATTGCCCGTCGCTGTTCGCTCACGTTGTCGCTGGGCAAACCGCATCTGCCAGATTTTCCGACACCTGACAACAGTTCGCTGGACGAGTATCTGGTCAAACTGTCCGAAGAAGGCCTGGAAATACGCTTAAAGCAACTGTATCCGGACGACCAGGAGCGCGAAAAGGCGCGGCCCGCATATCAGGACCGGCTCAAACTGGAATGCAAGACCATCATTGGCATGGGGTTTCCCGGCTACTTTCTGATCGTGGCGGACTTCATCAACTGGGGCAAGCAGAACGGCGTGCCAGTGGGCCCGGGGCGCGGCTCCGGTGCCGGTTCGCTGGTGGCCTATGCCTTGGGCATTACCGATCTTGATCCCTTGCGCTACGATTTGCTGTTCGAACGGTTCCTGAACCCCGAACGGGTATCCATGCCTGACTTCGATATTGACTTCTGTCAGGATAATCGCGAGAAGGTGATTGAGTACGTCAAGGAAAAATACGGGCGCGATGCGGTCAGCCAGATTGCCACATTTGGTACGCTGGGAGCCAAGGCGGTGGTACGCGACGTGGGCAGGGTATTGGAGCTGCCATATTCCCTGTGTGATGGGCTGTCCAAACTGATTCCATTCAATCCGGCCAACCCCTGGAGTCTGGCCAAGACGCTGGAAGAAGAACCGGAATTTCGTCGTCGTTACGATAATGACGAAGAGGTCAAGGCGATCGTGGATCTGGCGCGACCGCTGGAAGGCCTGACCCGCAACGTCGGCATGCACGCCGGTGGCGTGCTGATCGCGCCGGGCAAACTGACCGATTTTTGCCCGCTGTATTGTCAGCCAGGCAGCGATACCAGTGTGGTTTCCCAGTATGACAAGGACGACGTCGAGGCCGCAGGCCTGGTCAAATTCGACTTTCTGGGCTTGCGCAACCTGACCATTCTGGATTGGGCGGTACGCTATGTGCGGCGCTTCAATCCGAGCATGCGCGACTTTGACATCATGTCGCTGTCGCTGGATGATCCGGGAGCCTATCGCATCTTGTGCGAGGGCAATACGACGGCGGTGTTCCAGCTTGAGGGCCGGGGCATGAAGGAGCTGCTCAAAAAGCTGCTGCCCAATACGTTTGAAGACATTATTGCGGTGCTGGCCCTGTATCGTCCCGGTCCCCTGGAGTCGGGCATGGTTGATGACTTCGTCAACCGCAAGCACGGGCGCGCCGAGGTTGATTATTTCCATCCCTCGCTGGAGTCTACGCTGCGCAGCACCTACGGCGTGATCGTATACCAGGAACAGGTGATGTTGATTTCCCAGATTGTAGGCGGCTACAGTCTGGGGGGCGCCGATCTGCTGCGCCGTGCCATGGGTAAGAAAAAGGCCGAGGAAATGGCCAAGCATCGCGAGCTGTTTGAAAAAGGCGCGGTGGAAAAAGGCTATGACGGTGATCTGGCGGTGCGCCTGTTTGACCTGATGGAAAAATTCGCCGGCTATGGTTTCAACAAAAGTCACTCGGCCGCCTATGCACTCATTTCCTATCAGACGGCGTGGCTCAAGGCGCATCATCCCGCCGAATTCATTGCCGCGACCATGTCCTCGGATATGGACGACACCGACAAAGTACAAATCTTCTGGCGCGATGCGCTGGACAATGGCGTTGCCGTGCTGCCGCCTGATGTGAACGAATCGGTTTACCGCTTCGAACCGGTAGAGGACGATGCCATGCGCGCGGGCAAACCGCCGCGCACCATTCGCTTTGGCCTGGGCGCCGTCAAGGGCACCGGCCAGGGCGCCGTCGAAGAGATTCTTCGGGCACGCGAGGCAGGCGGGCCGTTTCTGGACCTGTACGACTTCTGCAAGCGCGTCAATCGCCACACCGTCAATCGCCGTACCATGGAAGCGCTGATTCGCGCCGGCGCGTTCGACGAACTCGAACGCAACCGCGCCGCGCTGCTGGCCGCGTTAACGCATGCCATCGATGCAGCCGACCAGGCCGACCGCAGCGCCGACCAGGTCTCCCTGTTCGGTGACGATTCGGGCGCCATCGTGCAGGACCAGGTTGCCCGTGTGCCGCCCTGGAATCTGCATACCGAGCTCATCGAAGAAAAGAATGCGCTCGGTTTTTATTTCAGTCATCATTTGTTTGATGTCTGGCGCGACGAGGTGCGCCGGTTTGCGCCCACCAAACTGTCTGGCATCAACGAGTCACGCGATGCGCAATGGGTGGCAGGTGTGCTGATCGGGCAGCGATTCTTTGCCAGTAACCGCAAGAGCCCAGGCCAGCCCGAAGCCGATGATCGCTTGTATTTCCTGTTGCTTGACGATGGCTCGGCCCAGGTGGAAATCATGTGCCCCGGCAGCGTGTATGAGCTCAATCGCCATATTCTGAAAAGCGATAGCCTGGTCATTGCGCGGATCAAGGCCAAGGTCAATCGCTTCAATGGCGGGCTGCGCATTAGTGCAGACAGCCTCTATGATTTGCAAAAAGCGCGCGAGGAGCGGGCCCGCTGCCTGCAAATTGAAATTGCAGATGGCATGTCGGTCAGCATGCTCAAGTCTTTGCTGAATCCTTACCGCGCTGAACCCGAGAATGGTATCCCGGGCGTGCGCGTGCAACTGAGTTATGTGTCAGCCCGCCAGGGCTATAAATGCGATATTGAACTGGGTGAGGAATGGCGCGTGCGCATGGCCGACAGCCTGTTTGAACGACTGCGCGAACATCAGCAGTCTGGTTCCGTAGAGGTAAGCTACTCGTGAATACATCCGCCAAACCACCGGTTGTGCAGGACGTGCCCCCAGCGGCAGGCAGCCCCGCAGCAGCGGCTGAGAAAACGTCCCGACCGTTGCGCATTGTGCACTCCGAAGCCGCTGTTTCCTTTGGCGGACAGGAGCACCGTATATTCAAGGAAATGCGCGCAATGCGCAAGCGCGGACACCATATGGAGCTGATCTGCCGGCCCGAAGCCCAATTGGTGGCGCGCATGCGCGATGAGGGGTTTGTCGTGCACACGGTTCCCATGGGCGGGATCGTCAATTTTGTAAAAGGGGTGGCGGCGATTCGCCGCATCCTGAAAGCAGGGCGGTTCGATGTGCTCAACACGCACAGTCGCAAGGATACGCTGATCGCCGCGCTGGCCGGGCGTCTTGCCGGTACGCCGCTTATTGTCCGCACCCGGCATCTGGCCATTCCCATTGGCTCATTGCTATCCTACACCTGGCTGCCACATAAGGTGGCAACGGTCAGCAATCATGTGCGGCAAATGGTGCTGGATAAAGGCGTAGCGCCAGAAAAAGTGGCCACGATCTATTCTCCGGTGGAGCCGCCAGCGCCCGTGGCGCAATCGACCCTGCGCGAGGAACTGGGACTGGACAGTTCGGCGATCGTGGTAATTTGTGTTGCGGTGATGCGTGAAAAAAAAGGTCATATCTTTCTTATCGACAGCATGAAGGCCTTGTTTGAACGCTATCCGGATCTGCACCTGGTGCTGGTCGGCGCCGGCTCGCCAACATTTGAAAAAGTCAGCAAGCATATTGCCGACAGTGGCTTGCAGCAGCGCGTACATCTTATGGGTTACCGAAAGGACGTACCCAATCTGCTTGCCGGCAGCGACATCTTTGCCCTGGCTACCGAACAGGAGGCCTCGGGCACGGTATACGTAGAAGCGCAAATGAGCGGTCTGCCGGTGGTGGGTACCGATGTCGGTGGTGTTTCCGAGATGCTCAGAAACGGCGAAACCGGTATCCTGGTCCCCTTGCATGACGCCGCCGCGCTTACCCAGGCGCTTGATACGTTGATTCAAAATCCGGCATTACGTACGCAGATGAGCCGCGCAGCGCATAAATGGCTTTATGATGAAGCTGTGTTTTCTCCGGAAATGCTGGCCATCAATACCGAAGCCGTTTACTGCAAATGGCTGGATGAAAAATCATGACAGACAATGCAAAAAATGTGCCGGTGCTCATGTATCACCATGTGCACCCGCTCAAAAGCCCCCTTAACGTACAGCCCGATGTGTTCGAGCGCCAGCTGGCTGCCTTAAAGGGCGCGGGCTATCGTTCACTCACGATTGAGCAGTTTGCCGATTACCTGAACGGTGCGTCGGTGCCCGACAAATCCGTGCTGATCACTTTTGATGACGGTTATCTGAATAACTACACTTACGCCTATCCGTTACTTAAAAAATATGGAATGACAGGCGTGTTATTTGTAGTCACCGGTTGGGTGGGCGAAGGCGAGCCGCGTCCGACCATGGCCAATGCCGATCCTGCAGACCTGCCGGCCGCCTTTGTACACGAAGAGTCCAAGCATTTGGTGGCATCCGGCGAAACCGACAAGGTCATTCTACGCTGGTCCGAGCTCCAGGAAATGGACGCCAGTGGCGTCATGCAGATCCATTCGCATACCCATACGCATACCCGCTGGGACAAGGTTGCATCTAGTCGCGAAGAAAAAATTGAAAAAATCAGTGAAGAACTCGCGCTGTGCCGCGGGCTGATCGCTCAGCGGCTGAACAAGCAGGATGACTTTATCTGCTGGCCCCAGGGGTATTTCGACGAAGACTACAAACAGGCCGCCCGCGACCTGGGTTTTCGCTATTTTTTCACCACCGATGCCTATGGGTTTAACCGGCAGCATGGCGACGCAGAAAATATCTATCGCATTGCTGTGTCCAACCGCAGTGGCAAATGGCTGCTCAATCGGCTGTTCTACGCCAGAGATACGCTGGCCGGACGCCTTTACGGCAAATTCAAGAAGTGGAAAAAGATGCGTCGCGAAGCCCGGAAACGGGCCAGCCAAGCCCACTCATAAACTTCGACAGTGTTGAGCGCCGTGGATAACAACGGCTTATGTTTGTGATGGATCTTGTGCATACCGGCGGAACATTTAACACAAATGACATGGCCGGGCAGCCAGGGCGGACGTTTCATATTGGATCTGCAAAGACCCCGTCCGCCTGCTGCTAATAATTATTAATTACTGATATTTATCGAGATTGGTTTCGGGACCATTTTTTGCAATTTCCTGAGCCTTATCATAGCTTTCCATGAGACATTTGTACTCAGGGCATACATGTTCGGCAAGGATCTGGGCAAAACGGGATCCTTCAGGCCGATTCCATGTCCGCATTAATTCGGCCACAATAGCAAAGGTATCCGTAGGAATGGCGCCGGCCTGAGCCACACGTGCAATCGTGGCGTCAGTTGCCAATTTACTCCAGTTGCCTGAAGCATCTACTACACAATAGACTTTGTAGCCTTCCTGGATTGCACTGACTGCGGGAAATGCCATGCACACGCTGGTAAGCGTGCCGGCAATAATCAGCGTTTTACGTCCGGTCTTTTCAACTGCTTCAACGAACAACGGGTTGTCCCAAGTATTAATCTGGCCTGTACGAGGAACATAAACAGCATGGGGAGCGTGGGTATGGATTTCAGGAATGAGCGGACCGTTAGGACCATCAGGGACCGAGGCAGTCGTAATCACGGGTATGTTCAAAAGCGTTGCCGTTTTCGCAATCGCAGTGACGTAGTGTCGCAAATCGGGAACTGGCAAATCTCTAACAGTGTTAAATAGTCCACTTTGGTGGTCAATGAGTAAAATGACTGAGTCATCGGGGTCAAGCATACCGTTCGTAGCAGACATGTGCAGCTCCTAAAATTGAAATTTAAATGGCCTGATTCTGCAAGGTTTTAATTTGCAGCGGGTTCTAATATAGTCGGTGTCTGACAGCGCGACAAGTAGTTACCGTGGTGATACCACCTTGCCGCACATCACAGGCTTTCGAGGGAAAAATGGAAACAAAAGTATCAAAAAAAGCAGCGAGCTGCCCGGTTGAAACAACGTTGAAAGTGCTCAGCGGCCGATGGAAGGTCCTGATTATCCAGTTTTTACTTGAACGGCCCAGACGATTTGGGGAATTGTCTCGCTGTCTGGGGCCGGTCTCTGCGCGAACGCTGACAAAGCAATTGCGCGAACTGGAAGAAGATGGTCTCATTCTCAGGAAGGATTTTGAGCAAATATCTCCCAAAGTTGAGTACTCCGTTTCTGAGCTTGGCAAAATGGCCGAACCTATTTTGCTTGCGATGGGTGTATTGGGTGAGGCGCTTGAAAACAGAATGGAAAAATCAAGCCGGATTTCTAAAAAAACAGATGCTCACGGTTAATTTCAATACAACGACACCGAGCGCATCCGAGGCAGGCGCGTGAAATCTTATATCCGCGTGCCCGGCGCTGAATAATGATACATCGCCGCCCCACCGGCTAATGCGCTACCAGTCTTACTAGCATCGGTTTGGCAGATCCTGGTTTATTCGCGTCGCCTTTATCATTGTTGTTGATGCTCGCGTTGGAAAATGCCGAGATTCGACCGGCGGCGCGGCATCACACCCAGCCGCGCAGCCAATATACCAATACACCAACATACTCCTTGAGAATCGAGCGGCTGCCTGCCAACGCCCGTTCATTGGGTATCAGAAGTGAAAAATTCTTGTCGTCGGGTACGGTGATTTGAGCCGGATTGGGGGCTGCGGTGACGTCCAGCCCATATTTACTGAATGAGGCCATGGAGCGGGGCATGTGCAGAGCAGAAGTGACCAGCAAAATGGAATGAATCTGATGGTCGCGTAATTGCTGCACCGTGAGCGCGGCATTCTCATGCGTGGTACGGCTCTCATTTTCAAGAATGATGTCTTCTGCCGGTACGCCCAGGGTTTTGAGCCTGGCAGCCATGCCACGCGCTTCGCTGACGTCGCCCGATAACGCGCCACCCGACACCAGTATGCGAGGCGCTTTGTGCTGGAAGTAAAGTTCCGCGGCCGTATCCACGCGGGCAATTTTGGAATCAGGCTCCAGCGGTTCAAACCAGTTGATGCGATTATTGGCCGTGGCGCCGCCGAGCACGACGATGGCCTGTGCTACCGGATATTGTGCGGCGGGCCGATGCGGGTAGCTGTTTTCAAGAATGCCGCCAAATACGATGGAGGTAACCGGCAGCGACCAGATCAGTACCCATAGTATGCCGGCAAAAATAAGTGACAGTCCGCTGCGCCTGAAGCGAATCAGGCAAAGTACAAACCCCAGGACCATCAGAAAAATACACAGGTTCAGGGGGACAACAAGATTGATCAGAGAGCTGAACATGTTTTATTCGTTCCGCAATAATTGATTGACTGTGTCCAGCACATCGGCGACCGATGGCCAGTGTCCATAGGTACCCAGCAGGTGCGCGCGGGGCGTCCACGGACGGGTACGCGTGGGGTTAGTGACCCCGATCAGGGTAAGCTGGGGTGTTTCGGTCAGCGCGGCCAGATGGGCCACACCCGAATCGTTGCAGATGACCAGACTACACTGCCGAAGCAACGCAACAAAACCGCCAAGATCCAGCGGGGGCAATACTGTCGCACTTGGCGCATTGGCCAGCGCCTGGGCAGCCTCGCTGGCCGGAGGCGACATGACAACAGTATAACCTTGCGCCTGCAGCTGACGGGTCAGCTCATCAAAGTGTGGCCATACCTTGTTCCTGCCCTTATGCTCTCCGGTGGCCGTTGGCGCGATCAGTATCGGTGCGCCGCTTGCCCCTGTCGCCGACAATGCCGCTTGCGCCGTAGCGACCGCGTCTGCGTTCGAGGGTAGATACAGGCTTTGCGCCGGTTGCGCGGCCAGCGTCACTCCCCAGCGGGCAAAGGCCTCGCGGGTAAGCCAATACCAGGATTGCACGGCGTGCAGTGTTTGTGATGGTTTGGCAAAGCCCCATTTGAGCAACAGCGAACGGCCATCGTCACGGTACCCCGCGCACGGCAGCCCCGCCAGACGGAAGGCCAGCGCGCTGGTCAGCGAATCGGGCAGCAGCAGCCCCACGCTGCGTCCGGTACCGGGATGGGCGCTGCGATGGGCTTTGATGCGTTGACGGTCCTGGCGCCACTGGCCACTGAGCGCCAGAAACTGCAGGCCGGGCAAGTCTGCCAGCAGTGCCTGGGCCCACGGCTTGCCGCAGGCCACGATGGTCAGGCCGCTGGCCAGTGCTGCCTCTACCGCAGGTCTGGACATGCAAACGTCACCAATCCAGTTTGGCAGCCGGATGTAAACACGTTCTAGGTTTTTCATGCTCCGGATTTTAGCGTGGTTTTTATGTTGCCGCGGCAAACTTCTCCCGATGATCCAGCCAAACAGACACGCAAGGCCGGCCTAAACCGGTAAAATCCCCCGGATGAACAGTAAGAAAATGACAGTATAAGGTACCCAGATTGGATAACTCTTTCAAAAGCGGTAGCCGCAAAACCGTATTTCGACGTATTTACGCCCGGGTCGGCGACTACTGGCAGGCCCTGGTCGCAGCGCTGGTACTGGTGTCCGTGGCCGCAGTCACCCAGCCTGCGCTGGCCTATATTATGAAACCGCTACTTGACGAGGGTTTCAATGGCGCCAAGCCCCACTATATCTGGTCCATTCCGCTCACCGTCGTGGGCTTGTTTCTGGTGCGTGGCATCCTGAACTTTCTGAGCGATTATTTGCTGGCCTGGATTGCCAACAATATGTTGCTGGGTATTCGCAAGGATATGTTTGAAAAGTTGCTGGGCATGCCTGACGGTGAGTTCCAGAAGGGCGACACCGGCAGGCTGATGAATCGCTTCACCATTGACGCCGGCAATATTACAGACTACGCCACCGAGGTATGCATCATTCTGGTGCGTGACGGCGCGGTGGTCATTGCCTTGTTGGCCATGTTGTTGTATCTGTCATGGCAGTTGACGCTGATTATCTTCATCATCATGCCCATTTCCGTCATTACCACAAGGATATTTATCAAGCGGTTGCGTCGCATCAATATGAAGACGGTGGATATCAACGCAGAGCTCACCCGGGTCGTTAAAGAATCCATTGAAGGTCAGCGTGTGGTCAAACTGTTCAACGGTTACAATTTTGAGCGTGGGCGCTTTTTGTCGGTCAATAGCGGGCTGCGCCGGTTTGCCATGCGCTCGGCCATTGCCAGTGCCGCCATGACTCCTATCACCCAGCTGAGCATTGCATTTGCCGTAGGTATTGTGATCGCAACCGCGTTGTACCAGGGGAGCACCGGCGCCTGACGGTCGGCTCATTTGCCGCGTTTCTCACGGCCCTGGCGCAAATCTTCGATCCGGTCAAGCGCCTGACCAATGTGGCCGCACGCATGCAGAAAATGCTGGTGGCGGCCGACAGCGTGTTTACCTTGATCGATAGCACCCAGGAAAACGACACCGGTAAAAAAATCCTGGACTCCGATCACTTGGGTAGTATCTCGTTTGAAAACGTGAACTTTCGGTTTCCCGATGCCACCAGCGATACCCTGAGCGACATCTCCTTTACCGTCAAGCGCGGTGAAACCATTGCGTTTGTTGGCCGTTCAGGCAGTGGGAAAACCACGTTGGTCAATATGATTCCGCGGTTTGTCGATCCGGTCAGCGGGCAAATTACAATGGACGGAACCAATATTGCCGAATACACATTGGAGAGCCTGCGTTCACAATTGTCGCTGGTGAGCCAGAGCGTGGTGCTATTCGAAGGCACGATGGCCCAGAACGTAGCTTACGGCTTTTTCGGCGACACCAACGAAGATCGTATACGGGAAGCGCTGGCCTCGGCCAATTTACTCGATTATGTCAATTCGCTGCCACAGGGGCTGGAAACGCCTATTGGCGAAAACGGCGCCTGGCTCTCGGGCGGGCAACGGCAGCGCCTGGCCATTGCCCGGGCCTTATCAAGAACGCGCCCATCCTGATTCTTGACGAAGCAACCTCGGCGCTGGACAACGAATCGGAAAGACAGGTTCAGGCTTCATTGGAAACCCTGATGAAGGGACGCACCACATTTGTGATTGCACACCGTCTTTCCACTGTGCAGAACGCTGATCGTATTCTCGTGCTGGATCGCGGACGTATCGTGGAACAGGGAAACCATACCGAGCTCTTGAAAAATAGCGGACTGTACGCATCTTTATATAACATGCAGTTTCGCGATAGCTGATGGCCCTTGAATTGGCCATACAGACTTGCGTATCATACTGATTTTATTACCTATATTTGTATTTGAGATATATTATGACCCAATCCTCTCCCAGCCAGGGCGCTTTCTGGGGATATGAACATCCCGAGGTCAAAGGGCCCAATGCATTGATGTTTTTTACCTGGGATCTGTCCAAGACCATCGAGCAGGCATTCAAGGATGCAAATGATGACAACATCAATGACTTTCTGGATACTGCCCAGACTTCAATTGATGCGCTGCTGCAAAAGTATATTGAAATTGAAGCAGACCCGGCCACCTTTGACGGCCAGAGTATCCGCCTGCGTTTCGAACAGAGTGAAGAAAGCAATACACCGCTGATTGCCCTGGAAACCTCGCCTCATCTTGAGGACCGGATCATCAAGATGCAGGCCCGGGTTCAACCCGGTCATAGCTGATCAGCCCTGCAATCGTCCTGATCAGATCAGGACGATATCGTACATCTCCTGGGAATACCGGTTGTCCACTTCAAGGGTAACCGGTTTGCCGATAAAATCGCCCAGCGTAGCCAGATACTGGCTTTCTTCTTCCAGAAACAAATCAATGACCCCTTGGGAGGCAATCAGCCGGAATTCCCGGGGGTTAAATTGTCTGGCTTCCCGTAAAATTTCACGCAAAATGTTGTAACACATGGTCTGTGGCGTCTGGATCTGACCACGAGCGTCACAGGTGGGGCAGGGCTCGCACAGTTGGTGAGATAGCGAGTCGCGGGTGCGTTTGCGCGTCATCTCTACCAGCCCGAGCGGGGAAAAGCCGTTGGTTGTGGTTTTCGTGCGGTCACGACTGAGGCTTTTTGCAATTCGGCCAGCACCGCATCCTGGTGGTCTTTATTGTCCATATCGATAAAGTCGATAATGATGATGCCGCCCAGATTGCGAATGCGCAGCTGGCGCGCAATGGCGTGCGCTGCCTCCAGATTAGTCTTGAATATGGTGTCGTGAAAGCTGCGTCCACCGACAAAGCCGCCCGTGTTCACATCAATGCTGGTCAATGCTTCGGTCTGATCAATAATCAGGTAGCCGCCCGATTTCAGGTCTACCCGTCGCGAGAGGGCAGACTTGATCTCTTCGTCTACATTGGCCGTGTCAAACAGAGGCCGCTCGCCGTGATAGTGGTTGATTTTGTTGGAGATGCCTGGGGTGTAAATATCGGCCCAGGTCTGCAGGGTTTGCACGGTGACACGAGAGTCAATCTCGATGGATTCTGTTTCGGGGCTGACCATATCCCGCAAGACTCGCTGCGCCAGCGTCAGGTCTTCATAAAGCAGGGACGGCGCTGCCTGCGTCATGACTGCGGCCTGTATCATGGACCAGCGGCGGGCCAGGTATTCCTGGTCGCGGGCGATTTCATCGTCGCTTGCGCCTTCAGCCTGGGTACGAATAATGTAGCCGCCTTTCTCATTGGCGGGCATGTGGGCCGTGACCCGCTCTTTCAGGCTGTTGCGTTCTTCTTCAGATTCAATTTTCTGGGAAATGCCGATATGATTGTCGTAGGGTAAATACACCAGCATGCGACCGGCGATGCTGATCTGGTTCGACAGCCGTGCCCCCTTGTTGCCAAGTGGGTCTTTGATCACCTGCACCAGTAGCGTTTGCCCCTCAAACAGCAGCTTTTCAATTTGTGTATAAGGAATGCCGGTATTGCGTACGGCACGGTTTTCGCGCAGGTCTGCAATATGGATGAATGCTGCACGTTCCAGCCCGATGTCAACGAAGGCGCTTTGCATGCCGGGCAACACCCGTACGACCCGACCCAGATAAATATTGCCGACTTTTCCCCGCTGTCGCGTGCGCTCAAGATGAATCTCCTGGACCACGCCATGTTCTATCAGGGCAACGCGGGTTTCAAACGGTGTTACGTTGATCAGAATGTGTCCGCTCATATTATTTTCGTCTGCTACAGTTTCAAGGTTGGTGCTGTCAGCTTAGCATGAGATGTCTGCACAAAGCGACGGCCAGCATACAGGGCTTGACGATAAACAGTATCATAATGCATTGGATCAGGTTCATATTTCAGACAAGGACAAGTGTCGTGAGTGATAGCAACATAAAAAAGGACAACGAACAACAATCGGAGCAGGCGACGCATCCGGATGACAGGGGTTATATTTCCACACGGATCCGCCAGCGTATTCGCCAGGCCGGCGCCCGCTTTCATGCCAATGACAATATCGCCCGCTTTATCGAACCCGGCGAGCTTGAGCTGCTGCAACAGGAAGTACAGGAAAAAATGCAGGCGGTACTCTCCAGCCTGGTCATCGACACCGAGAGCGATCACAACACCAATGAAACCGCCAAGCGGGTGGCAAAGATGTATTTGCGTGAAGTCTTCGTCGGCCGTTATACCGAAGCACCGCAAGTGACCGAGTTCCCCAACATCGAAAAACTCAATGAGCTGATGATTGTCGGGCCGATTCAGGTGCGCAGCGCCTGCTCTCATCATTTGTGCCCCATCATGGGCAAGGTCTGGATTGGCATCATGCCCAACGAGCACTCCAATCTCATAGGCCTGTCAAAATATGCAAGACTGGTTGCCTGGCTGATGGAACGCCCGCAAATCCAGGAAGAGGCCGTCAAGCATGTGGCAGATTTGCTGATGAAAAAAGTAAACCCGGACGGCCTGGCGGTAGTCATGGATGCCGACCACTTTTGCATGCAATGGCGCGGCGTCAGGGATATGGAATCGCGCATGATCAATAGTGTCATGCGCGGGTCCTTTCTGAATGACTCGGATTTGCGCCGGGAATTTCTGTCGCTGATCAAGGCGCGTTAATACTTATATCTGGTGCCGGCGCGTCGGACAGGGCAGAGATGCGAACGGCTGATCAATAGCCAGTGACAAATCCGGCTTCGTGTAGGCACCGTATGGGTCGTGCGTTCGGACAGATCATCCGGGCAGACAGGGCAGACAGCTATCGGGTGCTACTGTCATTTGTTATAGAGTGATAAATATAGAGCGATTAAGATAACAACATGATATTGAAGAAACTGAAGCGACGTTTATCGGACAGTTTTTTCCTGCGAACGAGGGTGTGTCAGGTCCGTTGTGCCTGCGTCGTTCTGCTTGGCGCCATTGGCGGGCAAACGGGTTGGGCCCAGCCGGTGCAAGAAATTACGCAAATCGTGCCAACTGCCGGCAAGCTTTATTACATCAGGCATCAGGACATGATCTGGCAGACCCACCAATACCGTGTGTTTGTTGCCACCCCACGCTCAGCACCCGCTGACAAGCGAATGCCTGCGGCGCTTTATGTGCTCGATGGCAATGCCCAATTTCCGCTTGCAATCAATGCCATTGATGAAAAATGGACTGCCATGTCAGGTAACGCGCAGTTGTCCGCAAGTTTGCCCGTTATAGTCGGCTTGGGATATCCCGAGGCAAAGGCATATCCACTTGCGGCGCGTACTCGTGACTACACCTACGCCGCACCCGGAGAGGCATTTGTTGCCGGGGGTGGAGCAGCGAACTTCTACGACTTTGTCAGCAGCCAGGTCATCCCCTATATAGAGAAGCAGTATGCGACCGATCCGGAGCATCAGATTCTTTCAGGTCACTCTTTCGGCGGCCTGTTTGCTCTCTATGTATTACTTAATCACCCGGACGCATTTGACACTATGTTATAGGCAGTCCGTCCTTATGGTGGGGCAATGGCAGCATTGTGAACAATGCGCAGGCACTCGCAGCTCAACGGAGAACGGGTAGTATGTTTGTTCGTGACTCTGCTGCTATAGATACTGCTGCTATAGATAGGGGTGTTATAGATAAGGATGTTATAGATAAGGATGCATTTGCCTATAACGATAAGGACGGGTTGTCTGTCACGATTTTGCAGGGCGAATATGAGGAAAATCCCAGGGCCGATCCCAATATCACCCCAGAGCGGCTGGCCCGGATCCAAAAGCGTAATAACAATAAGCAGGTGACCGCGCGCCAATTGGACGACTGGTTACGCGAGCAGGGTGTTGAAAGTCAATTTATGCTGGTGGCCCGAGCCAATCATGGTGGCGTAATTCCGGCAGTGATCGAAGCCGCGGTGCAGCGGGCCCTGGAAAACAAAGCCGGGCGAGAAAATAAGAATAAATAAAATACTCCTGGCCAGGGAGCCGGGAAGTAGAACGCACAGAGGGACCTGCATGGGGAGCCCATTTAAACAGCGGGTTCGCTTGCCGGTGATACTCGGATATCTCGGTAGTTTTTCAATATGTTTACTGAAAGCGTAAAAAATGGCGGTCAATTGTAGGTAAGTACAGCGCGAGGGTGCCATGCGATAGCAAAAGGCAGTACCAAGACCAGGGAAAGGAGAGCCAGGCGCTATTTATTAGCAGTATTTGCGGTTGTCCATTTTGCCTGTTGTTGCCTTTTTGCTGCAAAAACCACACATGATGCGAGCGGGCTTAAAAATTATTAAAAATGTCGTAAAAAGGTGAAACTGAATCAAATCATGCGCTTAGGGTAATTACGGATCTTAAAACGGCTGACTGGGTGAAGTATTTTGAGAATTAGGCTTGCCAAGGGTCAAATGGCTTGCTATAGTTTCGATCTTTCCTGCTTAACAAACAACGCAGGACACCTCAAGAAGGGTACCGCATGAGCGGCAAATTCTTTAGGTAAATCAAAGCGTTGTGAATGTACTTCGGTATGTTTGGGTGGGGAAATCGCAGAAGGTGTGGCGAGCAGTTATGAGTGGTTTTTTGTTTTTGGCGGTTGCTCAGGCGATGGTCGATAAGGAAACGAAAAGCCGATCATGAAGAAGTAGAAAGTAAAAATAGTTCTTGCTTTTTGTTTCTAAGTGGTTCATAATAGCGGGCTACGCTACTGAGAAGTGAAGTGGTTTTGTAGTGAGTTTGAAGGGATTTTTTGAAGTGAGTGAGAAAAGAAATTTTCGAGCTGTTGCAAAAAAGCCTTGACAACAAAAACCAGATGCTTCATAATCTCGTTTCTCTGCTGATGACACACAACAGTGTGACGGCAGCAAGAGAAAAGAAGTGAAGCGGTGAGTTAGTAATAACTTGCTGAGCGGTACAGAATTTAGCAGTATGTGATTCTTACTATAATTAGTATGAACGCCGAATGTGACAGCGCAATGTCACCGCTTACTCCAGTGGGAGCTAAGAAGAAATGTTCTTTAACAACTAACAGCCGATAAGTGTGGGCGCTTGGAATGAGTGCGCAACATGGTCTAACCGGGGGTACCTGGCTAGATTGTGATGCTAACAATATATATTTTAGGCGCTCACTTGAAATACAGAAGTAAGGTTTATATCACTATAAACGTTATTTCTTTTGAGTGAAGCAGCGACCATTTACCTATTTAAACAGTTAAATGGCAATTAAACAGAGATTAAACTGAAGAGTTTGATCCTGGCTCAGATTGAACGCTAGCGGGATGCCTTACACATGCAAGTCGAACGGCAGCGGGAAAGTAGCTTGCTACTTTTGCCGGCGAGTGGCGAACGGGTGAGTAATGTATCGGAACGTGCCCAGTAGCGGGGGATAACTACGCGAAAGCGTGGCTAATACCGCATACGCCCTACGGGGGAAAGGGGGGGATCTTAGGACCTCTCACTATTGGAGCGGCCGATATCGGATTAGCTAGTTGGTGGGGTAAAGGCCTACCAAGGCGACGATCCGTAGCTGGTTTGAGAGGACGACCAGCACACTGGGACTGAGACACGGCCCAGACTCCTACGGGAGGCAGCAGTGGGGAATTTTGGACAATGGGGGAAACCCTGATCCAGCCATCCCGCGTGTGCGATGAAGGCCTTCGGGTTGTAAAGCACTTTTGTCAGGGAAGAAAAGGTTTCGGATAATACCCGGAACTGATGACGGTACCTGAAGAATAAGCACCGGCTAACTACGTGCCAGCAGCCGCGGTAATACGTAGGGTGCAAGCGTTAATCGGAATTACTGGGCGTAAAGCGTGCGCAGGCGGTTCGGAAAGAAAGATGTGAAATCCCAGGGCTCAACCTTGGAACTGCATTTTTAACTACCGAACTAGAGTATGTCAGAGGGGGGTGGAATTCCACGTGTAGCAGTGAAATGCGTAGATATGTGGAGGAACACCGATGGCGAAGGCAGCCCCCTGGGATAATACTGACGCTCATGCACGAAAGCGTGGGGAGCAAACAGGATTAGATACCCTGGTAGTCCACGCCCTAAACGATGTCAACTAGCTGTTGGGCCCTTCGGGGCTTAGTAGCGCAGCTAACGCGTGAAGTTGACGCCTGGGGAGTACGGTCGCAAGATTAAAACTCAAAGGAATTGACGGGGACCCGCACAAGCGGTGGATGATGTGGATTAATTCGATGCAACGCGAAAAACCTTACCTACCCTTGACATGTCTGGAATCCTGAAGAGATTTAGGAGTGCTCGCAAGAGAACCGGAACACAGGTGCTGCATGGCTGTCGTCAGCTCGTGTCGTGAGATGTTGGGTTAAGTCCCGCAACGAGCGCAACCCTTGTCATTAGTTGCTACATTTAGTTGAGCACTCTAATGAGACTGCCGGTGACAAACCGGAGGAAGGTGGGGATGACGTCAAGTCCTCATGGCCCTTATGGGTAGGGCTTCACACGTCATACAATGGTCGGGACAGAGGGTTGCCAAACCGCAAGGTGGAGCTAATCTCATAAACCCGATCGTAGTCCGGATTGCAGGCTGCAACTCGCCTGCATGAAGTCGGAATCGCTAGTAATCGCGGATCAGCATGTCGCGGTGAATACGTTCCCGGGTCTTGTACACACCGCCCGTCACACCATGGGAGTGGGTTTTACCAGAAGTAGTTAGCCTAACCGCAAGGGGGGCGATTACCACGGTAGGATTCATGACTGGGGTGAAGTCGTAACAAGGTAGCCGTATCGGAAGGTGCGGCTGGATCACCTCCTTTAAGAGCGAAGCGCACGAAGCGAAAGCGTCCACGCTTATCGGTTGTTAATAAGAACGAGTACAGCGGTCTGTGTACGAAGTTGGGTTTGTATGAATTGTTATTGATTATCAATGATGGTTTAATGCGAGCGGCTTTGTATATGGATGAACAATCAGGTTTCGCTGGGGTTGGCTTTGCGAGTGGTTGATGAGCGCTGATGGCGCCGACAGATCACGAGCGGTTGCTGACTGATGTGAAGTTGGGTCAGTAGCTCAGTCGGTTAGAGCACCGTCTTGATAAGGCGGGGGTCGTTGGTTCGATTCCAACTTGACCCACCAAACAGGTTTGTTGGGGGATTAGCTCAGCTGGGAGAGCACCTGCTTTGCAAGCAGGGGGTCGTCGGTTCGATCCCGTCATCCTCCACCAATAATGATTGTGGCACATCGATTGTGAAAGCATGATTGCCCGGTGGCGCGCCAAGTACATAAAACACGTTCTTATTGACGAACACACAGAATTTAAGTGCTTTCTTTTTTAGAAAGAAGGTGCTAAAATACTGATCCTCTCGAATTTGGGTTTACCCGAATGAGGGTGGTGAAGTAAAGCATTATTGGCTGTATATGTTCTTTAACAATTTGGAAGAAGCACAACTAAAGTATTCAAAGGGTACTTATGCGATCCACCAGGGTCGGGTAAGTAAACGATGAAAAATTGGGTTGTGATTGCATTATTTTATGAAGTTCTATTAACTCAAGCTTCATGATCGAATGCGCTTTTGTCTTGTGATTCAGGATTTATTCTGGGTTGCTGGGTGTGAGTGGATTTGAGAGTGAGGAATGACATTGATGAACGGCACACAAACGCAAAAACTCAGCATGTTTATGCAGTGAATTCAAAAGGCACTGTATAGACGAAGCAGTAAATTCCTATAGCCTTTAGTGTTATAGGATCAAGTGACTAAGTGCACATGGTGGATGCCTTGGCGATCACAGGCGATGAAGGACGTTATAGCTTGCGAAAAGCTACGGGGAGCTAGCAAATAAGCATTGATCCGTAGATATCCGAATGGGGGAACCCACTGTCTTTGACAGTATCCTGTACTGAATACATAGGTACAGTGAAGCGAACCGAGTGAACTGAAACATCTAAGTAACTCGAGGAAAAGAAATCAACCGAGATTCCGAAAGTAGTGGCGAGCGAAATCGGAACAGCCTTGACGAGATAGCAGCATTGGTAGTTGAACGGGATGGAAAGCCCGGCCGTAGCAGGTGATAGCCCTGTAGACGAAATCTTTGCTGTGGTACTAGGCGTCGAATAAGTAGGGCGGGACACGTGAAATCCTGTCTGAATATGGGGGGACCATCCTCCAAGGCTAAATACTCGTGATCGACCGATAGTGAACCAGTACCGTGAGGGAAAGGCGAAAAGAACCCCGGAAGGGGAGTGAAATAGATCCTGAAACCGTGTGCATACAAACAGTAGGAGCCTCCTTGTGGGGTGACTGCGTACCTTTTGTATAATGGGTCAGCGACTTACATTCAGTGGCAAGCTTAACCGAATAGGGAAGGCGTAGCGAAAGCGAGTCCGAATAGGGCGAATTAGTCGCTGGGTGTAGACCCGAAACCAGATGATCTATCCATGGCCAGGTTGAAGGCACGGTAACACGTGCTGGAGGACCGAACCCACTAATGTTGAAAAATTAGGGGATGAGCTGTGGATAGGGGTGAAAGGCTAAACAAATCTGGAAATAGCTGGTTCTCTCCGAAAACTATTTAGGTAGTGCCTCGCGTATTACTGCCGGGGGTAGAGCACTGTTATAGCTAGGGGGTCATGGCGACTTACCAAACTATGGCAAACTCCGAATACCGGCAAGTACAGCGCGGGAGACAGAGCACTGGGTGCTAACGTCCAGACTCAAGAGGGAAACAACCCAGACCGCCAGCTAAGGTCCCTAAATATTGCTAAGTGGGAAACGAAGTGGGAAGGCATAGACAGTCAGGAGGTTGGCTTAGAAGCAGCCACCCTTTAAAGAAAGCGTAATAGCTCACTGATCGAGTCGTCCTGCGCGGAAGATGTAACGGGGCTAAGCAATATACCGAAGCTGCGGGTTCGTGATTTATCACGAGCGGTAGGAGAGCGTTCTGTAAGCCTGTGAAGGCAGCTGGAGACGGTTGCTGGAGGTATCAGAAGTGCGAATGCTGACATGAGTAGCGATAAAGGGAGTGAAAAGCTCCCTCGCCGTAAGTCCAAGGTTTCCTGCGCAACGTTCATCGGCGCAGGGTGAGTCGGCCCCTAAGGCGAGGCAGAGATGCGTAGCTGATGGGAAGTTGGTTAATATTCCAACACCATTGTTAAATGCGATGGGGGGACGGATTGCGGAATGTGAGCGGGTGATTGGTTGTACCCGTGACTGGTACTGAGAAGGTGGTTAGGTAAATCCGGCCGCGTAATTCAAGGTATTGGTGCGAAGCGAATTTATTCGTGAAGTCATAGGAAGTGGTCCCAGGAAAAGCCTCTAAGCTTCAGTTTAACAATGACCGTACCGCAAACCGACACAGGTGGACGGGATGAATATTCCAAGGCGCTTGAGAGAACTCAGGAGAAGGAACTCGGCAAATTAATACCGTAACTTCGGGAGAAGGTATGCCCTAGTAGCGTGTTAAAGCGCGAATGGGCCGCAGAGAATCGGTGGCTGCGACTGTTTATTAAAAACACAGCACTCTGCTAACACGAAAGTGGACGTATAGGGTGTGACGCCTGCCCGGTGCTGGAAGGTTAAGTGATGGGGTGCAAGCTCTTGATCGAAGCCCCAGTAAACGGCGGCCGTAACTATAACGGTCCTAAGGTAGCGAAATTCCTTGTCGGGTAAGTTCCGACCTGCACGAATGGCGTAACGATGGCCACACTGTCTCCTCCTGAGACTCAGCGAAGTTGAAGTGTTTGTGATGATGCAATCTCCCCGCGGCTAGACGGAAAGACCCCATGAACCTTTACTGTAGCTTTACATTGAATTGTGAACCGGCCTGTGTAGGATAGGTGGGAGGCGTTGAATTACGGTCGCCAGATCGTAGGGAGCCATCCTTGAAATACCACCCTGGTTTGTTTGCGGTTCTAACCTAGGCCCGTTATCCGGGTTGGGGACAGTGTATGGTGGGCAGTTTGACTGGGGCGGTCTCCTCCCAAAGTGTAACGGAGGAGTTCGAAGGTACGCTAGGTACGGTCGGAAATCGTGCTGATAGTGCAATGGCATAAGCGTGCTTGACTGTGAGACTGACAAGTCGAACAGGTGCGAAAGCAGGACATAGTGATCCGGTGGTTCTGAATGGAAGGGCCATCGCTCAACGGATAAAAGGTACTCTGGGGATAACAGGCTGATACCGCCCAAGAGTTCATATCGACGGCGGTGTTTGGCACCTCGATGTCGGCTCATCTCATCCTGGGGCTGTAGCCGGTCCCAAGGGTATGGCTGTTCGCCATTTAAAGAGGTACGTGAGCTGGGTTTAAAACGTCGTGAGACAGTTTGGTCCCTATCTGCCGTGGGCGTTGGATACTTGACGGAGCCTGCTCCTAGTACGAGAGGACCGGAGTGGACATACCTCTGGTGTATCGGTTGTCATGCCAATGGCATTGCCGAGTAGCTATGTATGGAAGAGATAACCGCTGAAGGCATCTAAGCGGGAAACTCGTCTGAAGATAAGGTATCCCGGGGGCTAGACCCCCCTGAAGGGTCGTTCGAGACCAGGACGTTGATAGGTCAGGTGTGTAAGCGTAGTAATGCGTTTAGCTAACTGATACTAATTGCCCGTGCGGCTTGATCCTATAACTCTGCAGGTTATAAGTAGACATGTTAAGTCATGGTTCTACGACTGCGCTGAGCATAGTGTTTGAGTGTCGTTCAAAAAACTGAAGTAAATTGCAGCAAAATCAATCACCAACGCAAGATTGACTCATCTGCCCCGCCGAATACATAATAGCTTGTGCTTCTTCCAAATTGCTAACGCATAGCAACCAGCTAGCGCTAAGCCATACCAGCTTACGCTTGACGACCATAGCAAGGTGGACCCACTCCTTCCCTTCCCGAACAGGACAGTGAAACGCCTTTGCGCCGATGATAGTGGATGGACATCTGTGAAAGTAGGTCATCGTCAGGCTTTTTATTCCTTCAAACGCCCGCAATTATTCATTGCGGGGCGTTTGTGCTTTGTGGTCACCGGTTTTTATATAAACGCCCATAATATATAGACTACAGACATATTCATACACACATCATAAGTACGCTGTTGATGCGCTGGTACGACGCCTTATCGTTGCTTCGCGTTGCCTTGTCTCTCTCTATATTGCACTCGTCTATTCGGCCTTCCCTCCAAATAAATCCCCTCGCTTAACACAAGCGCCTGCAAATACCATTGCATGCGGTTATCGTTACATTCGACAGCAATTGGTAGGCATCCTTCATGCCTTGGGCGCCTCGGATCGTTACAATATATGATTAAACAAAGGATGATACATGCAGCGTAACGCGGGAACAGATGGGCTGAAGATAGCATTGGCAATGATGGTGGTCGCCTTGCACGCATCGTTGTTTACCGAGACCGCAGAGTATCTTAATTACATCTTTGTAAACGGTCTGCTTCGCATTGCTGTGCCGACTTTTTTTATCATCAATGGCTTTTATTTCTATCCTCTGGTCGCCCGAAATCGTTCCTTTAGCGATTGGGCCAGGCGTCTGGCGGTGTTATACGGCATCTGGATGTTGCTGTATTTGCCGTTCTATTGGCCGGTACACTGGGAGCTGGCCCGTGATCAGATTGGCCTGCTAGAGAAGCTGGTATTTGGTTATCATCATTTATGGTACCTGGTGGGTACCCTTGGCGCTGGGGCGGTATTGTATGTATTGCGCAGGCGCAGTGATAAGTACATTCTTAGCTCTGCCGTAGCGTTGTTCGTTGTGGGTTATGTGTTGCAGGCACTTGGCAATTATGCGCCGATCGAAGAAGGGGTGCCGGGGTACCTGTTGAATTCCGGCTGGATTTTCCGCAACTTTCTTTTCTTTGGCTTTCCCCTGTTCGCCATCGGGTACCTGATCGCCAAACACCGCCTGCATAAACTGCCTCGGCGTGATCCGCAATTGCTGTGCGCCATATTCGCGTCAGTCATGCTGCTGGTAGCGGAAAGCTCCGTGCACTATTTTCTGCATCCTGCCAAAGCCGGTGTGGATATGTACCTTTCTTTGCTGTTGCTGTGTCCGCTGCTGTTCCTTTTCTTTCACAGCCGCTCAGCAAGATTGAATACAGACTTTCTCTCCAAGCTTTCTACAGCCATTTATCTGACGCACGTATTCTTTATCAATATTTTGCTAAATACAGGCTGGATGGAGCAGGGCACGCCACTGTTTGTCATGGTGATGTTTGCCAGTACGATTGTGTCTGCACTGCTGGTCTGGTCTGATCGCAGGTGGAATATTCTATTCTGATAGCCACCTTTCACATGGAATGCATCGCGCGTGGCAGCCTGTCGGTTGCTACGCATAGCCACAGTCCGGCAGGATAATTGCTTGCGCAGATATGAATGGACGGCAGCAGGCAGCTATTTTCTACATAGCCGCAACAAGACGCAATATAAGCCAGCGAGCAGGATTCAGAAGCGCGTGGTAATGTAGGACCGCGCCTGGCCGTTGTCGTCAATAACAGGCATCCATTTCCACTTATCGAATGTGGTGCAGGGATGAGAGATACCCAGAATAATCCTGTCACCCACAACCGGAGCAGGGCCGGCAGCGTCAAAATGTAAATAGGCGTGCTGGTCATTGAGGCCCGTGATCTGCCAGGTTGCGCCTGGCGCACTGCGAACCCGTTCACCTACGCGCGCGTACCCTGTGACAAATTGGCAGTCGTCAGGTCATAGGAGATATCGCGTTTGCCGCAGGTAAGCAGGGCCAGCCCGGGTTCCGGCACCGATTGCACCATGGTCCATACCTCAAGCGCTGCTTGCAGGCTTTCCTGCAGGTGTTCGCGCTCCTGCACTTTGGCCAGATGGCGCTGGTAAACACCATGATCATGGGTGATATAGCATCCGGAGCGCAGTACGCCTCGTACGGGCCGTTCCAGACTGATTTTCAGGCCGGGGACGACCAGATCGAAAATGGCCGAGCCGCCGGCCGAAAGAATAATTTCGTCGGTATCGAACAGCTGCTGTTGGTCGCAGGCGCGCGCGACAGCTTCACAACGGCTCATCAGTGTATCAACGGCCGGCTTGTCTTTTTCTGTATCTGTGGCCAGGTTCCCTTCATAGCATTCAATGCCGCCCAACGCAAGTACGGGCGATTGATGGATGCAACGGGCCAGCGTCAGTGCTTGCTCAAATTCGCGGCAGCCAGTCCGCTGGCCTGCAATACCAATTTCCAGCAGGCAGTCAAAACGTATGTGTTGCTGCGGGTTGTCTATACTGTAACGCCCTGCCCAGGTTTCGATATACCTGACCTGTTCGATTGAGTCGACCAGAAACCAGATGCGCAGGTCGGAATGCGTTTGCAGGAGTGACTGTAATTGGCACAGGTCTGCATCACAAATAACCTGATTGGCAATAATGATGCGTTTGGCGCCGGCTGGATGCCTGTCCGGGCCTGAAACACGGTGGCGAAGGTGAGGCCCCAGGCACCGGCCGCAAGCTGGCGGTCAAACAGTTCTGGCGACATGGTGGTTTTGCCATGCGGCGAAAGGCTGACACCCTTGTCGTGGGCAAAACGCTGCATCCACTGCAAATTATGTTCCAGCGCCGCCTGGTTCAGCACCGCCAAAGGGAATGCAAAGGCGTTGTCATAAACGTTAAGCCGGGCTGCGTCAAAGGCGTCGGGCGCCGTTGTGCCGAGTTCTGCCGGAAAATGCTTTAGCGTGCAAGCCTGTATCGGAAGGGGATTGCTCATCTCTGTGTCCTGCTTCATGCGCTGCGGGGAGGGTGGCGTTAATTACTATTCCGGTTTTTTGCTGCCGATATCCGCATCCGCGGGTGAATCAGGGTCATCAGCCGTGTCGTCTGGAAGCTCGATCTGGCTCAGCTTTTGCCAGAGCGCACCCATTTCGTCGAAATATTGGTAAATATCAACCGCCGTGAGTTCATCGGTTTCGAACGAGCCACCCAGGACAGGTGGTGTAGCGAGCGCAAAAATGGCATTGTCTGGTAGCGGGGTTTCCAGCAACGGTGCCATCAGCAGTAGCGAAAAATAATCGGTAATGAATTCGGGGTCGGCAAGCACGGTGCGAAACTCATCGAAGTCGGAGGCAATGTGCTCCAGTTCACCGTCGTTGGTGTCCAGAAACAGAATATGACCTGTTTCTGGTTCAAGCAAAAAGCAGTCTGCCGTTTTGGTAACCAGCAGGATTTCGACCTGGGCGGGCAGCAGCCATTGCCAATGGTTCAGCAGCCGCGGCTGATCAAGATTGTCCGTGGCAATGGTCAGGTCGTTCAGATTCACGTGCGCTCCTTGCGTCGTTGGCGCCGGCAGAGGTGTCGGGCCGCCTGCGACCCTGCCGGGTGGTGATTATGACGATTGAATGCGCAGACGGTATTCTTCGTCATTCATGAAAATATATCTTACCGCATCGATCAGGCTCAGAAATACTGTGAGTGGCAACCAGATGAAACTGATGATCAGATACAGCAGCCCCATGCCGATCTGGCCGTTGTAAAAACGGTGCGCACCCAGCCAGCCCAGGAAAATCGCCAGAAAAATGGCTATTTTACGGGAGCTTGCCTGGCGGGTCAGTTCTTCATCCTTATTCTTATATATCCAGATGCACACGATCGCCGTCACCACCAGGGCGACCAGTATTTTGACGGGATGTCGGGAGACATATTCGGAGACGGTGTAATACAGATCGGAGAAGTTATAGATGACCAGGCCGGTGATGTCATGCAGCCACACCGCCAGCGCGGTGAACACGCCTTCGCCGAAGGTCAGGCCGATCAGGACAATGATAAAGACGATAATGGGCAGGAGGATTTTCTGGAGCATGGCAGCGGGTCTCGGTAGGCACTAAACGACAGTTAGGGATTGACATTGCTAAATCGCATAACGGACGCGGGTTAATGAGGCAGTAAATCTGGGTCAGTAAACGTTGTATAGGCGTTAGAAAAGCGTTAGATAAGCGAATGTTAGATAAGGTATATTCGCATAAAAACAAGGCAGGGCCAGAGGAATTGGGCGCATGGATGCTTCATTGCGTTTCGGGTACAAAATACAGCTATGCGTCATAGATTGGCCCTTTGCCTGATTGTAATCGTCACCGGCTTGCCAGCGGTCACATGCCAGGGCCTTGGCGTGTCGGCCGGACCAGGCGAGCACGAAGGCCGCCATGGCCAAACCGGCCTTATGCCGTCTGTGCCTGGCGCTTACGCATCGGCCAGCGTAAATACGTTTTTGCCGAATGGCAGCGCCTGGCCGCGCAGCAAATGGCTGATGACGCTTGCAGACCCCGGCGCCAGGGTAAAGCCCAGAGCGCCCTGGCCGATATTGAGCCACAGGTTACCATAGCGGGTGCCGTCAATAATGGGTTTGCCTTTTGGCGTGGCCGGACGCAGCCCGGTCCAGAGCGTGGCCAGGTCATAATTGCCCGCATCGGGAAACAGATTGCGGGCTTCCTGCTTGAGCGCTTCAATACGCGAGGTATCGATGCGGCGGTTTAAGCCCACCATGTCGGCCATGCCGGCGATGCGCAGGCGCTCTCCCAGCCTAGCGTAGACGACCTTGCGTTCATAATCGGTAATGCTGACCATCGGCGCGTCGGCGGCGCGCTCAATCGGCACGGTCAGGCTGTACCCTTTGAGCGGGCTGACCGGCACCGCAATGCCCAGCGGTTTGAGCAGCGCTGTGCTCTCGCATGCCAGTGCCACCACAATATGATCCGGGGTCAGGTGTTCGCCGGCCGTTGTCTGCACGCTCACTTTGCGATTGCTGTCGGCCGCTAGCTGGCGGACAGTGGTATTGAATCGGAATGTGACGCCGCGCTGCTGTAAAATATTTTTCAGGGCAACGGCAAGCTGAAAGCAGTCTGCACTTTCTTCGCTTTCGGTAAAGATGCCGCCGCTCAGGTGATCCCGCATGCGTTGCAGGGCCGGCTCCAGCGAGATACATTCTTCGACCGACAGGGCGCGTTGCTCGCAACCCAATGAACGCTGAAAGTCCAGTTGTTCGACGGCATGATCGAAGGAATCGCGACTGCGATGCACACCAGTTTGCCCGCCCGTTTATGGTCAAAGGAGATAGCCTCCTGTTGCATCATTTCGTGATATAGGTCACGGCTGAGAAACGACAAGGCGAGTAGCTCACGCGTCGTCTGGTTACTTTGAGCCGCATTGCAGGCTTTGACAAAACGCACGTTCCAGCACAGGGTGGCAGGATCCAGGCTGGGACGAAAACGCAGGGGTGAGTTGCGGTCCAGCAGCCATTTGGGCACGTGGCTCATGACGCCCGGGCCGGCCAGTGGCGCAACGTAACTGTATGACAGTTGCGCCCCGTTGGCAAAACTGGTCTCCAGCGCAACATCGTTGTTTCTCTCAATCACAGTGACGTTGTACCCGTCCCGGTTGAGATAGTAAGCAGTTGTCAGCCCGATGATGCCGGCCCCAAGTACCAGAACGTCCATAATTTTTCCGTGAATATGAAAAGGCATTGGTTCTATTGCCGGGGCCCGGATCAGGCCGGCCTGTGAAGACCAATAGTGCAATTATAAGGAATTCAGCCAGTCAATATCGGCCTGGGTGAACCCGGCCGCCATTCTGGCCTGGACATTGAACGGCCCGCGAGGCTTGCCGACGCGATAGGTATCGATCAGCGTCGCATAAGCGGCCACCGGATCCTGGTTCTGTTGCTCGCAGCAGTACAGGTACCAGCGATTGCCGGTTTTGACATGGCCGATTTCGTCGCGCAGGATAATATCCAGAATCTCAACGCCGCGCTTGTCGTTGACTGCCCGCAACTTGTTCTGGATTGCCGGAGATACATCCAGGCCGCGCGCCTCCAGGGTGCGCGGCACGAGTGCCAGCCTGGCCAGGATATCATCGGCGGTTTTTTCCGCATATCCCATAAGCCATTATGGGCGGCAAAGTCGCCATACTGATAGCCCTGAGGCTGCCAGATGCCCGCGTACGAGTGAAAAGTGATAGGCCTCTTCCCGTGCGACCTGCAGCCAATCGTAGTAAAAATCATCGGGCATGCCCGGAAAACGCCAGATGATATCCAGTGCCAGATTGATGGCATTGAATTCGATATGGGCGATGGAGTGCATGAGCGCCGCTTTTCCCTGTTGCGTCTGCGTTGAACGTATCGATACTTCACGCGGGTCCACCAGTTGCGGCCGTTGCGGTCGACCCGGCAGCGGCCGCGTGGGTTGCAGGATCAGATCGGCGCATGCGGGCAGGGTGGATACCAACTTGTCAACAGCGGTGATTTTTTTGCACGGATCGGACTCGGCCAGGGCATCCAGTGCTGCCTGACGAAGCGATAGGTACGCAGCAGGCGCGACAGGAGGCGGCGTGACAGAAGAGGGCATGTCAGTTTACAAACAATGTGTTCACTAAAACCTCTATTTTAGTCAATGGCAGGCAATGGTATAGTCTTGTTTTGACTTTCACAGGAAAACTCATGTCTTCTTCTGCTCGCATTGTCTTTCTTGATCGGGCTACGTTGCCTGACTTTATCGCCCTCAAGGCATTTGAGTTCGAGCACGAAGTGATCGCCTACGACCAGACAGCGCCGGCCGACGTTGCCCAGCGGATTCGGAACGCGCAAATCGTGATTACCAACAAGGTGCCGGTGTCGGCGCAAGACGTGGCGCAGGCGGGCGAGCTCAAATTGGTTGCCGTGGCGGCAACCGGGACCAATATCGTTGATATTGAGGCATGCCGCGACAAGGGTATTGTTGTGACCAATATTCGCAATTATGCAGTCAATACGGTGCCCGAGCATACACTGGCTTTGATTTTTGCACTGCGTCGCAGTTTGCTTCCCTACCATCGCTCGGTCGGACAGGGACGCTGGGCGCAAAGCGGGCAGTTTTGCTATTTTGATTATCCGGTCAGTGATCTGGCCGACAGCACGATTGGTATATTCGGTTCAGGTGCGCTCGGCAGCGCGGTGGCCAGGCGCGCTCAGGCATTGGGCATGAAGGTGCTGTTTGCCGCTCGCAAGGGAGAGACCGAAGTAAAGGAAACGCATACCCCCTTTGAAGAGGTGATCGCACAGGCTGATATCCTCACGCTGCATCTGCCGCTGACCCCGGCAACCCGCCATATGATTGGTGCGGCAGAATTGGCGCAAATGAAGCCGACCGCTCTTTTGATCAACACGGCCAGGGGTGGACTGGTGGACGAAGCCGCACTGGCCGAGGCCCTGGAAAACAACAGTATAGGTGGTGCGGGTTTTGATGTGGTGACCCAGGAACCCATGCCCGATACGCATCCATTCATGCGCCTGATGAACCGACCGGACTTTATCCTGACGCCGCATGTAGCCTGGGCCAGCCGTCAGGCGATTCAGTCGCTGGCGGACCAGTTGGTGGATAACATCAATGCGTTCGTGCGTAACGATATCCGCAATCAGGTTTGATTTGGATACATCCGTCGCGTGTGCTTACAGCTTATACCTTTCATAGGTAGAAGTACGCGTTGTCATAACGCTGAATATTTTCAATAATGATCAGGATACGGACCTATCCGTATAACAAATAATAATAAGCAGAGTGGAAGCATGCCAGAAACAACGACGCTATATGGCGATTTTGATTACATCATTGCGGGGGCCGGTTCGGCGGGCTGCCTGCTGGCCAACCGCTTGTCTGCAGACCCGTCCTGCAGGGTCTTGTTGCTGGAGGCCGGCGGTGACGATAAATGGCGCTGGTTGCATATCCCAGTAGGGTACCTTTATTGCATCGGTAACCCCAATACCGACTGGTGTTTTACCACGCACCCGACGCCGGGCTCAACGGCCGCAGTATTGCCTATCCGCGAGGTCGTGTGCTCGGTGGCAGTTCCGCCATCAATGGCATGATCTATATGCGCGGGCAGAAAGAGGATTACGATGGCTGGCGCGATGCCGGCAACGCAGGCTGGGGCTGGGATGATGTGCTACCGCTGTTTAAGAAGTTCGAACATCATTACGCGGGCGATACAGCGTTCCATGGTGGCCGTGGTGAGCTGCGCGTTGAGCAGCAGCGTTTGCGCTGGGACATCCTGGATGCCTTTCGGCGTGCCGCCGAGCAGGCAGGCATTCCCCAAATTGAAGACTTCAATTGTGGCGACAATGAAGGCTCTTCGTATTTTCAAGTTACCCAGAAAAAAGGCGTGCGTTTCAGCGCGTCCACTGCATTCCTGCGACCGATCAAGGAGCGCAGCAACCTTACCGTTATCACAAATGCAATGATAGACCGGGTCAATTTCGCAGACCGGACGGCCCAGGCTTGCGCTT
This sequence comes from Advenella kashmirensis WT001, assembly GCF_000219915.2. Taxonomy (NCBI): domain Bacteria; kingdom Pseudomonadati; phylum Pseudomonadota; class Betaproteobacteria; order Burkholderiales; family Alcaligenaceae; genus Advenella; species Advenella kashmirensis. The sequence continues at coordinate 2,637,404 of NC_017964.1, read as the reverse complement.
TCGCCATAACGATCACTTTTTCCACGCTAATGCGCGTTGTGAAGTCATTCTGAGTGCCGGTGCCATCGGCTCGGTGCAAATTCTTCAGCGCTCGGGGGTTGGCGCGGGCGATCTCATGAAATCGCTGGGCATCCCGCTGGTTCACCATTTACCTGGGGTGGGTCGCAATCTGCAGGACCATCTGCAGTTGCGCATGATATACAAGGTAAACAAGGTGCGCACGCTCAACACCATGATGCAATCACCGTTGGCCAAAGCCTACATGGGCCTGCAATACGCCTTTATGAAAAAGGGCCCGTTGACGATGGCGCCGTCACAGCTGGGTATTTTCGCGCGGTCCTCTCCAAGGCAACAACGCGCCAATGTGGAATACCATGTACAGCCGCTATCACTGGAAAAATTCGGCGACGGCTTGCATCCGTTTCCTGCCTTTACTGCCTCTGTATGCAACATTCGGCCAACCAGCCGCGGTACGGTGGCCATTGTTTCTCCTTCGCTTGAAGACCGGCCTGATATTCTGTGCAATTATCTGAGCACCGACGAAGATGTTCAGGTTGCCCTGGAGAGCATCCGGCTGACACGGCGTATCGCCGATCAGGCTGCACTTGAAAAATATACGCCTCAGGAGTTCCGGCCAGGTCCGCTGGCCAAGACTGATGATGACCTTATACGGGCGGCCAGCGATATCGGCACAACCATCTTTCATCCGGTGGGCACCTGCAAGATGGGCGCCGATGAGATGGCCGTAGTCGACGCCAATTTGTGTGTGCACGGGGTTAACAAGCTGCGTGTGATCGATGCGTCGGTCATGCCCACCATTACGTCGGGAAATACAAACGCGCCAGCCATGCTGATTGCGGAAAAAGGTGCCCAGCTGATATTGGCCGCTCGCTGACCAGGTCTGCAGGCGCGGCGCAGCAAATCGTCGGGTTTTCTACAGACTAGCGGGTCACCACAGCCGAGGGCCCGTTAAACGCGTCTGCGTGTATTAATAAGTTAATAAGCGCGTCCATGTTTATTCGCATGCGCGCAGGCTATTGTCTGGCAGCGCTTGCCGGCAGCGAGTGGTTTTGGCAGGCACTTCTGGCAGTCACTTGTGGCAGTCACTTATATTATTTGCATATATTGACATGCCTGCCTGAAATAACACGAATCATAACAGCGATTGCAGATCGCAGGCCAGGCACATACCTGGCGCTGCTGACAACAGCGCGCCTGGCCGCCGTCGATACAACCACAGCACCGCTTGGCCAGCCTGGTTTATATCCACCATCTATAAATAAAGACATATTTATTCGTTCTGAATCCTGAGACGAGCCGATAAGATAAAGCCTCACCGAAGTAGGCTGGCCCGCATATCGGGTGCAGCACTACACCTTGGACGGATAAATTATGGCTTTTCACTCTGCGCAAACGCAAGCATCGGTTTTTGAACGCCCGATCCTGTGGGCGCCGCCAAAGCGTGCAATTGACCTGCTGCACTGGATGAAAAATGCCAGCAGTTGCGCGAACGGTTGCTTGCTATCGCGCGATCGCACTCGCACACGCGCCTGGCATCCAGCCTGTCGGCGGAAGATATGGTTATTACAGACGTGATATTGCGCGAGGCAGGACTAAGCGAACACTACCAGGATATCGCCGCGCATATCGACATCTTTACACTGGAGACCGGCCGTCTGCCAGCAGAAACACTTACGCTACTGGACCAGATCCAGTCTCGCTACGGTACACGACTGGCCATTTACACACCCGATGAGTCGGCCGTGCAGGCGTATATCGATCAGTACGGTATCAATGGCTTTTACGAAAGCTTACAGGCACGCCGCCAGTGCTGCGATATTCGCAAGGTGGTGCCGCTGGCGGCAGCCTGGCGGATGCCGATGCCTGGATTACCGGCCAGCGTCGTGAGCAATCAGTCACGCGCAGCGATCTGGATTTGCATGAACATGATGAGGCTCGAGGGATCAGCAAATACAACCCCCTGTTTGATTGGTCCGAGCAGGACGTTTGGGCATATGTGCAGCGTTATTCGGTGCCGGTAAACGCGTTGCATTACCAGGGGTATCCAAGCATTGGTTGCGATCCCTGTACCAAGGCGATCCGCGTGGGCGAAGACCCGCGCGCCGGCCGCTGGTGGTGGGAAAACCAGGACAGCCGCGAATGTGGTCTGCACGTTCACAATTGACATTGCTCCGCAGGCAATGAGACAAACACATTATCAGGGAAACACATTGGCTATGGATACATTATCCGGTTCGATTAATCACCACCCCGCGCATCTGCATACCGGGCATCTGAAGCGGCTTGAAGCCGAGTCCATTTATATTATTCGCGAAGTCTATGCACAAAGCAGATCGCCCGCCTTGCTGTTTTCGGGCGGCAAGGATTCGGTGGTCATGCTGCACCTGGCCCGCAAGGCGTTTCGCCTGGGAAAGCGGCCTTCATCATTGCCTTTTGCGCTGGTCCATATTGATACCGGCCATAATTTTCCGGAAGTCATCCGCTTTCGGGATGAGCTGGTCGCGCAACATGGATTCACGCTGGTGGTGGGGCACGTGGAAGACTCCATTCGCAAGGGAACCGTCAAGCTGCGGCGTGCCACGGATTCGCGCAATGCCGCGCAGGCAGTGACGTTGCTGGAAACGATCGAGGCCCACGGCTTTGATGCGCTTATGGGGGGGGCACGGCGCGACGAAGAAAAAGCCCGGGCCAAGGAACGTATTTTTTCCTTCCGTGATGAATTCGGCCAATGGGATCCCAAGGCACAGCGCCCGGAGCTGTGGGAATTGTATAACGCCCGTGTTCATCCGGGCGAGCAGATTCGCGTGTTCCCCATTTCGAACTGGACCGAGCTGGACATCTGGCAATACATTGAACAGGAAAATCTGGCCTTGCCTGATATTTATTATGCGCACGACCGCGAGATTGTTCGTCGCAACGACATGCTGGTGCCGGTTACGCCGCTGACGCCCAGGCAGGAAACGGAGCGTAGCGAAGTGGTCAGTGTCCGTTTCAGAACGGTGGGCGATATCAGTTGCACCTGCCCGGTCGCCAGTACGGCTGCCACACCGGCAGATATCATCCGGGAAACGGCCATCGCCGAGATTACCGAAAGAGGGGCCACGCGCATGGATGACCAACTGAGCGAAGCATCCATGGAAAAACGCAAGAAAGAAGGCTATTTCTGAACAGCCAGGAATTACATATATGACAACTGAAAATACAAACGGACTCTTGCGCTTTATTACAGCGGGTTCGGTCGATGATGGAAAAAGCACGCTTATTGGACGGTTGCTGTTTGACAGCAAAGCGGTATTGAGCGATCAACTGCTGGCTGTGCGCAATGCTAAACACAAGCGCACAATTGGCGAGCAGATTGATTTTTCCTTGCTGACTGACGGGCTGGAAGCAGAACGGGAGCAGGGCATTACGATCGACGTTGCCTACCGCTATTTTTCGACGGCAAAGCGCAAGTTTATTATTGCCGACACGCCAGGCCACGAACAATACACGCGCAATATGGTGACCGGTGCGTCGACAGCCGATGCTGCAGTCGTGTTGATTGATCCGGTGCGCGCCCTGGATGCGCAGGATAACGTGAGCTTGCTGGCGCAAACCCGCCGACACAGTGCGTTATTGCGCTTGCTCGGCATCAGGCACATTGTGGTGGCCGTCAACAAAATGGATCTGATCGGTTTTGATCAACAACGGTTTGAGAAAATCTGTGATGCCTATGCACAATTGGCCACTCAACTTGGCCTGACTGACGTGCGCTATATTCCAGTGTCGGCACTGGGTGGCGACAATGTCGTCACGCGCAGCGAAAACATGCCCTGGTATCAAGGGCAACCACTGCTGTCGATACTGGAGTCGCTCGAACTGGCTCAGCCAGGCGAGAATGATCCTGCTGCCCTGCGGTTTCCGGTGCAACTTGTGGTACGCCAGGATGGTAACCAGGCAGACGATTTTCGTGGCTATATGGGCAAAGTTGCCGGTGGACAACTCTCTGTCGGCCAGGCACTCAGGGTGTTGCCGGGCAATCAGACGGGAATTGTCAAGGAAATACTGGGCCCGGACGGCGAAGTATCTACCGCGGTGGCGGGCGATGTTCTGACAATCAGTCTGGACCGGGATATTGATGTATCGCGTGGTGATATCTTTGTTGCTGCAGATGCACAGGTTGAGGCCAGGCGTGATATCCATGCGGATCTGTGCTGGTTTGATGCCGACCCGCTGCAACTGAAGCGCAAGTATCTGTTGCGCCATACGTTTGCCAGCATTCCGGTCAGAATCAACAGGATCAATAAGGTACTGGACGTAAAAACACTGTTAAACGAAACGGGCAGCGAGCAATTGCGCCTGAACGATATTGGCGAGGTCCAGCTCACGTTGCAAAAGCCCTGGTGAGTGACAGTTATGACGAGAATGCCGTCACCGGGTCCTTTATCCTGATTGACGAGGTCAGCAATAACACGGTTGCTGCCGGTATTATCAAGGCAGTGGCGAAAACGGCATGACATCTCTTTTGGCCGGGAAGGTGCATGATAGCTATCTCGCAGCCTGGGTGGGGTACCAGTAGCGTATTGTAAAAGTGGATTGTTAAACCCGGCACCGTTTTGAACGGCACCGCCAGAAGCAGGGCTGAAAAGCCCGCCTTTGACGGTGCCTTTTTTTGTCAAGTATATTGGGCTTTGAAGCTGGCGGCGGCAAGGCGTTACGCGCAACGTGACGGTGAACAAATGCCGGCGCAACCATCCGGAATATCGCCGAGGATCGGGTAGCGTTGGACGATAGCGCCGCGCCAGATATTCAGGCAGCAGCCGACACGTTGCTTCGGGTGAAGACGGCCATTTTACGAGGCTTGACATAAACCGTATCGCCCGGGTTCAGTCCCAGCAGCCGGTAGCGTTCGCGCGTCATGACAACTTCAATGGGATCCGGAGAGCCTGCGCGAGCAAGTTCCAGACGCACAACCGGGCCGATGGCATGTACATGCTCGATCGTTCCGCGGTCCAGCGCATTGCTGGCGTCCTGGGTCAGTTCGATATCGTGAGGGCGGATGTACGCAGTCACTTCATCGTCGCTGCTGCCGGGGATATTGCCCGGCGCCAGGGGTTGTGCATAATCGCCGCGAGTGAACTGTTCATCCTGAATACGACCGTGAAAGAGATTGACGTCGCCAGAAACTGGGTGACAAACGCGCTGGCCGGATGTTCATAGATTTCGTCGGGTGTGCCCACTTGCTCTATCCGGCCATGGTTCATTACGACAACCCGATCAGAGACTTCCAGCGCTTCTTCCTGGTCATGCGTAACGAAGATACTGGTCAGATGAATCTCGTCATGTAATTGCCGCAACCAGCGCCGCAGATCCTTGCGAACCCGGGCATCCAGTGCCCCAAAAGGCTCGTCCAGCAACAGCACTTGCGGCTCGACGGCCAGCGAGCGGGCCAGCGCGATACGCTGACGCTGCCCGCCTGACAGTTGGCTGGGATACGCATCGGCCAGCCAATCCAGTTGGACCATTTTCAGCAAACGATGTACCTTGTCGTGGATTTGCGCTTTCGATGGGCGGCTGCGCCGTGGCTTGACGTTCAGCCCGAAAGCAATATTATCGAATACCGTCATATGGCGAAACAGCGCATAGTGCTGGAAAACGAAGCCGATGCCGCGCTCGGTAACATGCTTGTGTGTGGCATCGACGCCTTCGAACAGCAACTGGCCTGAATCGGGTTGCTCCAGCCCGGCCACGATTTTGAGCAGCGTTGTTTTGCCGCAGCCGGACGGCCCCAGCAGCGCCAGCAATTGGCCGCTGTGGATCTGCAGGCTGATATTGGCCAGGGCGGTAAAGTCACCAAATGTTTTTGTGACATGACGAACTTCAATGCTCACAATAAATTCCTTGTTCTGTCTGCAGGGGCAGTGGTTGCTGCAAGGTGAAAAATCGGACGGCAACCGCAGCGGTTGAACCGATTGCCGGCTGTATCAATTTCATGTTGCGCTTATCGCGGCAGCAGTGCCGATTCGGCTGTCTGCGGTCGATTGCACGGGGCTGCCGCTGCGCCGCAGCGATTGCTGGTGAGAACGATGCTGACGCCATTCGATGACGGATTTGAGGATCAATGTGACGATGGCCAGCAGCGCCAGCACCGAAGCGCATACAAACGCGCCGGCAATATTGAATTCGTTATAAAGGATCTCTACGTGCAGGGGGATGGTATTGGTGACCCCTCGTATATGACCGGAAATAACGCTGACGGCACCAAACTCGCCCATGGCCCGGGCATTGGTCAGGATCACGCCGTACAGCAGGCCCCATTTGATATTTGGCAATGTGATATGCCATAGTGTCTGCAGGCTGCCGGCACCCAGCACCAATGCGGCCTGTTCTTCATCGGCGCCCTGCGCCTGCATCAGTGGAATGAGTTCACGGGCAACGAACGGAAAGGTGACGAAGGTGGTCGCCAGCACAATACCGGGGACGGCAAAAATAATTTTCAAATCATGCGCATCCAGCCACAAGCCCAACGCCGTCTGGTTGCCAAAGAGCAGTAGATACATCAGGCCGGCAACCACAGGTGACACCGAGAATGGCAGATCAATCAATGTGATCAGAAAGCTCTTGCCGCGAAAATTGAAGCGAGCGATGGCCCAGGCGGCGGCGACGCCGAAAATCACATTCAGGGGCACGGCAATGGCAGCCGTCAGTAGCGTCAGGAAAATGGCCGACAGCGCGTCCGATTCGCTCAGGGTGTCACGGTAGAATGCCCAGCCCCTGCTGAATGCTTCTGCAAAGACCAGCAACATGGGCAAGGCGATAAACAGCAAAATGAAGACAAGTGCAATAGCCGTCAGCAGAAGACGTATCCAGGTTTTTTCGGTGCGGCGAAATTGGGTGTTCATCTGGCTGCCTTTCAGTTCATGCCGTTACGTTTATTATTCCAGCGCTGAACCAGATTGATCAGCAACAGGACCAGGAAGGAAATCATCAGCATCAGCACGGCCAGCGCGGTCGCGCCGGTGTAGTCCGACTGTTCCAGCTTGGCGGTAATCAGCAGCGGTGTGATTTCCGAGACCATGGGAATATTGCCGGCGATAAAAATTACCGAGCCATATTCGCCGGCAGCCCGGGCAAAGGCCATGGCGGCGCCGGTAAGCAGGGCCGGCGCAATGGCGGGAAAGATAACCTTGGCAAAGATTTGCCAGCGATTGGCGCCAAGGCAGGTGGCGGCGTCTTCCAATTCCGGTTCCAGATCTTCCAATACCGGCTGGACTGTCCGAACGATAAAGGGCAGGCTGATAAAGATCAGCGCAATCACAATGCCGGTTGGCGTATAGGCAATCCGGATACCCAGCGAGGCAAACAGGCTGCCCAGCAGGCCGTTGGGTGCATACAGGGTCGTCAACGCAATACCGGCAACGGCAGTGGGCAGGGCAAAGGGCAGGTCGATGAAAGCATCGATGAGCTTTTTCCCTGGAAAAGTGTATCTGACCAATACCCAGGCAGTGACCAGACCGAATACGACATTGATCAGCACCGCAATCAAGGAAGTGCCGAAGGTCACATATAGTGAGTGAATCACGCGTTCGTTCAGAATGGTTTTCAGAAAGCCTTCGATCCCGGACTGGGCTGCCCAGCCAAACAGGACGGCAAACGGAATCAGCACAATCAGGCTGAGCCAGAAAAGGGTAATGCCCAGCGTCACGCCAAAGCCGGGTAAAACCGAATATTGTTTTCTAAGCAGCGTCATTGCAGCACGTCAATTGAAAGTGGCATTATTTTTTCAGGTAGATCTGATCAAAAATGGCGCCGTCAGCAAAATGCTTTTGGTTGGCTGCATCCCAGCCGCCCAGCTCAGCAATCGAAATGGTTTTTAGTGGCGGAAATAGCTTGTCTGCTTCTGCGGCCAGGCTCGGATCGGTGGGGCGGTAGAAGTTTTTGATCGCGATGCGCTGCGCTTCGGGCGTATACAGGAAATTCAAATAGGCGGTGGCCACTTCGCGGGTGCCGCGCTTGTCCACGACCTTGTCGACAATGGCCACCGGCGGCTCGGCCAGTACCGAAAGCGAAGGCACGATGATGTCAAACTGCCCCTTGCCCAGTTCTTTTTGGGCCAGGAATGCTTCGTTTTCCCAGGCCAGCAATACGTCCCCGATCTGGCGCTGTACGAAAGTCAGGGTTGAGCCGCGTGCGCCCGAATCCAGGACTGGCACATGGCTGTACAGGTCCTTCAGATACTGTTTTGCAGATTCCTCAGTGCCTTCCGGCCGGGCCTTGGCCCAGGCATACGCAGCCAGATAGTTCCAGCGTGCGCCGCCCGACGTCTTGGGGTTGGGGGTGATCACCTGGACATCTGGTTTAATCAGGTCGCCCCAGTCGCGAATACCCTTGGGGTTGCCCTTGCGCACCAGAAACACAATGGTGGAGGTAAAGGGCGTACTGTTGTGCGGGAACTTGGTCTCCCAGTCTGCGTTAATACGCTTGCTCTTGCGGGCGATATTGTTGATGTCGATGGCCAGCGCCAGGGTCACCACGTCGGCATCCAGGCCGTTGTCCACCGAACGGGCCTGGGAGCCGGAGCCGCCATGCGATTGTTTGATGGTCAGCTTGTCGCCGGTTTTTTCCTGCCATTGCGCAGCAAAAATACCGTCTATCTCCTGATACAGTTCGCGGGTGGGATCGTAGGACACGTTCAGTAAAGTAAGGTCTTTGGCGTGCGCCGCAGACAGGAGGGCAGCGACCGAGACGGCGGCAATCGAGATATTGCGAAAAAGGGTGGAACGGGTAGTCATGAGCGGCCTGTGTCTGTCAAAATTGGAGGAGAGCAATAATGCAAGTGGGTTCAGTGTAGAGAACCCGGCCGCCGGCACGAACGATTAAATTCTGATAATGATATGCACAGGAACAATATAAAAGCGCGTTCGGTAAAGTGGCAGATATAAGCCTGTGGCGGCAGGATCTGCGCCACGTCTCGTTTTATTTCGTTTGTGATAAGAAGAAAAGAATGAAAAAATAAAGCCCGCGAAAGCGGGCTTGGAAAATCAGGTAATAAGTTTATAAACGGAGATGCTATCGTTGATGGCGCTTGCACCACGCAGTGCGCAATATCAGGTTTTATATATCCAGCAACTCTTCGGGGTTTTTCTCGCGATACTGTTCGACGCTGACCTGGCCAATACGCCGGCCGTCCAGAGCCACGACCTTGAAGACGGTTTTGATCGGGCCATGTTCCAGTTCGAAGACATCGCCGGGCTCGGCCAGCCGGTCAAACTGTCGCAGCAGGTAGCCGGCCAGCGTGGCGGTCTCTTCGTTGTCGTCGTACAGTCCATCAATGTTCAGGATCTGCTCCAGGTGACGCAGGTCGGCTGCGCCATCGATCATCCAGCGTCCTTCGCCCAGCTCCACAATGTCGGGGGTTTCATCTTCGTCCGGGAATTCACCGGCGATTGCTTCGAATACGTCCATCGGCGTCACCAGGCCTTCGATCGCGCCAAATTCATCTGTGATTACCACCAGTTGGCCGCGACTTTCCTTAAGTGTCTGGATCAGCGTCAGGATGTTGATGGACTCGGGCACCACCAGCGGCTTGCGCAGTTTTTTGACATTGATTCGGCCTTCGGTAAGAATATCTGCAATCAGATCACGTGCCCGGCCGACTCCGATGATTTCATCCAGCGCACCGCGGCAGATCGGAAAGAAGGTATGGGGCGTGTTGATGATTTCATCGCGGATCTTATTGATATCATCTTCGATATTGATCCATGAAATATCTGCACGCGGCGTCATGATCGAATGAATGCTGCGGTCGGCAAGCGTGAGCACGCCGCTAACCATATAGCGTTCTTCGTCTTCAAAAACAACGGGTTGTTCAGCCTGCTGGTTGGGATTTTCCATATGCGCCTCGTCCGGCGGACGTTTGCCCAGCATTCGCAAAATCCCTTCGGCCGTACGCTCGCGCATGGGGCGGGTGGCTTCGGTGCGCTTGATGCTGTGACGCGCGATCTGGTTGAAGATTTCGATCATGACCGAAAAACCGATGGCCGCGTACAAATAGCCCTTGGGCACCTTGAAGCCAAAGCCTTCGGCCAGCAGCGAAAAGCCGATCATAAGCAGGAAACCCAGGCACAGCACGACCACGGTCGGGTGCTGGTTGACAAAGTTGGTCAGGGGCTTGGATGCAACCAGCATCACCGCCATGGCGATGATCACGGCAGCAAACATGACCGGCAGATGATCGACCATACCAACAGCGGTGATAATCGAGTCCAGCGAAAAGATGGCGTCCAGGGCAATGATCTGTGTGACAATCACGCCGAAGCTGGCATAGACGCGCGGGCCGGTAGAGGCCCTGGTTTTGCCTTCAAGCCGTTCATGCAATTCAAGGGTACCCTTGAACAGCAGAAAGAAACCGCCGGCGATCAGGATCAGGTCCCGGCCCGAGAACGACAGCGTGTAAAGGGAAAATAGCGGCGTGGTCAGTTTGATCAGCCACGACATGACTGACAGCAGCATGAGCCGCATGATCAGGGCCAGGGCAAGTCCGGTAATGCGAGCTTTGTCACGCTGCTTGGGGGGAGTTTGTCGACGAGAATGGCAATAAAGACAAGGTTGTCTATGCCCAGCACCAACTCCAGAACAATCAGTGTAATCAAGCCTACCCATATATTTGGGTCAAGCAACAGCTCCATCAAGGGACTCCAGTTATTTAGATCATCAAATAGTAGCAGATAAATCCACGGGTTTTCAGGACCTTGCGAGCGCGATAATTATTACATTCGTGCACGCTCGGATTGACAGCATCCCCGCCAGTTAAGGTAAAGTGACTCTTTTTCGCGGATGCTGCGCCCGATGGTTGCGCAATGCAGTGCACAAATCAGGATACAGGAGTGTGAATGGACTGGGGTCAGGAATTAAAGGATAGTGCCTTCTGGCTTATACAGGCCTATGTGATTTCATTTGCCGCTATCGTGGCCAGCGGCTGGTTGCTGACGCGCTATACCCATTGGGGGCGGCAGTTTTGGAAGCTGGCCGGCGATTATTTCAATCCCCGGCGCTCGGCACGCCCCCTTGTGATGTTCAGCGTCATCTTGCTGCTCAGTCTGTCAGGCGTACGCGTCAGTGTGCTGTTTTCCAATTGGTACAACAGCATGTATACTGCGCTGCAAAAACTGGACGAGACCAGTTTCTGGATTCAGATGGGTGTTTTTACCATCCTGGCAGGTATTCACATTATCCGCTCCCTGGTCACATTCTATCTGCAGCAGGCCTTTACGATCAACTGGCGCGAATCGCTCAACGGCGTTTTCCTGAACAAATGGCTGTCGCGCACCAGCTATTACCGTTCCCATTACCTTAGCACGCCGGCAGATAACCCGGACCAGCGTATCCAGCAGGACATCGCCAACTTCGTCACGGTATCGCTCGACCTTTGTCTGGGGGTAGTCAGCTCTCTGGTTTCGGCGGTCGCCTTTACCATTATCCTGTGGACCCTGTCTGGTGACATTACGCTGGCCGGGGTCACCATCCCGCGGGGCATGGTTTTTGCCCTGTTTATTTATATTCTGATTGCCACTGTCTTTGCATTCCGGATCGGCCGACCCCTTATTCTGCTCAATTTCCTGGATGAGAAATTCAATGCGGACTATCGATATTCCCTGGTCCGCGTGCGTGAATACGCCGAAAGCATCGCTTTCTACAAAGGCGAAAAAATCGAAATGGGCAAGCTGATGAGCCGTTTTAAGCAGATTATCAGCAATGTCTGGGCTATTGTGCATCGAAGCGTCAAGTTTCAGGGGTTCAACTTCTTTGTCTCGCAGACTGCGGTCATTTTCCCCTTTATTATTCAGGCGCCGCGTTTTTTCTCCGAGCAGATTACGCTGGGCGCCATGACCCAGAGTGCCCAGGCATTTGGCACGCTGCATGATAACTTGTCGTTCTTCCGTAACGCGTATGATACTTTTGCCGGCTACCGGGCCACACTGAATCGGCTGCATGGATTTCTCACCAATATTGAAAATGCCGACGCCTTGCCATTGCCCGATGTCCGGCAGGATGGCGACACGGTTCTGCTTGAGGATGTGAGCATTCGTACGCCGCTAGGCCAGGAACTGGTTAATGATCTGTCCATGCGTGTCGAAAAGGGCCAGTACTGGCTGCTGCAGGGTCCTTCGGGCTCTGGTAAGACCACCATTCTGCGCGCCATAGCTGGCCTTTGGCCATATTCCAGCGGCACGATCGTACGCCCCGAAGACGATATTTTGTTCCTGTCACAGAAGCCGTATGTGCCGGAAGGCTCCTTGCTTGAAGCGCTGTATTATCCGAATTCGGTGCCGGCAGACGGCCTGGAAAAAGGTAAGCAGGCCCTGCTTGACGTACACCTGGCTCACCTGCAAGCTCGGATTGAGGAAACAGTCAGTTGGTCGCACACCCTGTCGCTAGGCGAGCAGCAGCGCGTTGCCTTTGCCCGTTTGCTCCTGGCAGCGCCGTCCGCCGCTTTCATTGACGAGGCTACGTCGGCAATGGACGAAGGTCTGGAAGACGCGATGTATCGTCTGGTCCACCAGCGTCTGCCCCAGTTGAAATTGATCAGCGTCGGCCACCGCAGCACATTGATTCCGCAACACTCGCATCTGTTGCATCTGAACGGTGACGGGACCTGGTACACGCGACCCATAGAAACGCCGCCTGCACCGGCGCAGGCCTGATTGCCGGAGAGATGATAATGGAACACCAACAGCCCGATACACCCAGGAACGCGAACAATGCGCAAGCAACCGTGTTGCGCGTTGACAACTGGGACGCGCTCAAAGACCATGCCGCGATGGTGCGGCACGAAGTGTTCGTGATGGAACAACAGGTGCCGCCAGAGCTGGAAATGGACGAGATGGATGTGCAATGCATCCATGCCGTCGCCTACGACGCGCAACAGCGGCCGGTAGCGACAGGCCGGCTGCTGCCCGACGGTCATATCGGTCGCATGGCGGTGCGCAAGATCGCCAGAGGCACGGGCATTGGCGGGCTGGTATTGCAGCGCCTGATTGAGGCAGCGCGCGTGCGCGGTGACGCCGAGGTGGTGCTCAGCGCCAGGTTCATGCCATGGGGTTTTATGCGCGTTACGGTTTCGTGGCCGAAGGCGAAGTCTATATGGATGCCGGTATACCCCATCGCACAATGAGTTTGCCGCTAGCCTGACCGGGTTTGCTATCCGGCAGGCAATGGCTCTCGTGTGGGAAGGGGCAGGGAGCCGACTGGCAGGTAGCTTACGCGCCCAGGGCGGGACTGAGCCACGACCATGGGCTATGCTTGATGGCGGCGCCCATGATATAGATGAACGTGAGCACTGCAAGCACCGCAAACATGGCTTTTTGTCCGGAAGTACGGGCTCGTTTGATCGCCATGGTGCCCAGTACGATATACAGCACCAGCCCGATCAGCTTGGCCACAATGAATGCCTGCATGCCGATGAAAGACAGCAGGTACAGGCCACAGACCAGTAACAGCGTATCAATCACATGAGGCGCGATGCGCACAAATGGCCGCGCCAGCAGCGCTGAACCAGAGATTGACCAGCCGGCGCGCAAAATAAAAAAAAGCAGACTCAAAATGGCGAGCGTCATGTGAGAATGTTTGACCATCAAATAACCGGACATACGGCAGCTTCCTGGTAAATACCTGATTTGCGGCAGATATATTGAGTAAAAGATCGGCCTGGTGTCCACGACTGCGGATACCAGCCTTTTCCGTGAATATTGCAGTGCTCATTTTACCTTGGATAGGCACAATTTCCGGTATAGTTGCAACGCTGCCTGTTCGTATTCTATCCCGTCAGGTCAGCATCACCGGACAGGGTAGCAGGTGTTCAACATGGAAGTAGAGCTGGGCTGGAACGTTTTTCTCATTCTGTTTTTTTGTGGCCATGCTGGCCGGTTTTGTAGATGCACTGGCCGGCGGAGGCGGACTTATTGTTATTCCGGTCATGATGCTGATGGGCTTTCCGGTGCTCAATGTGCTGGCAACCAATAAACTGCAGGGTAGTGTGGGTACGCTTGCGTCCTCTCTGACCATGATGCGTCGCGGCGTTATTCAGTTTCGTGAACTGCGCGTGCCGGCCCTCATGTCTTTTGCGGGGGCGTGTCTGGGCACGGTGCTGATCCAGATGATCGACCCAAGTGTGCTCGATTTCCTGATTCCTCTTGTGCTGCTGGCCATCGGGCTGTATTTTTTGCTCACCCCTTCGGCCGGGCAGACAGAAAGGGCCGCGCGCATCGGCGCCAAACCTTTTGAGTTAGGCGTGGTGCCGGCCATTGGTTTTTATGACGGTTTTTTCGGACCAGGCGCGGGTTCTTTTTTTTTCCCTGGCCAATATTACGCTGCGCGGCATGCATATCGTCAAGGCGTCGGGCGCGGCGCGATTATTCAACTTTGCCAGTAACGTCGCCTCGGTCGCGGTGTTCATTGTGGGCGGCCAGGTGCTGTGGCTGGTTGGCGCGGTCATGATTTGCGGTCAGATCGTCGGCTCGATATCAGGCTCGGTGGTGGCAGTCAATCATGGCGCTCGCCTGATTCGACCATTGATCGTGGTGGTCTGTTTTGCCATGGTCATCCGGTTTCTGGTGCAGCGGTTCTGGGGCTGATACAGCCGCAGGTGGAGGCACCGTGATTGTTTTGTCTTATCGGCCAGTGACCTGTATTTGAACAAAGATGGCAGATTAATGTAATAGAATGGTGATAACCTAAAGCTCAAAGGCCCCGCAAGGGCCGGTGTGCAACTCATCCAATCTTAAAGAATTTACGCATGGCAACGAGAAAAAAATCAGCTAATACCCAGCAGTCGTCGCTGCCGCTGCCCGAACCCGGTCACGATTACGATCCGGATGTCCCGTCACGGGAAAATATACTCAGTTTGCTGCGTGGCGCAGACAAGCCGCAATCCTTGCAACAGCTTATCAATCACTTCAATCTGACCCGGCAAGGGGGGTAGACGGGCTGGAGAAACGCCTGGCGGCCATGCAGCGTGACGGACAGCTGGACAATATGCCACAAGGCTGGCAGATCACAACAAAGCCCAAAGACTATGTAATCGGACGCGTTCAGGGACATCGCGATGGTTTTGGCTTTCTGATTCCTGACGATGGCGGCCAGGATCTGTTTCTGTCGCCAAGGGAAATGCTTAAGGTACTGCATGGCGATCGGGTCCAGGTCAAGCCTACCGGAGAATACCGTGGCAAGCCCGAAGGCACTATTGTCGAGGTGCTGGAACGCAGCACCAACAGACTAGTAGGTCGTCTGCTGCAGGAGCAGGGTATATATGTGGTGGCGCCTGAAGACCAGCGCATCAAGCATGATATCCTGGTGCCTGCATCGGACGTGGGCGGCGCCCAGCATGGTCAGGTCGTCACGGTTGAAATCGTGCAGCAGCCTACCCGCCACACCCAGCCGCTAGGGCGTATCATCGAAGTGCTCGGGGAAATTGACGATCCGGGCATGGAAATTGAAATTGCGGTACGCAAGTTTGATGTGCCCGTGGGGTTTTCCGAAGCGACGCTGGCGCAGGCCGATGCCTTGCCGGAAACCGTGATGCAGCGGGATCTGAATGGCCGGGTTGATCTGCGCGACGTACCTTTTATTACAATCGACGGCGAAGATGCTCGCGACTTTGACGACGCAGTCTACTGCGAGCCGGTCAATATCGGTACAGAACAGCGGCGGCGCAAGGGATGGCGTCTGCTGGTGGCCATTGCCGATGTCAGTCATTATGTGTGTCCTGAAGACGCCATTGATTCCGATGCGTTGGCGCGTGGTACCAGTGTTTACTTTCCGCGGCGTGTCATCCCCATGCTGCCCGAGAAGCTGTCCAATGGATTGTGTTCACTCAATCCTCAGGTAGATCGCCTGGTGCTGGTGTGCGACATGGTGATCCCAGCTACCGGCGCCAAGGCTGGTACGGTTGCAGCCTATCAGTTCTATAATGCGGTCATCCATTCGCATGAACGCACGACCTATACTCAGGTCTGGACAGCGCTGCAGCAAATTGACGGGCCCACTGCCCGTGCCTTAAAGCACGTGTTGCCACATATTCAGGACCTGTATACGCTCTATCAACTGCTGGACGGCACGCGCAAGAAGCGTGGCGCGATGGACTTTGACACCATCGAAACCAAGATCATCAGCAATGAACTGGGCAAGATCGAGCAGATCGTCCCGCATGTGCGCAACGATGCCCACAAACTTATCGAGGAATGCATGCTGGCCGCCAATACCTGCGCGGCTGAGTTTGTCAAGACTAATAAGCGCCTGGGCCTGTATCGTGTGCATGAAGGGCCTACACCGGAAAAACTGAAAAACCTGCGCGAGTATTTGCGCACACTGGGCTTGTCCTGGCCGGGGGCGACGAACCCAGCGGCAAAGATTACGCCGCGCTGCTGGATGCGGCGCGGGCTCGCCCCGATTTTCAAATTATCCAGACCATGGCGCTGCGCTCTATGCAGCAGGCGATCTACAGCCTGATGATGCCGGGCACTTCGGCCTGGCTTATCCCAGCTATACGCATTTTACGTCGCCGATCCGGCGCTATCCGGATCTGCTGACCCATCGTGTCATCAAGGCCATTCTGGCCAAGCGCGCCTATGTTCCGGAAACGGCTGGCGTGGCCTGGGTGGAAGGCGAGTCACGTCAGCAGCATGAACATGCCCTGTGGGAGAAACTGGGAGTTGTGCTGTCGGCCTACGAGCGGCGTGCCGACGATGCTTCGCGCGACGTTGAAGCGTGGCTCAAATGCTGGTTTGTACGCGAGCATGTGGGCGAAGTATTTAGCGGCAAGGTCACCGGGGTCACTTCCTTTGGCTTGTTCATCACGCTCGATACGCTTTATGTCGAAGGGCTGGTGCATGTGTCAGAGCTGGGGACCGATTACTTTCAGTTCAATGAAAGTCTGAATGAATTGCGCGGCGAGCGCACCGGCAAGAAATACCGGTTGACCGACAGTGTGCAGGTACAGGTGACGCGCGTGGATCTCGAAGCACGACGCATTGAGTTTGCCCTGGTCAAAGGCATTACGTACGATTCTCTGCGCAAGGAAGCCCAACGCCAGGATACGCCGCCGCGTCAACCCAAGCGAGCTGCCAAGCCCAAGCCGGCCGGTATCAAAAGCCGCGGACAGCAGGCGCTTGAGCGTCGGGCTGCGGCAAAAAAAGCCGGTAAAAAGGCTGCACAGCCTGCCGGCAAGAAAGCATCCCGCCGTCGCTGATCCCTTACGATATCAGCGATTCGGCCATCAGGAGCCCGATGTGTGTATCCGCCTTGGATCAGCGCATCGGGTGGTAAATATATTGAGTTCAGGAACCTATTATGTCTAGCCGTCAGATACTGGCAGGATTTCATGCCGTGACCGCAAGAATGCGTCATGCCGCCGATTCCATTCGGGAAATTTATATAGAAGCGTCGCGTAGCGACAAGCGCATGCAGAGCCTGGTTGACCTGGCCAAACAACATGAAATCAAGGTCATTCCCGTGTCGCCAGACCGGCTTGAAGGCCTGGCCAAAGGCGTGCGTCATCAGGGCGTGATAGCCGTGGCGGACCCCAAACAGCTGGCGGTCAACGTCGATGATGTGCTCGATGTCATTACCGAGCCGGCGCATCTGCTGATCCTGGACGGCGTGACCGATCCGCATAATCTGGGCGCCTGCCTGCGTACTGCAGATGCGGCCGGCGTGCATGCCGTGATCGCGCCCAAGGATCGCGCGGTCGGGCTCAATGCCACCGTGCAGCGGGTCGCTTGCGGTGCAGCCGATACCGTGCCCTATATCATGGTCACCAATCTGGCCAGAACGATGCGGGCGCTGAAGGACCGGGATATCTGGCTTGTCGGTACCGATGATGAGGCCTCCAGCGACATGCACGCGGTTGATGCCCGAAGCGCGGTGGCCTGGGTTATGGGGGCCGAGGGCGAGGGTCTGCGGCGGCTGACGCGGGAAACCTGCGATCAACTGGTCCGGATCCCCATGCTGGGGTCTGTCGAAAGTTTGAATGTAAGCGTTGCCAGTGCGGTCTGTCTGTTTGAAACAGTCCGTCAGAGAAAGTAATTTTTATCAGAGATGCAATATGAAGGAAAAACAGCTGACCACAACTGTGTTGCACGCCGATCGGCGTGATCGTATAGAACACGGAGCGATCCATAAGCCCATCCATGTGTCGACCGAATACGCCTATGATGATGCGCGTGAACTGGCCGCGGTATTCCAGGGCAAGCCTGGATACACCTACGCCCGTCAGGGTACGCCTACAACGGCGGCGCTGGAAAACAAAATTACCTTGCTGGAGCAGGGCAAGGGCACCGTCACCTTTGCCACCGGCATGGCTGCGCTAAGCGCCATCTTCCTGACGCTGCTGCGTAAGGGCGACCATCTCATTTCCAGTAGTTACATTTTCGGCAATACCAACAGCCTGCTGGGTACGCTGACGCAGTTCGGTATCGAAATCACGTTTGTGGATCCTACCGACGCTGCCAGCATCAGCTCGGCAATCCGGCCCGAAACGCGCATGGTGTTTGTCGAAACCATTGCTAATCCGGGAACTCAGATTGCCGATCTGGAGAATATCGGTTTGCTGTGTCGCGACCATAATTTGGTGTACGTGCTAGACAATACGCTGACCTCACCGTATCTGCTCAAGGGCCGCGATGTACATGCGGCGCTGGTCATGAATTCCTTGTCAAAATATATCTGCGGTCATGGCAATGCCCTGGGTGGTTCGGTGACCAATACCGGGCTGTATGACTGGTCGACCTATGCAAATATTTACGATGACTATAAAAAAGGCAGTTCCGACAGCTGGGGATTGACCCAGATTAAAAAGAAAGGGCTGCGCGATATGGGCGGGACCTTGTCTGCTGAGACTGCGCACAAATCGCCGTCGGCGCCGAAACGCTCGCCCTGCGTATGAACCAGGCGTGCTCCAATGCATTTGCACTGGCCCGGTTTTTGCAATCCCATCCGGCAATTGCGAGCGTGCGTTATCCCGGACTGGCCGATCATCCGCAACACGAACTGGCCACAAGGCTTTTCGCTGGCCGTTACGGCGCACTGCTAGGCGTAGAATTGATTGACAGCATTGATTGTTTTGATTTTCTCAATGCGCTGGACGTTGTTATACTGGCAACGCATTTGGGTGATTCGCGGACCCTGTCGCTGCCGGTGGCGCACACCATTTATTATGAAATGGGTGCACAGCGGCGCGCGCAAATGGGGATCGCAGATAACCTGTTGCGAATCTCTGTGGGCATTGAAGATGAAGTTGATCTGATCAATGATTTTGCTCAGGCGCTTGATCGCTGCATGGGGAAATAGACAAGGCAAAATCGGTTTTTTATACCGTGCCGGGGTGTATGAAAAAAAACACAATATTTCGTTTTTGATTGAAATTTGTTAAAAAGCTAATAAATATGCGGCTGTTGCCAGGTTTTTTTCTTGACAGCCATTGATTTAGAGGCGATTATATTCCGGATGAATTAACCATCATAATTTACTAACTTGGGGTTGTCTGAATGAACAAAACAGAACTCGTTGAATACATTGCTACCAAAGCAGATATCTCTAAAGCTGCTGCTGGCCGCTCTCTTGATGCCGTTATCGCTGCTGTTAAACAACAGCTGAAAAAAGGCGGTACCGTAACTCTGGTTGGCTTCGGCACTTTTGCCGTTTCTACCCGCGCTGCTCGCACTGGCCGTAACCCACGCACAGGTGAAGCCATCAAAATCAAGAAAGCTAAAGTGCCTAAGTTCCGTCCAGGTAAAGCACTGAAAGACGCTGTCAACTAATTCATCGTTGAGGGCGGGTCGCCGCTGCACAAGGCAGCAGGTTGACCGCAAGTAAACAAAAAGCCGGTTGCTTGAAAAAGCAGTCGGCTTTTTGTTTGTTCGTTACGATGCCTTGGCGTTATTGATGTTGTTGCTACTGCCTGAAAAGGTGTCTTGTTTAACGGATTGCGACGACCCATGGTGTAATCGCAGCTTGCCCGGAAAACGATGATTTGCAAAGAAAAACCTTTATTATTTTCGCCAGACTCAAGTATTATTTTAGCTGGCGTAAAGTTATTGCATTGCTACGGGTCGATCTTGTGTCGATAGCCGACACCTACAAATACCAAAATGGGGAACATTATGGCAGCAGGAAGCCTACTGGCGTTACTGGACGATATTGCAAGTGTGCTGGATGACGTGGCGCTGATGAGCAAGACCGCCGTCAAGGGGTCCGCCGCGACATTTGACGATGTCGCCGTGTTGGGCAAGACCGCCATGAAAAAAACGTCGGGTGTGCTGGGCGATGATCTGGCATTGAATGCGCAGCAGGTTACGGGCGTCAATCCCGACCGCGAACTGCCTGTTGTCTGGGCCGTAGCGAAAGGGTCGCTGCTCAATAAAGTCATTCTGGTGCCGGCCGCGTTGCTGATCAGTTATTTTATTCCGTGGCTGATTTTGCCGCTGCTGATGCTCGGTGGTGCATTCCTGTCATTCGAGGGGGCGGAGAAGGTCATTCATACATTCTTTCACAAGGGCAAAGAAAAGCACGCAGGGCAGGCTGTGCCGCTGGATGAAAAAACGAAAATCAGCGGAGCCATTCGTACCGACTTCATCCTCTCTGCCGAAATTATTGTCATTTCGCTGGGCGTGGTGTCCAGCGAACCCATCATGACCCAGGTCATTATTCTGAGCGTGATCGCATTGCTGATTACGGTCTTTGTTTATGGGCTGGTTGCCGGTATTGTCAAGCTGGACGATCTTGGGCTGTATCTGTCCAGTCGGCGAAGCAGTATCGCCCAAAAAATAGGTCAGGGCATTCTCTGGCTTGCCCCATATCTGATGAAATTGCTGTCCATTGTCGGCACCATTGCCATGTTCCTGGTTGGCGGCAGCATCATTTTGCATGGTATCCCCGGCGCCGAGCACTGGCTCGAGTCTATTCTGCCGGGACACGGTGCCGGCATGCTGAGTGCTATCCTTACTTTACTGGCGCACTTTGTGATCGGTCTGATTGTGGGCCTGGTTATTGTTGCTGTAGTGTCACTTTTTCACAAAAAAGAACATGCGGCGTAAAAAATGCTTGCATTG
The DNA here is from genome assembly GCF_000219915.2 of Advenella kashmirensis WT001. Lineage (NCBI taxonomy): Bacteria > Pseudomonadati > Pseudomonadota > Betaproteobacteria > Burkholderiales > Alcaligenaceae > Advenella > Advenella kashmirensis. Next base: position 2,616,300 of record NC_017964.1, on the reverse strand, counting down.
TTCTTCGGACCTCCTTATAATTTAATGCTTAGTTGATCGACGGGTGCTTAGCTCAGTTGGTAGAGCGGCGCCCTTACAAGGCGTAGGTCACAGGTTCGACCCCTGTAGCACCCACCAATCCGAAGGTCAATTACCAATACGAATTAAGGGTTTGCGAATTTATCGTAAGCCCTTTTTTGTTTTTCAGTGTTGCTCATATTTAGCCGTTGCGTGGCAGCTGCTGCAAGGCCTGTGTCGAGCTTTTCAGTGTATTTAGAAAGGCCGCATGGTTGTCATTGATGCGCTCACCGTTAAAGCGATAACCGTTAAAGCGATAACCATTAAAGCGATAACCATTAAAGCGCTCATCATTAAAGCGCTCATCATTAAAGCGCTCATCATTAAAGCGCTCATCATTAAAGCGCCAATGGCCACAATCATCGCAACCGATACGACGCAGCGCAAAAGGGTAGCACGCACGTCAAGTCCGTTTTTACCAGTTTATCCAAACGTAAAAAAGCCTCTACATTGGTCCTGAGGAAAAACGCAAGCAATGGTTTGATTAAATGCGGGCGGCAGCGCGGCAATCTGTAGTAAAGGAAATTCTCTCACGCCTGGTTGCACATCTGCCCGATCACTATTTGCGGGCAGTGTACAACCAAGGGACTCAGACGAGGTCGAACCAGCTTTTGAGCAGTTGCACCGATTCGGCGTCACCGCTTTGCGTATCGGGTCCCTGAATATCCATGATTGCATTCTGATCTACTGCGAACGATTGGTTGGCAATTTCCTCGGCGCGGACCATAAACGCGTCACGGGCAGTGCCGGCTTTGGCGACAGCATCAAGGAAGGTGCTGAGCGATTCGCGGCCATGTTCATTCAACTTATACATAAATCATTCCTTTTGATAGGTGCAATAAGGTATAGGCAGTCTACCATCAACCGGGAATGGATTAACCTGGTGTTACGTTCTTTTGCAGGACGGTGAGCAGCGAAGCGGCCACGTTCTTCAGGTCGTGGCTCAGTGGCGCCACTTCCAGTTCGAAGCGGCCCGCTTTGCGCAGATGTCGGCGCAGCTGTTGTAAAAATTCAATATCAAAGATATAGGCCGTGGAGCCCGGGCTGTGCTGTACAGCGCAATCGTCAGGATTGACATAGCAGTTGCCGGTGGAGTCTATATGCGAAGCCTGATTACTATCCACAATGATTTTGACAGCGTTGCTGGCAGTGGATACAGAATATGATGGGGATGTTGGGGCAGAAATACTCATTGAGCGCTCCTGTTTAGCTGGTTTGACCGAATGTCGGGGCAGCAAGTTGGACTAAATTCCCCCATACAGACCTTCGTTAGAAGACTGCAATGAATTTATATTATTGCAGGCCGTATCCGGCTGTCAACCCATCAGGCTGGAATCGCCAAAATTAGTAGCGTACAAATGCACGGATGATAAAGGATTACTGACAGGATAAGATAGAGCCTGTCGGGTTCGCTGGCCCCAAACAAATTTGGATCGGCCACGGTGCCAGGCCGGCAGTCCTGGTCATTTTGTCTTTTTTTTTGCGTTGTTGTGCTTCATGAAATTTATCCATACCTCCGATTGGCATCTGGGTCGATCACTGTGCAATCATCCGTTGCTGGATGATCAGGCCCATGTTCTGCAGCAAATTGCAGACTATGCCCAGCAGCATCAGCAGATGCGCTGGTGATTGCCGGCGACGTATACGATCGTGCTGTTCCGCCAGCTGGCGCAGTGCGACTGCTGAACGATTTTCTGAACCGCATGCACGGCCTGAATATTCCAGTTGTAATTATTCCGGGTAACCACGACAGCGCTGACCGGCTGGGCTTTGCAGCGACCCCATTGAATGCGTCCGGAGTACATATCATCGCCGATTACGAGCAGATGCTGCAGCCGGTTGTGGTCGAAACGCAAGCGGGGCCCTTGTACTTTCATGGCATTCCCTATACCGATCCGATTCAGGCGCGAGTGTATGCGCAGGAGCCCATTGATAGCTATGAGCAGGCGCACCGGTATCTGATTGAGCGAATTGCCCAAAACCAACCGACCCAGGCATTCATGTCCTGATCTGCCACTGCTTTCTGGCCGGCAGCCAGGAAAGCGAATCGGAGCGCCCGCTGGCTGTCGGCGGCGCCGACCAGGTTCCTGCGGCGCTGTTTGAGGGTTTTGCCTACGTGGCGCTGGGCCACCTTCACGGGGCTCAGGCCTTTCGGCAGGGGCGTATACGTTACAGCGGCTCGCCACTCAAATATAGTTTTTCCGAAGAAAAACACCATAAAGGCGTACTGCTGGTCGATATCAATCAGGATGGTGTCGCGGCGGCGACGGCGTTGCCGCTGCATCCGCTGCATGATGTACGCAGCATCGAAGGCAGGCTGGACGATCTGGTTCGCGCGGCACAGACAGACGCGCACTGCGATGACTATTTGCTTGCCAGGCTCACCGATGATCACGCGATTCTTGATCCCATGGGAAAACTGCGGGCGGTCTATCCGAATTTGCTGCAAATGGAAAAACCCCAGTTATACCAGGACGAGACGCAGCCGCTGATGTCGGCAGCCAGGCTGCGTCGCGATGAGTTTTCACTGTTCTGCGATTTTTTTGAACAGGTCAGCGGGCAGCCCATGACACAGGCACAAAGTGCAGCCATGCAGGATGTGGTCGATAACGTATTGAAAAGGGAAGTATAAATGGTTCCCTTATATTTGCATCTGCAGGCCTTCGGACCCTTTGCCGACGAGCAGAAGCTCGATTTCACGCAACTGGGGTCTAATCCGCTATTTCTGATTAACGGACCAACCGGGGCCGGCAAAAGTACCTTGCTCGATGCCATCTGTTTCGCCCTGTACGGAGAAACCACGGGTGGTGAGAAAGATCCGCGTTCGCTGCGCTCGGATCTGGCCGATCCGGCGACGGTGGCGCGTGTGGTGTTCGGCTTTCGGCTTGGAGGCAAGGTATACGAAATCCAGCGCCAGCCCGCGCAGCGGGTTCCCAAGACCCGGGGCAGCGGTCTGAGGGAGATCGCAACCGAAGGCACCATGCTTGATCTGACGGACGCCACCCCCAAGGTGCTTGTAGCAAAAAAGGCCGGGCAGATTACCGATTATGTAGAAAGCCTGACAGGATTGAAAGCTGAGCAGTTTCGCAAGGTCATGGTATTGCCGCAGGGCAAGTTTCGCGAACTGCTGCTGGAAACCTCGCTCAAGCGCGAAGCCCTGTTTGCGCAGCTGTTCCAGACCGATGTTTTCCGGCAGATCGAATTGCAATTGCAGGAACGGGCCAAAGATATTCGCACCCGTCGCGAGGCCAATGAGCTGCAGATTGCCGGGTTGCTTGAGCAGGCCGATATTGCGGAGGAAAAGCTGCTGGCCGCCGATATTGCCGAACTGGTTTCATCCGAAGCGTTGGCAAGAGCCCGTCGTGCCGACACGGCGGATCTGCATATGCGCGCTCAGCGCAAGATCGACGAGGCCCGGCGGATACGCACACAGTTTGAACAACGCGATGCGTTGGCCGCGCAGCTGGCACAGCTGGAGCAGCGTCAGTCAGCTGTCGCCGGTCAGGAGGGTGCATTACGCCAGGCCCGTGCCGCGGCTCAGTTGCGGCAATGGCATGATGGCGCAGAGCAAATCAGTCAGCGCCTGGCTCTGACCCAGGCGCGCCTGGCAGATGGCCAGTTGCGCCTTGAGGCGCTCACGCAGCAACTGGCACAGGAGAAAGCGGACCAGGCAACCCATGCGATTGCCTATGAGCAGACCGCTGCGCTCAATGTTGAACGCGGTCGCTTGCAGGCGCTTTTTCCCAAGGCGCAGGAGTGGCATCGCCAGCAGCAGTTGCTGGCTACACTGAATGCAGATCTGACCCAGGCGCGCCTTGCGTTACAGGCCCAGACAGCAGAGCAGCAAGCCAGACTGGAACGAATGGCGGGTATAAAGCAAGAGCATAAGGCATTGCAAGCAATGGTGGCGGCGTTGCCAGAGCAGAGTGTCGTGGTGGCGCACAACAAGGCGCGACTGAGCGAGCGACTTGCCTGTGACGCACTGGCCGGGCGCTTGAAGGCGCTGCGTGATGAACACGCTGCAGCGGCAAACGAGCAAGGCCGCATGCAGAATGGCTTGCGGTCGGCCCAGCACGAACAGGACCGACTGGAGCTGGCCTGGCACCAGAGTCAAGCCAGCCGTCTGGCCGCCCGCCTCCAGCAAGGGCTGCCATGCCCGGTATGTGGCAGTGTTTCTCATCCAGCACCGGCACCGTCGGATGGACACGAGATCAGCGACCAAATGTTGCGCCAGGCCAGGCAGCACGTACAGGCGGCGGGCCAGCGACTTGCTGCTCACGAGGCCCGGTTGACGCAACTGGCGCGTCAGTGCGACGAGGTGCAGACCGAACTGGACCAGCGCCGGCAAGCACTGGGACAGGATGCACACTCGGATCTGGTGCAATTGCAACGCAGATTCAAGGAACAGGAGTTGCAACTGCAGGCGAGTCAGAGCGCGCGTCAAAAGCTGGATGAAGGCATGCGCTTGCTGGCGAGGCTGGAGCAGGATCAGCAGACGCTGGAACAGACCCTGACAGGGCTTCGCACCCGTCTTCAGACCTTGAGCGTGACACAGGCAGCCAGCAAGCGACGGTAAGCATGCTCGAGCAGGAACTGCCCGAGCACGCGCGGTCCGAAGCCCTGTTGCGTTTGCAAATCGACAGGTTAACGCAGCAGATTGAAGAGCTGACCCAGGCATGGCGTCAGGCAGAGAACATCGTTCGGCAGCGGGAGGACCAGATACTGGGTTTGCAGTCTACGATCGCTGCGCTGCAGGCGCAATTGGCGCAGGATAAGCAGCTTCATGCGGCTGCGATGCAGCAGTACGAGCACGCCCTGCAGCGCAGCGAGTTTGCAGATACTGCGAATTGGCAGGCCGCGCAACGGGATGAAGCGCAATGCGCAGCACTGCAAAGTGCGATAGATGGCTATTACGAAGCATTGCATCAGACTCGCGGGCGGTACGCCGAGCTGGGTAAGGCGCTCGACGGCCTGGTTCAACCCGATCTTGATCAATATGCGCGCGAGGCGCAGGACGCAGCTACAGTTGCCCAGCAAGCCGAATTGGCCTGGCAGCAGGTTCGTGATCGCCTGCTGGCACTTACCACCTTGCAGGAGCGGCTCGTAAAAATCAGAACAAGCAGTGCGGCTCTGGATGAAGAATATGCGGTGTATGGCACACTCAGCGATGTTGCTTCGGGACGCCAGGGTAGCAAAGTCAGCCTGCAGCGTTTTGTGCTGAGCGTGCTGCTGGATGACGTGCTGATCGGTGCATCGCTGCGGCTTCGTAAAATGAGTCGCGGGCGCTATCAGCTGATGCGCCGTGAACAGGCGGGTCGTGGCGCCTCGGGTCTGGATCTGGACGTCATGGATGAGTACACCGGCCAGCAGCGCGCCGTTGCAACGCTGTCTGGCGGTGAATCGTTCATGGCGGCGCTGGCCCTGGCCCTGGGCTTGTCCGATGTCGTGCAGGCCTATGCCGGCGGGATTCGTCTTGATACCCTGTTCATTGATGAGGGTTTCGGTAGTCTGGATGCCGAGTCGCTGGAGTTGGCCATACGAACGCTCGTCGATCTGCAGGCTGGAGGCAGAACCATCGGCATCATCTCCCATGTCAGTGAACTCAAAGAGCAGATGTCGTTGCGGGTGGATGTGATTCCGCACGTGTCGGGCAGCCGGATTCGCGTACAGGCGCCCGGGGTTATGGACACGCAATTGCTGCACAGCAACTGAACGGCAATATCGGGCGCGATGGCATTAACTTACTGCATACGTGGTACGCCAGCGGCATTGTGCCACGGTCTGTAGGCGACAAGGGCCTTGCCTGGCGTCCTGAGCGCCGGGCTCATCGGCCGCTCACTTGCGCAGGTGCACAAAAAAATCAAAAGCCATCGGGAGAAATTGAGTAGAATAATGGTCTGGTCTCAATTTAAGTGATTGAAATTTCAGCTTTTTGTCAGAAAGTTGGGTAGAGCTGACCGTTAAACTACAGGCAGAATCAATATGCGAATTTTAGTAATCGAAGATGACAATATTCTGGGTTCAGCCCTGCAAGAGTTTCTGCGCGAACAGGGATATGCTGTCGATTGGGTCTCCAACGGTAGCCAGGTTTTTGGCGCAGTGTCGGGCCAGGTGTACCAGTTGCTTATTCTTGACCTGAATTTGCCGGATATGAACGGACTGGAGGTTCTCAAGCAATTGCGGGCGCAAGGCCATCAGGAGCCAACACTGATTCTGACCGCCCGCGACGATGTTGAAGATCGGGTTGCAGGGCTTGACGCAGGGGCCGATGATTACGTGACCAAGCCGTTTGAGTTGTCCGAACTGGCCGCCCGGGTGCGTACCTTCGCGCGGCGCCAGTCCGGCCAGTCCAGTCCGGTCATAGAAGTGGGGCCGTTGCAGTTTGATACGGTCGGCCGCGAGGTGCGCGCCCACGGCGAACGGCTGAATCTCTCTGTGCGCGAGTTGTCGGTGCTCGAAATGCTGATGGCCCGCCCTGGTAGAGTGGTAACCAAGCGACAGATCGTCAATTCGCTTTCGGCCTGGGATGCAGATTTCAGCGAAAATGCGGTCGAGGTTTATGTATACCGTCTGCGCAAGCGCCTGGAGGGCACCGGTACGTCGATCCAGACCGTACGCGGGTTTGGCTACCTGCTTGAAATAGATGATGCGGCTGGCACCACGGCCTGAGAAAACATTGAACCAGCCCGGGCTATGCTCTAGAATCTGCGGCAGGACTTCCTTTTCTCTTATTCCATGACCAATCCCCAACATGGCGGTGCCCGACGCAGTAGTTCTTTTCTTCAGAAAGGATCCCTGTTTCGTCATTTGATCATCCGACTGATCCCGGCGCTGCTGGTCCTCATTATTCTTGATTTCAGCGCAACCCTGTTGATCATGCAGGATGCACTTGACTGGGTGGTCAAGGACATTTTCATTGTCATTATCATTGGGCAGTTGCTGCTGGTGGCCCTGTTTGCCTGGCTGGTCTTTTATGGCGTGCGCTCGGGGCTGCGTTCGGTCAATATGCTGGCTGGAGAAATTTCCCAGCGCTCTGAAGAGGACCTGCAACCCATTGAATTGCACAATGTGCCCACCGAGCTGCTGCCTTTGCTGGATCGCCTGAACGATTTGTTGCGCAAGCTGGATGAATCCCTGGTGGCTCAGCGCCGCTTTATTGGACACGCGGCGCATCAGTTCCGCACACCCCTGGCCGGCCTGCGCCTGGAATCGGAACTGATGCTGGCACGCACACTGCCTGATGACGTCAGAGAGCGTGCCGAGAGAATCAAAACCATCAGCAACCGTCTTATCCACCTGGGGCAGCAATTGCTGGTGCTGGCCCGGGCCGATCCGGGCATCCGTCCCCAGGATGTATTTACAAAAATCAATTTATGCGAATGGGTGCAGAACGCCGGTCTGGAATGGGTGCCCAAGACGCGGCAGCATGGCGTTGACCTTGTTCTGGATGCCCCAGATACCGCGGTGTGGATAGACGGGGATGTCCTGCTGCTGGAAGAGTTGCTGGGTAACCTGATCGACAACGCGCTCAAGTACGCCCAGGGGGCAAATAATATTACGCTGACTGTGGGATCCAACCCGCCATCGCTCACTGTACGTGACGATGGTTGCGGCATTGATCCCGAAGATGCGGCACAGATTTTCGATGCTTTTTACCGGTCGCCCAAGGCAGGTGCCACAGGAACTGGTCTGGGCCTGACGATCGTGCGCGAAATTACCCGTGCCCACGGCGCCTGGTGGAGCCTGCTGAGCCGGCCGCAAATCCAGGGTACGCAAATTACAGTGATTTTTCCCGGGCCACGTATCGGCACCCGACTTACCCGTTCAAAGGTTGATAAATAATGCAACAGGATTCAAAGAAATCTCCTGGCGCCGGCATGTTGCTTGGTGCCCTGGGCGTGGTCTACGGCGATATCGGCACCAGCCCGCTGTACACCATCCAGGCCAGTCTGAACGGCGCCGGCGTTGGCGTAGGGCAGGATGCGGTACTGGGTATCCTGTCCATCCTGTTCTGGCTGGTAATGATCGTGGTTTCGGTCAAATATGTCATTCTTGTGCTACGTGCAGACAATAAGGGCGAGGGTGGGGTGCTGGCGCTGATGGAACTGGCGATCCGCAATATCAAACCCGGCTATCGGCCGATTCTGCTCGTGCTCGGCATTTTCGGCGCCTGCCTGTTCTATGGCGATAGTGTGATTACTCCGGCCATTTCGGTTCTATCTGCGCTGGAGGGCATCAGTGTCGTTTCGGACCGGCTTGATCACTGGATTCTGCCGCTATCGGTCATCATCATGATCGGCCTGTTTATGATCCAGTCCCACGGCACCGGGCTGGTCGGCCGTCTGTTCGGGCCGATCATGTTTGTCTGGTTCTTTGCCCTGGCATTGCTGGGTATCTGGAATATTATCGACAATCCGGTGGTGCTGTTGGCGCTTGAGCCGATTTATGCCTGGCGCTTTATCATGAATGACCCGGTGCATAGCTTTTTGCTGCTCGGATACGTGGTGCTCGCGCTGACCGGCGCTGAAGCGCTCTATGCTGATATGGGTCATTTCGGACGACCGGCTATCAGCCGAGCCTGGTTCTGGTTTGTATTGCCCGCCTTGCTGCTTTGTTATTTCGGTCAGGGTGCCATGGTAATTCAGAACCCGGCCGCAGCAAAGAATCCGTTTTTCATGTCCGTGCCGGTCTGGGGACAAATTCCCATGGTCATTCTGGCGACTATGGCCACCATCATTGCCTCTCAGGCTGTCATTTCAGGTGCGTTTTCGGTTACGCGCCAGGCGGTGCAGATTGGTCTGTGGCCACGCATGGAAATCCTGCATACCTCAAGCGAAGAAGAAGGGCAGATTTACATGCCGCGCGTCAATGGGCTGCTTTTTGTTGCCGTGGTTGTACTTGTGCTGGTGTTCCAGAGTTCTGAAAAGCTTGCCCATGCATACGGTTTTGCCGTGACAGGTACGATGCTGATTACGTCGATTCTGGCCTTCAGCGTGATGCCCGGAATGTATAAGGGCTTTCGTCGAACCATTATTTACGTGCTGCTGTGCATCTTTCTGATTATCGACGTCCTGCTGTTTTCGGCCAATGCCATCAAGATCGAAGAGGGCGGCTGGCTGCCATTGCTCATTGCCCTGGGCCTGTTTACGCTGATGATGACCTGGCGCAAGGGACGGGAACGCCTGGATCGGATTGATATTGACGAGGCGCAACAGCTCAAGCCTTTTCTGAATATGCTGTTGCACGATACTGTACCCCGCGTTCCTGGCACAGCGGTATTCATGCATTCGAATCCGCAGCGTGTGCCGTCAGCCTGTTGCATAACCTGAAGCACAACAAGGTGTTGCACGAGCAATTGGTCTTTTTGTCGGTGAAAAGCGCCGATGTGCCTTTTATCTCGCAGGAAGACCGGTTTGTGATTTCCGAGGTTGATGCCAACGCATGGCAGGTCACGGCGACCTATGGGTTCAAGCAGGAGCCCAATGTACCCGAAGTGCTCGAGCAGGTTCACGCTGCGCATCCGCAGATTGATTTGTCGCCTATGGTGGTGTCCTACTTTATGTCGCGCCAGACCATCATGGTGTCAAACCGTGCGCCATTGATCAAGCGCTACCGCCGCAGGCTGTTTGCCTTCATGTCCCGCAACGCAGCGCGCAGTACGCGTTTTTACAAGATACCTCCCAATCGCGTGATTGAAATGGGAATACAGGTCGAACTGTAGTCTGGCGTGTTCGTTCGCAGGCTGAGGTGCTTATGGTAAATCCGGCAGCGCATGCAGCAAGGCAGCAATGACGCGGCGAGGTAGTAACTACCTTGCCGGGCAGATTAATGACATGCCAAAGTAGTAATGGTGGGCAAGGCAACAACAACGAGCATGCGATTTAACGACGACGCGCGGCAACCAAGGGTAGCGCATGCCGCTCAGGCCTGCACGGCGGCAGCTCCTTCGGTGCTTATGCACCGCCTATGGGGGATGGGCTGGCGGTTTCGAGCATTCGCGCAGATAAAATAAAACCGCCGGTCACGCCGGCGGTCTGTTTATGGACGTGCGCAAAAATTTATTTACGACCGGCTGTGGTTTCAATGCGCATACGCAGTGCGTTCAGCTTGATGAATCCGCCGGCGTCGGCCTGGTTGTACGCACCGCCGTCATCATCAAAAGTGGCAATGGTTTTGTCAAACAGGGTGTCTTTGGAATCACGGGAGACGGTGTAAACATTGCCTTTGTACAGTTTCAGGCGCACCCAGCCGTTGACGAACTGTTGTGAATGATCAATCAGCACCTGCAGCGCCTTGCGCTCCGGAGACCACCAGTACCCGTTATAGATCAGCGCTGCATAGCGAGGCATCAGGTCGTCTTTCAGGTGGGCAACTTCGCGGTCAAGGGTAATGGATTCGATGGCGCGATGTCCGCGCAGCATGATGGTGCCGCCCGGTGTTTCGTAGCATCCGCGGGATTTCATACCGACATAGCGGTTTTCGACCAGGTCAAGACGTCCGATGCCATGTTTGCCGCCCAGTTCGTTCAGTTTGGTCAGCACCTGGGCCGGTGTGAGCTTTTCGCCGTTGATGCCGACGATATCGCCACGTTCATATTCCAGATCTACATATTCAGGAGTATCGGGTGCCTGTTCCGGGGAGACCGTCCAGCGCCACATGCTTTCTTCGGCTTCGGCCTTGGGGTCTTCCAGGTGACGGCCTTCGAAGCTGATATGCAGCAGATTGGCATCCATGGAATAAGGTGCGCCCCCATTCTTGTGTTTCATATCGATTTCGATGCCTGCTTTTTCAGCGTAGGACAGCAGTTTTTCGCGCGACAGCAGGTCCCATTCACGCCATGGCGCAATAACCTTGATGGCGGGGTTCAACGCGTAATAGCCCAGTTCGAAACGAACCTGGTCGTTACCTTTGCCGGTTGCGCCATGTGATACGGAATCAGCACCCACCTGATTGGCAATTTCAATCTGGCGCTTGGCAATCAGCGGACGGGCAATAGAGGTGCCCAGCAGATATTCGCCTTCGTATACTGCATTGGCGCGAAACATGGGGAAAACGAAATCACGCACGAATTCTTCGCGCAAGTCGTCAATGAAAATGTTCTCGGGCTTGATGCCGAATTTTTCAGCCTTGCGGCGTGCCGGCTCGAGCTCCTCGCCCTGTCCGATATCGGCGGTAAACGTAATGACTTCACACTGATAGGTGTCTTGCAGCCACTTCAGAATGACTGAGGTATCAAGACCGCCGGAGTAGGCGAGAACAACTTTTTTGACTTCGCTCATTAGGAACTCGTATATTTAGCAGGTTGTTAGAAATAGCGGGGTTGTCGGGCTGAGGCGGACCACCGGATGTCCGGCAGCGCGCGACGCTGCATCAGGGTTTGTGGCAGATATGGCCATGAAACTGTTGCAGCGGCGCGTGTTCAGGTGCGACGCATAGACGGTATTTTAGCGCGTTTCATGATTGCTGACAGTCTTACGCTTGTACGTCGGGCAATCGTCCGAGCAGCAGAAATTCCATCAAGGCCTTCTGCGCATGCAGACGATTTTCCGCTTCGTCCCAGACAACACTTTGCGGGCCGTCAATCACCTCGCCGGTGACTTCTTCGCCACGGTGCGCAGGCAGGCAATGCATAAACAATGCGTCCGCTTGCGCAGCCTGCATGACCTGGCTGTTGACCTGCCAGTTTTTGAACGCGCGTTTGCGTTTTTCGTTTTCTTCTTCGTAACCCATGCTGGTCCACACATCGGTGGTGACCAGGCTGGCACCGCGGCATGCTGCGGCCGGGTCGTCAAACTGTTCCAGCACATCGCTGGATACCCCGGCAATCCGGTCCTCTTCCAGGCGGTAACCTTTGGGGGCAGAGACATGCATCTTGAAACCCAGCAATTGGGCCGCCTGTATCCAGGTATAGGCCATATTGTTGGCGTCACCAATCCAGGCAACGGTTTTGCCCTTGATGGCGCCGCGATGCTCCATATAAGTCAGGATATCGGCCAGGATCTGGCAGGGATGAAATTCGTTGGTCAGCCCATTGATGACCGGCACGCGCGAGTGGGCGGCAAAGCGCTCGATACGCGTCTGTTCAAAGGTACGGATCATGATGATGTCGACCATCCGGGAAATTACGCGCGCAGTATCTTCTATCGGTTCGGCGCGGCCCAGTTGCGAATCGGTGGTGGTCAGGTGAATCACCGAGCCGCCCATTTGGTACATGCCTGCCTCAAACGAGACACGGGTGCGGGTGCTGGCTTTTTCAAAAACCATCGCCAGCGTGCGGTCATGTAGCGGCATGTGCGGCTCGTATCGCTTGAATTTGCTTTTGATGATCAGCGCGCGATTGAGCACGTAGAGAAGTTCGTCAGAAGTAAAGTCTTTGATCTGCAGGAAATGCCGCATCGGGCCGGTCGATTGCAAGGTTGTCATGGCAGGATGATTCAGTCGCTAACGTAAACAAATAAACAGGTAAGTAGTACGAAACAGAAAAACAGTATGAAATCGGAAAAAAAACAGCTTCCGGCAACACTCCGCGAGGAGGCGCCAGGCGCTTGTCTTGAGAGGGAATGGGCGTGTTCCGGCACCGGGATATATCTGTTGTTTCTTTCATATAACCCGGCAAATTGCCGGTGTCGCCAGACGCTATCATATACAATTCTGTCTTTAGTATATCTTTGTTCTCTGACGGTTTTTATCGCAAGAGACTTTTTCTTGAAGATAATTGAAGTGCAACAATTAATTATCCACGGAGTGACCGAAGAAGGCCAGCGCTTTCGCCCGAGCGACTGGGCGGAAAGGCTCGCCGGCGTGATGTCGCATTTTCGTCCCGGTGGCAATGTTGGCCCGGGCAATCACATCACCTATTCGCCCTATGTTGTGCCCAATATCATTGATGGCGTCAAATGTGTGATTGTTGACTTTCGTCTGCGCGAACTTGAGCCCCTGGCCTGGAAATTTGTTGCAGACTTTGCCAAAGATAACAAACTCAAAACGTCCGAACGGACACGCTGATTTTTTTCGGCCTTTCCCTTTTACTTCCGGACTTTTACTTGCGGCTTTTTACGCCACGATTTTCAAATCCGTTCTTGTCATTTGACCTGTTTTGTCGATTCGGGTGTGGCTGCGTGCGTGTAGCCCGCCGTTGGTGGGATGTGGTTACCGGAGTGGCCAGTCATGCGCCCAGCAACTATCGGCAGGCGTGGATAAGCTGTCGTGGCGGCTGCTGGGAAGAAAGCGCGGCTCAACTCAATAGGGAAGGGATTGCCTGGAAGGGGCGTGGGGGTACATCGGTATATCGGCCGGCAAAGGCCGACAAAGCATAAAGCGCGGCTCAAAGCCACGCTTTATGCTTACCATTGACGCAAACCGTGAAGCTTGCCGGTATTTGAGGCGATGCGGCTTGGTGCGCGCTATCGCTTATCCTGCCCCGGCAAGGTACTGCCAGAGATGCAGATCAGGCGCTGATTGCGCGGATTGCGGCAGACAGGCGGCTTTTGTGACGAGCAGCTTTGTTTTTATGGATGATTTTTTTGTCAGCTACGCGATCAATAACGCTGGTTGCCTTGGCAAACACTTCGTTTGCGGCAGTCTGGTCGCCGGCATCAATTGCCTGACGTACGCGTTTGACAGACGTGCGCAGCAGTGAGCGCAGGCTGGAGTTGTGTTTGTTACGAGCAACGGATTGACGTGCACGTTTGCGTGCTTGTGCAGTATTGGCCATGGTAGTTCTTTAATTAAGTTAATTCAGCAAAGTCTGGTAGTTTAGCATATTCATCGTGTTATGCAAGAAATCTGTGCAAAAACACCGGTTTACGCCGTATTTTTACAGATTTGTGCGCTCAGGACAACAGCTATCCCGCACTGGCGGCCTCGTAATCCCAGGTGCCGTTGCAGGTACGGGCATAGTTGCGGCTAGCGACGGCGCGTAAAATCGGCCGGTCGAAACCCAACCAGAAACAGCGCAGCAAAGTAGACCAACCCGCAGGAAACCAGCAGGGTAAGCAATGTGAGCAGGCGCGACAGGGTAAAGGTTACATGCGCCGGCAACAGTTGCTCCAATGCGCCGTTGATCCAGGTGTTGATGGTGCCCGGGGTCAGGACGGTCCAGCTCATATACTGCTGCAAAAACAGAATCCACAAGGCCAATGCGAGCACGGCAGGCGCCAGTCTTGCAAAAAACACCAGCCATCCTGCGCGAGGCTGGTAGATATTTTTGCGGCGCAGTCCCACCAGCAGACACAGTGCGTTCACTGTCGCACCAAGCCCGATGGACAGTGCAAGGCCGGCGTGGTGAATGAACGGGACAAAAATCAGATTCATGATTTGGGTAAAAATAAGGACGCCAATGGCGATTTTTACCGGTGTCCGAATGTCCTGTTTGGCGTAGAAACCGGGCGCCAGGATCTTGACGGCCAGAATACCGATCAGTCCGACCGCATACGCCATGACCGACAGGCGAGTTTGCTGCACGTCGGCGGCATTGAAAGCCCCGTAGTTGAACAGGGTGGCGACCAGGGCGTCCGAAGCTAGCGCCAGCCCCAGGCAGCCGGTAAACCGAGCAGCAGCACCAGTTTCAGGCCCCAATCGAGCAAATGGCTATAGGCTTGCGTATCTTGTTTGCTATGTGCGGCTGACAGGCTGGGCAGCAGCACTGTTCCCAGCGCAACCCCCAGCAGGGCGGTGGGAAACTCCATCAGCCGGTCGGCAAATGAGAGCCATGTGACGCTGCCGGCAGGCAGCCAGGTCGCGATATTGGTGTTGATCAGAATGGAAATCTGGGCGACAGACACCCCCAGTGTTGCCGGACCCATCTGGCGGATGATCCTGCGCACCAGCGGATCGGCCCAGGCTTTTCTGACATTCAATGAAAACCGGGGGATCAGCCCAGCCGTGCCAGCGCCACCCATTGCATGACCAGTTGGGCGACACCGCCAAGCATGACGCCGACAGCCAGGGCGTATACGGGTGTGGCAAACAGATCCGTAAACAGTACGCAGGCCAGAATCATCGACAGATTCAGCAGGATAGGCGTGAACGCCGGGATGGCGAACCGGCTCCAGGTGTTGAGCACAGCAGAGGCAAAGGCGACCAGCGACATGCACAGGATGTACGGGAACATTACCCGTGTCATCCATACGGCTGATTCAAAAGCGGTATCCGTGGAGGCGTGGGACATCCCGGTAGCCATCGCGGTAACCACCCATGGCGCAGCGATAATGCCCAGGATGGTGATCAGCATCAGCGCATAAAGCAGGACGATAAAGACATGATCCAGCAGTACCTTGACCTTGTCCTGGTCGTGCCGATTGCGGCTTCGCCAAGAATCGGCACGAACGCCTGGGAGAAAGCGCCTTCCGCGAACAGGCGACGCAGCAGATTGGGAATCCGGAATGCGACCCAGAACGCGTCGGTCAGCGGGCTGGCGCCGAACGTTCTGGCAACCAGGATATCGCGGGCCAGGCCCGAAATGCGCGATAGCAGGGTGAGGCCGCTGATGGTGGCGGCAGACCGTAAAAGGCTCATGGATTTGTCAGAAAAAAACAAGGCACGTGAATATTACGCCTTTGGCGAACTCACGTGCCTGTGATCGGGATGACAGTAAAAATTATTTTGGCGCAAGCCGGATGGCGCCGTCAAGTCGAATGGTCTCACCGTTGATCATTTCGTTGGTGATGATGCTATAGACCAGCTTGGCGTAATCCTGTGGTGTTCCCAGGCGTGACGGGAACGGGATGTTGGCCGCCAGCGAGTCCTGTACTTCCTGAGGCATGCCAAAAATCATGGGCGTGCCGAAAATACCGGGTGCGATGGTGTTGCAGCGGATGCCGGAGCGGGCCAGATCGCGGGCAACGGGTAAAGTCATGCCGACGACGCCGGCTTTTGAGGCCGAATAGGCGGCCTGGCCGATCTGCCTTCATAGGCGGCCACCGATGCCGTGTTGATGATGACGCCGCGTTCCCCTGTGGTTCCGGCTCGTTGCTGTTCATGGCGCTTGCGGCCAGGCGTAACATATTGAAGGAACCGATCAGGTTAACAGCAATAACTTTCTGGAAAAGATCAAGGGGGTGTGCGCCGGTTTTGCCAACCGTGCGCGAGGCCGGTGCGATGCCCGCGCAGTTGACCAGACCCACCAGTTTTCCGGCAGCGGTGGCGGCGTTCACGACAGCGTTGCCGTCTTCTTCACGGGTCACGTCGCAATGCACATATTGCTGGTTCAGTTCGCTGGCAAGCTGCTGGCCTGGCTCATCCTGAACATCGGCAATAATTACCCGCGCACCCTGTTCGACCAGCATTCTGGCCGTGCCAGCGCCCAGGCCCGATGCGCCACCGGTAACGATAAAAACTTTATCCCTGATTTCCACTTTGCTTTCCTCGCGAGATTAAGATTGACTCAACGCTTGTTCGATACGGCGGGTAATTTCTTCTACCTTGCCGACCCCTGAAATATGGACATATTGCGGCGCTTTGGGATCTTTCTGTGCAGCCCAGTCGGAGTAGTACTTGACCAGGGGGCGCGTCTGGTTGCGATACACTTCCAGACGTTTTCTGACAGTTTCTTCCTGGTCATCGTCGCGCTGCACCAGTGTTTCGCCGGTCAGGTCGTCCTTGCCTTCCACTTTAGGCGGATTGAACCGCAAATGATAGGTGCGTCCGCTGGCGGGGTGCACGCGACGCCCGCTCATGCGCTCGATGATGTCCTCTTCGGGAACATCAATCTCAATGACGTAGTCCAGGCCGATATCGGCATTTTTCAATGCATCAGCTTGTGGAATCGTGCGTGGAAAACCATCAAACAGGTAACCTTTTTTGCAGTCATCTTCAAGCAGGCGGTCCTTGACCAGCCGGATGATAATGTCGTCGGACACCAGTCCGCCATTATCCATCACTTGTTTCGCCTCGAGGCCGACAGGAGTTTGGGCTTTGACCGCTGCACGCAACATGTCGCCCGTGGAAATTTGCGGAATACCGTATTTCCGGGTGATAAAAGTTGCCTGAGTGCCTTTGCCTGCGCCTGGTGGCCCTAACAAAATGAGACGCATGGATCCCTCCTGGATGTTGTTATGTGTTACTGACGGAATGCTATTTTATATGATGCATTGCAAAATTAAACCGAGTTGCGGTAAAAACCGCGAACTCGATCGAGATCTTCCTGTGTATCGACGCCCGGCATGGGTGCGCTGGCGGTCACCAGCACATGAATGCGAAAGCCGTGCTCCAGTGCCCGGAGCTGTTCGAGTGACTCGAAGGTTTCCAGCGCCCCCTGACTGAGGGACGGAAAAATTTTCAGGAACCCGCTACGATAAGCGTATAAGCCAATATGATGCAATGCGGGAAAACCTGTAGGCAGCTCTGACGGTACGGTCCCGAAATCGCCGTTACCGGCAGCAAAATGGTTGCGTGCCCACGGAATGGCGCCCGGGAAAAATACAGCGCGTATTGGTCAGAGGAGCAAACGACCTTGACAATATTCGGATTGAAAAAATCCTGCCGGTCAGCCAGCGGATAGGCGCAGGTTGATATGGCGGCTGCGCTGTGCGCCTGCAGATCGCCGGCTGTCAGATTGATGATGTCCGGTTCGATCATGGGTTCATCGCCCTGAACGTTAACGATGACCTGATCATCGGGCAGCGCCAGCTGGGCAACGACTTCGGCCAGCCTGTCGGTGCCAGAAGGGTGATCGGCTCGGGTGAGCAAAGGCGTGAAGCCGTGATGGCGCACGACATTGGCAATGTGCGGGTCATCTGTGGCGATATAAACCTGGCTGGCCGCAGAGCGTGCTGCCTGCTGGGCCGTACGCACGACCATGGGCAGCCCGCCGATGTCGGCCAGCATTTTACCGGGCAGCCGGGTAGAGGCGGCGCGCGCCGGCACAACGACAATAAAGCCTGTCATATTAATCTGTGGCGCCGGGTGTGGCGGAGCCGGATTGGCCGGATCCCGTTGTCTTGCTGTCGGTTGGTTTTGGCGTCGGGTCTGCGGCGGACTCGCTCGGACGACTGTCCTGGGGACGAGCACCTGTTGCCGATGAGTCGTGATTCTGACTGAGCGCGCGGGCCTCTTCCTTGAGCATGATGGGTATACCGTTTCGGATGGGGTAGGCCAGTTGGTCGTACTGACAGATCAGTTCCTGCTCACTCTGATCATGGCGCAGCGGGCTGTTGCACAGCGGGCAGACGAGGAGCTTGAGAAAATGCGTGTCCATAGTAAGTGTGGTGTAATCGATTGAATGGATCAGTATACCGGTAATGATTTGAGTTGTTCGGCGATTCGGTCAAAAAAAACTGCATCGGAAAACCGAGGGCGACTTCCATGCTCCACAGGCGCTCGTCCTGCATGGCCTGGCATTTGGCCGCGTCTTTTGCTGTCATCAGAATCACGTCGGCATCAATGGCGCGAATCTCGGACACCGAATAGGCGTGATGATCGGGGAAGGCGATGGTTTGCTGCGCGCCGATACCCGCATGGGCCAGAGTCCGGAAAAATCGTGGCGGATGACCGATGCCTGCAATGGCAGCAATGCGCTGTCCCAGGTGCTCTGTCACCCATTGCGCCGCCGGCATGCTCCGACCGGAGCGCAAATGCACCATGCAGGTTGGGTGCAATTGCATGTTCACCTGCTGCGGCTTGCGCGGCTGGCCTGGGTCAGGGGTATCTGGCGCCGGCTCTGCAACGGGCTCATCTGCAGGGGTATTGATGATCAGATAATCAACTGATGCCAGTCTGGTAGCCGGTTCGCGCAAGGGACCGGCAGGCAACAGGCGGCCATTGCCGATGCCGCGGCTGTCCTGCACCGCGATTTCGATATCGCGCCCGAGGGCAAGGTGTTGCAGGCCATCGTCGGCGATGATGACCGTGGTGTCCGGATACTGTTGCAACAGGCAGTGCGCAGCCCGCGCCCGGTCCGGGTG
The DNA here is from genome assembly GCF_000219915.2 of Advenella kashmirensis WT001. Lineage (NCBI taxonomy): Bacteria > Pseudomonadati > Pseudomonadota > Betaproteobacteria > Burkholderiales > Alcaligenaceae > Advenella > Advenella kashmirensis. Next base: position 2,597,341 of record NC_017964.1, on the reverse strand, counting down.
TATCGCGACGGGCGCACGCGTGCAAGCATGGCGGGCTCATCTCCCAGGTAAGCGGCCTCGACCTGGGTGCCGTGGCCATGGCGAGGCTCGGGACCAACGGCAACGCCATAGCCGCGACTGACTACGCCGGGGCGCCAGCCGCGTTGCCGCAACGCAGCGATCAGGCTCAGAACAAATGGGGTTTTACCGGTGCCGCCAACAAAAATATTGCCTACGACGATGACCGGGACCGGCAGGCGTTTCGGTTTTTTCAGGCCGTACCTGTAGAGGCCCTTGCGGATGGCTACGGCCAGGCGCGTGACCCACGACAGCGGCAGCAGCATGTTAGACAGCCATCCGCCGCTTTGCCATTGGCGCAGCAGGGTGTCGGTCAGGGTGGATTTTTTTTTCTGTACCATGGTCGGGTATGGTGACTGGCGTCCGGTAAAATCGGAAACGGCCAGTGTACTTGTTTCTTGTGCCGGAAAAGGACTTCATGAACCAGCGACGCAACGATGGTCACCCGGACCTATCGCGCCCATCGCGCCCATCGCTATCGATATCGCCGGATATCATGACTATTATCGCATCAAATCGGGACAGCGTTTTTTGAGCTGGCCGGCATTTGCACCGATGCCCGATTGCACAAATCGCTGGTTTAGAGAGCGACGGGCAAATCATGCAATGCACAAAATAAATGTCAAGTCGTGGCGCCAAAAATGGCAAATGTAACTACTCACATTTTCTGTGGATAATTCTGTGAATAAGATGCTGTAATGGCGTATCTACACAAGTGCCGGGCTTGTTTGCTTAATCATTGTGCAATTTAATTGAAATATTTATTTTTCTTTAAATTCAACAAGATATGAGATATTTCTGAGAAATCAAGTCAGGAAGCCATTGTAATGCGCCGAAAAAAAGCCCAGGCACTTGATTTTTAAATTATGTGGACAGTTTGGAATTGGAATTTTGGAAAATCAGGAAAATTACGACGTCTTGTCAAGCGAAAAAATGTTATCGGTCGCTCAACTGAACCGGCGCGTCGGTCGACTGCTTGAAGAAGGCGTACCCACGTTATGGGTTACGGGCGAGATTTCCAATTTTGTCCGGGCTTCCTCCGGTCACTGGTATTTCACCCTCAAGGACGATCGCGCCTCGGTACGTGCCGTGATGTTTCGCGGCAAGACCGCGCAGCTTGATTTTGTCCCTGCCTCGGGGGACCGGATTGACGTACGTGCACGCGTGACGTTGTACGAGCCTCGTGGCGATTATCAGTTGCAGGTCGAATCGATGCGTCGGGCGGGACAGGGCAATTTGTATGAACAATTCCTGGCCATTCGTGCCCGCCTTCAGCAAGAGGGTCTGCTGGATGCGTCACGCAAACGTCCGTTACCGGCATTTGCCCGTCGCGTCGGCGTCATTACTTCGCTTGGAGCGGCGGCCTTGCAGGATGTGCTCAGCGCGCTCACGCGCCGGGCACCGCATGTAAGCATCGTCATCTATCCGACCACGGTACAGGCAGGGATGCCGCCACCGAAATCATGAGTGCCCTGGCGCAGGCCCAGATGCGCAATGAAGTAGACGTCTTGCTGCTGGTTCGCGGGGGTGGCAGTATGGAAGACCTGTGGAGTTTCAACGATGAAGCGCTGGCCCGATTGATTGCGGCCAGCCGGATTCCGATCGTGTCGGGCGTAGGGCATGAAACCGACTTTACGATCGCCGACTTTGTCGCAGACCTGCGTGCACCTACACCAACGGCCGCCGCCGAGCAGGTCTGCCGGCCCCGGCAGGACATACTGAATGATATTGCCGGATTGACCAGCAGGCTGTCGCGACATCAGCAGCGTATGCTGGAACATTACAGTTTGCGGCTGGATCGCCTGACGGGACGGCTGGTGTCGCCGGCGCAGAAAATCCGTGCCGATCGGGTGCGAGTTGTGCATGCGGTCAGGCAACTTGATAGCCAATTGCGGACCGGCTTGACTCATAAAAGGAATCGGGTCGCCATGCTGACTCAGGCGCTGGAACATACCGCACCCCAGGTGACGCAAGCACGGAACCGGGTTGCAACGTTGCTGGCACGCCTGGATCGCGCGACAGATCGCGTCATCAGCCAGACGCAGCGCCGGTTCGAGCGCACCCATACACAATTTGAAACTATAAATCCGCGTGCCGTGCTGGGACGTGGCTATGCCATCGTCTATGATGAAGCAGGGCATGTACAGCGCGACCCTGGCGCGCTGCACGATGGACAGACCCTGAAGGTGGAACTGGAGAAAGGTACGCAGCAAGTCAGGGTCATTCCCAATCGCAGCTAGAATTTAAGGTATCATCAGAGGACCTTTTTCACTTTGACAAGGAGATCTACATGGCACACAGCTTACCTCCACTTCCCTATGAAATGGATGCACTTGCTCCCACAATTTCTAAAGAAACGCTCGAATACCACTATGGCAAACATCATAAGGCCTATGTTGACAAGCTGAACGAACTGATCCCTGGTACAGAATTCGAAAACGCCAGCCTGGAAGAGATCGTGAAAAAATCTGATGGCGTGATGTTCAATCAGGCAGCGCAGATCTGGAATCACACTTTCTACTGGAACAGCCTGACACCTGGTGGCAGCGAACCGGCAGGCGCCGTGCTCGAAGGCATCAACAAAAAATGGGGCAGTGTTGATAAATTCAAAGAAGAATTCAACAAAGCTGCAGCAGGCAACTTTGGTTCAGGCTGGACCTGGCTGGTGAAAAAAACCGACGGTTCGCTCGATATCGTCAATACCAGCAATGCCAAAACACCGTTGACCACAGACGACGTTCCGCTGCTGACCTGTGATGTCTGGGAGCACGCTTACTATATTGACTATCGTAACGCGCGCCCCAAATATCTGGAATCTTTCTGGAAACTGGCTAACTGGGATTTTGCCAGCAAAAATCTGGGTTGATAACGCCAGGCAGGGATTTATCCCCGCATGAAAAAACCGCCAGTGCAGTGTATGCCTGGCGGTTTTTTTTGGGCTGCGGCGCATTGCGCATCAACGCATGCATTGCTCGACAATCGTGACGATATCTGCAGATGTATCGGGAGCCACTCGCAGGGTCACGCGCGACCCGGCATTGGAATCAAGAGAGCGTGGCGTAACGCTGATTTTTGCTTTTGGGTCATTCGGTCCTGGAATGCCGCCAAAATAATAGTCGGCATCGGACTCTGTCAAGTGGGCCGCTGGATAGGGGCCTTTCCAGCCGTTGATAATGCAATTGGCCAGTTGTTTGGGTTGAACATCGGAATTTCGTTCAATAGCCGGTTTTTGATATTCGGGCAGGGTTATGCCTGCGCAGCCAGCCAGCAAGCTTATGCAGCTTCCCAGCAGGGCGATCCTGATTCCTTTCATATATAACCTTTACTGTAGTGTTGCCGGCACGCCATCTTTTGCAGCGGGCAGGGTGTCCGGTATGACAGCCTTGATATTATCACCGACGCGGATGCGGTGGCTACGAAACCAGTCACGGTTCATCTCCAATGCGTAGCGGGCATCTGCGCCGGAGCAATGCGGCACTTCGCTATGCGGCTGCATTTCGTCTATGGCGACAATGGTGCCGTGCCTGTCCAGGAAGGCGATGGAAAGGGGGATCAGGGTGTTTTTCATCCAGAAACAGCGGGGCTGATCGTCAACAAACACAAAAAGCATCCCGTGATCACGTGCCAGCGTTTTGCGATGCATCAGCCCTTTGGCACGCAACGGCTCGGTATCGGCCACTTCAGCGGTGATCTTGTTGTTGTTGATCTGCAATGAGATATTTGCGGAGGAGGTGCCGGAAACAGACGACCCGGAAACAGAAACGCGGGCTACAGCAATCCGTGGGGCCAGCAATAGGCCTGCCAGGATGGTGCAGCCCGCAATAAGCGCTAACCGCAAGAACCTTGATGCGGGCAGGGATATGGACATAGTCTGTAATTATACAGGCTATGCTGCCATTATATTAAGTGCCTGTTGCCCTTTTGGACCTTGTGCAATCTCGAAAGTAACGCGCTGACCTTCTTTGAGTGTTTTGAATCCATTCATTTGGATGGAAGAAAAGTGGGCAAAAAGGTCTTCGCCGCCGCCATCGGGTGTAATGAAACCGAATCCTTTGGCGTCGTTAAACCATTTCACGGTCCCGGTCTGTTTGTTACCGCCTTCTTCCGGGACTGATGTTTCTGTTGTTTCTGACATTCTTACAGCCTCTGCTCAAGATTTTACCAACCCATGGCAAATGACCGGTGACGCGCCATATGCCGAAAAGATACTGAAACAGCTTTGTGGATACTATTTTTCAGTATAAATAAATGATGCGGATTAAAATTATGTGAGTCAATAGTGGAAATTACCGATAATTCTGGGGTTCATAAACAACACCACTTGAAATATCGTATAAAGTATCAATATAAAGACTTTCTTAAGCAGGTTTGGTATGGCTCAGCAGTCAGGCATTGTCACTGAAGCGCAAAAGGCAAAATTGGCGCCCCCACCCATGTATCAGGTGTTACTGCTAAACGACGATTACACCCCGATGGACTTCGTGGTTTCGGTTTTACAAAAGATTTTTTCGAAAACAGAAGAAGAAGCCACGGTGATCATGTTAAAAGTACATCATGATGGCAAGGGAGTGTGTGGCGTTTATACCAGAGATATTGCCGCCACCAAGGTGGCAACGGTTGCGCAGTACGCGCGTTCTCATCAGCACCCTTTGCAGTGCGTGATGGAACCCGTGGATTTGTAATGGTCCTGGCATTTCCAGGGCAGTTGTTTAGACGGAGGAAATTGTGATTTCTCAAGAACTCGAAGTGACACTTCATATGGCATTTGTGGATGCGCGTTCGGCACGCCACGAATTTATTACCGTCGAACACCTGTTGCTGGTACTGCTGGACAATGCGGCCGCCAGAGAGGTACTGGCCGCGTGCGACGCCGATATCGAACAGTTGCGCAGCAAGCTGCGCGCCTTTATTGACGCCAATACGCCGATCGTGGGCGGCTCCGATGAAGTAGATACGCAGCCAACCCTGGGTTTTCAGCGCGTTATCCAGCGGGCCATCATGCATGTCTCCTCCAATGGCAATGCGAAAAGCCCGGCCACCGGCGCCAACGTGCTGGTTGCCATTTTCAGTGAAAAAGATTCCCATGCCGTGTTCTATCTGCAAGAGCAGAACGTGACACGCCTGGACGTGGTCAACTATATCTCCCACGGTATCACCAAGTCTGCTGCGCCATCGCCAGACGAAAGTGCTGCGCCTGCCGAGCCGCAAGCCGGCGAATCCGAAGAGAACAAATCGCCGCTCGCACTGTATGCTTCCGATTTGAATGCGCTGGCCAAGGCTGGCAAAATTGATCCGCTGATCGGGCGGGACAGTGAAATCGAGCGGGTGGTGCAAATTCTGTGCCGGCGCCGCAAGAACAACCCCCTGCTGGTCGGAGAGGCGGGCGTAGGCAAAACCGCGATTGCCGAAGGCCTCGCGCTGCGTATCTCAACGGGCAATGTGCCTGACATTCTGTCCAAGGCCCGCGTCTATGCACTGGACATGGGTTCATTGCTGGCCGGCACCAAATACCGGGGCGACTTCGAGCAGCGTCTGAAAGCCGTGCTCAAACAACTGGCCAGCCAGCCCGATGCGGTCTTGTTTATCGACGAAATTCACACATTGATTGGTGCCGGTTCTGCCTCAGGCGGCACCATGGACGCTTCCAACCTGCTTAAACCGGCGTTGTCTTCGGGCGCGCTGCGTTGCATGGGGGCGACCACCTACAAGGAATATCGCGGTATTTTCGAAAAAGATCACGCGCTGTCGCGTCGCTTTCAGAAAATCGACGTCAGCGAGCCGACGGTTGAACAGACCATCCTTATCCTGCGCGGTCTCAAGTCCAAATTCGAAGAACACCACCACGTTCGTTATTCGGCGGCCGCCATTACCGCGGCGGCAGAGCTGTCTGCCAAACATATCAATGACCGGCATTTGCCGGACAAAGCCATTGATGTACTGGACGAGAGCGGCGCGGCGCAGCGGCTGTTGCCTAAGTCACGGCAGAAAAAAGTCATCGGCAAGGCCGAAATTGAAAACGTCGTGTCCAAAATGGCCCGGATTCCGCCGCAGTCAGTCAGCACCGATGACCGTAATAAGCTGGCGACGCTGGATCGTGACCTGAAAACAGTGGTTTTTGGCCAGGATGCTGCCATTACGGCACTGGCCTCTGCGATCAAGATGTCACGCTCTGGCCTGGGCAAACCCGATAAGCCGATTGGTTCCTTCCTGTTTTCCGGTCCCACGGGCGTGGGCAAGACCGAGGTGGCTAAACAGCTGGCCTTCATTCTTGGCGTCGAACTAATTCGCTTTGATATGTCCGAATATATGGAGCGCCACGCGGTATCGCGCCTGATCGGTGCGCCTCCGGGCTATGTCGGTTTTGATCAGGGTGGCTTGTTGACCGAAGCGGTCAATAAGCAGCCGCACAGCGTATTGCTGCTTGACGAGATTGAAAAGGCCCATCCGGATATTTTCAATATCCTGCTGCAGGTCATGGATCACGGCGTGCTTACCGATAACAACGGTCGCAAGTCCGACTTCCGTAACGTTGTCATTATCATGACCACCAATGCCGGAGCTGAATTGCTCAACCGTCGTTCCATCGGTTTTGCCGACAGTCGCCAGAGCGGCGACGAGATGGCTGAAATCAAGCGGATGTTCTCGCCGGAGTTCCGTAACCGGCTGGATGCCATCATTCCGTTTGCATCGTTGTCTGAAGACATTATCATGCGCGTGGTGGACAAATTCCTGATTGAGCTTGAGCACCAGCTGCAGGCCAAACGGGTAGAGGCGACTTTTACCGATGGTCTGCGGCAGCATCTGGCCAAAAAAGGCTTTGATCCGCTGATGGGCGCGCGCCCATGCAACGGCTGATCCAGGACGTGATTCGCCGTGCTCTGGCAGACGAACTGCTGTTTGGCCGCCTGGCAAATGGCGGGTCAGTCTATGTCGATATCGATGACAAAGACGAAGTCACGCTCACTTTCAATGATTCCGATCCGAAGGAAAAAAAGGATTCTGAGGAAGAAGCGCTGGTCTCCTGAGTATGACGGGCAATTACATCGCCTGCCATCATTGCGGGCAACTGCATGAACGAAGCGCGCTGGTCTCGGGCCAGCGCGCTTCTTGCGTGCGTTGCGGCACGGTCTTGTGGTCGCAGGGCGTGCTTAACAGTTCGGCCTGGCTTGCAATTGTCCTGGCCTCGCTCATCGCCTTTATCATTGCCAGTTTTATGCCGGTGGGCACCATCACGGCAGTCGGGCTCAAAAGCAGTTCCACTTTTCTGGAAGCGGTCGCTGCGACGTGGCGCGCCGGTTATCCCAGTGTTGCCATCATGTGCTTTGCCACCGGCTTTCTGATGCCGTTGCTGGATGCCTGATTCTGGCCTGGCTCCTGGCGTTTTCGCGCAAGGGACGGCGCGCGCCAGGGCTCAATCAGCTGAGTCGCTGGCTGCATCTGGTGCGACCGTGGGCCATGGTTCCGGTATTCATGCTGGGTGCACTCGTGGCCATCGTCAAACTGGCCGATATGGCCTCGCTCACGCCTGGGGCCGGTTTGTGGGCTTATGCGGCGCTCACGTTTTTGCTTACCGGTCTGAGCAAGCTCAATTCCGAACGGATCTGGCTGCTGGCCGAACAGGATGGTGCCGTCAAGAACATACCAGTGACCATCGACCAGCAGCAGTTCCCCCTGGACTGCGAGATATGCGGCCAGATTACCATGAGCGCGGAACCAGAGGCGCAGTGTCAGCGCTGCCATAATCATGTGCATTTTCGCAAACCTGAGCACAGAACCCGTACGCTGGCCATTTTGCTTACCGCTATTATTCTGTACTTTCCGGCCAATCTCTATCCTGTCATGATTAACACCACGGTATTGGGCGGCACCGCTTCCCATACCATTCTGGGCGGCATTCTGGAATTGTGGAATCTAGGGTCCTGGGATCTGGCGCTGATCGTATTTATCGCCAGTTTTGTGGTGCCGCTGACAAAAATTGTCATTCTGGGCATTTTGATCGGTCGTTCGCCCCAGGGCCGTCGTGATACGATGATGCGGTACACGCGCATGTATCAGACCGTGGAACTGATTGGCCAATGGTCCATGCTGGACGTCTTCGTGGTCATCCTGCTGACGTCGCTGGTCGATTTCGGCTCACTGATGTCGGTCAGGCCCGATATTGGCGCCGCTGCCTTTGGTATGGTTGTGGTCGTTACCATGCTTGCGACAATGAATTTCGACATTCGAAAGGGCTGGGATGAGGTCGATGACGATATCGAACAGCCCGGCTATCAGCCGGCAGCCACTGCACCCACCTTTTCTTAGTCCCCTAATTGGCGAACAAACAGGAACGGATCATCGTTTATTCTATAGAATGCATAGTTTACTGAACCAGTTGCCGGCAGGAGCATCATATGTCTGAAAAAGATCTGCCACCATCGGACGCTTCCGAGCGCCCGTCGCAAGGCGGGGCGTCGCCGGCCGATCATCAAACACCCGCGTCCGGGCAGGCAGCAGGCGCCGCGGCACAAGGCCAGGGCGGCTCGGCTCAGGAACATGCACAGGCCGGCACACAGAACGTTTCCTCCAACCAGCCTAATCCGGTGATCGCCAAGACGCCGGTCATCACGCAAAAGAAAAATAAAAATATTTCGTGGATCTGGCTGGTGCCTCTCATCGCTGCAATCATCGGATTATCGTTGCTGGTGCGTGGCTATATGCAACAAGGGCCGATTGCGACCGTGACTTTCAAAACGGCAGAGGGCCTGGAAATTGACAAGACTCAGGTGCGCTATAAGGATGTCGTGGTGGGCACGGTGACTGATATTACCCTGACCGACGACCACAATTCGGTGCTGGTGCAGGTATCGTTCAAGCAAAACGCCGAGTTTCTGATGCGTGAAGGGGCCCGGTTCTGGGTGGTCAAGCCGCGCCTGGCTGCCAGTGGCGTGTCCGGGCTGGGCACGCTGGTGTCCGGCGCCTATATCGGCGTGGACATTGATGATTCGCATCAGAGCAAGGCAGAATATCGCAATGAATTTGTCGGCCTGGAAAAGCCGCCTGAGCTAGTCAGCGGCCGACCTGGCAAACGGTTTACCATTACCGCTCCCAGTCTGAATTCTCTTGATTTGGGCTCGCCGGTCCTGTACCGCCGCCTGGAGGTAGGCAGGTGATCAACTACACGCTCAGCAAGGATGGCAAAGGCGTTGAAGTCCAGATTTTTGTTGATGCGCCCTATGATCGCTTTGTCACCAAGGACAGCCGCTTCTGGAATGCCAGCGGCGTTGACCTGTCCCTGAATGCAGGGGGGCTCAATCTGAAAACCCAGTCACTGGTTTCCGTTCTGGCCGGCGGGATTTCCTTCGGCCAATTACCGTCCAGCGATGAAAAGACACCGCCCGAACCGGCGCCTGACGGAACCCGGTTTGTACTGAACCCGACAGAAGATAAGGCCCTGGCCAGGCCTGATGGGCTTGCCTTTCCGATACGCATGAAGTTCGACAAGTCGGTCAGGGGCTTGCAGACAGGCTCAGCCATTGATTTCAAGGGTATTCTGTTGGGTGAAGTCAAAAATATCTCCATGGAATTTGATATTGCCACCAAAGAAACCACGGTGATTGTCGACGGTGTGATCTATGAGAATCGGTTAGGCGCCGCGATACCCGAAGCGCAACGGCGCGACAAAAATGGCGAAGCGCTTCATGATGTGGCGCTCAAGGAGTTTGTCAGCAGCGGCATTCAGGCGCAATTGCGTTTTGCCAATATTTTTACCGGTCAGTTGTACGTGGCATTGGATTATTTCCCGGAGATGGCCAAAAAGCCGCCAGTTCCAGACGTCAACAAGCAGCCGGTGCAAATTGCTACTGTGCCTGGCAGCTTTGACGAATTGCAGCAGCAGCTGAATGTCATCGTTGAAAAACTGAAAAACCTGCCGATAGACTCTATTGGTCATTCGCTTGATGAGACCTTGCAAAGCATATCCAAACTGGCGCGTACCCTGGATTCCACCATGGTGCCGGCCCTGACCACGACCGTACAGAAAGCGGGTCGTTCGCTGGATGGCGTCAATAAAACCCTCGGCAGTGTTCGTGGCGTGGTGGCCGACGAGAGCCCGGTCATGCTGCAGCTCAATGGCATGATCAAGGAACTGTCGCGGGCGGCCAAGTCCATTCGCAGCCTGGGCGACTATCTGCAGGCCGAGCCCAGTTCGCTGATTCGAGGTCGTTCGCAAGACAACATCCCGTTCAAGGAAAGTCAATGATGAGGCGTAATTTGTCCGCAACCCTGCGACCATTGGCGTTGATCGCCGTTACTACCATGCTCGGCGCCTGCGCCTCTGCACCTACGCAATATTACACGCTGGCCGCCACCGATTCGGCCAATGTGCAGGGCGCGGCCCGATACGGTGTCAACATCCATGATGTGACCATTCCCGATGTCGTGGATAAACCGCAATTGATGATTCGCAGTTCAACCGATTCGTCGGCCGTGGTTCCTCTCAATGGCTCGCGCTGGGCGGGTTCATTGCAGGATGAAATCCAGAAAACCCTATCGGCCAATCTGGTGAGCCGTCTTGGGGCCATCAATATTCAGGGTATTACCGGCAGTGAACAGAAGCTGCCGGTCTGGTTGATTCAGACCACTTTTCATCGCTTTGATATGATTCTGAACAAAGCAGCGGTGATTGACGCCACCTGGCGCATCAACCGGTGCGCATGGGGGCACAATCGATCCCGTGTTTGCCAGACCAGGATCCAGGTTCAGGCCGGCAGCGGCGTCGATGCATTGGTGCATAGCCAGTCGCAGGCGCTCGCTCTATTGTCCGATGTGATTGCGGGGGCCATCGATGGCCGTACCCAGGTGCGAGCGACCGATGGCGCCAGATTCAGTCGCTGGGCTGTCATTCGGGTTAGAATGCGGCCACTTCTTGCAGTGTTCTGTCGGGGGGCGAGCTGTTGCATAACCCTGAGGCGGCGCAAGATACATTGTTTCTCCAGAGGTTTATCCATGAAATTGAAGACTACCATTTGTGCCGGCCTGCTTGCCGCAACTCTTACGCCACTGGCTTTTGCGGATGTGACTGTGGGCATTACCCTTTCGACCACCGGCCCGGCGGCGGCCATTGGCATTCAGTCGCGCAATGCGATTGACCTGTGGCCCAAAACGCTGGGCGGCGAGCCCGCCAAATATATCGTGCTTGATGATGGCACCGATGTGAGCAAAGCAGTGCGCAATGCCCGCAAGCTGACCTCCGAAGACAAAATCGATATTCTGGTGGGACCCAATACGACTGCGGCTGCCCTGGCAATTCTGGATGTGCTGAAGGAAACGAAGACGCCCATGATCGCCCTGGCGGCATCAGCCGCCATTGTGACGCCGCCCGATGATCCGGGTCGCCACTGGGCCTTCAAGATGCCGCAGAATGACAGCCTGATGGCCCAGGTGCTGGTCGAAGACATGGTCAGGAAAGGCTTCAAGAAAATCGCCTTTATCGGTTATGCCGACTCTTACGGAGAAAACTGGTGGAAGGAGTTTTCCAACCTGGCAGCCGGCAAGGTGGATGTGGTTGCTCGCGAGTCGTATCAGCGGACCGACCCGTCGGTTACCGGACAGGTGCTCAAGCTGATGGCAGCCAAGCCCGACGCTATCCTGATTGCCGGTTCCGGTACGCCTGCCGTGCTTCCTGGAAAAACGCTCAAGCAACGTGGCTACAAAGGAGTGATCTATCAGACTCACGGCATTGGTACGCTGGAGTTCTTGCAAGTGGGCGGCAAGGATGTAGAAGGCACCTTGTTCCCTACCGGTCCGGGTGTGGTCGCCAAAGGCTTGCCCGATACCAATCCGGTCAAGAAAGTGGCCAGCGAATTTACAGAGAAATATGAAGCCAAATACGGCGCCAATTCAGCCACGCAGTTTGCTGGCGACGCCTGGGGGGCGTATATGGTACTGGACAATGCCGTGAAGCAGGCGCTGCAGCACAAAGTCCAGCCGGGCACACCGCAGTTTCGCAGTGCCTTGCGTGACGCCATTGAATCGACCAAAGAGCTCACCGTACCCAATGGCGTGCTGAATATTTCTGCCAAGGATCACCAGGGCTTTGATAACCGCGCCCGTGTCATGGGAAAAATCGAGGACGGCCGCTTCCAGTATGCTGCAGAATAATAATGCAGGATATGGCTGTGCGGTAAGGCGCGCATAAGCCATTGAGCCTGTACAGGTATGAGAGAGGGACCGCATCTTTGTGCAAAAACAGGATGCGGTCTTTTTTTGCCAGGGCCGCAAAGCAAACTGGCATCACACCGCTCTAATTGCAAGTGTGATGCCAGGTGATAATTGCCGTGGTGCCTGTTGCGATTGCGCCTGCTGCGATCGTGACAGCTGCGGCGCTTTATGTTTGCAAGCCAGGCATTCTTGCATTACTGTGCGGTGGCACCGGAGATTTTAACGATCTCCTTGTATTTTGCCATTTCACTTTTGACCTTCGCAGCAAACTCCTCGGGAGAGGATGGCTTGGTATCCGAGCCCATGGTCAGCAGTTGTTTCTTGACGGCTTCGTCCTGCATGGCGGCGGCAAAGGCCTGGTGCAAGGTGTTGACGACAGCATCGGGCGTACCGCCAGTGGCAAAAATACCGAACCATGTGCTGATATCAAAATCCTTGATGCCAGAGGCTTCCATGGTAGGCACAGCTTTCATGATGTTTGATGTGGCTTTGGTGGTCAGCGCCAGGGCGCGCACCTTGCCGTCATTGACCAGGGGCAGGGCAGAGGCCAGGTTATCGAACATAAACTGGGTCTGGTCCGAGAGCAGCGAGAGTTTGGCGGGGCTGGCGCCTGATAGGGAACATGCACAGCATCAATGCCAGTGCGCTGCTTGAGTAGTTCGCCGGCAAGGTGGCCCGCACTGCCGTTGCCGCCCGAGGCGTAATTGAGCTTGCCGGGATTTTTTTTGGCAAATTCAAGCAGTGACGCAACATCCTTGATATTGTTTTTGTCCGAGAATGCCGTACTGACCACCAGCACATTGGGTACTTCGGATACCAGCAATACGGGTTCGAAATCCTTCACCGGATCGTAATTCAGGCTTTTGTACAGCCACGGGTTGATCGCGTGTGTCGCGACCGCGCCCATGACGATGGAATAGCCATCGGGCTTGGCGCGAGCGACCATGCTTGCACCGATATTGCCGCCCGCGCCTGGTTTATTTTCCACAATAATGGTTTGTTTCAGCGTCTTGCCCGCATGTTCAGCCAGCAGACGCGCCACGCCATCGAGCGGGCCGCCGGGAGAATAGGGCACAACAAAGGTAATTGGCTTGCTCGGATACGATTTTTCCTGAGCCAAGACCGGTTGCAGCAGGGCGGCACCCATCAGGGTGGCCAGTGCGCTTTTTAACAGCGTTCGTTTTGTCTGATTCATTACTTTTTCCTGGAAAATAAAGGGGACCGGCGTCGTATGAGCTAACCGCTCCAGCTGTTTTACGGGTACCGGTTGCCAGGCCCCGTGCTCTGGAATGCGATGGACATCATACGGTGCCGACCGATGCTGCAGCCGTGTCAGTGGCTGCCGGTACTGCCAAAACCGCCTGTGCCGCGTTCGCTTTGTGTAAATTGCTCAACGACATTGAACGACACTTGCATGACGGGTACGACGACCAGTTGCGCGATGCGCTCCATGGGTTTTAAAACAAAAGGCGTCTGGCTGCGGTTCCAGACGGAGACCATCAGGGGGCCCTGATAGTCGGCGTCGATCAGTCCGACCAGATTACCCAGCACGATACCGCTTTTATGTCCCAGGCCCGAGCGCGGCAAAATCATGGCGGCATAGCCAGGATCCTGCAAATAAATGGAAATGCCCGTAGGCACCAGCAGCGAGGCGCCGGGCGCCAGGGTTTGCTCCTGGTCGACGCAGGCACGCAAATCCAGTCCGGCCGAGCCGGTAGTGGCATAGGTTGGCAACTGGTCGCGCATGCGTTCATCTAAAATTTTGACATCAAGTTTCATGTTTGTTTCTTGGTTTTGACTGAAGTGGGAAATCGTTTGGCGGCATTGCGGATCCGCCTGAAAATAATAAACAGAATGACCAGAATGAAGATCAGCGGTCCACCCACGCCGTCCATGTCCAGGCCGTTACCAGGGCCGGCGTTGTTGGCCAGGATAAAAACGGCCACGGCAATCAATCCTGCCACCAGGGCAAAGGGAAAAGACGAGCTCTTTTTCTTTGCAGATGCAGCCGGCCGGGTTTCAAATCCGGTGTGCTGCTTGCCGCTAGGTGGCACGGGAAAGCCGATATCCGCCTGGCCACTCCCAACCGTTGCCGTCCCGGCGGCGGTGCTGCGTGGCGTGCCGGCTGGCGTCGCTTTGCTATTGCCCCGTGCTTTTGTATCAACCAGCTGAGAGGGAAAGCCCGAGGAAAAGTCCGGGTTCACTGCCTGTTCCTTCATATCAAAATGGCGACTCAGTTCTTCTACATAACTGGCAAAGTCGCCATTTCTGGGTTCGCGGTAGTCCATATTCATTGTTGCGCTCCATTGGCTGTCACTGCGTGGATAGCTGCGTTTTGCTGCGCCGGCGTCACGGATTTTTCACGGCTGACGTCCAGCCCGCTTTCGCCTTGAAACGATAGCGATGATACACACCACTGCCAGTATTGCTAGGATGGCGGCGCTGCCTGTTGCGCCCAGCGCATCGGCTCCACGCACGCCAAGATACCCGGGCAACAGCAGCCATGGGAACCAGATCGCCCCGGAAAGCACATTGGCCAGCTGAAATCGCCCCTGTGGCATCTTCATTATGCCAGCCATGCCGGGGATAAGCGAGCGGAATGCGCCCATGAAGCGACCTGCAAATACCGCCAGAAAGCCATATCGGTAAAACAGCAGACGGGCCCGTGCGACCGAGCGCCGGCGTTTGCGCAGGGCGCCGCTTTTAAGCAGGGCGGGGCCGTAGGCGTTGCCAATCCAGTAGGAAACGGCATCACCCAGGATGCGCCCGCGATTCCCCATAGCAGTACGTCGGTAAAGTGGAGCGTACCATTGGCAATCAATATCCCTGTCAGCGGCAAGATGACGGTCGCCGGAACGAATAAGCCAACGATCAGCAGTGATTCTCCGAAAGACACCAGGCCGATTACCGGCCCGGCCCAGTGTTGATGCAGGGTGATAAATGCCAGAATCTGATCAATATAGGGTTGCATCGGTGATCGGGATGAGGCGGCCT
Organism: Advenella kashmirensis WT001; assembly: GCF_000219915.2. Lineage (NCBI taxonomy): Bacteria > Pseudomonadati > Pseudomonadota > Betaproteobacteria > Burkholderiales > Alcaligenaceae > Advenella > Advenella kashmirensis. Next base: position 2,582,089 of record NC_017964.1, on the reverse strand, counting down.
GGGCCGGCGATCAAGGGCGTGTGGAGGTGTTGGATCTGAGGGTGCGGTTGGCGATTTCTGCGATCAGTCGCCGCGCGGCATCCAGCTTATCCAGTACGGGCAGGGGGTGGCTACCCTGATCGTCGAACAGCACCATGCGGGACTGATCCGACTCCATGGTTTCCTGAGCCAGATTGCCGACCAGCAGGGGTATTTTTTTTCGTTTGCGCTTGGCTTCGGCATAGTCGTGCAGGTTTTCGGTTTCAGCGGCAAAACCAACACACCATGGGCCTGGGCCAGGGCGGCCACTTCAGCAGAATATCCGGATTTTCGGTCAGCGTCAGGTCCAGGCCACTTTGGGCACCGGTTTTTTTAACTTTCTGGGCTTGCGTATTGCTGACCCGCCAGTCTGCTACAGCCGCTACCGAGATAAAGATGTCCTGCTCCGGCGCCAGTTGCATGACGTGGGCATGCATTTGCCGGGCTGTTTTTACATTGATGCGATCAACGCCGTAAGGCGCATCCAGCGCAGTGGGGCCGGAGACCAGCGTCACGCGCGCACCGGCTTCCCAGGCAGCGCGGGCAATGGCGTAACCCATTTTTCCCGAGGACCGGTTGCTGATAAAGCGAACCGGATCAATATCTTCCTGTGTCGGTCCCGCGGTCACCAGAATGTTTTTGCCGGCAAGTGCTTTGCTCTGGAAGAAAGCGTGCGTTTCAAAAACAATCTGCTCCGGTTCCAGCATGCGTCCATCGCCCACCTCGCCACAGGCCTGCGAGCCGCTGGCCGGTCCCCAGAGCCTGACGCCGTCATTGCGCAGTTGCGCCGCATTGCGTTGCGTTGCCGGATGGCCCCACATTTCCCGATTCATGGCAGGCACCACCACCAGCGGGCACATCCCGCGCGCCAGACACACCGTCGAGAGCAAATCGTCTGCCAGGCCATGAGCCAGTTTGGCCATGAAATCGGCGCTGCCCGGTACGACCAGAATCAGATCGGCCTGGCGACTCAGATTGATGTGCGCCATGCTGTTTTCCATGCGCTCGTCCAGCGTTTCGGTATACACCGGATTGCCGGAGAGCGCCTGGAATGTTGTGGGTGTGACGAACTGGGTTGCCGCATGCGTCATGGCAACCGTGATGGTCGCGCCGTGATCCTGCAGCCGGCGCACCAGTTCAGCCGCCTTGTAGCAGGCGATGCCGCCGGTGACGCCGATCAGGATACGCTTGCCGGAAAGCGGACTCATGTCTGTTGCTCCCTTTTGTTGCGCAGATAGCGCAGCAGTTCATCCAGGACCAGCAGTACGGCCCCGATGGTAATAAACGTGTCGGCCAGATTGAACGCCGGGAAATAGGCGTCGTTCCAGTAAAACAGCAGAAAATCAATGACATGCCCGTAGAGCGTTCTGTCTATGACGTTGCCGATGGCCCCGGCCAGTATCAGCGCCAGCGCCAGGCAGAAAAGCGGCTGCTCGCGGTGCTTGCGCAGCAGATACAGAATGAACGCCGACGCGGCCAGGCCCAGCGCCATGAAAAACCAGCGCTGCCAGCCAGCGCCGTCTGCCAGCATGCTGAAGGCTGCACCCTGATTGTAGATCAGAATGAAATCGAAGAACGGCAGCACATTCACGCGTTGCAGATACTCGAAATTCTGCTCAAAGTACTGTTTGCTGATTTGGTCTGCGGCGAGCAGCACCAATGCCAGCGCAATCCACATCATATACGGTATAACGCGTGCCGCCGGCTGTACTGCCTTATGCATAGTGCCTGTCCTCGCCACCGTGATGCAGATTATCGTCACAGCGTGAGCAAATATCCGGATGGTCGGCAATGGTGCCCACTTCTTCGCGATAATGCCAGCACCGTTCGCACTTGCGATGCTCGGATGGCGTGATTGTGAAATTGACACCTTCGCCCGGTGCGCCGGCATGTACCGTTGCACGTGACACGATAAATACAAAGCGCAGATCATCGTTCAGGCTTTGCAGATATTCCAGATCCAGTCCGTCGGCGAACACGTCAACCTCGGCCTGCAGCGCTGAACCGATCCGGCCGGCGCTGCGCACGTCTTCCAGTTGCTTGTTCAGATCGGCGCGAATCTGCAGGATGCGTTGCCACTTTTTACTTAATGCTGCGTGATCAGCCACTTCGGGCAGAGTGTGGAATACTTCGGTAAAGATCGTGACGGTGCTTGCGCTGTCAGTGTTTTTCAGCGTTGATTTCTGCAGTTCCTGCCAGGCCTCTTCGGCTGTAAAAGACAGCACCGGCGCCAGCAGCTTGAGCAGGCTCAGCGTGATGTGCAACAGGGCTGTTTGCGCCGAGCGCCGTGCCAGGCTATTGCGATCAGTGACATACAGGCGATCCTTGAGCGTGTCCAGATAGAACGAACCCAGATCTTCCGAACAGAAAATCTGCAGGCGCGCCATGGCCGGATGGAAATTGAATTCGTCGTAATAGGCGGTCACTTCATTTTGCATATCCAGCGTCAGCGCCAGCGCATATTGGTCAACTTCGAACAACTGGCTGGTTTCCACCATATCTTTTGCGGCATCGAAATCATTCAGATTGCCCAGCAGGAAACACACGGTGTTGCGGATACGGCGGTAACCTTCGACCACGCGCTTGAGGATCTGGTCGGAAATGGACAATTCACCCGAATAATCGGTAGAAGCGGTCCACAGTCTGATGATTTCGGCACCCAGCGAGTCGGATACTTTCTGCGGAGCAATCACATTGCCCATCGACTTGCTCATCTTGCGTCCCTGACCGTCGACGACGAAGCCGTGGGTCAGCAGGTTGCGGTAGGGTGGCTCGCCAAACAGCATGGAGGAAGTCAACAGCGACGAATGGAACCAGCCACGATGCTGATCCGATCCTTCCAGGTACAAGTCGGCCGGCCAGCGCAGCGTATCGGAATGCGAACCGGTGGTGGCATTGTCCTTGCCGCCCAGGACCGTAAAATGGGTGGTACCTGAATCGAACCAGACGTCCAGCGTGTCGCGGTTTTTCTCGTAATGCACGGCGTCTTCGCCCAGCAGTTCTGCCGGATCCAGCGCCTGCCACGCTTCAATACCCTGCTTTTCGACGCGCTGTGCAATCTGTTCAAGCAGTTCAACCGTGCGCGGATGCAACTGGCCGGTTTCCTTGTGCACGAAAAACGCCATGGGCACGCCCCACTGGCGCTGGCGTGAGAGCGTCCAGTCTGGACGATTGGCGATCATTGCATGCAGGCGGGCGCGTCCCCAGGCTGGATAAAAGCCGGTGGCGTCAATGCCTGCCAGTGCTTTTTCGCGTAGCGTGCCGGTGTGATCATTGGGCTGGCGATCCATGCCGGCAAACCACTGGCTGGTTGCGCGATAGATGATAGGCGTTTTATGACGCCAGCAATGCATGTAGCTGTGTTTGAGCGATTCCACATGCAGCAATGTTCCGGCGTCCTGCATTGCCTTGACGATATCCGGGTTCGCTTCCCAAATCGTCTTGCCGCCGAATAACGGCAGGGAGGGCACGTATTTGCCATCGCCCATGACAGGGCTGATGATATCTGCATCCGGCATGCCGTTGGCCTTGCAGGACTGGAAATCTTCTACACCGTAGGCGGGGGCGGAGTGCACAATACCCGTGCCGGTATCCACCGTGACATAGTCACCCAGGTAGACTGGAGACAGGCGATCATAGCCGGCGTCTGCGGTGGCCAGCGGATGGCGGAACGCAATATGGTCCAGCGCCTGCCCGGTACACTCGGCGATAACCGAGCCCTGCAACTGCCAGTGTTCCAGGCAGGCCTGCACGCGATCCTTGGCCAGCAGCAACAATGGGCCGGTAGGCAGCGGCTCGTTCAGGCGCACCAGGGCATAGACCACTTCCGGGTGCACATTCAGGGCCTGGTTGGAGGGAATGGTCCAGGGCGTTGTGGTCCAGATGACGACGGCGCCATCCTCTACGCTATCGCGGCCGAAAGCGGCAGCCAGTTTATCTTTCTGGGCAAAGGGAAAGGCCACGTCGATGGCCGGATCCTTGCGGTCGGCGTATTCCACTTCCGCTTCAGCCAGGGCCGAGCCGCAGTCAAAGCACCAGTTCACCGGTTTGAGGCCGCGGAACACGTAGCCTTTTTCCATGATGCGCGCCAGTGCCCGCAATTCATTGGCTTCATTGCCGTAGTTCATGGTCAGATAGGGATTCTCCCAGTCGCCCAGCACACCCAGCCGTTTGAAGTCGGCGCGCTGGCGGTCAATCTGCTCCAGGGCATAGGCGCGGGCCTTTGACTGTACCTCAGCGACCGGCAGGTTCTTGCCGTATTTTTTCTCAATCTGGATTTCGATGGGCATGCCGTGGCAGTCCCAGCCCGGGACATAAGGCGCGTCAAAGCCAGCCATCGTGCGGCTTTTGAGAATAATGTCCTTGAGAATCTTGTTGACCGCATGACCGATATGAATATCGCCATTCGCATACGGCGGGCCGTCGTGCAAAATGTAGGCAGGGCGACCAGCGCAGGCCTTGCGAATCGCCTGGTACACTTTCTTTTCCTCCCATTCAAGCACCCAGCCGGGTTCGCGTTTTGGCAGGTTTCCCCGCATCGGGAAGGGGGTTTCAGGCAGATTCAGGGTGTTCTTATAATCCATGGACAGCAAAGTAGTTGCGAGCAACGTCCGCATCGTGGCGGATGGCGTCAGTCAGAGTTTGTAAATCGGGGAATTTTTCTTCGTCCCGCACGGCGTGCAAAAAGCTTATTGTAATAAGTTTACCGTATGCCGATACGTTTTTATCGAGAATATGCACTTCCAGCAGGACTTGTCCGTCCTCTTCGACGGTCGGGCGCACGCCAAGACTGGCAATCGCTGCCAGCGGCCCGGCCTCCAGTCCCTCCACCCGGACGACGTATATGCCCGAGCGCAAGGCGCAGCGCGGCATGACTCGGACATTGAGCGTCGGAAAGCCGATAGTGCGACCAAGCTTGCGACCATGCACCACATGACCGCTGATTTGATAGGGGTGGCCAAGAAATTCGCTGGCCCGTTCAATATCTGCGTAGGCCAGCGCATGGCGCAATTCTGAGCTGGAATAGCGCACGCCATTAGGATCCAGGACATCGCGCAGCGTCTCCACCTCAAAGTCGAACCGTGCACCGGCTTCGCGCAGCAGGGCAATGTTGCCGCGTCGCTTGCTGCCGAAGCGGAAGTCTTCGCCGACATAAAGCCACTTGACCGCCAACTGGCGCACCAGGATATCCTCTATGAACTGTTCCGGCGTCTGTTGGGCAAATGCCTGGTCAAAGCGCCGGATATGAATATGCCGGATGCCGCAACACGACAGGGAGCGTACTTTGTCTCGCAGGGTTGAGATCCGCGTAGGCGCCAGCTCGGGGCGCTGTTCGCGCAAGGCGAAGTATTCGCGCGGGTGCGGCACAAATGTCATGACTGACGGCACCAATGCCTTGCTGGCTGCGGTTTGCACGACATGCGAGAGCAACTGCTGATGACCCAGGTGGACGCCATCGAAATTACCAATGGTAAGGGCGCTGCCGCTTTGGGCAGCCGAGGCAAAAGCCTGACGGGAGATTTGAAGAGGATTTTTCACGCCATACAGTTTACAATTTTAAACTTGAAAGCATTACGGAAGTGTTCAGTTGAAACCAACAAATCCTGCGGCAGCCCGGGTCGTCATCCTTATTTCCGGGCGCGGCTCCAATATGAAAGCCTGGTGCATGCCGCAAGCCAAATGGCAAATGTCAAGATCAGCGCCGTCATCTCGCATAGTGCCAACAGCGAAGGATTGGTCTGGGCGCGGGCGCAGGGTATTCAGACCGAACAACTGGTGTATGATGCGGCAGGCGGCCAGACCCGCGTTCAGTATGATCAGGCGCTGGCCGCATGCATTGATCGCTATCAGCCTGATCTGGTGCTGCTCGCCGGCTTCATGCGCATTCTGAGCGATGCGTTCGTGCAGCACTACGCCGGGCGGCTGATCAATATACATCCTTCACTTCTGCCCTGTTTCCGGGACTGCATACTCACCAGCAGGCACTGGATGCCGGGGTACGTGTTCATGGCTGCAGCGTGCATTTTGTTATTCCCGAGCTGGACCAGGGCCCATCATCGCTCAGGCGGTTGTTCCCGTCATGGCTGACGATACCGTCCAGAGCCTGGAGCAGCGGGTGCTGGTCATGGAGCATAAGCTCTATCCCCAGGTCATGCGCTGGCTCGCGCAAAAAGCAGTGTTTCTGGATGAACAAGGCAAAGTAGGCTTTACAGAAAAACTGCCCTTACAGCAGTTTTACGCAGACACGGAATATGTCAGCTGATATATCGCGTATATCGTTTACCGGTATCGTTCGCAGCGGCACCGGATATTTCACTATTGATATACCCCATTTGACATATCGTTCAATCAGGCAAAAATTATGACAATCAAATCCGCTAGAAAAGACACAGGACGCCGTTCTGTGAAACCCGATTTCACCCGACGCACGCCGCGCGCACCTCAGCCCGGTGCGCGCCAGCGGGGCGTCTACACCATTCGCCTGGGTCAGATCCGCGACGTTCTGAACGAAGTGCTCAAGTGGAAACATCCGGCAGATGCCGTGTTGTCTGCCTGGTTCCGGGCCAACAAATCGCTGGGCGGACGCGATCGCAATGAAGTGGCCGAGGCGGTGTTCGATGTGCTGCGTCATTTGCGTCGCTACCGGCAATACGCCGAAAGCGGTACAGGGCCTGCGCTGGAGCGCCTGGCCATTCTGGGACTGGCCTCGGTCGTGGGCAAGGACACCATTGCCGGCCAGCTTTCTGAAGAAGAGAAAAGCTGGCTGTTGCGCATGGACACCATCGACCCGGCTTCGCTGGCTCCTGAAATACGCGCCAGCCTGCCTGACTGGCTGTACGAACATATGAGCCAGCTGGACGAATTTGAAAGCCTGATCGCAGCGCTCAATACCAAGGCGCCGCTTGATCTGCGTGTGAACCCCTTCAAGGTCGACAGGGATACAGTATTGGCCCAAATGAAGGATACACCGGTGGCCGAGTTTGACCCGCAGCCGACACCGTATTCGCCCTGGGGCATTCGGCTCAACGGCAAGCCGGCCATTTCCCGCTGGGCCCTGTTCGAAAACGGCTCGCTGGAAGTGCAGGATGAAGGCAGTCAGTTGCTGGCGCTGCTGGTCGGACCAAAACGTACCGATATGGTGATTGATTTTTGCGCCGGCGCTGGCGGCAAAACATTGTTGCTGGGCGCATTGATGCGCTCGGCCGGTCGCTTTATGCCTTGGATGTATCGGCTGCGCGTCTGGCCAAAGCCAAGCCCCGTATCGCCCGTAGCGGCCTGTCGAACGTGACGCCGATTGCCATATCGAACGAAAATGATACCCGTGTGAAACGACTGGCCGGCAAGGCCGACAAGGTGCTGGTCGATGCGCCGTGTACCGGTGTCGGCACATTGCGGCGCAATCCTGATCTCAAGTGGCGTCAGTCTCCGGCCAGCGTGCAGGAACTGACTGAACTGCAGGCGCGCATTCTGAACAGTGCTGCACGCTGTGTCGCACCGGGCGGTCGGCTGGTGTATTCCACCTGCAGCGTGCTGCCGCAGGAAAACGAACAGCAGGTGGATGCGTTTCTGGCAGCGCATCCCGAATTCACACTGCTTAACGCCCAGGCGGTACTGGGAGACCGCTGCCCTGACCTGGGCATGACGACGCCTTATCTGAAGCTGCGCCCGGATGTTCACGGCACTGACGGCTTTTTTGCAGCTGTACTGGAACGCAGCAAATAAATTTACTGCCGCCCGGAACCTCTTGTTGTCAAAATGGTCTTAAAATAGAGAAATAGGCGCTTAAAACCCGCTAATTTCTCTGTGAATGTGCGTTTGTAACCTTGCGCAACACAATCGGCCTATAAACCCGCATTGCAGACTGGAAATAGGGCTATATTTAAATAAAAGCAGCCAGTACTGTGTCAGAATAATGACATTCTGCTCACGACTTGCTCAAAATCAAGAAAAAAGGCAATTTAATTTTTTCTTAGTTAAATCATAGTGTTATAATTCCTGCGCGATTTGATATCGCTCAGCATCCTGCCCGAATAAGGGCACACTGCCCGCCGCAGCGGGCCAATGCCCGGCAATCGACGGGCATCTCAGGAGACCTTAAAGGGTATATGGATACAATTCTCGATTTTATTTCCGGTGGCTTTTTGCAACTTGGCTGGTGGCAAGTTATTCTTGTCACGCTGGTGCTTACGCACATTACCATTGCAGCGGTAACGATATATCTGCACCGCAGTCAGGCTCACCGGGGGCTGGATCTGCATCCGGTCGTTTCGCATTTCTTTCGCTTCTGGCTCTGGCTGACTACCGGGATGGTCACGCGCGAGTGGGTGGCTATCCACCGCAAGCACCATGCAAAATGCGAACGTGAAGGCGATCCTCACTCTCCCATGATCTACGGTATCGACCGGGTCTTGTGGAAAGGGGCAGAGCTTTATCGTGAAGAGGCCGCCAACGAAGAGACCATCAAGCGCTTCAGTCACGGCACGCCCGATGACTGGATGGAACGCAACGTTTATTCCCGCCACACCACACTGGGTATTTTCACTATGCTGGCCATCGACCTGCTGTTGTTCGGCGCGCTTGGTCTGACCGTGTGGGCTGTGCAAATGGCATGGATCCCATTCTGGGCCGCCGGCGTGGTCAACGGACTGGGTCACTATATCGGCTACCGCAATTTCTCCAGTCCCGACACCAGCACCAATTTGTTCCCTATCGGCATCATCATCGGTGGCGAAGAGTTGCACAACAATCACCATGCCTACGGTACGTCCGCCAAGTTTTCCAGCAAATGGTATGAGTTCGATATCGGCTGGGGCTACATCCGGATCTTGCAGGCACTACGCCTGGCTCAGGTCAAGAAGGTTGCGCCCAAGCTCAAACTGGTCCGCGACAAGTCCGACTCTGTGACCGAGCAAACCCTGCAGGGTGTGATTACGCACCGCTATGAAATCATGGCGCGTTACGCCAGCATGCTGCGCCAGTCCGTTCAGTCTGAAATCAAGCGCCTGACCCAGTCTGGCGCCAGCGACCAGGAACGTGAGCTGCTGCAGAAAGTGCAGTCGCGCCTTGGACAGGCCGACCTGGCCTTAAATCCTCAGGAAAAACAGGAGCTCGACAGCATGCTGTCGCAAAACACGATGCTGGCCAAGCTGGTTCATATGCGCGAAGAATTGTATCGCGTATGGACAAGTTCCACTGCCAGCAGCGAGCAATTACTTGGTGATCTGCAACAGTGGTGCCAGCATGCGCAGCAAAGCGGCATTCAGGGCCTTGAACAGTTTGCTCTCCGTCTGCGCCGCTATGCCGCATGATCGGACAGTTAAATCCTGAGCAACTGGCGGCGGTAACCACAGCCAGTAAACATACGCTTGTTCTGGCTGGCGCCGGTAGTGGTAAAACCAAAGTACTCACTACCCGTATGGCCTGGCTGATCCAGAATGGAAAAGTCAGTCCTTACGGCGTGCTCGCCGTTACCTTTACCAATAAGGCGGCGCGTGAAATGCTTACGCGCCTGACGGCGATGTTGCCGGTGGATACCCGCGGCATGTGGGTGGGCACTTTCCACGGTTTATGCAACCGGCTTTTGCGTGCGCATTATCGCGATGCCGGTCTGCCACAAAATTTCCAGATCCTCGATATCGCAGATCAACTGGCAGCTATCAAGCGCCTGATCAAAGCCAATGATATCGACGACGAAAAGTTTCCCCCCAGGGATGTGCAGCGCTTCATCAATAATGCCAAGGAAAACGGCGAACGGCCCGAGCACGTTGAAGTGTGGGATGCGCATCGCAAGCGTCTGGCAGAAATTTATCAGCTGTACCAGGAACAGTGCCAGCGCGAGGGCGTTGTCGATTTTGCCGAATTACTGCTGCGCGCCTATGAGCTGTTGTCGCGTAATGCTCTGGTGCGCGAGCACTATCAGCGGCGCTTTCGTTATATTCTGGTCGACGAGTTTCAGGACACCAATACACTGCAATACAAGTGGCTCTGTCTGCTGGCCGGCGGCGATGCGTCGCTGTTTGCCGTGGGTGACGATGACCAGTCCATTTACGCTTTCCGTGGCGCCAACGTGGGCAATATGTCCACTTTTGAGCGCGACTATGCAGGTGACAATATTATCCGGCTGGAGCAGAACTACCGTTCTTTTGGCCACATTCTGGATGCCGCCAATGCGCTGATCGAGCACAATACCGAGCGTCTTGGCAAAAATCTGTGGACCGACAGGGGCGAAGGCGAGCTGCTTCGGGTTGTTGAACAGCCTACCGATCTGCTGGAGGCCCAGTGGTCGTGGATGAAATTCGCGCGCAGATTAATGAGGGTCGCATGCGCAGCGAAATTGCGGTTTTGTATCGCAGCAACGCGCAATCGCGGCCTATTGAACATGCCCTTTTTTCTGCACACATTCCTTACAAGGTCTACGGTGGTCTGCGCTTTTTCGAGCGCCAGGAAATCAAGCATGTCCTGGCCTACCTCAGATTAGTAGCCAGCGGCGATGATGATACCTCGTTCATGCGCGTCGTGAATTTTCCGGCGCGTGGTATCGGCGCCAGAACGTTGGAAAACCTCACCGATTCGGCACGTCAGATTGGTTGTAATCTGATTCACGCCGTAGGGGCGGTGTCCGGTCGCAGCGGCGGCAAGCTACTGGCCTTTGCCAAATTGATTGAAACACTGCGCGACGCCGCGCAAACGCTGACGCTTGCCGAACTGATCAAGCACGTCAATGATATTTCCGGCTTGACCACGCACTACGAAGCCGAACGCGAAGGAGCAGAGCGGCTGGAAAACCTGGGCGAGCTTATCAACGCGGCCACTGCGTTCTGTGCCGAGGAAAATCTGGAAGGCAAAGCTGCCATGGCCCTGGTTGAGCGTTCGGTCGCACCAGACGATCCGGATTCTCCATTTGCTCAGGAACAGACCACACCGCTGGCGCTTTTTTTGTCCCATGCCTCACTTGAAGCGGGTGACAACCAGGCGCAGGCCGGTCAGGATGCCGTGCAACTCATGACCATTCATGCTGCCAAGGGACTGGAGTTTGACTCTGTCTTTATCACCGGTGTGGAAGAGGGCCTGTTCCCTCATGAAAACAGTATGATGGCCGAAGACGGACTGCAGGAAGAGCGCCGCCTGATGTATGTGGCCATTACGCGTGCCAAGGAACGCCTGACCATCAGTCTGGCGCATGCACGCATGCTGCATGGACAGACGCGCTACTCGATGCGATCGCGCTTTCTGGACGAACTGCCCGAGGATCATCTGAAGTGGCTGACGCCGCGTACGCGTGAGCAGGCCGAGCCTTCCTGGGGCATGCGTTTGCATGTTGACGCGCATGCGCGTCCGTCTACGGGCAGAATAGAACCGCGGGCGCCCGCAGTTTAAGCTCGGGCGTCAGCGTCAGCGGCAAGCAATACCGGATCGGTCAGGGCGTGCGTCATGCGCGCTTTGGTGATGGAACAATCATCAGGTTAAGCGGACAGGGCGCAGATGCCCAGGCGGAGATTGTATTTAGGGATGCCGGCGCCAAAACGCTGGCCCTGGCTGTTGCCAAACTGGATATCATTGCCGCCTGAATGGATCGGGCCGGTGGGTAATGAAGCACATAAAGGAACTATTATGAAAGCGATGATATGCACTCTGGCCCTTATACTGGGTGTTGGTCTGCTCGGTGGTTGCGCCAGTAACGCGGCCGATAGCGGGCGCAGTGGTAGCAAAGTCCAGATTTATGGGACCGTAGACTCTGGTATTGGTTACCAATCCAGGAGCATATCCCGTGATTGAGACAATCTGAAGAAATTGTTTGCCTTTATGGCTTGAAAATGTGGACAAGCCAGGCAATACGGTGTTAGAATTCTCTTCTTTCTTGAAGGCGGTTAGCTCAGTTGGTTAGAGCGCTACGTTGACATCGTAGAGGTCGCTGGTTCGAATCCAGTACTGCCTACCAGTTTCATTTATTACAGCTTTATCTGGCCCTGCGGCTTTTTCAGCTCATTAGCTAGCGCATTTCAGCTCATTAGCTGGCAACATTTTCAGGGTTTTTTCAAGTCTTTTAAATTTTGTCACTAACCAGATAATGTCATCAGACCCGCAAGCATTGTGTGCTGCGGGTTTTTTGTTGCCTGTTCATTCTCTATCTGCTTGTCTATCTATCTCATATCGGCCGCCGCAGCGGCCATTGGCGACGTATCGCTATCGGGCAATTACGTGGCTCGATCGTTTTTAGGTGAACGCTCTAGGCGCGCGGACAGAACGCTTATTCGCCGCGCTCAGGGACGCTGTTCAGCCCATTTGAGCAGTGAATCCAGGGCAGGGCACAGCGCCTGGCCCCATTCGGTCAGGCCATATTCCACTTTGGGCGGCACCTCCTGGTGATCAATGCGGCGCACGATGCCATCGGTTTCCAATTGGCGCAGTTGCTGAATCAACATCTTCTGGGAAATGCCGGGTAGCGTGCGTTCGAGTTCAGAAAAGCGCAGTAAATTTCCGCCAAAAAGGCGAAATAAAATGAGCAGCTTCCAGCGTCCTTCCAGCACGCGAATTGCCTGCTCAACGCCATCGGCCGCGGTGTCAACGGTATATACGGGTCGGGGTAGGTTCATGGTCATTTCCCTGCGAGTCAATGGTGCATATTTTTAACACTTACTTTTTAGTGCGTACTTGTTGAAAAGTAAGTTTAGTGCCAGTATGTTCAAAAATCAAATGAAAGCTGTCGATTTTTGTTTACCCCTCTTGCACGGAGAACTTGAATGCCCATCCATTTACCAGAACCGATACAGGCCTATTTCGATGCCGACAAAGATAACGGCAAGGCGCTAGCCGATTGCTTTACTGAACAAGGTATCGTTATAGATGAAAAGCACACGTATAACGGACGCGCTGCCATTGAGCGCTGGCGTGCTGAAGCGACTGCAAAATACGAGTATACGTCTGAGCCTTTCGATGTGACCGAACAAGACCGGCAAATTATCGTCACCAGTCGTCTGCAAGGCAATTTTCCAGGCAGTCCAATTCATATCCGGTATCGCTTCGTACTGGAAAACAATAAAATCGCCTCGCTGGAGATTACCCCATGAGCTTTGAGCTGAATATTGAAGGGTGCCGGGCGTTGGTGACCGGTGGCACCGCGGGAGTGGGCGCAGCGGTTGTCAAGGCGTTGCATGAGCAGGGTGTGCGCATTATTGCCACTGCCCGCAAGGTACCCGATCGTGCGCCGGACAATATATCCTACATTGCAGCAGATGTTGCAACGCCAGACGGATGCGCTGCGGTATGCGATGCCGTACTGGAGCAATGGGGTGGTGTTGATTTTCTCATTCATGTTGTTGGCGGATCAAGTGCGCCACCTGGCGGTCATGTGGCGTTGAATGACCAGCATTGGCAACAGGAGCTGAATCTGAATCTGATGCCGGCTGTCCGTATTGATCGATCCTTGGTGCCGTTCATGGTCAAGCAAGGAGCGGGGGTGGTAATTCATGTTACGTCCATTCAGCATGAACTGCCATTGCCGGAATCGACAACGGCCTATGCCGCCGCAAAGGCTGCACTGGCTACCTACAGCAAGAGCCTGTCAAAAGAAGTGTCCCCAAAAGGTGTGCGCGTTATCCGGGTATCGCCAGGCTGGATTGAAACCGAGGCAGCCTCGCGGCTGGTTACCCGGCTGGCGCAAAGCAACAATACCGATTATGAGGGAGGACAAAAAATAATCATGGACGCGCTCGGCGGGATTCCGTTAGGGCGTCCAGCCAAGCCGCAGGAAGTAGCCGATCTTATTGCCTTCCTGGTTTCTCCCAGGGCAGGCTCGATTACCGGCACCGAATACGTGATTGATGGCGGCACCGTGCCTACGGCCTGACCGCAGCAATACCGTCTGGTATCTGAATCTGTATACGCAAGAGCGTACAACACGTGCGCGATTGCGCATTGCCGCCACAGTCAGAAGTGTCCTGTCCCGCATTGAAAGCACGCCGGGACAAATCTGCAATACATTTCATTGAGCGTTATCAATAATATTTTGCTAGTATTTATCGTATTGATCAGCTGACACTGGCGGGCAGGCATCGTTACCACAATGGCAGTGCAGCTTGAGGCGGACGCAGCTCGGGCACGCACATAATCTCGCGCTTTGTCGGGCAAGCCGTTCCTGGCGCAAACGGAAGGAAGTTGTGATGCAATACAAAGATCGTGAACCCGTGATGGCACATTTGCGTTTTCAGCAATATCGCGAATCCTTTGAAGGCCTCTCGCTGGCAGAGCGGTTCAAGCGGATTGAGCAAATCAATATGTGGGGGGGCGGTTCTGTTTCGGGGCTGGGCTCGGAGCGCCCGGCTACAGAGGCAATTCGCAACCGTCTGCCCGGACTCTTCGATCATCTGGGCGTGCAATCAATTTTGGATGCGCCTGCGGTGATGCAAATTGGGTAAGAGAGATAACAACCGGCATCGTGTATACCGGGATTGATATCGTACCATCGCTTATTGAACAAAATATCCACCAATGGACAGGCAATGAGGCCCATCGTTTCATGGTGGCAGATATCACGGTGAACCCTTTGCCGACAGCCGATTTGATACTTTGTCGCGATTGTCTGGTGCATCTGTCGTTCGCTCATATTGATGCTGCACTCGCCAACTTCCGGGCCTCGGGTGCCCGATGGCTGCTTACCACCACTTTTCCCATGATTGAAGAAAATGTTGATTGCGAAGACGGCGACTGGCGTGCGTTAAACCTGACACTGCCCGCCATTTTGCTGGTTGCAACTCAAATGCTCATTGGCGAATCATGTCTGGAGGCCAATGGAACGTGGCGTGACAAAAGCCTCGGCTTATGGCCACTTGCGACAACCACGGCCATGTCCAGGCGGTAATCATTGTGCCGACCTGGGTGCGCGTCAGGGGTTCGGGTGGGCCTCTTGTTTACTCCAATGACTAACGATCGTACCCCTTGCTGGCTCAATGGCTCCATCAAGAAGCCAGTCAAAGGCAATGGGCCATAGTGAGTCAGCGTAGCTGCTGTGAAAGAATGCGAAATGACCGATTGTCTTATGTTCAGTGCCGGCGGGAGATATCCGCAGATGATATCGCTCGCAACCGCTGTAGTAGTCAAGCACTCTGTCCAGTGCCGCTGGTGTACCAAAGGGATCGTCATCGACACCCAGCGCCAGCACCGCTGCCTTCACTTGCCGAAAGTGCGCTGGCAGCAGGCTTATTTCGGCAAGTGTTTTGCCGTATTTGCGACCGATAGACAATTCAAATCGGGAGCCCATGCCGGCCCAATCCATAGCCACACCTTTGGGGGTGTCTTCCATCCAACCCAGACGTTTGGCCGGCACGAATCCGAATACCCTTGCCAGTAGCGGCATGGCGATATGCCATTGGAGGATCATACGGATACGTGACCGGCGGGCATAGTCGCGCCAATAGGCGTATTGCGCGCCCATGGTAAAAATGCGCTCGATCAAATGTGCCGATGGTGCCAGTCCGATCAGGAATCCGCCAATCGAATGGCCTGCGACATAGATGGGAGAATGGCAAAATTGGGCGTGGACGTATTGAAGCACCGCTTCAAAATCCGCCTGGCCCCAATCGAGCCATCCTGCGGCAAGGCCGCGCAAAGTCCCATGCTTTGAATCGCCGATGCCGCGATAGTCGTAGGTCAGCACCGAGCAGCCCCGGGCGTGCAATGCCTGGGCAAACCTGTCGTAGTATCGACAGCGCACTGATGTGGCGCTATTGATGATGACCACAGGACTGCGCGAACTGGTTTGTGCATGGTGCCATACGTTCGCTTGCAACCGGTATCCATCGGTTGTGATGATCTCAATGGTCTGCGGCATGGAGACGCTCCTGCGGTTTAACCGTTGTGCACGACGTTGACGATGGTGGCCTGAATCAACGCAACGGTTTTGCCAACGGTGCCATTGTCGTCCAGCTTGCGAACTTCCCCGGTGCATACGGTTAGCAGCTTGCCCGCATTCTGAACTTTCCCGATTGCGATAAAGGCTGGGCCAAGCGCGGGGCGCAGCAGATTGATTTTAAATTCGGCAGTGACCACTTCATATCCGGTCGGCGCCATAGTCAGTGCGGCATAACCGCAAGCGCTGTCAACAATGCTGGTAACGGCGCCGGCATGTAAATAGCCGTGTTGCTGCGATAGATGTGCCGAAAATGGTACGGTGATATGTACTTCTCCTGCCTGTATCAGCGCCAATTTGGCGTCCAGGGTATGCATCAACCCCTGTTTGTTGAAGCTGGCGGTGATGCGTTGCTGTATGTTGTTGTCCATGACTTGTCATTAGTGAATTATTAATCAAGACGGAATGTCTCCCCTGGCCGATTATAGGAGAGGATTCGATGGCTCGTGCGAATGCGGGGCGTTGGCGCACTGATGCCGTTGATCGCTTGGCATGGGCGTCTGTTCAGGGAGCTCTCAGGGCGGAGGGTTGGGGACAGAGGGCAGACGGAGTCAGGTAGCAGGAAGGGCACAAAGGCGGCAAAAAATGTACTACTGACGATAGTGATGGCGCAATGGGGAATGGAGAGAGCAAGTAGGGAACTGAAGATGCTGTGATAAGCAGTAGATGCAGCACGCAGGCGAGGGCGGCAGGAAGATCACAGGCATCCGGTGCAGCGATGCCTGGCGATATAGCGCCAAAGGCTGACTATTTATTAGCCTTGAAGGCGCGAATCAAATCGCGGACCTGGAGCATGTAACCTTTTGCCACGTTCCTGTTGCCGGTGGACCGAGCCAATTTATACTTGGTTACTGCCTTTCGGATCAGGCCGATATGGACCTGTTGGTATGCTGCGTTCATACACATCTCCACGTGAATATACACCGATTTTACATTTTTATTACAAGTTGATGCATTCGGTGAAAACCACTATATGTTGCTTAATATCCACAAGTACTTATATGGATACGGGAGGATAAACGCAGGGCAAAAAAAAAGCAGCTGCAATAGCTGGCGAGTTCACCCAAAAGCAATGAGCTAACGCCATTATAGGCAGGCGGCTCCCAAAGCACAATTTAACAAATGTCAAGTTTGCATCTTTTGCAGTATTGGCGAACAAAAGAGATTCAAAAACGTGCTCTATAGCGCTCGTTCGAGCAGGCGCTGTCCCGGCAGCATCAGTGAACCAGCAGCAGTCCCAATCGTGCCAACGCATAGAAACCGAACCCGGCTGCGGCGATGCATGCAACGTAAGGTGGTGCGCTGAGCCAGGTCGCCTGCCCACGATAAAGCGGCTCGTAAAACCAGCAAAGGACAGGCTGTACAGAATGCAGGCAATGTGCAGGATTGTCCGGTTTGACAGCGAAAATCCCAGCATGAACAGCGCAGTGCCGATCATGAACGAAGGCAGCGCAACGGCAAAGCTGGCCGCGCGGTACATGGCTGCACCATCAATTTCCCATTGCGGGTCCGGTTGCTCGGCAGTGGTATCAGCAGAATCAGTATTGCGTAGTTTCATGCGCGCGATCTAGTTGGACAAGAAGGAGCCGAATGCGTCCTTCTCTTATTCAGGGGCCAGAATATGCTGCATCAGCGCCGTTACATAGGCTGGCAATTGTTCGCTGTCTCGTACGCATAGCATCAGATTGCGGCAAGCCCAGGTGTCGGAAAGGGCAATAATATTCAATTTCTGTGTCCGGTGGTGGCGTTTGGCCGCAGCCAGCGGCACAATGGCAATCCCGACCCCATTGCCTACCATTCTGCAGACTGCATCAATGCTGCGCACCCGCACCCGATAATGCAAGTGCCTGCCCGCCTGCCGACCATGCGCGGCAATATGCTCCTGCAAGGCGCTGCCTGCCACAAGACCGGCAAAATCCAGATGGCTGATCTGGGCAAGGCTGGTCGGATTCGCAATGGCTTCAGGATAATCTGGCCCGGTAATAACAACAAGTTGGTCCGCGCCTACCGGGAAACGTTGAAGGTCGTGCAGATCAGCCGAATCGGCAACCAGCCCGATATCGGCCATGCCCTGGCGGATCAGGTCAGCAATATCAGTACTGGTGCGTTCCTCCAGGTCAATTGAAATATCGGGGTGACGTTTCAGGAAGCTGCCCAGCAAAGCTGGTAGGTGTTCGTTGCAGGCCGAGGTATTGCCCAACAGCCTGACATGTCCTTTGATGCCGCTGCTGTACTGCCCCAGGTCGCCATGCATGCGTTCCCTTTGCTGTACGACAACGCTGGCGTGATGCAGTAGTGTGCGCCCGGCAGGCGTCAGTTGTACCCCTTTGTGGCTGCGATTGAGCAGCAGCACGCCCAGTACATCTTCCATTCCCTTTATGCGCTCACTGGCCGATGCTGTGGTGATGTGGCAGCGGCGCGCAGCCTCGGTGATGGTGCCCGATTCGTGCACGCTCAGGAACAGGCGAAGGTCGGTCAGGTCAAAGCGCATGGCCGCAGTATAACAGCCTGATTATGGAAATTCCTTAGTCTGCAATCGAGATTTCCTGATTTTCAGCTTTTTGATCAGCCCCTACAATAGGATCATGTTGCAACTTTATCCCTATGTAGCGGGCAAAACGCCAGGTAATTAGTTGTGGACACGGGTCGGGAGTGAGTCTATGCGGCCACGGTCCCTTTAAGGTATTTCCTAATGCGGGTTCATCATTGAGCATGCATTCACACTTTTTATGGCGCGCAAGTCCATGGATTTTTTCACTCAATATCTATCTATCTTCAACGCGAATCAGGCTTATTCGTTTGGTGCGCTGGCGCTGGTGACAATCGTTTTCATTCTTGCCGGCGCGGTCAAGGGCGTTGTGGGACTCGGTCTGCCAACCATTTCCATGGCGTTGCTGGCGTTGTTGATGTCACCGGCGCAGGCTGCGGCATTACTGGTAATCCCATCGCTGTTGACCAATATCTGGCAAATGCGCCCCTTTCATGCCGTACCTCAATTATGCCGCAGTATCGGCACGATGCAGATTGGAATATTTGCTGGCACGATTGCCGGCGCCTGGCTGTTTGGGGCGCCGGCCGGTCATGCGGCCAGCGTCGCCCTGGGCGTGGCACTGGTGGCCTATGCATGTTGGGGGCTGACCGGGCGTTCAATTGTTATTTCACCTGCTGCGCAAATCTGGATGGGACCATTGGTGGGCTTTGTGACGGGGTTCATTACCGCTGCAACCGGTGTCTTCGTTGTGCCGGCAGTGCCTTATCTGCAGGCGCTGCAACTGTCACGCGATCGCCTGATTCAGGCGATGGGGGTGTCTTTTACTGTTTCAACCATTGCGCTGGCTCTGGGGCTGTGGCTCAATCACAGCTATAGTCCAGGCGCCGCCGGAATCTCACTGCTGATGCTAATTCCCGCACTGGTGGGTATGTCGCTGGGGCGGTCGTTAAGACAGAGGCTGTCAGTGGCGCTGTTCAAGCAAGTTTTCTTTTGCAGTCTGATCGTACTGGGTCTTTATCAGGTGGCCGCTGCGGCTGCCTGACAACTACCGGTCGTGTGGCCCGATCCTGGTTCGCGCCATTGTTCTGCAATCGGCCTATAATAGGTGCAAACAATAAAACGATTGAAGCCCTTTTCACGCTTGTCTGTACAAGCAGACCGTCGCCTATATGCCACTCAGATATACCCGAGCACTGACAGATTCCGTTCGCACACAGAAAGCCGATAAACAGATCGGCACGCTGCTGGCCTTTGTGGCCGGTGCAATCAATGCCGGCGGATTCCTGGCGGTTCATCAATACACCTCGCACATGACCGGTATTGTGTCGACCATGGCTGACCAGTTGATTCTGGGCGCATACGATCTGGTTCTGGCAGGTGTAGCTGCATTAATCTGTTTTCTGTGCGGCAGCATCTGCACCACGGTTATGGTCAATTACGCCAGAGTGCGTCAAATGCGCAGCGAATATGCCTTGCCGCTGTTGCTGGAAGCGGTGCTGCTGCTGTGTTTCGGCATGCTGGGCGCCCGGATTGCCCAGATGCACGGTCTTTTTGTGCCGATCACGGTCATGATTCTTTCGTTTCTCATGGGCTTGCAGAATGCATTGATTACCAAACTGTCCCGTTCCGTTATTCGAACCACCCATGTGACGGGAATCGTGACCGATATCGGCATTGAGCTGGGCAAGCTGTTTTACTGGAACCGGGGGCGCATGCGCGAGGACAGCCATTTTGTGGTGGCCGATCGGGCGCGCCTGCGTCTGCACTGTGCGCTATTGCTTGCTTTTTTTTCCGGCGGCACCATGGGGGCCTGGGGGTTTAATCATATTGGCTATATTGCGACGGTGCCCCTGGCTTGCCTGCTAGTATTGATCTCCAGCATACCGGCCTTTGACGATATGCGCGCATGGGTCACCAACAGGCGGCGTCCGGCCGAATAGATTGAGCGCTGATGGACTCAAGGCAGGAGCGTTGGCTATTATGGGCTATGGTTATGCCTTGTGATTTCTTGTTAATCGCCAAAGTCGGTCATATCACTCGAATGCGTCGGGACCAGGACAGGGGAGCGGTCTCGATTAGTATGCCGATACAGGCGGGGCGGGCGCAATTGCAACATTGGGCAGGCCTCCACAACATCGCGGGTCAGAATGGTGTATAAATACTGTATAAATTTACAGTAATCAATATTCTCTATGCCCAACTGCGCTCCAACTGCTCCTACGCCAGACAAGCCGTTTGCCTTTGTCGATGTCGAAACGACCGGCGGGTCGGCCTCAACCGATAGTCTGACCGAGATCGCCATTGTGCGTTATGACGGGCACACCGTCACCACCTGGCAAAGCCTGATCAACCCGGAATGTCGTATTCCAGGCTATATAGAAAGCCTGACGGGAATTACCAGCGAGATGGTGGCCACTGCACCCACCTTTGCCCAGCTGGCGGAACACATTCAGCAATTGCTTGCCGGACACATTTTTGTCGCCCATAACGCCCGCTTTGATTATGGGTTTATCAAGAATGCTTTCCGGCGGGCAGGACAGGATTTCAAGGCAAATATGCTTTGCACCGTCAAGCTTTCCCGCCGGCTCTATCCGCAGCACCGGCGCCACGGACTCGATTACCTGATTCAGCGGCATGGCCTGAGAATGCAGGACAGACATCGTGCCTACGATGATGCCCATGCATTGCTGCAATTTTGGCAATGCGTCTGCCGGGAGCATGACCGTAAAATTGTTGATGATATCGTGCAGAGCCTGATAGCGCGGCCATCGCTACCGGCGCATATTGATCCTGCGGTGATTGATGCCTTGCCCAATAGCTTTGGCGTTTATGTGTTTTATGGCGAAAACGAGCTGCCGATATATATAGGCAAAAGCAATCGCTTGCGCCAGCGAGTACTATCGCATTTTGCCAGCGATCATACGGCGCCTAAAGAAATGAAAATTTCCATGCAGATTCGGCGGATCGAACATATTCGCTGTGCCGGCGAGGTGGATGCGTTGCTGACCGAGTCGCGCCTGATCAAAGAGCGCATGCCTACTTTGAATCGCCAGTTGCGCAGACAAAAAGATGTTTTCACCTGGCAACTTGTCGAGCGATCCCCCGGCCTGTGGGTTCCCATTCTTTTGGGCGGAAATGACATTGCGATCGGGCAGGGTTTGCATCTATATGGCTTGTTTTCATCTGCGCGGGATGCTAAAGAGGCGCTCCTGGCAATCATTAAAAGCGAAAAACTCTGCAAGGCAACGCTTGGTCTGGAAAAAGTAGCCAGCGCCAGCCCGTGTTTTGCACGGCAATTGAAGTCTTGCGCCGGCGCTGTGTCGGGCGCGAAGAGTCGCCTATTGCCCATTCTGCCCGGCTAATGACTGCCTTGTCTGCGTTAAGGCTGCGCGACTGGCCGTTCGAGGGTGCAGCGCTGCTGCGTGAGGGGAATCTGGTGCATGTCATTCATCAGTGGTGCTATTTGGGAACGGCACGGGACGAAACCGAGCTCCAGGACTTGATCGACTGTGGCAAAGGTGATTTTTCCCGGGATACCTATCGGATCCTGGTCAAGCATCGGGACAAACTGCTGGATGCCCGCGCAGTCAGCCTGACCCTGGCGTAACTGCAGGTCGGCTGCATCTGCTTGATGGTTTGGCTGGCAAAACGCCGTATAATTTTGCCAGCCGGCGCAATGGTGCGTAAGCATATACAGAATAATCGTATACACCCGACAGTTGGGTTACAGGCGGTCAATCAGGTTGTCTGCGTCAGGAGCAGAAAATGGAAATTTGGGTGGATGCCGACGCGTGCCCGGTTGTGATCAAAAACATTCTGTTCAGAGCAGCGGTGCGCTGGCAGGTGAAAACAACGTTAGTGGCCAATCAGATGCTCAATGTGCCTCCATCCGTTTATATTCAGTCACGTCAGGTGCCACGGGGTTTCGATGTTGCCGATACCTATATCAGCCAGCATGCCCGTGCTGGGGACCTGGTGATTACTGCAGATATTCCGCTGGCTGCCGAAGTGCTGGAAAAGGGGATTCAGGCATTGAATCCTCGCGGCGAGTTGTATTCAATGGAAACCATTCGCGAGCGGCTGACCATGCGAGACATGATGGAAGCGTTGCGCAGCGCCGGCATTGAGACCGGCGGCCCCAGATCTTTTGATCAGGCTGACACGCGAGCGTTTGCAGGCCAGCTTGACAAACTGCTGGCGCGTTACGCTAAAGCGTGATTGATCGCGGGTGGAATGTTCCCGGTCAGCAGATACTGAATGGTGTCGTATACGCTGCGAATCTGCTGGCCAAACGGCAGCGGATCCTTGCCTCGGAAAAACAAACCCTTGCGCACATCACCGTTGAATGCATCGGTCAGGCGCTGGTCGATGCAGAATTGACCGATTTTTGAAATGCCGTCGCGCAGCCCGCATACCTGCAGGCAATTCATGCTTTGTACACAGCGGCGCGGATCGGCCTTGGCCGATGCCTGGAGCTTTTGCTCGCTGCGCAGGTATTTCTGTAAATAGGGCGTCATCACAGCTCGCGCCGGCAGTCCGGCGACGGACATGAATTCGACAATATCTTCGTCGCGGGCGCCAGCCAGTACCTGCTTGAAGTTGTCATGCGCGTCGCCCTCGCGGGTGACGGCGAACGCAGTACCAATTTGTACAGCAGCCGCACCCCATTGGCGCAGTGCGGTACTGATCTTGCGAACATTGGCCATGCCACCGGCCAGAATGAGCGGGATTTTCTCGCCCTCCAGTCCCAGTTGCCGAAACACCTGCGCGGTTTCTTCCAGCACGCGGGCAAAAGAGAAGCGACCACTGCCCAGATCGTCAATGGTCGATGCCCCCAAATGGCCGCCCGCGTGATTGGGATGCTCGATCACAATGGCGTCGGGCAAGCGGTTTTTCTTCATCCAGCGCTTGAGTACAATTTGTATGCCGCGCGATTCGGACAGAATCGGAATGAGTGCAACGTCGGGATGATCCCGGGTCAGGTCCGGCAATTCCAGCGGCAGACCGGCTCCCATGACAATCGCCTGGGCCCCGGATTCGCAGGCTTGCTGCACAAGGGCGGCGTAATCGCTCACTGCCTTCATGACATTGACGGCGATTATCCCCCTGCCGTCGGCTTGTTTTAATGCCTTTTTCACTTCCCGGTCCAGGGCCACGCGGTTGAGCCTGTCATAGTGTTCCTGACTGGCCAGTGCCCGGGATTGTTCCAGCAAATCCGGATGCAGGTGCCGCAGGTCGATGCTGGCGATGGTGCCCACGGCATTTTCACGCGCGACCGCGGCCGACAGGCGGCTGGCGGAAATACCGACGCCCATGCCGCCTTGCACAATGGGCAATAATGTATGATTTTTGATTCTTAGGGGCGAGAAGGAATGCATGCGGGTTTCCTGGTTGGATTGAGCACAAAGCTGCCTTGCGGGTTCCCGTGATATTGATTGATGAGGCGCGGCATTTGTGAATATGTCATTGTGCGGGTTCTGGTCTTTGGTGCTGTTGACAAAAATCAATATCAATTGAATTAGGCAGCAGGCAACAGGGCAATCGGTCGGTTGGATTGGCAGCATCAGGCCACACCGCCCAGGTGCATCTGGCGGTCTTTGCAAATACTGAAAGACACGACCCCTGACTATGCTTGTTTGGGGGTAAACCAAGCGGGGCGGCGTGTATCTGCATGCGCGGATAATCGTTTCTGAAACGGATCGAAATCGGCCGGGGTTCGAATAGAAACCCTGCGAAATGCCAGTCATATTTGGTAATAGCAATCGCGCGGGCAGGCCATTACTATCGAATCGTGTATTTCATACACATGGTTCCGGCACCAAAATGGTATGCCGTCAAGAAAGGAGTATGACTATGGTCTCCATCAAAAAACTGCTTGCTATCGTTCTTGCTTCACTGTCTATGGGCGCGGCTACGTCTGCGTTGGCAAACGAGCGTCCTTCCGAACGTGGATATAGCAGCCACCCGTATACAATGCAGGTTGACCACCGCCATTATGGCGATCGTCATTATCACAGGCATCATCCACGTTATCGCCACCATGGCTGGCGCAACAAGCCGCATTATTACAGTGAGCATCGCCGGTATGACCGTGGTCATCGCTGGGACCGCCGCTATGACTCACATCGCCGGTATTATCGTTCGCGCGACGTATGGTAATATGCAATTGCAGTCTTTATTAATTAAATCGTGAGTACAGGCAGTGCCCGATTTCAGTTGAATTAAAGATCAGAATACTCAACCGTAAATGCTGTACGGGCCTGCTGTTTGATTATCAATAACCAGCAAGGTAGCAGGAGAAGCCCATGTTGCACTATGCCGTCGTGTTTTTCATTATTGCCATCATTGCCGCCGTTCTGGCTTTGGGGGTATTGCGGCCGGGGCCGCATCCATTGCCAAGATCCTGTTTGTTGTCTTTATTGTGCTGGCCATTTTGTCGCTGGTGTTTGGCGGCAGATTCAAGTAGGGCAGTCATGGTTGCCTGACGCGTTTGTTTCCTTGAAACACAGCGTTCAGGCGCTATCCCGCTTTTCGGTTGTTCGCATGTGCTTAAAAAGCAGTGCTGCGGCAACAAGCATAATCGCCCCGGTCATTACGAACACCGCCGTAAAGCTTGCGTGATTGGCAACTAACCCTCCGGCCAGCGGTCCCAGTACCAGGCCGGCATATTGCGTGGACGTTGCGTATCCAAGCACGCCGCCGGCGGCATCGGCCGGCACATTATGCCGGATCATGGCTGTCAGCGCCGGCATAATGCCGCAAAGCGTCATCCCCATCAGAAAGCGCAAGGCAATAAATTGCCAGTCGGTCTGGGCCAGCCCTTGCAGTAGTAACAGCACAGCCGTGGCGATAAAGCTGGCTATCAACATCTTAAGGTGCCCATTTGCGTCGCCCCAGCGTCCTGCCGTGGAAGAGAACAGCATGCTGCCGAAGGCGGTGGCGGACATGGCAATGCCCGCCAGCAAGGGAATCTGGTCGGTCAGCGTACGTAGCGATGCCAGATAAAGCGTAATGATGGGCTCTACCGACATATTGGCAAACATCAGCAAGGTACCGGCCAGCAGCATCAGCAACACCAGATTGCGCTGGCTGCCTGATTTCCAGAACGAGTAGGGTATCTCGTTCTCGGACGATGCTTGGCGTGGCTTGTGGGTCTCGCGGATCAAAAATACGGTGCAAAAAAACGCGATCAGAATAATGCCGCCGGCAACAAAAAAGGTCAGGCGGATTCCCAGTAATGCCGGCGCGATGCCGCCGACCAGCGGGCCCAGCAGATTGCCGGCAAGCGTGCCCGAGGCCAGCATCCCCACGGCCCAGCCGGTATGGGCGCGTGGTGTCTGGGTTGCCACCAGAATCGTGGCACCCGAGGCGTAGCCGCCCAACAGTCCGACCAGCAGTCGCAGCCAGAACAGTTGCCACACCGTTTGCGCACACCCGATAAGGGCAATGCCAATGGCCATGCCAAGGCTGGCGCGAATCAGAATGAGTTTTCTGCCATAGCGGTCGGCAAACCGGCCCCATACCGGGGCCATCAGGCCCGCAGCCAGGAAGGTAATACTGAAGATCCAGCCGGACCAACTGACGACCGCCTCGGGATCAGTCACGCCCAGGTTCTGGATATATACCGGTAGTATCGGCAGTATCAGCGTCATCGCCAGGATGGTGGTAAAGGAGCCAAAAAGGCAGACATACAGATTCTGTTTCCAGGCAATTTGCTGGACTTCATTTTCGCTGGCGGCTGGCGCGGTGGTCATAAATGGAACTTCGTTAAGGGAGTCATCTGGTGACTGATCAACTGCCCGGGGCTATCCAAGAGGCGCGTTTCGTATCACTGCCCGGCGTTGAGTCGGCAAGTGATACGAAACGCAGGAGTCTCACTTTAAACACAATTGAGATAATGTGGCTTAAAAACGCCTGAAAAATGCCTAAATTTACGGTCAATCGGTGCTTGCTATCTCGTGGTTGCCTGAGGATGTGTCTTATTTTTACGACGACGCCGGGCAATTGAAATGCAGCGACACAAACGCAACGGTTTTTTCTTATACAATCGCCTCACGCTGCAATCTCCCCTCATTCTTTAAGGCCGCGCCATATCCGGTAAGCGGCTGATTATCAAGGACTTACTGCACAGATGAATGTGCCTCGATCGCCCCTGTTTCAGGGACGGCTGCTAAAGATGTGCCTGACGACCGGGTTGCTGGTGGCGTTGGCGCACGCGCCGTCGGTTAATGCTGCGCCAACTCCGGGCGGTACCATGTCACACGCTGTCGATGTCACGGTCGCACCGACCCATACGGGTGCCGATACGCTTGAATCAACCCTGATAGACCCCGTTTCAGGCATGTTTGACCGGGCGTTAATGCCTGCGCCCGCCGTTCATCCTGCTTCGGTGACGCCGCAGGTGGTCAGCAGCGGTTCCACGGGTCCTGATCTGCCTGCAGTCCGATCAACTAGGGCTGCACCGCTCAGCACCCCGGTTTTTTCCCTGCTGGCGGCCAATGCCGTTACGGCCGAACCGGTCATGCCGTCGGGTTCCGGCATGGCTGGCGCGTCGGGGTCTTCGTTCAAACCATCTGTTTCATCGTCTCCTGTACCGCCGATGACTTCACGCAGTGCTGTCGCACCGGCCGATCGCAATAAATCACAGACGCAATGCCATGGCAGGCGCGATCAGATTTTCGTGGCCCATGAAGATGATGATCTGCTTTTCATGAACCCGGATATTTTCGATACGATCAGGGCAGGCGGCTGTATTCAGGTTGTTTATCTGACGGCCGGTGAGCGGGGCGAAGGCGTGGGATATATGTCTCAGCGCGAAAATGGCGTACGCGCCGCTTATGCCTGATGGCCGGCGCGGCCAACACCTGGGTGCAATCTGCGCTGCTGGTCAACAAGGTCCATCTTGCCCAGTATTCATTATGGAAAAATCCACGCATCTCGCTGGTGTTTCTCAGAATCAAGGATCCGTGGCTGGATAAGGGGTGGGGCGATTTGACACCGTTATCCCGGCTGGAAATCCAACCGGAGCAGATGGCTCAGTCCTTGGGCGACTATTTCGAAACTTACACGCGTGAGTCACTGGTCAAAACGCTATCAGCACTGATCTTGCGTTTTGAGCCAGGCAAGATCCGCTTGATGGACGACAGCGTACAGACGCCATACAACAAACTGTGCTGGCGCTGCACCGGACATGATCATCCTGACCACATTGCCTCGGCCAGGCTGGTCCGCGATGCGATGGCGATTACAGCGGGCAATTATGAAGCGGTCTCTTACGTCAATTATCCGAACCAGGAGCGGCCGCTGACCCTGACATTGCGGCAATTATCAGATAAATCGCGGATCTTCAATTTGTACGCCCAATATGACTACCGCTATTGCAACATACCTCTGAACTGCAGGGAGCCGATGGGGCCGGCAGCGCTGTGGGCAGAGCGCATGTACTATTCCAGCCAGTCGAATACGCCAGTCGTATCGCTGTACACCGAGGCCGCCGGCCTTGGCTTGTTTACACGCGGCGAATATAGCAATGCGGCGGTGTACTGGAACGACCGAAAGCAAACGTGGACCGTATTGGGAGGACTGGCGTTCACAGGGGTCAAGCCCTTTTTGACGCCCTCGGGTCACCTTGCGGTATTTGCCCGCGACGGACAGGGACAGCTGTATTTTCGACGCGCCCATATGGCTGCGCCCGACAATGACGCATCCTGGTCAGCATGGTTTCGCCTGCCGGTGCTGCTGACCACCCAGCCTCAGGTAGTCACGGTTGGCAAGCAGGTCAGGGTGGTGGGCATGGGCGCCGATGGTTACTATTATTACCTTCGGTCTACCGACATGCGCTCCTGGAAAAAAAGCCGCCTGCCGGTATTGAAAACCGCAAGCCAGACCTTTGCCTTGCTGCAACATGGAGTGCAACTCTGGATGCTGGCGCAAACACTGAAAGGCGAATTTTGGATCAGCGTCCATCACGAAAAAACGGGCTGGGGTCCCTGGAAGGTGGCTGCCGGTCCGGACAGCCAGGGGGGCCTGACAGCGCTGGTTACTGATCAGAACACCTTGCTGGCATATTACCGCAATCGTGCCGATGGACGTCTGTATCTGGCGCAAGGACGCCTGGATGACGATGCTCGTCATCCGCCACTGCGCTGGACCTCAATCACCGAGCAGGGGCCCGAGTTCCAGGATACGCCAGCCGTATTGAAAACCCGCTCCGGCAGTATGGTGATCGCAACCATGAGTCGCACTGGCAAGTCAATCTGGACCCGGGTGAATGATGTGCCAATGCGTATCAGTGGGCCGTTTGCATCTGCACCGGCCCTGGTTGAAACCGCCGCCGGCGTCATGATGTATGCACGCAAGGCCAGTGACAACCGCTGGATCCAGCAGTACGCAGCCCTGCGTCTGGTTGACCAGCAGTGGCGGGACAGCGAGCCGGTGATAGCACCTCCCTTTTATGGCGGGCACAGCTTTGATGGTTCTACCGACATCCCTGAACAGGAGCAGGCGCAACTGCAGATGCAGCAACAGCAACAGCAACAGCAACAGCAACAGCAACAGCAACAGCAACAGCAACAGCAACAGCAACAGCAACAGCAACAGCAACAGCAATAACCCCGATGGACAAGGGCAATGGCGCCGGCAGTGCGTGATGATCCATGTTCGGTGCCGGGCAGGCATCACAATAGTTGGTACAATTCGGTTTTTCACCAACCAACACGGCGCCTGGTGCCGCTAAAACACATGACTGAAGTCGTCCAAAGCTGGGCCGATGCCATCGGGCCCGAAAAGGAAAAGCCTTATTTCATATCGCTGCGCGAGCGTGTCCACCAGGCCCGGGAAAACGGCAATACGATATATCCTTCCGAACATGAAACATTCAGCGCCTTTCGATTAACGCCGCTGGACCAGGTCAAAGTTGTCATTCTGGGACAGGATCCGTACCATGGACCGGATCAGGCGCACGGTCTGGCATTTTCGGTCAAACCGTCCGTGCGCATTCCGCCTTCGCTATTGAATATTTACAAGGAGCTCAAAACCGATATTCCGGGATTCACCATGCCCAACCATGGCTATCTTGAAAAATGGGCGCAGCAGGGCGTGCTGCTTCTGAACACGGTGCTCACGGTCCAGGCTGGCATGGCCCATTCACATGCTGCCTGGGGGTGGGAGACATTCACTGACCAGGTGATCTGTGCGCTCAACGAAAAACGGGAACATCTGGTGTTCATGCTATGGGGCAATCACGCCAAAAAGAAAGGCGAATTCATAGATAAAAAGCGCCACCTGGTATTAACAGGCGTTCATCCCTCTCCGCTATCGGCAAGCCGTGGATTTTTTGGCTGCCGGCATTTTTCCAAGGCCAACGAATATCTCCTGGCCCAAGGCAAGGCCCCGATCGATTGGCAGGTATGAAAAAAATGGCAGGTCTAAACAAAAATTGATCGAAATGATGAGATTTTATTGACTTGTATCAAAATATATTTTTATTAATGCTCTCACAATAGCGCTTATTCTCATTGGAGGGATTAAGCCTATGGTTAGAGGTGGTCTATCTGTTTGTGAATTTCTGACTCGCTTGCCTATGTTCGAAGGCTTGACACCGGCAGCAGTCAAGACGATCGCCCTGTCAGTGACGCATCGCTCGTTCCATAAGGGCGCACTAATACACGACATCGTTGAAAAAGGGACGACCCGCAAGGGGTTCCATATTGTCGTCAATGGTAGTGTCAAATTATTGTTTGTCGCGCCAACGGGGGCGAAAAAGTCGTGCGTACCCTGGGACCGGGTGACAGCTTCGGCGAAGAGGGTGTCTTTTTGGAAAATATGGAAAGCCTGGTGTCGGCCCAGGCCACCAGCGCCCTGTTTCTATTGCATATATCAAAAGACAGTATGCTGTCCCTGCTTGAACGCGATCCGGCATTTGCCATGCGCATGCTCAGCAATATGAGCCGCCGGGTGTACACCTTGCTCAAAGACATAGAATCTTATACGCTCAAGTCGGCTACCCAGCGCGTGGTTGACTATTTTCTTGAGCATGCACAGCTTCAGGATGGCGGGCAGTTCCGCTTTAACACCAACAAGGCGCTGGTTGCTTCACTGCTGAACATTACCCCAGAGCATTTTTCACGCATCATGCGCGAACTGTGTGCGCGCAAACTTATCACCGTTGAGGGCAGGGACGTCTATATTCCTGACCCGGTTCGCCTGCAAGCCTACGAAACTCTGGAGAGTGGCTAGCGTCTTTATGTCGCCGAACACCGGCCATGTCTCATCGCATACTGCCGTATCTCGGTGCAATCTGGCAGCAGGTTGCTGCGTCCCGTAAGCATAGAGATTCCAGTCTTCGTTTAAATCAGGATTTATCTTGTGAACTGTGCCTGCGCGCCTTCGGGTAGTCCCACCTCAAACACATTCAGGGTCATTGAGATCAGGGTGTAATAGCCGGCCAGTCCCACCAAATCCACGACATTGTCCTGGCCTAGTGTTTTGATTGCCTTGTCGTACAGCCACTGGGGTATCTGACGCGTGGTAACCAGCGTATGTACAAATTCATGCACCACCTGTTCATCTTCCTGTGCAAACGGAATGGACTCTCGATTATTCATCAGTGCATCAATGGTGTCGGGTGAAACCCCCGCTTTGAGCGCGATTGGCTTGTGCGCCCACCATTCAAATTCAGATTGCCACAACACCGCCATTGTCAAAATAGCCAGTTCCGATAGTCGCGTGCAAAGGCTGGAGTCATAGCGGCAGTATTGGCCCAGCGCCTGCGCATGTTCGGCCAGACCCGGCCGATTCAGCCAGATGGCCAGGGGTCCGCGTACCTGGCCGCGTGGACCTGCGGCGATAGCTGCATATACCTGCTTTTGATGGTCGTTCAGAGTGGCCGGATCCGGCGCGGATAGGCGGGTCATCGTGTTCCTTACTCGATAATGTTGAACATGGTGCGTTTGGTGTTTTTGAAGTGGGGGCGTACCCGGCTGCTCCATTCGGTGCCCCGGACTGCGAGCCATGGCGGTGAACCAAAGGTGTCTTGTGTTTGTAGCAAATAGAGCGCATGGTAGCGGGGCGCGCCATCACGACTGTATAGGCGCATGGCCCTGACGGTGCCGGGTACGGCTGCCAGGCCTGGCATATGCTCTTGGGTATACCAGTCATTGAAGTCGCCTTCGGCGGCGCCGTCAACGTCGGTTTCCACAACGTAATGGCACACCGCTGTTTTGTCCCAGGCCTGGCCACGCAGATCCAGTGTGAGCTGCAGCAAGTCTGTGCTTGCCCCGGGATACCGTTGTGCAATGGCATCTGCAAGCGTACCGATTACCCGGACCGCACTTGTGGCTTTCGGCTGCTCTTTTTTGGCAGGCTCCTGCTTCATGGTGCTATCGAGCACATCTGCAAGATAGATATAAGTTTCGGGGGTGTCTACCGCATGGCACAGGTGAGCATGGCTGTTGTTGAGGTCCAGTACATTTTTCAGCAGCACATTGCAGTGCTCGCGGCTTAGCCGAATACCGGGAATGCGGATAATCATGACAGTCGACATCGTCATTTGGCGGCTCCGGTTGGCTGGCTATCCTCAAATCGATACAGTAGCTGTGGATTATCGACAAGAATTTTGTTGCGCAGCGCAGGATCCTCGCAGACAGCGCCGAAGATATTGAGCAACAGGCCGTCATCAGGTACGTCGCCCGCGACATTCGGGTGCGGCCAGTCGCTGCCCCACAGGGTACGTTCAGGCATAGCGTCAATAATGGCTCTCATGAATGCATGGCCGGCCGTATAAGGCGCGACGCCGCCAGCGAGCCGGTCCACGCCCGACACCTTGATCCATGCCTGCTGGCAGTGACGCAATTGCAGCAGCGCCTCGAAGGCTTCACCATGTAAGCCGTTATTCGTGTCTATTCTTCCCATATGATCAATCACAAAAGGAACGGGAAGCTTTTTGAGGTCCGGCAGCAGTCGCAGCAGTGATATTTCATCAGCGTGAATGCAGATATGCCAGCCCAAATCGGCAATCTTATCGGCCATGGCCGCCACGTCTTCGATTGTTGCCCCAGTCAGATGCGCAACGAAATTGAAGCGCACCCCTCGAATGCCGGCCTGATCCAACTGCAGCAATTGATCCCGGGTGACGTGCGCCGGCAGCAGTGCCACCCCGCGATATTGACCCTGGCTTCTTGCTATGGCATCTGTGATAGCTGCCATATCATAGCCATGACAGTTGGGCTGAACCAGTACGGCGCGGCGCAGGCCCAGATTGGCCTGTTTGGCGTTCAGATCGTCATAGCCGGCGTCGGGCGGCGTGTAGGAGCGATTGACGTCAAAAGGAAAACGTTCGGCCGGACCAAAAACATGGCAATGGCTGTCGCAGGCATTGAGCGGGACATCGAAGTTGATTTTCTCGGTGTGCTTTTTAGCCGGCGCACAGTCAAACATGGGTCGCGTTCCTTGGAGATATTCAGTGGCGGTATTTCAGAGGAGGTATTTCAAATGGCATATTGCTTCGTCTGTTGCCCATGTTAGTAGTCTGAGGCAGCAAGCGCAATGGGGCGGTTCTGAATTCTGTTATGCATAAAACGTATACACCCGGCAGCCAGCAGTAATAGCGGAAGAGGCCGCTTGTGAAAATGTCGCTGTCGGATTCTGCGAATTGCGCCCGTTTTCGCTGCGCGGCACACTATCTGCCTCATCAATCAATCGGAGGACAGATATGCAGGAACGTTTAAAAGCGCAACGCGGGCAAGGCATGACCGAATACATTATTGTTGTTGCTCTGGTGGCTATCTCTGCTATTGCAGTATTTCAGCTGTTCGGCCAGACGCTGCGGTCGCAAACGGCAGCCATTGCCAGGGAACTGGCCGGCGAAGACGGTTCCGCCGAATCCCAGGCTGCCCGCAACGCGGCTGAGCAGGCAGCAGGGCAAACTGCAGCAAAATCACTCAAGAGCTTTACGGGCAATGCAGACGCTGCCGGTGGCGGTGCAACGGGGCAGTAATTGCATTTGTCATGAACGGGCTGTACGTGAAATATTGGCAGAACACGCGGCTTGACACCCAGCGAGGTCAGGCGCTGGTGCTGGGGCTTTTTCTGGTAATGCTGTTGGCCGTGGCGCTTATTTATCAGTTCGGTGTCGGGCAGGTTGTCGGGCGCAAGGCGCGACTCATCCACGCGGCAGATGCGGCAGCCTATTCAGGTGCGCTGGTACAGGCCCGGGCGCTGAATATGCAGGCTTATATCAATCTTACACAGACGGCGCATCAGGTGGCGATGGCGCATCTGGTTACGCTCGGCTCCTGGAGCCTGTTTGCTGCAACACAGGGTCAGCAGTTGGCAATGTTCAATCCGCCTGCCCATGTGATCGGCATGATGTTTGGCGCGCAGCACCTGGCAGGGTACACCGCCTCTGCCGCTGCGTTAGGGTTACGAGACATGGCCCGGACAGGAGGCCAACTGCCACGTCTATTTGCAGAACATGACCGGATTGTTCGGCATGTGCTGCTAGCGGCCTCTGACGCCGTGCATCAGAGTATGCAAAGCAGCCGGGATCGGGCGATTACCCAGGTTCTTGAGCAAAACTTTCCGCAAAGCCGTGTCACGCAGAAAACGCTGTTAACACAGGATGGATCGGCTCGTCAGGCGGCAGCGCACGTGCCCGTACGCTATCCTGCGGATCGCTTTGCGCCTGTCTCATGGGAGGTCCACAATCATCTTGAAAAAACCTACGCCACGCGCTACAAGCCCACCTCAGGTTATCGGCGGTTTCTTGAAGATGTTGTGGCGCTTTATGATTTTCTGGATGTTCGAGACCACGTGCAACGCAATAGCTGGGCGGTGCGGTATCAATGTCCGCAACTGCGCCACGAGTTGCGGCGGCGTGGCCGAACTGTACTGAACAGCAGCGGCAACTGGCAATCAACAGATACGCAGTCCTACCATGCGCTCAGAAGCAATCAGTATATCGGCTGCTACTACCGGGAATATCCCATGGGGTGGGGCTGGATCCCCGGCCGCGCGAAAGTACCAGGCACAGATATGCCTTACTCGGAAAAGGTACCCGATAACTTTGGCGATATTGATTTTTGGCGCTGGGTTACCCAGGCTACCAGTTGGGATATCTTTTCCGGAAACGCCAATCCGCTGGCAAATTCACTAGCGGCTGTCGGCAAACCTCAATGGGAGGGAGGCGGTTTGGTGCCCTTTTACGATGTGCGCGATGCTTATCGCCGTCGCCCGTTGGGGTTCACGATTACCGTCAGGCAGCGTTTTACCGATCAGCCCACGCTTGCCATATCGACGTCGGCAGAGACGTTTTTCGAGCCAGCCAGTGAAAACAGGCGGTATCGCAACGAACAACCGGGCATGTGGCATCCGTTCTGGCAAGCGCATCTTGTCCCGAATCCGGTCAAAAAGGAAGACTGATATGAGACACCAGCAAGGACAGGCGCTCACAGAAGGCTTGATTGTACTTTTATGCGTGCTGGGTTTTTTTGCCGCTGCCACCTGGTTGGGACGATTGCAGGATGTGGCGCTGCATGAACAACATGCCAGCCGTTTTGGTGCGTTTGAGCTTGCCAGAGCGGGCAATATCGACAACGCGCAACTGTTGTCCCGGTTCTTCCACGGCCGACATGCGGGCTGGCGCAACCGACAGGGCAGCGCGCTGGTGGTCGACGACAGCATACAGGTCACGTACGACAGGCAGGCCGTGCTTGCTTCGCAAAGCCAGCCTGGCGCAATGGACAGGAACGCGACTGTGTTGCGCAAGGAGTGGGCACTGCAGGACAGCGGCATCGCCAATGTGTCACTGCGCATTCGTCCGCGAGTGACGACGCTGTCCGAACAAGCGCCAACACCTGTTGAACGTGCAGAGCGGATATCGGATTTGATTGACAGCCTGGCAGTGACACTGCGCAGGCATACCGCCATTCTGATTGATGCGGGGCACGCCATTGATGCGCGGTCTGCGCATGAGCGCGCGGCTCGTTCCCATACGGCATGGCAGCGGGTCGCGCGCGCGTCGTATGCAGCAGGCAAGAAAATTGCAACCACAGCCATGCCCCTGGACGCGCCCTGGGGGCGGGCAGCGCCGGTTTTTGACTGGTTCATGCCCTGGGCTGGCAAAACACCTTAAACCCCTATTATTGCTTGAATCATTTTTGGACCACTGTATGCAGGTTTTATTCGCCAAAATTGTCTTTGTATGTGCATCGTTGCTATGGTGTAGCGATGTGGCGGCAGCAAATGCCGTAGAAAATACCGCCGCGGCATTGCTGCGCAATGTATGCCGGCAATTGAAGTTATGCGCCAACGCGCAGCCGGTATCTTTTCAGCTATTTGGCATGCCTGCCGCATTCACGGTAATCCATCAGCAGGCGTCGCCGGAACAATTCATGCGGCGATTGCATGGCAGGTCTTCGCCGTTTTCGCGGTTCACTCGGGTCGGCAACCAGGTTTTCTATAGCGGTTTGCATGGCCAGATGACCCTGCAGTTGGTAGTCGACGGGCTCAACGCAAAATCGACCCATGCATTGTTGAGTGCGATGCAGGTACCCGCCGGCACCGGTCCAGCAACAGACTCAATCCGCCTGCTGGGCCGTCGCCTGCTGCGGCTATTGCCCGAGGGTGCCAGGCTGCTCATGGATATCTGTTATGCCAATCGCGAACGCACCTGCCACCAAGTCTATGCTTATGCGCGTTTGAGTACCGAACAGCTTGCAAGTGCATTGAAGGCGACGCTAATTGCCGCTAACTGGACAGCCCAAAGCACTGCGGCTGGCCTTGCCACCTGGGTTCGCGACGGCCGAACGCTTCAATATTTCCTGGCCAGCGTCAATGGCCATACAGCGCTTTATCTGACGGCGCCTGCTGTCTTGTGGTAGGGCGGAGGAAAAACAATGCAAATCTTCAGATTAAGCCGCAATACCTGGCTATTGCTTGCTGCCATTGTGGCAGGTCTGGCGGCGGCCTGGTTTGCGCGGCGCTATATACAGGATCATATCCGGGCGCTCGACGAGCAGGCCAAAGTGCGAACGGTCAACCGGATCGTTGCCGATTTTGATCTGCCCGAAGGATTGCGACTGGAACGTTTGCATCTGGCAGTCATGCCGGTCCCGGCCAGTTGGGTTCCCAGCGGCAGTATTGCTCCCGAAGAGGTGCAAAGTATCGAAGGCAAAGTGGTGACAACCGCAGTACGCAAAGGTGATATTTTGTTGCGCGCCAATCTGGCACCCCGTCGACACGAAGCGTTCTCACAGAAAGTGCGTAACGGCAGACGCGCCATTACCATTCCGGTGGATGCCATCAAGTCAGTCTCAGGTTTGCTGGTGCCGGGCGACCTGATTGATCTTTATGTGTCTTTCGAGTACCGCCGCAAGCGGATTACGGCGCCGCTGTTACAGGGCGTATTGGTGCTGGCCACCGGTAGTGACAGCCAACAGTCTGGTTCTGCAAATGAACCGACTCAAGGCACCGATTTTTCCACGGTTACGCTGGACACCGCACCGGAAGAGGCGGCCCGGCTGGTCGCAGCACGGCAGGCTGGCACCATTACGGCCCTGTTGCGCCATCCGAGTGACGCCAAGGCAAGCAACAAGGGCGTCCAGGGAGATTTGGCAACGCTGCTGGGCATTGCCAAACCGCTATCCGTTGCACGGACCAGACCGGCAGTTATTTATGGCAACCAGCCGCAACACAGGTTACCGGCACTTGTCACAGAGCCAAGGTCGAGCACGCCCGAGTTGTCCAGAGGACTTATTGAACTGCCCGAGACAGAAGACATCGTGAGCGCCTGGATCAACTCCCTGCCCGGTGTCAGTGCCTCGCCGGTTGAACCCGTAGTTACTAAAGACACCGTGTCGGCTGACGCTGATGATATTCGTGATAAAGAGACCGTTCAGATTCAGACGCCAGCCGTACCCACGAATTAGCAGGAAGCGCCATGAAGTTGATTTATGCATTTTCATTTTTTGTTGTACTGGAAGTCGGCATGATGGTGCCGTCGTATGCAGACGAGCAGTCTGCCTCGCAAATCACATTGCAGGTGGGTGACGTCAAGGTGTTGCCGTTTGTCGATCTGGCCCGTGTGGCCGTAGGCGACGGAAAGATTGTCAATGCGGTTAGCGATGCTGACAACGAGCTGGTGCTGTTTGCCCGGGAACCGGGGCAAACCGTGCTGAACGTCTGGGATAAAACAAATCGAAGTCAGCAGTTTCACATAGCGGTCCGTGCTGCCGGGGAACAAAAACTGCAACATGAAATACAGCGCATGCTCAGTACGATAGGGCGGATTAAAACGACACAGGTCGGTGACAAGATCATTGTCGAAGGAGACAATCTGAGCGATGCGGATCGTGAGCGCCTGCTGGTGCTCGTCAGGCATTTTCCGCAAATTGTGGATATGACCAGCCAGATCGGCTGGGATCAAATGGTACTGCTCGATGTACAGATTCTGGAGCTGCCCCGTAATGTACTGCAGGAGCTCGGTGTTAAATGGGGCACCCATGCCGGCGGGCTGTCCATGGGGGCCGTTTGGGATACCGCGTCCTCGCGCCTGTCGGCCAGACCGGGGCAAAGTGTGATGGATATTCCATTCAGGGCAATTTCGCCTGCTGGCTATTTTGGCCTGAACGCGCTATTGTCGGCTTCCCTGCAGAGCCTGGCTCAGGAAGGTCAGGCAGTCGTATTGGCCCAGCCGCAGTTGATGGCGCGCAGCGGGGCGACGGCAGAGTTTCTGGCTGGTGGCGAGGTCCCATATGTAACGACAGATAAAAACGGCCAGAACCAGACTGTATTCAAACCCTACGGTGTAAGTCTGCACATTACGCCGCGCATACAGAAAAACGGCAACGTGAGATCCAAAATAGACGTTGAGGTCAGCTCGGTCGATGCCTCCATGGCGCTTAATGGCGGACCCGCACTCAAAACGCGTCGTACATCCACAGAGTTCAATGTACAGTCCGGCCAGACGCTTGTGCTGGCCGGCTTTGTCTCTCGTGACCAGTTTCGCAATGCCGATAAGTTGCCCGGTATGGGTGATTTGCCTATTCTGGGTGCCTTGTTTCGCTCAAGCCGGTTCCAGCGCAATGAAACCGAGCTGGCTATATTTGTACGGCCTGTTGTGGTCTCCGCAGATAACAGTGATTTGCAAAAACGTGCAGCCCGTTCACGCGCCATCATTGAAGAGACATTTAAAAGCGCACCAATATTGAATACGCCAGTAACCGCGGACGGGTCCGATCAATTGCAAGCGACGGCAACGTCAGTCAAACGCCATTACCCCATCTGGATCCCGGCAGGCAGCGGTGGCAATATTCGCGTAAGTTGCCGCCTGCAAACCGTGCCAGTCATTGGCCGCACAGCAGCGCGAATGACATTGGACGCCAACGCAGTGTGCCGATACGGGTGCGTCACTCCCGATGGAAGCCCATGCTACGACTCCAGATATCCGATGCAGATCAAAATTTCTAAGGGTGAGACAGTGATTGAGATTGACATGCACTTTGAAGATGGAACATTTGAGCGTCGCCAATTTGCATTGCCAGCCATTGTAGGAAGGCAAAAGGATTGCCGCATTTGCCTGCGCAGCTGGCGCGTGGCCCGGCAACATGCCCGTTTGGTTCATCGGCAGGCCGGGGTCTTTGTTGAAGATATGGGCACGCTTGCCGGCACGATTATCAATGGCTTGCGTATTACCGAGTACGGGCCTTTAGCTGTCGCCGATGAAATACTGATTGGTCCGTGTCGCATGGTCATCCGTGATATCGTCGTTGGCAATTCGACGTCCGGGGGTGGCAGCGAGGTCATTGATACTATACACGGGCCGGGACAGGCTAGCAGTGGCCCGCCAGAACGTCGGCCACAACATCAGGGAGAACTGAGGCAATCCCGGCAGCCATCAACAAATTCGTTCTGTCAGCCATCAGACGGTTCGCTTGATACATCGGTGTATACGCCAGTTTATGATGCACACAATGATCAACCTCAGGTATCACAAGGTGGTCTGGCCGCAACGCAGCCGGGTCCTGTCCCGGCTCCGAACTTAATCGGGCGGCAGGACATGTCAGCGTTTGTCTCCCTGCGGCAGGCACCTGCTGAATGCGATCAGAACCATCGAGCAGACCGGGTACATGCTGGGCGCGATCAGCGCTGGCAATTGCAGCTGCATGCCAGCCTGCTGCAGGCGCTGGATTTACGCCGCAAGGACGTTTCCCAAATGACAGACTCGGCGTTGCGGCTTGAAGCTGCAGCTATGCTCGATCGTATTCTCGCTGAAAACCTGGCGTTGCCGCCGGAAATCGATCGTGAGCGCCTGAAGCAGAATGTACTGGACGAAGCAATCGGGCTTGGGCCGCTGGAGCCCTTATTGGCGGATCCGGCCATCACTGAAATCATGGTGAATCGCTACGATGAACTGTTTATAGAAAAGGCCGGGCGATTGATCCGCTATAAAGGCACATTCAGTAGCGAAAAATCAGTACTCGGGATCATCGAACGCATTGTTACGCCCCTGGGCCGTCGGATCGACGAAAGCTCGCCCATGGTCGATGCACGCCTGAAGGACGGCTCGCGCGTCAATGCCATTATCCCGCCGGTTGCCTTGCGGGGTGCCAGTCTGACGATTCGAAAATTTCCTCACTTTCGACCCGGCATGCAGGATCTGCTGCGCCTTGGCTCGCTCGATTGCGCCATGCAGCAATTTCTCACGCTCTGCATTCGACATCGCAAGAATCTTATTGTTTCAGGCGGTACCGGTTCCGGTAAAACCACCTTGCTCAATATCCTGTCCAACTGCATACCTGAACACGAGAGAATCATTACGATCGAGGACGCAGCAGAGTTACGCCTGAGTCATGATCATCTAGTCTCGCTTGAAGCTCGCCCGGCCAACCTCGAAGGCAAAGGCCAGGTGTTAATCCGCGATTTGGTCCGAAATGCCCTGCGCATGCGGCCGGACAGAATCGTGGTGGGAGAGTGCAGGGGAGCGGAAGCGTTTGACATGCTGGCGGCAATGAATACTGGTCACGAGGGCTCCCTGACAACCTTGCATGCCAATTCCCCAAGGGATGCGCTTGCCCGTCTGGAAACCATGATACTGATGGCGGGTATGGAGCTGCCATTGGCCGCAGTGCGGGAGCACATTGCCGGCAGTATCAATTTCATCGTGCAGCAAAGCCGTCTTGCTTGCGGTCGGCGCGTGATTACGTCGATCACGGAGATCTGCGGACTGGAAAGCGGTGTCATTAAATCACAGGAAATTTTTCGCTTCGAGCGCAAAGGCATGGGTGCCTTTATGGGGCTGGGGATTGCGCCTGATTGTTTTGACGCCTTGCGTGAACAGGGCATCCCCATTGATATGAACATGTTCAGCCAGTATACGCCAGCCAATTCCGGCTCTAATGCGTTTGTATCGCCGGAGAGTCAACTGCATGAATCACCACCGCCTTCACCATCACACACGCAGTTGCAGGAGTGTTCACAATGATCTGGGCAGTGCTGCTGTTTGTCGTGATTTTTATTGCAGTTGTCTTCATATTGCTGCAGCAAATATTTGGCCGTATCTTTAAAAACTGGGAAGATCGGCTCAAGACCGATACAACCCGCAGGCTACAGGATTTCTTTCTGTTTATCGATCCGTCTGCATTGTGGTCGGGCAATGTCGTGCTTTCGCTGTCACTGGCATTGATTGTCTGGGCGCTCAGCGGCTTATGGTGGGCGGCCATGCTGATCGGGGTGCTCATCTTTCTGTCGCCTAACTGGTTGGTAGCCAGGTTGCGCCGGCGGCGTCTCGCACAATTTGACGGGCAATTGCCCGCTATGTTGCTTGCGCTTGCCGGTTCCCTGCGAGCCGGGGTAGGCATCCAGGCAGCAATAGGCCAGATAACGGGTCAAGCGGCCGCACCGCTTTCGCAGGAGTTTGGCCTTGTACAGCGCCAGCAAAGGCTGGGCATCTCCTTTGAACAAAGCCTTGACGATCTTTTTGCGCGCATGCCTTCAGAGTCCACAGGATTGTTTGTGTCGGCCTTGAAAATAGCGACCCAGAGTGGCGGCAATCTTGCCGAGGCCCTTGAGCGAATAGCCCAGACGTTGCAGGCGCGCCAGCAGATACAGGGACGAATTCGGGCGTTGACGTCACAGGGGAAAATGCAGGCCTGGGTCATGGCCGGGTTACCGTTGCTCTTGATGATGGTGCTCAATATGCTGGATCCGGCAGCCATGCAACCCATGTGGTTCCATCCGGCAGGCTGGATCGTACTGGCAATTATCTTCTTGCTGGAAACGCTGGGTATCTGGCTTATTCTCAAAATCGTGAATATCGACATATAGGAACAAAAAAAATGGCGTTCTGGATCAGTTGCATATTCACGGGCATCTCCATTTGCCTGAGTCTTTACCTGTTGCTGTCACCTGCGAGCAACACGGTCGTTGTGCCACAAGCCTATCAGCAGCAAAAAGCATTGGCCTTGCTCTGGCCGTGGATTCATGTGCTGGGACGCGCCATTATTCCGTTCATGTCATGGAGATATCGTGCGCGTTTGCTGTCGTTGCTGCGCAATGCCGGGCTTGAGCCTGTGGCGCAGGTCGATCACGTGGCCGGCATCCAGTGCTTGTCTGCCTGCTGTGCTTTTGCCAGTACCGTTTTCATACAAGCGCCGCAGCTGCACGCGCGCCCCATAGTCGTTCTGGCGATTGCACTTGTCGTGGCGCTGGCAGGCTCGCTGTTGCCCCTGTTTTGGCTGCGCGAACGTGGTGCCAGGCGCCGGCAGCGGATCTTGCGTGAGTTGCCGTTTCTGCTGGATATGACCACCTTGTGCGTAGAGGCAGGTCAGAACATGCAAGGTGCCCTGTATTACACGGCAACCTTGTGTTCGCCAGGTATCCTGCGCGATGAATTGAGTTACTGCCTGAGCGAAATACGCACTGGCAAGCCTCGCATTGAGGCGCTCAAGGCCATGGCCGCGCGTACTGGCACTGCGGAGGTGTCCCAATGGGTCGCCTCCATTGCCCTGGCGGAAAGCACGGGCATGTCTCTCGGTCCGCTATTGCGCTCGCAATCGGACCAGCGCCGTCAGGAGCGCTTTAACCGTGCCGAAAAATTGGCTCTGGAAGCGCCTGTAAAAATGCTGTTGCCGTTGACTTTCTGTATCTTTCCCTGCACCTTTATCGTTTTGGCATTTCCCATCGCGATAAAAATCCTGCAGTCCGGAGTATGAATGTGTCCATCGCCTATCCATCTGCTTCTGTCTATAGATTAATCACCGTTGACCGTTTTTTCCAACGCCTGGTCGGTTTAATGGGAAGAAAGAGCATTGATCCTCGCCATGTTTACCACTTTGTTCCGTGCAATAGCATCCATACCTTTGGCATGGCTGTTCCGCTAACCGTTATTTTTCTGGACAGGCAATTTCGTGTCCTGCGTGTTATCAAACATCTTGCGCCAGCGCGCGTGGCCTGGCACTGCCGGGCGTGTTCGGTGCTGGAGCTTCGTACAGGGTCTATTACCTCAAACAGGCAAGCGCGCGAGCTGGTCGCTTTGCTCTTGCCCTCAGATGCAGTTAGAAAAAATGGCTGGCCTGATCATTAGCAAAACCCCAACGCAGCACACACAAAAAAAACCACGGTGGGCTTTACCAACCGAGCAAGAAGCGGTGCAGCGCGATGCCTCATGCGGCGTCATAGAATGCACTAATGGTCTCAATGGCCCGGCTGACGATCGGATCCTGTTTTTTTCTTGACCATATGACAGAGGTAATAGAGCGCTGCGTATGCGCAAATTCCAGAAACCGCAAATCGGGCAGGCCGCAGTGTTTCATGCAGGCCGGCACCAGTGATACACCCATGTTCTGCGACACCATGCTCAGAATACTCAGCCAGTGACGCGTCTCGTCTACGGCCTTGGGAAAGAACCCGGCACTGATGCACATCGACAAAAGTATCTCATAATAAACCGGCGATACATGACGCGAAAAAAAGATGAACCGCTGCGCGCTGAAGTCGGCCAGGGCAGGGGCCTTGCTTTGCAGTATCGGGTTGTTCTTGTGGGCGCATAGCAGGAACGGCTCGGTGACAATTACTTTATCCAGCAATTCGGTTGGCAGTCGATTGCTGTGGATGAATCCCACATCAACATGGCCCATTGCAACTTTATCGACAATGTCGCTCGAGTTGGATTCGGCCAATTCAATATCCATTTGCTCGCCTTCACGCCCCAATCGCTGCAATAATGCCGGCAGGCCGCGATAGACCATGGAGCCCACAAAGCCGATGCGCAGTCGGCCGCGCTCTGTCGTGTGGGCAAGGCGATTTTTCAGCGAACCGGCGTGACCGAGCAGAAAAAGCGCTTCCTTATAAAGTACGGCGCCCGCAGGTGTCAGACTGACATGCCGGCTGTTGCGTTCAAATAGCTGCGCACCCATTTTTTCTTCAAGTTGTCTGATGGCCAGGCTCAACGGCGGCTGTGAAATGTTCAGGCGCGCCGCTGCCTTGCTGAAATTGAGGGTTTCGGCAACGGCGACAAAATAGCGAAGGGCGCGAAGTTCCAGGTCCATATCTATATATTATATGTATAGATATAAATAAAATAGTATTTCCATATATACATCGTTTTATTTACGCTGTGAATATTATTGATATTCAGAAAGGCCAGGAGATGGAGACAAATAATATTCCCGATAGCCGGGGCAGCAATTTCTTTACGATGGATCCGTATTCCGGCCCCTTGTTGAAAACCTATCTGCCAGCCTCGCTGTATGCTCATCTGCTGCCGGTTTTCAATGAGCTGGGCGCGGCGGTGGGGTCACGTCTGGATGAACTGGCAGATACCGCCGATAAAAATCCGCCCCAACTTTCGGTGCGCAACCGCCAGGGCCAGGATGCCTGCACAGTGACCAAACATCCGGCTTATGTTGAACTGGAAAAAATGGCCTACGAAAAACTTGGCTTGGCAGCCATGTCGCATCGGCCGGCGTGCTGGACTGGGATCAACCCTTTCCGCCTGCGGCCAAGTACGCGTTGTCGCATTTATTCGTGCAGGCCGAGTTCGGGCTGTGCTGCCCGGTCAGCATGACCGATTCACTGGCGAGAACGCTGAAAAAATTCGGTGACCCAGCCTGGTCGAGCAGGTGTTGCCGCAAGTGACGGCAACCGAGTTTGCCGATCTGCAACAGGGC
The DNA here is from genome assembly GCF_000219915.2 of Advenella kashmirensis WT001. NCBI lineage: Bacteria > Pseudomonadati > Pseudomonadota > Betaproteobacteria > Burkholderiales > Alcaligenaceae > Advenella > Advenella kashmirensis. The sequence continues at coordinate 2,537,511 of NC_017964.1, read as the reverse complement.
GCGATGTTCATGACCGAGCAGGCTGCCGGATCCGATGTCAGCGCGACGCAGGTGATCGCACAGCCGCAACAAGATGGGCACTGGCGCCTGACGGGGGATAAGTGGTTCTGCTCGAATCCCGATGCGGGCTTTGCCATGGTGCTGGCACGTAGCGAGGATGCCGACGGGCTCAAGGGCGTGTCACTGTTCCTGTTGCCCAAAATAGCTCCTGACGGTTCTCCCAATCAGTATCGAATCTTGCGCTTGAAAGACAAGCTGGGAACCCGTTCCATGGCCAGTGGTGAAATCAGGCTGGAAGGCGCTTCGCGTGGCTCGTTGGCGAGCGTGGCAAAGGCTTTCAACAGATGGCCGATATGATCAACAACTCCAGGCTGTCCAACGGGATGCGTGCCGCCGGCCTGATGCGTCGTGCGGTTAGCGAAGCGGTCTATTTCTGCGGTCATAGAAAGGCTTTTGGCAAGCGGCTCATCGAGATGCCTTTGATGCAGCGGCAACTGGTCAAGATGATGACGCGGGCCGAACAGGCACGCTCGGTCATGTTCCAAACGGCAACCGCGCTGGAAAAGGCAGATGGCGGTGATGAATTTTCCAGGGATTTGCTGCGTATCCTCACGCCACTGATCAAGTTTCGCGCCTGCCGCGATGCCCGCGTGGTAACCGGAGATGCCATGGAAGTGCGCGGCGGTTGTGGCTATATTGAAGAGTGGGTTGAGCCGCGCCTCATGCGCGATGCCCATCTGGGCTCTATCTGGGAAGGCACCAGCAACATCGTGGCTCTCGACGTATTGCGGGCGATACGCAAGAGCGATGGGCTGACCGCGTTGCAGACCCATGTGCAGACCCTGCTGGAAACAGGCCGGCCATGCGAGGCATCGATGGCAGGCCTGCAGGCCGATTGCATTGACAACACATTTGCGCTGGCAAGACGTGTGGCCGACAGCGACGATGCCGTCATGGCGCGGCAGGTTGCATCGGCGCTGTATCACGTGGCTGCGCTTGCCGGCATGCGCTGGGAAGCCGCTCATGCCGGATTGGAATCGCGGGCCATGCTGGCCGATCAGGTCCTGATTCATCGCCTGGCGCCGCGTGACCCTTTATCACAGACGAAATGCGAGGGTGCCATGCAGGCCCTGTTGGCTTACGCGCTGTAATCTGCATGCTTACTCAATTTTTACAATACGCGCGTCCGGCTATATTGCACGGCTCGCGCAACAGGAGGAGACTCATGAACAAATCAAGAATTTTTGCCCTGGCCGGCGCGCTGGCCTGTCTGGCGGTTTCCGGGGCTGCACTTGCTGCAGATAAATTTCCATCCGAAGTGGTCAAGCTCGTGGTGCCTTATCCGCCGGGTGGCCCGACCGATGCGCTGGCACGCCGGCTGGCGCAGGGCGCCGGGGAGAAACTGGGTACCACGATTGTGGTTGAAAACAAGGCTGGTGCCAATGGCAATATCGGCGCCGAGTATGTAGCGCGCGCCAAGCCTGACGGCTACACCATTATGTTCGGCACGTCCGGGCCGCTGGCGATTAACACCAGCATGTACAAAAAGCTCGGATACCAACCGGAAACCAGTTTCACGCCGATCATGAAAATCGGCCACTTACCCAATATCCTCGTGGTCAATCCCAAGGTTCCGGTAAAGAATGTGCAAGAGCTGATTGCCTATGCCAAAGCTAACCCGGACAAGGTGACCTATGCTTCCTCTGGTACCGGTGCGTCGTCTCATCTGGCGGGTGTGTTGTTCAACACCATGGCTGGCACCCGCATATTGCATGTGCCCTATAAAGGGACGGGGCCGGCGCTCAATGATTTACTGGGTGGACAGGTGTCCATGGCCTTTACCGATGTTCTGACTGCCTTGCCGCATATTCGCGAACACAAGCTGAATGCCCTGGGGCTGGCTGCAGGCCAGCGCTCCAAGGCCCTGCCCGAGCTGCCAACCATTGCGCAGCAGGGGCTGGACGGGTACGACGTCAGCGTCTTTTTTGGTATTGTCGGACCGGCAGGTATGTCTGATCAGGTAGTCGCGTCATTGAACGATGCGTTCAAAAGCGCATGGCAGAACCCGACATTCAGGCCACCCTGGGCAGCCAGGGCATTGTTGAAGCAGAAAAAAAGACGCCTGAAGAACTGGCCCGGTTTATTCACAGCGAAGTGAAAAAATGGCACGACGTCATCACCAACGCATCCATCAAGCTCGATTAACTATGACCGCAACACAGACCACTACTCCTGCAGCCTCACTTACGGGTATCCGCGTTGTCGACCTGACCCGGGTGCTGGGCGGACCGTACTGCACGCAGATTCTGGCCGACCATGGCGCCGAGGTACTCAAGATCGAACCGCCGGCAGGCGACGAGACGCGTGGCTGGGGGCCGCCGTTTATTGATGATACCGCCGCCTATTTCATGGGCGTCAACCGCAACAAGAAAGGCCTGATCGCCGACTTGTCTACCGAGAGTGGGCAGCAGTTTTTGCGCGAATTATTGTCTCAGGCAGATGTCCTGATCGAAAACTTCAAGCCGGGAACACTCGAAAAATGGGGGCTTGGCAAGGATGCACTGCAAGAGGCGTTTCCACAGCTGATCCATTGTTGCATTAGCGGCTTTGGTGCGGATGGTCCGCTGGGCGGCTTGCCCGGCTATGATGCCTGCGCCCAGGCCTTGTGCGGACTCATGAGCGTCAATGGAGAAAAGGGCGGCGCCCCACGCGCGTGGGCCTGCCGGTGGTCGATATGGTGACCGGGCTGAACGCGGCCATCGGGGTGCTGCTTGCCGTGAACGAGCGCAGATCCAGCGGCAGGGGGCAGTATCTGGATATTTCACTTTTTGATTGCGCCGTCTCGCTGCTGCACCCTCATGCGCCCAATTATTTTGCCAGTGGCAAGGTGCCTGGCCTGACCGGCAATGCGCATCCGAATATTGCGCCGTATGAAAGTTTTCCGACAGCCAGTGGCGAGCTGTTCCTGGCCGTTGGCAACAACCGGCAGTTTGCAACACTGTGCAATGTGCTCAAGCGTCCTGATATTGCCCAGGATGCGCGTTTTATCGATAATGCGCAACGCCTGGCGCATCGACAGGTTCTGCATGCGACGCTGTGTTCGGTACTGGCCGTACATCAGGCGGCCGAACTGGCCGATGCGCTGATGCAGGCCGGCGTACCCGCTTCACCGGTAAATAACGTGGCTCAGTTGCTGGCGCATCCGCACACCAGTCATAGAAAGATGGTGATTGAGCAGGACAACTATCGCGCCATCAATACGCCCATCAAACTGTCGCGTACGCCTGCGCAATTTCGCTCACCGCCCCCGGGCTTTGGCGAACATAACAAGGAGTACGGCCTGACGTGATCTGTTCAAACGCGGTTTAAATCGCACCGTCTGGTTACGGTTTTGCGGATAGTGTAATATTGATTTGACAGGTTTTGCCTGGGCGCCAGTCACGCTTGCGCCGCAGCGGGTTCGCCATTATTCAATTGACTACGACAAAACGAGACAGACATGACATACAAAACCCCTCTTGACGATATTTTCTTCAACCTTAGGGATATGGGCCTGCTTGAACAGGTACTGGCCCTGCCGGGGTATGAGGAAATCAGCGACGATATAGTTGACGCGGTATTGCATGAAAATGCAAAATTCGTTCAGGAGGTGGTGGCACCGACCAATCGCGATGGCGATCACCAGGGCGCCAAATGGGACAACGGTAAAGTGACCACGCCGGCCTCGTTTGCCCAGGCATTCAAGGCGTTTGCCGAGGGCGGCTGGCAGGGTTTGCAGCATTCACCGGATTTGGGTGGCCAAGGTTTTCCGAAGCTGATATCGGCCGTCATATCCGAAAATCTGAATGCGGCCAACCTGGCCTTTGCCTTGTGTCCGTTGCTCACTGACGGCTGCGTCGAGGCCATCACACAGGCGGGCAGCGATCAGCTCAAACAAACATTTATACCGCCCATGCTTGAAGGGCGGTGGACGGGCACCATGAATCTGACCGAGCCGCAGGCCGGCTCCGATCTGGCCTTGCTGACCACCAAGGCCATTGTCCAGGACGACGGCACTTATCGCATCAGCGGCCAGAAAATTTTCATCACGTATGGCGACCATGATCTGGCAGAAAATATCGTTCATCTGGTGTTGGCTCGCACCCCCGATGCGCCTAAAGGCGTCAAGGGTATTTCCCTATTCGTCGTGCCCAAATTCATGGTCAACGAGGATGGTTCGCCTGGCAAACGCAATGACGTCTGGTGCGCCTCCATTGAAGAAAAACTGGGCATCCATGGCAGTCCTACCGCTGTGCTTTTATACGGCGCCGGCAAAGGCGAGGTGGGCGAAGGCGCCATCGGTTATCTGGTCGGCCAGGAAAACTACGGGCTGCAATCTATGTTCATCATGATGAATGCGGCCAGATATAACGTGGGCATCCAGGGGATTTCGGTATCGGAGCGCGCGTTGCAGCAAGCCCGCGCCTATGCAGCAGACAGGGTGCAGGGCAATGCGCTGGAAGGCTCGGCCGGACCGGTCACCATTGACCATCATCCGGATGTGCAGCGCCTGTTGATGACCATGCGCGGATTGACCGAAGGTGGTCGCGCGGTGGCATTGTATGCGGCCATGTGCAATGATGTCGCGCATCAGCACGCAGATGAAAAAACAGCTGATTTGCATCGTGCCCAGTATGAATACCTGGTTCCCATCGTCAAAGCCTTTAGCACCGAAAACGCGGTCGAAGTGGCTTCATTGGGCATGCAGGTGCATGGTGGAATGGGCTACATTGAAGAGACCGGCGCGGCCCAGTATTATCGCGATGCCCGGATTCTGCCCATTTATGAAGGAACGACTGCCATCCAGGCCAATGACTTTATCGGGCGCAAAATTCTGCGTGACGGCGGTGCAGTCAGTCGCGGCTTCATCGCCGCCATGTGCGACACCGTGAATGCGTTGAACCAGCACCAGGATGATTCCGCGCTTGCCTTTATAGGTGCACAACTGGAAGTCGCGGTCCAGGCCTATCAGAATGCCCTGGATGCCACGCTCGAGTTTGCCGCCAAGGGACAAATGCGCAGTGCGTTTGCCGGGAGCGTGCCGCTTCTTATGCTTGCAGGTTATGTACATGCCGGCTGGCATCTGGCGAACGCGGCGCTCAAAAGCCGCGAGCGACAGTCGGATATCCATCGGCAGAAACAAGCCACCGCGGTATTTTATGCTGCCCATGTCTTGCCGCGTGCCCTGTCATTGTCATCCGCCGTCAAGGCAGGCGACAATGTGCAGGAAGCATTTTCAGCCGTCTTTTCCTAATACGCATGAGTGCCGCAGTTTTGTTTTAATATGCAAATTGGGTATATCAAAATTATTATTTATTCTTTTAGGGAATAAATAATCTTTGCCATAATCCCGGTATACAGTCCGATGCATTGCATCGGACATTCCCCACGCTTACCAAGGAGATACCATGAGCACAACACTGCGTTTGGGCGATACCGCCCCCGATTTTGAACAGAATTCGTCCACTGGCCCCATCAAGTTTCACGAGTTTCTGGGCGACAGCTGGGGTGTTCTGTTTTCTCACCCGGCCGACTTCACGCCTGTTTGCACAACAGAGCTGGGGTATACGGCAAAGCTGGCCGACGAGTTTGCAAAGCGTAATGTAAAAGTACTGGCTGTCTCTGTGGATGACGCCGATTCACACAACAAATGGATCGAAGACATCAACGATACGCAAAATACATCGGTGAATTTTCCGATTCTGGCCGATGATGACCGCAAAGTGTCTACGCTTTACGACATGATCCATCCCAATGCCAGCGCAACGGTCACGGTACGCTCTGTATTCATTATTGATCCGGCAAAGAAAATTCGCCTGACTATTACTTACCCGGCAAGTACCGGCCGCAATTTCAACGAAATCCTGCGCGTTATTGATTCGTTGCAACTGACTGATTCCCATAGCGTGGCTACGCCGGTCAACTGGGAAGACGGCGATGACGTGATCATTGTTCCGTCTTTGAAAGATCCAGAGGTGCTGAAACAGAAGTTCCCCAAAGGCTTTACGGAAGTACGCCCTTATCTGCGTACCACGCCGCAGCCAAATAAATAATTAGCCTCGCGGGCTTGTTCTGATTGTGCTTTGGCACCGTCGGAACGCCGCAATGCCTTTTGGCAGTGGTTCGAAAAAAAGCATGATGATAAACCATCATGGCTTTTTTGCGCATGACGAAGGCGTCCATATGGCCTTGTCCGAAGGGTCAATGCTTGTGGGGCAATGGTCTGGGTAGCGTTGCCTGCAAGCTGGCGCTCGTCCTGGGGAGGGTGGTTTGCGCGGACCCATTGGGCAGTGGTGGGCGGATATGGAGCAGCCTGCAGGCAGGGCAGGTTTTCATGGATCTAAGGAATAGGCAAAGCAGGGACAAGCTTTAATCTTTTGATTTAAAAGAAAAAAATGTTTTTGCAGCTGGATATGCAGATGGAATACAACACGGAAACTGAAATGAATTGAAATTGCGCTTGCAAAAAACACTGTATGGATATACAGTATCACTTATCGCAATGCATAGTCGCGATATAACTAGATTAGGGTCCTAGTTATCGCCTGCCCGCCGTTGAATGTGGTTCCAGTTTGGTGTTTTCCAGCATTCAAATTGTCATTCGGCCCGGGCGGGCACCTCTTAACTCTTGGAGAATTCATCATGACAACCCAAATTCGCAAGCCTGGTGCCCCTTCTGCTTCAACTATATCAGCCTGCCGCCAGTTCGACCAGTCTTTCGCTACGCTTTATCGTAAAAAAAGCAGCAAAATACAGCGCAGCAGTCATCTGCTGGCCGATATTTGCATGGTCGCGGCGTGGTTTGCATTAATTCCGGTCATGAACCTTTTAGGTACGGCGGCAGGTCTGGCTTAATGCCCTTATCGCCACGGAGTCAGCGCCAGAAGTCGCTTATCGCTAATCAGTAATGCTGATCGGGCATCGCCGTTTCCGCATAGGGCGCTGTATTTTGAAGTTTTGTTGCTTTTTTATTGAATTCAATAACTTAAGCTGCAATTGTTTCCGCAAAAATAGCCAGATTGCTGGTCAGCTTGCCTCTAATAAGTTATACTTGCGAGTTCTATTTATCCTCTGTCGGCAAACGCACCTGAATGGGTCGGTGCAATCACAAATAATGTGACGTTATTCTAAACAGCCGTTCATGATGAACCGGAGTCTATTATGAATCTTATCGAAAAACTCGAGCAGGAAGAAATTCAGCGCCTGACTGGTGGTACGCCTGTGACTGAATTTGCGCCTGGCGACACCGTTGTGGTTAGCGTGAACGTCGTTGAAGGCACCCGCAAGCGTGCCCAGGCATACGAAGGCGTGGTTATTGCCAAACGCAATCGTGGTCTGAACTCTTCTTTCATTGTCCGTAAAATTTCTTCAGGCGAAGCCGTTGAGCGGACATTCCAGCTGTATTCTCCACAAATTGCATCTATCGTCGTTAAACGCCGCGGTGATGTACGTCGTGCGAAACTGTATTACCTGCGTAACCGTTCCGGTAAAGCTGCGCGCATCAAAGAAAAACTGGTACGCAAGGCCGACAAACAGGCAACTGCATAAGCGGTTCTCAGTTACTGCTTTATCCAGTGTTATCCCTGTTGTCGCCGCCAGGTATCTTATGGTGGCGCAAATGGGTTGAAAAAAGCCGGCATTGCCGGCTTTTTTCAATGGGCGCTTAACACGCCTTCCAGTTTCATTTTGTTCCGGATGGACAGCAATGACGCTTGCGTGCCGTAAAATGGACATGTTGATAAATATAATTGATTCCATAGGACACTGTTTTGACTGAACCACTAAGAAAGCCTATTACGCCCGGTTTTGACGTGCAGGCACAAAAATGGACGGTGGCCAATGAAAACCTGCACGCTATTTCGCCTTCTATGCTCACGGTTGCGCTCATAGAACGCGCCTTTGATCATGGGCTGGTGTGGTCTGCTGATGCACTGGTTCACCAATGGAACGAAGCGAAAATCATTCAGTATCAATCAGAATCCTATATTGATTCTGCTGTTCTTATGCCTCTGGTAAAGCGCGATGATGAAATTTTCGTGCTGTTGACCAAGCGCTCCGAAAAACTGTATCACCATCCGGGGCAGATCAGTTTTCCGGGAGGGCGGGTAGAAGAGGACGATATCAATCCGCAGCATACGGCATTGCGGGAAACCTTTGAAGAAATCGGTGTGCCCACTCAGGCTGTTACGATGCTCGGTCAATTGCCCGAATTTTATACTGGCACGGGCTTTCTGCTGCGCCCCTATGTTGGCTGGCTCTCTAACACGGTTGAAATAAAAACAGACCAGGTGGAGGTTGCAGAGGTTTTTCAGGTGCCCCTTGCGTTTCTTATGGATCCGGCCAATCATCGTCTGCATCATGCTATCGCCCCTGATGGCAACGAACGATATTATTACTCCATGCCGTGGAACGGCTATTTCATTTGGGGTGCAACCGCAAACGTGATCAGAAATTTCTATCATCGCGTATTGGCGGTGGTTCAGGCCTGATCTGTCGAGCTTTCTTTTCAGTGAAATGGTTCTGTCATGAGTGAGAATGCAATTTCACCGTGGGAGCCAAGGCCTTATAAACGAAACTTTTCGGTTTGTATGGCGCCAATAACCATTTCAAGGGTTTCCTGTGCGGTTTTGTCGTCAACAGACAGGGCATGGGGTTCCAGCTCGCCGAGTGTGGAAAACTGCTGATGCAGGGCAGCGATAGGTTCTGGGTCTGTCAATGTGTCATTACCGCGTTGCTGACAGCGAGCAATGGCCAGCGCTAATGGAGGGCGCAGGACAATATAGTGAATTGGCGTGGCAATTGCCTGGAAAGTCGGTAAGAACCATGGGCCGATGATGCCATCAACAATAACAAAATAGCCGCCATTCGCGTAACTTTGCGCCACGCCAGAGAGTGCATCCATGACTATATGATTTTGTCTATGCGCACTGGGTAGATAGGGCGCAATGGCACCATTTTTGATGAAGCGCCAAAAATCATCGGCATGCAGGTGGACCTTTGCTGACCCCTGTTGTTGGGCCAGGGCCAGTGCCGTCGTGGTTTTTCCTGAGCCGGGCGGGCCAGTGAGAATAAGAATTTCGCCAGCGTGGTCCATAAACAATTCCGTGTAGATGCAATCGCGTCCTGCTGTCGATGGCCGAACAACCTTAATATTTCTGCGGCGCGGTCGACTCGGCCAGGATGCGCAAGTAAAGTTCGTGCCGCTTGGCGCTGATTAACCCCTGTTCTTTGGCTGCCAGCACCCCACAACCGGGTTCGTGCCGGTGCGAGCAATTATAGAATCTGCAATTCTGGCTGTATGGGCAAATTCGGGAAAGCCTTGTTCCACTTCGGTCTGACCCAGGTGTTTCAGGCCAAATGCCTGGAAACCAGGGGAATCGATCAGATCCCCGTCGGCACCGGGCAGGTGGTATAGGCGCGACGAAGTGGTTGTATGTTTACCGGTACCCAGCGCAATGGAGTGTTCTTGCGTGTCGGCACGGGCTTCCGGAACCAGGATATTCAAAATACTGGATTTTCCCATGCCGCTTTGGCCGAGCAACAGGCTGGTTTTGTTCGCCAGTAGCGGCAACAGACTGTCACGTAACGCCTGCGGCTGCAGGGTACTGGTTTCAATAATACGCACACCCAATGCGTTCATATCCGAGAGCAGGGCCCGTGCACGCGGCAGGCTCTCGGCCAGATCACATTTGTTCAAAATGATAACTGGCGTGATGTCGGCGCTGAACGCGCCAGCCAGTGCACGTCCGGTCAGATCCTCAGAAAACAAAGGCTCAACTGCAACCACGATCAGCAATTGATCGACATTGGCGGCAAATTGCTTGGCCCGCATTTCATCTGAGCGGTATAGTAAATTGCGCCGCTCGTGCACCCGTTCAATCCGCCCCTCGTCCTGCCCCTGGGGTTCAATGTCGACATAGTCGCCGACACAAATACCGGTTTTCTTGCCACGTGTATAGCATTGACGCAGCTGCCCGTCGTCCAGCTCCACCTGATAGTGACGGCCGTGAGCGGCAATAACGCGCCCGGCCATCATCCGTTTGTTGCCTGCAACTCTTGAAGCCGGCGGATGCGCAAGGAAGCCGGAGGATGGCTGTCGTAAAACGCCGAGTGCACAGGATCTGGCGTCAGGGTGGATGCGTTGTCATTGTATAGTTTGACCAGCGCAGAAATCAGCGCCTCGGAACTGGCCTGTGTGTGTGCGTAATGGTCGGCCTCAAACTCGTCCTTGCGGGAAAAGAAGCTGAATATCGGCGCAAAGAAAAATGTGAAGACAGGCATCGCCATAAAGAACAGCAGCAACGCCATGGCATCGTTGGAACCATTGATGACAGGGGAAACACCCAGCCCCTGATAGAACCAGATCTGGTTCTTCAGGAAACCCAGCACGGCAAAAAACACCAGCGCCAGCAAAAAGCTGAAAATCATGCGTTTTTGCACATGTTTATGGCTGAAATGTCCCAGCTCATGGGCCAGCACGGCTTCGATCTCGTCGGGGTTCAGTTTGCCCAGCAGGGTATCGAAAAAAACAATCCGGCGTGATTTGCCAAACCCGGTGAAATAGGCATTGCCATGGGCTGAGCGTCTGGATCCGTCCATGACGAACAACCCTTTGAGGGCAAAGTGGCAGCGCTGCGCCAGATTGTTGATGCGATCGGCCAGTTCGGGGTTGTCCAGCGGTGTAAATTTATTGAAAAGCGGGGCGATCCAGGTTGGAAATACAAACAGAATGAAAGCGTTGAACGCGACCCAGACCATCCATGCCCACAGCCACCACAGCGGACCGGATGCGGCCATCAACCAGAGCGTGACCGCTGCCAGTGGCAGACCCAGTACGACACTGACCAACAGTCCCTTGAGCGTGTCACTTACAAACAGGCCAAACGTCATGCGGTTGAAGCCGAATTTCTGTTCCAGTTTAAATTGCTTCCACAAGCTAAAGGGCAGTTGCAGTGCACCGGAAATCAGCAGAACCGAACCGAGCAGCAGAATCTGGCGCCAGAAATCGTGGGGAATAACGCTGATCAGAAACTCATTGATCAGTTGCAGACCACCAAGCAGGGTAAAGGCAATGAGCACCATTGCATCGAAGACCCGCCGGGTCACGGACAGCTTCATGCGCTCGACGGTGTAGTCGGCGGCGCGCTGGTGACTTTGCAGCCCGATTTTTTCGGCAAATTCGTCCGGCACCCTGGCGCGATGGCGCATAACATGGCGAGCCTGACGGCTTGCCAGCCACAAATGGGTGATCGTCTCTAGAAGAAGGAAAAGGACAAATAAAAGCGTAAACGGGGTTGGGGACATTTCTGTTGTGTGCTCTGTGCGAAAATAATGTTTCTGAACAATAAGGATCGAAAATGGCGGTAAATGATCTGCGACTGGTATGGCTGGACATGGAAATGAGCGGCCTGGATCCCGAAAAAGAACGTATTCTGGAAGTGCTGTTGTCGTCACTGAACCGGACCTCACGCTGGTAGCGGAAGGCCCGGTTCTGGTTATTCACCAGTCCGATGAGGTACTGGCGGGCATGGATAAATGGAATACATCTACCCATGGCCGTAGCGGCCTGACCGAAAAAGTGCGCACCTCTGTACTCACCGAAGAACAGGCGGAAGACATCCTGCTCGACTTTCTTGCGCCGCTGGTACCCAAAGGCGCATCACCACTTTGCGGCAATACGATCAGCCAGGACCGGCGTTTCATGTACAAGTACATGCCACGTTTCGAAAGCTACTTTCATTACCGCAATCTGGATGTCAGTACGCTCAAGGAATTGTCCCGTCGCTGGAAACCGGAGGTCTACAAAGGATTCGACAAGAAAAGCCGGCATGAAGCACTGGCTGATATTTACGAATCCATTGACGAACTCAAGTACTACCGAGAACATTTTATCAAGCTTTAGCACTTCACGGTGAAATGCCCATGGCTAACGAAGTCACACTGCCTGCAGCGATTGCCGGTATCGGTACGGACCTGATCCATATCCATCGAATCGCCCAGGCTTACGAGCGCTTTGGCGATCGTTTTGTCGCCCGGATTCTAGGGCCCCAGGAGCGCGAGAAGTTTCTGCGCAGACAGGCGCGTGACCCGCAGCGCGGCATCCGGTTTCTGGCTACCCGCTTTGCTGCCAAAGAGGCTTTTTCCAAGGCGATCGGGCTGGGCATGCGCGTACCCATGACGTGGTCGCGCATGCAAACGCTCAATGCGCCTAGCGGAAAGCCGCTGGTGGTGCTGGCATCGCCCCTGAAAGAGTGGTATGAATCCCGTTTCGGACCGGCCCATATTTCCCTGACCGATGAAGCCGATCTGGCCATGGCCTTTGCCATGGTGGAACGTAAGCCGGTTTAATCAACCTGTTACCCAAAACACCATAAAGGAGTCCAGGTGTCTGTTTCCCAATCCCGTCCTGCCAGCCGATCTGCCCATTCGGCCGCCGCTGCTGCCGCTGGTCGGCAAATGCCCGGTCCGGTGATGCTTGATGTTGCCGGCCACAGCCTGACCAGTCAGGAGCGCGATCGCCTGGCGCATCCGCTAACCGGCGCGGTTATCCTGTTTGCCCGCAATTACGACAATCCGCAGCAACTGGCCGAGCTGACCGCGCAAATTCACGAAGCCCGCGATGAACCACTGCTGATTGCCGTCGATCATGAGGGTGGCCGGGTACAACGGTTTCGCGACAAGGGTTTTACACAGCTGCCATCCATGCAGGACCTGGGACGTTATTGGGAGCGCAATCCGCTGCAGGCCATGCGTGCCGCGACCGAAATCGGTTATGTCCTGGCCGCCGAGTTGCGCGCCTGTGGCGTGGATTTCAGCTTTACACCCGTTCTGGATCTGGACTACGGTGTCAGCAAGGTTGTTGGCAGCCGCGCCTTTCATCGGGATCCGCGGGTTGTTGCAATGCTGGCGCGGGCGCTGATTCAGGGCCTGAGTCTGGCCGGTATGCGCTCCTGCGGCAAGCATTTTCCCGGCCATGGTTTTGTCGATGCCGACTCTCATGTCGCCATCCCGGTAGACGAACGGGATCTGGAGCAAATCATGGCAGACGATGCCATGCCCTATGATTGGCTGGGCGCACCGGTGCTATCGGCCGTGATGCCGGCACATGTCATCTATCCCAAGGTGGACGCCGCGCCTGCCGGTTTTTCCAAGGTTTGGGTGCAACAGATCCTGCGCCAGCGCCTGAAGTACGATGGCGTGGTTTTTTCCGACGACCTGACCATGGAAGGGGCATCGGTTGCCGGCGACATCACCGCTCGTGCTCAGGCCGCACTGTCTGCCGGATGTGATATGGTATTGGTATGCAACCGTCCCGATCTGGCCGATACCTTACTCGCTTCCCTGACAGTCGCGCCGGCGGCCACATCGGTTGCCCGAATCCGTGCCCTGAAGCCGGCTGTGCCGTTCATGGACTGGAATACCCTGCAATCAGACCCACGATATCAGTATGCCCGAGACTTTCGATCTCAAATCCTTTCTGAGTGACCTGCCGCACCTGCCTGGCGTTTACCGTCATCTGGATGCGGAAGGCACGGTATTGTATGTGGGCAAGGCCCGGGATCTGAAAAAACGCGTTTCTTCCTACTTTCAGAAAACCCTGACAGCCCGCGTATTGCGCTAATGGTCGCACGGGTGTGGCGCGTGGAAGTCACGGTGACGCGGTCCGAGGCCGAGGCGCTGATCCTGGAAAACAACCTGATCAAGAGTCTGCGGCCGCGTTACAACATCCTGTTTCGTGACGATAAGTCGTACCCGTACCTGATGATCAGTGCACATGATTATCCGCGAATTGCGTACTATCGTGGCATTACGAGTCGCAAGGGGCGTTTTTTCGGGCCGTATCCGATTCCTGGGCCGTACGCGAAACCATACAGATTCTGCAGAAGGTGTTTCGCTTGCGTACCTGTGAGGACACCGTTTTTGCCAATCGCTCGCGACCCTGTCTGCAGTATCAGATCGGACGGTGTACTGCGCCTTGCGTCAACTTTATCGACGAAGAAGATTACAAGCGTGATGTGCAGCAGGCCGTGCGTTTTCTGGATGGCGAGGCCGACGACGTGGTGAATGATCTGCAGGCACGTATGCAGCAGGCCTCTGACCAATTGCGCTTTGAGCAGGCTGCGGCGCTGCGGGACCAGATGCATGCACTGGCAACGGTGCTGCATCAGCAGTCGATGGAAGAGGTGGACAAGACCGATGTCGATATCATTGCCGTGGCGCAGGCGGCCGATAAGGCATGTGTGAACCTGGCCATGGTGCGTGGTGGCCGGCATCTTGGCGACCGCTCGTTTTTTCCGACGCAGGCCGATGGTGAAAATCGCGCCGAGGTCATGACGGCCTTCATTGCACAGCATTACCTGGAAAATCCGCTACCGCCGGTGCTGGTCTGTTCGGAGGCGCTGGCTGATGAAAATCTGCTGGCGCTGCTCAATGAACAGCAGCCATCGCGAATCAAAACCCGGTTGCAGACACGCCCTCAGGGGGTGCGCCGCACCTGGCTGGATCAGGCCTTGCGCAATGCCGAGTTTTCCCTGGCGCGCACGCTGTCCGAATCGGCTTCGCGGGCTGCGCGCACACGTGCGCTGGCCGAGCTGCTGCAATTGGATACAGATGATGAATCGCTCGATGCGTTGCGCATCGAATGCTTTGACATCAGTCATACCGCTGGCGAGGCAACCCAGGCATCCTGTGTGGTTTACCACCATCATGATATGCAGCCATCCTTATATCGCCGTTATAACATCGCCGGCATTACCGAGGGAGATGATTACGCGGCCATGCGCCAGGTGCTGATTCGCCGCTTTTCCAAGGTGGCTGACGGCGAGGCACCGCTACCAGAAGTGGTGCTGATTGACGGCGGCAAGGGGCAGGTCGAAATCGCCCGCCAGGTATTTGTGGAATTCGGTCTGGACACCCGTGTGATTGTCGGGGTGGCCAAGGGAGAAGGGCGCAAGGTCGGCCTGGAGACCCTGGTGTTTACCGACGAACGGGAACCGGTGGCGCTTGGGCTGGGGTCGGCAGCGCTGATGCTGGTGGCCCAGGTGCGCGATGAAGCCCACCGGTTTGCCATCACCGGCATGCGGCGCGCCGCGCCAAGGCCCGAAATGTGTCGCGACTGGAAGAAATCGAAGGCGTGGGCGCCAAACGCAGGCAGAAACTGCTGGCGCGTTTCGGCGGGTTTTCCGGCGTGGCTGCCGCCAGCATCGACGATTTGCGTTCGGTAGAAGGTATTTCCAGGGAACTTGCTGAACGCATCTATGAATCTTTGCGTTAGTGGTAGGATTACACATAATGCCTCCGCCGTATTTTGTGTATTAAAGCCCTATGCCACTGAACATACCTATTATCCTGACCTGGATGCGGATCGCCATGATTCCGCTGGTCATTGCGCTTTACTATCTGCCGCTGCACTGGATCGACGTCCCGGTGCGCGATACCATCGGCGCGCTGGCCTTTATTTTTGCAGCACTCACAGATTGGTTCGATGGCTGGCTGGCCCGACGCTGGAATCAGACTTCATCGTTCGGCGCCTTTCTGGATCCGGTTGCAGACAAGCTGATGGTATGCGCAGCCCTGTTGATCCTGCTTGATCTGAACAGGCTTGATTCATTTATTGCACTTATCATTATCGGGCGTGAGATAACCATTTCGGCGCTGCGCGAATGGATGGCAACCATCGGTGCACGCGATAGCGTGGCGGTGCATTGGCTGGGTAAATTCAAAACCGCTGCGCAAATGACCGCCATTCCCTGCCTGCTGTTTTATCAGGATTGGCATGCGATTCCGTTTGCACCCATCGGGACGGTATTGGTATACATTGCCGCCATTCTGACGATCTGGTCCATGTTCTACTACATGAAGAAAGCCTGGCCTATCATCAAGCAGCAGCAAAACTAACGCATTTTTCCGGCATATTCATCCGGCTATCACAGGTATCATATGACTTCGCAGGTTCTGACTTCTTCGATCAGGGCTCCCAATGCAGATGGGGATTCAAGAGACTGGAAGGTGATTGCGCTGATCGGGCTGTTGCATGGCGGCTCGCATTTTTATCAGCTGGTGTTGCCGTCGCTGTACCTGTCGCTAAATCGGGATTTTGGCTATAGTTTTGCAGAACTGGGGTTTCTGGCTACGGTATTCTTTGTGGTCTCCGGATTCGGGCAAGCGTCATCAGGCTTTGTCGTAGACCATCTGGGGGCGCGTCCCGTATTGCGTTTCGGATTGGCCTGTATGGTCGCCTCGGCGTTGCTGATTGCAGTGGCTGACGCGTATTGGGTCTTCATTATTGCTGCTTTCATCGGCGGTGCCGGCAACTCGGTCTTTCATCCGGTTGACTTTTCCATTATCAACCAGAATGTGAGCCAGCGACGGCTGGGCCATGCTTTCAGCATTCACGGCGTATCGGGCAATCTGGGCTGGGCACTGGCGCCCATCTTCATTACCTTTTTTATTGTTCAGACCGGTTCATGGCGCTTTGCCGCGGCAGCCGCCGCCGTTGTGCTTTTTGCTCTGTTTCTGGCAACCTTTATCGGGGCATCGCTGCTGGCAACGCCGGCGGCGCAGACCGATGCAAAGGGTGCGGCAACGGACGACAAGCAGGCCGATGAGTCGGTTCAGGAGCGGCCCCGCGCGGCTGAGCCCGGTTTTGCCGCCAAGCTGCGCATGCTGCATGAAAAACCCGGCGCTGTGGGCGCATTCCTGTTCTTTGCATTTACCTCGGGTTCAATGTCATCGGTGCAGAATTTTACGATTCCCATTCTTGGATCGCTATACGGCATTGGCAAGGAATGGGCCAGCTCCGCGCTGTCCATGTATATGGTTTCAGCGGGCGTGGGCCTGCTCATAGGCGGCTTTCTTGCGGGCAGCACCGACAGGACCGAACGTATTGTGGCCGGTTCGCTGGCCACGTCGGGACTTGTTTTTATTCTGCTGGCTATGGGAATGCTCCCTTCGGGTCTGGCCGTGGCCGGCCTGTGCGTGGCCGGTTTCTTAAGCGGCATGGCCGGGCCGTCGCGCGATATGCTGGTTCGACGCGTTACGCCCAAAGGTGCCCTTGGCTCCGTTTACGGTCTTGTCTATTCCGGCATGGACGTGGGTTCTGCGTTAGGACCTGTCGTATACGGTTTTATGCTGGATCACCAAACGTATCGCGGCCCCTGGCTGGTGTCTGGCCTGGCGCTGTTTGGCGCCGTGCTGGCCGCGTTCTGGGTTGCTTATTGCGCTCGCAGGCAGCAGCAAGTCCATTCTGTTGCCCAGGGTAGTGCCGCGTAATCGGTTCAATTGCCGGGCGACCCAGAGGCTGCTTTGATGGCGATAATGCGGGCTTTAAACCAATTGCAAACAGGTCATCAGTCGTCGTTTGCGCCGGCGCCTCAGTAAAGAGGTAGATAGCAACCCGGTCATTGACCCGACGCGATTGTGGCGTATACTGAATCTGATGATCTCTGGACATATTGTCACAGCGACCCCATATTTATACCGGTAATCATTGTTTTATTCGAAGCGCCCACGTGCGCATCGTCAAATTTACGGGGAGGCTCCCATGATGACAAACGTCAAACCAAGCATCAAACGATTGGCTGGATACGGCCTGGCACTGGTGGTGCTCCTGTTTGTGTTTTCCCTGTACCTCAACCCCGACCTGTACGTGTCTGTCTCCAATCTTTTCTGGTCCTGCTTCGGGGCAATTTAACAATTAGCGATCGCCACAGCTTGTTATGAGCCGTCTGCGTTCGAATATGACCGCAACACTGTATTTGCGCCTTTTCTGGCCAATTGTGGGCGTGCTGTTTGCCGCTAGCGATGACTGGCGGCGTGGTTGCCTGTAAACCGACGATGCGGTCGCCTGCTATGCATGTACTCACGGGCGCATGTCTGCGCACCTGTTCAGTCGCATTCCGCATTTCGCATATCGCATACATCGGCAATGACCGGCCAGCATAATATCAGGGTTTTTCAGCTTCAGTGCTGGTTCTGCGGACGTGTCAGTCTGACTGCGCTGACAAATTTTCGTGGAGAAAACCCTGTGGTGACGCAGACGCATGATGAGCGATGAAATACTGGCAAATTTCACATTATGATATTGCGATTTCATAACATGAATTTTACATGCTGCGATCGCAAAATTTATATTTCATTATCGCAAATTTGATTTCATAATATAAAACGAAAAATATAACCTATTGAATAATATAAATATAATAATTAGTCTTATATAAGATATAAGTGTATATTGCACTGCGGTGTTCAGATAGAATTTTCTCCATGGAATCTTTTTTTATATATAGGAGTTAATCATGTCAAAACGCGAAACCGCCATCCGTAACCTGCAAAAAGAATGGGCAGAAAATCCTCGCTGGCAGGGCATCAAACGGGGTTATGGCGCCGAAGAAGTTATCAAGCTGCGTGGTTCCCGGCAAAATGAGTACACACTGGCTCGTACCGGTTCAGAAAAACTGTGGAGCTTGCTCAACAACGAGCCTTTTGTCAATACACTGGGCGCGTTGACGGGCAACCAGGCAATGCAACAGATCAAGGCCGGTCTCAAAGCGATCTATTTGTCGGGCTGGCAGGTAGCCGGCGATGCCAATATTGCAGGTGAAATGTATCCGGACCAGTCGCTGTATCCCGCAAACTCAGTCCCTACAGTGGTACGCCGTATCAACAATTCGCTGACACGCTGTGACCAGATTCAATGGATGGAAGGCAAAGAAGAGGGCGATGAGGGCTATGTCGACTACTTTGCGCCGATCATTGCCGATGCAGAAGCCGGATTCGGCGGCGTATTGAATGCGTTTGAGCTGATGAAAGCATGATCGATGCCGGCGCTTCAGGTGTTCACTTTGAGGATCAGCTGGCTTCGGTTAAAAAATGCGGTCACATGGGCGGCAAGGTGTTGGTTCCAACGCGTGAAGCAGTCGCCAAGCTGGTCTCGGCACGTCTGGCCGCAGACGTGATGGGCGTGCCCACCGTGCTGCTGGCGCGTACCGATGCTGATGCAGCCGATTTGATTACCAGCGACGTCGATGAGAACGATCAGCCGTTCCTGACCGGCGAGCGCACGCCAGAAGGCTTTTTCCGCACCAAACCAGGTATGGACCAGGCAATTTCGCGCGGGCTGGCTTATGCACCATATGCAGACCTGTTGTGGTGCGAGACATCAACACCGAATCTGGACGATGCGAAAAAATTTGCGGAAGCCATTCATAAACAGTTCCCTGGAAAATTGCTGGCTTATAACTGCTCGCCATCGTTTAACTGGAAAAAGAACCTGGACGATGTCACCATCGCCAAATTCCAGCGCGAACTGGGCGCCATGGGCTACAAATTCCAGTTCATCACGCTTGCAGGCTTCCATGCACTGAACTATGGCATGTTTGAACTGGCTCATGGTTATGCACGCAACCAGATGAGTGCATTTGTTGAGTTGCAGCAGAAAGAGTTTGCTGCGGCAGAGCTGGGCTTTACCGCTGTCAAACATCAGCGCGAAGTGGGTACAGGCTATTTCGACGCCGTCACCCAGACTATCGAAGGAGGACGCTCTTCGACAACAGCGCTGACCGGTTCTACCGAAGAGGCTCAGTTCTCTCACGGTTGATGGTGCAGCCGGCCCGGTACGGTTTCTGGTTTGACCGGATCGGGTACAAAGATTTTATTATTGGCCAATGAATAAAAGGGTCACCGGACAGGATATGCCGGTGGCCCTTTTGCTGCGCCCATTTCATTGCTGATCGCAGGTTCAAGCAATAAAACCCGCATAACAAAGCGGCGTAATAAATCTGTGCTTATGGCCGGCAGCCTGATGGTTGCCGATTGCTCATTGCTCTTGTGTTAACCGGCAAGGGCCTGGGCCAGGGTCTGTCAGCCACCGACAGGTTATCCGGGCACACACTGGCGCTTGTCTGGACACATACAACATCAATACGGCATGGTTACCTGATAGCCGCTGCTACGTTGCCTGCTTGCCAGGCCATAGGCCAGCTCTGCCACAGAGGCGGCATAAAAATAGCTGCGATTGTATTTGGTGATCGCGAAAAAGTTGCGGGTGGCCGTGCGATATTCATGGCTGCCGCGCACTTCGTCGCGCAGGTCAATCACGCCGATTTCCTTGCCGTTCTGCCAGGTACCGCCCGTGCTGCCGGCGCGCAGTGTCGCGCCGCGACTTTGCAGCTGGCTCCAGCTCATTGAAGGTTCCAGACCGCCGTCGACCAGCGAGGCTGCGCCGGCCGGCAATGTGACCGGCGCGAAGACGGGGGTGTCGGCACGCCAGCCATGCTTGGCAAGGTAGTTGGCCACGGACAAAATGGCGTCCTGCGTACTGTAGCGCAGGTCAATATGCCCGTCATTATCGCCGTCGACCGCATAGTGCTCGATACTGACCGGCATAAATTGCGGCAGGCCGATAGCACCGGCAAATGATCCTGTCGCGCTGTTGGCGTCCACTTTGTCGCGATAGTCCAGATCCAGCAGGGCAGCCAGCTGGTTACGGAACATCTGGCCTTTTTCAGGGCGGTTCGGTTCCGGATGGTTAAAGCCCAGCGTGTACAGGGTATCCAGAACGCGGAATGATCCGGTCTGTTCGCCGTACACAGTTTCCACACCAATGATGGAGGCAATGATGGCCGCTGGTACACCGTAAGTTTTCTCGGCCCGGTTCAGCGTTTGTCGGTTGGCGTTCCAGAATGCGGTTCCCTTGCGCAGACGAATCGGCTCAACGAAACGGTTGCGATAGCTTTGCCAGGCACGGGTGACGCGTCCGCCCGAACCCTTGGGGGTCATCAGGCGAATGACCCGATCATCCACGGTAGCCGTGGCAAGCAACTGTTCGATATGCGAGCGTGGTATGCCATGACGCTCCGACACTTGGGCCACAAAGGTGTTCCGGTCCGCGCTTAACTTTCTATTTTCTGCAGCCCAGCCGGTGGGTCCGCTGGCGCCCGCTGAGGTTGCCGAGCCGTTATTGCCCGATTGGCTGGTGGAGGAGCAGGCTGCCAGGGACAGCAGCAATACAGGAACAAGCAGTGCAAATGATCGTTTCAAGAGGAACCCCGTGAAGTTGTGTTCGTATATGGCAATTAGCAGCATCATGCCACAAATTGCTGCAAAAACTGGGAGATTGAGTAAGGCCGCAGGATTGCCGCGCGTCTCGTTGCGCCGCAAAATATGGTAGATTGTATGCAGATAAAATAAGATCAATCAATAGTAAATCAGTTATTTGAAAGCAGGACGAATATTGTGGAGACACTATTCATAACGCATTCTTCGTGCCACAGGCACGAAATGCATGCCTGGCATCCAGAGTCGCCGGCGCGGCTGGATGCCATCAATGACCGGCTTGTCGCAAGCGGTCTTGCCGATTTTCTGACGCATGTGCCGGCGCGCGAAGCGCAGGAGGCAGACCTGTTGCGTGTTCATACCGAGGAACACTTGCGGTTTCTGCGCGAGCATGCACCACAGCAAGGGTATTTCAATGTCGATACCGAAGAAACCTGCATGAATCCTCATACATGGCAGGCGGCATTACATGCGGCAGGCGCCGGGCTGGAGGCCATTGATCAGATCATGGCCGGCCATGCACGCAATGCTTTTTGCGCTGTCCGGCCACCGGGGCATCATGCCGAGCCGGCGCGGGCCAGCGGATTCTGCTTTCTGAATAATGTGGCAATTGGCGTACGCTATGCGCAGCAGCAATATGGTATCAAGCGTATCGCCATTGTCGACTTCGATGTTCATCATGGCAATGGCACTGAAGCGGCATTTGCCAACGATGAGTCGGTCATGATGTGCAGTTTCTTTCAATACCCCCTGTTTCCGAACAGCGGTGTGGACCATCCGGCTGACAATATGCACAACAGTCCCGTGGCTGCCTACACCAAAGCCGACAAAATCCGTGAACTGGTTGCCGATCAATGGCTGCCGGCGCTGGAGGCATTCAGGCCCGAGCTGATTTTTATTTCGGCCGGTTTTGACGCCCATCGCGAGGACGATATGGGGCAGCTTGATCTGGTGGAAAAGGATTACGTCTGGCTCACCAGCCAGGTCAAGGCAATCGCCGACAAATACAGTCATGGGCGGATCGTGAGCATGCTTGAGGGCGGCTATGCACTATCGGCGCTGGGGCGAAGTGTAGAGGCCCATATCCGAACGCTGGCCGGGTTGTAAGCAGCCGGGCCGTTTTTTTTGCGATAAAAGCCGGTTATTGATCTGAAAAGCCGCTCCATTTGGCCGATATGGGGCGGTTTGTTGCGCTGTGCAAAACAGAAAACGCAAAATTCACGTGATTGATTGAATTAGTCAAATCGCTCGTGGCAAGCATGTAAAATAATCGGGTTCAGTAATAAGTCCGGGGCGAGTGCCCCGTAAATCAAGGAGATTGTTGGATGAAGGTATTGGTGCCTGTTAAGCGTGTTGTTGACTACAACGTCAAAGTACGCGTGAAGTCAGATCAGTCTGGCGTTGATATTGCAAACGTGAAGATGTCAATGAATCCGTTTGATGAAATCGCTGTCGAAGAAGCAACACGGCTCAAGGAAGCAGGTACGGCCACAGAAGTCATTGCGGTCTCTTGCGGTGTGGCGCAGTGCCAGGAAACGCTGCGCACGGCCATGGCCATTGGTGCTGACCGCGCTGCGCTGGTTCAGACCGATGTCGAGTTGCAACCCCTGGCCGTGGCCAAGCTGCTCAAGGCAGTTGCCGAGAAAGAACAGGTCAATCTGGTCATTCTGGGTAAGCAGGCTATTGACGACGACGCCAACCAGACCGGCCAGATGCTTGCTGCGCTGTTGGGCTGGCCGCAAGCCACGTTTGCCAGCAAGGTCGTCATCGAGGGCGAGAATGCCAAAGTGACGCGTGAAGTCGACGGTGGTCTTGAAACCATTTCGGTGAAACTGCCTGCCATTATCACAACCGATCTTCGTCTGAATGAACCGCGCTACGTTACGCTGCCAAACATCATGAAAGCGAAGAAAAAGCAGCTGGATACACTGACACCGGAAGAACTGGGAGTCGATGTCACGCCACGGATCAAAACACTGAAAGTGAGCGAACCACCTTCACGCAAGGCGGGTATCAAAGTGGCCGATGTGGCAGCGCTGGTAGACAAACTCAAAAATGAAGCGAAGGTGATTTAATATGACAACTCTAGTTATTGCAGAGCATGATAACCAGCAGTTAAAGCCGGCAACATTGAATGCGGTCGCAGCTGCACAGAAAATCGGTGGCGATATTCACATTCTGGTTGCCGGCAGCGGTGCACAGGATGTCGCAGCCCAGGCGGCCAAAGTAGCCGGTGTTGCCAGCGTGTTGCTGGCCGATGCCGACCATCTGAAAGATTCCCTGGCCGAAAACGTAGCCGAGCAGGTCCTGGCGGTTGCCGGCGATTACAGCCATATCGTTTTTCCTGCGACAGCATCCGGTAAAAATGTGGCGCCGCGCGTTGCCGCGAAACTGGATGTAGCGCAGATTTCCGATATTACTGCGGTCGATTCTCCAGACACATTCGAGCGTCCCATTTATGCCGGTAATGCCGTAGCCATCGTGCAGTCTTCCGACGAGAAAAAAGTCATCACCGTGCGCGTTACCTCTTTTGATGGTGTCGCTGCCGAAGGCGGCAGTGCCGAAATCAAAACCCTGCAGGCAGTTGCCGATTCCGGTCTGTCTTCATTTGTGGGTCGTGAAGTAGCCAAGAATGATCGTCCTGAACTGACGGCGGCAACGGTTGTTGTGTCTGGCGGTCGCGGCATGGGCAGTGCAGAAAACTTCAAGCTGCTCGAGCCGCTGGCCGACAAGCTTGGTGCCGCATTGGGCGCTTCGCGTGCTGCGGTTGACGCCGGTTTCGCTCCGAATGACTGGCAGGTTGGCCAAACCGGTAAAATCGTTGCGCCGCAACTGTACGTGGCTATCGGTATTTCAGGTGCCATCCAGCATCTGGCCGGCATGAAAGACTCCAAAGTCATCGTGGCTGTCAATAAAGACCCGGAAGCGCCGATTTTTGGCGTTGCCGACTACGGCTTGGTTGCTGACCTGTTCACCGCCGTACCCGAACTGGAAAAAGCAATCTGATCCCGTCCCGTTGCAGTACGTGCAGGCAGATGCAATTTATAAATCTGCCTGCACGATGTAGCAGGAAACACGTTTGGCATAAATTTCACCCCTGATATCGGCCTTTCTGAGGTCGGTGCCACGGGTGAAATGCTTTTCTGTGTAGCGATAATAGCAATTTGATTATCCGCAACTTGACTAGTGCTAGTTCGAAGCGCCAAGGTTCAAGCTACCCGGATTCAAAGCACCGACCGCTATGTCGCTGGTGCCCGCATCAAACGGGCGCCCAGACCGGAATATATATCAGACCCGTCGTCCTCTGAAGTCGTATCCACCATAAAACGGCGTCAGCATGCGTGATACAACAGATGCTTGTTCGCACAGGGCACAGCAGCGTCTTATTCGACTTTGATATTGGCTTTGCTGATGGTATCGCGGATGCGGCTGCCGTATTTCATCATCCATTGTTGCGCTTCTTGCGTTGACCCGCTCACCCTGTGTACATTCAAGTTGTCAAACTGAGTTTTGATCTGCGCCGATTGCATTGCCTGTGCGATTGCTGCGCTCCACTTTTCGGTAATCGCTTTGTCCAGCCCTTGGGCGCCATCAGCAAGAAGGCAAACTGCATGTCAAAATCTTTCAGGGCTTCAATGCCGCTTTCCGACAGGGTAGGGGTATCCGGTAGCGCGGGTTCTCTTGCCTTTCCAGCCACGGCAAGCGGGACCAGTTTTCCCGCCTTGATATGCTGCAAGGTAGAGCCGCCAAGTGCCAGAAACCCTGCCTCCACCTGGTTGCCAAGCAGCGCATTCAAGGCCGGCGCATTGCCCTTGAACGGGATGTTGGTCAGGTTAATGCCCAGCGCCAGTCGCAGGCTTTCCATGGCCAGGTGCCCGGGCGTGCCTGCGCCTGCCGATGAGTAGTTCAGCGCTTTGGCCTTGGATGCCGCAATCAAGGATGGGAGATCTTTGATTTCCGATGTTTTTGGAACCAGCAGGACCTGTTCGAATGTGCCCAGCAGACTGATCAAATCCAGCGCAGTTTCCGGGTTGAAACGTTTTTGTCCGAATATAAGCGGATTGACGGTGACCAGCGAGTCGATGGTTGCAAGAAACGTGTAGCCATCCGGCTTCTGGCGGGCTGCATTTTCTGCGCCGATCAGTCCGGATGCGCCGGGCTTGTTCTCAATCACTATCGGTTGGCCGAACTGGGCCGACAGGTTGGCGCTGACGGCACGGGTGGCCAAATCAAGTGCTCCGCCGGGAGGATAATTCACAATGATGGTGATTGGCTTGTCTGGATAGGCTGCGTAAGCCTGGTTGGCAAAGGCGAGCGCCAGGCCGGCGGCCAGTGCGTGTTTTGCAATGGAAATGATCATTGACATGGTTGTCTCCTGTTCCAGGTATGATGGCATCGCTCTTGGTTGCTGTGCACATCGTCCTGGAATCGATTTGGCCATATAGCCATTCGGCTATACAGCAACAGGTTGACCGGCGCTATTGCGTCGGTATCGTTGGCCAGCGATCTGAATCAGGCCAAAGCACTTGGATAGGGCTTTTCTCAACCAGTTCCAGGTTGGTATAGGCCAGTTTTTCCATCATCATGGCCCGAATGTTTGACGCTGCAGGTGTCTCCCATAGGTTAATCATTTCGTCGGGGTCGTTCTGCAGATCATAGAGTTCGCCCCAGGAGGCGGCGTCGTAAATGGTCATGCGATAGCGCTGCGTTAATAATGTTCGGCAGCGCACGCGTGTGTCAATGCTCAGAATGACGCGTTGGCCTTCTTCTTCAATCAACAGCGAATCGCGCAGGCCATTGCTGCGACCGTCCATCAACGGCTGCATGTCCTGGCCCTGAATGCCATTGAATGCGGGCACACGGGCGCGCGCCAGGACGGTCGGTGCAATGTCGATGGTGCTGGCAAGGGCGCCGGACACTTTGTTGGCAGCGGCAGGCATGGTTGGGTCTGACCAGATGAAAGGAACGCGGGTCAGGCCTCGGTAATGAATCGGGCCCTTTAGCATAAGCTGGTGATCACCCAGAAAATCCCCGTGGTCACTGGTAAAAATGACAATCGTATTGTCCTGCAGTCCCAGGCGTTCCAGTTCGGCCATCACCCGGCCGATTTGCGCATCGATATTGCTGATGGAGCCATAGTTCAACGCCAACGCTTCCTTTGCTTCGCGCTCGTCGCAGGCAAATACGGCAGTGCCTTTTTTTGTCGCTGCACCGGAATCGCGACGTTGATAGAGCCATTGGACATGTTGCGGTGGCTCATGATCGCTATAGAATGAAGCGGGCAGGGCCATGTCCTCGGGCTTGTACATATCCCAATATTGACCGGGTGGGGTAAAGGGATGATGCGGATCCGGAAATGACACTTGCAGAAAAAAAGGCTGTTCGCTGCCGGCGTAGTCGTTAAGCAGGTCAATGCTGCGGTCGGCGATATAGGCCGAAGGATACTGCTCTACGGTCAGCCGGGTGCGCCATGCCTGGCCGATCCGGGTCAATTTATAGTCCGGCGCCGGTATGGCATTGTCGGGCCCGATCAATGATTCCGCATTGGGCACTTCACGACGCAGCCAGTAGCGGTAGTGACCATGCACGATGTCGGCATGATCATCCACCAGATAGACTTGCTCGAACCCGTAGTACGGATAGTCAAGATCGTAATGATCGCTGTCCAGCCATTTGCCACGCTTTTCCTGTTCATAGTTACCGTTATCAGCTTCAAAGGCTTCGTCGCACAACCGGTCTGCCGGATCCTGTGGCCAGAGTGGCGCCAACGCAGTCATGTTCTGCAGATGTATTTTGCCGACCTGTGCGGTTTGATAGCCGGACAGACGCAGTGTTTCCACGAAAGTGCGTGCTTTAAGCGATAGCGGTATGCCGTTGTGGCGCGCTCCATGCACCGAAGGGTAACGACCGGTCATCATGCTGGCGCGATTCGGCATGCAGATAGGCGTCGCCACATGCATATTGTCCAGCCGAAACCCTTTTTTGGAAATGGCATCAATGTTTGGCGTCTGCACCACGCGATTGCCATAGCAGCCCAGATGGTCGGCCCGCAACTGGTCTGTTATGAACATAAGAAAGTTGACTGGTCTGCTCATGGTATTGCCTTATTGTTTGGCCGGTTTGGTTGATGAAAGGGCTTTTTGCCAGCGTTGCACGTTGGCGCTGACTTTATCGGCAAACGCCTGGCGGCTGGAGATGTTGGGAACCATTCCCAATGGCGTGAGCTCTTTGGCAAAGGCCTCCGATTTGATTACTTTTTCGAATGCCGCATGCAAACTGTCGGCCAGATCTGGCGCCAGGCCGGCCGGTGCAAAAAGACCAATCCATGACTGCACTGATGTATCTTTCTGAATATCAGAAAAATATTGCGTTTGGGCCACTTCAGCTACCCCGCTGAACATATCGTCTCGGGGGTTGGCGATGCCCAGTATCTTGATTCGTTTGTCGGCAAGAAATGGCTTGGCCGGCACCACGCCCGCCATCACAAGTGGAATATTGCCGGCGACGGTGTCTGTCATGGCCGGGCCGGCACCCTTATAAGCGACATGGGTGATATTGAGGCCCAGTTTTTGTGCAAACTGCTCCATCGCCAACGCATGCACGCTGCCAACGCCTGGCGATCCGAAGCTGTATTTACCGGGTGATCGAGCAATAAGATCGACAGCCTCGGTCAGCGTATTGGCTGGAAAGTCTTTATTGGCCGCAAGAATGACAATGTTCTCGGCAACATCTGCGACCGCGGTAAAGTCCTTGATGGGATCATATTTCAAGCCTGGTATGACAACGCTATTGATACCGTGGGTATTGGAGGTGCCCATCAGCAGTGTGCGTCCGTCTGGCTTGCCGCGCACCGCCTGTTGGGCCGCAATCGAACCACCGGCGCCGGGCTTGTTTTCAACGACTAGATTGATGCCTTGGTCGGCAGCCAGCTGTTTGGCCAGGATCCGGGTCAGTGCATCCACGGCGCCGCCGGGCGCGTAGGGAACAATAACCGTAATCTGTTGTGGTAGTGCCGTGGCAGCGATGGCTGCCGGGCCGATACAGCAGGCCAGTAGCGGCGCTAGAACGCATTTTAGGAAATGACTCATGAAATTGTCTCCTTGATATGATTATGCGTTCAAGTGTTCCACAGTTCCCTTTACTCTGTAAAATTCATTTATCGACTCACCGTATAACCAATTTGGCATAACCCCATGTTTCATCTGAAAAAACGCCAGGCTGATCTGCTTGTTGCATTGGCTGAGACTGCAGAATCTGCACAAGGCGTCGGTGCAGTTGCACATGACCCAGCCGGCAGCGTCCAAGGTTTTGTCCCAGCTCGAGCAGGAGGTGGGTTATGCCCTGTTTGAACGAAGTGCGACGGGAACCGTGCCCACTGCCTACGGCAGCCTGATGATCGAGTATGCTCGTCAGGTCCTGCACGCGACGCGGCGCATACAGTCCGAACTCAGTCAGGTCCAGTATCACGGGCAGCGTACGCTGGCCATTGGCGCATTGCCATCGGCCACATTATCGGTCGTGCCGGATTTGCTTAGCGCATTGCTTGCGCAGGTGCCGGATTTGCAGGTGAGCATTGAAGACGGCATTATTGAGCCCATGCTGGAAAAACTCAATGTCGGCCTCCTGGATATCGTTATAGGACGCAGGACTGAACTGATCGATCTGAGTGGCTTTGACCGGATCATTCTGGATTACGAACCTATGGTGCTGGTTTGCGGACTGCAGCATCCCCTGGCGCAGATCCGCAAGCTGGATGCCGGACACCTGCACGACTGTACCTGGATTTTTCCACAAGCGGGTACCTATGCAAATGCGAAGCTGATCGAACTGTGCGACTCTTTCGGACTGGCGCACCCGAGCATTGCCATCCGCTCCAGCACCACAATGACAAATGTAATCATGCTGGCGCGTGAAAATTTGGTGGCGGCGATGCCGCAAGGTATTGCCCGATATTTTGAACGGCAAAACATGTTGCATATTTTGCCACTGGAAAAAACGGTCAATTTTGGAGAAGTGCTGCTGTTTACCAACAAGCGCTTGGTGTATTCACCCAATGCTGCGCTCATCGCCCAGGCGTGCACGCTGATTCAGCAAAAAACGGCATTCAAGCGTGCATTGTCAGTAGAGCAAGAGAATGCTTTACAGAGGCCGGGGTCAGGCCCGAGCGAGTAACCGGTAGGACCGGAAGGGGCAGGTCAATAGAGCTGCAGTGCAAGCAGTGAAT
Organism: Advenella kashmirensis WT001; assembly: GCF_000219915.2. Taxonomy (NCBI): domain Bacteria; kingdom Pseudomonadati; phylum Pseudomonadota; class Betaproteobacteria; order Burkholderiales; family Alcaligenaceae; genus Advenella; species Advenella kashmirensis. The sequence continues at coordinate 2,508,194 of NC_017964.1, read as the reverse complement.
CAGAAGAGAAGGATCGAAAGAGAACGGCCGTGAGGTTAGAGCCGGAAGGGTAGAGCCGGAAGGGTAGAGCCGGAAAAGCTGGACCGGCCCGACCCATTGGCACCGGTTACATGGCTTCGATACGATCGGCCCGGCTACCCGAATCGGGGTGGCTGGAAAATACGCTGGCACTGCCCTGGGACAGGGATTCGAGCTTGCGCAGGGCAGACACGGCAGCCGATTTGTCATGCCCCTGTTCCTTGAGCACTCTTCAGGCCGAAGGCATCTGCGGCGTATTCATGCGATTGGGAATACTGGGCATTGACCAGACCGTTAGCAAGTGCGCCCAGCTGGCTGCCTGACAGCGTGGACAGAATGGGGACGCCACTGGCCGCGCCTGCCTGCTGTGCTGCCAGGGTGAGCATGCTGGAGCGGGCCTGGGCCTTGGAGTGACCTTCGATGACGTGTCCGACCTCATGGCCCAGTACAAACAGCAGTTCGTTGTCTGTCATTTTGTCCATCAGGCCTGAGTAGACGCGGATACTGCCATTGGGCAGTGCAAACGCGTTGACTTCAGGATTGAGATAGGCCTTGAACTGCAACGGCGTGCCCTGATAGCTGCGCAGATTGCGGGTGACCCTGGCAAGTCGGGTGGCATATTTGCTGCTCGCCGGAGCAATTCTGTTCTGGGAATCGAGCTGTTGCTGGGAACTCACAGCCAGTTCCTGAATTTGTTCGTCGGAAACGGTGGCCGCCTGAAACAGGGAGGAAGCGGCGCCGACCATGCCCGCCACATCCATATTCTGGCAGGCAGTCAGGGAACTTACGGCGAGTGCGGCAAGAGCGATGTGTCTGAACATGTATTTTCCTTTGATAAAGTCTTGCCGAGAGTGGCTACTCGCCCGGCCCGGGGGCGGCAGGCAAGGCAGCCATAAAGTACGGGATAGGTGCCTGCACGAGAGCAAAACCACTGAAAGCGACATAAAATTCTTGCTGATTATATGTATTTTGTCGCCTTTTGACCATTGGGGACAATAACAGGTCTCACAATCGGGTCCATCAAGGGCAGGCCTGCCTCATTGGCATGCTCATCGGACCGGTTACATCACCGTGGGTCTTTCCGTGCCGAAAATGGCGGCGTAACTGGAATAGAATCCGCAGTAAATGGTCGCAACCATGATCATCAGCACTACTTGCATTACAAATGCAATCAGCAGGCCTTGGCGAGTCTCAGTACCACCAGCAGGGGTATGACGATAAACTGCAGCAAGACAAACAACAGGAACCAGCTCAGGAAATACATCAGGAAGGCCCCTTTGTTGCGCCAGGACGCGACAAAGGAATAAAAAATGGCCTTGCCAATAGTGAGGCCTTCCCACCCGATCAGTTGCGGGACGTGCCAAAACATGAGGGTCACGACAAACAGCAAGATCGCCCAGCCCAGCAGCAGCACGATCGTGCCGCCATCGGGCAGCGCCTCTGCCGATGCGTCGGCGCCGCTCTGGGCACCGTAGACAATGCTGCTGATTTGCGCAATGGTCTGCTCATCCAGCAAGGGATAGAGCAGCACGACGCTCAGCAGCAGCAAGAGTGCGGCGTAAATGAAACCGGACAATGCCAGACGGGAAATGACCTTGGGTTTTTGCAGGCTGGCGATCCAGCTTTTGGGGTCAAGATGATTGAATCCTGCCGGCTTGCCCTGGATATCCCGGCAGGCACTAACCACAATCAGGCTGGCGATGGGCATGGTAATAATGAACAACCCGACCCCAAGTACCGGGATTTGCATCAAAATCTGGCTGATCAAATTGATGACAAACAGCAGCGCGAGCAAGGCAAATGGTTGCTTGCGAAAGATCTGGAAGGCGTCTTTGAGCCATTGCCAACCGGATGAGGCGGGAAGTGTTGCAGCAATCATGGTGGTTACGGTAGTGGCGGAGCCGGTTGTTGAACACGGAGCGTCAGGATACGCTCAAAATGCGTGGGGTCGTGTGGCTTGAGTGTCTGGGCAGGGCGCGGACGGAAATAATCATTCAGGCGGGATGCCCAGAAACGCAAGGCCGCTGCGCGCAGGGCTACCGGCCACATTGCCTTTTCGGTTTCCGTGAACGGGCGTTCCTGTGCATAGGCATCAAGCCAGGCCTGAACCAGCCAGGGTGTGAGTGCGCCGGTGCTGCGTTCTATGCACCAGTCGTTGACTGCGATCGCGACATCGAACAGCCAGGCATCGTGCCCGGCAAAATAAAAGTCAATGATGCCGCCCATGCGCGGATCATCATAGGTTCCATCGAACAGTACGTTATCGCGGAACAAGTCGCAATGGCAGGCACCGGCCGGCATATTCTTCCAGTCATTTCCCTGCTGGACCTGGCGCTGTTCATCCAGGCACGAAACAAATAGCGCGTTCTGGGATTCAGTCAGGAACGGCCGGATGGCCGGATAAGTTTCTTCCCACCACGGCAGGCCACGCAAATTGGGCTGATACAGGGTAAAGTCTTTGGCGGCCAGATGTGCCTGGGCCTGCGTGCGTGCAGCGATAATACAATGCTGTACGCCGGGGTCGGATTCGTACCCGCCGGGCAGGCGATCAACAATGGCTGCCGGTTTACCCTTCAGGGTGCCAATGCGCTTTCCGTCCCGCTGAGTCTGAGGCATGGGCACCTTGACGTCTTTGCTGGCAAGGGTATGCATCAGTTCGATGTAAAAATTCAACTGCTCATGATTGAGCACCTCGAACACCGTCAACACATATTCTCCCTGGGTCGTGTTCAGAAAGAAGTTGGTGTTTTCAATACCAGCGGTAATGCCGCGAAGGGAGACGAATTCTCCGAGTGCATAGTGACCCAGAAATTGGGCAGCTTCCTGGTTTGTGATGGGAGTAAAGACGGCCATGAGAAAATACGATACACAAAATCATTGAATGCCGATCATTTTAGTGCAGGTTGAGCACGATAAGCGCGTGGGGCGCTCTGCGTGCAAAAGAATCACAATCGAGTTTTGCTACAATGGTGCACTTTTCGCTGTTTGCCGGGATCTTTCTCGCGCGCCGCCCGTTATTTCTCAGAGACCAATGAATGGCCATGTTTTCTCCTTTTGAGGCACGCAACAAACTGACACAGTTTGCCTGGCTGACAAACCGTCCGGCGTTTTTTGTCTGGGCTATCGTCGTCGGCGTGGCTGGCGCGGGCATGACCATTCTGTTTCACATGGCCATACACTGGGGGCAATTGCTGACAGGGTCGGTCCCGGGCGAGATTGAGACTGTGGTTAGTCGCTGGACCGATACCGAGCGCATTCTGTTTCCTGCCGTGGGCGGACTGATCGCGGGCACCTTGCTGTGGCTGTCGTCAAAAGTGCGCAAGGATATGAATGCCGATTACATGGAAGCAGTGGCCCTGTCTGATGGCCGGCTGTCCCTGCGCCAGGGGGCGCTGCGGGTGCTCTCGTCACTGTCTACCGTGGTCAGCGGCGGTTCCATCGGTCGCGAGGGGGCCATGGTGCATCTGGGCGCCATGGTCGCGTCGGCCATCGGCCGCTTTCTGGCTTTTAACGCCAATGATATCCGTCTGCTGGTCGCTTGCGGGGCGGCAGCCGGCGTGTCGGCTGCATACAATGCACCCCTTGCGGCGGCGTTGTTTGTCGCTGAAATCGTTCTGGGAACACTGTCGGTCACGACGCTGGGCCGCTTATTATCTCGGCAGGCGTTGCCAACATTACCATGCAGCTTACCGGTTATTACCGCGTCACTTATGATGTAAAACCCATATCGCTGTCGATTGATGCGAGTCTGCTGCTGTTGTGTGCGCTGGCGATTGTGGCAGGCTTGCTGGCGCCGTTGTTCCTGCGGTTTCTGGATGCCATCCGCCAATTGTTTCGTAAAACCGGATTGCCGTTGCCATTGAGTCTGGCGCTGGGCGGGGCGCTGCTGGGCGGCATTCTGATTTTGCAACCTGCTGCGTCGGGCAACGGCTACGGGCCGATTGAAGACATGCTGACGCTGTCCTGGACCATGCCGGCGGTGTTGCTGATGCTGGCCTACAAGGTGCTGGCTACGGGCGCGACCGTGGGTTCGGTGCGACCGGCGGCGTCTTTACGCCCATGTTGATGGTGGGCGCCAGCGTGGGCATGCTGTTTTATCAGATCATTTCATTCGTAATGCCTGAGCTGGCGGCCCAGCCGGCACTGTATATATTGATTGGCATGGGCGCTTTTCTGGCAGCCGGCACGCACGCGCCGCTGATGGCGATCCTGATGATATTTGAAATGACTCACCGGATTGACCTGGTACTGCCGCTCATGTTCGCCTGCGTGATTGCAAATGTGGTCAGCAGCCTGTTCAGCACCCCGGCTATGTATGGCGTGACCCTGTCGCGGGAGCAGGCCGCAAGGCTGCGCCGGCAGATAAGCAGCATGACGCTCAAGGGGCTGGTCATTGAAGCACGAACGGTGCTGCGTCAGGATCAGACGCTGGAACAGGCCGTGGCCATGTTTCAGGATCATCCGGTGCGGTATATTTATGTGGTGGATGAGAATAATCACTACCAGGGCGTGCTGTCCAACCAGGAAGTGACGCGCTGGCTGCTGTCGCAGTCGCCCATGACCACGCCCATATCCGAGCTCATGGTGCAGCCTCATTTCATTCCGGTTCTGCATCCCGACATGACGCTGGGCGAGGGGCTGGAACTGTTTCTGACTTTTATGGGCGAACGTTTGCCGGTGTTGTTGTCAAAAGATGAACCGATATTGCTGGGAGTGGTGCGCAAATCGGCCATTCTTGAGCAACTGGAAGAGCAACGTGCACTGAGTGAGCGGCATCAGCCACCGCATATCGATTTTCGCATTTCCGGCGACAAATGATCATGACACATACAGAGATAACAGAGCGGGTTGCAGCAACGGGCCCGGGCACCTGCGGCGACACCGCCGATATCCATGCCGTTGCTGTTGCCGGGGCGAGCCCGGCAGGCAGCGCTGTGCTTGACTATTCGGATAAAGCCGGCCTGCGTCCCTGGCAGTTCAGTGTGGCGCCGATGATTGATGTCACAGACAGGCATTGCCGCTATTTTCACCGTTTGCTGGCGCCCAATGCGTTGCTGTATACAGAGATGATTACCACCGGCGCCTGGTTTTTGGCGATGTGCCAAGACATTTGCGCTTTAGCGCTCAGGAACACCCGGTTGCTTTGCAACTGGGCGGCAGCGAGCCGGCGGCGCTTGCCCATTGCGCCCGACTGGGGCAAAGCTGGGGATATGATGAAATCAACCTCAATTGCGGTTGCCCCTCAGAGCGGGTGCAAAAGGGGGCGTTCGGTGCCTGCCTGATGGCCGAGCCGGCTTTGGTGGCCGATTGCGTCAAGGCGATGCAGGATGCGGTCAGTGTGCCCGTCACCGTCAAGCATCGGCTTGGGCTGGACTACGATCAATCCTATGATTTTGTGCGTGACTTTGTCGGGCAACTGTATGAGGTGGGTTGCCGGGTGTTTATCGCGCATGCGCGTAACGCGGTGCTCAAGGGGCTGTCTCCCAAAGACAATCGCGAGATTCCGCCACTGCGCTACGACATTGTGACCCGGCTCAAGCACGATTTTCCCGATGCCCTGTTTGTTCTTAACGGCGGCCTTAACACGCCTGATCTGATCACCTCGGCGGTCGACGCATTTGACGGCGCGATGGTCGGGCGGGCCGCATGGCACGAACCCTATGTGCTGCGTGATATCAGTCGACGCTTGTGGCCCGACACCCCGGTTGCAGATGATGCAACGATCGTCCAGCAGATGGCCGGCTATGCCCGATCGGAAGTGGCGCAGGGCGTGCCGTTGCGCGCCATTGTCAAGCCCATGCTGGGTCTGTTCAACGGGCGCAAGGGCGCACGCCAATGGCGACGTCATCTGTCGGACCCGGCGTATCTGGCCACACAGAACCCGGATATCCTGCATCAGGCCTTTGCTTTTGTTAACTAACGACACCGCAGTGGGCATTGGCCTGGGTAGAAAGAGGGTGGTGTGAAAACTGAATTTGCCACGCATGAAAAAATGTGTGCGGCAATTGCGTATAATCAACATCGTTACATTTTTTCTGACAGATAAAATAATTATATTAATCAATGCGTTGTGTTGTTCTTCAAGGTTTTGCACGAAGCCGAAATTACTTGAAATATCCTTGCTAATACTATATATTGTGGTAAACCTAAAATAAAACACTATATATAGATTATAGTCGGTCCGGCTCCGAACCGTTCCATCAACCATCATGGATATGCATACGCTAATGAACAGCACACTCTTGGTCACTAAACGTGACGGCAGAAAAGAACCTATCGATCTGGACAAAATTCACCGTGTTATTGATTGGGCGGCAGAAGGTCTGGACCATGTTTCGGTGTCTCAAGTTGAGCTCAAATCCCATATTCAGTTCTACGACGGCATCAAGACTGAAGACATTCATGAAACCATCATCAAGGCAGCGGCCGATCTGATTTCACAGGCAACGCCTGATTACCAGTACCTGGCGGCCCGTCTGGCCATTTTCCATTTGCGCAAGAAGGCCTTCCAGCAGTTTGATCCACCATCGCTTTACGATCATGTTACCCGGCTCACCGAGATGGGCAAATACGACGAACACATCCTGCAGGACTACACCCGGGAAGAGTTTGACGAACTGAACAGCTATATCGATCACAGCCGTGATATGCGCTTCTCCTACGGTGCGGTCAAGCAGCTCGAAGGCAAGTACCTGGTGCAAAATCGTGTCAATCACGAAATCTATGAAAGCCCCCAGTTCCTGTATATTCTGGTGGCCGCATGCCTGTTCTCGAAGTATCCGAAAGAGACGCGCCTGTCGTACATCAAGGGTTTCTATGATGCGACCTCGCTGTTCAAGATCTCTCTGCCTACGCCGATCATGTCCGGGGTGCGCACGCCTACGCGTCAATTCAGCTCCTGCGTACTGATCGAGTGTGGCGATAGTCTGGATTCCATTAATGCCACGACCAGCGCGATCGTGCGCTACGTGTCGCAACGCGCCGGTATCGGCATCAACGCTGGTCGCATTCGTGCCGTTGGCAGTCCGATTCGCGGTGGCGAAGCACAGCACACCGGGTGCATTCCTTTTTACAAGCACTTTCAGACGGCAGTCAAATGCTGCTCGCAGGGGGGCGTGCGTGGTGGTGCAGCCACATTGTTCTATCCCATGTGGCATCTGGAAATTGAATCGCTGCTGGTGCTCAAGAACAATCGCGGTGTTGAGGAAAATCGCGTCCGTCATATGGACTATGGTGTGCAGATCAACCGGTTGCTGTATCAGCGCCTGATCAGAAACGGCGACATCACACTGTTCTCGCCTTCGGATGTGCCTGGCTTGTACGATGCGTTTTTCGAAGACCAGAACCGTTTCGAGCAACTGTATGCCCAATACGAGCAGGACCCAAGCATTCGCAAGCGCACAGTCAAGGCGACAGAACTGTTTTCACTGATGATGCAGGAGCGCGCCGGCACCGGTCGCATCTATATTCAGAACGTGGACCACTGCAATACCCACAGCCCGTTTGACCCGGCCGTGGCGCCCGTGCGCCAGAGCAATCTGTGCCTGGAAATCGCGCTGCCGACCAAGCCGCTGGAAGATATCAATGACGAGAACGGCGAAATTGCCTTGTGCACATTGTCTGCCTTCAATCTGGGCGCCATTGAATCGCTGGATGAACTCGAAGGCCTGGCCGATCTGGCCGTGCGCGCGCTGGATGCCTTGCTGGACTATCAGGACTATCCGATAAAGGCTGCTTATATTGGTTCCATGAAACGGCGTACACTGGTATCGGCGTCATCAATTACGCCTATTACCTGGCCAAGAACGATGCCAAATATTCCGATGGCAGCGGCAATGCGCTGACGCACCGTACCTTCGAGGCGATCCAGTATTATCTGCTCAAGGCTTCGGTGGGATTGGCTAAGGAGTTCGGCCCGTGCACGGCCTTTGACGAAACGACGTATTCCAAGGGAATTTTGCCGATCGATACCTATAAGAAGGATCTTGATGGCATTTGCAATGAGCCGCTGCATCTGGATTGGGAGTCGCTGCGCAAGGACATTACCACCCATGGTCTGCGCAATTCGACCCTGACAGCGTTGATGCCATCGGAAACATCCTCTCAGATATCCAACGCCACCAACGGTATTGAACCGCCGCGCGGCCTGGTTACCGTCAAGGCGTCCAAGGACGGGATTCTGAAACAGGTGGTGCCTGAGTACGAGCGCCTTAAGGACAAGTACGAATTGCTGTGGAGCATGCCCAACAATGATGGCTATCTGCAGATTGTGGGCATCATGCAGAAATTTGTGGACCAATCTATTTCGGCCAATACAAATTACGACCCGGCCCGTTTTGAAGGCGGTCGCGTACCCATGAACCAGATGATCAAGGACCTGCTCACGGCGTACAAGTTCGGCGTCAAAACACTGTATTACCAGAATACCCGTGACGGTGCGGAAGACAAACAGGAAGATCAGGCACAGGATGACTGCGAAAGCGGCGCGTGCAAGATCTGATCAGGCAGTAATTGAGTAAGAGAAAACAATGGAATACAGTACCTTTTGTCAGATTCCGAACGACCAGATGAAAGAACCCATGTTCTTTGGTCAGTCGGTCAATGTGGCACGTTATGATCAGCAGAAATATGAAATCTTTGAAAAGCTGATTGAAAAGCAGCTGTCCTTTTTCTGGCGCCCGAAGAGGTGGACGTGTCTCAGGACAGGATTGACTACCAAACGCTGCCGGAACATGAAAAGCATATTTTCATCAGCAATCTGAAATATCAGACACTGCTCGATTCGATCCAGGGTCGCAGCCCGAATGTGGCGCTGCTGCCGCTGGTGTCTATCCCCGAACTGGAAACCTGGATCGAAACCTGGTCGTTTTCCGAGACGATCCATTCGCGTTCGTACACGCATATCATCCGCAATATCGTGAACAATCCATCGGTGGTGTTTGATGATATCGTTGCCAATGAATATATTCTGAAGCGCGCGCGTGATATCGCCTTTTATTACGATGATGTAATTTCGTACACGCAGTTATATAACCAGTTTGGCGAAGGCACCCACATGCTAGCCGGCAAGGAAGTGGTTGTGTCCCTGCGTGAACTCAAGAAAAAGCTGTACCTGTGCCTGATGGTTGTCAATGTGCTTGAGGCCATTCGCTTTTACGTCAGTTTTGCCTGCTCCTTTGCTTTTGCAGAGCGCGAGCTGATGGAAGGTAACGCCAAGATTATCAAACTGATTGCCCGCGACGAGGCCCTGCACCTGACGGGTACGCAACACATGCTCAATATTTTGCGCAGTGGCGAAGATGATCCGCAAATGGCTGAAATCGCCAATGAAACCCGCGAGCAGTGCTTTGATCTGTTCAAACAGGCCGCCCTGCAGGAAAAAGAGTGGGCCGAATACCTGTTCAAAGGGGGTTCCATGATCGGGCTGAACAAGGACATTCTGTGCCAGTACGTTGAATATATTACCAACCTGCGCATGCAGGCAGTGGGGCTGCAGGCTGCATTCCCGGGCGTGCGGCAGAATCCGATTCCATGGATCAACGCCTGGCTGTCTTCAGATAATGTCCAGGTTGCCCTCAGGAAGTGGAAATCAGCTCCTACCTGATCGGGCAAATTGATTCTCAAATGAATACCGACGATCTGCAGCATTTCGAACTATGACATCTGTCGTAACGACCGATAGCAGGTTCGAATTGCTGGAGGGAGAAACGCTGCTCGAAGGGCTGGAACGCACTAATCACGAAGTGGAATTCCAGTGTCGCGCGGGCTATTGCGGCTCATGCAGGACGCATCTGCTGGCAGGTCGGGTGAGATATCTGACCGAACCGCTGGCCTATATTGCAAAAGACGAAATACTGCCTTGTTGTTGCGTGCCCGTGGGGCCGTTGCAGATTGAAGCCAGTTTGTTGCATATGCCTGAACAGCCGTCGCTAAGTGAAGAGTTCAATATTCAGACGTCGCTGGATTTCGGGGCTGACGAGCAGAAGTAGGTGCGCCCTGATGCCGTTTGTCTTTATCATTCGGCCGCAGGGCGTATTTGAGTGCGAACACCGTGGCAATGGACCACAGCAGCAGCCAGATAACGTGCATGGTCATTACGAAAATATCACGTCCGGCCAGTGGCGCCGCTTGTGACATGAAGTCGTTCAGGACCGATAGCGACAATCCGATCATCATTCCGGCAAAAAGCAGAACAGTTAGTACAAAAGACCATTTCGGATCTGGTTTCATCGATTTCCCCTGTGATCAGACACTGCCTGCCGGCACGCCTTTCTTGAGCGGGCAGGGTTACCCACCGGCAGTATTGACTGTTAGTCTAGGCCATCATCGTTCCCATGTGAAATACCGAATGCTTATGACTATATTGCTACGCTTCAGATAGCAGATTGATCATTATTATCCGAACTGTACACTGCATTAGCGAAACCCTCATATACAATACCTATTCCAAAGGAGCTGTTGCATGGCCCGCGGGGCATGCGCGAACATAGGAATGGTAAAGAGATGAAATGTTACTGCATTACTGGTTTCAAGTCCCCCTTGCAGATGATCGAGAAAGACGACTTTACGCCGCAAGGGACCCAGGTCGTACTGGACGTCAAGGCGGCCGGGGTCTGTCATAGCGACCTGCACTTGTGGGAGGGCGGGTACGATTTGGGCCAGGGCAAGCGCCTGGAGCTGAAGGATCGCGGCGTCAGCCTGCCGCTGACACCGGGTCACGAGACCGTGGGAACAGTGCGAGCAATGGGGCCGGATGCGGGGCAGCTGGATACTCAAAAAAATTACCTGATCTATCCCTGGATTGGCTGCGGCAGTTGTGTGGTCTGCCAGCGTGGCGAAGAAAATCTGTGTGCGGCGCCGGCCTGCCTGGGCATCCATCGTGATGGCGGCTACGCTACCCAAATCGTGGTGCCGCATCCGAGGTATCTGGTGGATATTGGCGATCTGGATCCGGTACAGGCAGCGCCTTACGCCTGTTCCGGCCTGACCACCTATTCGGCGCTGCGCAAGTTTGATCTGGCGGTGCTGCAAAATGAGCCCGTGATCATTTTTGGCGCCGGCGGCCTGGGCCTGATGTGCCTGCAATGGCTGCACGCCATGGGCGGCAAGGGGGCGGTTGTCGTCGACCTGGATCCGGCCAAACGCGAGGCCGCGTTGCAGGCCGGGGCGTTGGCGGCTGTTGATGGTAACAGCCCTACGCTGATCCAGGATATTCAGGCGGCGGCGGGTACACGTACCATCTGGTCCGTGATCGATTATGTGGGCGCTCCGTCTACGGCAACGCAGGCGTTCAATCTGCTGGCCAAGGGCGGCAAGCTGGTCATTATCGGTTTATTCGGCGGACAGAGCGAGTGGTCGCTGGCATTATTTCCCTTGAAGGCCGCTACGGTGCAGGGATCCTATGTGGGCAATCTGGCCGAGTTGCAGGAATTGATGGCGCTGGTCAGACAGGGTGGGATTCGTCCAATTCCTGTCAGCCGGCATCCCCTGGCACAGGCAGACCAGACTCTGATGGCCTTGCATGCAGGCAAAGTGATCGGCAGGGCGGTTCTGACGCCGTAAAAGGACTAATGATGACTGCTCCCAATAGTGAATCGCAGGCTCCTGATGATCATGAAGGCGTTCATGCGGATGTTGCCACGGTAGCTCCAGCGTCGGCCGATGTAGCGGGACGTGTTTTTGTCTTCTTTACCAATGCCAGCTCCGGCAACCAGGACACGGAAGTGTTTCTGGAAAAAATTGCCACTGCCATGCAGGGGCACGAGCACTACATTGTTTGCGTCTATCCGCAAGACAGTCATGAGCAAAAGCAAAAAGAAGCGGTCAGCCTGGTAAAAAAACATGATGCGATATTGGTGGTGGCCGGCGGTGACGGCACCATCAGCGCCATGGCCAATCATGCCATTGCCCAGCAGTTTCCGATGGCCATTATTCCCTTTGGCACGTTCAATATGTTTGCACGTGATCATGGCCTGTCCCTGGACACGGACACGGCATTGCGCGATTTGCTCACGGGCCGGATACAGGCGGTGCAGACCGGCGAGATCGGCGGCGTACATTTCATTGTGAATGCAACGCTGGGCCTGTATTCCCAGTTGCTGGCCGATCGGGAACAGTGGAAGAACCAGTTCGGCCGGCGCCGCGGTATTGCCATTTTCGCGGCATTTTCCACCATTATGAAATACGGTCGCTCCTATATTTTGCAATTTAATAAGGGCGAGGGCCGGCAATTGGTCAAGACAGTCAGCTTCATGGCCTGTAATAATAATCTTCAGGCCCAGCAGGCCGGCGTGCAATATGACGAGAAAATGGGTGATGGCTATCTCTACGGTATTGTGCTTAAACCATCAAGCCGCAAGCGTATGCTGCTGCTGGCCTTGAAGCTGATTTTCAAACGACTGGATCAGGATCGGCAGATCATCAGTTTTCCATTTGAGTCTCTGGATATCGACAAGAAAAAAGGGGGGCGCAACATCGAGGTTGCCATGGATGGCGAGGTTCATACACTACAGGCACCCTTTACCGTCAAGGCCAATAAAGACCTGCTCAAGATCCTGATGCCTGCATCGGTGGCGCAGCAGCCGTCACAGGAATAATATCGCGCATGTACCGAATTATTCAGCTTTCAGACGTTCACTTCGGCACGGTCAATCCACAAGTACTGAATGCGCTGGTCCATGCCGTCAGGCAGTTGTCTCCCGCCTTGTGCGTCGTGTCAGGTGATATTACCCAACGCGCCACGCGCCGTGAGTTCGTTGCGGCCAATGCGTTTCTGAAAACCCTGCCGTCGCCGGTGCTGTGCATTCCGGGTAACCATGATATTCCGCTGTTTGCGCTATGGGCCCGTTTCATGAATCCTTACGGGCGTTATCGCCGCTATCTGCACAAGGATGTAGAGCCGTTGTTCGAGACCGGCGCTGCGATCGTTATCGGCGTCAATACTTCCACGCCATTTCGACATAAGCGCGGCATTGTGACCGATGCACAAATAAGGCGGGTGGAACAACTGGCGCAAGACAATAGCGCGCGCAAAAGTGTGCTGGTGGTGGCGCATCATCCGTTTCATGTGCTGGATCCGGCCGATCAGGAGCAATTGGTCGAAAACCATGAGGCCGCTATCCGCGCCTGGTCTGCCGCCGGTGTCGATCTGATCCTGGGCGGACACATTCATATGCCGTTTGTCCATCCGCTGATCAAAAGTTATCCTGATCTTGCCAATCCGATGCTGGTAGTGCAGGGGGGCACCACCACCTCCTTGCGGGTCCGCCGGCATATTCCCAATTCATTGAATGTTGTGGATTTGTATCCGGAAAAGAAAATCCACATTACGACCTGGACCTATCAGCCCCGGGATGGCAGTCATCCCAACCGGTTCATGTGTGTGGAAAAGGATTTGTGGAAGACCAGCTAGATCTGCTCTGACTGATCGTCTGTTCCGCCTGATGCCCGGCAGGAGTTGCAGTTATAGGCGTGGCGCAGAAGAGGTCTGGCCCGATTCTGCAAGGGCGGTTACGGAGGCGTCACGGTCGATTGCAAGCGAGAAGGGCTTGCAAAAAAGAGGCAGGCTGCGGGTGTCTTTAGGCAAGCCGGCGGGCGCTGGGCCCGCCAGTTTTTTTAGTCTTTGTCGTCTTCTGTTTCGCCAGGCCAGTCGCGGATATAGGCCTTGAGCATTTTATTTTCGAACTTAGATGCTTCAAGCATGGCACGCGCCATATCATAAAAGGAGATGACCCCCATCAGCACCGGACCGTCCATGACGGGGACATAGCGTGCGTGATGCTCCAGCATCAGTCGCCGTACTTCCTCGGCTTCGGTATTGGGCGAAACGCTCACCGGCGCATCATCCATGATCTTGCGGATGGTGGTGTTTTCAAAAGCGTCGGGCGAATCATGCATGTGACGGATAATTTCGCGGAAAGTGAGCATTCCTGTTAGTTGCCCTTGTTCCATTATGACCAGCGAGCCGATATCGCGCTCACTCATGGTCGCAATGGCCTGCGCCACGGACTGATCCGGCGTGGCGGTGTAAAGGATATTGCCCTTGACCCGCAAGACTTCACTGATTTTCAACATGGCAATCCTCCTGTAGCCTATTTTCTTTTGTTCCGGTGCGTTGACCGGAAACTGATGCTGATTATATGGAAATGTACCTGAAATCGACCGTGATGCAAAGCCATTCAGCCGGGAGCTGTTCCCTGCAGGTCACAAACGGGATGGCGGTGACCCCCGTGACAGGCGCCATTAGCGGCGGCCCTGGCCGCTGCGCGCCTGGATGACGCATCCATTTTCGGGGGTTGATGTTCTGGCCTCAGCGGGGGCGTACTGTGGTATTCGTGGCACCAGGCGGCGTTGATGCTGTAGTTCGGTTGTGCTTGCCGTTATCGCTATCGGAGTCCGGGACAGGCGTTGCCGCCGGTTCCGAACCTGACTGCGTCAGATACAGGATGTCACGCAATTTAACGGTATTGTCTTCGGTCAGCAGCCGGGCGATGACCTGGCGCAACGCGGGGTCGTGACCGATTTCGATGACCTTGCTGTCAAACAAAAAGCAATCGGCCAGCGGGTCCAGGCTGGCATCCAGGCTGCTGGCCAGTACCCATCTCTCGGAGCGTTTGCCGGCCGTGTTGACAATGTAGCCCATGGATACCAGCGGCTCCAGAATATCCAGCGTTTCGCTATAGTTCATTTTGATCTGGCCGGCAATATAACTGGTGCCATAGCCGGGCGGATTCTGATCGCGTGCGCTATGCAACAGGCGCAGCACGAAAAGGGCGGTCACAAAATGTACGCCGGGTGACATCTTGTCGCGCATTTGTCCGCTGCGTATTTGTGGCGCCAGTGCGGCCACGGTCGCACCAAACAGCACCACCAGCCAGGACAGATAAATCCACAACAGGAAGATCGGGATCGTGGCAAAGGCGCCGTAAATCAACGTGTAGGAGGGGAACCGGGTAATATAGTACGCGAACCCGGCCTTCATGATTTCCAGCAGGACCGCGGTGGTGTAGCCGCCGATCATGGCGTCTTTCCAGGCGACTTTGCGGTTGGGAACAAGATAATAGAGCAGGGCGAAGATCAGCCCGAGACGATGACCGGCACCAGGGTGAATAACACGCTCTTGATCACGGAAAACTGGGTCACCAGCCCGAGTTTTTCCTGTGCAATATACGAAGAGGTCCACAGGCTGGCGCCCAGGAAAACAGGGCCGAGCGACAGAATGGCCCAGTACACCAGGATGCGTTGCCCGATCGGCGGCGACGGGTCACGTTCCAGATATCATTGAGCACCTCGTCGATCGTCATCATCAGCATGATGGATGTCACGATCAGAAAGCCGACGCCGATGGCCGTCAGCTTTGAGGCCTGCTGGGCGAACAGGTTCAGATAGCTCATGATGGTTTCCGATACGGTCTCGGGCATCAGGTTATGCGTCAGAAACTGCTCAAGCGAAATTTTGAAATCGGTAAACAGGGGGAAAGCGGTAAAAAGCGACAGGATTACGGCCAGCATGGGGACGATGGCCAGTACGGTCGTAAAAGTCAGGCTCGAGGCTACCTGTGTGAGCTTGTCGCGGATCAGCCGCTGGATGCCGAATTTGATGGCTTTCTTGTAGAATTCAAAGCCCAGTTCCGAGTCTCCCATGTTCAGCCGCAACTCCTCCTGAGCCTCCATCGCTTCCTGTTGTTCCTGTTTCTTTTGCTGTTCCAAATCGAAGTCGTTGTGTTTTGTCATGATCAGATGGCTGGTTTACCGCGTCGCTATGCCAACACGATGGTGCTTGGGTCAGGATCGTTTCAGTATAACAAACAGCAAGGCGCATGCCGTTGCACCTTGCCGCGTTGCGGTTGCAAATTGTAATTGCAGGGCGGTAACTGCACTTGCAGCGATTGTGGAGGTGACTAAGAATATAATGAACAGATCGATTAGCCAGACTGGACATTATTTTGACAAAGCTTTCTTCAGCGCCCGTTGCCGATGTGCAGCAGGCCGATCCTGCCAACCAGCAACAATCTGCGTCAGCACCTGAGCAGGCGTCCGCATCGGTCCACCAGCCACGGCAGGTTGCATTGAATCCGCAATATAGGGGGGCAGCGTTTGTTTCACTTTTGCTGCTGTTTTTGCTGTGTATCGCCTGGGAATTATTCCTTGATCCGCTGGTGCCTGGGGGCAGCGTATACGTGCTTAAGGCGTTGCCACTGCTATTTCCCCTGTATGGCGTTTACAAAGGCAATCTGTATACGCTGCAATGGTCATCTATGCTGGTGCTGTTGTATTTTACCGAAGGGGTGGTTCGCTGGTATTCTGATATCAGCACCACGTCCTCCATGCTCGGAGCTGTGGAGACCGTATTGTCGCTGGTCTTTTTTCTTGCCGCCATTCTATATGTGCGACCTGCCAAGCAGGCAGCAAAACGCGCCAAAAAACAGGGGAAATAAAGATGCAATCGAATCTGAAAGTCAGCAACCAGTTTGCATCCCTGTCGCCGGCGTTCTACACGCGGCTCAGGATGCAGGGGCTGACAGATCCGACCTTGCTGCATGTCAATCCTGACGTACTGGCCTTGCTTGGACTGACCATGGAAGATGCGCGTTCGCCGCAATTTCTGTCTATCATGTCCGGCAACGCCGACTTGCCTGGGGGCGTGACGCTCTCGGCAGTCTATAGCGGCCATCAGTTCGGCGTCTGGGCTGGGCAACTGGGCGATGGGCGCGCTCATCTATTAGGCGCCATCAGGGGTACAGACGGCAACGGCAAGCCGGCAGACTGGGAAATTCAACTCAAGGGATCGGGCAAGACACCTTATTCGCGCATGGGCGACGGCCGCGCCGTATTGCGCTCTTCCGTGCGCGAATATCTGGCCAGTGCGGCCATGACCGGCCTGGGCATCCCAACTACGCAGGCGCTTTGTCTGGTCGCCTCGGACGATCCCGTGTACCGCGAAACTGTTGAAACGGCGGCGATAGTGGCGCGTGTCGCGCCGTCCTTTGTCCGGTTCGGTTCTTTCGAACATTGGTATGCGGCAAAGGATCCGGCGCGCCTGCGGGAGTTGCTCGATTATGTGATCAGCAGTTTTTTTGCGGACCAGATTCCGCTCCCGGACAATGAACACACACTGAACGATGTCATCGAGCAGTTTGTCGATGTCGTGATCGAGCGCACCGCCACCTTGATGGCCGACTGGCAGTCGGTTGGCTTCAATCACGGCGTCATGAACACCGACAATATGTCGGTGCTGGGCCTCACGCTGGATTACGGCCCCTATGGCTTTATGGATGCATTCCGTATTAATCACGTCTGTAATCATACAGATACACAGGGGCGCTACGCCTGGAATGCACAACCATCCGTCGGTTTGTGGAATCTGTATCGTTTTGCCAACTGCTTTGTGGCCCTGGGCGCAGACCCCGAGCGCCTGAAAGCGCGGCTTGAACGCTACGAAGGCTTGTTTATTGCGGCCTACCGGGACCGCATGCTGGCCAAGCTGGGTTTACAAACCTGGCAGGAAGGCGACGATGAGCTGATTGATGGCTGGTGGCGTGTGCTGCATGAACAGTCAGCAGATTTCACCCTGAGTTTTCGCTATCTGGCACAGATTGATAATGATGAAAGCGCGTTGCGCAGGCTGTTTGCCGATACAGCCGGGCTTGAACAATGGCTGCTATCGTACCGCAAACGCCTGCAGGACAATGAGGGCGATGCCCAGGCTCGCGCCAGCCGGATGGATCGGGTCAATCCTCTTTATGTTCTGCGCAACTATCTGGCAGAAGAGGCGATTCAGGCCGCAGCAAAAGGGGATATGAGCGTGACCGATTCCCTGTTGCAAGTGCTGCGTGATCCCTATACAGCCCAGCCGGGCATGGAACATTTCGCGGAGCCGCCACCGGAATGGGGGCGGGAGCTTGAGGTCAGTTGTTCATCATAAGCGGGGGGCGGTAACTGCAGCAGCCGGCCGGTTAATCGCTGGATCGGGCAGCCCGGCAAGTAGCAGCCAAATGCATTTGGCATTAAGGCGTGCTCGGCGGCAGTTTCTGGTATTCTTCAGTACTTTCCTCGGTCCGCAACAGACGTGCAACACATTTTTACTGGATAAGATATGTCGGGTAACACATTAGGCAAACTTTTTTCGGTCACCAACTTCGGTGAATCCCACGGACCGGCTATCGGCTGCGTGGTCGATGGCTGTCCGGCCGGCATGACCTTGTCTGCCCAGGACATCCAGATCGAGCTTGACCGTCGGCGTCCCGGGACATCGCGTCACGTGACGCAACGGCAGGAGCCGGACACCGTTGAAATTCTGTCTGGCGTATACGAAGGCAAAACCACAGGAACGGCAATCGGCCTGCTGATCCGCAATCAGGATCAACGCAGCAAGGACTATTCCGCGATCGCCGATACCTTCCGTCCAGGCCACGCCGATCGGACCTACTGGGAAAAGTATGGCGTTCGTGATCCGCGTGGGGGTGGTCGTTCTTCAGCACGACTGACGGCGCCAACAGTTGCTGCCGGCGCCATTGCCAAAAAATGGTTGAGTGAAAAATTCGGCACGGTTATCCGGGGCTATATGAGCCAGCTGGGCCCCATCCAGATTCCGTTCAAATCCTGGGACGAGATTGCAACCAATCCGTTTTATGCGCCCGATGCCTCGGTGGTGCCCGAGCTGGAAGCGTTTATGGACCAGTTGCGCAAGGATGGTGATTCCATTGGCGCGCGCATCGAAGTGGTGGCCCAGGGGCTGCCGGCCGGTTGGGGCGAACCCCTGTATGACCGGCTGGATGCCGATATTGCATTTGCAATGATGGGCCTGAACGCCGTCAAAGGCGTATCCATCGGCGCCGGTTTTGAGTGTATTACCCAGCGCGGATCAGAGCATGGCGATGAACTTACGCCCGACGGCTATCTGAGCAATCATGCCGGCGGAGTGCTCGGTGGTATTTCTACTGGCCAGGACATCACGGTCTCACTGGCTATCAAGCCCACCTCCAGTATTCGCATTGAACGCAAGTCGGTCAACCGCGCTGGCGAGCCGGTCATGGTGCAGACGCTGGGGCGTCATGATCCCTGCGTAGGCATCCGCGCCACACCTATTGCCGAAGCGTTGCTGGCATTGATATTGATTGATCACGCGCTGCGCCAACAGGCCTATCGTTGATGTAGCAGTAGCAAGGCAATTGTAGTCGTTGTAGATACTATAGGCCTGGATGAGCAGCAGCGGTATCCAGGTGGGCTGCAAGTCTGTCAGTGCATGAAGTGCCGCTGTCGGTGGCGCTGCACCCGGATGATGTGCCGGCCGGTGCCCGTTATGAACCAACACCTGTATTGTGAATTCGCTGTCTTTTTAAACCGGAGAAACAGATGATGAAACTGTATGGATTTGGCCCTACGCGCTCGCTTCGTGCGCTGTGGGCGCTTCAGGAACTTGATGCGCAATTTGAATTTGTGCCCGTTAATCTGGCGGCGGGCGAAACCGGGACCCGGATTTTCTGCGCCTGAATCCCGCTGGCAGGCTTCCTGTGCTGGTTGACGGGGACCTTGTGCTTACTGAATCGGCGGCGATCGTTATGTATCTGGCGGAAAAGTACGCAGCCAAAGGGTTGATGCCTGCCGATTTGAAGCAGCGGGCACTTGCCTATCGCTGGTCCATGTTTGCAATGACGGAACTGGAACAGCCCTTGTGGAGAATTGCCAGGCATACCTTTGTCTACCCGGAAAACAAACGTTTGCCGCAGGATGTGGCGCTCGCCCGGGAGGAGTTTATGGAAATGGCGGCGATACTTGACGCCCACCTGCAGGGGCGCCAGTTCATTGTGGGCGATAGCATTACTTGTGCCGATTGCATTACCGCTTATGTGCTGGACTGGGGTAATGAGGCCGGATTGATTGAAGGCTTCCCGAATCTGACGGCTTATTTTACGCGGATGTATGCCAGACCCAGCGCGCCACAACGGATTGCCCAGGCGTTTGCGAACTGACGCAATAATGTAGCGGACAGGACAGGTGCTGCTGTGCTATCCGCTACGTTCAGGCCGCTGCTTTACTCAGCTTTGAAATTGGCTTTGAGTACGGTGCCTGACACCGATCCAAACGAAATATCGGGGTAGCCGTCTTTTTTACAAACGGCTTTCATGATGATTTCATCGCCATCTTCCAGAAAGCTGCGGCTTTCACCCCACGGCAGGGAAATGGGTTTTTTCCCGGCAGCGGCAAGTTCGAGCAAAGAACCTGCCTGATCGGCATTGGGACCGGACAGCGTACCGGTGCCCAGCATATCGCCAGGTTGCAGATTGCAGCCGTTGACCGTGTGATGGGTGATCAGCTGTGCGGCAGTCCAGTAGGCATCCTTGAAATTGCTGGTAGCCAGCGTAAAGGGCTGTTGACCGCTATCGCGCGACTGCTGCGTGGTGATTTGCACTTCCAGATCAATATCGTAGGCGCCGCCTTCAGCGTTGGCTTGCGAATGCAGATAGGGCAATGGCTGCGGATCTGTAGCGGGATGGGAAAATGCGGTACGGAAGGGCTCGAGCGCTTCCAGGGTGATGATCCATGGTGAAATGGTAGACGCAAAGTTCTTGGAAAGAAACGGGCCCAGCGGCACGTATTCCCAGGCTTGCAGATCGCGGGCCGACCAGTCGTTCAGGATGCAAAAACCAAAAATATGTTTTTCTGCCTGTTCGATATCAATGCGCTGGCCCTGTTCATTGCTTTCACCAACGAATATTCCCAATTCCAGTTCGTAGTCAAGCCGTTTGCAAGGGCCGAAATCCGGCGCATCGCCTTCATTCTGCGGTTTTGTCTGACCTACCGGGCGCGGGAATGCCTGACCGGATACGCCGATGCTGGAGGCGCGGCCATGGTAGCCGATGGTACCCATTTATAGTTTGGCAGTAGCGGGTTGTCCGGACGGAACTGTTTGCCGATAGACGTGGCGTGATGCACGGAGATATAAAAATCAGTGTAGTCGCCGATGCGCGCAGGCGTGATAAATTCGGCCTCGTCCTGCGCCACCAGCAATGGACGGATGGCCTCTTCATGCGGCGAGCCGGTGCGCAGGGCCTCTGATAACGCCAGGCGCAACGCAGACCAGTAGGGCTGGCCAAGCGCCATCAGGCCATTGAGCTGGATGGCCTGACATGCCTCCAGTGCCTGTTGCGCCTTGTCCGTAAACAGATTGAGGTCATACAGACGGGACAGGTCGACAATCTGGTTGCCAATGCCTACGCCGGGACGAAATGCTTCGCCGGATCCGCGGCGGCGAAACGAGGCAAAAGGCAGGTTCTGAATGGGGAAGCCGTTGCCGGTTGTGTTGGCACTGTCCACCCAGCTGGTGAGGTCTGCCTGGTGTGTCGCATTTAATGTAATCATGATTCAGTAGTTAACAATAAAAATTCCGGTTCAGAAGTGTACCCAATATTACAGTCGTGGCACATTCGCAGAATCCCGCAGGCGTCTTGCGGACACCTGCGGGCATCAGTGGCCAGTATCGGTGGTCACTTAAGCCGTTTGACTGATGGCCTGGCCAAGTACATCAAACAGCGTATTGATTTGTTCTTCATTGACAATCAGCGGCGGCGACAGGGCAATGGTGTCGCCGGTATAGCGCACCAATACGCCCGCATCGTAGCAGCGCTGGAAGACCTCGGCAGCCCGTGCGCCCGGCGCGTTCTCGCGCGGCGCCAGTTCCACGCCGGCCACGATGCCCAGGTTGCGTACGTCGATGACATTTGGCAAGCCGTTCAGGGCATGGGCAGCCGCTTCGAAAGCGGGCGAGAGCTTTCTGGCATTATCGAAGATGCCTTCAGACTGATAAAGCGCCAGGGTCGCGCCAATGGCGGCCATTGCCATCGGGTGGCCTGAATAGGTGTAGCCATGGAATAGCTCAATGCCGTTTTCGCTGGCGTTGACCACAGTATCGTACAGGGAATTTGTGACAGCAACCGCACCGGCCGGCACGGCCGCATTGCTGATACCCTTGGCCATGGTGATAACGTCCGGTGTGACGCCGAAGTAGTCGCTTGCCGTGTTGGCGCCCAGTCGGCCAAATCCGGTGATCACTTCGTCGAAAATCAGCAAAATGCCATGCTTGCTGGTGATCTCGCGCAAGCGTTCCAGATAGCCTTTGGGCGGAATCAGCACGCCTGTTGATCCGGCCATGGGCTCGACAATGACGGCGGCGATCGTGGAGGCGTCATGCAACGCTACGATTCGCTCCAGTTCGTCGGCCAGGTGTGCGCCCCAGGCAGGCTGCCCTTTGCTGAAGGCATTTTGCTCCAGATTGTGGGTATGGGGAAGATGGTCGACGTTGGGGATCAGCGAGTTGGAGAAGGCCTTGCGATTCGGGCTGATGCCGCCCACCGAAATACCGCCGAAACCTACGCCATGATAGCCGCGCTCGCGTCCGATCAGGCGGGTACGCTGTGGCTGGCCATTGGCACGATGGTACGCCAGGGCAATTTTCAGGGCGGTATCGACCGATTCGGATCCGGAATTGGTAAAGAAAATGCGCTGCATCCCTTTGGGCATCAGCGCCGCCACCGCAGTAGCGGTCTCGAATGCCAGCGGGTGGCCCATCTGGAAACTGGGCGCATAGTCCAGCGTGGCTGCCTGAGTGGCAATAGCCTGGACAATTTCGTCACGGCAATGCCCCGCATTGACACACCATAATCCGGCACATCCGTCCAGAATCTGGCGGCCGTCGGTGCTTTTGTAGTACACGCCTTTGGCAGAGGCAAGCAGGCGAGGCGCTGCCTTAAAGCTACGGTTGGCGGTAAAGGGCATCCATAAATGGGAAAGATCTGGGGTCTGTGTCGTCATTTGTGTCTCCGAGTAGATGTTCTATTCTACTCACAATAGCGGCAATTTTCTGTTTCGCTCGCGGGTTTGGCCGGGAAGCGACAATCAGGGGGCTATCGCCGTCGATATTGCATAATATAGTAGTATTGATACCAGTATAATATATTGGCTTGTTATCAATATTGATTCGGCCATAATACGCATATGGCGCTAGAAATGACGATGCCGACCGCGATCCTTGCCGGCGCGGGCTCGTCCGCTCTATTATGCGCAGTCCCGGAATTGATATCTTAACCATATCATAGTGTTGGGGCAGCAGCAGAACGAGCCGCGCACAGCAGGGCTCACGCAGCAGTCGATGAACCCGCATACCAGCATTATCAGGAGAACATTTTGGCTCAGACCCTTTACGACAAACTCTGGGACGCCCATGTGGTGCACCAGGAAGATGATGGTACCTGTCTTTTGTATATCGATCGTCATTTATTGCATGAAGTGACCAGTCCGCAGGCTTTTGAAGGTCTGGCGCTGGCTGAACGCAAGCCGTGGCGTCTGTCCGCCAATCTGGCGGTGGCCGACCATAATGTGCCAACAATGGGCCGTGCCCAGGGCATCAGTGACCCCATTTCGAAACTGCAGGTCGATACGCTGGACAAAAACTGCGAGACTTATGGTGTCACCGAGTTTCGCATGAACGATTTGCGTCAGGGTATTGTGCACGTGATCGGACCGGAGCAGGGTGCAACATTGCCCGGCATGACCGTGGTTTGCGGCGATTCGCATACCAGTACTCATGGCGCCATGGGCGCACTGGCCTTCGGCATCGGGACTTCTGAAGTGGAGCATGTGCTGGCCACGCAAACGCTGCTGATGAAAAAAAACAAGAACATGCTGATCCGTGTCAGCGGCGATCTGCCCTTTGGCTGTACTGCCAAGGATCTGGTCCTGTATATCATCGGTGTCATCGGTACCGCAGGCGGCACAGGCCACGCCATTGAATTTGCCGGCAAGGCCATCAGTGACCTGTCCATGGAAGGCCGCATGACTGTCTGTAATATGGCCATTGAAGCCGGTGCCCGTTCAGGCATGGTCGCCGTGGACGATAAAACCATCCAGTATTTCAAGAACCGTCCATACTCGCCTGCGGGCGTCTTGTGGGATCAGGCGGTGGGCTACTGGAAAACATTGCATTCGGATGCCGATGCCAAGTTCGACAAAATCATTGATATCGATGCCCGTCAGGTGCGCCCGCAAGTGACCTGGGGCACGTCGCCCGAAATGGTGCTTTCCATTGAAGATCGCATTCCCGATCCTGATCGTGAAAAAGATGAGGTTCGCCGCAATGGAATGGAACGTGCGCTGCAGTATATGGGTTTGAAGCCCAATACGCCCATTGCAGATATTCGGGTAGACCGGGTATTCATTGGCTCCTGTACCAATTCCCGGATTGAAGACCTGCGCGCTGCTGCCAAGGTGGCGCGCGGCCGCCGCGTGGCGTCCAATGTGATTCAGGCCATGGTGGTGCCCGGATCCGGGCTGGTCAAGCAACAGGCGGAAAAGGAAGGACTGGACAAGATATTTGTGGACGCCGGCTTCGAATGGCGTGAACCGGGCTGCTCCATGTGCCTGGCCATGAATGCCGACCGTCTGGAGCCGGGAGAGCGTTGCGCTTCCACCTCCAACCGTAACTTCGAAGGCCGTCAGGGCCAGGGCGGCAGAACCCACCTGGTAAGCCCGGCCATGGCCGCCGCAGCCGCTATTGCCGGCCATTTTGTCGACGTCAGAAAATTAGGATAACAGCATGGAAGCATTTACCATTCATGAAGGTCTGGTTGCCCCCCTGGATCGCGAGAACGTGGATACAGACCTGATCATTCCGAAGCAGTTTTTAAAATCTATCAAACGCTCGGGTTTTGGTCCCAACCTGTTTGATGAGCTGCGCTATCTGGATCATGGCGAGCCGGGCATGGACAATAGCAAACGACCGCTTAATCCTGAGTTCGTGCTCAATCAGCCGCGTTATCAGGGCGCCAGCGTATTGCTTGCGCGCAAAAATTTCGGTTGTGGTTCAAGCCGGGAACATGCGCCATGGGCACTCACGCAGTATGGTTTCAAGGCGATTATTGCGCCTTCGTATGCCGATATCTTTTTCAACAACAGCTTCAAGAATGGTCTGCTGCCGATTGTGCTCTCCGAGCTGGAAGTGGGTCGGCTGTTTGACGAAGTGCGCGCATTCAACGGCTACAAGCTGCGTATTGACCTTGAACGCCAGGTGGTCATTACTGCCGACGGACGAGAGCTGGGCTTTGAGGTAGACGCTTTCCGCAAATATTGCCTGCTCAATGGCTTTGATGACATTGGCCTGACCTTGCGCCGCTCCGACCAGATCCGCAAGTTCGAAGCCGAGCGTCTGGCGCGCCATCCCTGGCTCGAAGGCAGCGCCGGGTTAAGCCGATAAACCTATATCAAATTTAGAGAAATACCACGTTATGACACACACAATTGCAGTACTTCCCGGTGATGGCATCGGTCACGAAATCGTTGAGCAGGCGCAGCGGGTGCTGGGCGCCTGGGGCTGGACCTGAGCATGGAACAGGCGCCCGTGGGTGGCACGGCTTTCGATCTGCATGGTCATCCGTTGCCGGAAGCGACGCTGGCACTGGCCAAGCGCAGTAACGCCATTCTTTTTGGCGCCGTAGGAGACTGGAAATATGACTCGCTGCCGCGCGAGCATCGTCCTGAACAGGCCATTCTTGGCCTGCGCAAGAGCCTGGGCCTGTTTGCCAATTTGCGGCCGGCCATTCTATACCCGCAACTGGCTAATGCCTCGTCGCTCAAGCCGGAAATTGTATCGGGTCTGGATATTCTGATCATCCGCGAACTGACCGGTGATATCTATTTCGGCAAGCCCAGGGCGTACGCGTGGTAGAAGAGGGGGAGTTCAAGGGCGAGCAGGAAGGCTTTGATACCATGCGTTATGCCGAGTCCGAGGTGCGCCGTATTGCACGTATCGGCTTTGAAGCGGCGCAGAAACGCAGCAAGAAACTGTGCAGCGTGGACAAGGCCAATGTGCTGGAAACGTCGCAGTTCTGGCGCGATATCGTAATCGATGTGGCCAAAGACTATCCGGACGTCGCACTGTCGCATATGTATATCGATAACGCAGCCATGCAGCTGGTGCGCGCGCCCAAGGAATTTGATGTCATTGTGACGGGCAACATCTTCGGCGACATTCTGTCGGACGAAGCGGCCATGCTCACCGGCTCGATCGGCATGCTGCCGTCCGCCTCGCTCAATGCTTCCAACCAGGGCCTGTATGAGCCCAGCCACGGTTCAGCACCGGATATTGCCGGCAAAAATATTGCCAATCCGCTGGCGACCATTCTGTCTGCCGCCATGATGCTGCGTTATTCGTTGAATGAGGCTGCCGCGGCCGACCGCGTGGAAAATGCCGTAAAGGCCGTGCTGGAGCAGGGGTTGCGTACAGCCGACATTTTCGAGGCAGGCACCACAAAAGTTTCCACTTCTCAAATGGGTGATGCCGTATTGCAGGCATTAAACTGATATAGTTATAAAATTCAGTCACTTATAATGGCGGATGGCGCACAGGGCTGCGCGCATCCGCTATTGCAGTTGTATGCAGGCCGTTATATTGGCTACCGTTATCAGCAAATCAATTTTTTCAGCTTCACAGAATCAGGTAAAGAATCATGTCACAGTCAGTGGGTTTTGTCGGATGGCGCGGAATGGTGGGTTCCGTCCTTATGCAGCGTATGCGCGATGAGGGCGATTTTGCCTTTATCAATCCGGTCTTTTTTTCAACCAGCAATGCCGGCGGCAAGGCGCCTGCGTGGGCCGAGGGTGCTGCACCGTTGCAGGATGCCCATGACATTGACGCACTGAAGAAGCTGCCTATTATTGTGACCGCCCAGGGGGCGACTATACCACCCAGGTACATGGCAAATTGCGCGATGCCGGCTGGGACGGGATCTGGATTGATGCGGCCAGTACCCTGCGCATGAAAGACAATGCCATCATTGTGCTGGATCCGGTCAACCGTAATGTGATCGATGCGGCCATTGGCAAAGGCGTGCGCGATTTTGTCGGCGGCAACTGTACCGTCAGCTGCATGCTCATGGGGCTGGCAGGTCTATTCAAGCACGATCTGGTCGACTGGATGACCAGCATGACCTACCAGGCGGCTTCAGGTGGCGGCGCCCAGCATATGCGCGAGCTGCTTACCCAATTTGGTCAGCTGAATGCAGCTGTCAAACCGCTGCTGGACGATCCTGCCTCTGCTATTCTTGAGATCGACCGCCAGGTGCTGGCAAAACAGCAGGATCCTGCATTGCCGCGCGATATGTTCGGCGTGCCGCTAGGGGGCAGCCTGATCCCCTGGATCGACAAGGACCTGGGCAATGGGCAATCCCGTGAAGAGTGGAAAGCCGAAGCCGAAACCAATAAAATTCTGGGCCGTGGTGAAGGCTTTGGCAGCGCACCCATTCCCATTGACGGCTTGTGCGTGCGTATCGGCGCCATGCGCTGTCACAGCCAGGCACTCACAATCAAGCTGAAAAAAGATGTGTCCATTGACGAAATCAGCGACATGCTCAAGGAAGGCACGCAATGGGCTAAAGTCATTCCCAACACCCGTGACGAAACCATGCAGGATCTGACTCCGGTGGCCACAACCGGCACATTGGATATCCCGGTCGGGCGTCTGCGCAAAATGTCCATGGGACCGGAGTACCTGAGTGCATTCACAGTGGGCGACCAATTGTTGTGGGGCGCGGCAGAGCCGTTGCGCCGCATGTTGCGTATCAGCGTCGGAGAGCTGTAATCATGGAACTGCCCACCTGGATAGCGAATTACATTTCGTTCTGGCTGCTTGGAGTATTAGGCGTCATCGTCGTGGGCCTGTTCATCATGCAGCGGTATGATCAGCGCCAGAAATCCCGGACCCCAACGGGGCCGGGCTATGATGCGTTCCAGCAGAAACTCAAATCCATCAATCTGGATCTTGATGCACCTGACTCCGACGCATCAACCCGTTCCTGAGCAGCAAGCCACCCAGGTCGGCGAGCCTGTGTCCAGACGTATTGCGCTGGGCATTGCCTACAATGGTAAGTCGTATCTGGGCTGGCAGACACAGCCGGGCGGGCGTACTGTCCAGGACATGCTGGAAAAGGCGCTGGCGGCATTTACTTGCGAGGCAACGCCCACCATCTGCGCAGGCCGTACCGACACGGGCGTTCATGCGCGAGCCAGGTAGTGCACATTAATACTGCCATTCACAGGCGCATGGAGTCCTGGGTCAGGGGAGTCAATGCCCATCTGCCACCCGATATTACCGTGCGCTGGGCGAAGGAAATGCCCGCCGAGTTTCACGCGCGTTTTTCCGCGACGTCCCGCAGCTATGTCTATCTGCTCAGAAACGAGCGTATCATGTCTCCGCACTGGCATGGACGGGCAGGCTGGGATTTTCATCCACTTGATCTGAGCGCCATGCAACTGGCCGCACAGTATCTGGTTGGCGAGCATGATTTCAGCAGCTTTCGTTCGTCGCAATGCCAGGCTTCCAGTCCGGTTCGCACCATTGAGCATCTCAATATCGTCCAGCAGGGCGCATTTTTTGTTTTCACCTTCAGGGCCAACGCATTTTTGCATCACATGGTGCGTAATATTCTGGGGTGCCTGCTGTATGTCGGCAAGGGCCGCTATCGGCCAGACTGGATGCCACAGGTGATGGCTGCGCGTGATCGCAAGGTGGCGGCACCTACCTTCATGGCCGATGGGTTGTATTTTGCCCAGGCCAGCTATCCCGCCCATTTCGGCCTGGAGCAATTTGACGCCTTCGACCTGAGCAGGCCGATCGAGGCGCTGCTGTTTGAGCCTGAGCGGGCAATCTGGGCAACGCAACCTAACGCAAGGCTCAGGCTCAAGTGCGATTGCTGGCTCCAGCATGCATTCATGGGCGACACCGTCAGCTTTGCCGAACCCAGCATGATCTGCATAATCCCGGTAACAGTGCGCACGCTGCACGTCAGCGGCTGTTCAGCATGCCTGCACTCTCGCTTGTCTCTGTTTTTACCCTTGCAGTGGGGAAACCTTTTGCATTTTGTAATAAAAACAACAAACAAAAAACAGACTGAAACAGGCACAACGACCAATCTGCCTGGCCGTCATAAAATTATTTCATATGTAATAAAGATAGAAAAAACGGGGATTCTGTGGGCTGCCAGGGAGACTCGTTGCATTTAAAATGGCCGGTTTTCCCTGGGAAATAAGGGTAATTCTTGAGGGTAAAAAAATAATAATTCCTGTAGCATGCCCCGGTAACCAAAAGTTTCGCTTCCCTCTTACTCACAATACCCATTGGAGACATCAACGATGAAACGTCGTTCCTTCCTCAAGCAGGCCACCGCCGGTGTTGCCGCAACGGGGGGTGCCGTATTGGCATCGCCCGTTTTTGCGCAAGACGCACCCACGATCAGCTGGCGTCTGGCTTCGAGCTTTCCAACCAGTGCCGATGCGATCTATAACGGCAGCGTCAATTTTGCCAAACATCTGGCCGAAGCGACAGATGGCAAGTTCAAAGTCAGTGTCCATCATGCAGGAGAAGTGGTTCCTGCGCTGCAAGTGCTGGATGCGGTCCAGAACAATACGGTGCAATGTGGTCATAGCGCGGCTTATTATTATTACGGGAAGGATCCTGCCCTCAGTTTTGACGCAGCAGTGCCGTTTGGCCTGAATACGCGCCAGTACAATGCCTGGATGCGGGCTGGCAACGGTCTTGCACTGACCCGTGAAGTGTACAAAAAATTCAATATCGTCAACTTTCCTTGCGGCCATACCGGCACGCAAATGGGTGGCTGGTTCCGCAAGGAAATCAATAGCGTAGAGGACCTCAAGGGTCTGAAAATGCGTTGCAGCGCCTTTGCCGGCGCCGTGCTTTCACGCCTGGGCGTGATTCCGCAACAGGTCGCGGGCGGCGATATTTATCCCTCGCTGGAAAAAGGCACCATTGACGCAGCCGAATGGATTGGCCCCTATGACGATGAAAAACTGGGTTTTAACAAAGTTGCGAAGTACTATTATTATCCGGGCTGGTGGGAGGGCGGCTTTCAGGTATCGCTATACGTTAATGACGGCGAGTACGAGAAACTGCCTAAACACTATCAGGCTGCCATTATGCAGGCCAGTGCGCTGGCAACCGAAGAAATGATCGGCACGTATGATGCCAAGAATCCCGGTGCATTGCGTCGTCTGATCGCCGGTGGCGGTGTTCTGAAGCGGTTTCCCAAGGCTGTGCTTGATGCCTCGTTCGCCGAAGCGACCAAGGTGTATGAAGAGCTGTCTGCAAAAGACCCGCTGTTCAAGAAAATCCATGACGACTATATGGCATTCCGCAATGACGTTTACCCCTGGTTCGGGGTCGCCGAGTTCAGCTACGATGCATTCATGCTGGACGCATTGAGAAACAAAAAATAAAAACACCATGTAAAATCCTGTTTTGCAGGCTATTTTTGCCCTCAGGGTCAAATGGGCCGGCAAAACAGGCATATGCTGTTTCTCTTCTTTTTTCCTATTTTTGGTGCGAAAGCAAATGAAGTTTCTCTTCACTCTTTCCCGGGCTATTGACGCGCTCATGACTGCGGTCGGCCGCGTTGTGATCTGGCTCACATTGGTTGTGGTGCTGATCAGCGCTGCAAACGCGGTGGTGCGCAAAGTATTTCATTACAGTTCCAATGGCTGGCTGGAAATCCAATGGTATTTGTTTGGCGCGATTTTTCTGCTCGCGGCCGGCTATACCTTTCTTAAGAATGAACATGTACGCGTGGATATTATTTCACAGCGTCTGTCCAAGCGAACTCAGATCATTATTGAGACTGTAGGCGTGCTGTTCTTCATGTTACCGGCCTGCCTGTTGCTCATTTATCTGTCCTGGCCCTTTTTCATGCTGTCGTTCGAGACCAACGAACAATCTTCCAATGCCGGTGGGCTGGTGCGCTGGCCAGTCAAGTTGCTGATTCCTATCGGCTTCTCGTTACTGGTGCTGGCGGGTATCTCTCATCTGATCAAATGCGTGGCTTATCTCAGTGGAAAAGGTCCCGATCCCCTGGCGCCTTTGGGCGGAAAAACAGCGGAAGAGCTGCTGGCCGAAGAAATTGCGGCAGAAGCGGAACTGAAACGACAACAATCACTGCAGGCGGGTAACTAAGCATGGAGTTCTTAATTCAAAATATGCCGCCGATCATGTTCCTGACATTGATCTGCTTTTTGCTGCTGGGCTTTCCGGTTGCCTTCTCGCTTGCTGCTAACGGTATTCTTTACGCGTTGCTGGGTATTGCCTTTGGCGAATTTACGTTCCCGTTTCTGCAGGCATTGCCAGACCGGGTGTTCGGGATCGTGCAGAACGATTCGTTGCTGGCTGTGCCATTCTTTACCCTCATGGGCCTGATTCTGGAGCGATCGGGCATGGCCGAGGATTTGCTGGAGACCATCGGTCAGTTGTTCGGACCGATTCGCGGTGGGTTGGCTATCGCAGTCGTGTTTGTGGGTGCCATGCTGGCAGCCACTACCGGCGTGGTGTCGGCTTCGGTTATCTCCATGGGCCTGATTTCACTGCCGATCATGCTGCGTTACGGCTATGACCGCAAGCTGGCAACTGGTGTGATTGCGGCCTCGGGCACGCTGTCACAAATCATTCCGCCTTCATTGGTACTCATTATCCTGGCCGATCAACTGGGCCGTTCCATTGGCGATATGTATCGCGGCGCCATGATTCCTGGTTTTATTCTGGCAGGTGCCTACATCTTGTATGTGGTGGTGGCTTCGCTGATCAAGCCGTCATACGCACCGGCCTTGCCGCCGGAAGCCCGAGTCTATCGCGAGCCCAATGGCAGCAATGGTCTGCCTTCACTGGTGGTGCTGGTCGTTATTGCCAGCATCGGGGCCTGGTTGTTGGGACGTATGTTTCTATCAGAAAAAGCGCAGCCGATGAAGCCATCGTTCTGAATCTGTTGCTATGGGGCGTTATTGCATTTGCGATCGCTGGCCTGAACAAGCTGCTGCGGCTGAAAATGCTATCGCAGATTGCCGAGCGGGTGGTTTTCGTGATGGTGCCGCCGCTATTTTTGATCTTCCTGGTGTTGGGCACTATTTTCATTGGCGTGGCCACACCGACCGAAGGTGGCGCCATGGGGGCGGTTGGCGCCATTATCATGGCGCTGATCCGCGGCCGCCTGACGCTGTCGCTGCTCAAGCAGGCGATGGACACCACCACCAAACTGACCAGCTTTGTCGTCTTCATTCTGGTGGGTTCAACCATCTTTACACTGACCTTTACCGGGTTTGGTGGTCAACACTGGGTAGAGGGCCTGTTTGCCTCTCTGCCTGGTGGAGAGATCGGCTTTCTGATCGTTGTCAGCGTGGCCACGTTCCTGTTGGCGTTTTTCCTGGACTTCTTTGAATTGGCCTTTATTATCGTGCCCTTGCTGGGTCCGGTGGCCGACAAGATGGGTATCGACCTGATCTGGTTCGGTGTATTGCTGGCGGTCAACATGCAAACCTCCTTCATGCACCCACCGTTTGGTTTTGCCTTGTTTTACCTGCGCTCGGTTGCTCCCAAGCACGACTACACCGACAGAGTTACCGGCAAGCCGATCAAGCGGGTAACGACCGGCGAGATCTACAAGGGTTCCATCCCGTTCATTGTCATTCAGTTGCTGATGGTGGCATCGGTCATGGCATTCCCGGGCATGGTCATGCATTACAAGGGCACCGGTACCGGTATTGATCCGAGTCAGGTTACGTTTGACACCGGCAACTCCTACGGTACTGACCTTACGGGTCCGATAGCGGCGCTGACAAGAGTGAAGGCAGTTCCAGCGACGCATACGACGATCCGGCTAACGCATTCAAATAAGGGCTTGCCGGGGCAGGGGCGATTTTTTCCTGCTCGGGCGCGCCGGTAACGGTATTTTCAGGGTATTGTTCCTGAAATTTCGTTAAACTCAAAACCCTGGCATCTTTTTTGCCGGGGTTTTTTTATGGGACTGAAAATGAGAACCCGCGTTAAATTCTGTGGACTATCATCAGAAAAAGATATACACGATGCGGTTGCCGCCGGAGCTGATGCCATCGGACTGGTGCTCTACGAGAAGAGCAAACGTTATGTGCCCCTGGCACAGGCGGCGGCGTTGCGTCGCACGGTGCCTGCGTTTGTCAATGCCGTCACCCTGACCGTCAATGCCGATGTGCAATCCATCGAACAAATCATGGGTACGGTGGCCCCGGATTTCATACAGTTTCACGGTGATGAGACGGGCGCTTTCTGTGAGCAGTTTTCCTATCCCTATATCCGGGCCATCAGAGTTGGTGCTCCAGGGCTGACCTCCCCAGAGGAGATCGCCACGGCGGTCAGTGACTATCCGAGCGCCCGGGCGTTTCTATTTGATGCCTATTCGCCCGCTTATGGTGGCGCGGGTATTTCGTTTGATATTGGTTTGCTGTCGCAAGCCAGGCAGATCCTGCCGGCGCACAAAATAATCATTGCCGGCGGCCTGAACGCATCCAATATTGCAGCGCTGGTGAGCAGCTATCGTCCTTACGCGGTAGATTTGAGTAGCGGCATTGAAATTGCGCCTGGCGAAAAAAGCGCCGGAAAAATGCGTTCTTTTATGCTGGCGCTGTCCGAAGTAGACAAGCTGCACTGGCCAGTGCAGCTCTAAAGCACTCAACTACAGTTGTCGGCGGAGCCGGCAATGGCTGGTGTCAGGCAACGGGTAGCGTTTGCCCGACCGAGTGTCCTGCCTAGGTTCGCTATTCGATTTGCGCCTGAGTTGTCAGCGCTTCAATCGACTCATGCAATTGCAGCCATTCTTCTTCCAGCGTTTCGGCCGTCGCAGTCAGTTCGCCATGTTCAGCCAGCACGGCGACACGTTCATCTCGGCGCGCATCGGAATAAAAATTTTCGTCGGCAATCAGCACATTAATCTGGGCAATTCTGGCCTGCGCAGCTTCCATGGCCTTTTCAACTTGCGCAAGCCGTTTGTCCAGCGGTTTACGCAGTTGTGCAACGCGCTGGCGTTCTTCAGCCTGCTGGCGTCGCACTGCCTTGCGATCGGGTGCGGCGCTCAATCCATCGGCCGCAAGTGAGGCATCGCGCTCTTCCTGGCGCATGGACAGGGCACGCTGGGCAAGCCAGTCGCGATAGTCGTCCAGATCTCCATCAAATTCAATGACCTGACCGTCTGCCACAATCCAGAAACTGTCCACGGTAGTGCGCAGCAGATGCCGATCGTGCGAAACCATGAGCATGCTGCCGTCGAATTCGGCCAGTGCGGTGGCCAACGCCTCGCGGGTATCAACATCCAGGTGATTACTGGGTTCGTCAAGCAACAGCAAATTGGGCTTTTGCCAAACGATCAGCGAGAGGGCCAGCCTGGCTTTTTCGCCACCGGAAAAGGGCGCCACTTTGTCATTGACCTTATCACCACCAAAGCCGAAGCCGCCCAGATAATTGCGCAATTCCTGTTCGCGTGCTTCGGGCGCAATACGCTGCAAATGCTGCAGCGGGCTCGCGTCCACATCCAGCATATCAAGCTGGTGCTGCGCAAAATAGCCAATTTCCAGGCCCTTTGATGGTTTGTAATTGCCCGCCAGAGGCGCCAGTTCGCGCGCAATGGTTTTGATCAGGGTACTTTTACCGGCGCCATTGACCCCCAGTACGCCAATCCGCGCGCCAGAGCGAATCATCAACTCTATATTGCTCAGAATGACGGTCTGATTGGCCTGCTCGTCAATATAGCCGTAGCCACCTTATCCAGACGAAGCAGCGGATCCGGCATGGAAGGCGGCGAGGGGATATGAATATAGATGCCAGACTCGGCTTGCAGCGGCGCCAGTTTCTCCATACGAGCCAGCGCCTTGACCCGACTTTGCGCCTGCTTGGCCTTAGTGGCTTTGGCCTTGAAGCGGTCAATGAACGACTGCAGCCTGGCAGATTCCCGGCTTTGGCGATCAATTGCGACCTGAAGTTGTCGCACCCGTTCGGCACGCTGGGTCAGAAAATCATCGTAGCCGCCCTTATAGCGCACGAGTTTTTGATGATCCACATGCAAAATGGTTCGGGCAACCGCATTCAGAAATTCGGTATCGTGGGAAATCAGAATAACCGTTCCCTCATAAGCGGCCAGCCATTTTTCCAGCCAAAGCATGGCATCCAGGTCCAGGTGGTTGGTCGGCTCGTCCAGGAGCAACAATTCCGACGGGGCCATCAGGCGCGGGCCAGCGCCAGGCGCATTTGCCAGCCTCCGGAGAAACTGTTGACCGGCTGGGTCCATTGTTCGGGCGTAAAGCCCAGCCCGGCGAGCAGTTGCTCGGCTCGTGACGGTGCGCTCCAGGCGTCAGCCTCTACCAGCGCCGCTTCCAGCTCTGCAATGCGAGTGCCGTCTGTATCGGGGGTGGTAGCGCGCGCCTGCTGCAGCTCACGCAGATGCCTGTCGCCGTCGATGACAAATTCCCGGGCCGGCTGGGTAGTGGCGTGGATTTCCTGTTCAACGGTGGCTATTCGCCATGAATCGGGAATGAACAGATCGCCGGCGTCGGCATCGATCCGGCCTTGCAGCAGGGCAAATAGCGTCGTTTTGCCTGAGCCGTTTTTGCCGACAACGCCAACACGCTCTTTGGGATGCACCACGAAGTCGGCATTTTCCAGCAGCACCTTGGTGCCGCGACGTAAAGTAAGGCCAGAAGAACGAATCAAAGCGAAAAATCCGAGGAAAAATAATAATTAGAACATGAAGGGCGGTGCCAGTCAGAATATGACAAGTGATACCAATTATCAAGCGCCGACACCCATCAGCCCCCAGGTATGCAGGCCGCACCCAGGTGCTTATTCATCATGGTTGCCGGCGCATTGTATGCGCCAGCCTGGCGCCAGGCAGTGGCGCTCAATGGTGCGATGTTGCAGTCGTCCTGAAGGCCAGGGTTGGTGCGCTTGCCTGCCGGATTGCGCAACAAGCCTTTGACGGTCTGCAGGATAACGTCAGCGTGGCTGCAACTGCTCCCGCGTCAATAGCAGGACGGAGTCGTCGCCCTCGGCCGTTTCAAGAAATACCGGATTCAGTGCGGGGAAGGCATTCATGAAATTCTCATATTCGTTACCGATTTCAAGAATGATAAAACCGTCGTCGCTCAGATGGGCGGCAGCCTGATCCAGAATCGTTCGAATAATGTCCATGCCATCGTCCCCGCCAGCGAGGGCCAGCGCCGGCTCGTGCTGGTACTCACTGGGCAGTTGCGCCATGGTGGTGCTATTGACGTAAGGTGGATTGCATACGATGACATCGTACCGCTGCTTTTCCAGCGGCGCGTACAGATCGCCCTGCAACACATTTACGCGTTCGCCCAGTTGGTACATGTCCACATTTCTTTGCGCCAGGCGAATGGCATGATCAGACAGATCGACGGCGTCAACCTGCGCATTCGGAAAAGCCAGCGCGGCAAGAATGGCCAGGCAGCCCGAGCCGGTACACAGATCTAGTACGTTCTGCACGTTCTCAGGATCGTCTACCCATGGCTCAAGATGTTCAGCCAGCAGTTCTGAAATGGGCGAGCGCGGCACAATCACCCGCTTGTCTGTCAGGAAACGATGACCCTGCAGCCAGGCTTCGCCAGTCAGGTATGCCAGGGGGACGCGTTTTTTGACCCGCAGTTCGATCAGGCTGACGCACTTCTTTTTCTCGTCCTCCAGCAATCGGGCATCCAGAAATGGATCCAGCGTATCCAGCGGCAAATGCAGTGTCGAGAGGACCAGATAGACGGCTTCGTCCCAGGCATTGTCACTGCCGTGGCCAAAGGCTAGCTGTGCGTCATTGAAGCGGGAAACTGCGTAGCGAATCACATCGCGCACTGTTTTGAGCTCATTGTGGATTTTTGAAGCCATAAAGTATCCGATATTGAATGTTTGATATGCAGCTGCGTTGTGGCAGTTTATAGCAGAAGGTTTTCAAGTGTTTTACGATAAATGGCGGCCAGCGGCTCCAGGCTGTCGACCTCGATGTGCTCGTTAATCTGATGGATAGTGGCATTGATCGGCCCAAATTCAATCACTTGCGGACAGATTTTCGCAATGAACCGACCGTCCGACGTTCCACCCGTAGTCGACAGTGCTGTTTGCACACCCGTCACATCCTTGATCGCGGCCGACAAGGCTTCTGATAGTTCGCCTCGTGGCGTCAGAAATGGTTCGCCGCCAAGCGTCCATTCAATGCTGCTGTCCAGCTGGTGTGCATCCAAAATGGCCTGCACACGCGACTTGAGCGATTCAACGGTACTGGCTGTCGAAAACCGGATATTGAACAGAAATTGCGCGCTGCCAGGGACAACGTTGGTAGCGCCCGTACCCGCATGGAAATTGGAAATCTGGAAAGTGGTGGGCGGAAAGTACTCATTGCCCTGATCCCATTCGGTGCTCGCCAGTTCATGTAAGGCCGGCGCACACAAATGAATCGGATTGCGGGCAAGATGGGGGTAGGCCACATGGCCCTGCAAGCCTTTGACCACAACCTTGCCTGATAGCGACCCCCGTCGGCCATTCTTGATGACATCACCCAATACGGCTGTCGACGTGGGTTCGCCCACGATACAGTAATCCGGCTGCACGCCCTGTTGCTTCAGGTATTCGCATACCTTGACGGTACCATTGACGGAGGGGCCTTCTTCGTCTGAGGTGATCAGCATGGCGATGGAACCCCGATGCTCGGGATGCGCCTGCACGAACGCTTTGGCGGCAACAGTAAACGCGGCGATGGAGCTTTTCATATCAGCAGCACCACGGCCATACAGCTTGCCGTCGCGAATCGTGGGTACAAAAGGATCGCTGTCCCACTGTTCCAGCGGACCAGTGGGGACCACATCCGTATGACCGGCAAAAATAAGCAGCGGCGACGCGGTGTTGCGTCGCAGCCAGAGGTTTTGCACTTCTTCGAAAGGCAGATGCTCTGCAACAAAGCCCGAATCGGCCAGTTCAGCGGCCAGCGTCTGCTGGCAATCCCGGTCGTCTGGCGTGACCGACTGGCGGGCGATCAGCGTTTGTGTCAGGGCCAGCACCGGTGAAGAAATTGCATCACTCATGATCAGGCACGCAGCAGATCGTTGATGCTGGTCTTGGCGCGGGTTTTCGCATCCACGCGTTTGACGATGACAGCGCACGCCAGGCTGTGTGAGCCATCAGCAGCGGGCAGGGAGCCGGGAACCACGACTGAACCGGAAGGCACGCGACCATAGGTCACTTCGCCGGTTTCGCGATTATAGATTTTGGTACTTTGGGAAATGAAGACGCCCATGGCGAGAACTGAGTTTTCTTCAACGATCACGCCTTCGACCACTTCAGAGCGCGCGCCAATAAAGCAATTGTCTTCAATAATTGTCGGGTTGGCCTGCAGCGGTTCCAGCACGCCGCCAATACCCACACCACCGGACAGATGAACATTTTTGCCGATCTGGGCGCAGGAGCCGACGGTCGCCCAGGTATCGACCATGGTGTTTTCATCTACATAGGCGCCAATATTGACGTAGGAAGGCATCAGCACCACGTTCTTACCGATAAAAGCGCCACGACGCGCGACGGCGTTTGGCACGACACGATAGCCGCCAGCCTTGAATTCTGCTTCGGTAAAGTCCTGAAATTTGAGCGGTACTTTATCGAAAAACTGCATCGGTGCGTTGTTCATGACCACGTTATCATTCAGGCGGAAAGACAACAGCACTGCTTTTTTTAACCACTGGTACACTACCCAGTCTCCGTCCTTTTTCTCGGCAACACGCAGCGTGCCATTGTCCAGTCCGGCCAGGGCGGTGCCTACGGCA
The DNA here is from genome assembly GCF_000219915.2 of Advenella kashmirensis WT001. Lineage (NCBI taxonomy): Bacteria > Pseudomonadati > Pseudomonadota > Betaproteobacteria > Burkholderiales > Alcaligenaceae > Advenella > Advenella kashmirensis. The sequence continues at coordinate 2,469,513 of NC_017964.1, read as the reverse complement.
TCGCGCACTTGGGCTGAAACAGTAGAGGAAGACAAATTGGCGCGGTCATCCCACGCTTTTTCCAGAACGGTTTGAAGGTCAGTAGTCATAAGATTTGGATAGTTTTAAAAAATAAACACAATTGTGAAAGTTAGGCCATCTTCCGGATGGGACGCGCCCATGGCCGGCTAATGCGCTTTTCCTTCTCGGGATACCGAAGCTTAACAAAATCCCCGGCGTTACAGTGAAACTGGACGCTTGCGCGGCCCTTTACCTGGGCTGCTGAAGGGTCCGGATCGCGAACGACCCGGGTTGCAGTCAGCTAGGGTAGCGATCGCGGACAAACCGGGCGATACGCTGGGCACCTTCCACACACTGATCCAGCGGTGCGACCAGCGCCAGTCTGATGCGGTTGGCGCCCGGATTGATCCCATGCGCCTCACGCGCCAGATAACTGCCAGGCAGCACCGTTACATGCTGTGCGCCAAATAAATCACGAACGAAATCAGGATCGGAGACCGGCGTTCCGGCCCAGAGATAGAACGAAGCATCGGGCATTCTTACGTCCAGCACCTCGGCCAGAATCGGGTAGACCGCATCAAACTTGGCTTTATACAGGGCACGGTTTTGTTCAACATGGGTTTCATCGTTCCATGCTGCTGTGCTGGCGGCGCTAAAGACCGGACTCATGGCGCTGCCGTGATACGTCCGATAAAGGAGAAACGATTCAAGCAGGCTTGCATCGCCGGCGACAAAACCCGAGCGCATGCCGGGCACATTCGAGCGCTTGGACAGGCTGGAGAAGCAGACGCAGTTTTTGAAATCGGTCCGACCCAGCCTGTATGCAGCCTGCAAGACACCTACCGGCGGGTGCGCATCGTCGAAATAGATTTCGGAATAACACTCATCGGAGGCAATCACAAAGCCGTAGCGATCTGACAGTTCGAACAATAATGCCCACTCGGCTTCGGGCATGACATTGCCTGCCGGATTGCCGGGAGAACACACAAATAGCAATTGTGTTTTCTCCCAAACGTATGCGGGTACGGCCGACCAATCAGGACTGAAGTTGCGTTCAGGCACTGCGTTGACGTAGTAGGGCTGTGCGCCTCCCAGCAGCGTAGCACCTTCATATATCTGATAAAACGGATTGGGGCAGATGACCAGGCTGTCGCTTGCGCCGTCGAGCACCGTTTGGGCAAAGGCAAACAGCGCTTCGCGGGACCCCAGGCAAGGCAGCACCTGGCTTTGTGGATCTGGCGCGGGCATGTCATAACGGCGGCCGATCCAGGCGGCAATCGTTTCGCGCAGCAGGGCATCACCCTTGGTCGGCGGATAGGCGGACAGGCCGGACAAGTGCTCGGCGATTGCCTCATTAACCAGTGCCGGCGTGGCATGCTTGGGCTCACCGATAGACAGATTTACATGGGTTAGTCCCGCAGCAGGGGTAGGGGCAGTGGCAAGAAGTGCCCGTAATTTTTCAAACGGATAGGGTTGCAGCAGACGTAGTTTAGGATTCATGACAGACCTTGCGTAGATGCGCAAGTTTACCATTTATAGGGCGCGATCAGCGTTGACGCGCCGCCCAGTCGCTCTATGGCGGGGCAGCTTATTTCAGGTGGTGGTTATTGAGCAAATCGGAGGTTGTCTTGAGCAAATCGAAGGTGATCTCGCACGCGATGGGCTATTTGTTTGATAATGGTTTTTTGGGTAATCTGGGTACAAATGGGCGCAGACCGGCATCATTTTACGTGGGGAGTTTGTCAGTGCAGACTTATTACATTACATAGAGATCCAGCACGCCAGTACGTGACCTCCAAACTGGGGCACTTTTGGACTGACGATAAGACGTTTTGTAGGTTTTTTATCGCTATTTACGGTTATTTCAACGGTAATAATCATCGAATTGACATAATTTCTTTACGCGGGACGTCAATCCCTACTATAATCCCCGTTCTTTGATGCGAGCGTGGCGGAATTGGTAGACGCACTGGATTTAGGTTCCAGCGCCGAAAGGTGTAAGAGTTCGAGTCTCTTCGCTCGCACCACAGTATTTAAACCTGTTGATTATATAGAATCAATAATCATCAAAATCAACAGGTTATCGGGTACACTTGCAATTGTTTGATCGCATAGAATCAAATAATTTCAACAAAACTCCCCAGAAATTCCCCAGGTACTCCCCACAAATGGCAAGTATCCAGAAAACCAAAAATGGCTATCGAGTTCAGGTCTCTGTCAAGGGCGTGCGCACGTCCGCAAGCTTCCCAACCAAGCGAGAATGCGTCGAATGGGCAGGCAATCAGGTAAATGCGGTTGTGGCGCCGGCCGCACACAAAACGTTTCGCGATTTGCTGGAGAAATACCGGGACGAAGTGAGCGCTAAGAAAAAGGGCGCTCGATGGGAAGAGATTCGGATCAACAAGTTATTGGCCGAGGAGGCCGATGGACTTGCTGGGAAGATGGTGGGGAGTATTGGGAAGGCTGATATTGCACAATGGCGTGACAAGAAAATCCAGTCAGGGCTGTCCGGAGCGTCAATCGTCAGGGAATGGGCGATTATTTCCAATGCTTTCAATGTTGCTATCAGAGAATGGGATTGGCTCACCGTCAATCCCATGGCACAGGTCAAGAAGCCCCCAGGCAATCCGCCCAGGGAACGCCTGATAACCGACAAGGAAATTGAGCTGCTGGACCACGTGACTGGGTACAGCCCGGAATCAAGCTTGGAAACCGTGACTCAAAGAGTAGGGGCCGCGCTGCACTTTGCCCTTGAAACGGCCATGCGTGCGCAGGAAATCTGCCTGTTGCGATGGGATGATATCTCTGGCCGGGTGGCCAAGGTGAATACGTCAAAGACCAGATCTGGTATCCGGCAGGTGCCTTTATCACGCACCGCGGCTGGTATTGTCGAGCGCTTGGCCAAGGTGAACGGGAAGAAGGAAACGGTTTTTGAGGTGAGCACCACTCAGCTGGATGCGCTGTTCCGAAAAGCCAGGGCAGCTGCGGGCCTGGAAGGTTTCACCTTTCACGATAGCAGGCGACGGCCATTACCAGGCTTGCCAAGAAACTCGATATTCTGGATCTGGCCAAGATGATAGGGCACAAGAACCTGTCCATGCTGATGGTGTATTACCGAGAAGGTGCGGAAGAACTCGCTGCAAAATTGGATTGACACCTAAGCGTCGATTCTAAGCGTTACGTCGGTAGGGTAACTTTTGCTCTGGAACCATTTCCGACTTTAACTTCTTTTCGCACATACCAATCAAAATAGAACCACTTCACAATCATTCCCCACTCTTGACCGTTCCGGGTTTGGTTCGGAGCAGCGTATAAATTGCCGTCGTAATTTAGCAGAAAATTCCGCTCGGCGATCTGCTCCATTTTGTCTATCTAAAGCTGCCAAGCATCGATACCACCGTCACATTTGCCATAGTTTGTCAGGTATGGCAATACTGATTCTAGTTGCCGCGAGCATAAGGAAACTCAACGAGACATGTTAGTAGTAGCCAATAAAACACCAAACCCCACTAGCACCCCTCCAAATAGCCAGTCTATCCAGTGCCATACGGCCAAAAGCCGGACGCGTACTGATCCACTGGAGAAAAGCAACGCCACTAACGAAAACCAGAGTATGTGAGCTGCAGAAATAATAGCTCCATAACCGATCTGTACTGATAATGGAGTCATCGGCTGCACCACTTGCATAAACAGGCTTACTATAAAAATTGTTGTTTTGGGATTGAGCGCATTGGTGAAAAATCCCACCCGTAGCGCCGAGAAATCAGACGCTGCGGCAGGGCTAGATGTCTCGACTGTGTCACTTGGTTTTGTGCGAAGCATCTTGATGCCAAGATAAATCAAATATGCTGCGCCAGCAAGCTTGATGCTGTTGAACAGCAAGAGCGACTGCTGAATGAGCATACCCACGCCTAAAATTGTATAGGTTACGTGAAACAACACGCCTAAACCTATGCCCAGTGCGGTTAGGACGCCTGCCCGACGCGACAGTAGCAGACTGTTGCGCGTAACCATGGCAAAATCGGGGCCAGGGCTGATGGCAGCAAGGATGGATATAGTAATTACAGCTAGCAGTTCTGTCATGTTAGTAATCTTCGGTATTAGAATATCGCTAAGTATATTGAAAATGAAGAGAACTGAATAACGATGAGTTCTGACAATGACAGTGAGGTCTACTCACAGATATTGACCAACCGTCTCCCTTCGTTGGTGGCATTGCGTTGCTTTGAAGCTGCAGCGCGATCGGAGAATTTTAGTCGCGCGGCAGCGGAGCTGTATGTGACTCACGGTGCGATCAGTCGGGCAGTGCGAGTCTTGGAAGACGACTTGGGTCTTGAGCTATTTGAAAGGCGTAATCGGCGCGTCTTTTTGACGGATGCTGGTCGTAGACTATTTAGCGCCGTTCATGACGGCCTGGGTATGATTCAACAGGCAGTAAGCGATCTACGTATTAGTGTCCGACAAACCCCGTTAGTCCTTTCGTGTGAGCCAACTTTGCTTATGCGCTGGTTAATTCCGCGGTGGCCGTTGTTCCAGGCATTGCACCCTGATATCCCGGTGCATCTTGTTGCGGGAGGCGGCCCGATCTTGTTTGACAGCGGCATTGATTTGGCTATACGCCGCAACGACTTCGAATGGCCATCCAATGTGAACGCCGAGCATTTATTCACCGAAAAGACCGGACCGGTGTGCCGCCCAGGCCAGGAGGGCACTTATTTCGAACTGGCTGAAGACACCAATAGTATCCGCCGCGGTTCGATGCGACTGCAAACCAAGACCCGGATTCAAGCCTGGCAAGAATGGGCTAAAGCCAGTGGTAAATCGTTACCTTCGGGTAAAGAGCAGCTATTTGAACATTTTTATTTCAGCTTGCAAGCTGCCGTTGCAGGACTCGGAGTTGCCATTGGTCCATGGCATCTGGTTCGTGATGATATCAACAATGGGGTACTGAGTGCGCCATTGGGTTTTGTTGAAGATGGCTCAAGCTATTATCTGCTGTCGTCACAGGTTCGTAACATGGGCGAGCCATATTCATTGTTGGTGGCATGGCTACGTTCTATGGATGAAAACTGAGTTTGATGTGAATTTGAAGTCTTCATGAAGGTGTGAAATTTGGTGCGCTTGGCCGTCTCCAATTGCTATCCCATAAGTTCTTGAGCGGTCTGTCCGTCAATGTCGGCTCGTGTCGTTCAATTGTCCACGCTGGCGGTTTTGGCGTCTTTGGCGGTATAAACGGGCTGCTTGCCATGGATGGACAACGGCGCCACTGTGCTGGTGGGCATATTCGGGCAAGTGGTGTTGGAATTGGGCGGGGAAGTTGAAGTGTGGGGGCAGGATATGTACGTTAATGTCCCGCCTGGCAGTAAGCCGCTTGTCATTCACGCGCTAACCGGTGAGCCAGATATATCGCGCTGGCACTGGCAATACCTGCCACACTGGGCTGAACGGAAATTTGTCAGCCCGAATGCCACGATCAAGAAGATCCTGTCCGGCGATAACTGGTGGGCGGGTCCGCTCAAGCATGGCCGCATGATCGTTCCGGCGGACGGTTGGTACGAGTGGACCGGGGAAAAGCCCAATAAGCAGCCCTGGTACATCAGGCCGCATGGCCAGAAACCGCTATGGATGGCCGCCGTGTCTGGCTGGCGTCCCGATCTCAACTGGAAAGAGTCCGAAATGACGACCGGCTTTGCGATTGTGACTGACGCAGCGGCGAAGGGCATGGTGGATGTGCACGACCGCCGGCCCATCATCTTGACCGCCGAGCACGCCCGAGAATGGCTGGATCCGGCTACCACGGTCGACCAGGCTATGGAATTATTGTCTGTGGCCCGGCCAGAATCGGCGTTTGAGTGGTATGAGGTGACGAAGAAGGTGGGGAATTCGGGATATCAGGGCGAGGATTGGACGGCGCAACTGAAAAGGTAAGGGATGTTGCTTTTTATAACATTTATCGTGTATAAGTAACTAAATATATTTTCTTACAACTAAATGAATTGGGAATTTTATGGCGACCTATACCACAGGATATTGGTATTTTTTAACTCCGCAAGATCCAGAACTCAAAACGTTTAGTGTCGATCCTGCGGCGAGTGGGGAAGTGCAACCTTTTATTGCAAGAGAATCAGTTAACGACGGCGTGCTCAAAGTCGGTGAGACTATCGAAATTGAGTATGTTGGCGATGACCCAGGTGGACCGCCAGCGTCATATAAAATCGAAGGGTTCTTCGGAGACGGATATGTGCTCAACCAAAGTTTTGGGTATGCCCTTTATTCAAATACCCGTGATATAAAAGGGCCGATCACTTTGGAAACTGAAGAGACGGGTTATCCAGGCCTTCCGATTGTGCCGCCAGTATGCTTCACAAAAGGGACTTTAATAGAAACAGCTGAGGGGCACACACCCATCGAGAATCTGAAAGCGGGGGACATGGTTGTTGGTTCGAAAGGGTTGGGACGTGTGAAATGGGTTGGTTGGCGCAACTTTACGCTGAGCTCATTCAGAGCATCGGTGGCGATGCACAAACAATCGGCCCCCGTTCGAATTAAGCGGGGTGCTCTAGATGAAGGTATACCACACGCTGACCTGATAGTTTCCCCTTGGCACCATATTTTTATTGACGGTGTGTTAGTGCGGGCAAATAACCTCATCAATGGTCAAACTATTGTCCAAGACCTTAATGTGAAACACGTCGAGTACTTTCATGTTGAACTAGATCAATTTGACGTTATTCGCACGCATGGCGTTTTTTCTGAATCTTGGGCAGATGGGGGAAACCGCAGTTTCTTTGAGAATGTCGAAATAACTTCTTTACGTCCCGAGGAGACTCAACGAAAAATGGCTGAGCGTCCTGGATTTGCAGTTCTTAGGGATCGAAACGAAATCAACGCAATAAAGATCCGTATGTTGCTGCGTGCGAATTCCTTGATCGCCGAGGAAAAAGCTGCGTAATCTAGATTGACGAGCAATTGTCCGGGAAAACCGGATAGTTGCCCACCCCACTCGGCAATTATTAAATATCAAAGCTTTGGGTTACTCACCACCCGAAGGCGGTATGCGAAACTTCCCAAAACGACAGACCCAGTGCGAGTTTCGTAAAACGGGAATTTTCCTTAAAAAAGTTTCGTTTTGCACAAATCGATTGAGCTCTGGAAGAGTTTGTCAAAATCGACAGTCTGCGAAATTTGGCTAACTATGGTCATTTTTTGATCACCACTGCTTGACCACAAAGTCGTGCTTCACTTTGCACTCATAGAATCGGGTGATTGCATCCCCCAGCGCCATAGCCACCGAATCATAAGCGGCATCGCTCGGCGGCTTTGGCGCAGTGGAAAAGTAATTACTACCCAACTCGCTTCTGGGGTTGTGGAGCCTGCATCCAATTGGCGCGCTCAAGCAGCTTGGCGCGGATAGCTTCTAGTACTGGCCCCTTTTTAACGACTGTAATGCCTGGAATGTCAGGACGACCTTCGGCGGGTCCGAAATCCGGATTCATGGCTACCTCATGTGCGTTCTGGAACATGTTGCGATTGCCGGTATCGACATACGATTCTGCCGGCACCCCTTCGGCCAGAAGAATATCGAACTGCTCAAGCTCCACATGGAAATACTGAAATGACGGAAGGTCGAATAACTGTACGATGGATTTTCCATTGACTAGATTCATGGCCGAAACCAGATTGCCATCAAAGCTGACATGGTGACCCGGAGACATGAACAGGTCACGATGAGGCACGTTGTCGGCGACACATCCTTTCTTAAATAGGATTGGGAAAGCTCGTTTAGCATCTTTTTCCGGAATGCGCTTTTTGAACAGTGTGCGGTAACCTAGCCATTTGACGTTGACAGTGCCACCGCTAGCAGTAAGAACTTTATCGCCTGCTTTTAAGTCCTCGACCTTGGTTTCACCATCAGGGGTGGCAATGTGCGTACCCTTTAAATAACATGCGTAGTAGGATACAGTGCCCGCTCCGAATTGAAAATGAGAAAAGTTATCTCTATCTATATAAGTACGTACTCTACCAACAATCTCTCCTGCATCATTTTTGAAAACCAAGTTACTATACCAAGTATTGGCATATAGGGGATCTACTTCCGTACCATATTCGCTAGTTGTTGCGCCCACGAATGTTATTTCCCCTCCATCAATTGGGGTATATTCTATTCTTCCTCCTTTTAAATCTTCGGCATTAAGACCTGTAGTATCTACAATAACATCTCCAGCGCCCTTAATCACCAGCAGTCCAGTGAGACGATAGTCTTCATATCGATTCGGGTTAATTGGAATTTCTTTATTGTTAATATTTTGGGAAACAAACTCGGGCGTAAGTTCTAGAGTTGAACCTTCGTTCACCGTAATGTTGTATTGTTCAAATAGATTCACAGGATTTTGTGAAGCTATTAACTTTACATGTGTGCCACTATTTAATTCCATGCCGAGATATGGGTGCATATCAGGCTCAGTATTAATGGGATGGGTAAACTGCATCTCTAATGCGTCCGTTTTAGAAGTAACATTCGAGACTTCAATAGATCCCCCTGTTACTGCCGGGTGAGTTTGAGCGGTAACAATATTTAGAACAGTGTCACCTTCGTACGCTTGTTGATCTATCGGAACCACTACTTCTGGTCCGACTTCTATATCTACTATAGACATGTGTCACCTATCTTGTTAATTGATTTTTCTATGGTAGGTGAGCCATCAGATTCACCCTCACTTTGTAATAATTTAATATGTTTTTGTAGAATGGTTTTTAATACAAATTCCACTATAGATCAAGATGTTTTTGACAGATGCACGCACTTATAAGATAAAACTATTAGGGCCAGAGAGATCGAATCATATGCAGCATCGGTCTGAGGCTCTGGCGCTGAAAAATATCCACTACCCAACACGTTCTCGGGCTTCTGGCGCCTGCATCCAATTGGCGCGTTCAAGCAGCTTGGCGCGGACAGCTTCAAGTATGGGACCTTTGCGTACCACCGTAATACCCGGGATATTCGGCCTGCCTTCAGCCGGCCCAAAGTCAGGATTCATTGCTACTTCGTGTGCATTCTGGAACATATTTCGGTTGCCAGTATCCACGTACGATTCTGCCGGAATACCTTCGGCCAGCAGGATATCGAACTGCTCAAGCTCTACATGGAAGTACTGGAAAGAAGACATATCAAAAAGTTGCACGATTGATTTGCCATTGACCAGATTCATAGCGGAGACTAAATTGCCGCCAAAGCTGACGTGATGGCCAGGGGACAAAATCAGGTCGCGGTGCGGCAAGTTGTCCGCAATGCAGCCCTTCTTGAACAAGATCGGAAACGCACGCTTGGCGTCTTTTTTTGGGATGCGGTTCTTATAGAGGGTCCGGTAGCCAAGCCATTTGACCTTGGCGATGCCGCCTGATGCTGTTAGAACCTTGTCACCTGCTTTCAGGTCTTCTACTTTTGTTTCGCCTTCAGGTGTGGCGATGCGCGTACCTTTCAAATAGCAGGCATAGCTAACCCGATCTCCGTCGATTTGAAGCTTAGCGGGATCAATGTCCGCACCAACTTTAAACCGCGCTACGACATTGTCCTGGCCATCAGTTACGAATTGCAGCTCTCTGTTTACCGGATCATATTTACCAATAAAAAATTCGTTGTTATATGAACTATCAAATACTTGAATGAAGCTGTTGGCCGACATAGACGTTATTGTCGGGATGTTATCTAGATTAGAAATATCAGCCGAATAGTTTGAAACGCCATACCCAAAGCTAGCACCGTCTTCTAAGCTCAAATTAATTTGCAAATTGTCATGTGCATAAAGTTCAGTGTCATAAATATTCAGTTTGCTCTCGTTCTTTAAATTTATGTTATAGATTTGCGATGATGCCTCATCCTGTGACAGGAAACGTGCGCCATCAACGCTAATATCGTTTTCTAAGTTCAGCGTGGTAGTACTTGCGCCAGACACTTCATTGTTTAATGTCAGATTGACAAAGTACGGATAGTTATCATAAGTTGTTAGTGTCAGCTCGGAATTAGCAGCTTTGGAGTTGGCTAACACATCGAACGGCAGACCATCTTCTACCGGAACATGCTCATCTCTATTTAAAGCCACGACCTCGGGGTCTGCATTCAAATCGATGCTTATTGACATAGTTCTCTCCTATTTAAGAGCCGAAGAATGAACTATGATTAGATTACATTTCCCTTAATTTGTAAACAATTCATAACGTTATGCACGTTTCACGATTGGCGGGAACTGGTGAGCGGGTATTTTTGAGATTGGCCTACGTTGGTTTTTTTTCGGTCTTCCACACCAGTTTGCCTGCATACTAGCTTCGAATGCGATTATTAGCATAATGGAACAGACCTGCTTCATATTTGTGTTGTTTTCATTTTGCTATTAATTCCGCCCAGTCCTGCAGCGCATTGAGCTGCAGGATCGCCTGGTCTCCCTCAATAACTATTCCGATAAGATCTTGAGCATCCTGTCCGTCAATGTCGGCTCGTGCCGTTCCATTGTCCAGGCGGGAGGCTTCGGCGTCTTTGGAGGCACATATGGGCTGCTTGACACGGATTGACAACCGGCGCTTGCCATCAGCAACGTCAGTGCGCAGCTGAGCAATAGTTTTCTGAGCATTTTGATATTCCTGATAGTGTTTGGTGTCCAGATCATTGACCTGCGCCTGCAATGCCTGCTCTTTCTGTCTTGCGGCCTCATTCAGTATGGCAGTCTGAAGTTTGGCAAACGTCTCATGATCCCGGTATCCCTGCCGGTACTCGCTCCAGCCATAGAGCAGCCCCGCAGATACCGCGACGAGCGCCAGGATCAGATAACCCCGGATGCCATTGATAAATGAAAGGATGGCAGTCATGGGCATGGGTCCCCGTAAATATCCTTGCCACGGCAGCGGAGCTTGGCTGGCTTTGATGGCACCATGCGTATTGCACTGATCGGCTCGCGCGATTTGCGTACGGCTTGGCCAGCCTGTGTCGCAGCTTTGCTGGCAGTAGTGGCCGCATGCTTTGTCTTGGTAGCTACACTATCCACTGCAACAGCCAATTGTCCGAGCTGATCGGTGTTCTGGTCCTGTTGGGCCACGATCAGAGGTAGGCGTTTCTCAATTGTGTCTGTCAAACGCGTAACCTGGGCCCGGCTCGTGTCTAGTTCTTTCTGCTTGTCCTGTAGCTGTTTTTCGTATTTTTTCTCCTGGGTGACCAGATAGCCCTCGTATTTATTGACAATTCCATTCACTCGATCATTTGCTGAACTGTTGGCGTTGTTAAGTAGAATCTGGAAATAGAACGAAACAGCACCGCCAGCGACGAGCGCCCCACACAAAACAAGGGCAGCGAAGGCCAAACCGACTTTGAACCGATCAATAAATGAATAAATGTACTTTGTCATTTTGCCCCCTTGAGCAGTTTGATTTCAGCGGTTAGCTCTGCTATGCGTTCGTTCGCCTGTTTTAGCTGGTATTCGATGAGTTCCATTTTTCCCGCCATCTTGATGTATCCTGCTTCGCGCGCTCGATACCCGTCGTTTTCAGCTTGCAGTCGCGCGATCTCACCTTGTTGGCGTTCGATCATGTCTTTTTCGGCGCGGTTGTTGGCGGTTGCCGATTCCCAAGCAGACTTCAGCGCGGGGAGCACGGGCTTTGCCAACGCATACACTCCGCCAGCGCCCAGCAAAGTGACAATCCCGGACAACACCATTTGCCATGGATTCATTTCGGGCATCATTTACCCCTGAACGAATTTCAGGGCTTGCTGGTAGAACTTCGGCCAGGTCTCCGGATGGGGTTGTCCCGGCCGCCAGTTCCAGTCATAACAATCCCAAGCACCTGACTGGTCACCCAGCGCAGGAAGGCGGCGAGCGTCAGTCCACAACAGTAGCCGAGCAAAGGCACAGGCAAACACCTGGTCGGTCTCGATCGCATCAAAGATAGCCGGGCGCTCCCATGGCACGCTCAGGGCATTACAAACGCTTCTGGCGTGCTCACGGCTGGCCGGATGGGTCATAACGCCTTGGTGCCTCCACCCGATTCGAATTGCCAGTAACCGTGGGCTGGCCCGCCGATCTGGTGCGTATGCGTGAAACGGCTTTCCTGCAAACCGATGGCCAGGAGCATCACTCGAGCCTGAGCGCTGTCCATCCGGGCAGGCAATAGTTGCATCGACGTGTCGATCAGTTGATCTGATACCTGTTGTAAATTCATCTTTGCTCCGTGCAAAAGAAAACCCCAGCCAAGGGCCGGGGTCGTTAAGATTTGTGAACTGGTTAAATACTTCATTTTGCTGTCAGCAATATGACACTACACTGTAAAAGTACGAATGATATTCACCTATCCAACGTACGTTTCGCCTCGGCTGTAATGGCCGGGGCTTTTTTATGAATACGTTGTTCGTGCGTGTTTCCCCTTATAAGCAATCCGGTAACAAACGGGTAATATTTCAATACGCAATGATATAAGAGAAGTGCAAAAATACGGGATAGGTGAATCCATTGCGTCGCCTGGCTTCGGTCGGGGCGTTTTCATTTCGTGGGAGTCAAAATCCAGACTAACCCGGGGTTAGAATATTTTTTTGTACTAAACCACAATCGCGAATATAGTCATTGCAATTATTTAAGGTAGGCGTAATATTGGAATCGCAATCTGACGACAAATGAAAATTATGCGCAGATCGCAGGGCAAAACAATTATTAAAATCTTCCCGGAAATATAGGTGAATCAAGATAGTCTGGCACAAATGGTTGTGCGAGGCGTTTGCGAAGATACTCATTACATCGTCCCCTTAGTGCGCTTTCGGGACGATTCTTTACCTGCCGCTGCCGACTGCACCAAGGGTTTTCCCGTATTGGTCGTTTACTGCTCAGTTTTATAAAATTTCATTCGCAAGCAAGTTATTTCGAGTAACGATCTTGCAACGCCCCTGCCCAATTCATCCAGGGGCGTTCCACATCCGGGTTATCCATAAATATTATTGAATTGACCCGCTCAAACTTGGCCTGTTAATGTTCAGTCGTGCCTGCGAGGACCCTCAAGAGCACCGCCCCGATAATGTCCTTTTCGGGGCGTTTTTGTTTCTAGGTTATGGTTTCGCCATCGGGCAATGGTTCCTCATTTGCCGGAATTTCTGCAGCGCGAATTGCCTCCTCGCTGATTTCAGGCCTTGTGTCGATTTCGTCCGCGATCTGTTTCATAGCATCAGCTCCTTGCTTTTCCAACCGTGCAATGTCTGCATCCCGCGCTGCTTGCTCCTCCGGTGTAACAATGGGCGGCTCGGGCTGCCTGGCGTCATGCTGAGGGTACTGCTCATAGAATGCAGATTCTGGCGACTGACCATTCATCCACGCTTCTTTCCAAGGCTCCGTGTCATTAGCAATTTCGCCAACCGCGCGGGCCAGGCATTGGATTTCGATAAACCAATTTGAAAAGTCAAAATTATTCATTTCATAATCCTTATGATTTTTCTACAGTGACATATGTGCCAGTTGGCTTAACCAGGGCGTAGACCATGCTGGTTTCCTGCACCGTATCGTTACCAGCGGTGATGGTCGGCATACCCCAGTAGTAGCCACCGCGCCATTTATAAGATTCTCCTTTGGCAAAGGGGATACCGCTGCCATCAGGGACACTGAACAGTCGCGGATAGATCTTTGCGCCGTTGACGTTTGAATGATCCCAAAGCGTCCTGGTAGGATCAACATAGCGTCGATCGCCGATGCCGTAATTCAGATCAACCCAGGCAGAGAACTCTCCGGCAACGACATGACGAATGCTGACGCCCAGGACATTTGGATATTGCGATTTTGGTCCGCTGGTAAACTGACCTTCTGGCATTGTTACGCGGGCCGGGGTGTTACCACCCCAGAAAATATAGCTATTGACCGTGATCGGCGTGAATCCGGCCATATACGTCTGTACCGCATTATCGGCATACATCAGCACATCTTCTTGCGGATCGTTTACGCACGTAATGACAAACCCATTTGCAGACAAGTCATAAACGTAGTTCTGATGCATGGCGATGCGCTTCTGCTTGATCGTGTTGGACGCCATGGCGCCGATCGCTCCAACGGCGCGAACAGAACTTTTCCGGTACCGCTGGGAGAGTGCCTTCGTCAGGTCAAGATGCACATCATCGATCAGAATAAGCAGTTCAAGCTGTTGCGCAGTGGCTTCGCCACCGCCCAGGCTATCTGATCCATGAGATCCGGATGTATATTGCCGGTTCGGCGCAGATACCACATAGTCAGCAATTGCAGTTGAACCTACCTGTACCTGCAATGTGTCGCCAATAACAGCAAAGCCATTCACACCGACTGCCCAGCCACCCACCGGATTGACGGTATCGCTTGCTATTGCGTCGCCATTCTGGAATACAGTAACGATGTCCCCGGCGGTAGCCCCAGAGCCTTTGACGACGACGTCAGGATTATTTACGACCTCGAACGTCAGGGGCGCATGGAAATCGCTGTCGGCCAACGCCTGAGCGTCCAATCATTGACCTTATCCAGCGGGATCAGCTCGTTCAGAGCTGAATAGGCAGGCGCATAACTGAATCCGAGTGGGGTAAATGTTTGGTTCACCGCCTTCTTGGAGGCATGCATGCGATACCATTTTGACCCAGACTTATACGCAACCATCAGCATGTTTGGGTAAGTGCGAGTACCATCAGTCCAAGACGGGATATATTCGACCTGAACGTCACCGTCATCCCATTCGTAGGGATCGGCATATTCATATAGTTCGGGGCGAATTATGGCGTTGTAGCCGTAAGTCACATTGGATGTGATACTAAAAGCCGTGCCAGCTGGCGGCATCTTATCAACATCGAAAGTCAGTTCGACAGTGGTCTGAGGGTCCAGTGAACATCGAATTTCGAAAGTTTGAATTCCACCCTTTACCCTGTCTGGGATCAGCGTTACATCGGTATTCAAGTACGTTACGACGTTCTGCTCGTATCCTTCGGCCAGGCGCGCAACGGGGATTCGGGTAATAGACACGCCATTATTGGGATTCTGGCCGCCGGCATTCGAACCATTGCCAATAAATGCGATGCGGTAGTAGTAGCCTTTCCTTGCTCCCTTTACCCTTGCCAGAAGCAGAGAATTATCCAGATAGGGGTGTGTTCGCATTGGCGCTGCAGGATCACGCAGTATCACCACGTTCGGATAGGACTTGTATGCGTTGATGCTCAATGAATCGATTCCATCAAGAGTCGGGACTTTGGACGTGTCGGGGTAAGGCTCGGTCCTATACTCGACAGGATCAGTTACCCAGTTGTAGCCAAGCGATGAATTGGTTGCTGCCGCTATGCCAGTAATCACCCGGACGCTCAACACGTATGCCAGGACTTACACCAAGCCGACTGGACGCAGGTGCCGGCGCACGACCTTTTAATGGCTTCGCCTGCCTGCCAAGGGCATACTCACGCCCGAGGTAAGGAGCGGTCGCACCACGACGCAACCAGATCCACAGCCTGGGCGGTGGTATCCGCTGCCGAATATCATCGGCCTGCGTACGTCATGGTTGAAAACGTCCCTGAATTTGCACGGTGGGCACTATATCCGGCATGGTGCGCGGCAATGTCTGCACTTGGCTATGCTTTGTCTCCGATAATTCTGGATGCTGCCGATCTTGGAGTTCCACAGCATCGCAAACGATTGTTTATCGTCGGCACACGCAGCAAGCACCCAGTCGAACTGGCCCTACCTGTGTTCGCGCACGTGCCTGCTTTGTCATTCGTAGACTTCGGTGCAGGCAAGTGGGCGCCGGTCAATCGTCCGGGCCGAAGCCCGCGCACGTTAACTAGGGTTGCGGCAGGTCGCCGTCAGTATGGTTCCCGGTTCCTGGCTCCTTATTACGGTAGTGGCAGCGGCGAAACCGGACGTTGCCTGTCTCGTCCTATAGGAACGATCACCACGCGCGACCGCTGGTCAGTAATCGATGGTGATTGCATGCGAATGCTGACAGCTGACGAAAACCGAGCCGCAATGGCATTCCCGGCAGAATATCGACTCCCCGAAAATCACAGGTTAGCTGTGCATATGCTTGGAAATGCTGTTCCGCCACCTATGACACGGGAAGTGATCAACGCATTGAGGAAAGCAGCATGACCGAAGTAATGACAATCGACGCAGTCGTGTTGCAGGAGATCCGGCGCAAGTGGCCACGCCACACGCTGGACACGATCCTGGACGATCGCACAGGCCTGGCGCCAGTGCTGGAGCACATCGGGCAGCGCTGCGGCGTTGCTGTTTATGGGAAATTTTATACGGGCCGCTGCATTGTGCGGGCTGTGGAAGGGGCGAGGGGATGACACTACCCTACGAAAACGCGACCAGCGGCGGCAAGGCGCTGTCAGACCTGAACGCCATTCTCACCAAATTCGGCTGCACTCGTTTCGGCACCATGACGGATATAGAAAAGGGCGAGCTGCTGGTTCAGTTCTCATATAAAGGTCGGGATGTTAGCGCCCGGGCCAGCTATCGGGGCTACGCGGCCGCATGGCTCAAAGAGCACCCCTACACGGTCCGCACGCGGATCACCCGCCAGAAGCATGAGGAGAAGGCGCTACGGCAGGCCGAAATTAGCGTGTGCTCGATCCTGCGGGATTGGATCAAGGGTCAAGTCATGGCCATTGAAACAGGCATTCTGACGTTCGAGGGTGCTTTCCTTGGGCAGATCATGCTGGGCAATGGACGCACGTTATTAGAGGCCGTACAAGATCAGAACTTATTGCCGGCGCCGGAGGCAGTCAAATGACCGACGCCATCCGTCACATGCTGGAAAAGACAGCTATTTATTGGGATCTGCCAGGCGCAGCGTCCAAATTGTTGGAGAAATAAAAATGGTAGTGACACTTGAGAAAACCGAACTTCAGGCAATGCTGGACCAGGCAGGAAAGAATGGCGCCATGCAGATGTTTAACGACATCACGCTGTACCACTTGAAGGATGCCGCCAATTTGTTGGGTATCAGCTACAATACTTTGCAGCAGCGGATCCGCGAAGGCAAGATCAAGCCGGTGGACGGACGCATCACAGGGGCGGAGATATCCCGGTACCTGAAAGTAAAATAAATCTCCCCATTCTTTACCCACAATGCGGCTATAGGCCGCATAAATACGTTATGTTCGAGTCTCTTCGCTCGCACCACAGTATTTAAACCTGTTGATTGCATAGAATCAATAATCATCAAAATCAACAGCTTATCGGGTGTAGGTGCACACATGTGACCTTATAAGGTCAATTGGGGGTGCGCACGGCGATAGAGCTCCCATTCTTCGATTTCCAGTCCATCGGGAAATACGCAAATGCCAATCTGACCATTGTCGCCGTCTTTGAGGGTGATTTTTCCGCCCAATTGTTCACAATACAACGACGCCGGATTGGGCATGTTTACGGATTGATGGGCGCAGGCTGCAAGAAAGATGCCGGGAATCAGCAATACAAGTAGTCGTTTCATTTAGACCTCCAAAATCACGGATTCTGAGCGTACAGACACTCATTTCAATCAGAAACAGTATCTTTGACTGACGCAATTGGACAAGTTCCACATATGGTGTGCAGCAGCAGAACCACTAAATGGCATTTGCATTTTCGCAAAATGGGCCTGAAAATTACTCGTCCCACACCGCGCCAGCCGGGAGCACACCTATCGCAGCGTGACAGCTTTTAGATTCGCACGTGACAATTGCAATATCTTTGCCTGCATTGACTATCGCATTCTCGCGAAGCACGATAAATCCGCGATGGCCGCATCTCGGGCATATTGGGCGGATTCCTGCAGAAAAGAATTTGTCAAAAAATTGCGTTTGGGTTCTTCATTCATTGCACGCTCCTTTTTCGCAACTGAATTTATTTTCTAATCGTTCTTGAACCGATATATGGGGTGCGCGTGCAACCGTATTTGAGAAGTGTCAAAAATGGCATATCGCTACAAAAACTGAGTCCCGGGTAAACCCGATATTGTTAACAAACGTTAACTTTTGTAATATTCAGGATGCATGCGTTTCATCCTAAGTGTCGTATGCATTTTCGCCTATCGGCACACCTGCCTGGGCGTTTTTTTACGCTGCATCTAGCCGTCGTACTGCGCTATGCCGCATCAAGCCGCATTTGTCATTACACCTTTGCCAATGTTGCATTTGAACATCTGGTTTATTAACTACGGCCGTCGCCTGCAATTTCGATATGGTTCATTTGGAATTTAAGCCGTTCTCATTGTCGTATGGGGACGTCACTATTGATTGCCTTACGGCCTGCAGTGGCACATTCCTTACATTTCAAGCTCCCCTGCGTTATCACAATCGTTATACTTAAGAGCAATAACATTTGAATCAGAAGTTCGTTCAAATTATATAAGGCCTTTTATACACTGGGTCATTTGGGAGACATATATTGAAGCGTTCGACATTCATGGCAATGACGTTGTGCCTGGCGTGTACGCCGACGCTGGCCGCTTATCCGGAACGGCCAATGACATGGGTCATTCCCAGCCCGCCGGGCGACGGTTCTGATTCTATCGGTCGCCTGCTGGCCGATAAGGTAGGAAAGGCGCTTGGGCAAACAATTGTGATACAGAACAAACCGGGAGCAGGGGGAGTGATTGGGTCGGAGTCGGTTGCCAATGCCAAACCCGATGGTTATACCATGATTGTTGGTAATGCCGGCTCACATGGAATTAATGCTGCCATCTATAGCAAGTTGCGCTATGACGTTGTCAAGAGCTTCCGGCCCGTGGGTCTGTTCTGCACGGCAGCTAATGTGCTGGCGGTTCGGCAGGATCTGCCGGTTAGCAATCTGAAAGAATTTGTGACCTACATAAAAAACAGCAAAACCTCGCTCAATTATGCCTCGGGTGGTATCGGCAGTTCAGCTCACCTTTCTGCAGAGTTGTTCAAGAGTCTTGCCAACGTGCCGCTGGTGCATATTCCTTACCGGGGTGCTACGCCGGCAGTGCAGGCCGTGCTCTCTGATGAAGTGGTTACCATGATCGGCAATTTGCCGCCGTGGCTAAGCCAGATCAAGTCAGGCAAGGCAAAGGCGTTGGCAGTAACCACAAGGGAGCGTGTACCGGAGTTGCCCGATGTACCGACACTTGCAGAAACCTATCCGGGATTTGAAACGGTTGCGTGGTTTGGCTTGCTGGCGCCGGCTGGAACTCCAAATGAAATAATAGAAAGCGTGAACAAGCAAATCAACGTCGCACTGGCCTCTGCGGAAATTCAGGAGCGGCTCAAGGCAGTCAGTTGCGCGCCGGCTGGCGGCACGCCCGAGGAGTTTGCAGCGCGCATCCGCAATGATGTCAGCCGTTGGACAAAACTGGCTCAGGAAAAGAATATCAAGGCAGATTGAGACGATGCAGGCGGTCTGCCAGCCATCGTGTGTCTAGACTGCCAGCAGGGTTTCTATTCCAAAAGGCACGGGCTTGAAAGGATGGCGTTCATCAATTGTCTGTCTGGCTCTACACCCAGGCCGGTGCGATTGGGAACATGGTACTTGCCTTTTTCCAGTGTCGGGTGCTGTTGCCCGACCAGCGCATCATAGAGCGGACTTTCTTCAAATTGCAATTCGAGCATATGTGCCTTGCTGGCAACGCACGCCACATGCAGTGACGCGACGGTGCACACCGGACCGGTCGGGTTGTGTGGGGCGAACAGGATATCGTGCGCAGCGGCCATTTCGGCAATCGCCAGCATATGGGCCGGGCCACCACAATACTTGATATCCGGCATGATCACATCAAGCAGTTTTTCACGAATCTGCATCTCGAAGGAAGTGACGCCAACCTGGGTTTCCGCTGCTGCAATAAGCACGTTCTGTTCGTTGGCGTGAGCCTTGATTTTACGCAGGGAATCCCAGTTGTCATAGGTTTCCGCCAGCGGACACTCCAACCAGTGCAGATCAACCTGCTGCAGTTGATCCAGCACATTAAGTGCGCGTTTCTCGTCAAAACGCCAATGACAATCCACCATTAACCTGGCTTGCGGTCCAACCACTTCACGGATGGCATACAGGCATTCGACACCGTGTCGGATCAACTGGTCAGCTTCTCCGGCAGCGCACGCAGCGGGTGTGACGCCGTCAAAAGGCGCTGCCTTAAATCCCAGGAATCCCGCCGCGGCCGCACGTTGGGCTGTGGCGGCAAAGCCTGCCGGAGTTCGATCCACCGTAGCGCGATTAATGTTTGCGTAGACTGAAATGGCTTTTCTTTGCAGAGGGGCAAGTACGGTATGTAGTGGCACCGCCTCCTGCCCGGCGCGAATGGTCCAGAGCGCCTGGGCCAGGGCGCTGAGAACTGCCATTGGACACCAGCCCACCGGGTAGCGAGGCAGAGGGCGCAATTGTGCAATGGCCGCTTCTGCCGTCAGGCCAACCAGCGGCTGGCCATGCAGCAGGGTCGCTGTCTGAAGAGCGGTTTCCCAGCCATTGAGCGATGCTTCTCCCCAGGCCTGACTGCCATCGCTCATTTGAACGAGAATGAAAAACCAGTTTGTCTTCGGGGAAACGTTGAACGGAACAGCAGTAACGGAGGCGATCGTACTCATATTTGCTCAGGCAGGCCAGTAGGGTGGATTTGAATCTTCAGTGGGTACCAGGACAGGATATTTTCGGGAACTTGTTATTTCAAATGTTATCAACGTGGACGTCCTGGATGCATAATCATAATGCAGTTCGACGTGCGATGGCGCAGGATTATAAGTATGTCAATGTGAAACATCAGGGTTGTGATTTTCCGGTAAGCTATGATTCAGTAGCGATGCACCGTTAATATAAAAAGGAGTATTCAAATGAAAATGATGACATATGTGGCAGGCGCAATTTGCGCCGTGGCATCCTTGCAAGCTTATGCGGCAGAACCGGTCAAACCGGCGCATAAGCATGCCGCTTCAGTATGCACGCAAGTTCAGGACATGGCAGAGGCGACATTGCAGGCGCGCAAGGGTGGTCACAATGACAGGGCCGGGGACAAGGCCAAGCTGGGTAGCAAGCGTAATGATCCGATGTTTACGTATGCCATTGACGTTGCGTACGATAGCGACATTAACAAAACCGGTATCGGCAAGGAAGCATACGACTATTGCATGTTGCACAAGGCCGGCGCCTGATGGGCTGCGGCTTGCAGATATGCGAAAGCTCTGACTCTGGCATTTGTTGTAGAGGTCAGTAGTGCTGCGGGTCCTTCAATGGCGCTTCGGTTTGGTGCGGATGTCGCACCAAACAGGTGCCGCCATTTCATTTTCTCCTTGCCGTTCATGTAGCGGCCTTGATCCTGTCGCGAGTCCTGACCCATTGGCGTGTCACGATCCTTCAATACGCCGCCGGTGCGGGTCTGCAGTGGTACCGGCGCGGGCCCGCTGTCTGCCTTCTGGATCCATATCGCCGTTTAAACAACAGCAGCCAGAACAATAACGCTAACGCAGTAACCGTGTTGGCTAGCGAATTCTGTAATTGACTTTTTAACGGCCATACAGCGCTTTTACCCTTGCACAAACTCATTGCCTGCAGTCTTTGGCGTTCTGTCAATGAAACGGGCACAAGTTTTGCTATATCACAGGTGAGATACGTCCAGCACTGCGCCCGCGTGCGAGCAGGCTGGTCGATCCCGGACACAGGTGTTTAACACATATGTGAATGCTTTGGGCGCCGCCGCAAAGCCTGTCTGTAACTGGAGAAATAAGTATGAACAAGAGTCTGTTGTCGGGATTGGTGCTGACCGCTTTCGCGGGCCTGGCGCAAGCCGAAACATCGGTGCAACTGTACGGATTGGTTGATGCCGGTGTGGGATATTCACAAAGGAAGGTCAGCTATGGTGACAGTTGGGTCAAGACCCGTGACATCGGCCTGGTCGATGGCATTGGCGGCACCAATAACTGGGGCTTGAAAGGCAATGAAGATCTGGGCAATGGCACCAGCGCCATTTTTCAGTTGGAAAGCGGCTTTAGCCTTGGGACAGGCCGTTCTCTATCTGAAGATACGCTGTTTAGCAGGCGCGCGCTGGTGGGGTTAACAGGATCAGACTGGGGTACCGTGACCCTGGGCCGCCAGTTTAACGTGGCCGATGATCTGCTATCCCCCCTGGATCCCTTTGGTACCAATTTCGGACAGGCCGGTGTCACAGGCGGTGCGTTTGGTGATGCTGTCTCGGCCAACATGTCCGATTCGGTAAAATACATGAGCCCGGTATGGAGCGGCTTTCAATTCGGACTGGGATTTTCCGGGCGTAATCAAAAAACGGAGTACAGCAGCGGCGCCGGGCGCAGCGTGGATAGAGACACTTCTAACTGGATTACCGCGGGGCTGTCCTATACTAATGGTCCCTTGACCGCAGCCGCAGCTTATGACCGGTTTCGCAGCGACCTGACATTGGGGGATCAACACGAAAAATCAACCACCAACATGTGGAATGTGGGTCTTACCTATGATTTCAATGTACTCAAGGCACACTTGATGTATGGGCAGACTCGTGGTGTACTGCCGGCAACGGGCTTGTCCTCGGGATTGATCTATTCGCTGGATACGGCTCTTGCCGATAGCGGTTATCCTGCGCTGCTCAGCAGCACCAGTGGTTATCGCCAGCAGGCGTGGCTGGCCGGGCTGACCATTCCGGTTGGTGACGCTGGTAAATTCATGTTGTCCTATCAGGGCAATCATGTGAAAAACTCGGACAGTGTGTTCGATAAGGCGCGCGGCAGCCTGCATATTGGCAGCATTGGGTACAGCCAGGATTTGTCCAAACGGACTACGCTCTATGCAGTAGCGTCTTACGGCAGTGGCAGTGTGCGGTTTGATGCGCTGGACGATAAGATCAAGCTTAAATCCACACTAATTGCTGCAGGAATGCAACACCGCTTCTAAACGTCCATCCAAAATGTCGTAAAAATGCCTGATTGATGCGTAAAAGCGACATCTTTCAGGCTTTTGCTATTGCCGTATTTTCTTGGCGTCACAGGCCGTTTCTACACTGAGTGCGGCGTCATGCCTGCTATCGCGCCAGTTGCGCGCGACAACTCCATATACATGTTTTCCAAGCTTTTTTCCTTTACATGGATCAAGGCGATGAACAGCCCCTCAAAAATACAATACTCCTCAAGCTGCTTCCGTAACCCTTTGATTCGAAAAGATAAGCGGGCCCGTATGCAGTGGTTTGTCAACATGGTTGGCGTGTTTGCTCTTTACGTACAGGCAAACCCGACAATCATGGTGTCGAGCTACCGGTTAATCCGGTGAAGCTGGCCGGTGTCATACCGCTAGCCCAAAGGTGTTGAAGTAATCCGGTACGCCGGAATGAAATTTGTAAATGGAGTATTCAATATGAAAAAGGCATTGCAATCTATCGTGCTGCTCGGTGCAGCTACCGGTGTGGCGCAAGCTGCAACTTCTGTCACGCTGTACGGTCTGGTTGACGGCGGTATCGGTTATACCAAGACCAAAATTACGCAAGACGCAACCAAGTTCAAAGGTGAAAGCTGGAAAGAAAAACGCACCGTTGGCATGATTAACGGTATTCTGAATGGCAACCGTTGGGGCCTGAAAGGTACTGAAGACCTGGGTAACGGCACTAGCGCCATTTTCCAGCTGGAAAGCGGCTTTGATCTGGGTACGGGCGAATCTAAACAAAGTAAACGTCTGTTCGGTCGCAAAGCCATTATCGGTCTGACCGGAGATAGTTGGGGTACCTTGACCCTGGGGCGCCAGTACAACGTGGCCGACGACGTGGTTTCTGGAATTGATCCTTTCGGCACCGGTGTTCTTCAGGCTGGTGTTGTTAACGGTGCATTCGGTGATTCTCCTTCTGCTCGTATGGACAACTCCTTTAAGTATATGTCCCCTGATTTCGGCGGCTTCAAATTCGGTATTGCTTATTCCGGCTCTCACGAAAAATCGTCATCTGAAATAGACGAGAAAGAGACTGAAAAGCGTGACACCTCCAATTGGTTATCAATGGGCCTGGGCTTTGACAATGGTCCGGTTTCAGTCGGACTTGCCTATGACCGTTTCCGCACCGATGTTCGTAATCGCGGCTACAATCTTGATAAAAAAACGGGTGAAGAGGTACCTTTCGATACAACAACCAAAGGCACCACTCACATGTGGAACCTGTTTGGCGCCTATGACTTTGACGTCGTCAAACTGCACCTTGGCTATGGTCAGATCCGCGGTGCAGTTACCAATGCGAAAGATGTGAGTGGCGTTGGCTTGAACGGGAATCTGGCTGACTATACTAGCGTATATATTCCAGGCGACGCTGGCAAGCCTGGAGCCAACTGGGACTACACACAAACCAACGGCTTCCGTCAACAGTCCTGGATGGTTGGTCTGAGTGCACCTGTGAGCGACACTGGTACCGTCCTGTTCTCATACCAGGGCAATACGTCTAAAAATAAAGCTGACGCATTTGATGGTATGAAAGGCAAGCTGAATATTTTCAGCGTGGGCTATGTACAAGGCCTGTCCAAGCGTACCCGCGTTTATGCTGCCGCCTCTTATGGTGTAGGCAAAATGAAGTTTGACGAATCACTCCACAGGGGTAACGTTAAACTGAAATCCACACTGATTGGCGTTGGTCTGCAACACCGCTTCTAATGACATGCATCGCCTGGCGATGTTTTCATAGAGCAGAAAAAACACCCTTTGGGGTGGTTTTTTTGTTGTTGTTACGCGAAATGTGGAGTTTCCTGCTCCAATGAATCCGCATCGTCATCCATTATCCTTTGGGCTTGTCTTTTGATGACGCTGCTGGCTTTGAAGATGCGCCTTCAGAGGACGGCTTGCCAGTCTGTTGATCTGCCGAGCCTTTCAGTTTTGTAAATGCCTCGTCCAGCGTTTTGTCTGCCTGCGCCAGTTTGTCTCGCGTCGACTGCATCCAGGCCTTATCGTCACTCAAGCGTTTGTTGCTTTCGGTTAGCATGCGTTCCACTTCTGCCGGTTGCGGCCCGCCAGTACCCACTCTGGTCTTGACCATGAACTCGGGCGACAGTACTTCCCGGAAATGGGCTTCATTGATAGGAAATGTGGCCTCAGGCAATTTATATTTCTGTAGTGCCTTCGTATACAGTTCAGCGGCTTGGCATACGGAAAGTCTTTGGGCTTGAAGCCGTTGGCGCGCGCTTCGGTCACAATGGCTGAAGCAAAGCTGTGGCCTACACGGAAGGGGATCTGATGTTCCTTTTGCAGGGCTTCAGCCAGTTCCATGGACGTCGTCCAGTCGTCTTCCAGTTCCTCAAGAGACCGTTTTGCGTTCACATTGAGGGCGTTCAGCACGGTATTGACATTGTCGACCATTTTGATCGCCTGTGGAAAAAGGCTCAGGTCGTCCCATGACGATTTATAGTCGGTCATGCCCGTGGTTACGTTGTGCGCCCGGAATATGACAGTTTGCGCCAGGCCGACCACATTGGATGCCGCTTCGCGGGCACGCATGATCACGCCGGGATTGCGTTTTTGCGGCATGGCGCTACTGGTATAGGTGCTGCCTTCATCCAGCAACAGCCATGGGCGAGTCTGGTGGTACTGTGTATGAATGTCCTGCAGCAGGACGCCCAGGCGAATGGCCGAAGACGACGGAATGCTCGTAGCTTCCAGGGATACATCGGAAGGGGCGACCTGACTGGAGTCCAGGGAATTTTCAATAATGCCGTCAAAGCCCAGCAGGGCAGCCATACGTTCACGGTTCAGCGGCCAGCTCGAATTGGCAAGCACAGCGGTGCCCATGGCAGACAGGTTCATGCGTTTGTACAGTTCGTGAATACGTTGCGCGTCCCTGGCAAAAGAGGCCTCGTAAGCCAGCAGGTAATGCGCATAGCTAATGGGCATGGCCTGCACACCATTGGTATAGGCCGGCACAATGGTGTTGACGTTTTTGGCTGCGGCCGCAAGCAACGCGGTCCGTAATTTGTTCAGCGCGTCCGAATAGTCCAGCACCTGATTGCGCAGTTTGGCCATCCGGTAGGTTGCGTACATATCCTGGCGACTGCGCCCGGTATGGATCAGAGAGGCATCCGGGCCGATTTCATCTGTGATGATTTTTTCAATTTGCAGCACATCTTTGGGCCGCTTGCCGTCAGACTTTTCTGATTGCGCCAGCGAATAGGCAACGCCGCTGGCAAGCTTTGCGCCCATTTCAGGCTCAACAATTTTCTCCTCGGTCAGCATCACAGCGGAGGCCTTGTTGATCTTGCCAATCCAGTAGAACTGGTCTTCCTTTTCATCATTCTTGCTGGTCGCCTTGCTGGAAATCGGCTTGGCTATGGCGCCTGCCTTGATGGCCTGCTGCTCGCATTCGGCCGTTGTCTTGCAGGGCAGTTCGCCCGTATTGGCCGCATGGGCCAGCGTGGCAGCCAGGCTGAGCGCCACGATCGCCAGTGCATGGGGCTTTAAACGAAATAGGTCATGATTCACTCTACTGTCTCCTTGTTTTGATATTGATTGCTACTGGCTCTTGTGGCCATTGTGAAACGCTTGCCCGGGTATCGGCAGACAGAACTAGAGATTGCACTTGTCATTCTGTCCAGCCTTGTCCAGGGCCTTGCATCGCTTGCCTGTTGTTACTCAGGCAAAAAACCGTTGACCGAAAGATACCGCTCGCCGGTATCATAATTGATCCCCATTATTTTGGCGTTGGCGGGCAAGCTGGGTAAGGTTTTTGCAATTGCCGCCAGTGTTGCGCCGCTGCTGATACCAACCAGCAGCCCTTCCTGCGTAGCTGCGCGGCGGGCATAATCCAGCGATTCGGGGACCTCAACAGAAATTGTGCCGTCCAGCAGGCTCATGTCCAGATTGACGGGAATGAAGCCGGCTCCAATGCCCTGCAGGGCATGCGGGCCGGGTTCGCCGCCCGCGATGACCGCAGAGGCGGCAGGTTCAACAGCCAGTACTTTCAATTGCGGCCAATGTTTTTTCAGGGTACGGGCGATGCCGGTAATATGGCCGCCGGTACCAACAGCGGTAATCAGAAAGTCCAGTCCTTCAGGAAAATCGTCGAGAATTTCCTTCGCTGTACGCTCGGCATGCACCAGTGGATTAGCCGGATTGTCAAACTGCTGAGGAATCCATGCGCCAGGTGTTTGTTCAGCCAGTTCGACAGCGCGCGCAATGGCGCCTTTCATTCCTTTTTCTTTGGGGGTCAGGTCAAACTGGGCGCCATAGGCTTTGATCAGGCGACGTCGTTCTATACTCATGCTTTCAGGCATGACAAGAATAAGCTTATAACCTTTGATTGCTGCCACCATGGCCAGGCCAACGCCGGTGTTGCCGGAGGTTGGTTCGATAATGGTCGCGCCTGGCTTGAGTTGGCCGGACCGTTCGGCCGCTTCAATCATGGAAAGGGCAGCGCGGTCTTTTAGCGAACCACCAGGATTGAACCGCTCTGCCTTGATCCAGACTTGCTGCTGGCCGGGGAACATACGGGAAAAACGGATATGTGGAGTTTGACCAATAGTGTCAAGTACGGATTCTGCTTTCATGAGGTAGGATGTGTGGTTAGGGGAAAAAGCCGAATATAGCATACTGTCTGTGCAGGGCAACAGAAGGTTTTTTTCTGAGAAGGCGGGGCTATATTACAGCGTTACAGCGCTCGCCCTGAACGTTCGCCTTGCAGCAAGGGGAGCGCAATTTGCAGCGTTAAACCGGGCGCTGCAGGCGGGTAAAGGACGGCGCACCCTGTAAAAAATCGATAAACCTGCTCACTGCAGGCCGATAGCATGCACAGGTTACGCCGCTGCCGTACGAAACGGCTGCTGTTTGAAGACAGGATGATCCTGCTATACTGCAAGCGGAATAAAAAAATAAAAAAACAGTATTGCCAGGAAAGCGTATTAAGAAAAAGGGTAACGCGGGCGATCCCGGCTGCCTGAAAGCGAATGTCGCGGCGTATCACAATCGTATCGATGGTGGATCGTGCATCGGTTGACCGGTTGCGGGTACAACTGAAACGAACGAGGAAATCGGCAATGGCGTCAGAACTGGAACTGGTAGGAAGGCTGGTCATGTCAGCGGTGCTGGGCAGTGTTATCGGATTCGAACGAGAGCGATTGTCCTGGGCGGCGGGGCTACGAACCCATATGCTTGTGTGCGTAGGATCTGCACTGATCATGATTGTTTCCATATATGGTTTTTCGGATGCGCTGGGTGAGCATGTCACCCTGGATCCATCGCGGGTCGCTGCACAAGTAGTATCGGGTATCGGTTTTCTGGGCGCAGGCGCCATTCTTGCGCGCGGGCAGGTTATTCGCGGCCTGACAACCGCAGCCAGCGTTTGGTCGGTTGCCGGCGTCGGGCTTGCCGTAGGCGGCGGATTGTATATTCCGTCCATTTCGGCAACGATTATCATTTTGCTGATATTGGCCGGCATCAAGCCACTGGAAAAACGCTTTATCGCCTACCATCAGCGGCGTCATGTCACTATCAAGGTCAGGCGCGGGCAATTAACCCTGGGTATCTTCAACCAGGCGCTTGGTGTGAGTGCGAATCGGGTCAAGCAGTTTATTGTGCAGCCGTCTGAAAAAGAAGAATACGATAGCGTGTATGTTGTCTTTTCCCGAATGTCACCGCAGGAATACGGCGTGATTCGCAGCAAATTCAAGGACATTCCGGGTCTTGAATCCATTTCAGAACGGGCTTCCGACGAGGACATTGACCCGTACTCGTGGTAGGGATGTGCGCAGCCAATCAGAAGTACCCCCGAACACAGTGCACGCCAATTCAAATGTGAAAGGTGTCAGGCGGCGACCGGCACCGGCCTGGAACGCAGTTCATACAGCGTAATACCGATACCGCTGGCGCAGATAACACCGATGCCAAGCCAGGTGATGCCGTCGGGAAACTGGTTCCATATCAGCCAGCCCAATGCGGTTGCGCTGATAATTTGCAGATAAACAAAGGGTGACAAAAGCGATGCCGGCGCCTGGCGATATGCCTGAATCTGCAACAGATGGCCCAAGCCGCCTGTAATGCCGGTAGACAGCAGCAACAGCCATTGCTTCAGATCCAGCACGGCGAGCACCTGCACGACTTGGTCGATTGTAAACAGCGTATATACGGTTAGCACCACGGTGCCAAACAGTCCGCTCCAGATCAGCGTGGTAAATGGGTTGTCGCCGGCCAGTCTCCTGTTGGCGATAAACTGCAAGGAAAAAATCACCGCATTGGATAACCCGAAAAATACCCCGGTAGGATCAAGCCCACCTGACGGACGGATCACAATCAGAATACCAAGAAACCCCACGATCGCGGCAACCCACCGTGATAGCATCGCTTTTTCCTTGAGTATCCACGGCGCGACCGCCAGAAGAATAAGCGGAGCAATAAAATTGATCGCGGTGGCCTGGGCCTGGGGCAGGTAGCGTAACGTCGTGAAAAACACCATGGTGGACGTGAGCATGAACACGCCACGCAGCAATTGTTCCACCGGTTTTTTGGTTTTCAGGATCTGCCAGCCTCTGGCCGGTATGACAATTGACGCCACCAGAATCAGATGCACCGAATAGCGCACCCAACATAGTACAAGGAGTGGAACGCCGACAGACATCAACCATTTGCCGGTGGCATCCAGTGTGGACAGCACCGACATCGCCACCAGCAGGGAAAGGATTCCGGGCAGGGGGCTGGATATTGGCGAAGTCGGCTGAGTCATGTGATTCCGAAGGCTGCAGGCCGGGGCTGTCACGGGTGCAGTGTCCGGCAAAAGGTACTGGGGTAAATCCTGGCTCTTATGGTAGAGGATTTACCCTGACAACACCAGCGTATGTGGTTGCTGGTTGAGCTTTCCAACGCCGAGTGTTGTCATTATCACAACTGTTGAGCTGCGCAGGCGATATGTTCACCCGCTCAGGCGATAGAAACCGGACGATATAAACGCGGTATAAAGTGCGATAGAAGTACGCAACTTTGCGCCCGTTTATGTGCCGGTCGCTGTTTGCTGATCAGGTATTGCCCTGAACAGCCAGTCGTGTCCGGCTGCGCGTGCGCAGGAAATACCAGATTGATACGGCCATCAAAGCGCCCAATAGCACCATTTCAAGCTGTACGCTGGCATTGAAGGCGTGTTGGTAGTTACGGCCTTGCAGCAGCGATTGCGAAAACACGACGCCCAGCAGCGCCGGTCCAAAGCCCATAGACGCCTGTTGTATTGTCGATAACATTGCGCTGCCAGAACCGGCCTGGTCTGGCGGGATCTGCGACATGCCGATGCGGTAAAAGGCACCCACAATAAACGCCTGGCCGATACCGATGAACAGAGAAGGAATAGTCAGCGACAGAAGGTTTGGGGCGGGCCATACCTGTTGCAAGACCCATAGCAGGATGAGCAGACCCGGAATGACCATGGCGCAACCCAGGATGAGCGTTGGGAGCAGTCCTATCCGGGCCACCACGCGGGTGCTCAGCAGCGAGCCCGCAAAAAAGAAGACGCCCAGCGCAATAAAAGAATTACCCGATTGCAAGGGTGTCAGACCGGCGCCTGCCTGTAGCGTGAGCGCGAGCACGAACATGAAGCCGCTCCAGCAAGCGAAAAAAAGGATGGCGGTGAAAAAACCGAAACGCACGGTGGGCAGCCGCAGCAGGGAAGGCGGCAATAAGGGCAGGACGCCCCTGCGCTCCTGACGGACCTCTGTTTTCCAGAGCGCAATGGCCAGCGGTACTGCGCAAGCGAGCGCGGCCAGGCATAGCCAGTGCCAGTGCATGGACGGGCCCAGTGCGACAGGTAGCAAAATACTGATAATGAGCAAGGCCAGCAAGAGCGTGCCCGGACCATCGATGCCTGCCGGGTTCTCCCGGCGGGTTTCGGGGATATGGCGTGATGATAAGAACAAGACGGCAGCACACACCGGCAAATTGATCAGAAAAATGCTGCGCCATTCCGACCCGGCGATATTGGCATGGACCAGGAAGCCTCCCAGTACTTGCCCAATAATGAATGACAGGCCACCTATCGAACTATAGAGGCCAATGGCGCGGGAGTGTGAGTGGCCCTTGAGGCAAACGTGGATCGTCGCCAATATTTGCGGCACCAGCAGGCAGCCGCGACCCCTTGCAGTGTACGGGCCAGCAAAAGGAGAGAAATGCTGGGTGCAATACCACAAAGCAGCGATGAAATACCAAAGAGCAATACGCCGATATTGAAAAGGCGCCGTCGTCCGTACATATCGCCCAGCCTGCCTCCCATTGCCAGCATCACGGCGAAAGCCACGCCGTATACCGCGACCATCAGCTCAAGCTCATACTCGGTTGCGTGCAGGGAGCGAGCAACGGAGTCCAGTGCCACGTTGATAATGGAAAAGTCTATTTGCGGCAAAAACATGCCCGCCAGCAGGACAGACAGGCCGGCATTGTCAAGGCGGCGGGTATCCTGCGGTGCATCTGACATCATAAAAAATCCTGGAAAAATATCATCGATGAAGTATTATGAGTATGTTTTTAGACGGGTACCAGAGCCTGTTTAGCCTGGTATAAATAGTGTTGGTCTGATACGCTAGCGTGGCCGTGTTACCGATGCGGCGGCCCTGGTCACAATAATGCAATCGTGATCGCAACAGGATGTGGATGAATGCAGGCAGGCAACAAATGCGCTTGCCTGGTGCCATCACGTTTGTAAAGACCGTTGCAACAGTGCTGCCCCACCGGCAGGAGTGAAAATGAAATTGACTGACAACATGACCGCCGTTATAACGCATACGGCACAGGAGAGCCAAAAAACACCTGTTGACGATAGGGTAGATCGGGCGATGGAGTTGGGCATGTTTCTGCGCGCCCGACGTGAAAGCCTTGATCCGCGCCGCCTGGAGACTGCCAAGGGTATGGGCGTACCCGCACGCCCGGGCTGCGCCGCGAAGAAGTAGCGCAACTGGCTGAAATCGGTATCACCTGGTATACCAAACTCGAACAGGGACGCCCCATACGCGTGTCACCCAAAGTGTTGCAGGCTGTGGCATCTGCACTACAGTGCACCGAGACGGAAACGCGCTATATCTTTACGCTGGCAGGACTGGCCAGCCCGGCTTCAGCCGTGTCCGGGAAAATCTGCCGCATGATGCCAAATGCAATACAGACCATATTGGACCAATTGCGCCCTTTACCGGCGATTGTGCAAAATGCCAGATACGATATCGTTGCCTTTAACGATGCATTCTGCCGCATGATCGATCGCGACCTGAATCAGATCTCCCCCGAAGATCGCAATTGTATTTATCTGGTGCTGACCGATCCGCAGATCAGGCAGGTCACTCAGGATCTGCCAGATACGATCGCGCACATGGCGGCAAGGCTGCGTGCGCAGATGGCCGCGCATCTGGGCGATCCCGCCTGGGAACGCTATTTGCAGCGTTTGCTTGGCTGTTCTTCGGAATTTGCCGATATCTGGCACCAGAACCGCGTGTGCGCCACCATGGATCATATCGTGCGCTACAACTACGCCGGCCTTGGTACGCTGGAGGTACTGCAGACCAATTGGTGGAGTATGCCGATGGCTGGTGAGCGCCTGCTTGTGTATGTGCCCGTCGATCAGGCGAATCGCGACATTTTGTCCAGAAGGATGCAAACCCATGCTGCCTGAACCCGTGAATTTGTCGCGCTTCGATCCACAGACACTCAGATTGTTTTTGCTGGCGGCACGTTCGCTGAACCTGACCCGGGCATCGCAGGACGCACATATGACGCTGTCGGCGCTTAGCAAGCGAATTTCGGAGCTGGAAAAGCAGATCGGCTGTGAACTGTTTATCCGGCGGGCCAGGGGGCTGGAGCTGACGCCGGCAGGTCATGCGTTGGTTGAGCATGCGCAATTGGTTATTGCCGCTGTCACGCGGCTCACTTCAGACATGAGCGCGTATTCTGCCGGTTTGCGTGGACAGGTGCGAATCTGGGCCAATACTTCATCTGTGATTCAGTTTCTGCCTCGCGATCTGGCTGCATTTTCCAGAACGCACCCGGCGATCAGGCTAAGCCTTGACGAAAAGCTAAGTCATGAAATTATTACAGCGCTCACCCAGGAAAGAATTGATATCGGTATTTTTGCTGACAATATTCCCAGTGGTCAGGTAGAAAAATACTTCTACCGTCATGATCAACTGGTGGTGCTGGTGCCGCGCGGACATCCACTGGGAAAACACAAGCGGATTCGTTTTGCTCAGGTGCTGGACAATGATTTTGTCGGCCTCTCGGATGGCAGTTCTTTGCAAGTGCGCATGCAGGATGCTGCTCTGGCTGCCGGTAAAACGCTGCGGTTGCGCGTTCAGGTCAGCAGCTTTGATGCAATCTGCCGGATGATTGAAGCAGGGTTGGGGGTTGGTTTATTACCGCTGGAAGCCGTCCGTCCTGAAATTATCGGCAAGGGGCTTCACGCGCTGGCGCTGGATGACGACTGGGGCCAGCGCACCTTGTATGTCGGCGTGCGTAATGCGGTTGGTCTCAAGCCCGACGCGCAGCGATTGCTCGACTTTCTGAAGCAGGCCCATCAAACGGGATGATGGCTAACGGGGGCGTTTGCCTGCGGCACCGGCAGGCGGGTTTGCTTGCGCATATTCCATAATGAAAATCGGCACATGAGTAATTGCACATGAATATCCGCCAAATAGCGCACTATCGAAGTGCTCATTCGCACTGCATTACGGGTCGATAGTACGTCCTGTCAGGCTTTGATTGGTGGAAAAAAGAGCGCTTGACTCACGGCGAGCAGATTTCCAGCCTTGAAAATATGGAAAGGGTCGTCATAAAAATAGCAATTTTCAAACAGGCATAATCCGGTCATGATGGCAAATACCCATTTTGAATAAACAGGTAATGCATGTCGAAACCGCTGGATGGAATCAGAGTACTGGAACTGGGGCAGCTTATTGCCGGACCCTTTGCCACCAAAATGCTGGCCGAGTTTGGCGCAGAAGTCATCAAGATAGAACCGCCCGGTACCGGTGATCCGTTAAGAAAATGGCGCCTGTTGCACGAAGGCACGTCTGTCTGGTGGGCGTCGCAGTCGCGCAATAAGAAATCGGTTACGCTCAATCTGCACGAACCAGAGGGCCAGGATGTCATACGCCGGCTGGTGGCCGATGTCGATGTGATTGTGGAGAATTTTCGCCCCGGCACGCTGGAAAAGTGGAATCTGGGTTTTGAAGCGCTCAAGCAAATCAATCCGCGGCTGATCATGCTGCGTGTATCGGGTTACGGGCAGACGGGTCCCTATAAAGACCTCCCGGGGTTTGGCGTGGTGGGCGAGGCGATGGGTGGCCTGCGTCACTTGAGCGGCGAACCGGACCGGCCCCCGGTGCGCGTGGGTATTTCGATTGGCGATTCGCTGTCGGCCTTGCATGGCGTGATTGGGGTGCTGCTGGCCTTGCGGCATCGCGACCAGTTCAATGGCGCCGGCCAGATGGTGGATGTGGCTCTGTATGAATCAGTATTCAATATGATGGAAAGCACCATCGCCGAATATTCTGTATTCGGACAGGTGCGTCAGCCGGCGGGCAGCAGCCTGCCGGGAATAACGCCAAGCAATGCCTATCGCTGTGCCGACGATAAATATGCACTGATTGCAGGAAATGGAGATAGCATATTCAAACGGCTAATGTCCCTGATCGGGCGCGATGACATCGGCGAGGATCCGGCATTCCAATATAACGACGGGCGTTCAAAACAGGCCGGGTATATCGACGATGTTATCGGACAATGGACGGCGCAGCATACACTGGATCAGGTGCTTGAACAATTGCATGCGCATCGCATACCTGGCGGACGCATTTATGATGCGGCCGATATCGCTAAAGATCCGCATTATCACGCACGGCAAATGTTGATTGACGGTGAGCTTGAAGATGGCACGCCGGTAACCTTGCCAGGGATTCTGCCCAAATTGAGCGAAACGCCGGGCGATGTGCGACGTCGGGCGCCGGTGCTGGGACAGGACACCGAGCAGGTCCTGGATCAGCTGGGCGTTGACGCCGCGACTCGTGCAGACTGGAAAACGCGGGGCATTATCTGAGATGCAGCCTGTGCCGCGGCCCAATAAACATTTTCACAGCCATTCCGGCGTCGCCGGGCACGGGATTTATTGACGCGCAGCGCGTCAGGAGCAAGATATGAAAAAACTGTTTATCCAGGAAGTCGCCCCAAGGGACGGCTTTCAGAACGAAGCGCGGTTTATTGAAACGGACGACAAGATTGCTTTTATTGACCAGCTGAGCCAATGCGGCTACGCCAAAATAGAAGTGACCTCGTTTACTTCTCCCAAGGCCATTCCGGCCCTTAAGGATGCGGAGGCGGTGATGCACCGGATCCGTCGCAATCCGGATGTCGTCTATACCGTGCTGGTGCCAAATCTGCGCGGTGCCGAAAGAGCCATGTCCTGCGGTGTGGACGAAGTCAATCTGGTTATGTCGGTGAGCGAGACCCACAATCTGTCGAATCTGCGCATGAGCCGCGAGCGCTCATTTGAACAGCTCGCGGCGGTAATCGGTGAAGTAAGGCCCACCAGCACAGCGATCAACGTGTCCTTGTCTACGGTTTTTGGCTGTCCGATGCAGGGCGATGTTGCGCTGGATGAGGTAGTGGCCTGGGTGGATCGATTCGCACAGCTGGGTGTGGATGGCGTAACGCTATGCGATACCACGGGCATGGCCTATCCAACACAAGTCGGCAGCTTGTTTGGCGCTGTCCTGGCACGTTTCCCGAATTTACAGGTGACCGCACATTTTCATAATACACGTGGCATGGCGTTGGCCAATACCGTGACCGCTCTGCAGGCCGGGGTCGTGCGTTTTGATAGCTCTTTGGGCGGTCTGGGCGGTTGCCCCTATGCGCCGGGCGCGTCTGGAAACGTCACGACCGAAGACATGGTTCATATGCTCGAACTGATGGGCTATGACACTGGCATCAATCTGGAGGGCATTCTGGCGATCAGTCGCTCGCTCGTACCGCTAATCGGACATGACGTGAACAGTCAGACGCTTGCCGCAGGTACCCGCATGGCTTTGCATCCGGTCCCGGATTACGTCAGGCAATTGCAGCAGGCGCAATGAAACATCGGGCGCAGGAAGGTTCGACCAGCATAAAAAATCAATTGCAATAATTGGAACAAGGATAGTTTATTCTGATTCCCGGAAAAAACGATGAGTACTCATACAAAACAACGGAGACACACATGAAACACAAATTATTGAAACCCGCGCTGCTGACACTGGCTGCCAGTACGATTGCTATAACGAATGCAACGGCACAGGAAGCGGCATATCCACAGCGCCCCATTTCACTGATCGTTTCGGCCGCCCCGGGTGGCACGACCGATCTGGCGGCGCGTATGATTGCCGATCCGCTTAGCAAGGAACTGGGACAGCCGGTGGTGGTGGAAAACAAACCCGGCGCCTCGGGTGGTATTGCTGCGCAGCAGGTATTGCGTGCCAAGCCCGATGGTTACACGCTGTTGTTGCAGTACTCGGGCTATCAGGTTATTACACCCAGCATAGAAAAAGTCAGCTGGGATCCGGTCAAGGACTTTACGCCCATCGCAAATGTGTTGTCGGCTCCTCAATTGCTGGTGGTTAAAAAAGACTTGCCGGTCAACAGCCTGAAGGAACTGGTGCAGTACGCCAAAGATAATCCGGGCAAACTCAATTACGCGTCTTCCGGCACCGGTGCGCTTCAGCATGTGGCGACTGAACAGTTAAACCAGATGGCTGGCATCAAGACAACTCATGTTCCCTACAAAGGAACCGGGCCTGCGCTGACTGACTTGCTGGCCGGTGTGGTTGACCTGACGATTACGACGCCACCGCCGCTGTTGCCGCACGTCAAATCCGGTGCGCTCAAGGCGCTGGCCGTCACGAGTAAGGAGCCGTTGCCTTCGCTTCCAAACGTGCCCACAGCCGCCGCCGCAGGCTATCCTGACTGGCTGGTATCTTCCTGGTTTGCCATGTACGGACCAAAGGGCGTACCCAGCGACGTAGTGCAACGGCTGAACGCGGCAATTGAGAAAATCATGCAACGCCGGAGTATAAAAAGAAAGCCGAAGGGCTGGGAGCAACCGCTGAATACATGGGTCCGGAGCAATTGGGCAAATATACCGGCGAAGAGTTGGCTCGGTGGAAAAAGGTGATTGATGCGGCTGGTATCAAGGGTGGTAATTGAGCTATTGAGCGATTTAACCTGAGCGCGCAGTGAGCGTGTCAGGCAAAAATAGCTATTACGATTGCAATGAAATTTCCAGTGGCCGGGCCTGTGTTTGCAGCCTCGGCCATTATTGCATATATGATAGCGGCATATTTTTTACTGATGGGGAGACAGAGTTGAAAAAATCCATACTGGCCATTATGGCGGCATTGGTGTCGGGCAGTGCGCTGGCCGCATATCCGGAAAAACCAATTACCATGATCATTCCGTTCCCACCGGGACAGGCGACCGATACCTTTGCCCGTGCGCTTGCCGATGAATTGGGTAAAGCGATGGGGCAACCTGTTATCACGGAAAACAAGGCAGGCGCCGGCAGCAATATCGGCATGCAACAGGCCGTAAGAGCCAAACCCGACGGCTATACGATCGTGGTCGGTGGCAGTGCAGCGGCTGTTAACCAGACCCTTTACACAAAACCCGGATATAGTCTGCAGGGCGATCTGCAGGCCGTATCGGGTGTATTTTCCGTACCGCTGATTTTTCTGGCCAATCCCAAGTCCGGGATTCATTCGCTGCAGGACGTTGTAGACAAATCCAAGGCCGAGCCCGAGTCGCTGGCTTATGCCAGTGCCGGCATTGGTGGCACTCAACACTTGTCGGCAGAAATGTTCCAGGCAGGTACGGATATTTCGCTCAGGCATATACCCTATAAAGGTAGTGGTCCTGCACAAGCGGATTTTATCGGCAATCAGGTACCGCTCATGGTCGATTCGGTGACCGCGGCATTGCCTTATATCAAGGACAAGAAAGCCGTGCCTTTGGGTGTGACGACGGCCACTCGCTTAAAGGCGTTGCCCGGTGTACCGACGGTGGGTGAGATGGTTCCCGGCTTTGAGGCCATTGGCTGGGCTGCCGTATTTGTACCCCGGCAAACACCCGCAGACGTGGTTGAAAAATTGAACAGTGAAATCGTCAAGGCGCTCAACAGCCCTAAATTGTCGGCCTTTATTGCCGATCGCGGGGCGATGCCGATGCCGCAAACGACGCAACAGGCCAATGACTTTATCAGGCTGAAGTTGCCAAATGGGGCAAGGCCGTGAAGGATTCGGGCGCTACGGTCGATTGAGGCGCTGCGTTGTTAGCAAAGGCCTTGTTATATAGCGAGAAGGCGCTTAAATTGTTCGGCAGCGCCGACTGTACCAAACACACTTGCAATCAGGCGGTCTTGCGAAATGTCAGGTTAATGCGGTTTGAGCCGAGCAATGGGTGCGGATTGTCTTTGAGTGCCATGACACCGTGGTAACGCAAACGATCGGGACCGCCCCAGACCACAATATCGCCATGGAACAGCGGTATTTTCTCGGGACGATCACTGCGTTTGAGGCCGCCGAATTGAAACATGGCGGGCATTCCCAGTGAGACTGACACAATGGGCGCTGAAAAGTCAGTTTCATCCTTGTCCTGATGCAGGCTGAGCCGAGCGCCCGGCACGTAGCGGTTGATCAGGCAGGAGTCTGGTGTGAAGCCAGCATAACCACACTGGTCGGCTGCCTGTCGGGCGAGAGCGAGGAATACGTCTGGCATAGCCGGCCATGGCTGACCGGTTTGCGGATCAATCGCAGCATAACGATAGCCCTTGCGATCAGCGGTCCAGCCGGCGGTGCCACAGCAGGTGAGGGCTACGGACATGGTGTAGCCGCCTGGTGTGACCATATGCCGAAAGGGCGACTGCAGGCGAATCTGTCGCAGTTGCGCCAACACCCTGTCTACATATTCCAGCGCATACCCACGCAATACCCATGCGCCTGGCCCCAGGCGTACGTCTGGGGCGTGGCGTCCGGTGCAGGCATGGCATCAGGTGGAAAAAGGGAAATGGTACTCATAAGATTGAAGTTAAATATCACGTGGCCGGTAGCACGTCGCATGTCGCATGTCGCACGTCGCACGTCGCGTTACGGCGAGGCTTGTTGAAAATCTGTCCGCTCTGCACAAGGCACGGGTCAGTGCCGTCATGCAGGTGATCATTGTTTTACTGGGCGATGGTGTCGGTCCTCAGGCAATGCCAGTTGACATTGCCTGTTCGCCTGAGCACAACGACCTGTTCACAAATAAAAACTGACTATATATAAAAAACTGACTATATAAAAAATGCCTATATATGAAAATGCCTGCTTATAAAAATGCCGACATATAGCGTTTAGCGTAAAACCCGCGGCCTGTAAACAACGAAGCTGCCTGTTGTTGGTGCCGGCAGAACACGGTTATGCGGTCTGCGTGCGACATTGCGTTCTTACTGTGGTTTAATGTTTCATCTGCTGGAGCGCGGATAACGCTTTAGCGGGAACAACACAGTCGTGGGCCAATGTTGAGACCAGGTCGCCCGGATAACGGCCGGGCAAGGCTTTATGGCCGATGTGGCTGTAAGGTCGTTCAGGTTAATTGGATCAATAGACTCAATTAGATCAATAGCGCCATAAGCGCCACTATGGCCCGCTTGCCAGTCTGTTCCTGCCATGCTGTTATTTTATAATAATACTGTTTAAATATATAGTATTTTATTTTTGGTTACCCATGTCTGAGCAATCGTCACATCCGTCATATCTGACAACGCCCGTACTGTTTTTGATGGCCATCGCTTGTGGCCTGTGTGCAGGGGGTAACTATTTCAACCAGCCGCTGCTGCATTCCATTTCCGTCAGCCTGGGTATTACAGAGACCCGCGCGGCACTCACGGTAACGGTCGCGCAGGTCAGCTATGCGCTGGGTCTGCTGTTCATCGTACCGCTGGGCGACAAGTTCGAGCGCCGACAGCTAGCTGTCGGCCTGATGGTGCTGGCGGCAATCGGACAGTTTATCAGCGGCCTGGCACTTAACAGTACCATGTTGTTTGTGGGCGTCGGCATGGCGGGCCTGTTTTCCGTTGCGGCACAGGTCCTGGTGCCGATGGCTGCCATTCTGTCGGCGCCATCGCGTAGCGGTCGCGCAGTGGGCATGGTCATGAGCGGTCTGCTTACAGGTATTTTGCTGGCCCGAAGTGTTGCCGGGCTACTGTCCGGCATTGGTGGATGGTCGACCGTTTATCTGGTGTCAGGCGTCATCATGCTTGGCATTGCAACTGTTCTCTGGCTCAAACTGCCATCCTCCAAAAATCCGCAAACTCACGGCTATCTGTCTATTCTTGCGTCACTGTTTACGTTGCTGCGTGAGCAGCCGCGCTTGCGTACGCGCGCACTTATGGGTGGACTCGGTTTTGCATCGGTCAGCGCGTTGTTTTCAACCATGGCGCTCCTCTTGGCCGGACCTGCACACGGTTTAAATGATGTACCATTGGCCTGGTGGGACTGGCCGGCGTCATGGGAGCCTTGATGGCATCATTGGGAGGCCGTTTGGCCGATCGCGGCCTGGGTGATACGGTTACAGCCGTCAGCGTTGTACTGTTGCTGCTTAGCTGGGGCTTGCTATGGCTGGGACACGATAATCTGTGGTGGTTTATTGCAGGTATGCTGGTGATTGATCTGGCTCTGCAGGGCGTGCACATCAATAATCAAACCACTATATTTGCCTTGCTGCCCCATGCACGGTCACGTTTGAATGCCGTGTACATGACCAGTTATTTCATTGGCGGTGCCTCTGGCTCAACACTCGGTACCATCGCCTGGACCTACGGTGGATGGGCCGGCACCTGTCTTTTAGGGAGTCTGTTGGCGATCATGACCGGTCTGGCCACCTGGGCTGACCGCAAGGTCAAGTCAGCCAGCCAGCGCTCTGACCACACCGCTGTAACAGTAACCGGACAGTAGAAATCAATTTTTAATTTTTTATCAAGGGAGACACAAATGAAAATTTTTTATTCCGCCGCTTCGCCTTTCGTGCGCAAGACAATGATCGTGGCCGATGAACTTGGCGTCGTGGACCGAATTGAACGCCTGCCGGCCGCTGCCAATCCTGTGAATCGCGATCGCAATATTATTCCATTCAATCCGCTGGGCCAGGTGCCAACGTTTATCACGGACGACGAGCAGGTACTGTTCGATAGCAAAGTCATTTGTGAGTACCTGAACACCACTTTCAAGGGCAAGCTGTTTGGCGACGACAATACACGCTTCAAGCTGCTGACGGATCACGCTGTAGCAGATGGCGCCATTGCTGCGTCATTGTTGGTCCGCTATGAACTACTGGCGCGTCCCGAAGCATTGCGCTGGAACGAATGGCTGGAGGGCCAGACCGATAAGATCACAACGGCATTGCAGTACTTCGAAGACAAGGCGCAGGAGCTGTATGACCGAATCGATATTGTCACTATCACGCTGGCGTGTGCTTTTGATTATCTGGATTTTCGGCTGCCGGACTATAACTGGCAGAAGCGTTTCCCAGGCCTGAAAGCCTGGTATGACAAGTTTTCTGTACGTGAAAGCATTGCCAAAACCAAGCCTCAGTAAAATGACTGCAGATTCGCAGTAACCAGCTCCAAGAGGGCTGCGAATCTCGATGTGAATCGGTATAGCAGATTGGCTTACTATACCGGTGAAGGATACAGGGGGCGATGCATATCAAAGACAGAAGGGCTTTTCTTCAGTTGATGGCGGCAGCGAGTGCTGGCATGCTTGCACCCGCTGTGTTGCGTGCGCAGCAGGGGATGGAGCAGTTTTATGATCTGCCGGCGTTTGGCAACGTCAGTTTCATGCACATCTCAGACGTGCAGGCCCAATGGAAACCTGTGTATTATCGCGAACCTGCTGGTCAGATGGCAATTGCCGCACTGGGCGCAACACCACCCAATGTGAGTGGCGATGCGTTGCTGCAATATTACAACTTGATGATCGGCTCGGCCCAGGCCTATGCATTCAGCAGCGCGGATTATGCGGCCGCGGCAGCCGACTACGGGATGCTGGGCGGAATTGCTCACCTTGCTTCATTAATTGGGATCGTTAAGCGTTCCCGCAAGCACGCTTGGTTGCTGGACGGCGGTAATGGCAATCT
Source organism: Advenella kashmirensis WT001 (assembly GCF_000219915.2). Lineage (NCBI taxonomy): Bacteria > Pseudomonadati > Pseudomonadota > Betaproteobacteria > Burkholderiales > Alcaligenaceae > Advenella > Advenella kashmirensis. The sequence continues at coordinate 2,427,445 of NC_017964.1, read as the reverse complement.
GCACTCGTCGGCCCCCTGGGCAACAGCGGATGGAGCAAATGCCGTGCATCATGCCCTGGGTGTAAACCTGGGCTTGCCAGAAACAATGCATATTCAGATAGCCCTTGCTGCAGAAGATCCCGATTCAGCGGCACCTACACAGGTGCGAGGCGCGCAATATCCATGCATTGCACACAATGTATTCGATCCGGTTAAGGAGAAGCCGTTATTTGCGCCCTATATACTGCACAAGCACAACGAAATCACGGTTGCCATTATTGGCCAGGCAGCGCATAACGAATTATTTACCAGGGATCGCTGCGACCCAAACGCCATGCTGAACGCAAGCACTGGCGTCACCGAGCGACCGATTATGCGTTTGGGTGAACGCGAGCTGCAGCGCAGTGTCAATGAAGTACGGAAAAAAGGTGCGCAAGTCGTGCTATTGCTTTCCCGGGCCGGTGTGGATGCCGATTTGCAACTTGCCGCAAGTGTCACTGGTATTGACGTGATACTGGGCGGTCGTTCGGCGACCCCCTTGCCTGAACCCATTCTTGTTTCCAATAACAAGGGTAAAACCGCGGTCACCAACGCCGGCGCGCAAGGGCGATTTCTGGCCGTGCTGGACCTGGATGTGGGCAAAGGTGGATTGGTGGATTTTCGCTATAACCTGCTGCCCGTCGTAGCTGCCTTCGTACAGGCCGACAGCCGTATGACAAAACGGGTTGATGAGGCTTACGCCACAGCCAATGCCAATTTGTCAGAAAAAATCGCTGTTACCGAAGGGCTGCTTTACCGCAGGGGTACGTTCAACGGTACCTGGGACGAACTGCTGCTGCAAGCTATGCTGCAGCATAGCGGGGCGCAGATCGCACTTTATCCCGGATACCGCTGGGGCCCGACGCTATTGCCTGGCGCTACAATTACCCGCGAGGATATCATCAACCAGCTTGCGTTGGGCGATACACAAATGTGCTCGGGAGCGATGCGCGGCAGGGATATACATGTCTTGCTGGAGAGCGCTGCCCAGGCGCTTTTCAGCCCTGATGCATATATGCGCTCGGAACAGGATATGTTGCGAACCGGTGGCCTGCAATACCGAGTCGACCCCGATCAGGAGCAAGGCAAGCGTATTACAAACGTCATGGTTGGCAATCAGCCACTGCAGGCAGATGAAAAATATGATGTCGCCACCTGGGGGTTGGCCGTGCCATTTGAGTCTGAACAGGCGGTGCCCGCAGATGCGACTGGAGCGAACGATGAAACGAAAACGACCAGGAGTGTTGAAAGTAACGATACGGTGCAGGACGGTGTGACCACCGGTAAATCCGAAGATATGCCGGCGAAGACGACAGATATTATGCTGGATGTGCTGTTAAGTTATTTGCGGCAGCAAAACACGATACCGGGGATAGAAACCTATCAGCCGCAGATTGTAAGGCGGAAACCGCAGGCTTAGCGTTTACTGCGCGTGTAAAAAATTATCTGATATTTTTATTCTTCAATCTTGTTATGCGATTCTTGCAATGCCTTGTTCTTGGCCCTGGTATCCCAAACCACCAGCCCAAAGATAAGATTGCAAATGACCCATATCAAAATAATCATGGTCACACCCATACCTTCAGCATTTTCGGTACCACGAGGCAAGGCACTGGACTGCGATCCGCGATCAAATACCCCCATTCCGACCATGACCCAGCCAATCATGGCCAGGTTAAAAGCGATAAAAAGCCACTTGATGACCTTGCCGGTCAGGGTTCGCTGTGGTTCTTCCAGTTGAAAACCGCAAGAGACGCACTTGGTTGCCGCGTCTTCAAGTTCGGTAGTGCACTTAGGGCATGTTTTCATCGGACAGCTCCTGTCTCTATTTTTCTGGCACGTACAACAATCCATGTGGTTGTGGCTCTGTCTGCAGTCTGGCCGGCTTTGGTTTTTTACACCGTTTCCGGTCATTTACAGATGCCCTCTCATGTGCAGCAATATAGCAGTCTCGGGAGCGCCAGTGAACAAATTTCTTTTGCACGATGTCAATACCTGGCTCCTATACCCGGGAGCCGGCACTGTTAAATTACGAGGCGACCGCGACTCAAGGCACTGCTTGCACGTATTACATTTGCAAGTATATGCGCTGGTTCATGTATAGAGAATCGGTTTGTTACAAACTAGATCCGGATCAGTCGCTTGCCCAGGTTTTCACCGCGATACAGCTCGGCAATGGCACCGGGCGCGTGAGCAGGCCATCGGTGATGTGCTCACGGTAAGTTAGTTTTTTGTCCCTGACCAGTTGCTCGAGCTGCTCAACATAAGAAGCATAGGTGTCCTTGTGGTCGAACAGAATAAAACCCTGCATTCGGGCCCGCCGGGTCAGCAAAATACGGTTCACGCGAGGGCCCATGGGTGGCGGATCCCAGCTCGGTATTGAGGCTGTGCCGCATACAATCACACGGGCGCCGATAGCCAGATGCGGCATGACTGAATCTGAAATGGTTCCTGCCGTGTTATCAAAATAAACATCCACGCCGTCCGGGCAGGCATTTTTGAGAGCTTGATCAATATCGTCGGTTTTGTAGTTAATGACATGATCGTAGCCAAATGCTTCATAACATGCTTTGACTTTTTCAGGTGAACTGGTCAGGCCGACCGTACGACAGCCCATTGTTTTGGCCAACTGCCCCACGCAAGAGCCCACGCCCCCGGCAGCGGTGGATACAACGACAGTATCACCTGGTTCGGGGGATCCCAGTTTGTCCAGTGCCGTGGCGGCCGTGATGCCATTCAAGCCCAATACACCCAGGTACAAAGATGGGGGAAGATCGCTGGCGGTTATTTTCTGGACAATCGCCTCGGGTTTGACTGTGGCGCAGGTTTGCCAGCCAAACCAGCCCATCAGGCGTTCGCCTTCGCTGACTGTCGATACGTTGGATTCGACGACTGTTCCTACACAAAGCGAACGCATCACGTCGCCCACGTTTACGCTGGCGTAGTTGTTGGCATCGGCCAGCCAGCCACGCATCGCCGGATCAACCGACAACCATTCATTGCGCACCCGAATTTGCCCAGGTTGCAACTCAGGAACCGGCTCCTTTTCCAGTCGGAAGTTTTCTGCGGCGGGAATGCCTGTGGGTTTGGAGATGACCCGGATGACTTCGTTTTCAAGCGTATTCATATTTCCCTCTACATGTGTACAATCGTCTGTCAGACGATTAAGAATCAGGTCCAACCGTACTCAGAATCGAGTCTCGCATATTTGCCTGGGGGGCCAGTGCTATAACGTTAAAGACCGGGAGGAGGTGACACCTGTCAATGTGTACGGTGTCAACTTCGCTGGCCTGGCAGGACTCAACGCGGTTCGTCGTGTATTTCAGCTGATATGGGTTTCGGCTGTCCTGCCAATATTCTACCTAGGGAAACGATAGGCAGTGCAGGGAAAGGGAGCCAGGCAGAATCATTTGGGTAAAGGGCCCCAGCGTCAAGGCTTGTAAGCAAGTGCTGCGTCTTGGCGCAAGCGGGTCACGGCCATGTCGATGAATGTGCGTACTTTTGCTGCTGCCTGCCGGTTTTCACGGTGAATGACATGGATAGGCAGGGGGCTGGCTCGTAATCCTGCAGTACGATTTCCAGTTTTCCACAAGCAAGGTAGGGCGCTATCTGATACGACAGCAGGCGCGTGATTCCGAATCCGGCGAGCACGGCCTCGATGGCGGCATCATTCGTGGTGAGGGTTAGCCGTGGCGTCATGCGAATAGCGCTGGTTTTGTTCTGATGAACAAACCGCCATTCCGGCACGGGTGAAATACCACTGGTCGTAATAATGGTATGCGCATGCAATTGATCGGGTGTTACCGGCGCACCATGGGCAGACAGGTAGGCCGGAGTAGCGCACACCACGGTACGAACCTGTCCGACCCGGATGGCTTTCATGCTTGAATCGGGCAGATGGCCAATGCGCAGGCCGAGGTCCAATCCTTCTTCGATCATATTGACAACCCGGTCGACAAACAGGGAGGCCGCATTTACCGCTGGGTAACGTTGCAGATACTCAACAATAATTGGCGTTACAAACATTCGACCAAACAGGGCGGGTGCGGTAATGGCCAGGCGCCCTCGGGGTTCGGTCGTGATGCCCGATACTGCCTCATCCGCTTCATCCGCTTCGGTAATCACCCGTCGTGCATCTTCAAGATAACGGATACCTGCTTCGGTAGCCCGGACAATACGGGTGGTGCGGGTCAGCAAACGTACGCCCAGATACGTTTCCAATTCGGAAATGGCACGCGTGACCGCCGGTGCGGACATGCCCAGCTACGGGCTGCAGCAGAAAAGCTTTCTGCTTGCGCTACCGCCACAAAGATTGACATGGCACGCAGACGATCCATATATTATTCCGATATATGCAAGAGTGAAATACATTGTACGACTATTCTTCAATATAAAGAAATACTGCATAGTGATGGTGTCTGCAATAACCTTGCAGTATCCAGTCAAGACACAACAGCCGGAGCGAGCATCATGTCACGCGCATTTTCAACCATCACGTTCACACCTGCCGTCCGTGCAGCGCAAGAGCAATATGGCAGTCGTCAAAGAAATATCCTTTTTGAAGAAGATCCGCAAGAGCGCAATGAAATAACCGAGCGGGAACAGGCGTTCATTCCCGATATTGATACCTTCTTTATGTCCAGTGTCGGCGCTAACGGCTGGCCTTATGTGCAGCACAGGGGCGGCCCCAAGGGTTTTTTGAAAATTCTGGATGAACATACATTGGGATTTGCTGATTACACCGGCAACCGGCAATATATTTCTGCCGGCAATCTGATGCACGATGACCGTGTCATGCTCATTGTGATGGATTTTGCCCATCGCCGGCGCCTGAAGATATGGGGCCGCGCGCGCATCATTCACGATGCCGATGAGCCGCAATTGCTTGCCCGCCTGCACACGCTAGCCTATCGCGCCCGGGTGGAGCGCGGATATATCATTACGGTACAGGCGCTGGATTTTAACTGTCCGCAACATATTACGGCGCGCTACACCGCAGATGAGTTTGCGGCCATGAACACGACAAAGGAGCCCCAATGATTACGCTCTATGACCTTGCCGCTTCTGGCAATTGCCACAAAGTACGCCTGCTGTTGTCCTTGCTGGGCGTCCAATATCACAGTCGTGCTGTCAATTTTCCGGACAGTGAACATAAATCTGCGCAGTTTTTACAAATGAACCCGTTTGGCCAGGTGCCGGTGCTGGTTGATGGCAATGTGATGTTGCGCGACAGCCAGGCGATCCTGGTTTACCTCGCGAAACAGTATGGCGATCACGGCTGGCTTGCCGCAGATGATTCCAAAACCTTGGCGCAGATAATGGCGTGGCTGTCTACTGCGGCCAATGAAGTTGCGCGCGGGCCCAATGACCTGCGCTTGCACTACAAGTTTGGCCGGCAACTGGATCTTGTTGCGGCCCGGCAGATAACCGAGAGGCTGTATGGTATCGTTGAGCAGCAGCTTCAGGTATCAGACTGGCTTGTCGGCAACCATATAACCATTGCCGATATCGCAATCTATCCATATATTGCATTGTCGCCTGAAGGCCAGATTAGCCTGGCGCCTTATCCGGCGATACGGCAGTGGGTCGGGCGTATACAGGCATTGCCAGGATATGTGGGCATGCCCGGTATGTATAGGCTTGCCGAAGAATGACTTTGCCAGACATTTACTATTGCGCTTACTTTACAAAAAAAGGACATTGTTTATGGAAATGACACCTGAAATACGCCAGCCGGTACCGCCGTTTACATCGGAATCGGCCGTCCAGAAAGTGCGTCTGGCCGAAGACGGCTGGAATTCACGTGATCCGCAGCGTGTATCTCTTGCCTATACCGTAGATAGCAAATGGCGGAACAGGGCAGAGTTTATTAATGGCAGGGAACAAATTGTTTCCTTTCTGACGCGCAAATGGATCAGGGAGCTGGACTACCGTCTGATCAAGGAATTATGGGCTTTTGATGGTGTCCGCATCGCCGTGCGGTTTGCCTATGAATGGCACGATGATTCGGGGCAGTGGTTCCGGTCGTATGGCAATGAAAACTGGGAATTTGATGGTAATGGATTGATGTTGCAGCGTCATGCTTCCATTAACGATCTTCCCATCGCCGAAAACGAGCGCAAATTCCGGTGGCCACTGGGACGACGTCCCGATGACCATCCGGGCCTGAGCCAGCTGGGCTTGTAATGTGCCAGCCTAGTCGTGGGGAATGATGGTTACCGGACATATGGCCGAATGGATGACAGCATAGCTAACGCTGCCGAGCAATCCGGAGAACAGTGGGTTGGTACCGCGCGAACCCATCACAATCATTGCTACCGGCGAGTTGCTGTTCTGCCTGTCGGTAATTTCCTGAACAATGCAGTTTTTGGCGTCGCCAATCAGCAGTTTGACTTCATGTTGCGCGTCCGACTGCTGTAGCGTGGCTCGGGCCGGTTCGGTTACTTCATTGAACAATTGTTGTTGGTATTGTTCAATATCTTCATGATTGAACAGTGCCTTGGCGTGTACTGTGTGAAAGCTTGGCTGCACATTTACCGCAAGCAGTTTCATGCCGGCCATTTTTGCCAGCGAGATGGCCCAGTCCAGGGCTTTGCTCGCGTTTTTCGATCCATCAATTGGGACTAAAATGGTTTTGCTCATCATATACCTCCCAGGAACAGAAAATAGGCGCCCCGTATGTGAATGTCGGGGATGTTAGTTAAGTGTATTACAACCACAACTGTAATTATTGATGTAAATCAATTTATATTCAGAATAATGTAAGAAATATTTTATTACGTTAATTGTCAAAACGGTTGATAGCCATGAGGACGCTGTTGTGGAAATTTGTATTGGGTTATTTGCAGGCTGAAGTGACGGACCGCACTGCAGGGGTCTGCTCCAGACTTTTTTTGTGCCTTGTAGATAAAAGAAGTCCCGGCCATTCATCGTATTTCATGTCCATCAACGGACTTGAATGGCTAGCCAAAAGATCTAGGAACAGATGCCGTTCAGTGGCCAGGCCTCCCTGGACAGCAGGCGTGGCCACTGAATGGGTTAAAGGCTATAGGCAACCCCATCACGTCCCGGGTCTGCCGCGCCGGATAACGCACCGGTCTGGTCGATATGAATGGCATGTACCCAGGCTATGGTGTGTCCAAATGGGTTCCTTGCTACCTGATATCCCATTGCCTCTACTGCACGGCTCACTGACCGCGGAATACGATTTGATATGTCGACGATATTGCTGGTCGACGAGAACCGGGCAGCCGAAACTGCGGCGTCAATTGGCATACCAAAATCGACGACATTCAGGATGGTTTGCAGAACACCCATCACGATTTGTGTGCCTCCTGGTGCACCCAGTATTATTTCCGGTTTATCGTTTCTAAAAACGATACTTGGGCAGGACGAAGTAAAGCGTGATTTTCCCGGAGCAATACTGCCCGCACGACCTGGGCGTGGATCAAACACCCCCATGCAGCCGTTATACATAAATCCCAGTCCTGGCGTAATAACGCCAGACGGCATACCCAGCGAATGCGTGATAGCGACACAATTGCCATCGGCATCGACAACAGATAAATGCGTGGTGTCTTTCGGTGGTGCAATTGCATCGTTAAACCGGGGCACGTCGATCTTTTGTCCTGCGCTGATCATCTGTGCAATTGCGGCGGCATATGGCTTGGACAATATTTGATCCAGGGGAACGTCGACAAACGCCGGGTCTGCGATATGGTGGTCTTTGTCAACCGTAGCCTGTTTCATTGCCTCACAGACCAGTTGTATATAATGAGCGCTATTGTGTTTGTAGCCCGGCAAATCGAAATGCTCAATGATATTAAGCATTTCGATGAGCATTGCGCCGCCTCCCGGTGGCTGATTGGTCGTGATACGGCGATCGCGGTACGTGCCGACCAGCGGCCGGTTCACGGTTGGTTCGTAAGCCGATAGATCGTCCAGTGACAGAATCCCGCCCTGATTGCTCAAGTCAGCGATCATTTGCTGCGCCATGTCTCCGCGGTAGAACGTATCTGCGCCATCGCGCGCGATCAACTCCAGCGTTGCAGCATAATCCCGGTTATACAGCGGTGTTCCAATAGTTTTGGGCGAACCGTCGGCACGGCAATATAAATCTCGTCCGGATTGCGTAAGCGCCAGCCGCTCGCGATTGGCTGCCCGGCCTGCCAAGGGCTCGTCGATCCAGAAGGCATACATGGCTGGACGCACAAAGTAGCCGCCGCGCGCCCATTCTATCGCCGGTGCAATTACGTCGCGCCAGGGCAGGCGACCATGGCGTTCATGCATGCGCTTCAGGCCCAGCAATGTGCCCGGTACGCCGATCGATTGCGCTCCCAAGTCATTGAGCCGTCCCTTGATTGAAAAACCAAATCCGTCGCGCGCTTCGCCCTGCAGAAGATGTTCCCACATATCAGCCCGAGCCAGGCCCGGTGCGGGCGCGTGAAAATCCACATACTCATGCGTTTGCTTGCTGGGCAGATAGAGCGCTGCCGTGCCAAACCCAGCAATTCCGCACATCAAGGGATCAACCACAGTCTGGGAAAAAGCACAGGCTACTGCTGCATCCACCGCATTGCCTCCCGCCTGCAGAATTTCGATGCCTGATTCTGCGGCCTCGGGTTGAGGGCAGACTACCATGCCATGTCTATTCATTTGTCATTCCTGATTATTTGACGTTCAGATTCAGGTCGCCCACGGCTTGTTGCCATTTGGCAGTATCGCGAACAGTGAAGTCGATCAAAGCGGACGATGGGCCAGGCATTGCCCGGACCTGAACGGCCGCGAATTTCTCCTGGGCTGCCGGATCATTCAGGAAAGTTTGTGTTGCTGCGTGCAGTTTCTTTATTACCGTGTCCGGTGTGCCCGCCTTGACAGCCACAGCGCTCCATCCAATGTTTTCAAAACCCTTCAGGCCTAATTCGCCCGCGGTAGGCACCTCAGGTAGTTCGGGAACACGACTGTCATTGAAAACCAGCAGAGGTTTTAGTTTGCCTTCCTTGATCAAAGGCAGGGCGCTGCTTAAGACCGGCGCTACAATCTGGGTGTTTCCTCCCACGGTAGAAACAATACTGTCCGGTTCGCCGCGATAAGGGATATGCAGCATCTTAAAACCCGCCTGCTTCATCAGCATTTCCACAACCAGGTGTGTGGAATTGCCATTGCCAGAGGACGCAAAAGTGATTTTTTCAGGATCTGACTTGGCCGCTTGTTGTAAATCGTCGTAATTGTTGAAACCGGATTGGGGGCTGGCTGCTAGGACAAACGGCACTGTGGTGAGCATGCCAACGCCGGCGAAATCCTCTTCAGGAGAATAAGACAGGGGTTTGTATACGAATTTGTTGAGCACCATCTGGGAAACGCCGGCCAAAAACAGCGTATAGCCGTTGGCTGGCTGGGACAACACTGCCTTGGCTGCAATCACGCCGCCCGCACCGGGCTTGTTCTCTACGACAACCGGTACGTTGAGCGTTTTCCCAACGCTTTCTGCCCACATGCGTGCAAGATTGTCTGTGCCGCCGCCAGCTTGCTGGGAAACAATAATTTTTATCGCGCGTTGCGGAAATTCATCTGCGGCATGCGCCTGACCCAGGCAGGCCAGCAGCAGTGCAGTAGGGATCAGTTTGTGTAGACTGGAGTAAACTCTCATGTTTATGCCTTATCGAATATTTTGTGATTCCGCCTATTGTATATAGTTGAACGCGTGAAAATACCGGATATTTCTATGAAATTTTATGGATGGAACATGAGTGAATACTCATATATCAAGTGCAAATAGTATGGCCTGGGCACGCCGCCTCAAGGTACGACATCTGGAGTATTTTCTTATTCTCAGAAATGCCGGGACATTATCCGAGGCTGCTCGTGCATTACATATGACGCAATCGGCAATGTCTCACTGGCTGAACGAACTTGAGACATTGCTTGGCGTCAGGCTAGTTGTGCGTGGCCGACGGATCAGGTTTACGTCGGAGGGGGAGGTTTTGCTGCGTCTGGCAACCCGGCTGATAGGAGATATTGCCAGAACCCAGGATGAACTGGAATTGCTGGCTCAGGGTGCGCCAGCCAGTCTTCATGTGGGCAGCGTAACGGCGGGGCTGGCTCATCTGATTCCCAATTCAATCTGCAGCTTTCAGATGCAGGTCCCACAAATTGCGATTCATATGACCGAGGGCGCTTTTTCGTTGTTGCTCGAGCGGCTGGAGGGCAGGGAACTCGATATTGTTGTCGGTTCCATAGATGCAAGGGCCTATGCGGCCGGTCTGGCCCATGAAGTACTGTTCGAAGACCGTATTGTGGCGATTGTCGGCTTGCAGCACCCTATACGTCAAAAAGCGAAGCCGCTGTGGTCGGACCTGGTGCCGTATCCATGGATCATGCCTGAAAAAAACACGCTCATGCGAAACCGGCTGGACACCGTATTGCTGGAAAATGGTGGGGCGGGTGTGCGCCCGCGCCTGGAAACCGCGTCCATTATCATTATTGAGACAGTTTTGAGGCAGACTGATTACGTTGCAGTGTGTTCGGCTTCGTTGGGAGCACATTTGCATCGCTTGGGATTGGTGCATGCTTTGCCGTTGACTGCTGGCTTCGGCCCCGTAGGAGCTGTGTATCGTGAAGGTGATTCGCACCCGGTACTCGGCGATTTTCTTGCCGAACTTCGGAGGCAGGCTGATCGACTAAGGACGGATGAAGCTGGCCCTGGCGTGGTGTTGTGAAGCTATTCAAGCCGCGATAAACCCGGTATTAACCTGTATGGTCGGCAACATTGCGTCGTCCTGGTCACGCGTAGGTTGCAGTCTGGTGGCTGCGGTCGCAGTTATTTCGCAGGCGCACATTGTCTGGCGCATCTGATGAAATTTCTGGCGCTTAGCAAAACAATGTCATCTGAAATGTCAGCATATAGGGCCGACCACTGAGCTGTCATAAGGCAGCAATAGATGGTTCTTATGATGAGCACTTTATTTTTTATAACTGAGTGAAGTAAACATCATGTTAAATATTTCCCGGCGCCAGATAGTCTTTGGTTCTCTGGCCAGTACCGCGCTTTCGTTGATTCCCAGTGTTCTGCAGGCACATAACAATACGAGCTCCATCTCTGCTCCACTTTCCAGTTCAGATGCAGCATGGAAGCATATACAGGAGCTTTATGCAGTCAACCGGGAAATAACCAATCTGGAAAACGGGTACTGGGGAGCAATGCCTAAACCGGTGCTGGCGGCTTACAAAGAGAACACCGATTTCATCAATACCAATAACACCATTTATGCACGCGCCCAATTCAGTGGCGCGCTGGAAAAAGTGCGCGAACAGGTCGCGCATGCCGTTGGTGCAGACGTCTCGGAAATTGCGCTAACACGTGGCGCAACAGAAGCTCTGCAAAAACTGATCACTGGCTATAATGGGTTGCAGCCGGGCGATGTTGTTGCCTATAGCGATCTGGATTACGACTCCATGCAGTATGCAATGAATTGGCTACAGCAACGTCGTGGCGTGAGGGTGAAAACATTCAATATTCCGGAACCGGCTACCCGACAAAATATTCTGGAAACCTACGAGAAAATTTTAAGTACGCCTAAGTTAAAGCTGCTTTTATTGACGCATCTTTCTCACCGGACGGGGCTAGTCATTCCTGTAGCGGAGATCGCCCAGATGGCCCGGACCCAGGGTGTGGACGTGATTGTGGATGCTGCGCATTCATGGGGGCAAATCGACTTCAATGTGAAAGACTTAAGTGCCGACTTCGTGGGCTTTAATCTTCATAAATGGATATCGGCGCCGGTCGGTGTGGGCTTTATGTATATTTCAAAAAATCGACTGATGGATATCGATCCGGACTACGCAGACGAAGATTATGAATCCAATGATATCCGTTCGAGGGTGCACACGGGAACCACCAACTTTGCCGCCTTGCTCACGGTTCCCGTTGCACTGGATTTGCACCAGAAAATATCGGCAAAAGCCAAGCAGCAAAGGCTGACTTATTTGCGAGATTACTGGGTAGACGCACTCAGGAGTAATAAATCTGTCAATGTATTGACGCCTGATGATGCCAGCCTGCATGCAGGTATTACCTCCTTTCGGTTGGGCAACGCGCGTGACAAGAAGCAGAATGATGGCTTGGTAAAAACATTAAGAGACCAGTACGGTATCCTGACGGTGCGCCGTGGCGGTATTCATAACGGTGACGCTATCCGCGTGTCGCCGGCGCTTTTCACTCGTGATAGTGACATGGACAAGTTTATTGTTGCCATGAATAAACTCGGTAAATAAAAATAAAAAGCAGGTTAAACAGAACCGCAGTAAATTAAGCACATTTGTGTTGGACCATCAAGTTCATTTGTGCTCGATCGCTTGCTTCGTGCCCTGCGCGAATGCAGCGGTGTTGTGAATTGCGAGAGGCTAGCGTACATGTAAAATGCGCCGGCCTCTCGGCTGTCGTCCATTTTCTACGATTTGCATCTTGCCGTGCTATCGGCTATGGTTTGTTCTTTATCTTCAGGCCTTGCCAGTTCACTATCCCGGGACAATCATGTTGAATATAACCATTCGTAACGAACAGCCGGCTGACGTCGATACTATTGCGTATGTAACCAAATCAGCATTTGAATCAGAGCAGTTTGCCAGCCATACTGAACAGTTTATTGTCAATAGCCTAAGGCATGCCAAGCAGTTGGTGGTCTCTTTGGTGGCGCTTTATGAAGGCACAATAGTGGGCCATATCGCGTTGTCACCCGTTGGTATCTCTTCGGGTGAGCCGGGCTGGTATGGTCTGGGGCCTGTCAGCGTGCTTCCTCAGTGGCAGGGGCAGGGTGTTGGTACGCAATTAATCCGCTCAGCTCTTGCCCAATTGCAGCGCATGGGTGCGCGCGGCTGTGTAGTGTTAGGCAGCCCGGATTTCTATGGCCGTTTTGGCTTCAAGGCCAATTCGTCTTTAGTGTATGCCGATGCACCAGCCCAGTATTTTCAGGCGATCTCTTTTATCGGAGACATGCCCCTTGGACAGGTGTCTTTTCACAAGGCCTTTGAAGCCACCGAGTAGTTCCACTTTGCGGCCTTTATTGATACGACCGCAGATGTACAGCTTCCATTGTGGCGCTACGACTATTGCGTGCGATCTCATGCAGGAGGACTACGGCAGGATGCTCGGGAATAAAAATTATGAAATATGAATTGGAAGAAATATATACTTTTCAAATGCAATAGGATCAATCAGATCGTTGAATATCTGGAGAACACTAACGTGAAGAGAACCATTTTAATCAGGGTATCTTTCCTTGTCTGCCTGGGCACATTCGGCCTAACAGTGAATGCGGCTACTGCTGTTGCGCCATCGGCTGCTGCCGGCAATGCGCCGAGCACCAGCGCTAAATCGGAAGAAACGTTCCTTACAGGCACATTCTCAGGTGACGATATTGAACTGAAGCTGGATCCCAAGGGGCGATTTGTGCTTAGCGGCGGTGCAGTGGGAAAATCGTTGCACGGGAACTGGACTATGGAAAAATCAGGCTTGCATACGTTGTTGCGCCTTAGCGCCGACGAGAAAAATGAAGAAGATTGGTTATTTGGTGTCCGGTCCAGGAACACGCTGCAGGCGGTGGATGAAGGAAAATTGAAAGTGCTGGACAGGCCATTGGATATCAATGAGGATGCCGGCGTACTGACGCGCGTCAAATAGGGCGAGGTATGCTCGCGGGACGGCTGGACAGTAGAGGCTACTGTCATTGAAAGTGAAAGCGCGCGAGTGTGTATCAACTGCTGCTGCGATGCGGCATACTCCGGCCTGCCACCGTATAATGATCGTGTAATGAATAAAGTCGGGGATTGTCATGGATTTGTGGGCCCAGTTAATCGGGATATTGATGGTGGCAGCTACGGTCGTGGCCTTCTTTTTTGCGCCATCAGGAAAAGAAAGGGAGCCGCTTTACGTGCGCCAGATCGTCGCCTCGGTATTTGCATTCAGCGCGGCCGCCGTATGTGCTTCTCTTTTTTACTTTTCCCCATCTGATACCGAAGGCACCGAAATTGCTTTTGCAATCCTCAGCGCATTGGTCATGATTGCAATTCCCTGTTGGTACGCGTTCAGAAGTAAAAAAAATAATAAGAAATAGAACATTGATCCGTTTTTTTGTATGAACAGGCCGGCCTCGGGATGGCTCCTGATGGCGAGTGTGACGGAGCAGAGTAAATGGCATACGTACACAAATTCGATTTAAACAGAGCTGGCCGGGATTTCGTTGTTGGCGACATCCATGGTCACTATACAGAGCTGATGCAGGCGTTAAAGGCCGTAGCTTTTGATACAGGCAAAGATCGGCTTTTCTCGGTGGGCGATCTGGTCGATCGCGGCACAGAGAATGAAAAAGTTATTAATCTGATCGACATCGGCTGGTTTTTTCCGGCTTGCGGCAATCACGACGACTATGCCATTCGCTATCATCGCATTGGCCGGATGGATGAAGACAATTATCGGCTTAACGGTGGAGGCTGGTTCATTGACAAGGACGCTGACGATCGGGAAAGCCTGGTTACCAGGCTGGAACGCCTGCCAATGGCCATAGAGGTTGCGACGGCAAACGGACGAATTGGTATTGTTCATGCAGATGTACCGTGTCGAAACTGGAATGATCTGGAAAACTATTTCGTTTCCAAATCACACCGCCAGCGCGCGATGTGGTCGCGCGATCGATTTGAACGCCAGGACGTGACGCGGGTAGCCGGGGTCGATCATGTTATCGTGGGCCATAATTGCCACCCAACGGTTATGACACTTGGCAATGTTCATCATATTGATACAGGCGGATGGCTACCGGGTGAGTACAACGGGTATTTCACTTTGCTGGAAATCAGCAAGCCCGGGCTGCTGTGACCGCAATAGTTGACCAGCGAGCAAACTTGGCAGTCGTTATGCAAGTATCAGGACAGGGTGAATCAAATGGCGCTCTTGGCTGGTATTGGGCTCGCGGTTGCGCCAAACAGATCAGGCAAAATCAGATTACGAATCAGGAGTCCTGCAACGCTTCCTCAAATACAGATTACACGATATCTGGCAGGGTTCTGATACTTTCTTTAAAGAACCGGCGCTTGGGCGCAGACAAGTCTTGCAGCTGCTTCCTTGAAGCGTTGCTATTTCCAGTTAATATGACTCGTCTACCGTAATGCTGACAATGTACAAATTGACTGACAGATGACGGATAATTTACATCGGTGTGAACTGGATTTGTTTTCAAGGGAGGAAGGCCACGTGTTAAAAGCTTTACTTATTATTGATATGCAAAATTTCGTTGTGGACAGGATTGAGCAGGGTGTTCAGTACTATCCAGAAAACTGCATCGAAAACATGAAACGGGTGCTCGAGCAATTCAGGCAGGCCGGAAAGCCAGTTGTGCATGTTCGCCATCAATCGGTCGAAAAAGAGTCGATTTTTCACGAGAATTCCGTATTGTCTTTGCCGCTGGCTTCGTTCGAAGAATTAGCAGACGAACCGGTATTCATCAAAAGCACGTCGTCCGCTTTCAGTTCAACTGAACTATTCTCCTATCTGCAAACAGCCAGGATTTCGGAGCTCGTCGTGATTGGCGCAGTGGCAGGTTTCTGCGTTAATTCGACCGTTAGAATGGGGGCAGATCTGGGACTTAAGATCACAGTTGTGAAAGATGCTGTTATTAGCTTCGAACTTGGCCAATATGAGCTTGGAGCAGTGCAGATTCACAACGTGACGCTTGCTTTATTGGATGCGGACTTTGCTTCAGTCATTGCCTGTTCGCAGTTACAGGTCAGTTGACAATCTGCACATTTACAAGATGCAGTCCAAGGGAAGGACATCACGTGGCCTAGGCAGAACGCCGAGGACGCTCCCTATCAGCTTAAAAAAATATGCAGTAATTTAATCTGGCGTAAATTGGCCGGAGCCAAAACGTGTTGACGGCTCATAGGCATCTACCGCAGCAATGGGATTAGAACCGTTGATATACTACGAGACTTTCCGTCTACCCAACTTGGGGCAGCCGTATTCAAGTTGCGCCGATGCGGGGATTTTCAACAAAACGAGGTGAAGAATGATTGATGGGTTAATAGCAGGCAGACTGTACGGCAGCGCCAAACAAGGTACCGGCAAAACGGGCGATACCTATACCACCGCCAAAGTGAAGGCGACGGCAGGCAATGGCGAAACCTGTTGTGCAGTGTCATTGCCTTTGAGGATAAAGCCCAGACCGCGCTACTGGCGTTAGATGATGGTGACAGCGTAGCCTATCGGGGACGCTGACACCGAAGGTATGGACGGACAAGGCAGGTGACACCCGCCCGACGCTGGATGTCGTTTGCCATATTGTGCTTACTCCATACCAGGTGAAGCGCAAGCGCCAAGCGGTGGATGAGGGCGAAGATCACACCGAACGCTGAACGCTTAAAGTAATACAAGAGCAACATAGCACAGGATGACTTTAACGTCTGTCCGTATATATTTGCCCTAAATCAATACGCGGCGCAACGCCCCGTAGAAGCAGGAAGGACAGGTAAACGAATGTCCGGTTTGATTGGGGCGTCGACCCACGGAAGTGGAGGTCTCGGCATCCCGCTTGAATTTAAGCCAACGCATGTCCAGCTCGGCTAGTCTATGACTTCATCACCTCGGCAATCAGTTCGACAGAACGCAGTCGAGCCTGATGGTCGTAGAGGTCGGAGACGATCATCAACTCGTCGGCACCTGTTTCGGCAATGAACGCTTGCAAACCTGTGCGCACGGTATCTGCGGAGCCGACAACCGAACACGCCAGCATGCGCATGGCCTGCGCCTTTTCCCCAGGCGACCAGTAGGTTTCGATATCGTCGATGGGCGGCTTGCTGACCCCTTGCCGTGCCCGGAACATGTCAACAAACGACATCTGCTGGGTGGTCGCGAGTCGCTTTGCTTCATGGTCCGTATCGGCGGCGATGACGTTGATGCCGGCCATTGTATAGGGCCGGTCAAGTTGTTCGCTAGGCTTGAAGCGGCTTCGATAGATGTTCAGGCTGGCAGCAGCATGTCTGGTGCAAAATGTGAAGCGAAGGCGTAAGGCAGGCCGAGTTCGGCCGCCAGCGTCGCTCCGAAATTGCTCGAACCCAGTATCCACAGTGCACGTTGGTTCCGGCCGCCGGCACGGCAATAATGCGCTGATCTGGCGCGGCAGGCGCAAGAAACGCCTGGAGTTCCTGCACATCCTGAGGAAATTGTTCGGAGGCGCTGGCAGGGCGCCGCATCGCTCGCACTGCGATCTGATCGGTGCCCGGCGCGCGGCCCAGTCCCAGATCGATGCGTCCAGGGTAGAGTCGCTCCAGCGTGCCGAACTGTTCGGCGATGATATAGGGCGCGTGGTTCGGCAGCATGATCCCGCCGGCGCCGACCCGAATCGTCCTGGAGCCGCTGGCGATGTGGGCGATGGCTATGGAGGTTGCGGCGCTGGCAATGCCCACCATGTTATGGTGCTCGGCGACCCAGATGCGCTTGTAGCCCCATTCCTCTGCATGAGATGCAAGGTCTCGGGCGTTGTCGAGCGCCATCCGGGCGTCGGTGTCTTGCGTGATTCGGACAAGTTCCAGCAGCGAGAGGGCCGTCATTTCGACTCCTTCCCGGCAGCGGAATGCTCGATCGCATCGATTGTCTCATGCAGCGCGACGGCGTCGCTAAAACTGGGTGCCGAGCGTGTGTCCGATCGGATATCCTGCGCGATCAAGGCATAGACGCGGGCGACATTGCGGACGACCGAATTATCCGGCCAGCCGCTATAGGCTGACGCGGGCGGCGTCAATGGAGCAAGCTCGCTCGTATCACCGTTTGCGCCGCGAATGACCAACTGAACCATCTGTCCGTGGCCACTGGCACCTGTTACCTGGATGTCGCCTTCCGTGCCGTTGATCTCCCATAGCAGGTTGGTGCCGCGGGACATGCCTCCACGATAATGGATCGAGAACGTGGCCCCGCTCTCAAGCGCGCCATGTACGAGGATCTGGTCATGCGAGGTTGAGGGAATCGTCTGCTCCGTATCGGTAACGTACACCGTATTGCGGCGGTTGATCATGCGTGCGGACAGATGGTTAAAGCCACCCAGTACTTCGCGCATACCGGCAAGCATGTGTCCCAGTGGGATGCTGAGCAGGGTAGCGCCATTACTCTTGTCATAAAGATAGGCATGGGCTGCGTCGGTTTCGCCGCCCCATGAGCCACCACTGCCCACAAGCGTCGTCGAGAGCACCTCGCCAACATAACCGTCGGCGATGAGTTGGCGAAGGTGTTCAACCTCCGGGGCAACGCGCATTTGTGTACCGACTGCTGCGACAACGCCCTTAGTTTCGGCCAGATCAGCCAATTCCCGCGCCTCGGCCAGGCCGTTGCCTAGCGGCCATTCACAATAAACGTGCTTGCCCGCGTTCAACGCCGCTGTGACCAGTTCGCGGTGATGCGGTACCTTGACAGTGACGACGACCAAGTCGATCTCGGGCGAATTGACCAGTGCTTGCGCATTCTCAAACGCATGAGGCAGGCCGAATGCTTCGGCGGCTTTTTTTGCGCTGGCAAGGCTGGTGTTCGCGACGCCGACCACCACAAACTCGTCGGGTAGTGATTTGAGTGCCGGAATATGGGCCTTGGCGGCCCATTGAATGTCCGGATTAAGGCCGATGAATCCAATGCGGATTGGCTTGTCAGTCATGTGGTGCTCCAGTTTTGCTAATGGGGTAGGGCAGATCGGCCGCATCCTGGGCCGTTTCGCTATTGAGATATCCGAAGGCGAGGATCTCCTCTATTTGCTCCGGGGTTGCGCCATATTTGCCGGCCTTGTCATGGACGAAGGCCGAGCCCACTGCGCTCAGAAACAGCGCGGGCGCGGAAACCGACTGCCTGGCTGCGCCTTCGGCCTGGGCGCGTGAGAGAAACTCGGCCGTTATCGTGACGAGTGTGCTAC
Source organism: Advenella kashmirensis WT001 (assembly GCF_000219915.2). NCBI lineage: Bacteria > Pseudomonadati > Pseudomonadota > Betaproteobacteria > Burkholderiales > Alcaligenaceae > Advenella > Advenella kashmirensis. Next base: position 2,408,486 of record NC_017964.1, on the reverse strand, counting down.
AGGTGACGGCCAATGGCGATGCCTGGGCTTCGAAAGCATCTATGAACGGTTGAGGCAGACCGTTGAACGCATTGAGATAGTCCTTGAGCGCTATCATCCAGGCGCGAAGCGCAGTCTGCGCGCACGGCTTCGCTGAGGCTTCATCACGACGGGACAGGAGCTCCTCCTGCCGTTCATGCAGCACCTCGCACAGCAAGTGTTCGCGCGTCGGAAAATGGCGATACAGCGTGCCGGGTCCGACCTTCGCTTCACGCGCAATTTCGTCGAGCGACGTATTCACGCCATACGCAGCAAAGTGCCGCGCCGCGATTTTGAGAATGCTGTCGCGGTTTCGCCGCGCATCTGCACGCAGTGGGCCCTTCTCTTCGGGCTGATTCGTGGTCATAGGTAGGTCCCTTTCGACACTCCAGCAGGTTAATAGAGACATGCTTCAGGCTGCACGTTTATTATATGGAGATAGTCTCCGTATAATAAACGGAGACTATCTCCGTGTCAATCCGATGCGACCAGAGGGAGTGAACGCGGACGGCACGATATTGAAGGTGCACGGGACGCTGGAAGGACCTGGTTTGGGATACATTCTAAAGGTGTGTACGGACACATATCGCTCAGGGGCATCTTCTTTGGGTGCTTGTTTTTCCCAAATCTATGCCAATACGTTGAACGAACGTTAGAGGCCTTGGTATTTGGACATAAGAACATAAAACGGGCAAGGAATACGGCAATTGCCTGACCGTCAATATGCCGCAGGCCAGTTCTGATAGATGGGCGTTTACCAAAGTCGCGTTGCGCAGGCTACAGCAGATGATCACGCTGGATGCCATTCACGCAAGGCTTGGAACGGGGTCGCTAAAAACGGGAAGCATCGGGTTTCATGACCTAGGGAATTGGTATAGGCGCCAGTAGCGTAAAACACCAGGTTATACAACCAATTGGGAAGATGTTTTGACTGTACGGGCCTGATTAACGCCAATAGCTAAGTCTGTGTTACACCGAGTTTTGTAAGGCGCTCCTGTAGCCCTTTCCATCGGCGTGAAACCGTAGGGTTTTTTAATGGATCCTTCATAAACAGGCGTTGCGCCCGGCCATCCAATGTATTTCTCTGAGCCCTAAACTGCTTCATTATTGTTTCGACTTGCTCCCTGGTCCAAAAATCGGTCTCCGGTAGTGGATTCAAAATGCTGAAGTTTTTGATGAATAAAGGACCGATTTCGTTCACTATGATGTTATTCAGGCTTTCGAGTGAGTAACCCATGGGCGCAACGTTTCTTGCGATAATATCTAAGTGCTGGTCGAACTCTTCTTGTGTCTGTTCTACATTGACAAAAATTTCACTGAGCGCGGTCCATATATCGAGCCGCTCTTTAATTTTTTGATCGGTAAAGTCGACGGGATTCTTAGCCATGTTAGAAAATTCCGTTGAACGTGTATTCCATTCCCAGTCCGCCAGCTATGGCGCCAAGTTTAGCTGACCAGGTGCTCATAGCGTCACTTTTTCTATTATTCATCTAATTTACTGCTGGCGCGCTTTATTTCTAAGTACAAGGATTAACGCCAGTAGCGACATTGTCGCGCCGACAATAAAAGTATATTCGGGACCAAAACTGTCCCAGGTTAACCCGGCCACCACGCTGGCAAACAACATTGCAACTCCGCTGACCAGGTTAAAAAAACCAAAAGCAGTGCCGCGCAGATCTGCGGGTGCGGTGTTTGCAATCATGGTTGCCAGCAACCCCTGGGTCATTCCCATATGCAGCCCCCAGATGGCAACCCCGATAAGCACAATTGCCCAATGGTTACTGGTTGCCAGCACCAGATCGGCAATGATCAGGACCACCAGCCCCCACGTCAACAGCGTACGATGGCTCATGCGGTCGGACAATTTTCCTATTGGATAGGCAGACATTGAATACACCAGGTTCATGATCACCAGCACTAAAGGCACCAGTGCGAGCGCCAGACCGCCTTGCTGGGCCCTGAGCACCAGAAAAGCCTCGCTGAACCGGGCCAGCGTAAACACGGCGCCAATGAACACCACCCACCAATAGGGTCGATTCAGGCGTTTGATGTTTTCCAGTTTAATAGGATTGGTTCGCTGAGTGCTCGCTTTATGTGCCGGCTCTTTCAGACCGAAATAAAGTAACGCCACAGAAATAAATGCAGGGATCGCAGCCAGCCAGAATATAGTGCGAAAATCATTGGCCAGCAGGAGCATCAAGCCGATAGCCAGTAGCGGACCAAGAAACGCGCCGATTGTATCCAGAGATTGTCGCAAACCGAATGCCGCGCCGCGTATGTCGGGTGAGACTAAATCAGCAACCAAGGCGTCGCGCGGTGCGCCGCGGATTCCTTTGCCGATTCTATCGGCAAAACGCGCTGTAAATACCATACCCGGTGTTCCTGCTATCGCAAAAAAGGGCTTGGATAGGGCGCCTAATCCATAACCGAGCACCGCGAGCCCTTTGCGTTTACCCAAATAATCACTTAAGGCGCCAGAGAAAATCTTCACGATTAATGCCGTTGCCTCGGCGACGCCTTCAATGACCCCCACCACAAACATGCTTGCGCCAAGCGTAGAAACCATGAAAACCGGGAGTAGACTGTGGATGATTTCAGACGAAATATCCATAAACATGCTGACAAAGCCGAGTATCCAGATCCCTTTTGGAATCTTTGCAGAAGTGGCCGAGTGTGAGATATTCATGGTTCAATGGCTCACTTCAAAAAAGCCGCAATACTGATACTACATGGATTGTGCTAGTCCGGGCATTGTTGACGAGGACGATCTGGGCAGGGGGCATTTTTGAACGGTTGGTTTGGTCAGCGAGCGCGACGGTTAAATAGACAAAATCGTCTGAATTGGTGCGAGTATAAAATGAAGATTTGATAAAAGGCGAGGTGGTTGACCAATTGGCATAGAAATATTCCGTGGTGAAAAGAGGAGTCATAAGCATCTAAGCCAAATGGATAGAGAACGCTCAGCATTTCGCTTCATAATGATACGACATCACTGTTTTCAAATTCCGCAGAATGCCCGAATCTCCGATTGAGTGAATGTGACGTCTATGGCTTCATCAGGAGTCATATCCTGTAGCGCTTCAATCATGGCTCGAAAAAGAGCGACGGCAGCAGGAGATAGGCTGCGACCCTTTTTTTTAACGACATAGAGCTTGCGACGTATGCCTGGGCGCGCCAGGATACTGAACCTGAGTCCTTCCACCACCAGGGATCTGGCCGCGAGCGCGGGTAGTGCGCTGAAGCCGAAGCCGCGGCTGAGCAGTGCCTGAAGTGCTGCCACTCCGCTGACTTCATATACTGTGTTCTTGAACAACCCTGCAATTTTCGGTTCGCTGTCCAGCAGTATGCGTATGCCATTGGCCTTGCTCAGTCGGACCATGGTGTGTTTCGATAACTTATTCCATGTCAATGAGGCGTGCTCGTCATTCAATGGATGTTCAGCACCATACACGGCGCCATAGGCATCGGTAAGAAGAAGCGTGGCATCAAGTTCGGGAATCGGTTCAAACAGGGTGGTGACCCCGAAGTCCGCTTCGCCTGATAAAACTTGCTGGGCAACGCTCTGGGTCGTGCCCTCAGTAAAGCGAGTGTGAATGCCTGGGTGCTGTCGTGCCAAATCCATCAGTGCGGGAGTGAGCACGTAAGTAATGAAAGAACCTGCCGCGCATACCGAAACGGATCCGCGTTCTCGTTCGGCAACCATCCGTAAATCGTCCAGCGCGTCTTCCAGGTCCCGCAGTATACGCTGAGCAGTCGGCAAAAATAGTTCCCCTTGCCTGGTGGGTATTACCGATCTGGTGGAGCGGTCAAACAGCTGCAGACCAACCTCATCCTCAAGTACTTTAATTGACGACGTCAAGGTAGATTGCGTGACGTGCAGGCTATCGGCGGCCTTGGTAAAGCTGCCTTCTGCTGCAACGGCGATAAAGGCACGCATCTGTTTTATAGTGATATTTACCATTGACAAAATCCATTAATGAATAGAAATTATTCGTTTGTTCAAGCATTCTCTCAAGTTTAAACTATTTCCAGATTATTCATTTTTACACAGGAAAAGTAATGAACAGCGCGCAGAAAAGTTATGTTGAAAACGTTCCTGAAACGGTTACAGGAAAGGCCGCCTGGTACGGACAGGACATGTCCAACCGTTCCGAGTGGATCCACCAACTTGGCTCTGAAGATATTAAGGAAATTGACCTGGCCATTGCCGCTTTTCACGCCGGCGGTTTGTCCATGGCAGACATTAGTCCTGAAACGTTTCCCTTGCCTGGCTTAACGAGAAAACTGGCTCGGATTCTGGCTGAAATTATCGACGGGCGCGGTTTCGTGTTATTGCGCGGCTTACCAGTAGAGCGATATGGTAAAGGCGATTCAGCAATCGCCTATCTTGGTATAGGCTCGCATCTTGGGAGTTTCCGCTCGCAAAATGCCAAAGGACACCTGCTCGGTCATGTGCGCGATATGGGCGCAGATATCAATCAGGCCAAAACGCGTTATTATCAGACGAATCGCGGTCTGGAGTACCACACGGATTCTTGCGACATTGTGGGCCTGCTTTGTCTGCAAACGTCAAAAAGCGGCGGAGAAAGCCGTATTGCAAGCTCAGTGACCATTTATAACGAGATGATGCAGCGTCGACCTGATTTGGCCGCCGTGTTGTTCCATGCGTTCCCCACGGATCGGCGCGGAGAAGTACCCGAGGGTATGAAGCCGTGGTTCGAAGTGCCTGTCTTTAACTGGCACGCAGGACATTTGACGACAATTTATTCCGGACAATACATCCGGAGCGCACAAAACAATTGCCCCCAGGCAAGGCGCCTGACACAGACCGAGATTGAGGCGCTGGAGATGCTGGACAATCTTACCAACGATCCTGCGATTAATCTGCAAATGGAGTTCAAAGTGGGCGACATGCAGTTCCTGCATAACCATCAGATCCTGCACTCTCGTACAGACTTTGAAGACTGGCCCGAACCGGAACGTCGTCGGCATCTGCTAAGGTTGTGGTTGTCGCCAAAAACGGCACGACCGTTGCCAGAGTGCTTTGCTGCCCGGTATGGTTCATTGGAACCAGGCAATCGGGGAGGCATTGTGGTCAAAGATACCCGCCTTAACTTTACGCTTGAAGATATCTGAATCGGCTTTGCTGCTCTGTTTGCTCAGAAAGCGCCAATAGAACAATCATGATGGATATCACTATTGTGATAACAAGAAGAACGATTTAATTGGAGGAAGGCATGACGAATAAAAGAATGACGTTTGTTGGAGCGATCACTTCGGCGGTGTTCTGCAGCTTAATCCCTTTGACCGCTACAGCGCAAGACTGGCCTGCCCAGCCCATCCAAATCGTCGTTCCGTATAGCGCAGGTGGAGCTGTTGACGTGCTGACCCGAATTATTGGAAAAGAGATGAGCAAGGATCTCGGGCAGCCGATTATTGTGCAACCCCGGCCCGGCGGGGAGGGCAATATTGCTGCAATGGCCGTTGCCAAGGCCAAGCCAGACGGGTATACATTGCTGTCCAGTTCTGCCGTGTTAACAAGTATTCCGATTTTATTTGATGATATTGAATGGAGCGCGGACGATTTTGCGCCCATTGGCCGGTTTGCGACATCATCCGGGTTTATCGTCTCCTCTGCAAAGCTGCCAGTCAAGTCAATCCCGGAACTGATTGCTTATGTAAAAGAGAATCCAGGACTGCCTAGCGCAGTACTCATTGGTGGCGCATTCACTACGATTGTCACACGCATGTTGGCCAAAGAGGCAGGTATTAACTTGCTATTTGTGCCGTATCAGGGTGCTGCGCAACATATGACTGATCTTTACGAAGGGCGTGTGTCACTGGCCACGGTGTCCGGTAACCTTGCCTGCGGAGCCATCAATGACAATAAGCTGAATGTCCTGGCCGTCACCGGCGATGAGCGATCCAGTCAGGCACCCGATATCCCAACAACCAAAGAAGCAGGCATTCCTGAAATCAATACCCAAGGCTGGTATGGCCTGCATGCGCCTGCCGGCACACCGCCAGACCGTGTTGCCAAACTGGCACAATCGTTGGAGAACGCATTAAAAAAGGATAGTGTCCGACAGGCGCTTTCAAAAGCTTGTGTAAATGTGGCGTATCAAAATCCGGAAGAACTTGCCAATTTCGTGAAGGAGGATATTAAACACTGGGAAAAAGCGGTTGCTTTAATGAAGAGCCAGGAGAAAAAGGCGCCAACGGTCCCTAAAAAGTAATATGTGTCTATTCTGTAGTGGCATTTCGTATGCCGGATAGTGGTATGTGTGTCGTTACGAATTTATGCAACCGGTGCTGGTTGTTGGGATAGGAAAGTGGGTGGAGAAAAGTCCGAATTGCTCAAAGCAATTGACCAAATTGAGGCCTGGTCCGATGTGGTTCGTATGAAGCGATCCATTCGCGTTGCGTATCGATGAATACTCATCACGTTCTCGCAGGACGGAGTTTTATAAAGTGGTTTTAGAGATGAAAACTCTAAGTTTTTGATTTTTATAGTTATTTTATATAAAAAATGAGAGGGCTCAAATGCAGTGGTGCCGATAAGAGGAGTCGAACCTCCGACCTTCGCATTACGAATGCGCTGCTCTACCAACTGAGCTATATCGGCAGTCTCACGGAGTCGAAAATTCTAACATATTTTTTTATGCCAGGCTTGAGGCAGAATATTTTATGAATATCTGCCTGCAAGGCTGCACAGAAAGAAGGAGGCCGCAGGCCGGCAGGCCTTAACGGCGACGTGGGCGTGCGGGGCCAGAAGGTGCACGACCGGCAATGTGACGGAACGTGATACGACCTTTGCTCAGGTCATAGGGAGACATTTCCAGGGTGACTTTATCGCCAGCCAGAATACGAATATGATGCTTGCGCATTTTGCCGCCGGTGTACGCAATAATGGGATGCCCATTGTCCAGCGTGACCCGAAAGCGGGAATCAGGCAATACTTCTGTAACAGATCCACTCATTTCAAGTAGTTCTTCTTTTGCCATATGTTGTTCTCCTGTAAAGATTAATAATCAACGGCAGGATACGGTGGAAAGCGGTGCAACCCAGGGGGCGCGAACACACAGACCACGGCAGGATGCCGGAAAATGCAAATGCGGATGCCAGGCGTTTCGCAGAAAGCTGATTCTGCATTACCACTCGCGAAAGCGGGCTGTACTGCAGTCTGAAAAAAATGATGTCTATGTACAGAAAACGGTGCTTCTGTTGCCATCAAGTGAGGGAAGTTATCCGTTTGATACTGGTATGGTTCACAAGGTCATACCGACGGTAAGCGTTGTGTCTGTTCGTGAAGGCACCCGGTAGGGCATAGCCGTCACGGCTTGTTGGATTATGTTTTTATATAGGACCGTACGTTGTTTATTATACACTCAATTGTGATATTCCCTAAAACATGTTGCGTTTTTGGAACATAACAGCCATGTTTTTTATCCGTATGGGGCAAATACGTCGCTTTTTAGTCATTCAGTCAGTTCTTTTCCTTTTGTTTCAGGCAGCATAAACGTGGTGAGCAATACCAGTACATAAGCGCCCGTGGCAAATGCGGCAATGGCGCCGGCCAGGCCCATGGATTGGCTCAGATAGCCGACCAGCCCTGGGAAAAGGGCGCCAACGCCACGCCCGAAGTTATAGGAAAAGCCTTGGCCGTTGGCGCGAATAGCCGACGGGTACAGTTCGGTCAGGTAGGCGCCAATGCCGCTGAAGATGCCTGAGGCCGCAAAACCCAGCGGAAAGCCTAGTATCAGCATTTGTGTATTGCTAAGGGGGAGCGCGGTATAAAGATAGATGCAAACCCCCGAGAGTAGGGAAAACAGAATCAGATTGGCCTTGCGCCCGAACCGGTCGGCAAAGTACGCGCCGGCAATATAGCCGCAAAACGACCCTGCAATAATAACCAGCAGATAGCCGCCCGTGCCAACGATAGACAGATGTCTTTCAGTTTTCAGAAAGGTCGGCAGCCAGGTGGTAATGGCATAGTAACCGCCTTGCACCCCAGTGCAGAGCAGGGCGGTAAGCAGGGTGGTCTTGATGACACCGGGAGCGAAGATTCCCCAGATATTGGATACATTTTTCTGTTCAAGTACCTTTTTCTTGAAAATTTCCGGCTCGGGAACGTGGCGACGAATAAACAGCACCAGCAGTGCCGGCAAGACGCCGATCCAGAACAGGCTGCGCCAGGCCCATTCCACTGGCAGGATAGAAAACATGAGTGTATAAACCAGCGCGGCGGCGCCCCAGCCGATGGCCCAGCCGCTTTGCACCGTCCCGACCGCCTTGCCACGGTGCTCCGCCCGGATTATTTCTCCCATTAGCACGGAGCCTACCGCCCATTCGCCACCAAACCCCAACCCTTGTAAGGCTCGCAATACAAAAAACTGTTCAAAGTTTTGTGCAAAGCCGATCAGCACTGTGCATACCGAGAACCAGAGAATCGTGATCTGCAAGATACGCACCCGGCCATAGCGGTCAGCCAGGATGCCGCGCGCCCAACCGCCGATTGCCGAGAACAGCAATGTGATGGTGCCCAGGATGCCAGCCTCGGCGTTACTGATGCCCCAAAGTTGAATGATGGCGCTAATGACAAATGTGAACACCATGAAATCGAAGGCATCGGTTGCCCAACCACCGAAAGCCGCGATAAAGGTATTTTTTTCTGTCCGGGTCAACTGCTTATACCAATTCATCTCGCTTCTCCGTTGAGACTATATCTTGATGATGGGGTGCAGCATGGGCACAGCCTTTCGGGCTGTGCGCACATATTCAGAGTCTAAAGCCGTAAAGGGCCGCCGGATTGTCTACCAGAATTTTATTGCGCTGCTGGCTTTGGGCGCCCATTTTTCAAGCTGCGCCAGGAGCAGGCCGGTATTGGGCATTCTGGGGATGGAAACGTGAGGCCAGTCGCTGCCCCAAAGCATACGGTTTTCATTGGTGCCAATCAGCGCCTGGGCCCAGGGAATAACGTCGCGAAAATCCGGGAAATCGTCACTGATACGGTAGGCACCCGACAGTTTTACCCACCAGCCGTGGTGTTCGATTAATTCCTGCATGGCCCGAAAACCGGGATGATCGATACCTTCAGAGACGGGCATATGGCCATGTGGTCAATAACGCCGGGCACCGGCAGCTGTTTTAGCCTTGGCAGCAGTTCCGGTAATTGGCGGGCGTCCATCAGAAATTGCATATGCCAGCCGAATTCGGCGATCTTGCGGGCAAGGTTTTCCATGGCCTCAAAGCCAGTTCCGCCGCCAAACAGCACATTGATGCGCAGTCCCCTGACACCCGCTTCGTGCATCTGTTGCAATTGCGCATGTGTGATGTCTTCGCGCACAACGGCAATGCCCCGCAACGTGTCCGGATGCCGTTTTAATACTTCCAGCATGTAGCGATTGTCATCACCATAGACGCTGATTTGAATGAGCACGCCGCGTTGCATGCCGGTGTGCTCAAGCATGGATAAATAGCGGGATTCAGGCGCCCCGGGCGGGGTATAGCTGCGATTGGCAACAAATGGGTACGCATTCGTATCGTCGGACACGACATGGGCATGGGTATCGCAGGCGTTGGCAGGTAGTTCAAAGCCGGCTGGGGCTATCTCCTGCAGGGGGGCAAGACATAACTGCATCGTCACTCCATTGAAAAACAGGGCGTTTGCATGCCATTTATAGTAGCAACGATAGGGGACGGATGTCCAATTTTATGTGATTTCACTATTTTCGAATTCGCTCAAGATCATTGAGAAATACGCCGGGGACTCCGTGCTGCGTCACTATTTTGCGCATTTTTCAATCGCCGGGCAGAGCCTGCCGGCGTTAGATTGTCTGACCGCCAGATACTTCGATACGCTGTGCGGTAATCCAGCGATTAGCATCACTCAGCAAGCCAGCAACCATCGGTCCGATGTCATCGGGAACACCGACGCGACCAAGCGCAGTCATGGCTGCAAATTGTGCGTTGACATCGGCATTGTCGCGCACAAGCCCGCCTCCGAAATCGGTTTCGATCGCACCCGGAGCGACTGTATTTACGGTGATTCCACGTGGACCCAGTTCCCGGGCCATGTACACGCTGAGTATTTCCACGGCTGCTTTTGCAGCGGAGTAGGCTGAAAACCCGGGATATGATATGCGGGTCAGACCAGATGAGAAATTGATGATGCTGCCGCCGTCAGCCAGTAATGGTAGAAGCGCCTGAACCAGGAAAAACACGCCTTTGACGTGGACATCGAACAGCCCGTCAAACTGGGATTCGGTTGTGTCGGCAAGCATTGCAAATTCGCCGTGCCCGGCGTTATTGACCAGATGATCGAAGGTGTCACGGTCCCACACCCGCGAATATGCGCGTATGTTTGAAACTCCTCCCGGGCGTGATATTCAGATGGAAAGAGCGAAAGCCTGATCAGGAACGCGATAGACTTTCATGAAACGGGGCTTTGCATAGCGACGCTATGCTCTACAATACCGCTATCTAACGCGATCGAGCTAATTAAATGGATCTGAATCTAATCGAATGCTTTTACGCTGTGGCCAAAGCAGGCAGTCTGTCCAAAGTGGCCACGGACATGGAAATTGAGCAGTCGACGTTAACCAGATATATCAATCGCCTGGAAGCGTCTATTGGCGTAAAGCTCTTTCATCGTTCCGGACGCGGAATGGTTTTGAATGAAAAAGGTAAGCTGTTTTTTAACTATGCAGAAGCGGTTATTCAGGCTGCAGAAAATGCCAGGCAGGCAGCGGCCAATCTTGCTGCGGTGGGGCCAAGCCAAATAATTATTGCCGCACAGCCCACCATTGCCCAGGTGACGTTTGCGGAGATCGGCCATGAGTTAAGGCGTGAATTTCCCAGCGCAAAAATAAGATTTGCCGAAGGGCTGGGACATCAGATTATTAGTTGGTTGCAGGAAGGCAAGGTGGATGCTGCCATTTTGTATTTGCCGGAAAACGCCAGTATGCTCACTTACGAGCATCTCGTTCAAGAGCCCCTGTACCTTGTCGGTCCGGCCGATGCACAAGAGATGGGCGTAGCGGTTTGCGCCTTGAATCTGCTTGATTTTCCACTCGTGCTGCCCAGTACGACGCACGGCCTGCGAACGCTATCCAGCGCCCTGGCGATGCGGTATGGCAAAGAATTAAAAATTGCAGTCGAATGCAATGGCTCCACATTTCTTACGCGTCGTTTAGTGCAATTGGGTCATGGCTACACCATACTTCCCCTGGCATCCGTGATGGACGAAGTCACTAGCGGTACTTTACGGGCGGCAAAGATTGATGATCCTGAAACCGTCAGGTCTGTGGTGTTGGCTACAGCGACGGGTAGGCCCCAGGCGCAGCATTTCTGGCGGATCAATCAGATTATCAAACTGACCATTGCCGAGCTGGGTGCGGGACAAAAATGGCCTGGGGTCAATGCATTAGGCTGATTGAACCCAGGTTGTCGGTCGGGCGCAGGGTGGTTAATAAACGGTCAGTCGTTTGTCCGGTGTAAGTTGCATCGGGTCGGTGACTAGTTCGATCAACGTTACTCCTCCTGCTTTTATCGACTTGTCAAATACGGCGGTAAACTCGGTGCTGGAGTGCACTCGTTCGGCACGAGCCCCAAAAGACCTGGCTAATGCCGTGTAATCAGGCCGGCCATTTTTGTGCCGCTCACGCGCCCCGGATAGTCTCTTTCCTGGTGCATCCGGATGGTCCCATACATGCCATTGTTAACTACCAGTATGATCAGGGACAGCTCATGCTCAATGGCGGTGGCGATTTCCTGTGGGTACATCATGAAACAGCCGTCTCCAGCGACACACACCACGGCTCTGTCTCTATGGCGAAGTGCGGCTGCAACGGCTGCAGGAAGTCCATAGCCCATTGATCCGCAAGTGCTTGCCAGTTCGGTTCTGGGAGAGCGATAGCGATAGTAGCGATGCAGCCATACGGAATAATTGCCAGCCCCATTGGTAAGAATGGCGTTGTCGGTAAGCGTATCGGACATATGCAAGACCACGTCGATCAGATCAACCCCGTCTGGCGCGGTGGCGCTCTCTTTCTTGCTGGTAAATTGCTCAAATGCATGTCGCCCGTTTGCAGTCCATTCATTCCACGTGCAAACAGGAGGCGTCTGAGAATTGGCCAATGCCTCAACACAGCTGCTGTCTCTATTGGCACAGCAATCGTGCTTTGGTAAATTCGGCCAAGCTCTGCCGGGTCGGGATGGCAATGAATCAGGCGCTGATGAGGGCGCGGCAGATCCAGCAGTGTATAGCCATTTGTGGGAACATCGCCTAACCGTGTGCCGATCACCAAAAGCACATCGGCATGCTCCACCATGTTTTGCAGTGCCGGACTCATGCCAAGCTTAGATGGCCGACATAATTCGGGAGTTCATTGTCAATAATATCTTGTCTGCGAAAGGCACACGCTGCAGGCAGATTCCAGCGCTGGAGAAACATTTTAAGATCTGAGCAGGCGGTTTCTGACCAGTTACTGCCGCCAACGATGACCAGGGGATTTTTGGCGTTTTTTAGCTGTTCTTCAATGGCATGCATTGTTTTCTTGCCAGGCGTGGCTGTCTCCATAGGCGTGGCACGGCACGGTTGGCTGACAATGGATTCAATCAGCATATCTTCCGGCAGCGAAATAACGACTGGGCCGGGCCGGCCTGACACAGCGACTTGAAATGCGCGTGCGATAAGCTCGGGAACTCGACTTGGATCGTCAATCTCCATGACCAGTTTTGCTATTGACCCGAACATTTGCTGATAGTCAATTTCCTGGAAGGCATCACGTCCCCTATGGTTGCGTGCTACCTGGCCAATAAAAAGAATCATGGGTGTTGAGTCCTGCTGTGCAATATGCACGCCTACGCTGGCATGCGTTGCGCCAGGTCCGCGGGTAACCATGCAGATGCCAGGCCTTCCAGTCAGCTTGCCGTCCGCTTCGGCCATGTTGGCAGCGGCGCCTTCATGTTTGGCCACGATCAGCTCAATATTCTTTTCATCGTGCAGTGCGTCCAGCACTTCCAGATAGCTTTCACCAGGGACGCAGAAGATCCGATCCACGCCATTGAGTTTTAATGCAGCAACCAGTGCTCGCCCAGCGGTCATGGATGAGTGATGTATCTCTTTTTCTAAGATCGGCAATGTCGTAGTCATGTGAATTACTTTTGTCTTGATTGCAAGTGAAATAGCGCAAATTACAGCTGTGTTTTGAACCAGATGTAGCCAACGCATCAGATAGAAAGGCATGTTATGCGTGCGCGAGTCGCCCCGCAATGGCATTGGTTCATAGCTGATATGCAAGATTTGGGTTGGTGTAATAACCAAAATACTTAAGCAAACCTTATGAATAGTTCAGGAATAATTGCTAGTCGTTAGATAGGTCGCAACTTATAATGAATTTCACTTGACAGTGGCATACGTCGTAAATGCATCTGCCATTACTGCTAATTTGAATCGCTTGATAAGATTAAGACTCTATGCACAAAAAATAAATCGCTCTGCGACCCGTCCAGTCCGTCATTTTGCCGGAATCGTGAATATGTCATGCAGCTTATAGAACAGCTTCGTTCGCTTGAGCAGCGTCCAATAGAAAAATCAGCCAAAGTAGCCTCACGATTTCATGAGAAGGGGAAGTTGCTTCCCCGTGAACGATTGGCAGTATTACTTGATCCAGGCAAGCCCTTTTTGGAGTTGATGACACTTGCGGGCTATTGCGGATATGAAGACCCAAATCCCGAAACAAGTATTCCCGGGAGCGCCATTATTGCTGGTATCGGGAGTATTTCAGGAACATTGTGCATGGTCGTCATCAATGATGCAGGCATCAGCGCTGGCGCGATGCAATCGATGACGGCGACAAAAGTGATGCGGTGCCAGGAGATTGCGTTAGCGCATCGATTACCGTTTGTTCAGTTGGTAGAAAGTGCGGGGGGCAATCTAAAGAAATATCGCGTTGAGCGTTTTGTAAACGGCGGAGGAATGTTTTACAACCTGGCCAGATTGTCGGCTGGCGGTGTTCCAGTTATTTCGCTCATTCACGGTTCATCTGCTGCAGGAGGTGCCTATTTGCCGGGTTTGTCTGATTATGTTGTGATGGTGCGCAATCAGGCTCGTGCGTATCTGGCGGGTCCCTCGCTACTCAAGGCCGCGACAGGAGAGGTTGCTACAGAGGAGGAGCTGGGCGGCGCCGATATGCATGCAGCGGTTTCCGGGCTGGCTGATTATACCGCTGAAGACGACTCCGACGCGATCGCGCAGGCTCGTACGATTGTGTCCAATTTGCAGTGGCAGCAATCGGAAAAACAAGAAACATGGTTGCCGCCAGCTTGCGATATTGAGGATATGTTGGGGCTGATTCCGATTGACACGCGCACCCCTGTGGATATGCGTGAAATTATCGCCCGTATTGTCGACGGATCTGTTTTTGATGAGTTTAAATCTGACTATGGCAATGCAACAGTTTGCGGCTATGCGGCAATACATGGTAGCTACGTTGGCGTGATTACGAACAACGGTCCGTTGGACCCATCAGGGTCAACCAAGGCAGCGCAGTTTATCCAGCTTTGCGCTCAATTGGGAAGGCCAATTGTGTTTCTGCAGAATATCACTGGTTTCATAGTCGGCAAGTCGTATGAAGAAGCGGGAATGATCAAACATGGCGCCAAGCTTATCCAGGCCTTATCCAATACGAGTGTGCCACGCATAACCATATTGTGTGGGGCCTCTTTCGGTGCCGGTAACTATGGTATGTGTGGTCGTGCTTTCGAACCAGACTTTCTGTTCTCCTGGCCGAATGCCAGAACAGCTGTTATGGGTGGAGAGCAGGCGGCGATGACGATGCAAATGGTTGCCGAAGCTGGTGCCAGACGTTCAGGAAAAACTATTGACCAACAAGCACTTGAATCGGAAAAAAAAGCAATCATTGAAAATTTTGAATCACAAATGTCTGCAATCTATACCAGTAGCCGGTTACTTGATGATGGAGTCATTGATCCGAGAGACACGCGTGAGGTATTGGCACATGTACTGAATGTCATTAAACAAGGTAAGGCCAGGCCGATATCCAATATACAGTTTGGTGTTGCAAGATTTTAAATAAAAATTTCAGATGGAAGGAGACCTATTATGATGACTCACGAGCACGTTGCTCTGCAGGATAGCGTAAAGCAGTTGATCAACAAAGAGATAAATCCTTATGTAGATGAGTGGGAGGAGGCGGAAATATTTCCTGCTCATGAGGTTTTCAAAAAGCTGGGATCAGCCGGTTATCTTGGTGTGAATAAACCAGTAGAGTTTGGCGGAATGGGCTCGATTACACTTATGAGATTGCATTCTGTGAAGCCATCGGTCACATAAAAGCGGGCGGAGTTGGCATGGCGATCGCAGTGCAGACAGATATGGCTACACCGGCGCTGGCTCGTTTTGGCTCGGATGAACTGCGTGAAAATTTTCTGAAGCCGACAATCGCTGGTGACTATGTCGTTTGTCTGGGCGTATCTGAGTCTGGTGCAGGTTCGGATGTTGCATCGTTAAAGACAACGGCAACCAAAGATGGGGATGATTACATCGTCAACGGCTCGAAAATGTGGATCACAAACGCCACCCAGGCAGACTGGATGTGTCTGCTTGCCAATACCAGCGAAGTGGGTGGGCCGCATAAAAACAAGTCCATGATCTGTTTGCCACTCAGAGAAAATGGTAAGCTCAGAGCGGGCATTACGATGCAAAAAATCAAAAAAATAGGCATGTGGTCATCCGATACCGCGCAGGTGTTTTTTGATAACGTCAGGGTGCCGCAACGCTATCGTATCGGCGAAGAGGGCATGGGATTTATCTATCAAATGCGCCAGTTTCAGGAGGAACGGCTGAGCGGTGCGACTCGACGGGTATCTGCGCTTTCGGATGTCATTGAAGAAACGATCAACTATACACGGCAGCGAAAAGCCTTCAATCGTTCGATTCTTGATAATCAATCTGTTCATTTCCGTCTGGCTGAACTGAAGACCGAAGTTGAACTCTTACGCTCACTGGTCTATCGCGCGGCGCAGGTCCATATGAACGGCGGTGATATGACCGAGCTTGCCTCAATGGCAAAGTTGAAAGCCGGACGACTCTGCCGGGAAGTGCCTGACGCTTGCCTGCAATACTGGGGCGGCATGGGCTTTACCTGGGAAAACATGGTGTCGCGTGCATGGCGAGATCTCAGGCTGATCTCAATAGGGGGCGGGGCAGACGAAATCATGCTCACAATCATTTGCAAGCATATGGGGATACTTCCCGGCAAATCAGCCTAGCTTGCTGACGGTACACGTTTATTCGGGATAGACAAAGAATGAGATTTGATACACTTTTAATCGCCAATCGCGGCGAGATCGCGTTGCGCATCATGACAACGGCACGCCGGCTGGGTTTGAGAACGGTTGCAGTTTATTCCGACGCAGATGCGGAGGCTAAACATGTGCGAGAAGCGGATTTGGCTGTGCATATCGGCGCATCCGACTCCACCGCCAGCTATCGGAATATTCAGGCAATTATAGATGCTTGTCAACGCAGTGGTGCTCAGGCAGTGCATCCGGGATATGGATTTCTGTCTGAAAACGCTGAGTTTGCCCGGGCCGTAGTGGATGCAAATCTCGTTTTTGTCGGACCTTCTGCAAAAGTGATCGATTTGATGGGGAATAAACTGCAGGCAAAGTTGGCCATGGAGGCGGCGGGTGTTCCAACTGTTCCCGGAGCGCGTATAAAGGGTATCGATCAGGACATCGCCGCGCTGGCCAAGCAGGTTGGGTATCCGGTAATCTTCAAGGCCACAGCAGGAGGGGGTGGGCGTGGAATGCGAATCGCTGAAGACGAGACGGTTGTAATCGAGCGATACACTGCAGCCAGGTCCGAAGCACAAAACTCATTTGGATCCGATGAGATCATCATCGAACGCGCCATTGAGCACGGAAGACATATAGAGATTCAGGTGTTGTGCGACGAGCATGGCAATTGCATTCATCTTGGCGAACGCGATTGTTCAATGCAGCGACGTTTTCAAAAAGTCATAGAAGAAGCGCCATCGCCAGCAGTCACCCCTGCGCTCAGGGAAGCGATGGGCTGTGTAGCACGCAAGGCTTGCGAATCAATTGGTTATGTCGGTGTTGGGACGTTGGAGTTTCTGCTTGATCAGGACGGTGCTTTCTATTTCATGGAAATGAATACGAGGCTGCAGGTGGAGCACGGCGTGACTGAGCTGATTACCGGATTGGATCTGGTTGAACAGCAGATCAATGTTGCTCAGGGGCAAGCGCTAGCCTTCAGACAGGAAAATGTGACATTTCAGGGCCATGCAATAGAATTGCGCGTCTGTGCAGAGGACCCGTATGCGGGTTTTATTCCGCAGGTGGGGCGCGTTGAGCGGTGGCGCGCACCCAAAGGTGTCCGTGTAGATACCTACTTGGAAGACGGTACGCAAATTACCCCGTTTTATGACTCCATGGTCGCAAAGTTACTCGTCCATGCAGCAAATCGAGAACACGCGATACAAAAGCTTTCTTTAGCCTGTTCGAAAACTGTTCTTTTGGGAGTCAAGAACAATCTGTCCTTTTTGCGTCATGCGATAAATCACCCAATCTTTCAGAAAGGAAAAGCGACAACTCGATTTCTTGGAAATGAAGATATTGACAGCGCTTTGTGGAGAAATACTCAGACTTTTCATGCGACTGTAGTCGGGGCTTTTGTATTAGGTCGTGTTTTGGATGGCTCCGCCGGAAAAGAACGCAAAGGGCTCAGCTTGCGTCCTCAATGTCTGGTCCAAATGCAGCTTTCTTCTCAGATGCCTCAGGAAGAGCAACTGCAGAGGGTGTGGATTCGGCCGGTGGAGACTGGATTTCAAGTCAGTTTGGAGGTGAAGATTGGTGATGATCTAGCCGAACGTGAGTCACACAGTGTCAATTGCAGCTTTGCCGGAGCTGGCAAAGTGATATGCACCGTTGATGGCATCCGTCGTGAACTGGAGTTTGTGCAACCCGATGCTTCGACTGTGTGGGTTCAGGACGAAGTCAACAGCTGGAAGTACACCCGACTTGCTGCGCAAGTTAAGGAGGATGGGTTTGTCAACGGCTTGATGTCAGTTCGCGCCCCAATGACAGGGACCGTTATTTCCGTTGCGGTTAATCTGGGTGAAAAAGTCGAGGCGAATCAGACGCTGCTGGTACTCGAATCCATGAAAATGGAGATGCCAATTTCTATTTCCTTGCCTGGTATTGTGGGTGAAATCAGTGCAAACCAGGGGCAACAGATTTCAGCGGGCCAACATTTGATGGAAATAACACAATTATGAAAAAGACTACTAAGGAAAAGAAAATTTATATAGGTGGTGCATCGGGATTCTGGGGAGATTCGCAAATTGCTATGCCACAGCTGCTTACTGCTCCCGAGCTGGATTACATCGTCTTTGACTATCTCGCCGAGACGACGATGTCGATATTGCAGCGGGCGCGACTTAAGGACCCGGATTTAGGTTACGCAACGGATTTTGTCACTGTTGCTGTCAACCCTAACCTGAAACCTTGATGAACAGGGGGATAACGCTGGTTTCAAATGCGGGAGGATTAAATCCGGAAAAATGCAAGGAGATGATTCTTTCACTTGCGAAAGAACAAGGTCTTTCTCCGAAAATTGCTGTAGTAACAGGAGATGATGTCAGCAATTTGAAAAGTGATTTCAAGCCATTTGATTCGCATGGTCAAGCCAGAGACAGCGTTACTGAAGACACATTGAACTCGGTGCTGTCTGCGAATGCTTACTTGGGCGCCGTTGCTATTGTCGAGGCGCTAAAGAGCAACCCTGATATCGTGGTTGTGGGACGGTGTGTCGATAGCGCCCTGCTGGTTGCAATTGCTGCACACGAGTTTGGTTGGAGTTTTTCCGATTACGACCGCTTGGCTCAGGCCAGTCTGGCGGGCCATTTGATCGAATGCGGACCGCAGACAACGGGGGGGCTGTTCACGGACTGGGAAACAGTTCCGGATTGGTCCAATATCGGATACCCGATTGTTGCGATGAACGAACGTGGGGATTTCCAGTTAAGCAAGGCGCCAGATACGGGAGGGTTAATTACGCCGGCCACGGTAGCAGAGCAATTACTTTATGAAATTGGAGATCCGAGCGCATACTTGCTGCCCGATGTTATTTGTGATTTTCGCAATGTCAAAATCGAACAAATCGAACCCGACAAAGTGACGGTGACGGGCGCAAAAGGCGAGCGCCGACCAATGACTACAAAGTCACCGTGACCTACCAGGACGGTTATCATCTTGTGATTATGATGGCGATTCGGGGGCAGCGGGCGCTGTCAAAAGCAAAGCGTACTGCAGAGACTTTGTTGTCTCGTACACGCAAGCAGATTCTGGATAATGGCTACGAAGATTACAGCAGTACTCTGGTGGAGTACCTTGGTGCTGAAGCGCTCTACGGTCCACACGCTCGCGTAACGGAGTCGCGTGAAATAGTGCTGCGGATTGCCGTGAGACATAAAGAAAAAAAAGCACTTGTCTTTTTGCAAAAAGAGTCTGCTTCTGCCGGCGTATCCATGGGTCCCGGAACCAGAAGTCATTTTGGCGGACGCAGCGGCGTACAGTCGGTAATTCGAACAGCGTCCTACCTGCTGGGTAAGGATAAGGTACCGGTGAGAATGCAGACCGATGCGGACACGAGCTTCACAGAGATACGGGTACCTCTCTCAGATAAAAATACCGATGGCATTATGGCCAGCGATCCTGCGTCGACCGAAGCCCAGGCAACTGTCAAAAATATAGCACAGGGCCAAGAGACGATATTGGTGCCACTGTCGCGAGTTGCATACGCGCGCAGCGGTGATAAGGGCGATAGTGTAAATATTGGTGTGATCGCACGTACACCGGCGCTATTCCCTCTCTTGCTTAGCCAGGTTACCTCGGCACGTGTATATGAATATTTTAGCCACCTGGTCCATGGTGATATAGACCGGTTCGAATTGCCAGGGACGCATGCGATAAACTTTCTAATGACAGAGGCCTTAGGAGGTGGCGGTTCGTGGCAGTCTCAGTTCGGATCCTTTAGGTAAATCCTATGCCCAAATGCTTTTGGATTTGGAGATAGATTGTCCGCCAGGGTTGCTTCCGGGTTGATTGACAATGCAGTAACGATCGGGTGAAGTCAAAGAACTGCTATCGCCCTCATTAATAAAAATCAGGAGACAATAGTGAAAATCGAACGTAGAAAATTCGTTGGTACGGCATTGAGTACGCTTGTTTTAACGTTGCCTGGCTGGGCGGCTACGGCCGATCGTAAAAAAATGGTACGTGTCATTGTCGCGTATGGGGCAGGTGGCGCTTCCGATACCATCGCCCGTTATGTTGCAGAGAAAATTACAAACAAGGTTGGAACGCAGGTTGTGGTCGAGAATCGTCCTGGCGCTGATGGCAACATTGCCGCAGAGGCGGTAGCGCGAACTTCATCTGCTGATGACTATACGTTGCTCGTTTCAGGACCATCCACACACGCTGCTAATATCAGTATGTATAAAAAACTGCCTTTCGATCCTGAGACTGCCAAGCGTCCGATGACAACGCTGGTGAATACGCCGTATATTTTGGTTGTTAACAAAGATCGCGTGAAAGAAAAAACAGTACAGCAGTTTGTAGCCACAGCAAAAGAAAAAGAGAAAAGCACTTTTTTTGCCAGTGCTAACGTTGGTGGGCGTATTGCAGGTGAGCTATTTCGCCTGAAGTCTGGTATCGATGCGGTAAATGTGCCGTACAAAGCCAGCTCTCAGGCAATGACTGATCTGATAGGTGGTCAATTCGATTATTATTTTTGCGATTCTGTAACCGCAATACCACAGATCAGGGCAGGAAAGATAAATGCGCTGGCGGTATCGTCTATAGACCGGCTAGATAGTCTGCCCGATGTGCCCTCGCTGCACGAGCTGGGCTATAAGAATTTTGATGTCAGCTCCTGGATCGCAATATGGAGTGCGGCAGTCGTACCAGAGGACGTATCGAATCGAATGGCTGGTTGGATAGCCGAGGTTCTGGAAACTGAAGAGGCGCGTAAATTTTTCAGTGACAAGGGAATGCAAGTTCTGCCTGGATCACCTGAGAAACTAGAAGCAATCCAGAAGCGTGACACGGTTGAGTGGGGGAAAATAATCCGAGTCGCCGGCATGCAAAAATAGCGGCATGGAATGGGTCTTCAGCGAGCCGAAAAGAGCTCTGCGAGTTTCCGGGTTCCTTTGCTGTCATCGCCATTTCGCGTATACAGGCGGTAACTGATAGATGGCAAGCCTGGCAAACCCATTTCTTTATCCACAACCTTTAGACCCGGAGTGAGCATTTCTATGGTTCTAGCTGTGATACCGAGGCCTGCCCGAAGCGCTGCACGCAAACTGGCTACTGTTGTCGTCTGGAACGAGGGACGCCAGGCGCGGCCCTCTGCGTCAAGTGCATCCAGCGCGATCCGTCGAAAAACGCAAGGCGAATCGATAAGGACAAGTGGCAACACAACGTTGTTTTCATGGTACGTGCGCGCTCCGGAAATCCACACAACAGGGAGGTGCGAAGTATGTCACAGTTAAATTCCGTATGTTCTTCGACGTCCAGCATAAGATCGATTTCGCCACGGCGTAATGCGGAAGCTAGCCAGCGACTGCGACCGACCTTGATTTCGATATTCAAATTCGGATATGTTGATTTAGATAAGGCCAGGTATTCAGGCAACAGTGTATCAATGGCGTCGGCACATGCCCCGATTTTGACCTGTGTGTCAAATACCCCCTGTTCCATTGCCATGCAGGCCTCGTCGTTCATTCTCAGTAAAGGCCTTGCATACTCCAGAAGCCGGACGCTTGGTCAGTTAACCGTTTGCTGCGGCCGCTCTTGATAAATAGATCGCAACCTAACTGCAATTCCAAGCGCTGCATCTGCTGTGATATTGCCGCCTGCGATTTGAACACAGATTGCGCAGCGCGTGCGAAGCTATCTCCTTCGGCAACAGCAACAAAGGTCCGTAGTAGTGTCAAGTCGAGGTTTGTTACTTTCATTTGTCTCGCAACTAATTTGTTCTCTGATTTTCTATATTTTAGCTTTTCTTCGACAAAAAGCCGCACAGATCACTGGTATTTAGAATGTTATGACAGGTCGGGAAAATAATGATCAATAATGCTTATTCGGGATTGCGGGTTATTGATATCTCTCAGGGGATCGCAGGCCCATGCTGCGGACAAATGCTAAAACAAATGGGCGCCGATATCATTAAAATTGAGCCAATTGACGGCGATTGGAGTCGAAGAATGGGCATTGGGGCTGATGGGCTCAGTGCGCTGGCCATTGCTTATAATCGTGGCAAGCGAAGTCTTGCGCTTAATCTGAAATCGCCTGATGGAATCAGGATCATGCACGGTTTGGTTAAAGATGCAGATGTTTTTATTCAAAATTTCAGACCAAAAGCAGCCACCACTTTTGGAACCCGATACGAGCTACTGCTAGCACATAATCCGCGGTTAATCTATGCCTCGGTCAGCGGCTATGGAACAGAAGGGCCATTGGCAGAATGTCCCGTGACCGATTCAATTGCTCAGGCTGTAAGTGGATTGGCAAACTATAATGCCGGTCCTGATGGTAGGCCTCGCCCGATCAAGCCCTATATCGCCGATATCGCTGCCGGTATCTATACGTCTAATGCCATTGCTGCTGCGCTTTATGCGCGAGAGCGATCAGGGGAAGGATGTCAGATCAATATCAGTCTATTGGCGGTGCTGGCCGCATTCCAGAATGGGATGTTGATAGAGCATGGGTGGAATAAGGCGTTGGACAGTACGGATCGATCGTACACGCCAAAATCCGCCGCGACTGTGCCTCAGGGCGTATTTGACAGCGCTGATGGATTTGTCATGCTCGCTTCGCTCAATGACAGTATGTTCACCGCGATCTGTGATGTGTTGGGACTGCATGCCTTATTGTCGGACAGCCGATTGTGCAGTGCTGCGGAGCGCTTGAAATATGCAGACCAAATTAATGAGCAGATCGCCGGTGTTTTACGTCAAAAACGCAGTGCTGAATGGAGCGCCTTGTTTGAGGGTCACAATGTACTTTTTTCCGCTATCAACGATTTAAGCGATTTTATTGTAGATCCTAAAAGCGTCATGCAAGGGTTGCTGAGCGAAATGGTACTGACCGTAGCTGAACCTGGAGGGTCGGCTATCTCCGCTATATTACCCATCGCGCAATTGCCCGGTGCTTCGGGTGCGCCGACGTCGTTGACTGCACCGTACATCGGCGAACATACTGAAGAAATAATGACTGAGTTTGGGTACTCGGGATCTGAAATTGAGCGATTTGTGCAGGCTGGCGTTATTGGACGGCGCGTCCGATAGCGCGTAATAGTGTTAATTGTTGTCTTGCGGAAAATTTTTTATTTTTATTTCAAAGAGAAGAGCTATGTCTACAACTCAACCCCTTCCTAATAATTCTAGTGAAAATGTGGTTTTAGTTGATCTTAACGATGGTGTTTTTAGAGTGGTGCTTAATCGGCCGGATTCACGCAATGCGCTGAGCCGTGAAATGGTCGAGAGTTTGATGCAGGCGCTGGATTACGCCGTTGCCGAAAAACAGGTACGTGTAATTGTATTTGCAGCAATTGGCAAGGCGTTTTGCGCAGGTGGAAATATCGGAAATGTCCATGATAGATTGGCCGAACCCGTTGGGCAAAATGGTCGCGACCCAATTGCCATCGGCAACAGGTTTTACGGCAAATTTCTGGAGTCTTTGGCGAGAAGTCCGAAGCCCACTGTTGCCGTTGTGCAGGGGGCTGCCATGGGCGGAGGTGCTGGCTTGGTCTGTGCCGTCGATATTGCAATTGCAATTTCTGGCGTAAAATTCGGATTTCCAGAGACATCAATCGGCCTGGTTCCGGCTCAAATTCTGCCCTTTGTAGCAGCCCGCATTGGTATTCAACAAGCACGTAGAATGATGCTTACCGGTGAGAGAGTCTCGTCGGAAACGGCCTTTCGAATTGGGCTGGTGGATTATCTGGAGCAGGATGAGCATGCACTGGAAACGCGTTTGAATCAGGTAACTGCAGCGCTGAAGCACGGTGGACCGAAAGCACTGGAAAATACCAAGGTGATGTTACGCACTCTTTTCGGGTTGCGCGAATGGCAGGAGCAAGGACTTTCGGAGTATCTCGATAATGCTGCCGATGTTTTTGCCGCCCAGCTGCGGAGCGAGGCATTGGAAGGCATCGAAGCCGCGCGTGCACGCCGAACCCCTGTGTGGGATTGCGTAAAGTAGTGATTGGCCATTGGTGATGATGGTGGAGATAAGTATTTCGTTTTAAGGAGTCGGGATTATGGCAGCATTAGATGGTTTAAAGGTGGTGGATTTGTCACGTGTACTAGGAGGCCCGTTTTGTGCACAGATACTTGGCGATCATGGGGCAACAGTCATTAAAGTCGAGGGCCCATCAGGGGACGAGACGAGGACTTGGGGGCCACCTTTTCGGGATGGCCAGGCTTCCTACTTTGCAGGGCTAAACCGTAATAAGGAGGCCATCTGTATAGATCTATCTGCAAAAGAAGGGAGAGAGGTGCTTATGCGCCTTCTTGAAGAAGCCGATGTGCTGATAGAGAATTTCAAAACCGGCACATTGGAAAAATGGGGTATAGGATATAACGAAGTATTATCCAAGCGTTTTCCCCGGCTGATCCATTGTCGGATTTCCGGGTTTGGCGAT
Source organism: Advenella kashmirensis WT001 (assembly GCF_000219915.2). Taxonomy (NCBI): domain Bacteria; kingdom Pseudomonadati; phylum Pseudomonadota; class Betaproteobacteria; order Burkholderiales; family Alcaligenaceae; genus Advenella; species Advenella kashmirensis. The sequence goes on along the minus strand of NC_017964.1, from coordinate 2,383,711 downwards.
TCAGGCCATTAGGCGGAATGGCCGGTTATGATGCAGCAGTTCAGGCATTGGCCGGCATGCTGAGTATCAACGGATCACCGGATGGTGGTCCAACGCGCCTTGGGGTGCCGGTCGTTGACGTCTGTACGGGTTTGAATGCTGCCATTGGCGTTATGATCGCGCTGGCAGAACGAGAGCGCAGCAATTTGGGGCAACAAATTGAATCTACCTTATTTGATAATGCACTGGCGGCACTTTATCCTCACTCTATTAACGCCATATACACAGGTAAACCGCCGCAGCGTTCAGGCAATGGGCATCCAAATATTGCACCCTACGATAGTTATGAGACAAAAACAGATCCAATGTTTCTGGCAGTAGGCAATAATGGTCAGTTTGTTCGGCTTTGTAGAGTAATTGGAAATCCTGGCCTGGCCGATGATCCTCGTTTTGCCAATAACGGGCAGCGGGCGTTACATCGTCCTGAACTCAGACAAGCGCTGGAGATTGAGTTTTCCAGATTCAGCGCGCAGGAGCTGTTCGAATTGCTAAGCAAGGAAAATGTGCCTTGTGGTGTGATTCACGATGTGGTTCAGGCACTCGAACATCCTCATACGACTCATCGCGAGATGATTGCCGAGATTGATAACTATAGCGCTATTGCATCCCCGATCAAGCTTAGTCGAACGCCGGCCAGTTACCGTTTAGCTCCTCAAGATATCGGGCAGTCTACTCAAAAGGTGCTGCAAGAGTATGGATACACTTGCGACGAGATTGCTAACTTGAGGGAAAAGATGGTCATTAGTTAACGACCAAATGTTTGCCAATTGTTCCGAGAAAGCTGACTGAGATATAGGTATGGATTTGACTGGTCAGCTTAAATTGCCTGCGCCTTTTTCACACGGCAGACAGATCTTCGCCACCAGGCCCCCGCCTTCGCGGGGCTCAAACGTCAGTTTTCCACCAAATCGCTCTGCTATCGCGTGTACGATAGAGATGCCAAGACCCGCGCCATTTTCTCTATGGCGGCCTTGGTCGCCACGCCAGAAGCGTCTGCCTATTTGCGGGGTTTGTTCTTCGGTGAAACCGGGTCCACGGTCGGCAACGGCGATGCAGCAGCGTTCAGAGGATTGCTCAAAGGTCAGGGTGACTTCTACCGGCGTGCTGTTGGGGGAGTAGCGCAAAGCATTTTCGATCAGATTGCGTACGGCTGTTTCCAGCATTGATCTGGGTACGGGTGCTTCCTGGTCTGCTCCTGTCACGTGTAGCACAAGACGGGGTCGGGCCTCCTCGTCTACCAGTGTGAGCACGTGCTCAACAGCAGATTGCACGGATGTGCAACGCGCCTCATGACCTGTTGTGGAGGCTTCCGTGCGGGCCAGTGTCATCATCTGATCAAGCGTTCGGCGCAATCGTTGTACCCCTTGCTCTGCGCTACGCAGCGAGGCCTGTGCTTCTGCGCCTTCGGTTACGCGGACAACTTGCAAGTGGGTGTCGATCACGGTTAATGGCGTACGTAATTCGTGCGCGGCAGCATCAGTAAAGGCCCTTTGACTGGATAGCGCCTGCGCCAGCCTTCCCAGCAATCCGTTCATCGCATCCAGTACGGGTCTGAGTTCCGATGGTGAGCGGGTTACGGCGATGGGCGTGGTATCGTCGGTTTGCTTTGCACGCAACTGCAGACACAAGTTTTGCAATGGCGCCAATCCCCGGCCGATGCCTATCCAGAGCGCCGCCAATCCACCCAGGATAGCGATCAAAAACGGTACGCCTACTGCATGCAGTAATTCGTTAACAAGAACATCTCTTTGATCAATACTGTCTGCGGTCGTGATCTGATATCCGCCGCTATTCAAAACGTAGACCCGCCATAGCTTGCCTTGTTCTTCATGGATGCTGAAACCGGTGGGTGTCGACTCCGCACTCAGGGCAGGGCCGCCGGTGTTCTTGCCAGAACCTGGCCGTGCAGCCCACGGATGACACAGCTGATTCGGGCGCCGGCATCAACGCGGACCACCTCAGCCAGATCAGGGGCCGGTTGACCGGGCGTTAATGCGCCACGTTCCAGTAATCCCGCGACCATGCGTGCCGACATGGCCAGCCGACCATCCAGGGTTTTATCAAGGTCGGCACGGACGCCTTGCATCATCCAGGCGGCCGCCGCGCCCCAGAGAAGGACAAGAGAAATCCCTGCAATCAGTACGGCACGAAGACGTAGACTCATGATTTAAGTTTCCAGCCTAAACGATATCCTAATCCGCGAGTTGTTTCGATTGCTTCAGGTCTGAGCTTGCGACGGATATTATGAATATGCACGTTGAGCGCATTGCTGTTGACTTCTTCACCACTTCCATAAAGCCTTTCGTTAAGCACGTCAGACGGAACCCATCGTCCGTCTGCAGTGGCCAGATGGGTCAATAGATCGACTTCACGGCGCGACAGCGTAACGGCTTCATTTTCGAACCAGGCCAGGCCGGTTGCTGGCTCCAAACGCAGCGGGCCGGCGGTGATGATTTGGTTCGTTCTGCCTTGTGTGCGCCGGACAAGCGCGTGCAGTCTTGCAGCTAATTCGCGCAGATCAAAGGGTTTGGTCATGTAGTCGTCCGCGCCGCTGTTAAGACCGGTGAGCCTGTGTTCCATGGCATCTCGCGCTGTGAGAATCAATACGGGCAGAAACGGGTCAACGCGCGCGCGATCGCGAGCAATTCGAGACCGTCGCGGTCGGGCAGGCCAAGATCAAGTATCAGCGCATGAAAGGTGTCATCTATTTGGGCAATTTCGGCATCGGCCGCTGCGCACACATGGCGCACGGTGATGCCATACGTGCGCAGACCAGCAACAATGCCGTTGCCGATCAGTTCATCGTCTTCTACCAGTAGTACTCGCATCGCAGCCTCGAGTGGTTGAGCCAAGTGTTTATATATTAGGTCAAAAATACGTGCATAACCCTGGAAATTTCTTTCGGGTGAGCAAGAAGGCGCAATTAAGTTTCAGTTAATCGAGAGACTGCATGATGTCGGAAAATCCTTTTTGGAGAAAGGCACTTGTCTATTTTTTGGAAAAAACTGTATCGAAGCGTACTCGCCATAATGGTCTTGTGCTTCTTTGCCATGGGCAGCGTGTCAGCCGGTACGGGTCTGTTCTCGTCGGGTACAGATGCGGAGTTTCTTGATCCGGCTGAGGTCTTCAAGGTGGAAAAAGTAAGCCGACAGGGTGATTGGTTGGTGGCACAGGGGCATATAGCAGATGGCTATTATGTTTATCGCCACTCACTGAAACTGGTTTCTGCGCAGGGCGTAGCGGTCGGTGTTGAGCTGCCACCAGGAACGCCCAAGCAAGATGAATTTTTCGGTGATACGGTAATTTACACAGCAGATGCGCTTGCCTTGCGCGTGCCAGTGTCCGAAGCGGGTTCCATGACGCTGCATTGGCAAGGATGCGCTGAGGCCGGCATTTGTTATCCTCCGCAGACGATGGATCTGGATATGTCCCTGACGGCAGCCGGGACTTCGTTGTCTGCATCCGGACAGAACACGCCCTCCACAGAGGGCGTGGCTCAGGGTGAAGTCGCGCCTGAAGGTGCCGCCAATATTGGTGAGGATCAGGCGGCGGCACAGCGACTTGCGTCTCTCGGGCCGATCTGGGGAACGCTGCTGTTTTTGGGTTTCGGCCTGTTATTGGCTTTTACGCCTTGCACACTGCCAATGATCCCGATCGTGTCCAGCATGGTTGTGGGCAGTCAGGCCAGGCCCCGGCGTGCTTTTTTTCTAAGCCTGTCCTATGTGTTGGCGATGGCTGGCACCTACGCTGTGGTGGGCGTGGTGGCTGGACTGGCGGGCGCCAACCTGCAAGCGACGCTGCAGTCACCCTGGTTGTTGAGCGCGTTTGCTGCCTTGTTCCTGATTCTGGCCAGTTCGCTTTTCGGCCTGTTCGAGTTACGTCTGCCATCGGTTCTGGTTAACCGTGTTGAGTCCGCCGGACGCAGTCGATCCGGGGGCAGCCTTGCGGGTGCTGCGGCGCTGGGCTTTCTCTCGGCATTACTGGTTGGTCCGTGCATGACGGCACCGTTGGCCGGGGCGCTGCTGTATATCGGGCAGACCGGCAGTGCGGTGTATGGTGGCCTGGCACTGTTTGCGCTGGGTCTGGGTATGGGGCTGCCGTTGCTGATCATTGCCATGTTTGGCGCACGGGTCCTGCCCAAGCCGGGTACATGGATGGACCGGGTACGGGTTGCTTTCGGTTATGTCATGGTGGGCATGGCGGTCATGATGCTGGATCGCTTTGTGCCAGCGTCAGTAAGTTTGGTGCTCTGGGGGGCCTGGTTGCTGTCTGTCGCTATTGGGCTGCTCGCCTGGGCGCAAGCCGTGGCGGCAAAGGTTCGTTTGCAGTGGACCCTGCGTACGGTATCGGCTTTCGTCGGTCTGTGGTCGGTGTTGATGTTGGTTGGCGCCGCTTCCGGCGGCGCATCCGTACTGCAGCCGCTGGCTCATTTGCGCGGCGCGGCACAGGTTCCAGCGGCAGACACTGCGAATATTTCCTATATTCAGGCCAAATCGGTCCAGGATGTGGATGCGCGTCTGGCTGAAGCTGCCGGGCGCGGTCAATGGACATTGATCGATTTTTATGCAGACTGGTGCATCAGCTGCCATGTGATTGAGCGCACTGTGTTCGGTGATCCTGCCGTGGCGGCACGACTGGAGCGTATGCAAATCGTACGCCCGGATGTCACTCAAAATGATGCCATTGATCAGGCGCTGCTCAAGCGCTGGGCAGTGATGGGACCACCCACGCTGATTCTCGTGGGGCCGGATGGCGTCGAGCGCAGGGACTTACGGGTTGTGGGCGAAATCGATGCAGGCGACTTCCTGCAACGTCTGAACAAGGCGGGCACGCCGTGATAAGCGTCGGTCCGTTTTCGATTCAGACTGTTATTGTCATTCTCGCTGTCGCGGTGGCATGGATTGTGGCGCGCCTGTTGGCCAGACGCCTGGCGGACACTTCCCATAAAACTGCCGGTGGCGTGGTAATTGACTCGGTGTTTTGGGGCTTGCTGGCGGCCAGACTCGCGTACATCATCCAATGGTGGGATGAGTACAGGGTTAAGCCGGCTTCCATGATTGCCATTGGTGACGGTGGCTTTTCCTGGTGGGTGGGGGTACTTGTCGCCATCGGCTTTGTATGGTGGCGAACGCGTTCGATCCCGGCGTTGCACCGCTCTGTTCAGGGGGGTGTCCTGGCCGGTGTTGTTGCCTGGATTGTGGCCGGCAGTGTGGTGGCGTTGATGAATCGATCGGCGCCACCTATACCGGATTTGCAACTGGCCACGCTGGATGGGCAAGCCGTTTCTTTAAGCGCGTATGCGGGGCAGCCGGTGGTGCTTAATCTATGGGCGAGTTGGTGTCCGCCTTGCCGTCGCGAAATGCCGGTGTTCGAGCAGGCGCAGACGGAATTTTCAGATATCGCTTTTGTCATGATCAACCAGGGGGAAAGCGCGCAGCAGGCGCAGCGTTTTCTTGATAGCGAGCAGTTGAGCTTGACGGATGTACTGCTGGACCATGCTTCTCAGGCCATGCAGTCGATGAATTCGCGGGGCTTGCCAACGACCTTGTTCTTTGATGCCCAAGGGCGCCTGGTCGATTCCCATATGGGCGAGATAACGATGCCCAGTCTTAAGGACAAGATATCTCGCCATTTCAATTAATTCTTTTAGATCCCAACAGACCAGGAGTATCCATGTTTCCAGTATCTACACGCATCGCTTTTTTCGCGGCGCTACCGTTTTTGCTCATGTCGGCTTACAGTCAGGCTCAAAACAAGGAGCGACCAGCGGTGATTCAGGCATTGGAGGCGCAGGGCCTGGACGTGATCAAGGAGTTCGATGTGGGCGGTGGACTGCGCGCATTTGCCACTGCGGCTGGCGATCGGCCCATTGCCGTTTATGTTACCAGCGATGGCAAAGCCATTGTAGGCACCCGGGTGGACGCTACGGGCGAGTCGATAGATGAGAAGACGCTTCAAAATCTGGTGGCCAAGCCGATGGATGATAAAGCATGGACGCAACTGGAGTCCGCCCACTGGGTACAGGACGGAAAGGCAGATGCGCCCCGTATCATCTATGCGTTTTCCGATGCGAACTGCCCTTATTGTCACAAGTTCTGGGAAGCCGCCAGACCTTGGGTGCAGGCAGGCAAGGTTCAGCTTCGTCACCTTCTCGTGGGTGTAATCAAGGAGGACAGCCCGGCCAAGGCGGCTGCGATACTTGGCGCCAAGGATTCTTCTGCTGCTTTTGCGGAGAATGAACGCAATTTCGATCGTGGTGGCATTAAACCAGCCAAAAATGTTCCGGACGATGTGCTCAAAATCCTGGACGAGCATCAGATGCTTATGTTCTCCATGGGTTTCCGGGGCACGCCCGGAATTGTTGTTCGGGAACGAGATGGCCAGGTCAAGAAATTTAACGGCATGCCGCAAGCCGAACAGTTGGCCGAGGTGCTGGGTCCCCGTTAATCAGCTTGGAGTTTTTGTGTCACAGATCGCGGCACTGGATGCTGTGGACAAATAAGAAGGATGTTGTCATGCTGATCTTGACTGGCAGTTTGCTGGGCCTGCTGATTGGCTCGGTGTTGGGATTGACGGGGGCAGGAGGCGGTATTTTCGCGGTGCCTGCGCTGGTGTTCGGTCTGGGCATGAGTATCCGGGACGCCGCACCGGTCGCATTGCTGGCTGTTGGCTCGGCAGCACTCCTGGGCGCATTGCAAGGGCTGCGCCAGGGCATTGTCCGATATAAGGCCGCCGCGTTGTTGGCTGCTACCGGTGCGTTCACTGCGCCGCTGGGTGTTACTCTGGCGCACCAGTTTGCTGCCTGGTGCCTGAACCTTATTTTCGTGATTATCATGCTTGTGGTCGCTGGCCGCATGTTCATATCGTCAATCCAGTCTGAAACCGCTGCAGAACCGGCAACACTAAAAGCCAAACCATGCCACGTTTCCGATAAAACAGGGCGCTTCGTATGGGGAGCGCGCATTGCTATCACGCTGGGGGCTATCGGCGCTGTGACTGGGTTGTTTACTGGTCTGCTGGGCGTTGGCGGCGGCTTTATCATTGTTCCGGCCTTGGCATACGCCAGTAACCTTCGTATGCATAGTATTGTCGCGACCTCTTTGATGGTCATAGCGCTGTTGTCTGCGGTGACATTTTTTTCCGCCTGGAGCCAGGGCGTACTACTCAGTGGGCCAACTTACGCTTTTGCGCTAGCTTCGCTTGTGGGTATGGCTATGGGCCGTTTGGTAGCGCCCAACATATCTTCGCGAATGTTGCAGCGTTTCTTCTCAGTTATTTGCGTTGTGGTGGCACTCATGATGCTGATGCGCAATGTTGGCTGATCACGATGAAAAACAAGCGTTGTCATCTGCCAGCATGAGACGTTTTACCCGGAACAGGCTGTTTGTGGCGTGCTGGCCGGTCCCTTTTGTCGCTCGCGCCAGGGCGGGCAGTTGCACAACGCGTTGAATTGGGCTGCTTTTTTTTAAACGTGAATTAGTGAACAAATCATGAATAACAAGGCAATGAAGGTTATTTTGCATGCACCGACCGCATCGGCGTTGGAACGAGCGCGCAATAACGCCACTAATCTCAAGCGCGAAGATCCTGATGCGCATGTGCGGATCATAGCAAATGCCCAGGCAGTGGGAGCTGCGCTTGATATTGTGCATGAGCAGTTGGATTCCATCACCTGGCTATGTCCGATCAGCCTGGATCGGGCCGGCAGGCAAAACCGAGAGCCGCTGCAGGTGCTGACAGGGCCGGCTGTGCTGGAAATGGTTCGTTTGCAACAGGACGGATGGGTGTACCTGAGAGCCTGACTGCGCGCCAAAGCGCTAGCCCTTAAGATTTTTGCTGTGTCGAACACCAGCGAGGCATTGCTGTTTGCGTTGGCGCTGACTCATTTCATCTGTGATGTCTTAATTCTCAGTTAATCGGGACTGGCGATAATCCCGGGAATATTTGAATTCTACAAAAGAAGTCGGTTTTCGGGAGAAGTGATGTGCAGGTTGTATGTGAACGAGCGGGGCTGTCAGGCCCGCTAAAGGCTCAATCAATGAGCACTTGGCCAGAGAAATTGCAGGGTTAACAGTTCACAAGCAGGTCTACGCATGACGTCTACACTCGGTTTTCTGCTGGCAATCAGTTTTATTGTCTCGCTTGTCGCGCTCGGCCTACTGATCTGGCGGTTGCCAACAAGCAAATCAGTGCCGGAAAGAAAGAAGCCTCATCGATCTTTCTTTCCGGCGAAGCCGGTAGCCTGGATGATCCGTCGTCAATGAATGCTGAGGCGGTGCAGGCGGCACATCGCTTTGATGTCGAGCGGGCAGGGATCGATGCAGCAGGCTCAAGAGTCGTGCTGGTGCTGGCTGCAGTGTCCATTCTTTTTTTAATCGTCGGGTCAGTATTCGGTGTTATTGCGTCCTTTAAGCTGCACATGCCAGATTGGCTGGCTGACTATGCGGTAACGACCTTCGGGCGTGCCCGGACAATACACTTGAACTTTGTTGCTTATGGCTGGCTGTCGGTTGCAGGTATAAGTATTGTGTTGTGGATCTTGCCGCGTATTTTTCATACTCCCTTGCGGCATCCGATAATGGCTTATATTGGCGGCGTCTTGTGGGCGGTTGGCGTGGCATGCGGTGGTGTTGCCATTGGAGCGGGCTGGTCCGATGGACTGGAGTGGCTGGAGATTCCATGGCAAATCGACCTGGTTCTGGCGCTGGGCGGGCTTCTAATGGCATGGTCCGCAGTATCGACTGCATTGCATCGAAATGTGCATCATATTTATGTCTCAGGCTGGTATTTTCTGGCAGGGCTGGTCTGGTTTCCCATGCTGTTTTTCATCGCTAATCTGCCGGGGCTGCATCTTGGTGTTCAGCAGGCGACGATGAACTGGTGGTTTGCCCATAATGTGCTGGGGCTGTGGCTTACACCCCTGGGTGTGGGTACTGCGTATTATCTGATTCCCAAGATCATCGGCAAGCCGGTTTTTTCGTACAGCGTGTCCTTACTGGGCTTCTGGGGGCTGGCGCTATTCTATAGCCAGGTAGGTATTCATCACCTGATCGGTGGCCCTGTGCCAACGTGGGTGGTTACCCTGTCCGTCGTGCATAGCGTCATGATGTTCATTCCGGTAATTGCAGTGGCGATCAATCAGCACGTCACGGTGGCGCAAAATATCTGGGCCTTCAAGCAATCCATGGCATTGCGGTTCGTATGGATCGGTGCGTTGATGTATACCGCGGCGTCCTTTCAGGGTTCGCTGGAGGCGCTTCGCTCGGTCAACTCCGTTACCCACTTTACTCATTACACCGTTGGGCACGCGCATCTGGGCGCCTACGCATTCGTCTCGGTTGTCCTGTTCGGTGCGTTCTATTACATGATGCCACATCTGACGGGCAAGCGCTGGCCTTGGCCCCGGCTGATTTCCCTGCACTTTTGGCTTACTGTCACAGGATTTGCCATCTATTTTCTGGCTCTGACTGTCGGCGGTTTTTTCCAGGGCATTGAACTGTTGGATCCGGATGTTGCGTTCTCGGACATCACGCGCCATATCGTGCCGTATCTGGAAGGGCGATCGCTCGGGGGCACGATGATGACACTGGGTCACATTATTTTTGGCATGCACTTTTTCGCACTCTTGTTGGCTAAGCGTTCCGGATCGGCAGGCACAGTATGAACAGAATCACTCCACTTCTTCTTGTCGCGGCCGGCATACTTGTCTTTGCCACATTAATGCTGGTCATTCTTCCTGGTTGGCAGGTTCGGTCCGTGCAGGCACCTTCCGCATTGGCACCCTATACAGACCAGCAGTTACGCGGCCGCCAACAGTATATCGCCAATGGGTGTGTGTACTGTCATAGCCAGCAGCCACGCTCTACCGGACAGACGTTCGCCGATTTGTCGCGTGGCTGGGGCCGAGCCTCTTCGCCCGGCGACTACGCGTATGACGCACCCCATCTGCTTGGAACCATGCGAACCGGTCCTGATTTGCTCAATGTGGGCGTCCGATTGCCAAGCAGAGACTGGCACCTGACCCACTTGTACCAGCCGCGCGCGATTTTTGACTGGAGCATTATGCCGTCGTATCCATACCTGTTCGAGCGCAAGGACAAAGCGCAGGCCGGTGATGTTGTGGTTAAGCTACCCGAGGAGTATCAACCTGCCAATGGGAAAGTGATCGTTGCGCGCCAGGAGGCGCTTGACCTTGTGGAATACCTGCGTAGTTTGAAACGTACCTATTCGGTTAGCGACGCCGAGGCGAAGATGCGCGATCGCGGGTATGATGCGCCGGTTGGCGAAGGTAGCAAGTCCAATCACGGTAAGCAGTAATACAGGTAAGCAATAGAGGCAATAGTATGTTTAATCGTGGCAAAAAACGCCCTGTACCGCGCGTCGACGCTGTTGATCCCACTTTCGAGCCATGGGAGCCTTCAAGACCGATTCCGCTTTTCCTGATCGCTGTTTTCTTCGCGCTCGCTGTATGGGGAGGTGTTAATTATCTGGGCGATCTCATGCCCGAGCGGGTGTCGAATAATGAGGCAGGCATACCGAATATCGTAGCCGGCAGCAGTAAGTCCACGCCCGATGCAGGCGCACCGCTACTCGTTTCCCAGGGCAACGGGAGTGTGTGGAGCTGTGCCTCTTGTCACGGCGACCAGGGACAGGGCGCCGGGCAAACACCACAGCTTGCCGGGCTGTCACAGGCGTACATCATCAAGCAATTGCAGGACTTCGCTTCGGGGTCCCGAAGCAATGAGTCTATGCGCTATGTTGCTACTCAGCTTACTGCCCCGGAGATAAATGAAGTGGCCGCTTATTATGCAAGGCTGGTGGTTCCAGTGGCGACCGCGGCCGTACCTGGAACAGATATAGAACGTGGCCGTGCGCTCAATCTTCATGGGGATTGGAAGCAGGATATACCGGCATGTGTGACATGCCACGGCGAGGCTGGTGAAGGTTTGGGCCCAATGTTCCCCAGGCTGGCAGGACAACAGCCAGAGTATTTGTTCAGTCAGCTGGTCGCCTTCAAAGGAGGGATGCGCCAGAACTCCCCGTTGTCGTTGATGGACGATATTGCCAAACGCATGAGTACGGAAGACATGTGGGCTGTCTCACAATATTTTGGCGCTTTGCGACAGCAGGAAGCGAACTAGATAAGGAGTACAACCATGGCAAATATTGATTCAAACGGATCCCGAGTGTCGCTACTCAGAAGACTGGTGTACGCAAGTATGATCGGTGCAGTGTTGTTCGGTGGCGGCTATGCAGTAGATAAAAGCGGCGGGATTGCCTATATATATGAGGCAATAGGCGGGCGAGTGGATGCCGAGGCGCCACAAGCCATTTATAGTCGCGAGCAAATGCAAGCCGACAGAAAGAGCTACAAGGCTGGGCTGGTCGGGGAGCGGCCCCAAATGCCCGTGGGGGCTAACGGGTTTTACCAGCCTCCGTCAGAGGACGCGATTCCGGACAGCCCATATGGCGACGCAGTGCGACGAGGCCGGGCAATTTTCACGGATACCAAGATCAACGTGCAGGACCACGTGGGCAATGAAATGGCTTGCGTCAACTGTCACCTTGATGCGGGGCGGCGCGAAAATTCCGCGCCTATGTGGGGAGCCTACGGAGCTACCCTGCGTACCGGAGTAAAACCCAATCGATAAGCACACTTGAGGATCGGATTATGGGGTGCTTCATGTACTCGATGAATGCGCAAGCATCCCCGTCCGGTCAGCCTCCGCCGGCCGGTAGCGACGTCTACCGCGACTTGATGACATACATGGCCTGGATGTCCGATGGCATACCGACAGGTGAACGCTTGCCTGGTGCCTTGTATCCCAAGGTTCCAAAGCCGGAAGGCGGTTACGATCTGGAGCGTGGGCGCGTTGTTTATCAGCAAAACTGTGCGCTATGCCATGGCAGTGATGGCCAGGGAACCAGGAACGGGGCTGGAGACGTGCGTTTCCCGCCGTTGTGGGGACCGCAATCCTATAACTGGGGTGCAGGCATGGCGCGCATCAATACTGCTGCGAGTTTTATCAAGGCGAACATGCCCTTTGGCAAACCCTATTCATTGTCCGATCAGGATGCATGGGATGTGGCAGCTTACCTCAATAGTCATGAGCGTCCGAAAGACCCCAGACAGACAGGGACCGTGGCAGAAGCCGCTGAAGCATTTCACGCGGGAGAAGATAGTTTTTACGGCAAAACACTGAATGGGCATTTGCTGGGAACGGGTGCTGAACTGAGCCCACAATAGAGAACAACCATGAGCAAGACCGAGATTGATCTGGAGCCGATTCGTTTTGCCGGTCGGGCAGTGCTGGCAGTTCGGGGAATGTGGTGTGCAAGTTGCGCCATGGCGTTACAGCGCTCGCTCGGCAAGGTTCCCGGCATTCAGGAAACGGTGGTCAACTTCATATCAGGTTCGGTGCTGCTTCGGTGGGACCCCGATTCTGCTGCACTTTCCCAGGTCGTCACGCGCGCGCATAAGCTCGGATATGAGCTCTCCTTCATGCTTGACGGAGGTGCGCTTGCCGACGGGCTGAACGCTCAGGCCCGGCGGATACGGCTTCAACTGGCAGTGGCGGTTGTGTTCGGTATGTGGAGCATGTTAGGTTCCTGGGTGTTGTATCTGAACCAGGGAATATCGGCAGATGGGGAAGGGCGCTTGATCGCATGGTTCTCTGTCGTGACTGGGCTTGCCGTCATCGTGTATTCTGGCCAGGATTTTTTTCGCGCTGCTTTCAATACCCTGCGAGCTGGTTTTGCCGGCATGGATGCGTTGATCTGTATTGGCGCAGTCGGTGCGCTGGTCGTTTCGATTTGGAATCTGCTGGCCGGAAGCATTGATGTCTACATGGATGCTGCGACCATGCTGGTAACGTTTCTGCTTGCCGGACGTTTGATCGAAATTCGCGCGCGTCAGGAGAATGGCGTTGCCATGCGCGCGCTGGCCCAACTGACGCCTGAAGTGGCGACACGCATTTGCGATAATGACACAACGCAGTCCGTGCCGATAGACAATATCGAAGCGGGCGATCTTATCTTAATCAGGGCAGCAGAGCGTGTCCCCGCCGATGGGGTCATCGTGCACGGCCAGTCTGAACTGGATACCTCACTTTTGACCGGTGAGTCTTTTCCGGTAGCAGTGGCGGCCACCGATGAGGTTTTGGCGGGGACCGTCAATCTCGGCTCACCACTTCAGGTGCGGGTGACCGCCAGTGCAGGTCACAGACGGATTGACCTGCTGGGTTTGAGAATGATAGAGCTGTTTGGGGCACGCCCCTCTTTGTCCATGGCGGCGGAACGGTTTGTCCGTTGGCTGTTGCCTGTGGTCACTGCGGTTGCAATACTGGCATTTGCTCGGTATCTCTGGATCGGAGTGACGGCAAGCCAGGCACTGATCTCCGCGCTCAGTCTGTTTGTCGCAGCATGTCCTTGCGCAGTAGGACTCTCCATGCCTTTAGCCTATGCGCTTGGCTCCAGGCGAGCGGCCGAACGCGGTATCCTGTGGCGTGATCCGGCAAGTGTAGAGAGCCTGGCCAGGTCCAGGGTTATCGCTTTTGATAAAACAGGAACGTTGACGACAGGTTTGTTCAAGGTAGCCGGCATCCAGACCGCTCCGGGCATTGAACCGCAGTTTGTCGGCTATCTGGCGGCGAAAGCCGAATATGGTATTAACCATCCCATTGCCACTGCTCTGCGACTTTATGCGCAACATGAGGGCTGGCCGGAACGTAACTTTATGCAGTCCCCAACGCTACGGTATGCGCGCGGTGTGAGCCTGGATGATGAGCAAGGCACAGTTCTGGTCGGCGCCAGAACGTGGCTGAGGGACATGAATGTGCAAAACTTGCCGCAGGCAGAGCAAGGCCCTGGTATGGTGCATGTTTCGCGCAATGGCCTCTGGCAGGGCGCTATTCGATTGCAGGACACGCCTCGTGAGCAAGCGCATTGCGCTCTGAAACGGTTGGCAGCAGATGGCACGCAGTTATGGCTGATTACTGGCGATTCAGCACAGGCTGCCGGGCAACTTATCGATGAACTGCAGGTTGATTTCAGCAGAATTGTGAGTTCAAGCACGCCCGAGCAAAAAGCGCAGGCGCTTTGTGGCGCAGAGCAGACCACGACCTTTGTGGGCGATGGCGTAAATGACGTGCTGGCATTGGCGAGCGCCGATTGCGGTATTGCCGTTTCGTCCGCAACGGCCGTGGCAGCATCTGCTGCCGGCGTTGTCGTGACGCGTGGCGGAGCCGAGCAAATTGTATGGGCTCGCCATTGGGCCAGGCGAACGTATCGAATCGTCAAACAAAATCTGATTTTCTCTGTCGCTTATAACGCCTTGATTGTCATGGTTCTTTTTGCCAGCGGGGTAACCCCGTTTGCTGCCGCCATCGCGATGTTGCTCAGCAGCGTGTCAGTCTGCATCAATGCCACTCGGCTGGCCGTTCCCTCTTCTGGAGTGCTCGCCAATGAGAATACAGAAATAGTGGGTATTTCCGGAAAGGCGAGCGTATCCTGAAGATAGCCTGCGCGTAGCGGCATGGTTCGTCACGACAGGACGATGCTGCTGGTTAACACACTTTATTGAATTTTTACGTTAAAGGGAACTGAACATGACTACATACTTGCCGTCTTTAGCAGGCGGTATGCTGCTAGGCCTGTCTGCTGTCCTGCTTTTTATTGCAAACGGCCGAATTGCAGGTATTAGCGGTATATTCGGCCGTCTGCTTTCAGGCCATAATATGGCAACGAATATGGCTTTTGTGATTGGGCTTATATCGGGTCCGTTTCTCTATGTTGCCGCCTATGGAAAGTTGCCGTCGATGATTATGCTGGCATCCTGGCCTGTTGTGCTTCTTGCTGGCCTTCTTGTCGGCATCGGCACCCGCCTGGGATCTGGTTGCACCTCCGGTCACGGTATTATGGGGCTGGCGCGGTTTTCAAAACGGTCGTTTGCCGCGACTCTGGTCTTTCTTGTTGCCGGGATGATCACTGCGACGCTTGCAGGGGTGTTCAGATGAGTTGGCTATTGCTTGCACGTCTGAGCGTAGCGCTTGTTGCCGGGGCCATGTTCGGTTTCGGCTTATCGCTGTCTGGCATGGTGGATCCTGCACGTGTCATAGGATTCCTTGACGTAGGAAGTGGCCATTGGGATCCGAGTCTGATATTTGTACTTGGCGGTGCGGTTGTTGTCGCTATCCCCGGTGTGCTGCTGGCACATCGGCTGAACAAGCCGGTGTTCGATGACCGATTTTATTTGCCAAAGAACGCGGCGATCGACAAGCGTTTGATTGCGGGTTCCGCCACCTTCGGCATAGGATGGGGGCTGGCCGGTTTTTGTCCAGGACCGGCCTTATCGGCGGTGGCTACAGGCCAGCCCATGGTGCTGTTGTTTGTCTTTGCCATGATGGTCGGCATGGTTCTGCATGACAGGGTGTTTATTTTATTCATGCCTTTTACAGAAGAAAAACGATGACTTATCTGCATTTTCCCTGAAAGCCAATATGCGGAACCGTGTTGCGGTACCGGTCGTGTATCATAATTATAAGTCCCAATTAATCAAGACGATCGCCAAGCCATGTTAATACATTCGGATTTTTTACAACGAGCTGCCGTGTTGCCTCAGCAATACCGATGGATTGCTTCGCCACAGCCTGGTGTAGAGCGTGTGATGCTGGATCGGATTGGTGAAGAAAAAGCCCGGGCGACCAGCATCGTACGCTATGCACCGGCATCCCGTTTCCCAGGGCATCAACATCCGGGCGGTGAAGAAATCCTGGTGCTGTCGGGAACGTTTTCTGACGAGGGCGGCGATTACCCGGCGGGCTGGTACTTGCGTAATCCACCAGATTCCAGTCACAGGCCGTTCACCAATGAGGGCGCCACGATATTTGTGAAACTGCGGCAAATGCCTGAAGATGAGCGCCGCAGTGTGCGAATCAATACGCGTGAACCTTCCAGCTGGGTCAAACATGGTGAACGCGAATCCTGTCCCTTGTTTACAGATGAACGGGAGCAGGTATCGCTAGAGAAGCGAGCCGCCGGCGTACCGCTCTTGGGTCACTTTGTCGACGGGGCCGAATTGCTGGTGCTCGATGGAAGCCTGACCGAGGCAGCGCACCAGTATGGAAAGGGCAGCTGGCTGCGCCTGCCGCCTGGCAAGTATCCTGAGTTTGTCGCAGGTCCCGGGGGTGTTACTTTGTACCTGAAAACCGGGCATCTTGGTCAGTATCTGACCGGGGCGGTATCTCTATAAAAGTAGCCTGCATGGTGATTCATAGTCGTAGAGATTTCTCCCTATACCATAGGACTTCAGCACAAATGCGTCATTTATTTCCGTTTGTCGCAAGCGGCGATTAGCAAAAGTAATTTTCAAAAGCATTAATAACGTAATTTTATATCGACGCCTTAAACAGAAAAATTGCATTTGTCGTGCCACCGCTGGAAATAAGCCGAGCTTTTATCTCCCGAGCGAGTAGAACTCGGCATTGGGACTCATGCTGGTGACATTTGCAAGGCGATTTGACATGCCGAAAAATGCTGAAATTCCAGCAATATCCCATATGTCATCGTCGTTAAAACCATGCTTTTTCAGTGTTTCGAAATCTGGTTCACCAACCAGGTGGGCGTTTTTCGAGACCAGTACAGCGAAATCCAGCATGGCCTTTTGGCGATCCGTGATGTTGGCTTTACGATAGTTCGTTGCAATTTGATCGGCAATTAGCGGATCCTTGGCGCGAATGCGCAGAATAGCACCGTGAGCGATAACGCAATATTGGCATTGGTTTAGGCTGCTTGTTGCCACAACAATCATTTCACGTTCTGCTTTGCTCAGATTGCCGGGTTTTTCCATCAGCGCATCGTGATAAGCGAAGAAGGCACGGAACTCATCGGGACGGTGCGCAAGCGTCAGGAATACATTCGGAACGAATCCTGATTTCTCCTGAACCTCCAGAATCCGTGCTTGAATGTCCTGTGGCAAATTTTTGAGTTCAGGGACCGGAAAACGACTCACTTCGGGGTGGCTGGCTTGCGTCATTTTTTCTCCTATTGATACGAAATGATTTGATGACTGCATTTGCGATGGGGACTGATTTTTACGACGGCTTGCTTTTATGCGGGCTCTTTTCGACCTTGGGATCCGCTCATATCCGTCACCATCATGATGATCAGAAAAGCAAATCTCCTATTGCGTAATATACCTTGCTGACGGCAAGGCGGATAGCCCTGGCCTGGCAATCACAACAATAAACCATGATCTAAGGCTATGGCTTCAGATAGCGTGATCCACCGCAACTCTGAAGCCTTCCATTAGGGGAGTCCAGTGGGCACCCTTGCGGGAGAGCAGGCAGAGTTTTCTGCGTTGAGGCAGTACGATTGGAAGCGCAACAACACCGGGGCTCATATCTCGTTGGAGTAAAGATTCGGGAGCAAATGATATAAAGTCTGTGCTCGCAACAATCTCCAGAATACCCCTTGAAACGAGTGGGACTTCCAAAGCAACCCGAGGCTCGTTCAGTCCTTGCTCGGTAAGCCACTGCAGCAAGGCCTGCCGGGCGGAGGAACCCACTAGAGGCACGATCCAGCCGTATGCCTGAAGTTTGGCAATGTGAAGGGTCGGCGTATCAAATACAGGATGGTGCTTGCTGACAACGATTTTCATCGTATCTTGCGTCAATACTTTATGATCCAGATCCGCGATGCTGTCACCATAGATCGGTGCAATGACCAGGTCCAAATCTCCATGTTTGACCTGCTCAAACAGCGCATCCGATAGTCCGGTTGTTAATGACACCTTGAGGGCAGGGCGCTTGGGCATGAGCCACCGCAATGCTGGCGCCACAATATTATCCAGCGTAATTGCGGTGGCGCCAATTCTCAGCATTCCTGCTGCACCGGTCTGCAGGGCGCTCGTATTTTGCAAGGCATCCTGATATTGGGCATAAAGAAGCCTTGCATGGTCAACAAAAGCCCGGCCTGACGCATTAAGCCATATGCGACGTGAGGAACGTTCAAATAGCGTCAGGCCAGTTTCCTTTTCCAGCCTGCTCAGCGATTTGGATAATGCAGACTGCGTCACGCCGTGCGCTGCCGCAGCCCGACCCATATGTCCCAGTTCGGCCATGGTTAAAAAGTACTCGATGTCGCGGAAACTTAAATTCATAAATAATATTCATCGATATTTTAAAAACCGGAATCAAATTGTACGAGCGTAGACCTACACTTGGAAGATATTTTGTCAAACAACCATATTTTGAGGTAAACATGTCGGATTCCTCGCCGAATATCATATTAATCGTTGCCGATAATCTCGGTTGGGGAGAGTTGGGCTGCTATGGCGGCGGTGCGTTGCGCGGTGCTCCGACCCCGAATATTGATCGTCTCGCCACGCAAGGCATGCTGCTGCATAACTTTAATGTTGAAAGTGATTGTGTACCGACGCGCTCTGCGTTAATGAGCGGGCGCCATCCGATCCGCACCGGCTGTCTGCAATCGGTTCCTCCCGGGCTACCTCAGGGTTTGCACCGAAATGAAACCACACTGGCGCAGTTGTTGAGCGAGCAGGGTTACGCCACAGCGCATTTCGGCAAGTGGCATCTGGGTGACTGCCCGGGACGCTATCCCAGTGATCGTGGTTTCGATGAGTGGTACGGTATTCCACGCACAACCGATGAAAGTCAGTTTACGTCGACGGTAGGCTTCGATCCGACGGTTGTCGATTTGCCCTACATTATGCAAGGAAAGAAAAACGAACCTTCCGATAATGTCAAGGTATATGATTTGGAGTCGAGACGGGAGATCGATGCAGAGCTGGTAGAAAAGTCTATCCACTTCATGAAGCGCAACACAGAGGAGAACAGGGCGTTTTTTCTTTATCTTCCGATGGTTCACCTTCATTTTCCCACGCTGCCGCATCCCGATTTTGCGGGAAGAACCAATGCTGGTGATTTTGCAGATTCAATGGTTGAGATGGATCATCGTGTCGGGCAAATTGATGCCGCTGTGCAGCAACTGGGCATTGCACAGAACACGGTGTTCATCTTCTGCAGCGATAATGGCCCCGAATTTCGGCGCCCTTATCGTGGAACGGCAGGCCCCTGGAGCGGAACCTATCATACGTCAATGGAAGGCAGTTTACGTGTGCCATTTATCATCCGGTGGCCAGGACGTGTGGAAGCAGGCGTCACAAGCAATGAAATCGTTCATGTGACTGATCTATATGCTACGTTAGCTGCCATCGCAGGAGCGGGCTTGCCGTCAGATAGGCCAATAGATGGAATAGATCAAACAGCGTTTTTAACCGGGGAACAAAAAACATCGTGTCGGGAAGGCTTTTTGTTTTATATAAAGAACGAACTTCGTGCAGTCAAATGGAGACACTGGAAACTGCATTTTTACTGGGAACCCGAAGTCAATAAAGGCGAGGGCAAGCTGGAGTCGCCATATTTATTTAATCTGCTCTCTGACCCCAAAGAAGAAACGGACGTGCTGATCTTCAATACCTGGGTATTGGGCCCGATATTGAAAATGGTCAACGCATTCAATGAAAGTGCAAAAACGCATCCTCACACTTTGCCCGGTACGCCGGATTCACAATAACTATTTGTCAAGTTGGGTCACATGAATATCAAGAGAAAAAGGGCGTTTTTAGCCACCGCAATACTGGCGCTGTGTCAAACCTCGCTTGCGGCTGCGCCAGCGGACGACGCCAATTGGCCGCAGCGTCCCGTCAGATGGATCGTAGGCTTTGCGCCTGGTGGTACGGCCGATATTCTGACGCGTATTGCCGCGGAACAGTTGGCGCAAAGGCTTGGCAAAAGCGTTGTTGTGGAGAATCGGTCCGGCGCATCGGGCGCGCTGGCATTGAATTTGGTTGCCAACAGCCAGCCGGACGATACGCTGCTTATTACCGTTCCTGGTCCAATTATCTTTCCGCGTGATGAGCCAGGTATTGGCAAAGAGCTAGATCCTGTGATCATGCTTGCGGAAGGCCCAATGATTATTGTGGGTCCCGCTTCCAATCCACAACATAGTCTCGCAGACGTTATTACAGATGCAAAACAAAACCCGCGTAAATGGAACTATGCGACTTCAGGCACCGGGACTTCGCAGCATCTGGCCGGGGAAATGATCAACCAGCTCGCCGGCACTCAAATGGTGCAGGTACCCTACAAAGGCGGTGGGCAAGCGGTGTCCGATGTTGTTGGCGCACAGGTGCCACTTGCAATACTTGGCCCTACGCCGGTGCTCCCTCATATTGCATCGGGTGCCTTGCAAGCCTATGCCGTGACTACTACTTACCGTTTGTCGTCGTTAGAGAGCGTGCCAACAGTGGCAGAGGCGGGCATTGAAGGATATGACGCGAGCCAGTGGTTCGCCCTGGCAACCACAAAGGGTGTTTCTCCGCGACGGATAGAACGGCTTAACGGACTTCTTGCTGATATTGTCAAGACTCAAAAGTATAGAGAGGCTGTAACCGCTGCCGGAATGAAAATCGCGCCGGGCTCGCCGGAAGATTTGCTCAACTTCGTACAGGCAGATCGCGCTAAATGGGCGAATCTGGTAAAGCAACGAGGTTTGAAAATAGGGCAGTGATTCGTGGTGCGTATTATCCACTGGGATCCTGCCCAGGTCCAAAAAATACCTAACCCTGGGTGGCTTCTTTGTTTTCGTTTTGAACAATTAATACTAAACCAAATCCACTGCAATATTGTCAGATCGCAAGAATTGTCAAACCGCGTTACGATCAAGAAACAATTATGGTTCGTCCGCGCGTCGTATACCCATCCAAAATGGAAGGGCCCGCAGTTATTTATTTGAATCCTCGGATGATATGTGAAAATGTAGGTCGATGGGAATATCAGATTTTTACGAGGGTGGGTTGACGGGCTGCAGCATTACAACGCCTCAGCCCTGACGTCACTCCTGGCATTCTTATTGCCAATTCAAAATGCGTCTCGTTCTACTCCACCTTGATATTCGATTCGCGGATCACACCCGACCATTTTTTTGTCTGGCCTTGCATAAATTTGCCAAATTCTGCGGGTGAGGAGGCGCCGCCTGGATAGCTTGTTTATCAAAAAACGCAGCCATTTTCGGTGTATGTAGAACATTTCTGATTTCTGTGTTCAGACGCAAAATGACGTCTTCGGGTGTGCCCGACGGCGCCAGCACACCGATCCAGGACTTGACTTCGAAAGACGGATAATACTGAGTGATGGACGGCACTTTCGGCAATTGAGGTATCGGCTGTTTGGTTGTGACCGCAAGTGCTTTGAGCTTGCCTGCACGGATGTGTGAAAGAACGGAGCTCGTGCTGACAAACATGACTTGAACGCGTGCGGCCAGTAAATCGGCAATGGCTGGCGCGCCGCCTTTGTACGGGATATGCGTAAGATTGATACCTGTAGTTGACTTGAACAATTCAGCCGCCAACTGATTTGAACTGCCCGCACCCGTTGATGCATAGTTAAGCGCAGAGGGGTCACGTTTTGCCATGGCAACGAGCTCTGGGACGCTATTAGCTGGAACGGAAGCCGGTACGGCAAGAACCAGGGCCGACGTGCCGAGCAATGATATTGGCGTTAGAGCCTTATCGGAGTCGAATGGCAATTTATATAAAAGCGGATTAATGGCGTGTGTGTCGAAAGCCATTAGTAAAGTATATCCGTCGGGAGCTGACCGGGCAACCTGTGCGGCACCAATCGAACCGCCGGCCCCTGCTTTGTTGACCACCACTAGCGGTTGTTCTAATGTGCCACTTAACTGACGAGCCATGGTTCTGGTCACGACATCAACAATGCCGCCTGGGGGAAACGGTACGACAAGCTCTATCGGCTTTTCTGGGTAAGCTGCAGATGCCGGGGTGGCAATACAGGACAGCATAACAACGGCTAGTGTGGTTCCGAAAAAGCGTGCTATGAAGTGAGAGAACTTTTCTTTTGCGATTTGCTTGTATTTATAGAAAGGCATAATAAAAACCATTGTCTCTGTGGTTATGAAGGAGTGAAGTGATGCGTTCCTATTCCAGGATCGCCACTGTTCGGCACCAGCCAGCCGAGGCATCCTTGATCTTTATGGGGAAACAACTGATCGTAAATCCATGAGAGGGCAACTGATCCAGATTTGTGAGCTTTTCCATCTGGAAGTAACCGATTTCACGACCTGCTTTGTGCCCTTCCCAGAGGATGGCCGGATCTTTGCTTTTATTAAATCGCTCAATCACATACTTGAATGCGGGATCCCAGCTGTACGAGTCGGTACCGACAATCCGCACGCCTTGCTCCAGCATCCATAGTGTGGCGTCGCGTCCGAAACCACAGGCACTTTCCCAATAATCCGCTTGCCCTTGTCTGGCTCCGGCACGCGTGTTGGCGACCACGATATCCAGCGGTTTGAGTTGGTATCCGATGCGCCTGAGTTCGTCCTGTATATCTTGTGGGGTGACGACGTAGCCAGCTTCTAAGTGACGAAAATCCAGCTTGACGCCAGGCCTTAAGCACCAATCCAGCGGTACCTGATCGATGCCGGGCGCTGGCTCGCCCCCGGCGGTCAATGCGTGGTTGGTAGTGGGGTGATAATGCCACGGTGCATCCATATGGGTACCGGCGTGCGTGGACAATGAAATTTTTTCCACGGCCCAGGCTTTCCGGTCGGGCATGTCAGCGGGAGTCACCCCTGGCAGAAGTTTGCTGAACAATTCCCACGAATCGTCGTGATTGACATAGTCAATTTTCGGTTGGTGGTGGGCAGGAGAGGTGGGCTTGTCCTCAAGGGTGACCGATAGGTCGATAATTTTCCGAGTCATACGTGTCCTTTTTTTGTACGAGCAGGCATTGAAATGTTGGGTGCTGCAAATCCAGCGACTACGAACGCAACCAGTTGTTTGATGATGACTGTGGGATCGTCTGTGTCGCAAAGTCCTGCCGATAACCTATTGAGACGATGATAGTTTTTATCACCATCGCTAATGATGTACATCATCGCGCCAATAGTGAAGGAATAGCGCCAGAATGCTTCAGCACGGTTCAACCCTGGTGTGACTTTCATAAATGATTCGACGAAAAGCAGGGCCATTGCGTCGTATTGTTCAAAGATCGCGGCGTTGGTTGTTTCCTGCGGCAGTGCTCTGGCTTGCATCAGGAGTCTGACCAGAAGTCGGCTGTCGCCGGTAGTCTGCAGGCTATGCATGATGGGCGGAGCAACCAGCGCGTCCACAATTCGTTCCAATGTCAACATCCCGGCTCCTGACAGTTTTTCAAGCGCTTGCATACGTAAGGCGTTGACAGGTTGCGCGACCGATTCAAGTACGGATCGTATCAGGTCATCTTTATTGCCGAAGTGATAGTGGATCGCGGCGACATTGACGTCTGCGAGCGTTGTAATGTCTTTTAATGAAGTTGCGTCAAAACCCCGTGTGCAAAAAGGTAAGGGCGCTGGCAGTGATTTTCTCTTTGGTCGACATGCGTGCGTATTTAAATATAAATTTCAAATAATTATTTGAAATTTATATTTAAATCGTGTCAGAGTCAAGATATTTACAAAATTTCTGGCTTACACATTAAAAATGAAGGTAGTACCAACTTGACTCGGCGAGTCGTCAATTTCAATCCAACGACACGCCGCTACGTTTGACCACATCTCCCCAGCTATTATATTCCGAGCGGATGTAGGCTGCCGCTTCTTGTGGACTACTACTGGTGCGCCCGATAGCGCCGATCTGCGAAAGCTTGGCACTTACGTCCGGTGTGTGCATCGCCGTAGACAATGCATCAAATGTCGCTGTGATTCGTGGGCTGGGCGTTCCGTGCGGATAAATCAGCATTAGCCAGGTTGCAGCGAGGAAATCCGCAAACCCTTGTTCTGCAGTAGTCGGTACATCTGGCATGCCGCTCAGGCGCTTGGGCGTGGCTGTTGCCAGCGCACGCAACTGACCGCTTTTGACGAAAGGTTGCACGCCGGCAGCGGTTTCCAGTGCAAGAGAGACTTGGCCGGCGACAACATCGGTTAAGCCTGGCGCGCTTCCCTTATAGGGGACATGCAGCAGGTCGATGCCTACCTGTCGCTTGAACTCCTCCATCGCCAGGTGAGAAACGGTTCCGTTACCGGAGGAAGCATGTGTAAGTTTGCCTGGATGATTTTTCGCGAAACTGATCAGCTCCTGTATGTTAGTAAACGGCTGAGAGGGGTGGCAAACCAGTACGAACGGAAGGTCGCAGACCAGCCCAACCGCTTCAAAGTCGTTAATCGAGTCGTAGCGGACGGATTTATACAAATGCGGGTTAGTGGCAACCGCAGACATGTGAGTAAGCATCATGATTGTGCCGTCGGCAGGGGACTTTGCAGTCAGTCCCATTGCAATACTGCCCCCTTGTCCAGGTCTGTTTTCAACAATGTAGTTGTCACCTGTGATTGTTTGCAATTTTTCGGCAAGCAACCTGGCCACGATGTCCGTTGCCTGCCCGGGGGGAAAGCCAACGATGATCCGTACTACTTCCGCGGCCTTTGAGGATTCCGCGTGGACCAAAGCGCAAAGTCCGGCACTAACTGAGGCGATGAGCATTTTTCGCCGTGAATGCGTGGGTTGTGTCATTTTGTTGTCTCCTATTGTTTTGAATATTTATACTGGCAAAGGTCCGATAGCCATAGCCAGGTAAACGCTCCTTAGCGCATCAGCAGCGTTCCGACCACAGTCAGGGCGGATCCTAAGGCCGTGGCCACCAGCAGCCACCAGCCAGGTACCATCACTCTGGGACGCTCTTCATGAGTCGAGGAAGATGAACCATGGCAGCTGGTAACCGTGCTTTGAACACGCGTTTCGGATTTGGCGGGTGATGTGGTAGGTACAACCTGCGATGCCTCTGCCTCTTGACTGTCAGTTGGTGTCGTAAGCTGCTTTTTGAAGGCCTTGAAAAAGTCGTCGGCCATCTTGCGGGCCACGCTATCAATAAGCCGTGATCCAACTTGGGCGAGCTTGCCACCCACCTGCGCGCTTGCCGTATAGCTCAGTTGAGTTCCATCTGATGTTTCGGTCAATTCGACCGACGAAGTACCCTTGCCAAATCCAACGGGACCACCTTGGCCTTCGAAGACCATTGTGCAGCTCGAGGGAGGCGTGGCATCGGTCATTCGCAGCGTGCCATTGAAGCGAGCACGCAAAGGACCGATGGCGGCGGCCATGATGACCGTGTATTGCTCGGCATTTATTTTTTCGACGGATTCGCATCCCGGCAGGCATCGTTTGAGAACATCGGGATTGTTGAGCGCATCCCACACTGTTTGGCGGGACGCGGCGAGCGTCTTGCTTCCGGTGATTTCCATGGGAGTCAGTGCCCCTTTTTCATCGAAGCGGCCGTGTTTACCATGGAATGCAGTGCTCTTGCGTAATCAATGGCGGCCTGTTCATCCATACGAGGCGCCACGCGCAGGTATTCCTTTAGTCCAAGAATGGCGGGCCGTGGCCGTGCCAGCAGCAGGTCAATGAAGCGTTGCACTTCGCTGTCGAGCCGATTGTCTGAAACAACCTGACTTACCAGACCATAGACAAGCGCCCGCTGTGCATCAATGAAGTCGGCGGAGTAAGCCATCCATAGTATCGCGTTGCGGTTTAACCGGTCATAGACCGCTGACATGACCATGGTGGGCATGACGTTGTGATTGATCTCGGGGATATTGAAGGTCGCGGCATCGCTGGCAAAGCTAACATCGCACAACGAGGCAATGGCGGTGCCAAATCCCATGCATCTGCCTTTAATCACACCAATGATGGGTACCTTGGCACCTCGCATGGCTTGATAGCTGCCGAAGATGCCGTCGTATTCATCTCTGCGGGTGTAAGCCTCCGAGGCTGCGGGGGTCGGGCCAGCGTCTCTGATGCGTCCTGTGCAGAAATCGGGGCCGGCACTCGTGAGTAGTACTGCATCAGACGTCTCGTGCGCCTTGAGCAGGACGTCGGAAAGCGCTGCCGCCATACTGTCAGATACGCCGTTGTCCTCGGTACGATTCAGGGTGATGTGGAGCAAGCGGCCTTTTTGTTCAAGCTTCAGGTGTTGATGCATGTGGGATATCTCCATCTATTCAGAAAAAGTGTCATAGTGCGTAGCGTTCGAAGTGGCGCATGAGGGCTTCGTTGAAGGCTGCAGGCTGATCTACATTGGGAAGGTGGCCTGCGTTCGGAATAACTGCGAATGTTGAGTCGGAGATTCGCGTCTGAAGTTCACGCATGGTTTCAGGAAGCACGCCATCGTTGGATCCGACAACAAGTGTGGTAGGAGTCTCAATAGCGCCCACCTGATCAAGATAATTTAGAGATTGAATGGCACGCGCGCTGCCGACGAACCCAGGCACAGACGTACCATTTGCGATAGATCGGAATCGTTCGTTAACTTCAGGATGACTCAGCAGAAATGGTTTGCCGAACCAGCGTTCCAGCGTGGGCTCGACCAGAGGAGCACAACTGCCGTGCAGCTCTGCCGATGCAATGCGGTCATCCCAGGGGGCAGCCACCTCAGGCGGTGCATCAGCGCGTGCATCACAAAGCAAAAGGCTGAGCAAGCGATCGGCATGGATCACACCCAAGCCAAATCCGCTCATACCGCCCAACGATAGTCCGACGTAATGCGCTCGCGGAATATTCAATGCTTCGAGCACTGCAACCGTGTCAGCTGCCAGTTCGTCCATTGTGAAAACTTCTGCGGGCACCGACGAATTGCCGTGGCCGGCAGTGTCGATACGTATCACGCGAAAGCCCTTATCTGCGAGGAGGACAGCCTGCTTGTCCCACATTAAACTGGAAGAAAGGATGGAGTGGGTCATCACGACCGGTATGCCGTCCGGCGGGCCTTGCATATAGACTGCCAGGTCGCAAGTGACACCGCGTATGATCCGATGTTCGATATTGTCGATCATGTTGTTTCCTTGGTCGAAAAAGAGGCTTTGCGCAATACACGCCAAATCGCTTGGGGGGTCATGGGAAGTTCGTCGATGGATGCATCTATTGTTGAGAGCGCATCATTCAGAGCGCTGGCAATGGCCGCTGGACTACCCAGATAGCCCGCTTCGCCGGAGCCTTTTGACCGAAAGCGGTCAGGGGCGAGGGCGTGCAATGGTCTACTATCGTTATCGATGGAACCTCTTCAGAGCTAGGAAGTAGATAATCCATGAAGGTACCCGAGAGCAACTGGCCTTCGTCGGAGTAAGCGAATTTCTCCAGGAGTGCCGCACCCAGGCCATGCGCCACGCCTCCGTAAGTCATGCCATGCACAACATCAGGACTAATCATGACGCCGCAATCGTGGCCAACAACGTATCGATGTAGTGTGGTCTTGCCGGTATCCGGATCGATGCTGGCCAGGACGACATGACATTCAAAAGAGTGGCATGGGTACATTTGTACACGCCCATCTTCGGTCGGTAATTGTCCTCCGCTCGGTACCTCCCAGCAAAATTTCTCTTGCAGGCCCGGCTCCATCCCAGTCGGCATGCGGTGGTATTTGCGATGTGCGATTTCGACAAGTGCATCCCACTCAAGGCGACGCGCCGGTTCGTCCTGGATGAAGACATTGCCGTCCTCGTATGTAAGCGCGTCCTCATTGACGCCAAGATTATGGGCGGCGATGGCCAGCAATTTTGATTTAAGAATTTTTGCGGCGCCGGCGGCGGCGCCGCCAAGCATGATCGCCATGCGACTGCCTACCGGGCTATTTGAGGGTAGGGCATTGAGCGAGTCGGCGTGCAGCACCCGTACGGAATCGGGATCTTTTTGCAGTATTTCGCCGACGACGGTGGAAACAAGCGTCTCATGTGCCTGGCCAGAGGTCGAGGTGCCCATCAGTGCGGTTACAGCGCCGTTCAGGTCAATGCGGATCAGACAAGAATCCATCCAGGTGGTGGTTTCATTTTTGGCGTTAAATAGCGGCTCGAATGCTGAATTTCCACCCGAGGGCTCCAGACAAGTGGAGATGCCGATGCCGGCGAGCATGCCTTGTGCTCGCAGCGCATCGCGCTGCTGCTCGATGGCATTGAACGGAGCGGCAGACAGGGACGTATTCAGCACCGTTTCGTAGTCGCCTGAATCGTAGCGAGTGCCACTGGGAATCAGATAGGGAAATTCATCTTTCCCAATCAGATTTTTGCGCCTTAGCGCGATCCGATCCATGCCCAGGAATCGTGCCACCTTGTCTATACCGGTCTCGATGGCATAGTTGGTAGGAGCTTGGCCGAAGCCGCGCACAGCTTCTTGTGGCGTTTTGTTTGTCATCACCGAATAGGCATCATATTCAACACTCGCGATACGATAGGGGCCGACAATAGCCCCTACTGGCTTGCCAAGCTGCAGTGGAGAACGCCCCGAGTATGCACCGATGTCGTCTACCGCACGCATGCGCATAGAGCGAATAGTGCCATCGCCGTCGAAGGCCAAACTTACATCGAAGATACGGTCAGGACCCTGCATGTCGCCACCGCGCATGTTCTCCAATCGATCTTCGAGAAAACGTACCGGTCTGCCGAGTTTTTTCGCCAGATAGCCTACCAGAATGGAATGCTTTAATCCGCGCTTAACGCCATAGCTGCCTCCAACATCTACGTCAAAATGTACACGCACGCTGTTTCCTGGTATGCGTAGGCATTTGGCGAGTAAATCGGGGTACTTCGGCATCTGGATCGATGCCCAGACGTCCAGGATTTGTGTCGCGTCACTCCATAAACAGGTTGCGACAAAGGTTTCAATTGGCACCGTTGAGCTGCGAGCCCAACGGGCGCGGTAGTTGATTTGATGCTTAGCACCGGCAAAGTGCTCATCTACCGGACCCCATGTGAACTTGCGGTGCCAGATGACATTCGGGCCATGATCGGGATGCACGCGCGGCGCATCCTCGGCCATGGCGCCTTCTGTGTCAATCACATGAGGAGTCTGTTCGTATTCGATCATGACCATTTCTGCAGCATCTTCGGCCAATGCGCGGGTCTCAGCCGCTACAGCCACCACCCACTCGCCGGCATAGCGAACCACGCCCTTTGCCAATGGATAACGCGCGACTTTGGGTGCATCGACACCGGGCAGCATGGGTTCTATCTGGGCAGTGAGCTCTTCGCCGGTGAGCACGTCGTGCACACCGGGCATACTCAGGGCCGTCGAAGTGTCGATGGAAACAATGCGGGCGCTGGCGTAAGGACTGGCGACGATGGCTACATGCAAAAGCCCGGGCAGAGCGACATCGGCTGCATAGTGTCCCTGGCCAGTGACAAAGCGTCGATGCTCCACCGCGCGCCGATGACGGCCAATATACTTGAATGCGTTGTAGGCGGGATGTTTCGGATCAGTCATTCGATGCTTCCTTGATAGCCACTTGGCCAGGCTGTCCAGCGATCGGCTCCGATTTTTCCTTGACTTGGTAACCTGGCGTTGTGGCTAGTTTCACTGCATCGACGATCTGCTGATAGCCCGTGCACCTGCACAGATTACCGCCGATCGCCTCGCGAATCTGAGCCTCATCCGGTTGCGGCGTGTTCTGGACAAGCGCGTGGCATGCGATGAGCATGCCTGGTGTGCAATAACCGCACTGAAGTGCGTGCGTTTCACAAAAAGCATCCTGGATTTTGGATAGGCATCCTCGTTGAGGCGCCAAACCCTCAACGGTAGTGACGGACATGCCATTGGCTTGAACTGCAAACATGCAGCACGATCTGACGGGTTCGCCGTTGAGCAAGATTGAACAGGCTCCGCAGACGCCGTGCTCGCATCCGACGTGCGTCCCGGTAAGTCCCAGGTGATCACGCAGAAAATCGACCAACGTGGTACGCGGCTCGACCATTTGTGCTCGAAGCAGGCCATTGACTTTTATTTCGATCGTCACAGGCGGTGAGGGCATTGGAAACTCCTTGGATTATGCGTGAGCGGTAGAATTGGTTGTGCCATGCGGGCTTGGGGTCGAGGCTGCTTGCAATACCCGGGTCAGCATCACAACTGCAAGTTGGCGGCGAAATTCTGCATCTGCGTGCAAATCAGATCCTGGTTCGGTCTGCTGCACGGCGCAATGCGCTATCTCTCGAGCAAGTCGGACATCAATGCGCTGACCGACGAGTTGCTGAGCAAGTTCCGGAAAAGATCGCGGCACACCGTCCAATCCGCCTATACCTATAGCTGCCCGCTGGCAGACGCCATTCTCATCGATCTGTAGTTGACAAGCGGCAGATGCCATGGCGAAATCGCCGTGTCGCATGGCGGTTTCGTCGAAAGCAGTTCTGACGCCACTACCTTCCCAAATGGGCCATTCAATACTGGTCAGACATTCTATTTCGGCTGTAGCGGTGAACATAGGGCCCAGAAAAAACTCCTGAGCTGCGATCTCTCGTTCGCCATCGGCCTTGCTGCATAGGCGCAGGGTGGCATCTAGAACGACGGCGACTAACGGTAATTCTGCCGAAGGATCGGCATGAACCAGGCTGCCACCGATTGTGCCGCGGTTGCGCGTCTGGATGTGCCCTACCCAACGCAGGGCATCGCGCACTAGTGGTATTGCCCCATGTACTTCAATGTTATTCTCAATGGCGCGCTGTCCAGTTGTGGCACCCATGGACACTGCGCCTTCGCGTATGTCAACCTGTTTGAGTTCAGCCAATCGGTTGATGTCCAGTAGCATAGAGGGGCGGGCGAGCCGCATGGCCATCATAGGCACAAGGCTCTGACCGCCGGCCAAGGTCCTGGCGTCCAATCCGTACTGATCCAGGCATTCCAGCGCATGATCGAGAGATTCAGCGAGGACGTATTCAAAAGGAGCGGCTTTCATAGATTGACGGCCGCCTTGTGGTGTACAACGCTGGGGTGCTTCGTATAAGCCTGGTTGATATTTGGCATCCTGATGGTCAGCGCGTATAAGCGCAAAGTGGTTTCGGTCCCCAAATTATCTGTGGTACCGACTAACGGGGCAAACGACTTAAGTTCTTAGAGCGTGAGTTATTCTCACGCTCTACAGTTGCCATATCCGATGACCGTGCAAACTTATGGCGAGAATTCAGCGTGATTAAGTTCTGACAAAGGATTGGGGCTGCTACTTCATACGACTATGAGAAAAGCAGACTGGCTGCAGCAATCATAATGGCTTGATCATGAATTTCTGCTAATAAATTGCGGCGAATCAGTTGAAGCTTTCACGACAAAGTAATACTATCCATTGAGCGTGCGTTTCAGTCACGCTAAGCAAACCACAAACAGGAGACATCTCATCCGAAAAATGCCCCCGCTCAATGCCGTGCGGGCGTTCGAAGTGGCGGCGCGTCACGTGAGTTTTACGAAGGCTGCAGCGGAACTGAACGTCACCCATGGAGCGGTGAGCCGCCAGGTTGCGTTGCTTGAAGACTGGCTGGGCGTCGCGCTGTTTCACAGAACACCGTCGCAGTTATCACTCACCGAAGAAGGCCGGGAATATCTCAACGAGGTCTCGACTGCACTTGATCGCTTGGTGAATGCGTCTATGCATGTTATGCAGCGGGCAGCGCCCGTTGTGTTGCGTGTCAATGCGCCGCCTACGTTCACTATGCGCTGGCTGATCGCACGCATGTCGGTGTTTCAACGAAAACGACCTGACGTCGAAATCCGCCTGACTACTTCAGTGGCCCCACCGAATTTTCAGGAGAATACCTACGACATTGCCCTGCGCGGGCAACAAGGGCCCCTGAATAACTGCAGGTCGATTCCCTTCATGACCGAGATCATCATTCCCATCTGCCACGTTGACTTGCAAGAGACGCTGAGACTTGCGCACCCGCGTGATTTGGCGGCGCATACGCTTATCAGCTATGCCACTGAACCATATGCTTGGAGCGAATGGTTGACGGCCGCTGGTGTCCCCGATCTGAAGCCTGCCAATATATTGAGCTTCGAGCAGATGTACTTTGCCTTGCAGGCGGCGTCAGAGGGACTGGGGCTGGCAATGGTCCCGCTATTTCTGGCGATAGACGATATAATTGCAGGCCGCCTGTGCGTGCCATTTGGGCCTCTTGGTGCCAAGAGGCGTACATACTACGTCAACAGCATTGCGATATCTAAGGCACAGACTCTGAATGTTGATTTTTGCGAGTGGCTGCAGCAAGAAGGTCGCGATACAGAGCAGTCGATCACGGCATGGGCGGCGAGTCAAGGATGGACGCTTTGAATTTTCGTTGAGGCCAGAACATCGGCAGTCAATGCGTCTGCCGTGGCAGGCTTTCAATTGCTCGTTGCACGTTATACCTCGAAATTCCCATAGCGACCTTACCAGTTTTAATATGGCGATTGGCATGCGTGGAGCGCACATATGATTTGCTGGACCAGATCCTCCTGCGTCAGACTTTATATTTTTTCAGCGCTGCTGTCGCTTCTGGTTGTTAGGCAACTCGTAAACTCTGAAACGAACAGATAAGCCAAGCGCAAGATTCATGACTATTTACTCTTGCTCGTCTTCACGCTTGCGGGAATGATCTTTACGGTCGCTGTCATGCCCGCTGCAAGCTTGATACTTGGGGCAATCCGGTCAATATGAATGCGCACCGGGATACGCTGAGCAAGGCGCACCCAAGAGAATGTTGCTGCGACATTTGGTAGGCCCAGATGACCAGGGACGTCATTGCTATTCTCGATACCGTGACCAATGCTTTCGACGTGGCCGGATATAGGCTGATCAAAACCCATCAGCATAATTTGCACAGGGTTACCTACATTAATTTGCCGGATTTTTGTTTCCCCGAAATAACCGGTTATCCAGAAGCTGGCCGAATCAAGGATGGTGATCTTGGTCACGCCGGCTGTCGCATAGTCACCAGGCCGAAGCCTGAGATTGGTGACATAGCCGTCGACAGGTGAGCGGATAACTGATCGGGCCAGATTGAGTTTGGCAAGATTCAGTGTCGCGACTGCCGCTTGATAGGCGGCGCTGGCCACAGCCGCCGCTCCGCTGGCTTGTTGGACCGCTTCTTTGGACACGGCATCCCGAACCTGGCTGTATCGCCGCGCCGTCGCTTGACGAACGGTCATATCCTGACGTTTGGCCTGGACGTCAGCATCGGCCAACGTCACTGCGATGCGAAGCCGCTCGGGGTCGATCTTGTAAAGAATGTCACCCCGGCGCACATACTGATTGTCCACTACAGGTACAAAGCTGACCGTGCCGGAGACTTCTGGTGCGATTTGCACGACATCCACGCCAACCCGCCCATCGCGGGTCCAGGGCGTTTGCCCGTAGTGACCCCAAGCTTTCAACGCGATAAAAAAGGCGATAGTCACAAGACAAAGTGTCAGGGCATAGCGGGTAAGCAGGGATAGCATAAGCTTCAAGGCAATAGTCCAATCAATGGGAGGGACTGCAGGAGCAGACCGTAAATGATGACGAAGGTAGCGAGCTCGACGAGTGCTCGAGAAGCGAACAGGCGTTGGATGCCGGTCGCGGAGAAAAAACGGAACATTGCCACGGCGACTAGCAGCGCAACAAACGCGAGCACCACCAGACCGGGGATAAGGACGCCGCCAATATTAAGATCAACGATCATGCGCTGTGTTTCCTTGCGTCTGTCGTTTCAGTGGAGCGTAGTGCGAAGCTAAGGTCGATGAGCAGATCTAGTATCCGCAAGCGCTTATTGAACGAGCTGCTCGCCATCAGCGCTGTCAATGTCTCGATGCGTTGATCAAAGTGAATGTGTTCTGCAGGCGTCATGGGTCCTGTGGCGCTGAAACGTGCGGCGATGGAGCAAAGCAGTTCGTTCATTTTGATACCGGCTTCGCCCGTGACCAGGTGGGCTGTCTGGTGAAGCTGCCCTGTGGCATGGCCGATGCGAAGATGGTTCAAGGTGTCGTCGAGGATGTTCGTATAGCTTTTCCCGGACACCCGCAACCTTGGTAACAGCAATGCTGTTCTATCGATCATAAGACTGGTCCAGCGAGCTTCATTGGGCGCTCCGCCCAGGGCTCGTCCGCTGACGTCCCGCCGACTTAAATGCAGCAACCTGTTGATCGCGACATCGACCGGTACGGTCTGGAGCAGGGACATGCTCACTGCTCCGAACCCGACCCCGGCAAAGAGCGCAACCGAAGTGTTGAGGGATGCGGCGAAGTCACCGGTGTAATGGGCACCCAGATTCAAGAGGATCGGAATAGTGAGGGTAATGCCTAGCGCCATGTACGTTGTCGGCAGGCGCGCCTGCAGCGAGCCTGCGATCAAGAACGCCGGGGCGAGCACAGCGACTAGAACTGCGAAGTCAGTAACTTGGGGTAGGATAGCGAAGCTGTAGGCGAAGCTGATGACTACCCCGTAGATCAAGCCGACTGTGTATTTGACCACGCTAGGCGCTGGTGCATCGACGTTCCCGAAGAGGGCGCAGCATACGCCGAGTATGGAAACGGCCGTTGTTCCGTCTGACCAGGCCGACCAGATCCAGAAGGCGCAGCCAAGAAGGATTCCGATGAGTGCGCCCAGCGCAGCGCGGCTCGCCATCCAGGGATCACGGTGATAGACGTAACCCTTGGCACGGCTCGGCCCATGAAGTGATGTTACTTCACGCGATCGTACAGGCGATGCGACATCGCGCTCTAGCCTGTCGCAGTCATGAAGTAAACCGATCATCTCGGCCAGATGACCGGCGAGGTTCGCCGCAAGCCTGTGGACGGACGTTGCCGCGTCCGTGCCAAAAAGCTTCTGGATCGAACGCGACCGGACGATCAGTTGGACTGCGGTGTCCTCCTGATTGTCCGTCCCGTTGGTTGCGATCCAGGAACCGATGTCACTAACTAATGCGATCAATTCATCGGGCGCATTGTCGTCGCTTATGCCAAGGGAATGGATCCGATCTTCGATCTCTGTCGTGAGCGCAAGCAATCTAGCGAGCCGGTCATGAATCAGTTGCAGTGTCTCACGACGTGGCGTCGCGGGAGCGGCATCGTATGGCAAGTACGTCGCAAGCCCTGCAGCGCAAGCAGATCCGCGGCAAGCTGGTTGCGGCCACGACGATTTTCCCCGGGCGTTCCATTGAGTGCGCCACTCGCCAGCCGACGAGCGTCCCGCAGCGTCGCCAACAGCTTACCGGTGAATTGACCGGTCATGCGCTTTGGCAAGACGTAGCGATGGATCAGAACTGCACAAAAAATTCCGATAGATATTTCCTGGACACGCACGGACGCCGTGTCAAAAACCGCACTTGGATCAAGCACACTCGGGAAACCGATAAGACTCGCTGTGTAGCCAGCAAGGACGAAGGCATAGGCTCGTGGCGTCCGATCAAGTAGTGAGAAAAATAGGCACAGGCCAATCCAGACGGCAAGCACTGCGCTGCATACGATGGGATCGTTCACGAAATTGGGCACGATCAAGACTGTCGCCATGGCGCCAATAAGCGTTCCGGCAAAGCGATAAACGCCACGACTGAGTGATGCTCCGGCAGAAGTCTGCGAGACAACGTAAACGGTAACAATCGCCCAGTAAGGCTTGGGAAGCCCGATTCGCAGCGCAATGTAGTAGGCCAGCATCGCCGCAGTAAAACTCTTGGCCGAAAAGAGGATTGCATCCGCATCTGCCTTCATGGTGGGCGTGCGAAGGATATTTGGCACTGCGTGCAGCAATGCTGCACTGGCTTTGCTTTGAATGGTATTTGCGGACTGCGAAGTGTTCATGCCGCAATTATTCTCTTTCTTTAATATAAAATAAATTTAGTATTCTGACAAAAAATACCTAAATCATGCCAATCTTGTGACCAAATCTAGATCTGCTATTTCTGCTTTCGACCCTGACCGCACGCCGCCGCCGGCGGTCGCCCATCAATTGGACTTCTCGGATCATCAGGCGGAGGTGCCATTGCATGTTCACCGGAAGGGTCAGTTGATCCTTGCCTTGCATGGCGCCGTCACATGCACGACGGGCAACGAAATCTGGATCGTGCCTCCAAACTGCGGTGTCTGGATTCCAGGCGGCGTGCCCCATAGCGCCCATGCGACTGTGAACGCGCGGCTTAACTATCTGTTCGTGGAACCGGGGGCTGCGAACCTGCCCGAGTACAATTGCACACTCTCGGTCTCTCCCATGGTCCGGGAGTTAATTGATCGATTGGCTCGCGAGCGCGCAGATTATCTCGCTGACAGCCATGCTGCGCGGCTTGCGAGGGTAGTGCTGGACGAATTGGCGCAAATGCCTCGTGAGCAGTTCAACCTCCCGATCTCCAGGAATCCGAAGATCCGGGCGATGGCAGAGGCGTTGACAAGCGAACCATCAGATCGCAGTACATTAAGTAATTGGGCGAAGCGGCAGGCAATGAGCGAGAGGTCATTGGCGCGCCTGTTAATCCGGGAAACGGGCTTAACGTTCGGTCGCTGGCGTCAACAACTTCACCTGATCGTAGCCCTTCGTGAACTGGCAAGCGGCGAGTCGGTGCAAAATGTCGCGACCGAACTGGGCTACGAGTCGGTCAACGCATTCATTACAATGTTCAAGAAGGCGCTAGGAACTACGCCAGCCCAATACTTTAAGAACCGCAACGCAGCAATGCGTTCATCTTAGACAGGCACAGACATCGTCAGTGGCTCGGCCGACATGGAACTGCTGCAAGTAATGGTTGAAGCAAAGGTAACCCCGGAATAAATCCTTTTCGTACGCTGTGGCAGTAGCATTATTGCTGTTCGGATGAACGTCAAACTTCACTAACGATAATCTATTGCGACATCAGTGACGTTGGGGGAGGTGCGTCGGCTGGCATGGGAGGGGCGCCAGTGTAGCGGCCTTGGTAAACGCCACAGCCGGAGAGAGCGATGAGAATGGCAGATATGACTACAAATTTTTGCATGATTATTCAGGACCTGGATGGGGGAAGTGGGAGTCGAATATCTAGTGCATCGACTTTCTACAAAAATCAAATACCAATCAAACAAGATCGAGATCAACGACTCGTTTTCAAAAAACGGAGCAGTCAATCAGCCTGAAAGGCAAGCAATTCTCATTCAATGCATATGGTTTTCAATAAGCCACAGGAGTCGGATTTATGAACAATGTTCGGCCATACAACCTAGAATTTACTGCTTCGGTATAGACGATCAGATTGACCTTTCCGGCACAGCTCATAAACAAAGCTCTGCGATAACGTCTTAAATCTTTCCATGATTTTTATGCCCTTATGCGTAGGGTATAAAAAATGACGCCCTGCCGGAAGACAAACAAATCCGGAAGGGCGATGCAATCAATTGAAGGGTAAAGGGACAATTGATTGCATAGGCAAATATTAACCGGTCAATTAATGTTTGTCAAAACAAACCTGTGATTGAACGAATAGGAAAAGTGACCGAACAGCTAACGGGTCTTTGCCCAACTGTATGGGAACGTTTTTTTACGGACAATATTCTTATTTTTAAAATTAAATAAGTAACTTATTGTTAAACATAGACGGTTTATTATCGTTGTTTTAACAGAAGATAAAAGAAAATAATAATCAATAGCCTTCATTTTCTTCATGCAGACTTTATTTCCCCATCTTCATTTTTCTACCTAATCATTAGGGTAATAACCGGTTTGACAGCAATCATTCGATCGCATATGATTAGTGTTGAAATGATTATCAAGGGAAGCGATTTCTCTATAAATTATTATGAGTAAAACAATTAATATGCAAACTCAATATGACATTCGTATCCTCAGCGCGCTGCGCCGTATAACCCGGGCTATTGCCGTGCACTCGCGGCAACTTGCCGCCTACAGCAACGTAACGGCACCGCAGCTGATCTGCCTGGGCGCCATTGTAGAGAACGGGCCCATCACGGCGACAGCCATCAGTCGCAAAATCCAACGTCAGTCCCAGCACCGTCGTCGGTATTCTGGACCGTCTGGAAGACAAGGGCTGGATTCGTCGTGAACGCGGCAGGGAAGACCGTCGCATCGTGTTTATTACTGCGACCGAAGCCGGCATTGAGCTGGTCAGAGCGACGCCGTCGCCCATTCAGACCAAGCTGACAGATGCGCTGAAGGATCTACCAGAAACAGAACAGGCCGCCATTACGACGTCGCTTGAAAAAATTGTCATGCTCATGGAGGCACACAGTGTTGTGGCGCATGAGGTTTCCAATGAACCGGCATCACCCATACTGGATGTTCCAGTGGCGGATGCCTCGCACCCAGAATCCGGGATTTTAATTTGATTGATACGGCACTCACCACATCTCAAACGCATTCGCAACACGCTCATGCGGCAGGGACAGCGCAGAAACACTCGCACCTGCTCAGAGCTCCTGCCAAGGCCGATGGTTATGACATCTGGCAATTGGTTTCCCAGTGCCCACCATTGGATTTAAATTCGGTTTACAGCTATTTGCTGCTGTGTGAGCATTTTGACAATACCTGCGTTGTCGCGCAGGCCGAGGGCCAAATCGATGGATTTGTCTCAGCCTATCAGCCTCCTGATAAGGCAGACGTATTGTTTATCTGGCAGGTCGCTGTCCACGAGCGTGGGCGCGGCTATGGACTGGGTCAGCGAATGCTGCAAAGTCTGCTGGAGCGGCCGAACCTGACGCATATTCGATACCTTGAAACAACGGTGGGGCCGGACAACGCCGCTTCTCGTCGCATGTTCGCCGCCGTCGCTCGCAACATGGGCGCCGGCATCGAAGAAAGCCCGCTATTTGAACCAGAATTATTCGGGCCCCAAGCGCATGACGACGAACGTCTTTTGAAGATTGGGCCGCTTAGGCCAACGCCGGGTTGAGTTCACCAGGGCGTGCCCGGCGTCCGAATGCCTTTCAGGCATTGTCTTTTAATATTTAATCAAATAGGAAAAATCATGGATTTAGAAATTTTCGACCGCATGGAGTCTGAAGTACGTGGTTACGTACGTTCATTCCCCGTCATATTCAATCAGGCCAAAGGCTCTGTTCTGACTGACGAATCAGGAAAAGAATACATCGATTTTTTCAGTGGTGCAGGTACCTTGAATTACGGACATAATAATCCGATTCTCAAGAAGAAGCTGATTGAATATCTGAATACCGATGGGGTTGTGCATGGTCTGGATATGGCCACATCGGCAAAAAAATACTTTATGGAGACTTTCGAGCGCGTGTTGTTGAAACCGCGCAAAATGGATTACACGCTTCAGTTTACCGGTCCAACCGGCACCAATGCAGTAGAGGCGGCGCTCAAACTGGCGCGCCAGGTCAAGGGGCGTTCGAACGTGGTGTCGTTTACTCATGGTTTTCATGGTGTGAGCGGCGGCTCGCTGGCCGTTACTGCCAATGAGAAATTCCGGGATGCAGCTGGCGTCTCGTTGCATAACACGGCCTTTATGCCTTTTGATGGATATATCGGCCCCGACGTTGACACCATTGCCTATTTCGAACGCATGCTGGAAGATCCAAGCAGCGGCCTGGATTTGCCAGCTGCTGTGATTGTGGAAACGGTCCAGGGCGAGGGTGGCGTGAACGTGGCCAGCTGGCGCTGGATTCGTGAACTGGAAAAACTGTGCCGCAAGTTCGACATGCTGCTGATCGTGGATGATATCCAGGTCGGTTGTGGCCGTACCGGCAGCTTTTTCAGCTTTGAAGCTGCCGGAATCAAGCCTGACATTATCACGCTGTCCAAGTCGCTGTCCGGCTTTGGTCTGCCCATGTCACTTGTTTTAATGAAGCCAGAACTGGACGTGTGGAAGCCCGGCCAGCACAGTGGTACGTTCCGTGGCAATAACCTGGCCTTTGTTACAGCGGCTCAGGCGCTGGATAGCTACTGGAGCGATGATCGCTTCCAGAACGAGACGCGTCGCAAGGAAAGCATCGTGCGCGACTGGCTTGAGAACATCGTACACAGCTTTCCCGAGGCTGGCTTCAGCGTGCGTGGCCGGGGTCTGATCCAGGGGCTGGTCTGCGATGACAGGCCAGAGCTGGCAAATAAAATTGCCCAGCAGGCTTTTGCACACGGGCTGGTTATTGAAACCTCGGGCGCCCAGGACGAGGTCCTGAAAATCTTGCCGGCGCTAACCATCGAGGACGCGTATTTGACGCAGGGCCTGGAGCTGATTGAACGCAGCGTTGCAGAAGTGCTAAAGCAGGAAGGCAAGAAATCCAAAGTTCTCAAATTCGGAGCGTAAGAAACATGATAGTTAGAAATGTGAAAGATGTTATTGGTACTGATCTCGAAGTTAAAACCGACACCTGGCTCAGCCGTCGTGTGTTGCTGGCCAAGGATGGCATGGGGTTTTCCTTTCATGAAACTGTGATATTTCCCGGTACGGAAACCCATATTCACTATCAGAACCACCTGGAAGCAGTGTGGTGCGTGGAAGGTGACGGGGAGATCGAAACAGTTGCCGATGGCAAGAAATACACATTGGGCCCGGGCGTGGTCTATGCCCTGAATGAGAATGATGAGCATTGGCTGCGCGGTGGGAAAGAACCGCTACGTGTAATCTGCGTGTTCAATCCCCCGGTAACCGGTCTTGAAGTTCATGATGAAGACGGTGTTTATCCGGCAATGACCGAGGAAACCGCCTGAACTGTAAACAGATAAGGAGTACAAGATGGTCGTAACCGACATTTATGAATCACGTACCAGCGGCACAGCCGCAATTATCGCCAGACAGGAACCCGTTGTATATGGTGACGGCAAGTACGCCGACGCGTTGTCTGCCGAGCAGATCGCTACCTACGAACGGGACGGATTTCTGGTGTTGGAGAACCTGTTCAGTGAGCAGG
The DNA here is from genome assembly GCF_000219915.2 of Advenella kashmirensis WT001. NCBI lineage: Bacteria > Pseudomonadati > Pseudomonadota > Betaproteobacteria > Burkholderiales > Alcaligenaceae > Advenella > Advenella kashmirensis. The sequence continues at coordinate 2,342,997 of NC_017964.1, read as the reverse complement.
AAGTCAAGGTGTTGATGGACGAAGTGCTGGCGATGACCAACGACAGCAAAATTGCCTCGAGCGACGAAGCGATTACCGAGCCTGGCAGCCATGCTGTTCGTTCTATCTTCAAGGTGCATGTGTTGAATAAGGCGATTGATCGACTATCACGCGATCCTCGTCTGATTCATGTTGCACGCCAGATTCTGGGCTCGGAAGTGTACCTGCATCAATCGCGGGCCAACCTGAAGCCCGGCTTCAAGGGCAAGGAGTTTTACTGGCATTCGGACTTTGAGACATGGCATACGGAAGATGGCATGCCCCATATGCGCGCGTTGAGTTGCTCGGTATTGCTGACCGATAACAACGAATGCAATGGTCCGCTCATGGTTGTGCCTGGTTCTCATCGGCAGTTTATTTCCTGCCGCGGTATCACACCCGACGAGAACTATAAAAAATCGTTGAAGGCGCAGGAGTATGGCGTGCCTGACCCACTAAGCCTGGAGCTGCTTGCAGAGCAGGGTGGCATCAAAGCCATTACGGGTAAAGCCGGTTCAGTGGTGTTTTTCGATTGCAATACCATGCACGGTTCTAACGGCAATATTTCGCCATGGCCACGTGCCAACGTATTCATGGTGTATAACAGCGTCGAAAATACGCTTAATGCACCAAAATACGGGCTGGCGCCGCGTCCTGAGTATATTGCGACGCGGGCATTCGAAGGCGCATTGGCGCCGCTGGATGCATTGCAGGAGGTCGCCTGATGTCCGATACGGAATGTATTTGCTGCGGTGAACGCATTCCGAATTGAACATTGCTGCGCTTGCATGTGCAAGCCGATAGCGCTGTAGAAAAAATGCGCATATGAATGGCTCCGGTGGTTTTCCGGAGCCATTTTTCATTTATCGGGTGGTCGCTGCGTCGTTGTCGTGAAAGGACGGGATAGGGCGCGCCGGCATGAAATGGTTATTATTTTCTTTATATTGCATATAATCAGTCGATAGGGTGGGAAATAAGACTCAACCGGTGGATATTGGGCGATGCTTTCGCACAGTGCGATTGAGTACGCTTGGGTTGTATAGCAAACGTGACGGCAATACACGACTGCGCGATGAGGTTATGTATGGAAATGAAGCTGGAAAATCTGGAAGCCATGACAGACGTGGAAGAAAAGGTGTTCTGGAGGATGTTTGATGTGAGGATCGTGCGTGATGATGGTGCGGCTGCGCGCGCGCACCTGCAGGCCGGCCGCCCGGTTTATTATCGTGAAGACAGTACGCCGCCCGGCCTGATTATCAAGGAATTTCCCGACGGGCGACGCCAGCTCGTGCGTTTTGTTGATGGAGTCGAACAAACGGTCGACGATGCTGCAACAGCATGAGCGCACCGAAACTCTGGGTCGTAGCCGGTCCCAACGGGGCAGGCAAAACAACGCTTACGCGTTTGCATCTTACGGGCCATCTGCCGGTGGTCAATCCGGACGATATTGCCGCGCAGCTCGATATCGACAATCGCAATAGCGCGCAGGTGCAAATGCGCGCGGGCCGGCTGGCTTTGCTGGCGCGGGATAAACTGCTTGCCAGCGGACGCAGCTTTGCAATAGAAACCACGCTTAGCGGCAACTCTGAACTTGATCTGATGCATCGCGCCCGTCTTGCAGGCTATCAGGTGATCCTGGCTTTTATTGGCGTAGATGATGTGGGGCTGCTTATTGCGCGGGTCAAATCACGGATCGCCGACGGTGGTCACGCCGTGCCGCTGGATGCAATAGCGCGGCGTTACGGGCGTAGCATGGATAATTTGGGATTTGCGTTGCAGCTTGCAGACCGGGCCTGGGTGTTCGACAATAAACGTAAAAGAGGGCGCCGAACTCTGCTTATCCGCGAGGCGGATAGGCTCAAATATGTCAGCAAATCGTTGCCGATGTGGGCCAAGCGGGCGATTCCCACCGCGCTGCGCAAGCGGGACCGCCTTCACAAGAAAAAAAATCAGGGGGTGCAGTAACCCAGTTGCTGGCTGATGCGTTGTGCTTGTTGACGAACGGATACGGCAATGGGTCCGTTCAGCGACGTGTCAAAGCCACCGCTGGCGCCCAGGGCGGTGAGCACGGCGGTCAGTTGTCCGGCGTAGTTAAATACCGGCGCGGCAACGGCGCTGATGCCTTTCAGATTGGTGTCTCTGACGCAGACACAGTGACATTGGCTTATTTCATCATGCAATTGTGTCACCAGGACATCAAAGGATGCGGGCGGCTCCTGGGTTTCCCCCAAGGCGTCAAATTCGCGCTTGGCCAGTGCACGAACTGCGGGCTCGTCGTGCAGCCCCAGAAAGACTCTGCCGGTGGCTGACCATAAAAAGGATAGCACCGAGCCGACTCTTACATTCACGGTAACCGGCAGGCTGGGCTCTTCCATGCGCACGATTGTCGGGCCTTTGTTGCCCATGACGGCAATAAAGCTGGTAATGCCCAGGTGCTCGCGCAGATGTATCAGGGCAGGCTCCGCTATTCTGATAGGATCTGCCTGCCGCATGGCGGCAAGGCCGATCAGCATTGCTTCCAGACCGAGTGTGTATTGTTGCGTATTGGCATTCTGTGTCACCAGCCCGCCGTCGATCAGGCTGACCAGATAGCGATGGACTTTGGCAGGGTTCTCGCTCAAGTGAGCTGCCAGGGTGGTCAGGCTGGCTCCTCCTCCCAGGCTGGCCAGCCTTTGAGCACGGCTACCACGGTGTCGGCTGCCTGTACACTTTGTCGTCGTTCGCGGCTGCGTGCGGGCGTTGCTGCGGTGAGGTTGTCTGGGGCGCTCTGAGCGTTCATTTGATACATAAACCGGAAGTAGACTTGGCTCGTATTATAGATGACTATAAAAGGGCTGGAATGGCCAAGCCGGCAGCGACGCCCAGGACCAAGCGGCAAGAGCGACAAAGGCGGCAATGGCCATGGTGGCAGGCATACATGATCCGTCCTGTTATATAACGATTGTCATAGATCCAGAATGATGTGTTTGTCTTTGGCGCGGGAACAGCAACTCATCATTTTGTTGCCTGCCGCACGTTCGCTGCGCGTGAGCACCACATCCCTGTGATCAGGCTGGCCGCCAAGTACGCTCACTTCACAGGACCCGCAAAGGCCTTCTTCACAATCGCTCTGGATGTCGATATTGGCAGCGCGCAAGGCCTCCAGCAGTGTCTGGTTTGCAGCAACGGTAACGGTAATGCCCGATTGCTTCAGTTCAGCCTCGAAGGCGTGTTCCCGGCTTGGGTCCAGTTTGCTCAAGGTGGAATGAAAGTGTTCTATGTGCAATGCGTCGTCGGGCCAGCATTCACAGAGTTCCTGCAGGCAGTCGGTCAGGCGTTGCGGCCCACAGGCATAGATCTGCGTTTCGGCATCTGGTGTAGCCAGCAGGCTGGCAAAGTCTGCGCGCAGGCCTTCGTCGGCGGCATAGACATGCAGCCGTTCGCCATGCTCCTGCAGGCTAGCGAGCAATGCCATGCTCTTGCGGCTGCGACCACAATAGTGAATCTGGTAATCAATCCCGCGGTTTTTGGCTACGCGCGCCATGGCGATGATGGGTGTGATCCCAATACCGCCGGCAATGAAGATGGCCTTGCTGGCTTGCTCATCGAAATGAAAGTGATTGCGCGGACCGCGAATGTGCAAGGGAAGGCCGCTGCGAACATGCTGATGCACCCATGCCGAGCCGCCTCGACCGGCGTCTTCGCGCAATACGGCAATATCCATAACCTGTGGATTTGCCGGATCACCGCAAAGAGAATACTGTCGTGAGATGCCCAGGTCGCCGCATACAAGGTCAATATGAGATCCTGGTGCCCAGCGCGGCAAAGTCTGACCATCGGCTGCAGCCAGCCGGATTCGCATGATATCGTCAGTCAGCATTTCAGTTTCCTGAACCACAACCTGGCGGGAAAGCGAATGCGTGGAAGGCTCGCCCAGTCGTATCGGGTGCTGCCTGTTCAATATGGAGGGATCCTGTCGTTCCGGATTGGCTGACGGGTCCCAGTGCACCCACAAATGTTCCGGCCCACGGAATGAAGTATTGGATACATAGGTAAATGTCTGCTCCGACAATATCAAATGAGGCAGGCGCAGGGTGAGTTCCTCAAGAAAAATCTGCATTTCCATTCGCGCCAGATTCTTGCCCATGCATTGATGGGAACCATAGCCGAAGGTGAGTTGGTCGCTGGCATTCTCACGCCGGATGTCAAGCAGATCGGCATCAGCAAAATGACGCTCGTCATGATTGGCAGATGAACTGACAATCAGCAGTTTTGAGCCTGCCGCAATCGAGACGCCGCCAATTTGCACATCGCGCGTCGCCAGTCGTCGCCACGCTGCAACCGATCCATTATGACGCAGGCATTCTTCCACTGCGTTCGGAATCAGATTTGGATCCTCGCAGATCTCCTGCCATACATGAGGGTGTGAGAGCAGCAGTTTAATGGCATTGGCAGAGGCGTTTGCGGTGGTCTCATGCGCAGCGACAATGCCCGCCATCATCATCGAATGCAGGTAAGAGTCAGGCACCACGTCTGGATGCAACTGCTGCATGCGAATGCCGTACTGCATCCAGCCGGGCTGTTCGGGATTCTTGCGCATTTTTTCCAGAATCTTGCCGGCCAGTTGCCAGAAGTTGCCTACGGCATGGGCAACGGCCACTTGCTCTTCAGCCTTCGGACGGCCCCAGGTGTTGACAGTATGCGCGATGGAATACTTGCGCAGCGTATCCATATCTTCTTCGGGGACGCCGAGAAAATGCAGAGCGACGGTCAACGGCACTTCCCACAGCATCTGTTCGACCAGGTCTGCTTTGCCGTCGTTGATAAAGCGGTCAACATACTGGCGTGTGAGCGCGCGCACCATGGGTTCGTGATGCTTTAATGCGTCGACGGTAAACGGTTCCATCAGCAGGCGCCGTCGCGGCATATGCGCGGGCTCGTCTTCATTGACCAGGGTGCGGCTCATGCCGTAATTGTAGGATTCCAGCACGGCATTGGCTTCAGGGCCGGTGGGTGTGATTTTTTCAAGTGCAATAGAGGGACTGAAGGTGATGTTGTCTCGGAATATCTGTTTGATATCCTCGTAACGGGTCACCACCCAGTATCCCAGTTTGGGACTATAAAAAACCGGCTCCTGTTCGCGCGACCATTTCACATACTCAGGCGGATCCTGTTGGTAGGCATCTTCAAAGGGGTCGAACTGCGCAGCGCGGGCGCTGACCGGGCAGCCGGTACCAGCATTGGTATGTGCACCAGAATAAGGGCATTGTGCCTGGGTTGGCTGCGAAGTGGATTGGGTATTCATGATGTATCTCGGATCAGTCCAGGGTTATGTTCAAGTCTTTGATCAACTTGTGCCAGCGGGTGCGTTCGTCCTCAAGCAGCTTGCTGTATTGTTCGGGCGTATCACCCACCGGTTCGATACCAAACTCAATCAGCTTTTTATGTGTCGCCGGTTTGTTCAGGGCGGCAACAACGCTTTTATTCAGGCTGGCAATAATTTCTGCAGGCGTTTTCGCGGGCGCCACCATCCCGACCAGTGCCGCTGCTTCCACATTCGGATAACCGGACTCGGCAAAGGTAGGCACCTCAGGCAGTTGTGGCAAACGCTTGGCGCTGGCCACGGCTAGCGGGCGTATTTTTTTGCCTTTCAGAAAGCCTGCGCCTGCCGCCAGATCAACCATCATGGCCTGCACCTGGCCGCCGGCAAGATCTGTCAGTGAAGGGGCTGCGCCGCGATAGGGCACGTTGGTCATTTTCAGGCCGGCTTCTGTCTGGAACAACTCCATGGCCAGATGGTGTGGGCTGCCGGCGCCCGCCGAGCCATAGTTGATGCTGCCGTTGCTGCTTTTTACGTGCTCGACAAAGTCTTTCAGGTTTTTGATATTACTGGCAGGATTAACCACCAGAATCATCGGGAACCGTCCAAGCAGGGTAACCGGCGCAAGATCCTTGACCGGATCATAGGAAAGTTTTTTGTACAGCGCTGAATTAAAGACCATGGTGCCATTGTCTGCCGACAGCACGGTGTAGCCGTCGGCAGGGGAACGCGCCGTATCGCTGGCTGCGATGGCGGTGTTGCCACCAGGCTTGTTGTCGATGACGACAGACTGTTTGATATCTTCCGACAGGCTCTGGCCGATGGTGCGGGCCAGGAAATCCGAACCGCCGCCGGCAGGATAGGGCACGATCCAGCGGATGGATTTGTCCGGGAAAGTCTGTGCCAGGGCGGGGGCCATGGCCAGGCTGCTGGCGACAATGGCCAGTGAACAGGATGTCAGGTAGGTGCGAATGCGCATGATGTCTCCGTTATTAATGTAGGTGCTGCGTGGGTGCTACTTTATTGCGTAAATAATATACGCAATGCGTAATGAATGCAATGCAAATGAAATAAGGGTTTCCCCATGGCAACTGTGATTACTGCTTGTTGATGTCAATGGTGGTACCTGGGTCGCAGCCGGTCCGTCGGGCACGGCTTGCGGGCGCAAGAACATGTTTGTTGGTGGGGACGGGGGGCTGCGGCGATTTATAAGGAGGGTAACTGGCAGTATGGGTGTTATTGGAGTTCCAATGCCTCAACCTGCCTGTGTTGTTTACAGGCGGTCGGCCCCCGGTCCTGACGTGCTTCGCGCCCGGTTATCATGCTTGTGATGACGCGCCAGTTGTGGTTAGTGCCGGCCTTGCTGGGTGTGAACCTGCGCAGGCAATAATACAATGGCCGCCCTGATCAACCGGGTGAAAAGGGCGGCCACGGGCAAAGGTGTTTGCCAGCGCCGCTTGCATTTCCGAAAGCGGCCTTTTTTGTTTATGCCTGTTATTGCGTAGCGCTGTGCGTCCTTATACGCATGCTTATGCGTGTCGTTATATACGTTACATCAATCCGGAATGGGCATGCTCATGAGCTTGGCGATCCATTCCGGATCCTTGGGGTCACCCGCGCTGCGCTGGTTGGTGTCCAGGGCGTTAATGGCTGCCATTTGCTCGTCGCTCAATTCGAAATCATATATCTGGAAATTGCTCTCTACACGGCTTGGCTTGCTTGAGCGAGGAATGGCCAGTGAGCCACGCTGCAAGTGCCAGCGCAGAATTACCTGGCCAACGTCCTTGCTGTGGGATCTGGCGATGTCCTGAAGTACGGGATTGGTCAGCAGCGTCGCATCGCCTCGTCCGAGCGGGGACCAGGCTTCAAGCAGAATATCCTGTTCGTTCATATATTTGAGCAGGGCGCGCTGCTGAAACAGGGGATGCGTCTCCACCTGATTCAGTACCGGTTTGTTGTTGGAGCTGGCTGCCAGTGCCTGCAAATGGTCAATTTCAAAGTTGCAAACGCCGATGGCTTTGGTAAGCCCTTCGTCCTGCAGTTTCTCCAGTGCCTTCCAGCTTTCCCGGAAACCTTCGACCGGCCAGTGCAACAGATACAAGTCCACGTACTCCAGTCCCAGCTTTTTGAGCGATTTGTCAAAGGCGCGCAGGGTTTGTTCGTAGCCAAAATCGGTGACCCAGACTTTCGTGGTCAAATGGTAGTGTTCGCGCTTCAATCCTGACTCGGCCAGTGCCTTGCCGACAAAGGCTTCGTTCATGTAACGGGCTGCCGTATCAATAACGCGATAGCCGGTTTTCAGGGCCTGAGTGACCGCCGGTACACAGATTTCTTCCTTGTCCAGTTCCCATGTTCCAAATCCCAGCGAGGGGATGGTCTGTCCGTTATTCAGCGTAAACGTTTTCAATGACATGTGTAATTCCTTGTCTGGCAAATTATTTGAAAGGATAGGGTGCTTGTGTTAAAGCTTATTACAAATACCATACCAAAAACAAAGGTCAGTTGTCTGACAATTGGCTGGTGCAGAAAATAATTTGTGAGCTTTGTTATTGGAAATGGGCCGAGCCTTGCTCGGTGTCGGTGATATGTCGATGGTAAAACAGCACAGCGTAGCCCATTGACCTGATGCTGTGCGTCTGCAGGAGAGTAGGTCGGCGTGACAGGAATAATGCGGCTGGTGCCGGACGTATGGGGCGACAAAAGGCTGACCCGAACCCAAATATGGGACGGATCAGCCAGTTGTTTACTGCAGTCTGGCCTGCTGGCCGCGAATGCCTTCAAGGCGTTCGGTAAATTGAGCTAGGCGCTCTTTTTCCTGTTCAATGACATGACCCGGGGCACGTGCGACAAAGCCCTCATTGGACAGCTTGCCTTGTGCTTTGGCAATTTCGCCTTCCAGGCGCTGGGCTTCTTTGGCCAGACGAGCCAGTTCGGCTTCCTTGTCAATTTGCACATTGAGCATCAGTCGGATATTGTCCAGAATCTGAACCGGCGCACCCAGATCAGGTAGCAGGTCTACAACCTGTACCTCGCTCAGTTTGGCCAGTGCCATCAGGTATGGCGCATTGCGATTGAGCATCTGGGCATCGCCTTCGGCAAACAGGGGCACTTTCTGGGCAGGCGACAGGCTCATTTCTCCGCGCAGCGCGCGAATGGCCTCTACCTGCGCCTTAAGCGCGGCCACTTGTGCTTGTGCAGCGTCATCAATCAGCTCACTGTTTGGCAGCGGATAGGGCTGAACACTGATGCTCGCGGTGGTGCCGGCTGGTTTTTTGCCAGCCACCAGCGCCACTTTTTGCCACAGTGCTTCTGTGATAAACGGAATGATGGGGTGGGCCATGCGCAAAATGGCTTCCAGTACCCGGATCAGGGTGCGGCGTGTACCGTTTTGCTGCGCCTGGTTGCCACGCTGGATCTGGACCTTGGCCAATTCAACGTACCAGTCACAGTATTCGTCCCACACGAACCGGTATATTGCATTTGCAATCATATCGAAGCGATATTCATGAAACCCTTTCTGTATGTCTTCAAGGGTTTGCTGCAAGCGACTGGTAATCCAGTGGTCGGCAAAGGACAGCTCGTTGTCATCCTGGTTGACGGCTTCAGCGTCCGGTACGTTCATAAGCACGAAGCGGCTGGCGTTCCACAGCTTATTGCAAAAGTTGCGGTAGCCCTCGCAGCGCTTCAGGTCAAAATTCATGTTCCTGCCCAGCGTGGCATAGGCAGCCATGGTAAAGCGCAATGCGTCAGCGCCGTAGGGTGCAATGCCGTCAGGAAATGCCTTGCGGGTATCTTTTTCGATCTTGCCTGCTGTTTCGGGTTCATCAGGCCCGAGGTGCGCTTGGCAACCAGCGTATCCAGGTCAACTCCATCGATCAGGTCCACCGGATCGAGCGTGTTGCCCTTGGATTTGCTCATCTTCTGGCCGTAGGCATCCAGAATCAGCCCGTGCACATAGACATGACGGAACGGCACCTGGCCGGTCAGGTGCATGCTCATCATGATCATGCGTGCCACCCAGAAAAAGATGATGTCAAAGCCGGTAACCAGCACATTGGATGGCATATAGCGTTTGAAATCATCGGTCTCGGCAGGCCAACCCATAGTCGTAAACGGTACCAGGGCGGATGAAAACCAGGTGTCCAGCACGTCATCGTCGCGGCGCAGCGGTCCGGTCACGCCGGCTTTTTTAGCCTTGATCTGCGCTTCTTCCTCTGTGCGGGCAACAAAGATCTGGCCGTCTTCTGCGTACCAGGCCGGAATCTGGTGACCCCACCACAACTGCCGGGAAATACACCAGTCCTGAATATTTTCCAGCCATTGGTTATAGGTATTGCTCCAGTTTTCCGGAAAAAAGCGCACCTCACCGTCACGCACCACGTCCAGCGCGACCTGGGTAATGCTTTTTCCCGGATTGTAGGTGCCTTCAGGAGCGGGTTTGCTCATGGCGACAAACCACTGGTCGGTCAGCATGGGTTCAATGACCGATTTGGTCCGGTCGCGCGCGGCACCATGAGTTTGTGCGGTTTGATGCTCTCCAGAAGCGACTGTGCCTCGAGCTCGGCCACAATTTGCTTGCGTGCCTCGAATCGGTCCAGACCCTGGAAGCGGGCAGGGGCGTCTTCGCTGATTTTTGCATCCAGCGTAAGAATGCTGATCATATCCAGCTGATGGCGCTGCCCTACGGCATAGTCGTTGAAATCGTGAGCGGGAGTAACCTTGACCACGCCTGTACCGAATTCGGGATCGACATAATCGTCGGCAATGACCGGGATGTCGCGCTCACACAGCGGCAGGCGCACTGATTTGCCCACCAGGTGGCTGTAGCGTTCGTCTTCGGGGTGAACCATGACGGCCACATCGCCGAGCATGGTTTCCGGGCGAGTGGTTGCCACCACCAGATATTCCAGCCCGTCTACCGGTTCGGTAAGCGGGTAGCGGATATGCCAGAGAAAGCCATCTTCTTCCTGGCTTTCGACTTCCAGGTCAGACACGGCCGTGCCCAGCACCGGATCCCAGTTCACCAGTCGTTTGCCGCGGTAGATGAGGCCCTGCTCGTACAGGCGGACAAAGGTTTCGACCACGCCCAGCGACATTTGGCTGTCCATGGTGAAATATTCACGCGGCCAGTCTGCCGAGCGCCCAGGCGGCGCACCTGGGCGGTGATCGTATTGCCCGATTGTTCCTTCCATTCCCAGACGCGCTTAACGAAGGCGTCTCGACCCAGATCGTGCCGGGTGGTTTTCTGGGCATCCAGCTGGCGTTCAACAACAATTTGCGTGGCAATACCCGCATGATCGGTGCCCGGCACCAGGACGGTGTCGCTGCCCAGCATCCGGTGGTAGCGGATCAGGCCGTCCATGATCGTGTGATTGAAGGCGTGCCCCATATGCAGCGTGCCTGTTACATTGGGGGGTGGAAACTGGATGGTGTAGGGTTCGCCACTTTCCGGTGCGTCTGTGGACGTGTGGCGGCCGGCCCGAAAGACGCCCATGCGTTCCCATTCCTGGTACCAGGCGCGTTCAAGCGCCTTGGGTTCAAAACTTTTGGGCAATTCGTCGGGGGCAGGTGTTTGAGTCATAGTATCAACAGTGGATGGGCTGGCGGTTTATGACCGTCAGGCCCAAAGGGTCAGCAAAATGGTGAGTCTTTATCGAAAACCCTTATTTTAAGGTGTAGCGCCCTAATTTTGCATGTTAAAATGCCGAGTTAGTTAAAACTTCGCAGAAGTAACTGTTTTCATTGAATATTTGGAGTAATTAAATGGCTGTTGAACGTACGCTCTCTATCATCAAACCTGATGCTGTTGCCAAAAATGTTATTGGCGAAATTATTTCCCGCTTCGAAAAAGCCGGTCTCAAAGTGGTTGAAGCTCGCATGCAGCAACTGAGCCAGGCCGAAGCCGAAGGCTTTTACGCCGTTCACAAAGAGCGTCCTTTTTTCAACGATCTGGTCAAGTTCATGATTTCCGGTCCTGTTTTTATCCAGGTTCTGGAAGGTGAAAACGCGATTGCCAAAAATCGCGAACTGATGGGCGCCACAGATCCCAAGAAAGCCGACGCCGGTACCATCCGCGCCGACTTCGCCGACAGCATCGACGCCAATGCAGTGCATGGCTCCGACGCCGCTGATACAGCAGCCAACGAAATTGCTTACTTCTTCAAGAAGTAAGAGGCTCGCTGAAAACGTGCTTCATTTTCCGCAAAAGGCTGTTATGACTACTACCGATCAACGCATCAATCTTCTGGGTGTCGAATCCGATTCGCTCGTCAGGCAGGTGGGTGCCTGGGGTAACAAGCCTTTCGCGCGAAACAGCTGCTGCGCTGGGTACACCAGCGCGGCATCTCTGATTTTGACCAGATGACAGATCTGGCCAAGGATTTTCGTAGCACGCTGACAGAACGCTGCACGCTGCAAACGCCATCGGTTATTACCCAGAAAGTGTCGACCGACGGGACACGCAAGTGGCTGTTTGATGTAGGCAACAATAATGCTGTCGAAACCGTATTTATTCCGGAAGATGACAGGGGAACCCTGTGCATTTCCAGTCAGGCCGGTTGTACCGTGGCCTGCCGTTTCTGCTCTACCGGTCACCAGGGTTCAACCGAAATCTGACGACAGCTGAAATTGTCGGCCAGTTGTGGAAAGCCCGTCACGATATCATGCAGGACATGCCCGCCGCACGCCTGGCCGCCGCTGGGCAGGCAGGGGCGCATGTGGCAGTAAACGATCAGGATCTTCGCGTGATCAGCAATGTCGTCATGATGGGAATGGGCGAACCGCTCCTGAATTATGATCAGGTTCTGCCGGCATTGTTGCTAATGCTTGACGACAATGCTTATGGGCTGTCACGGCGTCGCGTAACTGTGTCTACCTCTGGTGTCGTGCCGTTCATGGATCGCCTGGCGCATGATTGCCCGGTTGCGTTGGCGGTATCGCTGCATGCGCCGAACGATGCATTGCGCGATCAACTGGTCCCGCTCAATCGCAAATACCCGCTGGCCGAGCTTATTGCTGCCTGTAACCGCTATCTTGAGCATGCGCCGCGTGATTTCATCACCTTCGAATACGTTATGCTCGATGGCGTGAATGATTCGGATGAACATGCCCGGCAACTGGTGGATATCACGCGCCAGGTCAAGTGCAAGCTGAATCTGATTCCGTTCAATCCGTTTCCGGAGTCCGGTCTGAAGCGATCCAGCAATGCACGTATTCGCCAGTTCTCCAGCTTGCTGGTGGATCAGGGCGTGATTACCACGGTGCGTAAGACCCGAGGTGAAGATATTGATGCCGCCTGTGGACAGCTCGCGGGCGACGTTAAAGACCGTACCCGCATCAGCGAACGCATGCAGGCCTTCAAATCCATTCCCATTACCGAGATTTCTTCATGACCAACGAAACAGACATTGCCGCTGATACCCCCCGTGAAGAGTCGGCCCCCGTACAATCGCTGGGCCAAACGCTCGCGACGCTAAGGGCTGCCCGGGGTCTGACGCTGGCTGAAATCTCCAATCGCATCAAGTTTTCCGAGACGCAGTTGCGTGCCCTGGAAAGCCAGAACTGGGCGTCATTGCCCAATGGTTTCATGTTGCGTGGCATGGTCAAGAAGTATGCGCAGGTATTGGAAGCGGATGAACAACCTTTGTTGCAATTGCTGGGCCAGCAGCCTGGCATCGAGGGTGGCCAGCAGGCTGCTGCTACTGCGGCTCCGACCAATATCAATCTGAAACGCAGCACCGATTATGAAATCCGGGACAGTTATTCCCGGTCCGGGCGCTCCAGTGGTACAGGCTTGTGGCTGTTTGTCATCCTGCTCGTGCTGGTCGTAATTGCCGTCTACGGCTTTACCCGCGGCTGGTACACCTTGCAGGATCTCGGTCTCGAAAGCCTGCAGCACTGGTTTGAATAACTGATTCAATGGTATCGCTGTTGTCGCTGCAGTGCGCTGACCCGACTTCGGCAATACCACTCTGTTTAAGACTAACACTATCATGACCATCGTTGAACAATCGCCGTTTCCCATTGGCCAGCTGACCCGCCGTCCGACGCGTGGTGCGCGTGTCGTCTGGGACACCAAACAGGTCCAGATTGGTGGTGGTGCACCCGTTGTGGTGCAATCGATGACCAACACCGATACGGCTGATCCGATTGCAACTGCAATACAGGTCAAGGAGCTGGCGCAGGCCGGTTCCGAGATGGTGCGCATTACCGTCAATACACCCGAGGCGGCAAAGGAAGTGCCGGCCATTCGCGAGCAGCTGGACCGCATGGGGGTCTCGGTCCCGCTAGTGGGCGACTTCCACTACAACGGGCACAAACTGCTTACCCAGTTTCCCGAGTGCGCGCAGGCGTTGTCCAAGTACCGGATCAACCCGGGTAATATGGGCGGCGGCAAAAAACGTGACGATAATTTCGCACAAATGATTGAAGTGGCCTGCCGCTATGAGAAACCGGTACGCATCGGCGTAAACTGGGGCAGCCTGGATCATGAACTCATGGCGCGAATGATGGACGACAACAGTCGGCGCAGCGTTCCCTGGGACGCATCGGCTGTGATGCGCGAGGCACTGGTGGTGTCCGCCATTACCAACGCTGCCCGTGCCGAAGAGCTGGGTCTGGCTGGCGATGCCATTATCCTGTCCTGTAAGGTTAGTCATGTCCAGGATTTGATTTCGGTGTATCGGAACCTCTCGGCCCGTTGTGATTATCCATTGCATCTGGGCCTGACTGAGGCCGGCATGGGTAGCAAAGGCATTGTGGCTTCCACAGCTGCATTGTCCGTACTGCTTCAGGAAGGAATCGGTGATACGATTCGCATTTCCCTTACGCCGGAACCGGGGGGCGATCGCACCCGCGAAGTAATCGTGGCGCAGGAAATTTTGCAGACAATGGGGCTGCGGGCGTTTACGCCCATGGTCGTTGCATGTCCAGGCTGCGGGCGCACCAGCAGCACCTACTTCCAGGAGCTGGCCGATAGTATCCAGTCTTACCTGCGCCGGCAAATGCCGGTGTGGAAGGCACAGTACCCAGGCGTGGAATCCATGAACGTTGCAGTCATGGGCTGTGTGGTGAACGGGCCCGGCGAAAGCGTCATGCCGACATTGGTATCAGCCTGCCGGGCACCGGAGAGGTCCCGTCAGCCCCCGTTTTTATCGATGGGCAGCGCAGCGTTACCCTGAAGGGCGACGCGATTGCCGAAGAATTCCAGGAAATCGTGCGTGATTACGTGCACAAGCGTTATGGCGTACAGGGTTCGGATGTGTCCGGACAGAACAGCAATAATTTGAACTGACAAGAGTAACTATTTTGAGTAACACAACCGCATTCCAGAAGGTCACAGCTTTACGCGGAATGAACGATATCCTGCCAGGCCAGTCGGCCCACTGGGAGGAACTGGAAGCCATGCTCCGGCAGTGGCTGAGTCTATATGGCTATCAGAACGTACGCACGCCTATACTGGAGCAGACGCGTCTGTTTGCGCGCGGTATTGGCGAGGTCACTGATATTGTAGAGAAGGAAATGTATACCTTCAGCATGTCGGCTGACCGGCAGGAGCTGATGACGATGCGCCCGGAATTTACTGCGGGCATTGTGCGGGCAGCGATTGAGCACAATATGTTGTACGACCGCGCGCAACGCCTGTATACCATGGGACCGGTGTTCCGCCATGAGCGCCCGCAGAAGGGACGCTACCGACAGTTTCATCAGATCTCGGTCGAGGCCCTGGGATTTGCGGGGCCCGATATTGATGCCGAGCAGATCATCATGCTGGCACGCTTGTGGAAACAGCTGGGCATCAACGATATCCGGCTGGAGCTCAATTCGCTTGGGCAACTGGAGGAGCGACGGGCGCACCGTGAAGCGTTGATCGCCCATCTGGAAAAGCACAAAGCAGTGCTGGATGCTGACGGACAGCGGCGCATGTACAGCAACCCCCTGCGAGTGCTGGATACAAAAAATCCGGTGATGCAGCAGATGGCCAATGAGGCGCCCAAGCTGTTTGATTTTCTGGGCAGCGAATCCAGGGCGCACTTTGATGCCATATGTCAGCGACTGGACGATGCAGATATCGCCTATACTCTGAATCCGCGGCTGGTGCGCGGGCTTGATTACTATAATCTGACCGTCTTTGAATGGGTGACCGACAGGCTTGGCGCTCAGGGCACCGTCTGCGGGGGCGGGCGCTATGATGGTCTGTTTGATCTGCTGGGCGGAAAAACGGCGCCGGCTATTGGCTTTGCCATCGGACTGGAACGATTGCTTGCGTTGTGGCTGGAAGATGCGAAAGTGCAGACAACGCCCGAATGTGATGTATATTTCGTCCATAGCGATGCACAATCGGCTCGCGCCGCTGCTGCCATGCTGAATCGGCCAGAGATCTTGGTGTGCGCTGTATTGTGCATCCTGGTGCAGGCTCGTTCAAATCGCAATTTAAACGGGCCGATGCCAGCGGCGCGCGCCTTGCAGTAATCTTAGGAGAAACCGAGATGGCTCAGCATACGGCATCCGTGAAATTTTTGCGTGCAGATGCCCAGGGCGCGACCGCAGCGCAATTTAGCGTGGCGCAAAGCGAGCTGGCAAGCGCATTGCTGGATAAACTCCAGGCCCGGTAAATATATTAACAATCAACAGCAGGCAGTCTCGTTACGTGATCGGCTTGAAAATCAGTAAAGGATAGTTGAAGAATATGGCTTTTGACCTCGAAGAACAGGAAAGGATCGACTCGCTAAAGGGGTGGTGGGATCGTTTCGGCAACACAATTCTGACCGCTATTATTGTTGTCATGCTGGGCATACTGGCGTGGTACGGCTGGAATTGGTATCAGTCCTCGCAGGTCAAGCAGGCGCTTGGCTATTATGAAATCGTCCAAACTTCGGCCGTGTCTTCTGACGCAGACAGCCAGGCCAGGCTGGACCAGGCTGCGGCTGAACTCAAGAAGAGTTATGGCGATACCGCCTACGCTGCCGTGGTGCTTTGCTGGCGGCCGATTTTTATATTCGTGGCGGCCACTATGAGCAGGCGCAGCAGGAGTTGACCTGGCTGGCTGGGCGCGGCAATGATTTCCCTGAGTTGTTGCCTGTGGCAAAGTTGCGTCTGGCCAGTGTCTACGCTGATCAGAAAAAATTCGACGAGGCGCTGGCGCAATTGAATAATCCGCCCGAGGCATTCAAGGCGCTTTACGATGATCGTAAAGGCGATGTGCTGATCGCTCAGGCAAGAAGCAGGAGGCTGTTGCAGCGTGGAAAGCGGCGCTTTCCGGCAAGCAGTTACCGGCAGCATTTGTGAACACTATTCAATTGAAAATCAGTGCTTTAGGTGGAGAATAATCATGATGTTTCAACATACGCCTCGTCGTTTTCTGAAACTTACAGTGCTGGTAGGCGCCTGGCGCTTGGCGGTTGCAGCCTGTTTGAGACTCCGTCGCAATTTGAGCCGGTTGATCTGACCGAGTATACCCAGACCACAGTGCCTGCTGCGGCTTGGACCGCCTCTATTGGTTCCGGTAGCGGCGTCGGGTTCGCCCCTGCGGTTGCCGGTGACAGTGTATTGGCGGCAACGCCGGATGGATCTGTGGCCCGGGTTGCGTTATCCAATGGCGCCATACAGTGGAAAACATCGGTGGGTGAAACCTTGTCTGCAGGTGTGGGAACGGATGGCAATATTGCCGTTGTTGCTGCTCCCGACGGCAAGATTACGGCGCTGGATATGGCCGGCAAAACGTTGTGGACCGCCAAAGCCAGTACTCGGGTGTCGACGCCGCCAGCCGTAGGGCAGGGCGTTGTGGTGGTGCGGGCCGACGATTATCGTGTCCAGGGTTTTGACGCCAGCAGTGGCGAGCTACTATGGAATTACCAGCGCACCAATGCAGCGCTGGCGCTGCGCGCCGTGTCCCGCATGATTATCGACAAGGGTAATGTGCTGGTGGCCGTTCCCAGTGGCCGGCTGGTTGCTCTGGATCTGAAGACCGGCAGACTGCAGTGGGATATCCTGGCCGGCCCCATTCGCGGCGTGACCGATCTCGATAGCGTGACCGATGTTGTCGGCGCACCTGTGCTGGTTGGAAATGGCGTGTGCGTGGCCACTTATCAGGCAACGCCGGCTGCTATACCCCCGGCCGCGGCGACGGACAGGCATTGTGGTCGCAGCCATTTTCCAGCGCGACAGGCGTCACGCTGCAAAATAACTCACTGTATGCCACCGGCATTCACGGTGAAGTCGTACGCATGGCATTGGGTAACGGCCAACAGCAATGGATCAATCAGGTTCTGAAGAACCGGGGCCTGACCAACGCGGTGTCCAACGGCAATGTTGTTGCTGTTGGTGATTATGAAGGCTATATACATTATCTGTCCGATGCCGATGGGCATCTGCTTGGCAGATCCGAATTTGGGGGCGATCCGATGCTATCGCCGCTGACCGCCACCGCCCAGGGAATCCTGGTGCAAACCGGTGCGGGTAATCTTGTTATGCTTGGTGCACGTTGAGTACTGTTTCCTTTAAACCCGTGGTATCGCTGGTTGGCCGACCCAATGTTGGCAAGTCAACCCTGTTTAACCGCCTGACGCGTTCCCGGGCGGCGCTGGTGGCCGACTATGCCGGTCTCACACGCGATCGGCACTACGGTGAAGGCCGGGTTGGCGACATACCGTTTCTGGTCGTGGATACGGGTGGTTTTGAGCCCGTTGCCAAAAGCGGCATCCTTATGGAAATGGCAAGGCAAACCAGCCTGGCTATCTCTGAATCCGATGTCGTGATATTTCTGGTTGATGCGCGCGCCGGAGTCAATGCGCACGATCATGAAATTGCCCGACTGTTGCGCAAGACACGGGCGCATGTTTTTCTGGCTGTGAACAAAGCCGAAGGCATGAACATGGCGTAGCCACGGCAGACTTTCATGAGCTCGGCCTGGGCGAACCCTATGCGATTTCATCGGCACATGGCGATGGTGTAGTCGATCTTATCGAGACTGCGCTGGCCGAAGTGCTGACACAGAATCAGCCAGCGAATCAAACCGAAGCCGGGGAAGATGAGCAGGCCGATGAAGCGGAGCTGTCAGACGAGCAGATCGCGCAGGTGCTGGCGACCGCCGACACCGCAGAGGAAGGGATCGAAGCCACGTCTGATGAATTTACCGACCACCGCCTGAAACTGGCGATTGTGGGGCGTCCCAACGTTGGCAAATCCACGCTCATCAATACGTTGCTGGGTGAAGAGCGGGTGATCGCTTTTGATATGCCCGGCACCACGCGCGATGCGATTGAAATTGAATTTGAACGTAACGGCCGCCTGTATACCCTGATCGATACGGCTGGTCTGCGCAAACGCGGTAAAGTGTTCGAATCGATCGAGAAGTTCTCGGTGATCAAGACACTGCAGGCGATCGAAGCCAGTAACGTGGTCGTGCTCATGCTTGATGCACAAAGCGAGATTTCCGAACAGGATGCGCACATTGCGGGGTTTGTGCTTGAGACCGGCAGGGCGCTGGTGGTGGCCATCAACAAATGGGACGGCCTGGATCGCGATAAGCGCGACTGGATCGAACGTGAATTTGAGCGCAAGCTGCGCTTCTTGTCATTTGCAAAAATGCATACTATTTCTGCGCTCAAGGGTGCAGGTATCACGCAGTTGATGCGTTCGGTGCACGAGGCGCATGCTGCCGCGTTTGCCAAATTGTCAACGCCCAAGCTTACCCGCGAATTGCATGCGGCAGTTGAGCAGCAGCAGCCGCCGCGCAAGGGAATTTTCCGACCCAAGATGCGCTATGCGCACCAGGGTGGACAGAATCCGCCACTCATTGTCATTCATGGCAATGCGCTGGATGCGATTCCGGAATCCTACCGCCGCTATCTGGAGTCCAGAATGCGCACTGCGTTCAAGCTGGAGGGGACGCCGTTGCGGATCGAATTCAAGTCTTCGAAAAATCCATATAAGAAAGCAGAGTAAAAAAATGAGTGCGTACTGGAGTGATTTTGTTAAAACGCTGGATCCTATGTGCTGGCGAACAGCCGAAGCAGACGGATCTGATCAAGCTCAATACCAACGAGTCACCCTTTGCGCCGTCTCCTGCGGTTCTTGAGGCGATTCGCCAGGCCACGGCGGATCAGCTGCGCCTGTATCCAAGTCCTGAGAGTGACCGCCTGCGTACGGCCCTGGGCAAGTATTACGATCTGCCCGTAGACCATGTGTTCCCCGGCAACGGTTCCGATGAAGTGCTGGCGCATCTTTTTCTGAGTCTGTTTCGCCATCACGGCAAACAGATTCTGTTTCCCGATATTACTTACAGTTTCTATCCGGTCTATTGCCGGCTTTACGACATTGATTTTCAGAATGTCCCGCTGGCCGACGACTTCACGATTCGTGTTGAGGATTATCTGGCATTGCCGACCGAGTCTGTCAGTGCCGTCATTTTCCCCAATCCGAATGCCCCAACTGGTATTGCGCTTAAACGCGCGCAGATCGAGCGATTGCTGATTGAACGCCCGCAATGGGTCGTTGCCGTTGACGAGGCGTATGTTGATTTCGGTGCAGAGTCATGTGTGCCGCTGATCAAAAAATACAAGAATCTGGTAGTGCTGCAGACGCTTTCCAAATCCCGCTCGCTGGCTGGCTTGCGGGTCGGCTTTGCGCTGGGCCAGCCCGAACTGCTGGAAGGATTGGTTCGCGTCAAGAATAGTTTTAATTCGTATCCTGTCGATCGCCTTGCTGAAGCGGGCGCCATTGCTGCGTTTGAAGATCAGGCATACTTCGAACACACAACACGGGAGGTTATCGCCACGCGTGATGAACTGACCGAGGCATTGACCAGGCTCGGTTTCGTCGTGTTGCCGTCCAAGGCGAATTTTGTTTTCATATCGCATCCGCGCCATGATGCGGCACAGTTGGTGGTCGCATTGCGGTCACACGCCATTTTGGTGCGTCACTTCCGTCTTCCACGTATCGCTTCATTTCTACGTGTTACGATTGGCACAAAAAAACAATGCGAAACACTCATTAAGTCATTGTCTGAAATAGTTTCTTAATCTAATATAGCAAATTACTGCTTTTTTTCTGATGGATCCTGTATTGTCGTTTGTGGCTGATCAGTAATCAGGTAAATCAGTAAAGTCGTTTTCAGTTGTAAACCCAAATAACATATGGAGCCTAGCCAATGAGCACTAAAGGGCAATCACTACAAGATCCTTTCCTGAACGCGTTACGTAAAGAACATGTTCCCGTTTCCATTTACCTTGTAAATGGAATCAAATTGCAAGGGCAGATCGAATCCTTTGACCAGTACGTCGTATTGTTGCGCAATACGGTAACGCAAATGGTCTACAAGCATGCTATTTCTACAGTTGTCCCCGCAAGGGCCGTCAGTTTCCAAATTGACGCACCAGCTGAACAGGAATAACAACCTCAGGTTTTCGCAAAAGCCCGCCAAGCCCTCTTGTGCGGGCCTTTTGTTTTTCAGGACGCTATGCGCGTATTAATTATCAGTGTAGATTCAGGCGATCTGGATCATCCGGCACACGCCGAAGAATTTCAAATGCTGGCCGAAGGGGCGGGCGCAGATATTGCGGGCACCCTTACAGTAAAGCGAGACAAACCCGATGCTGCCTACTACATAGGTAAAGGCAAGCTCGAAGAAGCGGTCGCCATGGCCGAGGCCGAAGATGTTGAGCTGATTCTGTTTGATCAGCCGCTGAGCCCGGCCCAGCAGCGCAACCTGGAGCGCGCTTTTGAGCGACGCGTGGTAGATCGGGTCGCGCTAATTCTGGATATTTTTGCCTTGCGCGCCAAGAGCCACGAGGGCAAGCTGCAGGTTGAGCTTGCCCAGTTGCAGCATTTGGTTACGCGTCTTACACGAATGTGGACTCACCTTGAACGACAACGGGGTGGTATTGGCATGCGCGGGCCGGGCGAATCTCAGCTGGAAATGGATCGCCGCATGATTGGCTCCAAGGTCAAGGTACTGCGCGAGCGCCTGGCTCGGGTAGAGCGCCAGCGCAAGACACAGCGCCGCTCGCGGGTACGCAGCAATACACTGTCGGTATCGCTGGTCGGCTATACCAATGCGGGCAAAAGCACATTGTTTAATGCCCTCACCAGAGCAGATGCCTACGCAGCAGACCAGTTGTTTGCCACGCTGGATACCACGACCAGAAAAATATGGATCGAAGGTGCCGGCAATGTGGTCATCTCCGATACGGTCGGCTTTATCCGCGATCTGCCCACGACGCTGATTGCCGCCTTTAAGGCGACACTTGAAGAGACGGTGCACGCGGACCTTTTATTGCATGTAGTGGATGCGGCCAGCCCGCAAAGAGACGAGCAGATTGCCGAAGTTGATAAAGTTTTAGAAGAAATTGGGGCCAATGAGATCCCTTGTATACTTATTTACA
The DNA here is from genome assembly GCF_000219915.2 of Advenella kashmirensis WT001. Classification (NCBI taxonomy): domain Bacteria; kingdom Pseudomonadati; phylum Pseudomonadota; class Betaproteobacteria; order Burkholderiales; family Alcaligenaceae; genus Advenella; species Advenella kashmirensis. The sequence continues at coordinate 2,321,298 of NC_017964.1, read as the reverse complement.
ATAAAATAGATCAAGCGGGCTATGAACCGCAAGTAGAAAGAAACGAGAAGGGCGAACCAGCCCGTATATTTGTGAGTGCACTACAACGAACTGGTCTGGATGGGTTGCGCGGGGCAATCGCTGAATTCAGGCCTTCAATAGGAAACGAAGTTGCGATTCTTTAATCTTTTTAATCTTAATGATCCGGGTTGGGGTCGAGGAAGCCAGAACAACAATAATTCCGACGATCCATCGAAACGTCCCGGCAGGCCCAATGACGGCCCGCCAGATCTCGATCAGGTCTGGAATGATTTCAACAAACGGCTCAAATCCCTTTTCGGCAAAAAGCAGGGCGGTGGCAATAACGGGTTCGACCGCCCTCCGCAGAATAATGGGTTTTCCCCTTCGCCAAAGGTGACACGGCTGGGTATCGTGTTCATCATCATTGCCGCGCTGGCGCTATGGCTGGTAAGCGGCTTTTATATCGTCCGCGAAGGCTATGTGGGCGTGGTCACACAATTTGGTCGCTACCAAACTACCGTGTTGCCAGGCATGCATTGGCATATGCCAACGCCTATCCAGAGTGTTGAAAAGGTCGATGTTTCCAGTGTGCGCAACTTTACATTTGGTTATAAGAACGATCTGAACAACAAAGTACCGGCAGAGTCGCTGATGCTCACCGAAGACGAAAACATCGTCGAGGTGCAGTTCGCAGTACATTACCGCCTCAAGACCGAACTGACGCCCGACGCAGCCACACAGCGCTCGCCTGCAGCCGACTTCCTGTTCTCTATGGTCAATCCAACTGAGGCAGTACGCCAGTCTGGTGAAACCGCCATGCGCGAAATCGTGGGCAAAGAGTCCATGAACAATATTCTGTATGAATCTCGTACTGCAGCAGCCAACAACGTTATGAAGCTGATGCAACAGATTCTGAATCGCTATCGTTCCGGCATTGAAGTGACTTCTGTCGCGATCCAGAACGTACAACCCCCGGAACAAGTGCAGGCAGCATTTGAAGACGCCATCAAGGCTGGTCAGGATAACGAGCGGCAGAAAAACGAAGGTAATGCTTACGCCAGCAAGGTCATTCCTGAGGCTCGAGGTCGTGCTTCGCGTTTGGTTGAAAGTGCAGAAGGCTATCGTGAAGCAATCGTAACGCAGGCCAAAGGTCTGGCCTCACGCTTTGAAAGCGTGCAGGCCGAGTATGCGAAGGCGCCGGAAGTGACCCGCGAGCGGATCTATATTTCTACGCTGCGAGAGGTGTTTGAAAATACGTCAAAAGTGCTGCTTGATACCAAAGACGGCAACAACATGATGTATCTGCCAATCGACAAGATTCTCGAAGGCCAGACCGGGCAACGGCCGCCGCCGCGCAAGCCCGCCAGTGATTCATCCTCGTCAAGTTCGTCGACCGATACTTCGTCGACCGGCAATACCACGGCAACACGCAACGATAATCGTTTGAGCCGTGATAATTTTGACCGCAGCAGGTAAGAGGACCCATCATGAATAAAACAATCTTCGGGGCGGTCATCTTTGTCATCGCCGCATTTCTTTTTTCCTCATCGGTGTATACGGTGAGTGAACGCAATACAGCCCTGGTGTTCAAACTGGGGCAATGGAAGCGCACAGTGTCCGAGCCCGGGCTGCACTTCAAGTGGCCTGCGCCACTGGAAACGGTAGTCAAGCTCGATAAGCGGATCCAGACCATTGAGTCAGGCGATGCAGAGCGCATCCAGACTTCTGAGAAGAAGAACCTGATTATCGACTCCTACGTCAAATGGCGCATTATTGATCCGCTGCGTTATTACATTTCTTTCGGTAATCGTCTTGATGCCGCCCAGAACCGTCTGGGCGCGCAAATTCGCGACGCGCTGAATGCGTCTGTTAACACTCGTACTGTTCGTGACGTAATCTCGCAAGAGCGCCACGTGGTAATGGACGAGATCGTGAAAAACGTTGAGCAGCGCGCCAAGCCGCTGGGTATCGAAGTTGTAGATGTCCGGCTCAAGCGTATCGAGTTCTCGCCCGAGGTGTCCGAGTCTGTCTATGCCCGGATGCAGGCCGAGCGTAAGGAAGAAGCCAACAGCCTGCGCGCCAATGGCGCGGCAGACAAGGAACGTATCCAGGCCGAAGCGGACCGCAAGGTACGTGTAGAGTTGGCCCAAGCCGAAGCCAAGGCCGAAGTGCTGCGCGGGCAGGGCGACGCCGAAGCGGCCGAGATTTATGCGGCAGCCTATGGCAAGGATCCGGCATTCTTCAGCTTCTATAACAGCATGGATGCATATCGCAGCGCCTTCAGCAGCCGCAACGATTTACTGGTTGTTGATCCGGCTTCCGATTTCTTCCGTTATTTCAACCAATCTGGCGCCGGCGGACAGGCTGCACCTGCGGGTGGAGCGCGTGCGCCGCTACCGGTACAATAATTCGCAAAAGAACCATTTGCGCGACTTACAGCCAATTAAAGAGTACAATATACTGTAAGTTTTAAGTCACTTTTATCAATGCGATTCGGCTGCTTACGCAACCGAGTCGCATTTTTGTTTGGTTTCTCCATTTTCGGACATGACAACAAGCAACTGGCTACTCCCTGAACATCTATCCGATATTTTGCCCGCAGAAGCGCGCCGAATCGAAGAGCTGCGTCGTGCGATGCTGGACCTGTATCGAAACTGCGGTTTCGAACTGGTCGCGCCGCCGCTGGTTGAATATACCGACTCGCTCTTTGTCGGCAACAGCCAAGACCTTAAGCTGCAAACCAATAAGTTGGTGGATCAGCTCTCCGGTCGCACCATGGGCGTGCGCGCCGACATGACCTCGCAGGTGGCACGCATTGACGCGCACTTGCTCAATCGTGAAGGCGTGGCCCGGCTTTGTTATTGTGGCAGCGTGTTGCATGCACGTCCTTCGGGCTTGCTGGCAGATCGTGAGTTGCTGCAGATCGGGGCCGAAATTTATGGCTACGCCGGCTACGAAGCAGATTTGCAGATTATCCAGCTGGCGCTGGACAGCCTTGCCTGGCGGGTATAGAAAATGCCAGCCTGGACCTGAATCATCCGGGGGTATCGCGCGCGCTGATCGAAGCTGCAGGCCTGCAGGATCAGGCTGGCGAAGTGTTGTCGCTGCTCAAGGAAAAAGATGTTCCCGGCTTGCGACAGCTATTTGAAGCCACTCCCGGGGTGCCGGACGACATTGCTGCTGCGCTGATCCGCCTGCCATCGCTGTATGGCGATGTCGCGGTGCTGGATGAGGCGGCTGCAGCCTTGCCCGATTTGCCGGGCATCCGTGCCGCGCTGCAGGCATTGCGTACGCTGGTGGATGCGCTTGATGTGACTGCTGTCGGAATAGATTTGGCTGACGTCAAGGGCTATGATTATCACTCTGGCGTCAGTTTTGCCATTTTTGGCCGCGGCTGGCCCGATGCCATTGTTCGCGGCGGTCGCTACGACAATGCCGGCACCTCCTTCGGGCGGGCTCGCGCGGCGACCGGGTTCAGCCTGGATTTGCGTAAGGTTTCCGCCGGTCTGGCTCCGGCCGAACCCTCCCGCGCTGTGCGCGCGCCGTGGAGTTCCGATCCTGCGCTGGGTGAAAAGATTCGCCAGCTTCGGCAGGATGGCAATGTGGTAGTTCAGTTTTTTCCGGGTACCACGCAAAGTATTGATGAATTTGTTTTCGACCGTGAACTGGTTTGCGACAACGGTCAATGGATGCTGAAAAGCACCAACTAATCGGGTCCTGCTGATTTGTTCGGCAGGAATAAGATGAACTTTTGTACAAAGTCACTTTTATGAGCAAGAACGTAGTGGTAATTGGCACCCAATGGGGTGACGAAGGCAAGGGAAAGATCGTTGACTGGCTGGCCGAGTCAGCGCAAGGTGTTGTGCGCTTTCAGGGCGGTCACAATGCCGGTCATACTCTCTGGATCAATGGCAAGCGTACCGTCCTGCGGCTCATACCGTCAGGCATTATGCACCCTCATGCCATTTGCTATATTGGCAACGGCGTGGTGCTGTCGCCCGAAGCGCTGCTCAAGGAAATTGAAGAGCTTGAAGCGGCCGGCCTGGATGTGCGCAGTCGCCTGCGCATTTCCGAAGCCTGCCCGCTAATCCTGCCATATCATGTGGCGGTGGATCAGGCCCGTGAAGCCCGCAAGGGTGAAAACAAGATCGGCACGACCGGGCGCGGCATCGGCCCTGCCTATGAAGACAAGGTGGCGCGCCGCGCCCTGCGCGTACAGGATCTGTACGATCTTGATCTCTTTGATGAAAAACTCAAGGAAGTGCTGGAATACCACAACTTTATTCTGACCCAGTACCTGGCGCCGAGCCGGTTTCCTTTGACGAAGTAAAAAACCAGGCACTGGCGCTGGCACCTGTGATCAAGCCCATGGTGGCCGACGTTTCCGCACTGCTGTACCAGGCGGAAAAAGAAGGGCAGCAGCTGTTGTTCGAAGGTGCGCAAGGCGCGTTGCTGGATATAGATCACGGCACCTATCCCTTTGTGACCAGCAGCAATTGTATTGCCGGCGCGGCCTCGGCAGGTGCCGGAGTAGGTCCGCAACGCCTCAATTATGTATTGGGTATTACCAAGGCCTACACCACGCGTGTCGGCTCCGGTCCGTTCCCAACTGAACTGATGGATGAAGTCGGGGCGCACATTGCCAAAGTCGGCAACGAATTTGGTGCGGTAACCGGACGTCCGCGTCGTTGTGGCTGGTTCGATGGCGCCGCGCTCAAGCGTTCTGTCATCATCAACGGCATTAGCGGTCTGTGTGTCACCAAGCTGGATGTGCTGGATGGTCTGGAAAGCATTGGCCTGTGTACCGGCTATATGCTGGACGGCAAAAAAATCGATTTGTTGCCATATGGCTACAAAGCGGTGGAAAGGGCTGAGCCTATCCTTGAAACCATGCCTGGCTGGACCGATTCCACAGTGGGCGTCAAGGAATACGATAAACTGCCGGAAAACGCCCGTCGTTTTCTGACTCGTATCGAAGAAATCTGCGAAGTGCCGGTCGATATTATTTCCACCGGGCCGGACCGTATGGAAACCATTTTGCGTCGCCATCCGTTCCTGGACCAGCCAGCCTGAAGGACAACAGAACATGAGTGCGCCAGAAAATTCTGACAAACATTTGTGGATCAGCTGGGATGAATATAACCGGTTGATCGAACGGCTTGCGCTGGTGGTTCATCAATCCGGCTGGAAATTTGACAAAATCCTGTGCCTGGCACGGGGCGGAGTGCGGGTCGGCGATGTGCTATCCCGTATTTTCGATGTGCCGCTGGGCATACTTGCCACCAGCAGCTATCGTGAAGCCGCCGGCACCGTGCAGGGGCAGCTGGATATCGCCAAATTCATCACCATTACGCGAGGCACGCTCGATGGCCGGGTTTTACTGGTAGATGATATGGTTGACACCGGGCTGACCTTTGCCCGGGTCCAGGAGCACCTGGTTACGCAATATCCTGCCATTACAGAGCTGCGATCTGCTGTTTTGTGGTGGAAAGGCCACGCCAAGGCAGAGCCCGATTATTACATCGATAAGCTGCCCACCAACCCGTGGATCCACCAACCGTTTGAAGATTACGACAGTTTACGACCCCATCAGCTGGAAGCCTGGGTAAGAAAAGGTACACAATCCTGAGCTTTTGTGCTAGAATCCTTGATTATCCAAGATTTTTTCTTCCAATTTTAAAGAACACGCCTACAATTCATGCCTAACGTACGCTTAAAAGAGAACGAGCCATTTGAAGCCGCGCTTCGCCGCTTCAAACGCACTATCGAAAAAACCGGTCTGCTGACAGAACTGCGCTCACGCGAGTTCTACGAAAAACCAACAGCAGAGCGCAAACGCAAGCACGCTGCTGCGGTTAAACGTCACTACAAACGTATCCGTAGCCAGCAATTGCCTCCACGCATGTATTAATGTGTACAGTTGATTCCTGACAGCTTTGTTCAGGACTTGCTGGCACGGGTCGACGTTGTCGATGTTGTTGGCAAGTACGTTCAACTTAGAAAGGGCGGAGCGAATTTACTCGGCCTTTGCCCCTTTCACAACGAAAAATCGCCTTCCTTTACCGTTAGTCCCACCAAACAGTTTTATCACTGCTTTGGCTGCGGCGCGCATGGTACTGCCATCACATTCCTTATGGAGCACACCGGGGCCTCGTTTCCCGAAGCGGTGCGGTCTCTTGCTGCGAATGTGGGTATGGTCGTGCCTGAAGAGCAGCGCAGCCCGCAGCAACAGGTGCGTGCGCGCGAACAAAAAGCGGAAGTCAATCGGCATCAGCAGGTCCTGGAGAAAGCCAGGTGCGTTATCTGGCGCTGCTCAGGGAAAGTCAGGATGCCATTGCCTACCTCAAGCAGCGGGGCATTACCGGCAAGACTGCCAAGCTATTTGGGCTGGGCTGGTCTGGCCATGATCGCAGCGGGCTAAAGCAGGTTTTTGACAACTACGATGACCCATTGCTGACCGAAGCTGGCCTGGTCATTGAGTCCGATGACGGCCGCCGCTACGACCGTTTCCGTGAACGGATCATGTTTCCCATCATTAATGCGAAGGGTAATCTGATCGGCTTTGGCGGTCGAATCATTGGCAAGGGCGAGCCCAAATACCTGAATTCTCCGGAAACCCCGGTATTTAACAAGGGTCAGGAGCTGTACGGCCTGTGGGAAAATCGCCAGGGTATCCGGCAAGAAGGCTGTGTGCTTGTTGTTGAGGGTTACATGGACGTAGTGGGTCTGGCGCAGCAGGGTATCGGGTTTGCGGTGGCCACGCTGGGCACAGCTACTACGCCGACCCATATCCAGAAATTGCTGCGCACCAGCGATCGCATCATTTTCAGTTTTGATGGCGACGGGGCGGGGCGTCGTGCGGCCTGGAAAGCGCTGAATGTGTGCTTGCCGTTCTTGCGTGACGATATCTCCTTACGATTCCTGTTTCTGCCCAATGAACACGATCCTGATTCCTTTGTGCGCGATCTGGGCCCGGAAGCGTTTCGCAAGGAGCTTGCACAGTCCCGCGTGCTGTCCACCTTCCTGCTTGAAGAACTGGCTTCGCGCCATAATCTGAACGAAGCCGAGGGCAGGGCAGCCTGCCTGCATGAGGCCCGGCCCCTGATCTCGGCTATCCCGGCTTCGGGTATTCGGACGCAGATCGAGAATGACTTTGCCAAGCTGGTCTCATTGACCTCGGCTGAGTTGCTAACCGATCTTGCTCGTTTTGAAGAAGCGGCACAAAAGCGTCAGGAATGGCAAAAAACACTGCCCGATGCGCCTGCCAAAAACCAGGGCGCAGCTCAGGATGGCTCTCCATTTGGCTCGCCATTTGATACAGCGCCAGCGTCGTTTGAGCCCAAGCCATCTGCCCGTTTTGGGCGTGCCGGCGCCGTCGAGGTGGTCGCCAGGTAACGCCGCTGGCCCGCAGGCTCATCAAGTTGCTGGCCTCCAATCTGGAGCTGGTTCATAAAATAACCGACCAGCAACTTGAAGTTTTGGGGTTCAGCCCCAATTTGCTTATGTAAGGGAATTTATTGCATTTGCCCAGACCACTCAGGCAACACATCTTGCGGCGCTCATACAACGCGCCGAGCCCGGCTCCGAAATAGCCAATATGCTGACTGGTCTGACAATTGACTCTTTCGACGAGGATGCCTTACCCGACCCCGCCGCAGAGTGGAATGATGCGCTGCGCAAAATCGAATTCGAACGCCTGAACCAGGATAAGGAAAACCTGGTTGTCGGTGGCTTGAAATCCGCAGCGGATCGCGAACGATACAAGGCCATCAATGCCCGTATCAGATTGTTAAAATAAGGGTTTTATAAATTACTCGTGTATAATGTAAAGTTTGCTCGTCTCTATATATGCGCCTCCTTTTGCTGCTTAAATAAAAAATAACAAGCGGCAAAGCAGTGCGTGGTTTTGTTGTTTTTGTTTTGTTTGTGTTGATCTGAGATTGCCGGAACTGACTATGACCAAATCCAGTAGTAAACCAACTCCTTCCAAGACAGCAGTTAAGAAAGTGACCGCAAAGTCTTCTTCGAAAACCACCGCACCAGCCAGTTCTGCCCTGAAAAAAGGCAAAACGGTGCCAGCAGAGACCAAGGCAAGTCCTTCAGTGAAAAAAACGGCGGCTTCAGGCAAAGTCAGTAAGGCCGCCAAACCGGAAATGAATGTGAAAGATACTGCTGCAAAAGTAACCAAGTCAGCGCCTTCGGCTAAACCCGGGACAAAGGCACCGGCCAGCAAAACGGCGACAGCTGCGCAGGCAGAAGCCAAAACTGTAAAAACGGTCGCTGCCCAGACGCCAGCCAAAGGGGCATCGGCCCGCCCGGCTGCCAAAAAGGCCCCGGCCAAAACGGCTGCGTCCAAAACAGTGCAGGCAAAAGCTGACCTGGATGACACGGACTTCGATCTGGACGACACCGATCTGGATCAGGAAAAAGCCGGTAAACGCAAGCCCAAGGTTGGAACAGGCCGTAAGCCTGGCCGTCCGTCAAAAAACAAAAGCAATGACGAAGATGACGAGTTTCTCGAATCTGAAGACGGCGAAGTAGAAGAGGTGCCCGATTTCAAACCGGCCAAGCGCGGCAAACGTGGTGCGAAAGATGCCAAAGAGGTATCAAGTCGCGGCCCGGTCTCGCCTGAAGAACAGGAAGCGCGCCGCAATCGTCTTAAACTGCTCATCAAACTGGGCAAGGAACGGGGCTACCTCACCTACGGCGAAATCAATGACCATCTTCCCGATGATCTGGTAGATGCAGAGGCCATTGACGGCATCATCAGCACTTTCAGCGACATGGGCATCTCGGTCTATGATCAGGCGCCTGATGCAGAAGCGCTGCTGCTGAGCGACAACGCACCCGTTGCATCATCCGACGACGACGTGGAAGACGAAGCCGAAGCTGCGCTTACCACGGTGGATTCCGACTTTGGTCGCACCACCGACCCTGTCCGCATGTATATGCGCGAAATGGGTACGGTCGAGTTGCTGACGCGTGAAGGCGAGATCGAGATTGCCAAGCGTATTGAGGAAGGCCTCAAGCACATGGTCATGGCTATTGCTGCCTGCCCGACTACGATTCAGGAAATTCTGAATCACATCCAGCGCGTTCGCGATGGCCAGGCGCAGATTGATGAAATCGTTGATGGCCTGGTCACCGAAGACGGCGAAGAATATGCCGGCTCAGGCGTGCAGGAAGAAGACGAGAGTGACGACGGCCCGGCCGGCGGCATGAGCAGCAAGCAGCTGGAAATGCTGCGTCAACAGGCGCTGGAAAAATTCGATTCCGTCGAAAAATGGTTCGGCAAAATGCGTACTGTTTACGAGCAAGGCGGCTACCGTACGCCCGACTACATTCGTGCCCAGGAAGCCATTCTTGAAGAACTGATGGGTGTGCGTTTTACCGCCAAAATGGTTGAGCGCCTTGCAGACACGCTGCGTAACCAGGTTGAGGAAGTGCGCCAGCTGGAACGCGCCATCCTGCATACCTGCGTGGATCGTGTCGGCATGCCACGTTCTTACTTCATCAAAGTATTCCCCGGTCAGGAAACCAATTTGAACTGGGTGCAGGATGAAGTGAACAAGAACGCTGCCTACGCAGAAACGCTAGAGCGCTCCATTCCTGATATCCATGAAATTCAGCAAAAACTGATAGACCTGGAAAATACCGTTGTTCTGCCTCTCAAAGATCTGAAAGACGTGAACAAGCGCATGGTCACCGGCGAAGCCAAGGCCAAGAAAGCCAAGCGCGAAATGATCGAGGCCAACTTGCGGCTGGTTATTTCTATTGCCAAGAAATACACCAACCGCGGCCTGCAGTTCCTTGATCTGATTCAGGAAGGCAATATAGGCCTGATGAAAGCCGTGGACAAGTTCGAGTACCGTCGTGGCTACAAGTTTTCTACGTACGCCACATGGTGGATTCGTCAAGCCATTACGCGCTCGATTGCCGACCAGGCACGCACGATCCGTATTCCGGTTCATATGATTGAAACCATCAACAAGATGAATCGTATCAATCGTCAGATTCTGCAGGAAACAGGCACCGAGCCCGATCCGGCAACACTGGCGCAGAAAATGGATATGCCGGAAGAGAAGATCCGCAAGATTCTCAAAATTGCCAAAGAGCCCATTTCCATGGAAACGCCGATTGGTGATGATGATGATTCGCATCTGGGCGACTTCATCGAAGACAACGCCACACTGGCGCCATCAGACAACGCGCTGTATGGCTCCATGCGCGATGCCTTCAAGGAAGTGCTCGACTCTTTGACGCCACGCGAAGCCAAAGTGCTGCGCATGCGTTTCGGTATCGGCATTAGTTCGGATCAGACGCTGGAAGAGGTGGGTAAGCAGTTTGACGTGACCCGCGAGCGGATCCGTCAGATAGAAGCCAAAGCGCTGCGCAAGTTGCGTCATCCAAGCAGAGCTGATAAACTTAAAAGCTTTCTTGAAAACCAGTAATTAAATTTGCGGGTTGTACGCAGAGATTTGTATGAATATCTGCTGCTAGTACCGGCAATATTTAAATGTGGTGGGCAGGAAAAAAGCCGGAAATTGGCCGCATTTGTCAGGTGTTTTATACACAAGGTAGTCTGACAGGCGGCCAAAATAATGGATACCCCCTGTAGCTCAGTTGGTTAGAGCAGAGGACTCATAATCCTTTGGTCGCTGGTTCGAGTCCAGCCGGGGGGACCAAAGTAGTAATAAAATCAATGCCTTACAAATTAATGTTTGTAGGGCATTTTTTACGTCTGTCGCTGGTTACCCTTTGGTTACCCTTTTGAAATGGATGGCTATGGAAAAGTAGGGCGTTGTTTTTAGGATAAATCAGGCGCCCATTTTGGTCTGTGTCCTCGATTCGGAGTAACCAGTTACTTAGGTAGGGCTTCTCAAACCGACCCTATCCACCGATTGGGTTACTAACAAAGTCATTAAAGGCCTCATCGGATATGCCGTCGGGCAAAGCTGGTATCTGTATCCATTTTCCCTCTGAGCTGTCACTGAGATGCTCTAGGCGCTTCCACACGGTTCCATCTTCGGCCAATGCAAAAAAAAGATGTATACGGCTGCCTTCATAGGGGGAAGAAACTGCTATCTGTACTATTTTGCTAGGCATATAACCTCCTTGTTGAATGAGCGCCTATCATATCCGGTAAATATGACATTTTGTTACTGGGGTATTCCACCATTGGTGGAAACCTCTCGATTTCAAATCCGAAAGTCGCATTTCAGATGCGGGTTGCTTTACCCGCCAATGGCGGACACTCACTCAATTTGAGTAAGTCACACATCCATCGCTCGGTACGGGTCCAGCAGCCGTTTGTAGGTCAGGTTATCCACCGACCGGTTCTCGATCTTGCTTTCCCGATTCTCGTACAGATCGCCTACGGCTAGCAGGATCGCTGCGGTAACGGGCGCCGGCGTCGGAATTGGCATGGCAGCCAGATTCAGATAGTCCAGCACACCAGCGGTCGCCGCATCAATGTAGGTCTGGATCAGCGTGTCTTCAAAGTCGTGATCGACGCGCATGTGCTCTTTAGCTTGGGTTACATCAACCATTGTTTACTCCGGTTTCAGCCATGACTGTAATCATGGTCTTGTCGTTGTTTGGCAAAATGCCATTAATATTGAATATCTGGTCATCCAGCAGGACGCGATAGGATGATTTCAGGCCCGGTATGTACCGCATGATGATTTTCCATGTCGTGCCTGCCTGTTCAGTGCTGGAGGCGAAAAACTCCCGGCCACTGATTCCCTGAACCTGCGCCCAGGTGATAGCCACCGTCTCCCAGCTTAGAATCGGCTGGCCGGTGGGTCCCGATCCTTCTACCTGTTTCTGAATCGTTATTCGGTGCTTCAGTTTGCCTATATCCATGTCAGTTCCTTAAATAATAGTTGGCGGCCACCGATGGCGGAGAATCGCACCCAGGATTAAAGGGCCAATAAATTCCATCGCGCCGCCTGACGGGGTTTTCGCTAAATGAGGCACTCACCGTCTGATCCTCATCTACCCTCTCCGCTTGCAAGCCTACAAGCGGTCCCCGGTAGCTGGGGAGAACATCATGCAAAATCGAATTCATACGCTTCATATGTCTGTTCCACTTCGGCGCCACCAGCAGCACCGAAAGCCATTGCCATCGCTTGCATACCGTCAATGCGGCCCGTTGCTCGGCCCTTGTCCAGTTTGCGATTGCCGGCTGGGTCTTTCGTTACTACAGCATTGGCAGCGCACATAGTCAGGACCGGATGCATCGCATGAGCCACGCGGCCATTGAGCAATTCAGCTTCCACGGCATCCAGGCCGGGGACATATCCTTAAACCCTTGTCCGAATGGCATCAACGGCAACGTCACGCCCAGCCGTTCAAACTCACGCATCATCAGGTCCATGCGCCAGCGGTCATACGCAATGGCTTGGACGTTCAAGTCAGCCAGAATCTCGACAATCTGCATCGCCACATATTCGTAATCCACGGTTGCGCCTGGTGTCGTGTGCAATAGCCCTTGTCTGGCCCATACGTCATACGGGCTTCTGTCTTTGTGCGCTCGATCCGCTATTCCTTGCTCGGGTGTCCAGAAATGCGGGACTGTCTGCCAGACACCATCCACTTTGCCGATAATGACCAAGGCGGTCAGGTCGGTACGGGCAGACAGGTCCAGGCCGGCATAGACAGGGGTATCCTCAAAATCAAGGACACTACCACCACACGACTTCCACACATCGGGGGAAACAAACGGGCTTTCGGTCGATACCCTTTGATTGAGCAGCAGATTACGGGCGCTGTTCTCCATTGATGGCATCCGCTGCGCCTGCTTCATCTGTTCGGCCAGATCATCTTCAGAGCGGAATAATCCGAGTGCTGGGTTTGCCGCTTCCCATGCCGATTTATCCATCAGATCGCAGCCTTCTGGTGCCGCATACACATGAGACACAATCCGGGGATCGTCGGACGTTTTCGCGTCATCCAGCCAGATAGACAACAGATCGGCATCGGTGGCGGCCTGGGTACTGATAATCAACAGCAACGGGTTTGCGTGTGCGCCCTGACTGGTCGTGATCGCATCAATAAAGTCAGACTGCGGGCCGCGTACCTGGCCCATTTCATCAAGGATAGCCAGGACCGGGGAAAGGCCGTGGGCGGTCTTGCCATCAGCAGCAAGAGCCCTGTATTCCGTGTTCATATTCAGACCCAGCAGGCGTTTGCCGCTCGGGACAATGCGCACGATCTTGGCCAGTTTCGGGGATAACTGAACCATCTTGGCCGCCAGGTTGAAAACCAAAGCAGCCTGATCGCGGGACATGGCACCAGACACGATCTGACTGTTCAGTACCGCTTCGGGTCCGACCAAGTGAGCCAGCAGCAGGCCAGCAATCAGGCCGGATTTACCGTTTTTCCTGGCAATGCTCAAATAGGCCCGGCGGGTGCCTGCGGGGTTGTCGTAAACAGCCCGGATAAATTCTTTCTGAAAGTCAGCCAGTACCAAGGGCTTACCGACGTGCGCACCGTCCGGCGTCACGCAGTATTTTTCGATAAACTGAATCACTTTCCCGGCGCGTGTCATTTAACGGCCCTCAGACGTGGGATAAGGTCGTCGTCATCGTCCTGACGGGCATCACGCTCCAGTTTGGCAGCATCCACAGTATCAGCAGACCGTCCCACCGTAGCCAGGGCATGAACCTGCAATACACGGGTCAATGCGATGGCGCGTTTACTCAGTGTCTCCAGCATCTGCGCAGCAGGATTGATCTTGCCCTCGATCACATAACCATCTACATCAATCTGGCGTTGCAGTTCCTCAATATCGGATTGCGCGCGTGCCAATTGCGCAGCACTCACCAGATCAACATCAGTCCAGTTATCCCTGGCTTTGGATAGGACGATACGGTCCCAAAATGGGCGGTCTGCGGGTCGCAACGTGATACAGTCTGGCGGGTCCAGGGGCGGCATTGCAGCGTTCTGGGCGGCCTCTACGGCAGCTTGGCGGTATCTGTACGGGCGCGTTTGTCAGTCGTTTTCATAGTCGACCTTTGCAGTCAGCGTTAAATGAACACTGGAGGGGCGGTCTAGCGCCATCGGTTGCTGGTGATTTTTTCCACGCAGCCGGCAGCCCATCCACATCGCATCCCTGATTCACGCGCTTGCCGTGGTCAGCAGCAGTCTTGAGCGAATGGCACGCATGGCACAGCCCCGCTAGGTTCTCGGGTCTGTTATCACTTGGATCACCACTCACATGATCCACATCAGTTGCAGGTGTCACGATGCCACGCTCATTGCAATGGCGACACAATGGCTCTTGGGACAGCACCACAGCACGCAGCGCTGCCATCTGCTACTGTTCAGGGGTATGGTGCGGCGTGGGTCAGCATCGCGCCCTGTGCTCTTGGAGCGGCGTTTCAACTGTTCTTCCACAATTGAACCCATCACCGGTAATCTAGGCTTGAGTGTCGGTAGCTTTGGCATCGTCAATTCCCTTAATGGCTGGCAGGTTCTCCAGGCGGCGCGCTTCACTTTTCAGCATCCAGCCAGCATCAATACCTGATTTATAGAACTCTGCGCGAGCGGTGCTATCACCACGCAATAGACCTTCCACGCTGTGCTCTGGCTTGTATCGTTTGCGGCCTGCCTGTGTGAGCAGTTGCTTTGATATGGCCTGTTCCCATGCCACCAGGTGCCGGCGTAAGCATAGGGTCACAAACTGTCTGGCAAGCTCTACTGAGTTGGAATAGTTCGCACTCTCCATGCTCTGAGCAATCACAGGCGCACTCGGAATAGTCGGCATACTTCAATCACTGAGAACTTCCGGGCCTCGATCCATTCGGCATCCTCAAGGGACATGGATATGGTCTGGTACTCGACACCCTGATCCAAGATGGCAGTCTTGCCGGCATTGGCGCCACCACTGTATTGACTATCCCAGGACGTTTTCAGACCTGTACGCTGTTCTGGCTTCAGGTGCTGTGGGAATTTGAGAATGCCAGACAGCCGGGTGCCGTTACTGAATGTCGCGTTACCGTGATCTCGTTCAGCAATGGACAGCTCGATCGTTTCCCGGCTGGCCTGTATTGGAGACACGCCCATCAGCACATCATCACCGGCGCGGTGTTTCAGGTGGAATACTTCATCTTGCAGCAGCTTGTGTACTGTGCCTTTGTGGTCTGAGTACTCGTAGATCAGGCCGGTGGCAGTGCGCAGGATAGACACGCGGTCCGGGTGGATCGGGTGCAAGGCAGTGACCTGGCCATCCCATCCACGTTCTATGCGAGCGTAGGCATTGCCTTTGAGCAGTACGCAGGCCATCATCCACTCTCGGAACTCCAGGGCGGTCTGGTGCGGGTTTGCAATGTCGTGGAGAACACCGTACAAGGAATGATCTTTTGCCTTGGTGCGGGCATCGTCACGTTCGTACAGGTGCAATGGCAGGCTGGCTATCGTCTCGCTGATTGCGCTGGTGCAAGCGTAAACGGCGCTTACTGATTGCGCCGTCTTGTCGTTTACTGGTCCGGATCGTAGGGCCTGCCAGTTCTCCCAATAATTATCACCATCGGCGCGTTTCTCGAAACCGAATCGGGAAAGTAGTTTTTTTATCATAGTGTTTCCATCCACAGCTTACGCAGGTGCGCATCGCATGATTGCTTGACCATCGCGTCCAGGCTGCGCAAGGCAACCGTGGTCTGCGGATAGGCTGGGTTCGCTGTCAGGGTAATTTCGGCCAGATCCACGTCCAGCAGTTCGCGGGTGAATTTGTCGCCTGCTACCCATTTATCGGATCGGGTCGTGAAACCGAATGAGCACCCGGCAATATCGCCGCGGCGAATCAGTTCGGCCACATCGCGGCCATGCGTGGTATCTGGTAAATCCAATTCAAAGGCTAGGCCTTTGTCATCCTCACGCAATGACAGCGTACCGGCTCGGGTCGTACCCAACAGTTTTCCGGCGTCATGATCGAATAAGGCGCGAATGCTGGACTCAACCAATGAGCGGCGAAAGGCACCTTTCCTGACCACTTCCCGAAATTCGCCTAAATCAGTTGGTGAATCAAACAAGGCGGCATAACCCCAAACGCGGGACCGTGTAGCCTTAATCTCATTGCTTGTTCGTAGTTCCAGCATTCGCATTACTCCTTATGCGCCAGATGCCACTGTGACTTTGACGAAAGCCTCAGGGTGTCGTACAGCAGCACCAGCAGTCATCATTGCCCGAACCAGCACGTTACCTTTTGAGTAGCAGTCTCTGCGTATGGATTGACCAGAATATCCACTTCGGACCAGACACCCAGCAGCATTTGTGAGAAGTCACCCAACAGCAGAGTGTCAGCCGGCATCTGGTTTGTGATACTGGCTGGCACATCCCCGATACTGCCAGTCGTGGCAAGGTAGTTTCCTGTACCGGTTTCTTTCTGAGTACCGCGCAGCAGCTTCATTACTGTGGGGTTGGTCAGGTAGCGATAGCCCGTCACATTCAGCACATCAAGCATGTCAGACAGTTCTAGGATTTCAGCCCAGGT
This sequence comes from Advenella kashmirensis WT001, assembly GCF_000219915.2. Lineage (NCBI taxonomy): Bacteria > Pseudomonadati > Pseudomonadota > Betaproteobacteria > Burkholderiales > Alcaligenaceae > Advenella > Advenella kashmirensis. The sequence goes on along the minus strand of NC_017964.1, from coordinate 2,304,803 downwards.
CGGTACAGCGGACAATGTGCCAGTCTGGATTCCTACTGTGTTCAGGATGCCCAGCGGGTCTTTGACGCCTGAACCGTTAATCAGGGCCGTGTCCAGTGCTTGAGCCATCACGGCGTTCAGATCATCACGCACCAGGCCGTTAATGTCAGGCTGGATTGTTGGATCAACTGCCGGGACAGTTCAGTCAGCGCGCCCACATGTTTCGGCTCCAGGCGAACGTCATCGAAAGACATGTCGCTGGCGGTCAAGGCTTCGTTTTCAGAAACCCAGCCGGCAATCAGTGAAGCGCCATGCTTTGGCACCACCACATCGCCACGAAGGCCAGTCAGAGTGCGAACACCCATTGAACGCATCAGCAGGGAATTACGCAGGGGGCCAATGTATTGATCGGCGCGGAAGTCATCAGGGGTAATCTCGGCTGCGGTCGTGGTCGTTGATACGCGAGTCTCGAAAGCAGACATCGGGACATACACGCCCTCGGCTTTGCGGCCATTGCGAACCTCAGCCTCTTTGTTGAACTCGGCCAGTGCACCAGATACACCGCCACCCATCTGACTGCGGATCGCGTCCAGTACGGTAATGCGTTGCTCGACTTTGGCGAATGCGGGGTCAGGTTTTGCGCCACGCTCAATGTCAGCCAGGAAGGCGGCACGTTGCTCTTGGGCTTCCAGGGATTGATGGTGGATTTCATTGCATCGAATGATGCTGATTCATCGCAAGACAAATCGCGTTTTTCAGCAGCAGCTTTGTCCAGCAGTGTGCGCATCTGCGCGGCGGTTTGGGCTTTGGATTCCCGGATTTCAACAATGTTCATTGGTCAGTACCTTTCTTTACGTAAATAGGTAGCTGATAAATATCATGTATTCCTTAATGGAAAGAGGCTCTTTTTATGGGATGGATGGTACTGGATTGGAATGGAAATATCGCCGTTGTTTTTTGTGCGTAGTCCCATATTCGGGACACCCTGTCCGCGATTCGGGACTGTGGGCGCAACATGACATTGCGTGACATCACCGTGATAGGACGGATTACGGCCTAGTACGTAATCCGTCCACCATTGGTGGTTGGACTACTTCGTGGGCCGCACTACCAGATAATCCGCATCGCCAAATAGGATTTGTCCGCTATATTCGTAGCCTTCCTGATCGCAAAATGCCTTTACTGCTTCCCCTTTCGTGTCCCCGTAGGGTGCCAAGTCCGTATGTGCGACCCAAAATAGGTTTACGTCCATACCGTCGACCCGCAATGCTGTAATTCGTGGTTTATTCATCGTTATTTCCTTGTACAGATGGCTGTATATATAAAGTCACCGAAAATCGGTAATATCAAAATGGCGTTTTGTGCTTGTATTGAACCGAAAATCGGTCAATAGGAGGGGTTCATATTACCGAAAATCGGTTCAATGGAGCCTTCCTATTGACCGAAAATCGGTCAGTCATTTTGTTTTTCATCCCATAGTAAAAATGAGTCTTTTACAAAATCTACCGGCTTGAGATCCATCTCTGGAGTGTAATCCAATGGGCGCCATGTCAGGCCGTACCATGCGCCACGCCTCGGAAGGCAGGGTAGCCGTGTCATTTGGATGAAACGCCTGTCTTGGAGTTCCTGCCGCGCTCGACTTAAAGTATCGTTGCTGTTCCAGCCGCGCTTTTTCAGTGCTGTGAGAGTAACGTGTATCTGGCCATTGTTGTTGCCATTGTAGAGGCGCATTACTTCCAGCAGCAGGCGTGTCCCGGCACCCGACAGGCTGGCAAATGCCGGGCAGTCCAACACCTTGTGAGGCACCGCGCAGAAGCGGCCACCTATCGGGTGTTCTGATCGTTTGTGACGTGCCATTCATCGCGTCCCCCGCAGTAAAAAGTACCGTTTTACGCGGGTCGGTTTGAATCGGGTCTCGACAACTTCCCATTGGCTGTATATGTTGTGACCGTCCTTGCGCAGGTCGGCAATGGTGGAATGAAGGCAATGATCGCCAATGCGCTCGGCCTCAAAACGGTTCAGGCTGCGGTCGTGGAGTGTGCCAAGGATAGATGCTTTCTTGGTGATGGTAGCCATGTCACACCTCGCCACGGCTTTTCTTGATCTGTTCCTGTACCCAGGCTTCCACCTCGGACAGTAACCAGCGTTTGGAACGATCACCGATTGAAATGGGGCGGGGGAATCCCTCGCTTGCCATTTTGTTATAGATCGTTTGGGTAGACCGGTAGCCGGTCTGCTTCTTCACATCACCGATGTTGAGTAATATAGTTTGATTCATAATAAATCCCGTTAATAAGCGTTAGTGGAACTACGGGATTGATTATGTATTTGTGTAGATAAATCAGATAGATAGCTGAACCGGTACGGTGCGCACTATGCCGGTAGAATGCTCACTGTACCGGTAGGGTGATGGTTTCTTTTTCCCACTCGCGGCACCAGTCCTCGACTTTCTTGGTGCTAGTCAATTTCTCGACTTTATCCATCATGTCTCTTGCAAATGCCGCCTTGCTTTTGTACTGTGATTTATCGGCCTGCCAATTTTTCCAGCATTCTTTTATGAACTGTTTTTCTTGCTGTTTTGGGTCTTTGGCCAATTTTTTTGCTATTGCGCTTTTGCCGATTTTTGATAAATTTCGCGCAACGTTATTTTCAATATCGTCTTGTGAAGTAACCGAGTTCAGGCACAAAAATAATTGGGTTTGCATGCTCAGAGGATTATCTCGAAGAAATTCCAATAGCTCTTGTCGGGCAGCCGAACCTATTTGTGGGTCATAATTTTTCCCCCACACTTGTTTAGATACCTCCCTGTATCGAGCATATGCGGCCTTGTATTCTCGTATCTGATCGAAAGCCGTGTTAATTCGCTTATACATCAGATCTATTTCTTCGCCGTAGAGCTGAAACATTTTCTCTGGATTGTTCCGATATTTAAAGGCTTCTAAAGCTAAATCTCTCTCTTCTTCAGATCTAAAAAAAACAAATGAGGACCACGCATCACTATTGGCATCATCGCCAATAAGGCTCACAATTTCCAAGGTTTCAGAATCAGATAATTTCCGGTCGGCCTTACGAGTTGAATTTTTTTTCTTTTCCATTTTTCAGTCCTCTACAAAGTCCGTTCAATAGGTGCCAGCGCCAGGCCGGTGGACTATACCGGTTTTTCCTCCCGTCGGAGTAGGCGCTGGGCTTAGGGGATCAAGTGCGGCGGTAGACTTCCACGTCGCGAACATCCAGTGTTTCTACAGCATCAGGTTCACACTTTTCTAACTCTACGAGTTTTGCTATCGCCTCCCCACTGGTGTCACCCAGCACATAAGTTATGCGACCATTTACCTTCAAAGAATATTCTGTCATTTCTGTACTCCTTACGCCGTTTGCTCGTTGACTGATTCTTTTAGCTTATCCAGATACTTAGCCGTTGAGCTAATCGCTGAATATCCAGAGTCACCCTCTACTAAAAGCGTGGACAAGAAATACTCTGTTGTTGTGTCTTGCCCGTTTTCGAGCCGATCTCTTAACGCGATCGACAGCGCAACACTTCTTTCCGCTTCATATTTCGCGGTTTCTAAGCTCTCGCGCAGCACGTTCAGTTCTTCTACATCTATACTAATGGTAGCCATGGTTCTACTCCTTATAAGTAGGGTTGTGGTTAGGTCTGGTCGGTAGGCTAATACCGGTCAGGCCGCATTAAAATGAATCACATCGGCGCCTTTCTGCTCCAGAACGTTGTACAGCTTGAGCAGGGCAGATCGCTTTTCTGGTAAATAATCATAAGCATCATAGTGCTTGGCCTGTACCCCGGTTATGCCATGCGATTGCAAACGCCCCCGGATTTCTTTACTTACCCCCAGGCTTGCCAATAGCGTCTCTACGCCGCTTCTGATCTGTTTGGGCTGGAAGGTTGGCAGCACATCAGCAACAGCAGCTTGCGCCCAGCCGGACAGGGTGGCGTTACTGATATGGGTTCTCCCGTTCTCAGTGCTCAGGGCATACAGCCCCATAGGGCCGGCTTCATCAAGTGCTTTTCGGGCTGCGGGGATCAACGGCACGATATGCTGTCTCACTTCGCCCCCGGGCCTGCCTTTGCCGTCATACAAGGTAATGTGTTCTTTTGTAATGTCGGCAGTGAGCAGGGCCACCAGTTGCTGGATCCGCTGGCCACCAGTGAGCAGATGCAAACGGATCACGGCACCACGCAGGCCAGGAACGTCCTTTATGGTCTGCCAGTAGGTAATCAGATCGGCCTTGTGCAATGGGCGCTTGTCTGCTTGGTTCGATTTCTTATCAGGCTTGGTGTCAGATGCGGGATTGAAGTTGATCTTGTAATTCTTGAAGGCCACCGGTATTGAAGCGTCCAGCCGCGCATCTTTGGCAACCTGGAAAGCAGCCCTGATATAGGATCGGACCTTATTGGCTGTGCGTCCTTTGCCTGCCTCATGTACTTTGCGAATAATATTCACCACGTCATCGGGTGTCAGGGAAGTGGCGGGTAGGGCGGCCAGATCCGGCCAGGCATCGATTACATGGCGGGTTAACACGTTCCGGGCTTCACGGTGGGATATGCGCCCCAGCTTTTCGAGATAATCGCTGTACGCCAGACACAATTTCTTGACTGTCCATTCTTTGGCCTCGACCTTCGCCTGATACTGGCCGCGCTCCCGTTCTTTCTTTTCGTCTAGCAGGGCAGGGTAGCCACCGGCATCTTTGTTTTCCAGATGCGCATGTGCTATTTCTTCGGCTTTGCGAATGGCGGCAGGAATGCTGTACCCCAAAACCGTGGGTTTCAGCGACTTGGGCGGCGCACGGTCATCGAATAGGCCAATCGGGACACGAACTTGTTTGCCGTTCAATTTGCTGCGCCAATAGAATTGGATGGCTCCGGTAGATAGCAGGCGCGCTTCCAGGCTGCCGGCCACTTGTATGGCGCACAGCTTGCGGAATTTTCCCGGTTCTAAATCCTTTATTGCCTTGTACATTGCGCATTATCCAATCGGGTGAACTGTTACCCCCAATCCCCTTGCCAAGCTGGTTACCCTTTGGTTACCCTTTGGCGTTGGATGGGTTTAAGTCGCTAATTTATCAGATTGGAAATTAAAGTCAATGTTTATGCGGGTTTTGAGACTTCCATTAAAATCCAATGAAGCTCAGTTTGCCTTAGTATTTCAAGGACTCATAATCCTTTGGTCGCTGGTTCGAGTCCAGCCGGGGGGACCAAGAAAGTACTTTAGAATCAAGTAATTAGCCGCTCCGTCAAGCGGCTTTTTTCTTGTCTGAGTCCTTGGTGTGGCGTAAGTGTGGCGTAAATTCCGTCGCATTGACGTAATTTGCCAAATGGCCAGCATCCAAATGGGCATACTTCTGCACCATCTCGATAGTTTCCCATCCCCCCAATTCTTTGAGCACCATCAGCGGCGTGCCCGATTGGACATGCCAACTTGCCCAGGTATGACGCAAGTCATGGAACTTGAGCGGTTTGATGCCCGACAAAATGGCCGCGCGATCTAGCGTGCGTTTATCTACTTGGGTCACACGTTTGCCGCTTTCGCGTGTGAAACAATATCGGCGACCAGATCGACGCTATTTACAAAGGCTTCATGCACTTAAAGAAGCGCGGAACGAAGTTCCCACCCGAAACGATGGCCTGGTTGGATCAGGTCACCAAAGTCAAAGAAACTTTCAATACCGGCACGCCGAATGGTATGGATGACCGATTAGCGCGTCTGGCGCGGGCAAAGGAGGTTCTATGCTGAACTGGCAGATCGGATGGAAAGGCTATGCGATTGGCGCTGGCCTAGCTCTGGCGGCCGCGTGGGGCTATGGCCAGTGGCAATACCATGCCGGCCATGCCGCAGCCGAGCAGGAACGTGCGGTGACCGACCTGAAACAGTACAAACAGGCCGCCAATGATCTATTGACCGCCACTCAGGCCGCGCAGCCGGTTCTGGACGGGATGCAATCCAAATTCACCACATTCCAAGAGGCGTATAAAAATGAAATGCGTATCAACCCTATTGATTGCGTCGGTACTGATGGCCGGCTGCGCTCAATCCTCGATCTCTACCCGGCCACCACTACCAGGCGGAATGACTGAATGCGTCGAGCCAAAGCCGCCGAAGGATGCGCTTTACGATTCGATCGCTCTGGCGCTGGGAGATGCAATTACACGATTCTACGAGTGCAAGGTCAAGCATGACTTTGTTGTAAAGCAGTGGTGAGCATCCAAGCGGAGCTATCTACTATATTGTTCCCTCTGTTCCGATCCATATGTTTTCGTTGATGCTGAGAAACTCAGGGGTCATTACCGAGTTTAAATATCTATATTGGCATTCAGGTTTTCCAAACTCCACCGGTTCGCATACCAATTGCGCGCGGTATCCAAAACACGTTGCATACCCAAGTTGTAAACCACCACTAATTTCGGGAAAATCTTCTGAATCTATAGCCGCTTTAATTGCTCGCCTTGGCGCTCTTTCTGTTGGAGAGCCTGCCCGTGATTTGCTGATTTCATTCAATAATAGCTCATGCATCTCAGACTTTTTGCTTCCTAAATAGATATATGTTCCAGCTTTCAGATCGTTTAATACCTCAGTGTGAAATTGCATGCCGTCTGTCTCGGTAGATATGGTGGAAAATAGCGCAACAGAGAATTTTTTTTCCACATGACAATACCCAAATATCGCGATTTCGAATCCTTTACCCTGCACATAGCCATATTCATTCCACGTTTTTTTAACAAATGTCCCTATGTATGTCGCTATTTCACTTAAGGATGGTACGGTCTTATTCAAGCTGATCAAATTTGTGATTAACGGCATGACTTCGAGGTATACATTTTGTGCAATGAGTGTGCTTCCAGCAAACGCCAATGCGACCGTATGTTCGTAGTATGGGAACGTAAAAAAGCCGTCAGGACCTGGTGCACGGCATATAACCGGAAGTGTTAGTATCTTAACCCCTGAACCCATACTTAATGTGTTCCCCGTGGATATGCCGGAGTCTCCCGCCGCTTGCAATCTCACTATTTCAGATCCTTCAAACTCCGGCCAAATATATATTGCAGTCATTACCATTCACCTCTTTTGTAATTTAATTGCTCGCTCGCGTCATTGCCTGATGTCTGCTATTTCTGCATCATTTGAAAAATTTCGATGTTCTGTTGAGCTGCAGTCGAGTTTCGGTTGGCTACTTGAATGGAAGTATGATGACAGGTTATGATTCGCACCGACACTCTGGTCGATAAAAACAAATGAAGTCGTCGTGCCTGAGCTCCCACCAATACAATGCATTTCAAGGCGGGCATTCTATCGATTACTTCCATAAGATAATCTTGCGCCTCGATAATCTCAGAAGGTTTGGGCGATCGAATTTTGCTAAAGTCAACTTCTCCGAGATACCATGGCACCGTGTTCCAAATCGCAATTTCACTCCGGTTGACGCCGGCAGTCGCCAACTGTGCACTCAGATTTCGGGCAGTAGCGTCGTTATTGTCAAACGATATGTACCCTGACTTGACAGAACCTTGGCCAGGAGCCTCCAAAAGGAATAGATATTGTGCATTCTCGTTCCCATTATTTGGATCAAACCCAGGAACGTTCTTCGTACCTTTAATCAATCGAATCTTTTCAACCGTCTCGGTAAACATCATATTTGAAAACTCCTCAGCGGCATTGGAGAATACTATCCCCGTTTCTATGAGTGCAAGGGGAAGAATGATTTCGTGGTGAAACAGTGGTAAAGTTTATTGGTCCAATTAGGATTTGTTCGGGAATTTTTCGAGCAATTTCAATAGTAAATCCCTGAACCCAAAATCGTTATCAGAGTGCCCTGGCAGCTGTGCGTGTCGAGTGAAAAGTTTGGGTGCCATTTCTAGTAATATCTTCTCAGCATCATTTTCATTTACCCTGGCAAGGTAAGGTGGTAAGGCAGAGATGTCCAGTGCAGTTTGTCTGAAATGGTATTGGTAATTTCTATGTCTTCCCGCCTCTTTTGCTAGATAAGCCGGTATGGCAGATAGAATAATAAGAGTTAGAGCTTTAATGATGGCTTGTCCAAGTGAAATATTTTGTTCGAGCGTTGTATACAGTAAATATACTGCAAATACACCAATCGCAATCATTATCGTAATTGCTGCGATTTGGAATAGATCAGCGGTTTGCCCCTCCTCCTCGGCGCGCTTATTGAAGTCACTGGTAAGTCCGCGATCGGTCACGACTCCCATAAACTCTTCTATCTTACTAAGATGGTTATCTAATTTCGTTTTTGCGTTGCCAAATAACTCATCTGCTTTTTCTAATTCATCACTGTACTGACCGTTTAGATGATCAATTCTTCTTTCAGCCTCAGAGAGTTTGCGGTCTAGTTCAATTGATTTAGTAGTGAAATCCCCCTCCAAATTTCCGATAAGTGCTTCAAACCTGTCACGCTCCTTTTTAACAAAATTATTGATTCGAAAAGGCAGCCCTTCGATAGTATTTGACGATAGTCGATCAATTTTTGCTATTTCTTTATGTATATATTTACGTAGCCCATCCGAGAAATTAGTGTCTTGAGTAAGTGCCTCGTTTGCATCGTTAAATATGCGCCAAGCCGCAATGAGTGCATGGGCAGATTTAATAGTTTCATCTATGCTAGAAGAGCGGCCTAACTCAGTCGCATATTTTCGAATTTGATGAAATATATGGCTGCGTATAGTCATGGATCGCAATTTTTCATTTTCTAAATCGCCTCCATTTGTATAATCCAGCAATGCACTATCTAAGTGAATCCCAAGGTTTTTAAGTTCTTCGAATCTAGTTATTTTTTCAAGTTCTAGATCGTCGTTGTTTTGATTATTAAGTTCCACTGCTAAACCTTCCAGGGCTATGAAAAAATAGTTAAAACTTCAGGACTTATTTTCGGGGTGTTGCTGAAACAGCCGTTGGGCAAACAATTGCCTTAAAACCGGCAGTATATTACAGATTGTATCAAAGCGGTTCGTTTGAGTCTTTCCGTTGATACGTAGAATTCCCCATTCTCTTCGTCACCTCATACCACTCAAACGCCGATTCCGGCCGGGCCACAGACAATAATTCCTTAGCCTGGTCGACCGTGGTAGCAGGATCCATCCATTCTCGGGCGTGCTCGGCGGTCAAGATGATGGGCCGGCGGTCGTGCACATCAACCATGCCCTTCGCGGCGGCGTCAGTCACAATCGCAAAGCCGGTCGTCATTTCGGACTCTTTCCAGTTGAGATCGGGACGCCAGCCAGACACGGCGGCCATCCATAGCGGTTTCTGGTCATGCGGCCTGATGTACCAGGGCTGCTTATTGGGCTTTTCCCCGGTCCACTCGTACCAGCCGTCAGCCGGAACAATCATACGTCCGTGCTTCATTGGCCCGGACCACCAGTTGCCGCCCGACAGGATCTTCTTGATGGTGGCGTTTGGGCTGACAAATCTTCGCTCTGCCCAGGGCGGAAGATATTGCCAACGCCAGCGCCCGATAACAGGCTCACCCGTCAATTGGTGAATAACCAGCGGCTTGCTTCCCGGGGGAACGTTATGAGTCGCAGTGGGCCGCTCAAGTGTGAACAGCTCGTGCATATTCGTAAAAATATTGGCAAAGTACTCGTCCGGCTCACGGCTCTGGCTGATTCTTCCGCACATCAAACCCATCCCTGCGTTTTTCTATACGTTATTCAGCCCGGTGCAGCTTATCCGCAGCTGAGTTGCTAAGTGGAACATTAATCTTTGAAAGGCCCTATACGGGAAAACCCCCATTTTTTTAATCAGAGTAACAACGTTACTATTCACGATAACAATGTTACACCAACGGTTTTTTGGCGCCATCCGATCCCTTGTGTGATCCGATTCGCCCAAATGAAGATAATCGTGTCGGTGCCTCGAATAGGGCGCGAATCGGACATTATTAAGGAATGAATATGGCATTACCTCTATCGGTAGCTGATGAAAAAACTGGCGAGATACCGTTTGAAGTTGCAACGCGGCTCGACAGCGTTGTGCTTGAAATTTTTTCGAGCACTGACTTTCACTGCGTTGATATGCGTTCGATAGCTCGACAAGCGTCGATGAGCTTCGCAACGATATACAGGTATTTTCAGAATAAGGAAAAACTTCTCTTTTGGTTTATTGCCCGCTGGCTTGAACCTTTGAATCAAGCGGCTCAGGATGTTCTAGAGACTGACAAACCGTTGAAACAAAAACTCTATGATCGTTTGGCAGTCCATCTGGATTTCTATGAAAAAACCCCAATGTCGGACGAGTGATCTTTTTGACGGTTCCGCTTGAAACATGGATGAGAGACGAGACTTTTGCATATCGGGATCCGTCAAAGGCTCTATTGAAAGCCATTGCGAATGGTCAAAAATGCGGGAAGCTGCGCAGCGATATTCCCGCAATCAATCTACTTGATGCATATACAGCCATGTTCAACAGAACATTCCTAATGTGGGAGTATCGGCAAAGGCAATATACGCTTACTTCTCAGCTGGATCATGTATTCACCATACTTTGGGATGGCATTAAGGCAAACAAATAATCAACTTTGTCTCACATTTGGATAATTTTTAGGAGTGGATATGTCATATCAAGCGGCAGTGGTTGGGATCGGTATTACCCAGTTCGGTAAGTTCTTACAGAAATCGGTACGTAGTTTGACGGAGGAGGCGGTTAGCGGGGCACTTCAGGATGCGAATATTGATGCGGATTTGATCGATCAAGTTTATTTCAGTAACGCGGCTTCAGGTTTAATAACGGGCCAGGAAATGATCCGAGGTCAGGCCGCATTGAGAGCCACCGGTCTGTTGGGAAAACCAATTATCAATGTTGAAAATGCATGTGCATCAAGCAGTACCGCATTCTTCTTAGCGTATCAGGCAGTGTCAGTCGGCCAGGCCGATTTCGCTCTTGTGGTTGGCGCCGAAAAACTTACCCATGAGAATAAGCAGATTTCACTGGAAGTATTTTCCCGGGCGGTGGATTTGGAAGAAGAACAGCCAGCTTCCATTGGATCAGGTAGTGGCTCGATTTTCATGGATATATATGCGGAGAAAACTCGTCATTACATGGCGCAGACCGGGGCAACCAACGAAGACTTTGCTCGCGTAGTCGTTAAAAGTCGCAAAGCTGGGACGCTGAACAAGCATGCCCAATTTCGTGAACCAACTTCGATCCAGGATGTTCTGTCTGCTCGAACAATAAGCGCTCCCCTTACGTTGCCGATGTGTTCGGCAATCGGAGATGGTGCCGCCGCCATTGTTCTATGTTCCGCTGCTGGTCTAAAGAAGTTGACAGCGGCTCGTCCAATATGGATAGCCGGTTCCACTCTGACTTCAGGGCTAGGATCAGAGGATTCAAGTAATTGTGCCACCAGAATTAGCAGATCAGTATACGAGCGGGTGGGTATCGGAGCGGAGGATTTGCACGTAGTTGAACTGCACGACGCTTCTGCCCTGCAGAGCTGATTCATTACGAAAACCTCGGTTTGTGCGGCAAAGGAGAGGCGCCGCACTTGCTGCGTAGTGGCGCGACCGATATAAATGGGCGCGTTTCTGTTAACCCAAGCGGGGGACTCCTAAGCCGTGGGCATCCGATCGGTGCGACTGGTGCGGCGCAGATCGTCGAGATTGTCACTCAATTACGTGGTGATGCTGGCGAACGTCAGAGACAAGGAGCCAAAGTGGGCATGGCAGAAAATAATGGCGGCCAGATTGGCGGCGATGCGGCAGCTGCGGTTGCAACTGTCTTGATCAAATAGTCCTAATATTTACAAATAACAAAGGAGACAAACATGTTCAACAAAGCTCAGCTTACGTTGATGTTACCAATTTTTTTATTGAGCGCGAACGTCGCTCATGGCCAAACTGCTAGTCCGAACTGGCCGGAAAAGCCAATTACCTTCATTGTTCCTTCTTCGCCAGGTGGGTCAACTGACACAATGGCGCGAATTTTGGCCGAAGGTGTGAGCGAATTTTTAAAAAAGCCAGTCGTCGTTGAAAACCGAAGCGGGGCATCTGGTGTCATCGGCTTGCAGGCAGCCTTGCGAGCCCCGGCAGATGGGTATACCTACGTTTTCGGCTACACGACTAATTTGATCCTGTCAAAGTTCAATGTCAAGAATCTGTCTTTCGATGCAAGACGAGATTTCGAACCAGTTGCTGGTGTTTCGATCAATGAAATGGTAATCAGTGTCAATACTTCGGTTCCAGCAAAAAATCCGCGAGAGCTTATCGAATGGGCGAAAACTCGATCCGGCAATCTCACCTATGGCTCTTATGGTCCCGGTTCATACTCGCATATGCTGGGAAGCCATTTGGCGTCAGAGAACGATATTAAAGCCTTACATGTTCCATATAAGGCAGAACAGGAAATGCTGATGGGCTTAGCCATGGGAGAAATCTCCTATGCGGTTTCTGTCTTACCCGCAGCCAAAAAAATGCAAGACGGTGGAAAAACTAGAATGGTCGGCCTTATTTCTCCCAAAAGATCAAAAATTTATCCTGATCTGTCTACTTTCAAGGAAATGGGTATCAACGATCCAGCCTTTCAGTTGCTAGGTTGGAACGGACTTTTTGCACGCAAAGGAGTTCCTGACCCCATCGTGAAGAAAATGCAGGGGGCCGTGTTACATGTGTTAAATACACGCGAAATCCAGGACAGAATGGCTGTGACTTCGGCACTTGTCTGGGGCGGGACAGCTAAAGAACTCGATGATACGTGGTCTAAGGACATGAAAATATACAAGACTTTGGTCGAAGCGGCATCAGCCATCAAAAATTGAGTTTTCATCTGAACTTAATGGTCAACGGAGACATGGCTATACGCCTCTCCGTACGACCGTGCAATTAGGGTAGAAGGTTATGGCAGCAAATTTAGAGACGTTTTGTTTAGCATCTCTGGTCGAGCAGCGTTCCAACGAAACTGACGGTTCCGATCGGCTGTTAACATTCGTTGATGTTGACGAGAGGGCCAAGCAAAAAATAGAATTCCGAAGTTATCGTCAGTTATGGCAGCGTGGACAAGCCTTGGCTTATGCGCTGAAAGCAGAAGGTCTCAAAGAAGGCGACCGTTTGGCCTTAATGATGCAGAATCATGCGGAGTTCGTTGACGCAATGGTGGCCAGTGCGATCCTTGGCATCGTTTTTGTACCAATAGACCCACGAACAACAGGTAAAAAGCTTCACTATATGCTTGCCACAACCGAATGTTCTGGCATCATCGTAGGAGACTATTGTCAAGAACAGCTAGCCGAGATCGCTAATCAGCTCGACACCTTGAAGTTTTGCTGGTTAGTGGGACAGTCCAAGCGTGCAGTGGTTATGGCTCAGCGGGTCAGCTTGATGTCTGATCTTCCAGTAGCTCCGGCTCAAGACTTGGCTATCGTAGGCAATCGTGCTGATATGACAATGTGCCTGTTGTTTACATCAGGTAGTACTGGCGATCCCAAAGCTATCGTAATTACATATGGGAGATATGCAAAGTCCAGTGCAAACCGTGCGCAACATTTCGGTATTCGTTCTTCTGATCGGATGTATACGGGACTATCATTGACTCACGCCAACGCTCTGAATATCTCGCTGGGAGTTAGCTTGTATTCTCGTATTCCACTAGTAATTAGCCAAAAATTCACCAAGAGCAAATTATGGTCTCTGATACGTCAGTACGAATGCACCACATTGAATTTGCTTGGGGGCATGTTTACCACCCTCCATGCGGAACCACGGAAGCCGGACGATGCTGACAATCCATTGCGCCTAATTATTGGTGCCGGAATGCCGAAACAACTCTGGCGTGATTTTGAGAAACGCTTTTCTGTCCAGGTACTTGAGTTTTATGGTGCTGCCGAAGGCGGGCTAATGTTCAATCCGCCCGGACAAGGCCTATAGGAAGCATAGGGAAGCCTGCTGGGCAGTATTACGCCATAATTGTCGACGAGAAAGGAAATAAATGTCCCCCTAATGTGCCTGGCGAAATCGTTTTTGGCAATATCGACGGTACTCCGATTCACATTGAGTATTTTCGAAACCGTGAAGCGTCCGCTAAGAAGGGCGAAGGTGGGTTGCTGCGCATGGGCGACGTCGGATATCAAGACGAAGCTGGTTGGTTCTATTTTCTGTATCGCAAAGGCAGCAGCCTGCGCAAAAATGGAGATTTTATATCTGCCGCCTTGATAGAAAAAGAGCTGGGAGAGCATCCTTGGGTTTCGGACGCATTTGTCTATGGCGTTCCTTCGTCAAATGGTGTAGCGGGAGAGTCTGACACAGTGGCGGCCATCGTATTAGTTGACGACTCTAGCTTTGACTTGAATGAGTTTTGGAGCTATTGCAGTAAGAGACTCGAACGCAGCCACATACCATCGTATCTGCAGCTTGTACAAAGCATACCCAAAACCTCTTCGGAAAAACCATTACTACATTCCATTTCGCAAAGCTTCGACACCTCCGCATCTAACGTATTCATGTTTGAAGGTGGTTAGCTGTTCCGCATGACTATCTTGTGGCAGCGTTGCCGGAAATTAAGCATACATCAATTATTTAATAATTCACACAAGGAGAATCGCCCGTGAACGTATCATTTTATGAGCCTGATGCTGCAAGCCAACTTATGCCTGCCTCACTGGGCCAAGCGCCTAGTAGGTCCAGGCTTCAAGGACGTCGAATTCTAGTCGTTGGAGCCGGTCAGCGAATAGTAAACGATGACTCTCCGCCCATTGGCAATGGGCGAGCTATTTCTGTCTTATTTGCACGCGAAGGTGCGAATATCGCATGTGTGGACGTATGCAGCGAAGCGGTTGAGCAAACGGTTCGCCAGATTCAAGAGGAGGGAGGTTCTGCAATTGCCGAAGTTGCCGATGTTAGCCAAAGCGATACTATAGAACCTTTAGTGCGTAGATGCGCCGAGCGCTTAGGCGGAATCGATGGTTTAGTGTTGAATGTCGGTATTTCAAAGGGCTTAAAATTGTCTGATCAAGACGCAGAAAGTTGGGACTACGAATATGCAGTTAATGTACGAAGCCACATGTTGTTCAGCAAAGTTGCGTTGACTCTTATGCCTCCTGGATCAACTATCGTGCTGATGTCATCACTTGCAAGCCTGCGTGTACTTGGAAAAAATCCTGCTTATGAGTCCTCGAAGGCGGCGCAAGTCTCTTTAGCACGTAGTATTGCTGCTAGCGGCGAACCTAACGGCATACGCTGCAATAGCGTCCTGCCAGGATTGATGGATACTCCGATGGGGCGAGATGCAACGCGGCGCCGTCCAGACCGAGCCAATTCTGTGCCATTCGGGCGTCAAGGTACAGGGTGGGAGGTAGCATATGCCTGTCTATTCCTTACATCAGATGAATCAAGCTATGTCAATGGACATGCACTGCTGGTAGACGGTGGGCTTAGTTGCGGCATTAGTCGGCAATGAATCGCGGCGTTGAAATTATCGGATTGGATCAGTTTTAGAACCATGTTGGTAATTTTGGTGCGGTTGGTTTGCAAACAGGCGAATTACATCATGAGAAGGGGGAATTTGGGTTCTCTTTCCCCTCGATAAAATGCCACAGATTCGGTAACTATGCTGCGGATTTTAGAGCAATCTTCATTGTGGCGTAATTGTGGCGTAAACCTTGGAAAAAGCAGCTAAATCATTAATAACCTACTGTATAATTAATCAGTGCGTTGAATCGTAGGTCTTTGATTAATAAAAGGTTTTAATTTACAGTCGTTTGTGACTTGTG
This sequence comes from Advenella kashmirensis WT001, assembly GCF_000219915.2. Taxonomy (NCBI): domain Bacteria; kingdom Pseudomonadati; phylum Pseudomonadota; class Betaproteobacteria; order Burkholderiales; family Alcaligenaceae; genus Advenella; species Advenella kashmirensis. Next base: position 2,289,101 of record NC_017964.1, on the reverse strand, counting down.
GGACTCATAATCCTTTGGTCGCTGGTTCGAGTCCAGCCGGGGGGACCAAAACTCTAGTAAAATCAATGCCTTATAAACTTATGTTTGTAGGGCATTTTTTTATTTCTGTCGCTGGTTACCCTTTGGTTACCCTTTCGCAATGGATGGGGATGGAAAAGTAGGGCGTTGTTTTTAGGATAATTCAGGCATTTGTTTTTGCCATTATCCTTTTTATGGGGTAACTGGTTACGCTGGAGGATATTGAACCTGCGTATAAATCATTGACTTGATAAAGTCTCGGCATGCTGAATAAATGTCTTGATTGAAATCTGATTCTAAAGATACTAGCTGTCTGTTTCCTTCGCTATTCAGGAAGTACATCTTGTCAAATGCGTTGGTGAAGTAGACTCCGAGAGTAGGTTTCCACATATCTTCGTCTTTCTCGTTCTGAACAAGCCGTTCAAAGATTAACTTACCTTCTGGCTCATTTTGACTTAGGTCAAATTTGAAAGCTAAGCGACCGGCCCCAAAATTAGATTTGAACATCCAGGTATCATCCTTTGTACCTGTTTCTAATCTTGCACCGAGCGCCTTTGCTGATTCGTGCTTATTGCAGACCTCTTCGAACAATTCAATAAATTGACTCAATTGGCGGCGTATGGTTTCTTCCGCGAATTTTAACTTGTGCAATTTGCCAAGTTCGCTTTCAGGGATATAACTATTCAATGGCATGGTGCTATTCTAGGTTGGATTTGGGATGCCTATTATGATTTTAATATGTAAATAAGGTTACTGCTGTTAACCCTTATCTCTGCACTACAAGATAACGTTCGAGTAGTTGTTTGTCTAAATCGCCCCCTTCGCTCCTGACTTTCGGGAACGCTCACATCCATCAGTCGATAAGGATCGAGCAGTCTCAGGTACATCAGGTTATCGATCAAGCGGCTTTCTGTCTTGCCCGTTTTTCGCTATAGATCTTTCAACGCTAGCAGAATCGAGCTGCTATCAATTTACTATGACTTCACAACGGGAAAGGCCTTCAGTAGTAACCCTGATTTTAATTAGTTAAATTTTTATACAAAATATGACAAAATCATCTATTTAATACTAATAAAGGATATTGGAATGGTTGCCAATAAGATGGAGGAGGTTGGGGAGAAACTGGAAGAAATAATAGCAGCTATAGAGACTGCTATTAGCTATGACGAACCGATCTCTGTAAAGAATAATAATAATTGGCAGATCCTTGGTGTTGATCGCGAGGATTTAGTAAGAATTCCCAGATCAATGCTCAATTTGGTGAAATTGCGATCAATAGAATTTAAAGAAAATAGAAGTGGCGAATTAGATTCATTGATTTCTAAATTGAATCACTTATTGGTTCACACACTTCCACAGTTACAAGGAAATCCTGTTAATGTGATTCCTGTAGTGCTCTTGACGCTAGACGCGGTTAACGGTCAATTGCTCGATCTGCTGCCGTTACCCGACCAGGTAGAACTTGCAAATACAATCACTAGTCAAAAACGGCAAGCTCGTGCCAATGAATCTAGACTAAATGAGTTAGGTTCTAGAATTGAAACAGTTTCCGATAAGCTCGAACTCATAGATAAAGCGTACGAAGCAGCAAACAATTTGCCGGTGGATTTGGATGATTTAAACTCGGCAAAGAATGACATTAATAGTCATAGAGATACTGCTGACAAGGCGATGACTCGGCTTGAAGAAATTATGTCGCAGATGGAGCAGCAAGAAGAAAAGATCAATCAGCAAGCTAATACAGCAGCAGATGTGCTAGAGAAATGTGACAAAGCTTTAGCATCATCGACTAGCGTGGGACTCGCTCGCGCTTTTGAGGATCGGTCAAATTCGTTAAACCGGTCAGTATATGTTTGGTCCGGTGGCCTGCTTGCAGCTTTGATATTTGGTTATACCGTTGGTTCTTCTCATTTAAAAGATCTTTCGAATTTGTTGGGTACTCCAAACTCGTCCCCTTTCCTCGTTTTTCTAAACTTAATGCTATCGACAGTCTCGATCGGCGCACCGGTATGGTTTGCTTGGATAGCTACAAAACAAATTGGGCATAGATTTAAATTATCGGAAGATTATGCATTCAAGGCTTCGATTTCTAAAGCATATGAGGGGTACCGACGGGAGGCCTCAAGGATCGATGCTCTTGTCGAGGAGAATGAGGCTGAGGCGCGTTTGAACATGGAGGCGCAGCTGCTGCAATCGGCGCTTACAAGATTCGATGAATTGCCATTGAGGTTGGTAGACACAAGTAACCATGGCAGTCCATGGGCAGAATTGCTTGCAACAGAATCAGTACGGGAAGCATTCAAAACAGTCCCAGAATTTACGGCAGCAGTAAAGCAACTTGCTTCGGAAAAACTGCTGGACCTAAAACAGCCAAAATTGGCGCAAAATACGCACAAAGCTGAACAAGAAGAAAATACTTTAGTTTAATAAGTAACGTCGTTCATACGAAGTAAGGCTAACCAGCAGATATACACGACGATCAAATGCTAGCATGCGTTTAAAACTATTAGAATATTTCATGAAAAATCTGAATTAAATTACTTTTTTTCTTGACGTTTATGAAATGAAACCTTCGGGGGCGGTTACCGTCCCTTCCGACCTTTTCTTCAGGAGGCCCCCCGGAGCCTATTTCCCCTGCCAAGCTAGGGTGATTCTGGACATTCCCGGGGGTGCGGAGCTGGCTGTAGAATGAGCCTGTGCGCAGCATTGATCAATTTGGGGTGTGCTTTACCTCTTGTCCTAGAACGGATAGGAGGGTGCCGGATCGAATGCGAGCAATGCTTTCTTCCGGGATTTTCTCGATTACGTCATCCAGTTGCGCCAGAGCAGCAGGCGGTAGACCGTCAGCCTTTGCAAGCATCATGGCCCGGCTGGCTTCTTCTGCGTGCTGTTTAAGAAAGTGTTGTTCGCTCTCTTTAGTTAACTGCAATAGATCAATCATTCGAACCCCCATTATTTCCTCCAGTGGCTTCTATTGCGGCCACACGCCGCTCCAGGTCGGCCACAGCATCAAGTAGTGCATCCAGTTTGTCATCGTTTGTCTTTGCCTGCTCTCGCAGCTTGTCACCAATAAACTTGCCGATGGTGGGCATCAGATCTGAGCGTGCTGCGGCCCGTTGTTTATGCGCTTCGGCTGAGGTTTGCGGTGATGTCATCAGGAAGCCTCTTTGCTCTTAGACAGGACGCCAGGCAAACGAAGCAGGCGGGGCGACTCTTGGCCTTCAACTGCTCCAGCTCCGATTCAAGTTGCGCAATCCGATCCTCCAGGGGTTTGACCTTTTGATCCAAGAGCCGCACCATTGCTGTTCCGAGTGTCGCATTCATTACGCCACCCATTGCGCTGAGTCAGTGAAGGAAACCGAGGTGCCGCGCAGATCCAGCCAGTTCAGGTAATGTACTACCTTGATCGCTGCAAGGTTGTTTTGCCACAAGGACAGGTAGTCTCCAGACGGATCGCCGTTGCTGTCGAATAGTTCCAGCGTGGTCTGATCGGAAGAATCCAGAATGACTCCATCATCAGATATGGCGATGCCGCTAGGGTCTAGCAGAATCACACGGTTGTCAGGCACTGCGCCGCTGTCTAAGGAAGGAGATAATCTGTAATCGGTCACCCTAACCGATAGTTCCGATTTGGTGAGCTTACTAAATCAAGCGGCCTCGGCGTTTAGCGGGGTTTTTTCGTTCCAGTGAATGCACTAGAGGCATTTATTTTTCGTGGTAACGACGGTCTTCTGAGCTTTACTGCGCGAATTGGGGCTGGATCCGCAAGGTGCGGTGAAATGAATGGCTAGTTCAGAGAGCTGCCGGCGGTTCTATCGAGGGAATGCCATGGTGACATCGTAGGGTGCCAACTTTTCACGCAGTCTTGTCATTGTGGCGCTGTGGACATCTACTATCCATTGAGGGTTGATTTCCGCGCGTAGAGCCATTGCCTTAACTTGCTCTGGCATGGCATGAGATTGTTTGACAGAATTACGGTACTCTTGGAGGTCAGCCTCGCTATCTACGGTGGCATCGAAGATACCTGCGGCGTTCAGGCAATCAAGCATTAACGGGCAAACGACAAATTCACACTTTGCAATGATGTCCAGTAGGTATTTATCAAAGGCGAGAAACGTCTTTGTTCCTTTCTTGTTTTGAACTTTCGGCTCCGCCAGAATCATCGGGAAGTTATCATCGAAGTGAGCCGCGGAAGTGATGTCCAGTCCGCGGTGAACGATCGCATTGCGTAGCTCGCGAATATAAGAGTAATTATTTACTCCGTCCTGAAATCCTTCAAACACAAGGCGAGTCTGCAACTGCTTTTCAAACTGTTCTGACTCCAGCATAGGCATATTAGGGACTATGTCGATCGCTGCCAGAAGATTCAAAAAATACCCTGAGTAGTGGACTCTCATGTCAGCTAGCTCAGTGACGGACAGCGGCGCTCTATACGAGAGTGCGGTGCGTAACGCCGTCTGTCTTGCGGACATGTACCAAGATAGCGAATACAGCATATCTCGGTCGGCGATGGTTAACGTTGTCATTCGAGCTCTTCTTCAAGTTACGAAAATTTGAAGTTGCAGCTGATTATAGCTGAGCACTAGTTTGTACGAAACGTGGCAAGTACGAGCCAGTGGGACTATGAAAAAATCCCAGATCTCTATGAAAGTCGATAGCTCTGAAACTTGGTGATGCGGTCACACGGTCTTATGAGTGCAACGGGAATCATGACTTTGTGGTCAAACAGTGGTGATCGACAATATTTATAATGGAAAGAAAAACGCGGGAAAAATGGTTAATCCTGAAAAAAACTTGCAGGAAAGAATTCTATCCGCTCCACCGTGTTTGATATAGTCTGGTTTGGATTGAGATCAAAGGTTAGACAATAATTCCTTCGCCTGCTCGACCGTGGTAGCCGGATCCAATCCCAGCGAAGAAATTGACATTTTTTCGTGTATAGTGTATAGTTTCGGTATACGTTAAATTCAAATGCCTATGATTAAATCGTTCAAACACAAAGGCTTGGAGCTATTTTTCAAGAAAGGCTCAACGGCAGGGATTCAGGCAGCCCATGCTGAAAAGCTGAAAACGCAATTGGCCGCACTGGATAACGCTGTTAAGCCGCAGGATATGGCGGCGCCATCGTGGAAGTTGCATCCTCTAAAAGGCGATATGAAAGGATATTGGTCAATTACAGTGAATGGCAATTGGCGCGTGACCTTCAAGTTTGAAGGAACAGATGCGCAAGTTGTCGATTATCAGGACTACCACTGATAAGGCTGTGTCGAGCAGAGATCAGAAAGGAATTTTTATGAGAATGCATAATCCACCCCATCCAGGGGTTGTCTTGAAAGAATATTTGGAAGGGGTTAGCGTAACCAGTGCAGCTAGTCATTTGGGTGTTACGCGTGCGACCCTGTCTCGTATTTTGAACGGATCAGCCGGGGTTTCACCAGAAATGGCCCTTCGGTTGGAGTCGCTATAGGAACCAGCGCCGATATGTGGGTCGGGATGCAGGCGAGCTACGATTTGTGGCAGGCCCAGCAGCATCGCCCGACAAATGTGTCACCCATCCTTGAGATGGCGTAAAAAGCCACCTCAATGTGTGACTGATACCGAGGCAAAAAAACCGATGGAGAGCGGGTTGATAGAGATTACGAAGCGTCTTTATCGGTCAGATTCCAGATAACTCACTGTATGCGATATTGGGTGCAAGACGCCCGAGTGCAAGACGAACAGGAGTAGGTGTTGACTGTGCGGGTTTGATTGTAGCCGTGAATCGTGCACACGGCGGAATGGCGCTATTCGGTCACTATCAATCGTTAACGTCTTGATATTATTAAGCTCTACGCGGGTTCGAATCTCCCGAGAAGTAGATGCATTCCGATTATGGGTCTTGGATGGCAGAATCACCGTGACTAAATCGTGACTTAAATCTCAAAAAATCAACGAAAATGGCAGTAAAAATACTATATGTATATATAGTTCATGAAATTGCAGGTGATTAATTTAATAGAGAAATTTATTTACTACCATTTACAGTTTCCGTCACTCATAATCCTTTGGTCACTGGTTCGAGTCCAGTCGGGGGGACCAGAGAAAGCTTTTAGAATCAATAAATTAGCCGCTTACTTAAGCGGCTTTTTTGTTTTCTTGGCCTTGGGTGTGGCATGAGTGTGTCATTAATTCGGTCACACCAACGTAATTTGCCAGATGGCCCGCATCCAAATGGGCGTACTTTTGCACCATTTCGATTGTTTCCCAGTCTCCCAATTCTTTCAAAACCATCAAGGGAGTTCCGGACTGTACATGCCAGCTTGCCCAGGTGTGTCGTAGGTCATGAAACTTGAGCGGCTTAATACCCGCAAGTTGGACAGCTCTGTCTAAAGTACGTTTATCTACCTGAGTGATTTTTTTCCACTTGCTCTGGTAAAGCAGTAATCGCTTCTGGCAGATTTAGGTTCTTAGAGCAGTGCAATGGCCTCGCGATTAAGCGGCATAGGTCGCGCCTTTCCATTTTTCGCAAGATCATTCGTGACCCAGGCCAGTGAGCGATCGATATCTACCTTATCCCAAGTCAAAGATAAAATCTCGTTGGCCCTTGCGCCTGTTGCGAGCGCAAACCGGCAAACCTGGTGCATCCATTCAAGATGAATATTCGAGAGCAAGGCGCGCGCGCCTCGTCTTTAGTCAGCCACCGTATATTTATCTTTTTTTCTTTGAACGCTGGCAATTTAGGAGCCTTTACAACCCAACCACTTGCCTCGGCTATCCGGCAGCTTAATGCGTTGCAAGATTGGGTGGAAATTTCCATCAGCAGATAGGTCTCTTTGTAGACCGTAAAATATTACATATTTGGATGTTTTTTTTACATAATGAACCAAATATTTAATTTACACTTCACCAATATTTGGAGTGCTGCTACTTGTTAAACCGCGATATCGACGGATAGGGAGATAGAATGGCTGAGCCAATGATTTGCGCTCCGGGGGTTGATAATTATCCGGAGTGGACTACATTTAGTGTCGCACGCTGGTATTTCTTCCCGAAGATCTTTGGCGGTGGAGCCACATACTTACATGAGTATAAGGATGCGTGGATTGTTTATAACAAGAACAGAATAAGAGCAATAGCAGGTAATTACGGAATTCCCCCTATATTGCTGGCGGGAATCGCTTGGGAAGAACTCGGCGGTAAGGCAGTGTCGTGGAAACGCCCGGTATACATAGCTCGTCGATTCGATTGGAGCGGGCCAGCTTGGATGGATGAAAATCTAACTATTACAGGGAAGCCGCCCGAACAGACTTCATTTGGTCCCATTAGTATACAGCTGCGTGTTGTAATAAAAGAACTTGGTCTTAATGCAAATACCTTGAGTACGGCTGAAGCGCATCAACTTATCACCTGTTTAGAAACGGATGTTTATAATTTGCAGTTAGTTGCTAAGCATTTGCAAAGCTTGATTCGTTATGACTACCCCTCATCGAATTCGGCGAACCTGACGGATGAACAGTATATTGTTGTTGGTTCTAGATACAATCGCGGAATAGAACGAAAATTATCCGATATAACAGATTCAATTAAATCATCGCCGGGTGCTCCTAACAGAAAGTACTCTGAATACGGTCGTGTAATGCTACGTAGAAGAGAACATATCATTGGGTTGATGAAGTAACAAATTCATATGAAAAAATATTTTTTATTTGTTATTGACCTTGTTATTGCTCTGTATTCCATATTGAGCGCATTGGTGATCGTATCCATGCCGATAAACAAGTTTGAGTGGATGCTTGAGGATCCACTTTTGGCTGATGAGAAGCTCACATTCTGTACGCTGCCTGTGGACGATGGTGGCACTCCATTCATTTCTATTTTGTACATATTGCCGTTACTCGTGGCAGGGCTCATTATTTTTGCAAAAAAGCGTCAAATTCATCCCACCTTATGGATTGCGTTTGGCTTGTCCATAATTTGGTTTCTTCGCTTTGTTTTGTTGTACCCCTCATGCCCTTGAGCTAGGTTGGCATTAACTACACCGTATTGGGCCAGAGTCAATCAATAATAATCGTCGTGCAGCGCATGAACTTCATGTGCATCATGTCGTATGATTATATAGGTCTCTATAATAAACGCAATGGGCTGACAAGCAGCCCATGCGGACCCGGGACAAGCCTGGGGTTATCCGGGTATGAATAATCCCGCACTCGTTCAAATCATCCGTAAAGAATAGTTTCATAAACCATCAAAAGAAACCCGTCCGCCAAACAGACGGGTTTTTGCGTTTGCGGCATGGGCATTACGCTCATGCCTCACTTTTTCAAGTTCTTCATTTCCTGTCTGACAAGTTTAAGGTGATTAATGAGCTCGTCAATTTGTTCCGGTGTGGCCGCAAGCGGAACTTTACCAATTTCCGATAAAAGCACACCTCTGGAATTCAATCTCAGTAAGTACTCGGAAATGTAACCTGCATATTGCTCGATAGATAAATCGGACAGGCTACGCCCATCCATGACCTCGTTTTTCTGATCAATAACTGGCTTAACAAAAGACATATCGCACTCCTTTCAATGATGATAGGGTGAATATTTATTCTAACATTTTAGGAAAAAGAACGATCGCCAGTACAGAGGGAAGGCCTGTCGCCCGACTAAATTATTCGTTGTGCCAGCGGAGGCCGCCTGGCAGAACTGCGGCGGATCGGTAATGCGTTCAAAGGCCACCAGACTTTTACTGAGCATTGATACTACACAGCCATTGAAGTATCGCCTAGCTATACGTTTTTTGAATCGCGCGCAAACCCCTCAGCACATGAACGCGCCAGCCTAGAACGTGCATTCGCTGCAGGCAGCGTTAAAAGGTCACTGGAGCGTTAAAGTGAATGGGAACTGTCGAATAACTTTTAAATTTGAAAGCCAGGATGCAGAAGTCGTCGACTATCAGGTGCGTCACCCGCGCCGCGCTTTCCCGTATCTTGAATGAGGGCAGCGATTTCGGCTGATATGGCTGTGCGCCTTTCTATTCTGCTTGGCACCAGCAGTGGGTTATGGGCAGGTATGCAATCTGATTGCGATCTTTGGCGAGCAGAGCAGAGCAAGCATGATTTTGTTGTGCCCTTAACTAAAGCAATGGCATGAAAATCAATGCAATTTCCTGGCACGGGTAGATAGTTGCAGGTTTATAGAAACGCGCCGGTTTTTGGTCGCGTTTCCCAGCCCCCGTCATAAGGTACCCAGCCCATCACCGGTTCATTGGTTTTCTTATTGATTCGAGGCCTGCCGTGTTTGTCGGTCACTTGGCCACGAAACATAATTTTAAGGCCGCGTGTCCGCATATGCTTTTTGGCAAGATCGATCCAGTCCTGGCAAAACTGCGGGGCATCGAAGGTGAGCGATACCTGCCGATGCGCGCCGGTCTTGTATATGTGCTCTCCATAGTCGGCGTAGAAAGCCTCTGTAGAGGCATTCCATTCGGGAGGTGGGGCTTTCTTGCTTGCCGATTGTCTGGCAATGACATCTGTCATGCCAAATACACAAAATGCACTCATCGCTTTTACATCTGGTGGGGAAGGGTAAAGATGCGAGATTTTATATGCGACCCGCCGTTAAAGCAAACGGTAAAGCCCCACCTACTTAATACCAAGTCTCGCGTGTGATCAGATATGAACGCTTCGCCATGTTAATGAACCTGGGTTATGACGGCTGCTCCAGTGGCCACACCTCAACGACGCCGTGTGCGACAGCACAGGGCGTGCGCGACACCATCTCTATGGCCTCGGCCATGTCTTTGGCCTCTATGATGGCGAACCCGGCCACAGGCATAGAAGATTTCATGAATGGCCCGTTCGTCGTTGTAACCTGAGCCGCGTCCGCATTGCGAACCTGCACCGGGTGGCCTGCGATCCCCATCAATACACCGGCTTGCTGCAATTTTGCGTCATGCGCATGGGCTGCGTTTCGGATGTCGATTGCGATACGATCGTATCCTTCCCGCTCCCCATATCCAATTGTTACAAATTTAGGCATAGGTCGTCTCCTATCGTTTGCTGAGGTAATGGCTTGTCCATTGGCAGATCACTATAAATCATACATCAACATCGGCAGCGACCGCCAACCCACAGGCGCACCCAGCGGTACATGTCAGGGCGGATCGAGACTGATTCAAATCCGCCTGCTACTATTGAATAATTGACAGGAGAGCCAAATGACCAAACTTCAAGGAAGCTGCCTCTGTGGCGGTGTTCGCTATCAAATAAACGGACCATTAACAGGGGCACTCAATTGCCATTGTGCTATGTGTCGTAAGGCACATGGGGCGGCTTTTCGAAGTCGGGCGAGGGTGCTGGCGCGGGATTTTGGATTTTTGCAAGGCGAGGCATTGGTCAAATTCTACGAATCATCTCCTGGAACGCATCGCGGGTTTTGTGGTGTCTGCGGCTCTCCCATATTCAGCAAATTCGATGATGATAAGTCTGGTTATGGATTGCCGCTAGGGGGCTTAGATTCTGATCCAGGGGTCAAACCTGAGTTGCACGTGTATGTCAGTAGCAAAGCACCATGGCACGATATTGCAGACCGTCTACCGAAATATGACGAAGATGCGTAATTGCAATAATACTTTATTAGCACCAGGCGTCCTCTGCCGCCCAACGTGCATTTAGGCACCCTCAACCGACTAATTTGACCGATGCGGGGTCAATGCCTGCGTCTTTCAATATTGCATCAAGCTGTTGCTCTAACGTCAGGTTGTTTTCTTTCGTGTTCGCCATAGGGAGTCTCAATGCGAACACGAGTTCTTTTTTTTAAAGTGATGGGTTCAGCGTCGTCCAAGTCTTCATCGGCATTAATTATTTCGGGTGCACCGCCGAACTTTGAGTAGGTGATATCCATAAAGAATCCTCCTGGTTGGCTTGATGGTTCATTGTACTTCGGCCTGAACAATAGCGGTCAAAGAAAAGATACCGTGGCTGCCGTCGGCGCCCGTGTCTTCAGAGGCAACCAGGCAAGAGAGGCTTTACAACTGCAATATATCGATGCTTTTGCTGGCGCTCAGAAACAATAATATCCAAAAATTTCTGTACAAACTATCCTGATGCAAGAAGAGTCTTCTGTTCTAACGAATATTGAGGGTGATAGCATCCCCCGAAGGGACGGTGTGCATTGATGAGGTGATTCATTCGTGACAATGTTTATAGTCCCTAGTGGAACTTTATCCTTTGCGCGTGTCCAGCCCAGGGCAACTGACATATTGGTGTTGTAGCAAAAAGAGTTATATTTGCAATGTATCAAGGTTGTCATAAGCCTATTTTTCCTGTCTTGTTGTCTTTCAAGCTATTTTATTGATACGCTATTTTGTAGTTGCCCATTTTGAGTTGATTTTATATTTGGATAATTTACCATGAAGCTTAAATTACACGCCTCGCCAGGCGCTTGTTCGCTTGCCAGCCATATTATTCTGGAATGGATTGGTGCTCCCTATGACATTGCTTATTACACGGGTGCCGAACGCAAAGAACCGCCATTCATAAAACTTAATCCCGTCGGAGCGGTACCTGTACTCGAAATTGATGACTGGGTGCTGACGCAGAACGTGGCAATTCTCAATTTCCTTGCTGACAGCTTTCCAGCGTCCAAGCTCAGCGGCGACGGCAGTATCCGGAGTCGCGCGCAGATCAACCGTATTTTGGGCATTGCGACATCGGATATCCATCCCGCTTTCAAGCCATTATTTGGAACGACCTCTTATCTGGGTGACGAGGTCGCGATTGACATGACCAAGGCCCATGCGCGCACCAAAGTTCATGCGCTATTGGAAATGATGGATGCGCAGTTGACGGACCAGGACTGGCTCGCTGGCACCCGTTCTGTTGCTGATCCTCTTCTGTATGTCATGACGCGCTGGACCAAGAACGTGGGTGTAAAAATTGATGATCTGCCCGATCTGACCCGCTTTATGGCACACATGGAGCAGGATGCAGGCGTGCAGAAAGCACTGCAGGACGAGGGGCTGCAGAAGTTTTGCTAGCAATACAGTCCAAGGGCAGGGCAGTGGACTGCATTGCGCAACGATAAGGGGACGCCGCCGTGCCTTACTGTTGTTGTGAAAGCGCTGTACGAGTCAGGTCGTGCAGCGAGGCAACGGTTGCGATGCACGCCTGTGCAGCTTCCTTACCTTTGATCTGGAAATGCTCGAAGAAAAAGCGGTGCTGATCTTCACCTTCAAATAGTTCACGCGGAGTGAGTACGCAAGACAATACCGGCACGCGCGTTTCCAGCTGCACCTGCATCAATCCTGAAATAACCGCCTGGGCGACAAACTCATGGCGATAGATACCGCCGTTCACCACCAGCCCGGCTGCGACTACAGCAGCATAGCGGCCACTTTCGGCCAGCAGCCTGGCGTGCAAGGGAATCTCAAAGGCGCCCGGAACACTGATGATATCAACGCAGGAAGCGTCCTGGCCGAGACCGGATACTTCTTCCAGAAATGATAGCCTTGCCTGCTCTACGATATCGCCATGCCAACCGGCTTCAATGAAGGCGATGCGACGGGATGCGAGCCCCGGCAGAGATTGATCGATTACTTTGTTTAACATGGAAAACTCCTGTTTTTGAACATATAAAAACAGGGCATGGATAGCTAGGGAGATGCATGGCGCGTGCATTGCAAGATGCCGGGCTTATATGCCAAGTCATAGTTCGGCACAACATGGCAAACCGGCAGCAACAAATGCATAGCCAGGCACACTGGCATGGCCAGCGGTGTCCCGCTCTCTCTTTATCCGGACTATGACCGTCGGCCCTGGAATCACACCAGGTCTGCTGACCTTGCTCATGCGTGAGGAACTGCTGCACAGGCAAGCGCTCGCGGGCTTAGCGTCTTGTACGCCATTACCGCCGGTGGGGAATTACACCCCGCCCTGAGAACGTGCGGCACCTCATCGGGTGTGCCGAGAAGCTCCGCGCACGAATTGTAGCACCGGATTTGCGTGTATGGAGGGCTACGCTAAAAACTTGCATCATCAAATCCGGCCCAGTATTTTCATAACATGCAATATTTACATTCGCGCTGCAACAGTATTCCGATCTGGCGCCGGATTCACCAGATGAGAGCAATAGCAACGATCTGTCCCTCCTCGGCAATGTGTCGACAATTCCCCTCCACACAGATGCTTGTTGTTTTCCGCTATCATCGCAACAGCGGATAAATCATCAATCGGCTCTAAAATCGAGTCTAATTCACATGTGATTTTTGAAAAGGATAGATGATGAAAGACTATTACGGAGCGCGCGCTAACGAATACGACAGAATCTATTTAAAACCTGAACGACAGGCAGATCTTCAAAAATTGCAGATGTGGTTGCCTCCCATGTTTGCCGGCCGATCAGTGCTGGAGATCGCTTGTGGCACCGGCTACTGGACCCAATTTTATGCACCATTGGCCAAGCGGGTTGTGGCGCTGGACGCCGCACAGGAAACTCTGGACATTGCAGCTGGGCGTATCACCGCGAACAACGTTCAATTGCTCCGGGGGGATGCGTACGAACTCCCGGTTTTCGATGCGTCCTTTGATGTCGCTTTTGCCGGATTTTGGTGGTCACATATTCCGCAGGAACAAATCCAGGAATTTCTTACCGGGCTTCATCGGGTACTTGAACCTGGCGCCAGGGTTGTCTTTCTTGATAATCGCTTTGTGTCCAGCAGCAGCACGCCGATAGCGGAGCGTGACAGTGCAGGCAACACCTATCAAATTCGTACGCTAGACGATGGATCAACGCATCGGGTGCTCAAAAACTTCCCGACACGGGAACAACTGCTTGCTGCGGTGTCGTGGTATTCGGCGTCTTGTAATTATCTGGAGTGGGAATATTTCTGGGCGCTTGAGTACACCTTGCATCTGCCTTGAACAGCTCGGGAATACTGGCGGATTGAAAAAAGGCTGGGCTCATTGCCCGGCGATTGTAAACATAGCCGGGTAGTATATTTTGACAAAGTGACAGGCCCAATTAGTGTATAAATGTAGGGGTCTATTCAAAGGAGCTTTTATGAAACAACTCATCGCCGCGATCCCGTTGGTCGTGCTCGCTGCCTGCCAGGCGCCGACCCCTGGGCGAGCTCAGAACCCGAGCCAGACCCAGACAGAAGATCAATGTGGTGCCAAGAGTCATCAGAGCCTGGTGGGCACTAAGGACAAGGCGCTGGACAAATCTACGTTACCCAAGTCCGCTCGAGTTATTTATCCTGATTCAGTTGTCACTATGGATTTTTCGGCAGAGCGCTTGAATATCCACGTGGGCAAGGACGGGAAGATTAGCCGCGTAACTTGTGGCTAGCTGCAAGGGCGTAATTAGTTGCGTTGCGTTAAGCACGCTTTTTTTCGGGCAGGCCATGAGTGAGTGGCCGCTTTGCAGCCAAGGGTTATTTTCTTAGATAACTCTTGCGTCCTGAGTCGCTGTAGCAAAACTTCCCGCCTCTGGGGCCGGTGCAATAATTGCCGCTACGACAACCGCACCCGGCGTCTTTTTTGACAGACGGCGCCATGTTGCGATTATTGGAAAACAGTCGCGCTGCCGCTGTGTTGCCACTCCCATGCGTCGCCGAGCAATGTTTTTTTGATCCGCTTACGGACCCGTCATTGCATATAAATGTTTCTCCCTGGCAATGGGAAATGCCGCCTTTGGCGCCCGAGCATGGATAGTTTCGAGCCATCGCCGGCGGCATGGCTAAACAGGGCAGCATCACAAGTGTGAATGTTAGCACTGCATTCCTGGTTAGCGAACTATGAAAAATCCTGCTTCGTTTGCGCCTAGCAACGTTCAAACGTACTTCCTGCCCCGCGCTGCATGATCTTCGCGCTGGCGCTCCAGATACCATTTGCGTGATGCCAGATCGGTGACGTTGGTGTCCAGCCACCGGCGCAGCTCCGCTTCTTCGCGTTGAAAGTCGCTTTCTAAGGTTTTTAGATAATGTATATTTTGTTGACTCAAATCGTCCATCCTGGCCTCCTTGTGGGCGGTTCGCGGTAAAGCATCAGGACGCAAGAACCCTTGCGTGATTTTCCTTTTGTGAATATAACATTTATCTAACAAAATACATATTCCGTTACCTGTGGTCGTGATTTTTCAGATATTTGAACCAGACTAGGCTGACCACTTAAATACAAATGAAATGTAGGTTGACCATGCACCAGATCAGAGCAAATAATACCGAACAGAAGATACAATTATTTACAATATTTCCTTTCAGCAAATGCGCTACCGCAGCCATTTCTTCTAAAACGACATCTTGCAGGGCAAATACGGTTATTCTGGTTGCCAATAACGAGGAGCATCCATGAAGACCATATTTTATATCGCGACCGTGGCCGCATTGGCAGGATGTGCAAGCTCGAATCCGTCGCTGCAGACTCAATCGAATGTAGATTTGAACAAATACGCCGGTACCTGGTACGAACAGGCACGGTTACCCAATAGCTTTCAGCGAGATTGCGCAAGCGATGTGCGAGCCGATTACTCGGTGCAGCCGGGTAATACGATCAAGGTAGTTAACCAGTGCAAACAGAAAGATGGTAGCGAGAAAACAGCCCAGGCAGAAGGGCGGCTTGCTGCCAATGACACTGCCCCTGATTTTTCAAAACTGCAGGTACGATTTGCCCCCAAGTGGATGTCGTGGCTTCCAATGGTGTGGGGCGACTACTGAATAATAAAGATTCATGGGGATTATAAATATTCATTGGTGGGGACCCCAAATCGCCAGTTTTTGTGGGTTCTCTCGCGGGAAAAGCAAGCTGATCAACGCGTTGTCAATGAGCTACTTGCCTATGCTGCAAATCATGGCTTTGCAGTTCAGGAAGTGACCCGAACACCCCAGTAAGCGATCCGAGTGATCTGTAGATATACTGCCGCCGGGTTGCCAGAAACCGACGTGGTGTTGCTCAGTTCCAGCGTGTTGGTTTTCGGAGCTAAATTGCGGTCATCATAAAGGAAATAGCACATGGCAACGTTTTCCATAAACGCAACTGGTCTTTGCGTTTGGTTTTTTCATAGTTTCGTGCACCCGATCCACGCGAGCCTGCTATAAAATGGGATTTTTTGATCCAGCAGGAGCGCACACAATGCCTATCAACCGTCTTTGTCGACTTAGCCTGATGCTGTGCCTGGCGGTGTTTGTCGCCGGATGCTCCGGCGGCGGTGGTATCGGTTCTTCTCTAGTCGGCGAGTGTGCCTGGTATCGTGGCGGTTGCTCCTATGAAGGGCCCTACGACGATGACGAGAAAGACTACGCCGAAGAGGAAGCGGCCAGGCTAAACAGAGCCCAGTCTGCACGACTGGGCGGCGGCTGGTTCTGGTAAGTACACCAGCTTGAACAATGTCATTAACATGGCCTCCGCGAGGCGGCGTCGGCAAAACAGCCGATAGCCGCAGGCGCAGATGTTGCGCGGATCTTAATAACAAATGTAATGTCTTGCTGAAGGTAGTCGTTTATATTATGTGAACATCGACCAGTGAACATCGACAAGCCTGTGGCCATTACTTTATGATGGTCGATTCAATAGCTTTTTTGTTATTAACAACCAATTGCAAAGTGCGTACCAAGTGTGTTGCAACCTTGGGAAACGTTGGATTCAGGCGCACAGAATCATCTGTGCGTTCTTCTGAAAGCGATTAATTAGATTCCGGCCGGCCTGGCTTGTCACGGCACATCTATAGCTATCGGAAATAAGGAGTCTCAAATGAAAGTTCCTGTTCTGGGTTGCGTGATGGTGTTGGCATCATTGTTCTCGTATGAAACCGGCGCGCAAAATATAGCCCTGGAGTCCAGGGAGTATAAGCTCGGAATCGCCGTAGACCGAGTGCCGCGCGAGGCGGTTGCCGTGGCTGAGGCAATAAGAAAGCGCCTGAATTTGATAAAGAAGATAGAGCTGCGTGGCAAGAGGCAATCGCAGGTGCAATTTCTTGATACCGATTCCTGTGCTTTGGCAAAAAACGCCATGCTTTTACGGGCACGGACCAAGCTAGGCGGCAAGCCCCGGCTCACTTTAAAGATTCGCAATCCGGACATTCTGGCCGTGGACACCATGCCTATTGCATTGGCCAGCAAAAAAAGCGTCGGCATTGAAGATGATTACAGTATTGGAAATGACGGCAAACCGGCCAGCAATTTTTCCAAGTCATTTTCATTTGACGGTACGATCCCCAACCAAATGGCAGACATTAGCAGCCAGATCGTCAATCTGGAACACATCGGCGTAGATCTCTCCCAACAGCCTTTACGAAGCGGGCCGCTGGTTGCCGAGACTGTGTTTGTGTCCAGGCCGGTAGTAATTACAGATCAATTGGCAGCCGAAGTTGAAATTTCGCTTTGGTACGAACAGGCTGGTGGGGCATTGCTGGCCGCTGATGTATCCTTTACGATTGAGGCGCCATTTGACTATCTGCAAGTGCAGGCAGCGGATAAATTGCTGCTGGACTTTTCCGAGGCTTTAGGCCAATTCAGAGGTGCGAGCGCGGAGAAGGCGCTGGCGGTCATTCCGGCACGCTGTCGATAGCCACTTTTCCTGGCGTAAAGATCGAATGCCATTTTGGTTCCAGTCCCAGGCTACGCAAAAGGTGAAGGTTGGAGTGGTCGCGGATGCACATTCGGGCAGACGCTGTGGCACGAGCGCCATAAGCGATAAGACTCTCTCCTTAGCGAGGTCTTATCGCTATAGCCTGGCGTTTCTGGATTGCTCGGATCGCCTTGGCTAGTATTTGTTATTCGTCCTTGGATAGCAGGCAGCGATAGATCAGGCCGCCGGCAATAGCTCCAACAATTGGCACAATCCAGAAAATCCATAGTTGTGATAACGCCCAATCTCCCTGGAAGACGGCTACGCCTGTGCTTCGAGCCGGATTGACCGACGTATTGGTTACCGGGATGCTGATCAGGTGAATCAATGTAAGCGCCAGGCCGATGGCAAGCGGAGCAAATCCTGCTGGTGCGCGCTTATCGGTGGCACCATGAATAATAATCAGAAAGAAAGCAGTTAGTACAAATTCGGCAATAATTGCAGCCGTTAGAGAATAGCCGCCCGGCGAGTGCTCGCCGTAGCCATTGGACGCAAATCCACTGGCAGAGACGTCAAATCCTGCTTTGCCGCTGGCTATCAGATACAGCACACCGCCGGCAATAATGCCGCCGATCACTTGAGAAATAATATACGGCACCACAGTGGAGAAGGGGATGCGTCCGCCGGCAAAAAGACCTAGCGTTACCGCCGGGTTAAAGTGACCGCCAGAAATATGGCCTACTGCGTAGGCCATGGTGAGTACCGTCAAACCG
The DNA here is from genome assembly GCF_000219915.2 of Advenella kashmirensis WT001. Taxonomy (NCBI): domain Bacteria; kingdom Pseudomonadati; phylum Pseudomonadota; class Betaproteobacteria; order Burkholderiales; family Alcaligenaceae; genus Advenella; species Advenella kashmirensis. The sequence continues at coordinate 2,270,783 of NC_017964.1, read as the reverse complement.
AAAGCCAGCGCTACACCGGCAAATCCTATTCCCAATTCCGGAAAGCCTGCGGCAAGCACCGCACTGCCACAACCACCGAAGACCAGCCAGAATGTTCCAAATGCCTCTGCACTACATTGCTTAATCATTTCTCTTTCCTTTGTTGTGTAGGTTGTGGGCAAATTATGCGATCAATTGCTAGTGCAGACAATCAAATAAAGGTCAATTGGATCCGCAAAGATTAACAAAATGTATCCGTCGGTATTGCTATGAAATGACTTTCATATCCCAGACAAAGCGCTCGTGGCGAGGTGGGATAGAAGTTCGGTTTGAACCTGGCTGGTTTTTCGTTAATTACTTCGGTATTGGAAAGGACGATTTGCGTATAGGTGAACAAAACATTAGATTTAGCAGCCCAAACGGGATCGGAATATGACGTTGTCAAGGCGTGGGCGCATACAAAAAATACGGTTTCGTCTGTTAAAAATTTTTATATTGATGCTTTACCTTTTGATCCTGTTTTAAATAGCAGAAAGTGGACTTGCGGTCCGTTCAGATCGCCCTGCAGGCATGACCAATACTGGGTTTGCTGTTTATCCGACATAAAGCGTAAATATTGGTGAATTAATCCAATAAATTGATTTCGATTAATTTTTCTTTTCAGAGAAAAATACACAATTCCGGGCGAACAAAATTGACTCCATTAAGTGTCGGATCGTGATTCGCAGCGCCCGATTCGTTTCTTGTGCTGTTCGGTGGCACTATAGAAAACGGATTTCCTAAGCATGCACGCGATGACCAGGCTGAAAAGTCCTGCTTGAAGCCGGATTGAAATATTCGAACGCGCCTGTCGAAAATTTGAACTGGATCATACGCCAAAGGCTACGCTAGACTTCAATCCACATTTGACTCTGTGAAGATTGAGAATTTTTATGCTGGCTGGCGCATTAAAAGGTATTCGGGTTGTCGACTTGTCCCGGATATTGGCAGGACCCTGGTGTACTCAGAATCTGGCTGATTTGGGGGCCGAAGTTATTAAAGTAGAGCGACCAGTAGCGGGTGATGATACCCGTCAGTGGGGGCCTCCGTATCTTGAAACCGAATCCGGCGAGTCAATGTCAGCCTATTTTATGTGCTGCAATCGGAATAAAAAATCAATATGCCTGGATTTCAAACACGCGCCTGACCGGGAACGGTTGCTGGAGCTCATTCGCGGTGCCGATGTGCTGGTTGAGAACTATCGGGTAGGTACGCTGAAGCAATATGGCCTGGATTATGAAAGCGTCAGGCATATCAATCCGCGCCTGGTGTATGCGTCAATCACCGGTTATGGTCAGACGGGTCCGAAATCTGCCAGACCGGGCTACGACTATATATTTCAGGGCCTGGGCGGGCTGATGAGTTATACCGGCCACGCCGATGGTGAGCCAGGGGCAGGCCCCTTGCGCACCGGTGTTGCTGTGGTCGACATTACAACTGGCATGTATGCCACGTCCGCCATACTGGCTGCGTTGTTCCAACGCCATGGTACAGGGCAGGGTACATGGCTGGATCTGGCCTTGTTTGATGTCGCAGTGGCCATGAATGCAAACCAGGCAGCCAACTATCTGATTTCTGGAGAAAACCCCGCCCGTAGCGGAAACGCGCACCCGAATCTGGCGCCTTATGAAGTATTCAGGGCAAGTGATGGTTATCTGATTCTTGCCATTGGTAATGATACCCAGTTTGCACGCTTTTGCGCATTCTGCGATCGCAGCGAGCTGGCAGACGATCCGCGATTTTCGACCAACAGCGAACGCATACGCAATCTACCTTCGCTCAGAGCGGTACTGGCAGACATTCTCATTACCGAACCCAGAAATCACTGGACTGCGGCACTGGATAACCTGGGCATTTCCTGGGGAGCCGTTAATACGCTTGAAGACGTTTTTGCCGATGAGCAGGTTCGCCATCGCCAAATGCTGCAAACCGTTGTTCATCCCACCCTGGGGCAAATCCCATTGATCAGAAATCCGATGCTTGCCCCCGGATCTACACCGTGTCCTGTCCCACCGCCATTGTTGGGCGAGCACACCAAAGCAGTGCTTGACTAAACCGATACGGATAACAGTAAAGGAGACATGCAGTGAAAATATCCATTTTTAAATACAGTCTATGCGCGGGTCTGGTGACGGCAGCATTGCCGGCCATGGCCGCTTTTCCTGACAAGCCGCTCAAGCTCATCGTACCCTATGCGCCTGGCGGCACCACCGACCTGATAGCACGAATCGTTGCCTCTGGGCTTGGTGATGTTCTGGGGCAGCCTGTGGTCATTCTAAACAAGCCGGGTGCGGGCGGGGCGATCGGCAGTGCGGCGGCAAGCCGTGAAACGCCAGATGGCTATACACTGGTGATGGCGGTGGAAAGTTCCCATAGCGTCAATCCCAGTGTCCAAAAGCATCAGATGTATGATCCGATCAGGGACTTTGCGCCGATCAGCAATCTGGCCAATGTGCCCGGCGTACTGGATATCCAGGCGTCCGCTGATATAAAGACATTTGATCAATTGGTGAAGCAACTGAAAGCGAATCCGGAGAAATTCTCATTTGGTTCATCAGGCAATGGCGGATATAGCCATTTGTTCGGTGAACGGTTTCTGAAAGCGACCAATACCAAAATGCTGCACGTCCCATACAAGGGGCTGGGGCCGGCGCTGACCGATTTACTGGCAGGCCAGCTCAATGTGGTATTTGATAACTATCCATCTTCCGCAGGTCAGTTAGAAGCCGGAAAAATCCGTGCGCTGGCGGTGGCTTCGCCCACCCGGTTAAAACAGTTGCCGGATACACCTACCTATGCAGAGGCAGGGTATCCGCAGTTGAATACACCATCATGGTTTGGTCTGGCAGCTCCGGCCGGTGTTCCTGACGCGAAACTGGATACATTGAACAGTGCTGTGAAGAAAACGCTGTCCGATCCGCAAGTCATTGCTGCGCTGCAGAAACAAGGCGCAATCCCGGCTTATACGACCCGTCAGGATTTTGCAGACATCATTCGCGATTCAAATGAACAGTGGCGGGCCATAGTAAATGACATTAAATTTGAAAAACTGTGAGAAAGAAATGACAACAGCAACCGAATACGCACATGCCTCTTTTGCGATTGACGAGCAGGGAATCGGCACGCTTTGCATCAAAAACGCCGGCACGCTGAATATTTTGGGAACTCCGGTTGTGACCTCTTTGCTGGATGCGTTTTCTGATCTGAAAAACAATCAAAATCTTCGCGTTTTGATTCTGCGTGGCGACGCAGACAAAGCGTTCATCGCCGGTGCAGATATCAAGGAAATGGCAACGTTCGACAAAGGGCAGGCGATCACATTCATTGATCTGTTGCGGCAACTATGTGAGGCGGTACGCCTGCTTCCTGTGCCGGTTATTGCACGGATTCCAGGCTGGACGCTGGGAGGTGGCCTGGAATTGGCACTGGCGTGTGACCTGCGTATATGCGCGGACAACGCCAATCTGGGGATGCCGGAAGTAAAAGTAGGTATCCCGTCCATTATCCATGCGGCACTGCTGCCACGCCTGATCGGCGGCGCACGGGCGTCCTGGTTACTGTTGACAGGTGAAGTGGTCAACGGGCGGCAGGCACTGGACATGGGCCTGGTTGATGCAGCGGTTCCGCTTGCAGACCTGGACACGCACATAATGCAGGTAGCTGCTGGCCTGGCTCAATGCGGGCCGCAAGTGCTTGCGCAGCAAAAGCGCTTGCTGCGCGAATGGCAAAACGAACCGTTGCAGACGTCAATACAAAATAGCGTTCGTGAGTTCGGAGATGCATTTGAGACCGGCGAACCACAAAAATACATGGGCCAGTTTGTAAAAGACAAGCAGAAAAGCAAGTCTGCGTAACTGATGTCGCGGTCCGACATCGGGCCGCTGCTTATCGTGTTTCTCTTTGGGGTTTGAAGTAAGCCAGTACAATATGTTAACTGGCATATTTCAAATGAAAAGGAGCGCTCGTGCGCTACGAATTAAAAGATCTCCGTCTTTTTCTGGCTATCGTGCAAGCGCAGAACCTGTCTACCGGCGCGGAACGCATGCATATGACTGCATCGTCAGCCAGTTATCGGCTCAAAAATCTGGAATATACCGTGGGCAGCGCACTGTTTTTGCGTACATCCAAGGGCATGATCCCCACCTCGGCTGGTGAGGTATTGACCAAGCATGCAAAGAAGTTGCTGGCAGAAGTGGAAACGATGCATGCGGAGTTAAGTCATTATGCGAGTAATTTGCGCGGCAGTATCCGACTTCTGGCAAATAGCAGCGCGCTCAATAGTTTCATCATCCCCAGTGTGACACGATTTCTAACGTCAAACGCCGGCATTGATATTGATCTGAAAGAGAAAGAAAGCCTGACGATAAGCCATGCCATCGTAGAAGGCGAGGCCGACATAGGCGTGGGCGCTGATCTGGAACAGTTGCCCGGGCTGAAGCGCGAACTCTATGCGATGGACCGGCTTGTATGTGCAGTTTCTCCTGATCATCCACTGGCTGGCGTGAACATTGTTTCTTTTGAGGATGTGTTGGCCTACGATCTGGTTAGTATGGACCGTAGCAGCAGCAACTTTCACTTTCTGGCCAATCAGGCAAGGCTGACGGGCAAACCCATGAAAACCGGGTGCATGTACATAACTTTAGCTCAACGATCTATATGGTTGAGTCAGGCGTGGGCGCCGCCATTGTGCCAGCCAGCGTCGTGTCCGAAAGTGAACGCATCGGGCGTGTAGTGCCATTGGCCATCAGCGACTCCTGGGCAGTGCGTCATCTCTATCTGGTCAGAACAGCGGATTCTGAAAAAAATGAATTGGTAAGAGAGTTTGCCCAGATCTTGTTAAATGATCCCCAGATCGTGGCTGCGCGTATTCAAAAGGAATAGGTGTACATTATTGCACTATTGATGCAGCACTGCCTGTGCCCGGCTGACGGACCATAGGCAGCACTGCGGTTGCGGACAGGTGATTGTCCGGGTTTTTGATGACGTGCCAGACCCGCATGTTACCAGCGGTGATGGCCTCGTCCACGATAGCCACGGTCTCGATGCCATCGGTCTCGGTAATCATAGTGGGAATGACGGTCTGAAAAGCCGTCGCGGTCATACCACCGTCCGCCTCGACCGTGATCGTGGACGATACAGCCCGATAGCAAAATGAGTGATAAAAAGATTGCGGTTGTGCTAAGCAGTTTCATTTTTGTACCCCCGAACACAGGTTATTACCGCTTTGATAATAAGTCCAAGTTGCGGGCGAGGGCATGTCTGAACCGTTAACGGCATTTCAGTGTGTTACCTGCTGAAGCGACCGAGCGTTTGGGGGCTTCTGTGGGCCAACATTCGATGCCATTGCGGCTATCAGCGGGCGATCAGTCATGGCATTGATCATTTCAGGATGTGCCGTGAAGATCGCGGGATTTAATGCTCTGGCTCTACGGCCACGTCTCTGACATCACATGACCTTTTACCGACGATCCGTTGCTTAGCTGTACCGCTCAGGATTTATCGCTCAGGATCTATTACGGTTATTCCATGCGCCGCTATTTCGGTCGCGATTGTGCCAGTCGCGAGTCGCTTTGTCGCTGCTATTCCAGTTGCCGTCGTGGCGGCTATCTGTACCCGGTCCATAATTACCGTCAGTTCTGTCGTACCGCGAATCAACCTGCCCGGATGTAGAGCGATCATGATGACGATATCGGTCATCTGAACCATGCATGGCGCACCCGGTGATGGCGGCCAGAGAAAGAACTACAGCACCGGTTGTGATGGCTTTCATTGACTTTCCTTGTTGATGGTGATGGAGTTTTTAGTTAAACACAGGATAGGGAACCGCCGCAGTTCGGATGGGTTACGCCCGGTATCGGGATGTTACCCGGAGCGCAGGCAGTGCCGGCGTTGTTCCGATGTTGCCGATAAGCGATATGAAATCGGTAAAATAGGCTGTCCGGGACCGATGGGATCTGCAAGCCGTGGCGCAAAACCCGGTAAGGCCGATCCAGTATTTTGCCCAGATCAGGTCCCTTGGCGCGATCCGTATCTGCGGTTTCGGCTGTAGATCCTGGTCGTGCCCACTCATTCACAGGCAATAGAAACACAATGACCTTGCTTCATACCTATCAACCTATTATGACACTGCCATCTGCGTCCCTGGATATTATTGGCGACATTCACGGTGAGTATGAAGCGCTCAGGCAGCTGTTGGGCCACCTCGGTTATGACAGCCTTGGCTGCCACGCAGACCGGCGTAAACTGGTCTTTATTGGTGATTTGTGTGATCGCGGACCCGACAGCCTGCCGTGGTTCGGCTGGTGCGGGGTATGTCAATGCAGGGAATGCCATTTGTGTTTTGGGCAATCACGAACTAAATATCCTGCGAGGGCTGCGCAAGGATGGCAATAGCTGGTTCTGGAATGAAACGGTTGAGGGTGACGAGAAATTCGGCCAAATGTGCGCTCTTCCCAAGGCCGAGCGGCAATCCGTACTGGATTTTTTCTCCAGTCTGCCTATTGTTGCCTGCAACAGCCAGTTGCGGGTGGTGCATGCGGCCTGGCACACGCCGTCTTTTAATCAGATCAGCTCCCAGACAATGACATCCATTGTTGAATATTTTGATGAACGGGAACGGCAGACCAACGATGTTATCCGCGGCGATAGCCGGTTTCAATATTATGTCGCAGAGCAAAAGCAATGGCGGGCGCATATTCCAGACCAGGCGCAAGCGGTTCCTTTTCTGGGTGCAACGGCCTATATGCGCGAGCTCAGACAAATGGCCAATCCGGTTCGGGTGTTGACGTCAGGTGTGGAAACGGCCGATAGCGAGACTTTCTTTAGCGGAGGAGAGTGGCGCTTTGTGCAACGTGCGCGCTGGTGGGACACCTATACCGAAGCGGTGCCGGTCCTAATTGGCCACTACTGGCGCAACCCCCAGGACCAGCCGGTTAGCGCGCTATCTCGCGGTCGCGACCTGTTTGCTGGTGTGGCGCCGTACGACTGGCACGGTGCTCGCGCCAATGTGTTTTGTGTGGATTATTGCGCCGGCGCCCGGTTTCTGGAACGTTCTGGTCTGCTGGCACAGGGGCAGACCAGGCTTGCCGCCATGCGCTGGCCCGAGCGTACCCTTACGTTTGATTCGGGGGAACAGATTGCCACCGGCAATTTCGGCAGACAGGCAGCTGCTAAACCGCAACAGGTTTTTATCTGCCTGGAGCAATTCGGGCATACCCCTGTTGAAAATTCATCGAAATAAATGCAATATCTGTGCTATAAGAGATGTGATCACACAACAGACAAGCGGGCCAATCCCACCGACTGAGCAAGCGAGATCATTCACGGGTGAGCCTTGCCAGATCGAAAGATCAGGCAATTTAAGATAACAAGAATTTAGAGACGACAAGAATTTAGAGATAAGAAGCAATTTGAGACAACAAGCATATTGAGTCCTGGAGGAGGGAATAATGGCTGGTGTAAAACGTAGAAGTTTTCTGAAATCGATATCCGCTGTCACAGCGGCATCGGCTTTCGGGTTGAGCTATTCAGATGTGATTCTGGCGCGCCGGGCCGATTTTCGGCTCAAGTTTGCCAATAACCTGCCGGTGTCTCATCCGATGAATATCCGCGCCAAGGAAATGGTCGATGCCATCAAGAAAGAAACGGACGGCGCTGTCGATATTCGTGTGTATCCGAGCAGCCAGCTGGGTAATGACACCGATACGCTCTCTCAGATCCGTGCCGGCGCGGTAGACTTTTTTACGCTCTCGCCCATTATCATGGGTACGCTTATTTCCAAGACGCAGATTTCCGGTATTGGTTTTGGCTTCAAGGACTACGACCAGGTCTGGAAGGCCATGGACGGTGAGCTGGGCGCGGCCGTGCGCGAGGAAATCGAGAAGGGCTCAAACCTGACTGCTTTCGATAAAATCTGGGATAACGGTTTCAGGATCATTACCACCAGTTCCAAACCGGTCAAGACGCCTGACGACCTGACCAGTGTCAAACTGCGTGTGCCGCCAAGTCCGCTGTGGACATCCATGTTCAAAAGCCTGGGTGCGTCGCCAACTACCATCAATTTTGCCGAAACGTATTCGGCCTTGCAGACGCATATCGCCGATGGCCAGGAAAATCCGATCACGCTGATAGAGACAGCCAAGCTGTACGAGGTACAGAAATATGCCTCGCTTACCAATCACATGTGGGATGGTTTCTGGTTCCTGGCCAATCGGGACAATCTGGCCAAGGTGCCCAAGGATATCCAGGAAGTGATTCGCAAGCATGTAATGGACGCCAGCCTTAAAGAGCGGGAGGATCTGGCCAAATTGAGCCTGACCGTCAAACAGACGCTTGAAGGCAAGGGTATGGCCTTTAATGAAGTAGACACCAATGCTTTCCGTGGCAAACTGAAAGATGCCGGTTTTTATGAAGAATGGAAAAAATCCTTCGGTGATCCGCTATGGTCAAAACTGGAGCAATTTACCGGAGCGCTGTCTTGAATGTAAGTATTGCCAGTCATTCGGCTGGCGTCAATACCCATATGCTTTCCAGAAGTGTCGTCGCCGTCAAGACCGCTGTGATGCGGCTGGTCGGTTTGCTGGCCGTCGCGATGCTGGTGTTCGAGTCGGCATTACTATTTACCGGCGTGGTGTTTCGCTATTTTCTGCATAAACCCATTATCTGGTCAGACGAACTGGCACAGTCTGTTTTTATCTGGTTGTGCATGTTTGGCGCCGCGCTGGCGCTGGACCGGCACGAGCATATGCGGTTGACTGCAGTGGTGGCGCGTTTCTCCAGGCGGGCTCAGAACTGGTTTGAAACACTGGGGCTGGTGATTATTCTGTTATTTGCCGCGTATCTGATCGGACCCGGCTTTCATCATGCCGGCGGCCAGATGGTGGTTACCTCGCCGGCGCTCAATATTCCCGATGGCTATCGGGCACTGGCCATTCCGGTGGGCATGTGCCTGTTTGCCTTTATTGCCCTGAGTCATTTGCTGGCGCATTCGCGCTGGCAGGACATTATTTCTGCGGCAGCCGTGGTCGCGGTGGTGGGCTATGCACTCTGGTACTTTGCCGATTTTCTGTACGACATCGGTAATCTTAACCTGATCGTTTTCTTTGTGCTGGTGCTGGGCGCTTGTGTGATGAGCGGCGTGCCTATTGCCTTTTGTTTCGGTATCGCCACGCTTGCCTATATTGTCAATATTGCGGAAGTGCCAGCATCCATTGTCGTGACCCGCATTGATGAAGGCGCCTCGCATCTTGTGTTGCTGGCCGTGCCACTGTTCGTGGTATTGGGCGTCTTGCTGCAGATCAGTGGCATGGCGCGCAAGCTGATTGATTTTATGTCATCTATACTGGGCCATATTCGGGGCGGACTCAATTATGTCCTGCTGGGCGCCATGTTCCTGGTCTCCGGTATTTCCGGCTCCAAGGTGGCAGATATGGCGGCGGTGGCCCCGGCACTGTTTCCGGAGATGAAACGCAAGGGCGCCGACGAGAACGACCTGGCAGCGCTGCTATCGGCTACCGGTGCGATGACCGAAACCATTCCGCCCAGCCTGGTGCTGATTACGATTGGCGCCGTATGTGGCGTATCAATCAGTGCGCTTTTTATTGGCGGGCTGGTGCCGGCCCTGGTGTGCACCCTGGCCATTGCCTTTGTGTGCTATCTGAAGTCCCGCAAGAACGCACAGGATACACGTGAACGCGCCAAGCAGCCGAAATTGGCCGCACTTTTGTTTGGGCGCTGCCGGTGCTGATCCTGCCGATCATTATTCGGGTGTGCGTGGTCGAAGGCGTTGCCACGGCGACAGAGGTGGCCTCCATTGGTATTGTGTATGTCATTATTTATGCAATCATCGTGCAACTGGCTACCGGCGGCGTGGAAAAATCACGAATTTATCCCATGCTGATCGAGGCAACCTCGCTCTCGGGCGCGATTCTGCTGATTATTGGCGTTGCCACTGCAATGGCCTGGGCGTTGACTCAATCAGGATTTTCCACCACGCTGGTTGAGTTCATGACGCATATTCCTGGCGGAGTGTTCGGCTTCATGACGGTGAGTATTGTGCTTTTCGTTTTGCTGGGCAGCATCCTGGAAGGGATTCCCGCCATTGTGCTGTTCGGTCCGTTGATTTTTCCGGCGGCACAAGCCATGCATATTCATGAGGTGCATTACGCGATTGTGATCATCCTTGCGATGGGCATCGGGCTGTTTGCTCCGCCATTGGGTGTGGGCTTTTATTCGGCCAGTGCGATCAGCAAGGTCAATCCGGACAAGGTTATTCCGAAGATGTGGCTTTATTTGGCCGTGCTGCTGGTAACGACCTTTGTGATTGCGTTCGTGCCGTGGTTTTCTATCGGGTTCCTTTGATATATACGTTCTGATGTTTTACTCCGTATAGGTGGTGCAGTATGAGCGAAAGTTCTGCAAGTGATGTGCGCGTGGCGGTAATTACCGGTGGCGGCAATGGTATCGGCCGGGCAATTGTGGAGGCTTTTGCGCATGCCGGCTACCAGACCATGATCGCCGACGTCAACGAGGCGGACTCACAGGCGTTGGAAGCCTCGCTTAACGGGCGATCACTGCGTGCTCGCTATCACAGGCTGGATGTGGCGGACGCCGACAGCATTGCGCAGTTTTTCGCCACTGTCGAACGTGATTATGGTCGCTGCGATGTTCTGGTGAATAATGCCGGCATTGCCAAAACCGTAGCCTATCTGGATTATCCGAAGGACCATTGGGATAAAGTCATGCAGGTGAATGTAACCGGGCCGTTTCTCATGTCACAGCATGCAGGGCGTCTGATGCAAAAAAGACAATCCGGGCGTATCGTTAATATTGCATCTGTGAGCGGCGAACGGGCAAGCTGGGGCAGGGCGGCCTATGGCACATCGAAGGCTGCTGTTTTTGGGCTGACGCGGCAGATGGCCCTGGAGCTGGCCGAATTCGGCATCACGACCAACGGGATTGCGCCCGGACCGGTAGATACACCGCTTACCCAGCAGTTGCATACGCAGGCTACCCGGGACGAGTTCATTGGCTCAATACCCATGGGACGTTACGGTACACCGCAGGAAATTGCCCAGGTCTGCCTGTTTCTTGCTTCCGAGGCCGCCTCTTATATTAACGGTCATGTAATCCCGGTGGATGGCGGTTTTCTGGCGGCAGGTATTACTGGACATTGACTGCTTGTGTCCATTTTCATGGTTTCAACTTAAGGGAGTCGATCGCAATGCATGTGTCAATGACGGGCTGGGCCCATTCGAAATTCGGGAAAATGGATGGCGTCGATCCTGAACAGATGATAGGCGACGTGGCACTGCAGGCGATTGCCCATGCTGGTCTGGAGCATAGTGATATAGATTCGCTGCACGTTGGCCACTACAACGGTGGATTTCTATATCAGGATTTTCCGTCCTCGCTGCTGTTCAACGCTATTCCGGCACTGCGATTCATTCCGGCAGTACGGCTGGAAAATGCCTGCGCCACGGGATCGGCGGCGCTGCATTCCGCGCTCAACGCCGTTGCCAGTGGACGCAGCCGCTATGCGTTGGTGCTTGGCTTTGAGAAAATGTCGGAGCTATCAACACCGCAAATCGGTGAGGTTCTTCTCAAATGTTCTTATGCCCGGGAAGAGGCGGCGGTCGCCGGTGGCTTTGCCGGGCTGTTTGGCAACGTCATTGCCAAAACCTATTTCGATCGCTATGGAGATCAGTCTGACGCGCTGGCGATGATCGCTGCCAAGAACCACCATAACGGTCTGTCCAATCCGTACGCGCATATGCAAAAAGATTTCGGCTTCGAATTCTGCCGCACCGAGTCTGAAAAAAATCCCTTCGTGGCCGGCCCCCTTAAGCGCACCGATTGTTCGCTGGTATCGGATGGCGCGGCGGCCATTATTATCTGCCGGGATGAGGATGTTCGTAATGGCAACAATCACGTCCGCTTTCTTGCAACGTCGCAGGTCAATGATTATCTGCCCATGAGCCGCCGTGACCCTATTGCTTTCGAAGGCGCAACGCGTGCCTGGCAACAGGCGCTGGCCGACAGTAGTCTGAGCCTGAATGAACTGTCATTTGTGGAAACCCATGACTGTTTTACTATTGCCGAACTGATTGAGTATGAGGCCATGGGGCTGGCGCGCCCGGGCGATGGCGCCCGTGTCATTCTGGACGGCATTAGCGCCCGCGATGGGCGCTTGCCCGTGAACCCGTCAGGGGGGCTCAAGTCCAAAGGGCATCCCATCGGCGCGACGGGCGTATCCATGCACGTTATGGCTGCCATGCAACTGAGCGGGCAGGCCGGCGATATGCAACTGCCTGTAGCCGATCGAGCCGGTGTCTTTAATATGGGCGGTTCTGCAGTAGCCAATTATGTAAGTATTCTTGAGCGCGCCTGATGCGCGCGTGATATGCCTGCAATCGCGCAATGGGCGCAGGTATCGGATCAATCTGGAATGGTGTCATGCTCAAGCCGGTAAAAAATATTGGTAACTTTCTGACAGACGTTAGCTTGCGTTTCGCGGATCTGCCCGGTCTTATTCACGGTGATCGCATCTATAGCTGGCGTGAACTGAATGCCCGGGTCGACTCGCTGGCGCATGCCTTAAGACAGCTTGGCATAAGCAAGGGTGACCGCATTCTGATCCATTCGTCCAATAATGTGCAGTTGTTCGAAAGCTGCTGGGCAACCTTCAAACTGGGCGCTATCTGGGTTCCCACCAACGTGCGCATCACAGAATCGGAGATCGCTTATCTTGCTTCTGCGAGCAGGGCGTCGGTCGTTATATATGACGATGGGTATGCAGATCACGCCAACAGCTGCTGTCATGCTGCTGACTCTGTCAGACACGTGATCGCCATAGGCGAACCGCAACAGGATGAGCACAGTTACGATGGGTTGGTGGCACAGCACAGAGGCGAAGGTCGCTTCGATGCGGTCGATGTGGATTATGAAGATCCCCTCTGGTTTTTCTTTACCTCCGGCACCACCGGATTTCCCAAAGCAGGCGTGCTCTCGCACGGACAAATGGCGTTTGTGATTACCAATCATCTGGCTGATCTGCTGCCCGGCATTGACCAGTATTCGCGCTCGCTCGTGGTTGCACCGCTGTCGCACGGTGCCGGAATTCATGCTATTGCCAATACAGCCCGTGGGGCTGCCAGTATATTGCCGTGTTCGGCACGGCTCGATTGCGTAGAGGCATGGCAGTTGGTTCAGCAGTATCGCGTAGATAACATGTTTACGGTGCCAACGATTGTCAAGCGCCTGACGGAAGACCCTGCAGTGGACCAGTTTGATCATTCGTCATTGAAATACGTGATTTATGCCGGAGCGCCCATGTACCGCGAAGACCAGAAATACGCATTGCGCAAATTGGGCAAGGTGCTGGTGCAATATTACGGGCTGGGCGAAGTGACCGGCAATATCACGGTGCTGCCGGCGCACATGCACCAGCCGGATGATAGCGCCGCTGACGCCAGGATCGGTACCTGCGGTTATGCCAGAACGGGCATGGAGATAGCTATCCTGGATGAGGACGGCAGGCGCTGCAACATCGGCATCACAGGTGAAATTTGTGTGCGCGGCCCCGCGGTATGTATGGGTTATGACAATAACGCTGCAGCCAATGAAAAAGCATTTCGTTATGGGTGGTTTCATACCGGTGATCTGGGCCATCTGGATGAGCAGGGCTTTCTGTACATTACCGGGCGTCAGTCCGATATGTATATTTCCGGTGGTTCCAATGTGTATCCGAGAGAAATTGAAGAGGCGTTGCTAACGCATAGCGCCGTTTCCGAGGTGGCCGTGTTTGGTGTGCCTGATCAAAAATGGGGTGAGGCCGGCGTTGCTGTGGTGGTGTGCAAGAGCGGCTGCAGAACGGACGAGGTAGCGTTGAACCGCCATCTGAATGGCAAAGTGGCACGATACAAGTATCCGGCCAGATATTACTTCTGGGATTCCATGCCGAAATCGGGCTATGGGAAAATCGTCAAAAAAGACTTGCGACGGATGGTGCAGGATGATGCAACGGCTTAGCTCAAGAGTGCTGTCGCTGGCCGGACAGGGCCAAAGCAACTGGGTGCTTGATGTACCCGAAGACGTATCGATCTGGGAATGGGTGTCAAGCGCCTTTGTCCAGCACGACATTCAAAGCGCGCACCTGGATGTAATGGGTGGGCATCTTCGTTCGGCCGTTTTTTATACCGGTTATCCTGATCCGGCCGGCAAGCGCATTGCTCAATATGGCGCGCCTAACCACACCGGCAATGCGACGCTGATCTCGGCAATGGGAATATATGGAAAGGATAGGGACGGCAAGCCCCTGTTGCACTGCCACGGTTGCCTGGTGACCGGCAATGGCCAGACGCAGGGCGGCCATCTGGATACACAGCAATGCATCGTGGGGCAGACAGGGATACGCATATACGTGACGACGACAAGCGAGGTCGAATTTGCCGCCAGACTGGATTCTACCTCTGGTATGTATGTATTTCATCCGCAACTGGCAGAGCAAAATGATGGTACTGCCGATCGCGCCGCAGTCTCCGCTGCGCACGAACGTTGAAGTTTAGCCTTGAACAGCAAAGGAACAGAGGTATGGAATCCAGTATCAGGCATTGCCGGGTGGGCCGTGTAGTTAATGCCCGGTTTTTCTGCAATGATGATCTTATCACCGGCATGGAAGATATCTGCTGCGAGCATGAAATTGCTCAGGGCGTCATCAAAGGCGGACTTGGCAGTCTGTTCAAATCCAGCCTGGAGATCATGACTGATGAAGGTGTTCCGCGCACTATCAATGTTGAGGGGTTCGCGGTGGAAATCCTTAGCATGAACGGACACGTGCGCCGTGATCGCTTAGGGAAAACCGAAGTGGAGCTCTATGGCATTGTGGCCAATAATGCGGGTGAAGTGTTTGCTGGCAGATTCATCAAAGGAGGCTCGCCCGTGTGTATCACGATAGAAGTCATGGTGCAGGAATGGCTGGATTAAATCGGGTGGCTTGATGGGGTCGTCCTGCAGCGTTTAAGATTGCATGACTGCAGGCGCCTTGGACTGCCGGTTTTTGAAAAAAAGTCCTGCTTGTTGCGCTACCATCTGCCAATAATGCCCTTGCAATGGCATATACGGCGGTCATGTCCAGCGATTGCGGGAAAAATTGACGGCAGGGACTGAATCTGCCGCCATTTTCAGGCTGTTCGTATTTCTTTATTGCCGAGGTCGATATTACGGAGATCTTTATGGCTTGGCCTACATTGTTACACCCAACGGCCAAGGCGCAAACTCGTTCTGTCCATACCCATGCAGTTCGCTCTTGGTTTTTTTGCCTGAGGCCGCATCCAGCATCATGCGATAGATTTTTTCCCCCAGGCTGTCTACCGTTTCTTCACCGCTGATGATCGTGCCACAGTTGATATCGATATCTTCTTCCTGGCGCTGCCACAAGGCGTTGTTAGTACTCAGCTTGAGCGAAGGTGAGGGGGTACAGCCGTAAGCCGAGCCGCGACCGGTTGTAAAACAGATCAAATTGGCGCCCGAAGCGACCTGGCCGGTAGCCGATACCGGATCAAAACCTGGTGAGTCCATGAATACCATGCCTTTTGCCGTGACTGGCTGCGCATATTCGTAAACGTCATTAAGGTTGGTCGTGCCGGCTTTGGCCACCGCGCCCAGCGATTTTTCCAGAATGGTCGTCAGCCCACCAGCCTTGTTGCCGGCTGACGGATTGTTATTCATTTCGGCAAAATTGCGTTCGCAATAATCTTCCCACCACTTGATGCGAGCAACCAGCTTTTCTCCCACTTCGCGGCTGACGGCGCGCTGGGTCAGCAAATGCTCTGCGCCATAAATTTCGGGCGTTTCCGAAAGAATGGCAGTGCCACCGGCGCGTACCAGGCGATCAACTGCTGCACCCAGCGCCGGATTTGCGGTAATGCCGGAATAACCGTCAGAACCGCCGCATTGCAGGCCCACCGTAAGATGCGATGCAGATACCGGCTCACGCTGGACTTGGTTGGCGGCAGGCAGCATGGACTTGACCACCGCGATGCCTTTGGCCACGGTTTTCGCGGTGCCGCCAGTATCCTGAATGGTAAAGGTTTGCAGGTTAACGCTTTCTTTCATGTTGCCGGACGCAAGAATGGCCGAGATCTGATTGGACTCACAGCCCAGGCCAACCATCAGCACCGAATGAAAATTGGGATGTTTTGCGTAGCCGACCAGGGTGCGCCTGAGCGTTTCCACAAACAGGCCCTCGGCTGCGTGTCCACAGCCGGTGGCATGGGGCAGGGCAACTACGCCGTCCACGTTGGGAAAGTCTGCCAGCGCTGCAGGATTGATATCGCGACGAAAATGATCGGCAATCGCTTTGGCAGCCGTCGCCGAACAGTTGACGGAGGTGAGAATGCCGATGAAGTTGCGAGTTGCAACCCGTCCGTCTGGCCTGATATAACCCATGAACTGGTCAGTATTTTCGTTGACTGGCACATCCTTTGTATGGGAGCCGAAGTCATAATCACGTTCGAAATCCATCATGGTCATATTGTGCGTATGAATATGCTGGCCGGCGCGAATGTCGCGGGTCGCCTTGCCGATAATTTGATTGTAGCGACGCACCGGGCTGTCTTTTGCGATATCCACGGTGGCGATCTTATGCCCGGCAGGAACCAGCCCAAGGACGGCGATCCCATCCTCGGTATTGCCCTGCATCAGCTGTTCAGTTGCAATAATGACATTATCATTGGCATGCAGTCGTATCGTCTTCTTCATTGGGTTCCTCTGGATCTCACTTTGAAATAATGGGTGGTGTATTAGCCGATGATGGCCATCAGGCGTTGATGGGCGCGGGTCAAATGGCGTTGCATGGCGGCTTGTGCCTGCAACGGATCGCGATCTTCAATGGCCTGGCAGATCTGCTCATGTTCCTGCATGGCCGCCAGCCAGGCCTGCTGATCGTCAAAATGCCGGTGCATAGTGCGGGCAATTGGTCGATAACGCTGATCGAACAGGCCGGTAATGGTCTGCATGACAAGTTGATTGTCTGTGCTTTGTGCCAGTGTCAAATGAAAAAGTCTGTCTGCATCGGCCATACGGGCATTGGTGGATACATCGTTTTGCGCCATGGCCTTCTGCATATCGGTCAGGCTTTGCCTGAGTTTTTTGCGCAGGCCGGGCGCCATGAAGCGAGCCGCTTCGGCAGCCACGGCAGACTCCAGGAAATAGCGCATCTGGTTGACTTCTTTCGGGCTGTCTTCGGCGATGCTGTGCAGATTCAGCGCGGCGTGGGCAGCAGGTGCACCATCAGAATCGTCGTCCGGCATACCTTCTGCCAGGGCTTGTTGCCCATTGTCAACTTTGTCTGCTGTTGCCTGAACCCCAGGCCGAAGCTCGATACGAGGTGCCTTGTTGGCGCCCGCATGATCGACCTGTCCTACTGATTCTGTTCGCACGGCGCGGTTTTTTACATAAATGCCGGAGCCAATGCGGATTTCGACTTCATCCTGCAGTTCCAGAACGATTAGTGCTTCGCGTAGCGTTGGCCGCGACACGCCCAACTGCTGGGCGAGCTCTCTTTCGGATGGCAGGCGAGCTCCCGCAGTGATATGCAGATTCGCAATAAGCGTGCGCAATTGCGCAGCCGTTTGCAAATAGGCTCTTGAGGCTACTTTGCGCGATGAAGAGGGGGTGTCGGAAGTCATTTTTTCAATTGAAACCAGATTAAATCCAATATAGGGGATTCACCCCGAGTGGTCAAACCAATTATGGTGCAAATATGCATTTTATAGGGTTTTCTATAAGTGGTTTTACCAATTAGTGCGTGTAGGATGTCTTACTTTTATCACAGTCAAAAGCGGGTCAGACATGACTTATGAGTTCGATTTCAACTCTGTCTTTGCCTACTGGCAGTTTTTCCTGGAAGGGGCGCGCACGACAGTTGTCATGTCGTTCTGGTCCACGCTGGCCGGGTTTATTCTTGGCGTCATGTGCGCGATCGCTCGCAGTTCTTCCATTACATGGCTTAGCAAAACGGTTGGTGCCTATGTCGAGATTATTCGCAATACACCGCTGATTATTCAAAGCTACTTTCTGATTTTCGGCATGTCCAGCGTCGGGCTGACTATGCCGATTCTAGTCGGCGCCATTCTTGCACTTGTCATCAATATTACAGCCTATACCTGTGAGATTGTGCGGGCCGGGATCGAATCGGTGCCGCGCAGCCAGCGGGAAGCAGGCGAGTGCCTGGGGTTATCTCCCTTGCAGGTGTACTGGCATATTATTCTGGTTCCGGCTCTGGAGCGTGTATATCCGGCGCTGACCAGTCAGTTCATTTTGCTCATGCTGGTTACCAGTGTGCTTTCAGCGGTGGGGACCGAAGATTTGTTCGGCGTTTCGGGTCAGGTGCAATCGATGACGTTTCGCAATTTCGAAGTCTTTATCATTCTCTGGGGGATCTATCTGGCCATGTCCCTAATGGTCCGGGCTATTTTCTGGATGCTGGCCAAGTTACTTTTTGTACGCAGGCGTCGCCTGGGCACGTTGCTTTGAACCGGAGCGCAGAAATATGAATCAGGAACAGTTGGTTTTCCTCTTGCAGGGCGCCTGGGGTACTTTTGTGCTGTCTGCCCTTACGTTTTTGTTTGCCAGCGTAGTGGGGCTGATGATCGCACTGATGCGCGTGTCTGCCAATCCTCTTGTCCGTGGCGCAGCCTTTACCTATATTCAGGCTATTCAGGGTACGCCGCTGCTGGTGTTGATGGGCGTCTGTTTTTACGGTCCGACCATTTTGGGCTTTACGTCGGTACCGGCACTGACGGCAGCCGTACTGGCGCTAACCATTCAGTCTTCGGCCTTTCTGGGTGAGATCTGGCGCGGTTGTATTGAATCGGTGCCGAAAAATCAGTGGGAAGCAGCCGAGTGCCTGGGTTTGAGCCGTATTCAGCGTATGTTCCAGGTTATTTTGCCGCAGGCATTGCGCATCGCTGTGCCGCCCACCGTGGGATTTATGGTGCAGATTGTCAAGAATACCTCGATCGCCTCTTTGGTGATCGGTTTCGCCGAGCTGTCCTATAACGCGAAAATACTCAATAACGCGACTTTCCAGCCATTTCTTTATTTTGGGCTTGCCGCGGTCTTGTATTTCATCATTTGTTATCCGTTGTCGCGACTCAGTCTTAAGCTTGAGCGCAAGCTGAACGTATCCCGCGGCTGAAATGCAAAATTACACAAAGGAGCCAATATGAATTCAGTGCCTTCGCAGCAACCGGTAGCCGAGCTGCCTGTCGGCGCGCCCGTCCCCCCAGACAACGCGCAAGCCGGCACACATGCCGTGCCGCGCGACGGTAAGGCGATCACAGGGGATATCGTGCGTCTGGACAATGTACATAAGTGGTTCGGTGACAACCATGTACTCAAGGGAATCGATCTGAGCGTCAAGCCCGGCGAAATTATTGCCATTATCGGCCAGAGCGGATCGGGCAAGAGTACGGCGCTGCGCTGCATGGATCATCTGGAGCAGATCGATAAGGGGTCGGTGACGGTATGCGGGCATACCTTTGGTGCGGATATCCCCAAGTCTGACCTGAAGATGCTGCGCCAGGATGTCGGCATTGTTTTCCAGAGCTACAACCTGTTCCCGCATTTGACCGTCGAGCGCAATATCACACTTGCGCTAACGTCGGTCAAGAAGATGGGCAAGAGCCAGGCCAAGGAAATCGCGCAAACCGTATTGGCGCAGGTTGGCCTGTCGGAGAAAAGTCAGATGTACCCGGAGCAGCTCTCGGGCGGACAGCAGCAACGCGTTGCGATTGCCCGTTCCCTTGCGATGGGCCCCAAACTCATGCTGTTTGATGAGGTGACCTCTGCACTGGATCCACAGCTAACCGGCGAGGTACTGCGTGTCATTGAAAAACTGGCGCGTGAAGGTATGACGATGGTACTGGTGACGCACGAAATGGCATTTGCCATGAAGGTCGCACATCGCATTGTTTATATGTATCAGGGCAAAATCCATGAACAGGGTGGGCCGGATATGCTGCGCAATCCGCAGACCCCTGAATTGAAGCACTTCCTGGATAACGGTCTGTAATCCGGCTTGCGGCAAAAGAAGCTGAACGTATCCTTTATTAAACGTACTTTTTATTAAAACGCATCCTTTATTTTTGTTGATTCGTTAGAAAACAATATTCCACACAGGAGACAATCATGACTTATTCGCTCAAACCCGCGCTTGCGGCAATTACCGTAGCCACGGCACTGCTGGGCACAGCGGCCCCCGCCTGTGCCAATACCCTGGAACAGATCATGCAGCAAAAAGTGCTGCGGGTTGCCATCGATCTGAGTGCGCCCCCTTATGGCATGAAAAGCGAAACCATGAAGGAAGTGGGCTCGGACGTTGAAACGGCCAATCTGTTGGCAAAGGACCTGGGCGTGACGCTGCAAATTGTCCCAACTACCCAGGCGAACCGCATTCCATTTCTGCTCACCAACAAGGCCGACATTGTGATTTCGAGTTTGTCGATCACGCCAGAGCGCGCAAAGGTAATTGATTTCTCAATACCTTACGCAGTGATCCAGTCTGTGATAGGAGCGCCCAAGGATGCACCCATCAAGGAAATGAAGGATCTGGCAGGAAAAACCGTGGTCACAGCTAGGGGCACCACCAATGATCAGAATGTCACCAAACTGGCGCCACCGGGAACCAATATTGTGCGTTTTGAAAACGATGCGACCGCCATTACCGCGATAACCAGCGGACAGGCGAATATTTTTTCAACCGCGCTTCCATTATTGCTGCGCTCAATAAGAAGGACCCGGCCAAGGCCCTGGATATCAAGGTTGTGATGTCGACCTCGAAAATGGGTATCGGCATCGCCCGCAACAATCCTGAATTGAAAGAAAAAATCAATGAACTGATCCGCCACAATCTGAAAAATGGCCAGTTAAATACCATCTTCAAAAAATATCACGCGACCGATTTGCCACAGGACGTATTGGCTGAAGGTAAATAACAAACGGGCGCATTGTGTGTGCCCGCTCCTTTAGAGTGTCGCCGCCGAGGGCGGGCTGTGTATTGCATCCCAGTAGCCCTCTGAAGCGTAGTGTTGCTTGAGCATATCGATAAAGCTGCGCGTGCGCTGGGGCAGGTGCTTGCGGTTTGGCAATACGGCATAGATCCCGTTGGGCGAGGTAGCATAATCGTCCAGAACCGTGACCAGGCGACCGGCATTCAGGTCGGCCTGCACTTCCCACAAGGACCGCCACGACAGGCCAAAGCCATGTAATGCCCATTCGTGCAGGACACTGCCATCGGAGCATGCCAGCCGGCCGGCAGGTTTGAAGGCGCGCGTGCTGCCTTTTTCGCGAAACAGCCACCCCTTGCTTTGACTGCCTTGCGGGCCGAACGACAGACATTCGTGTTTGACCAGATCCGCCGGTGTCTTAGGTGTGCCGTGTCGTTTCAAATAGGCAGGCGAGGCGACCACCACCCGTCGGTTTTCGGCCAGTTTTAATGCGATCAGTTGTGAGTCTGGCAGATCACCGATGCGGATGGCGCAGTCATATTGCTCTTCGAACATATCGATGATTCTGTCGGTCAGATCCAGTGTGACGCGGATGTCGGGATGAAGTCGACAAAAATCCGGAATGTGCGGCGCCACGTGCTGTCGCCCGAAGCCGGCAGGCGCGGTCAGCCGCAAGGGGCCCGCAATTTTTACCTTGCCCTGGGTAATCTGGCTCTCGGTTTCCGCCAGATCCTTGAGGATGCGCTGGGCTTCCTCAACAAAGGCGTGGCCTTCAGGCGTAAGGGTAAGCTTGCGGGTAGAACGAATCAGCAATTTCACCCCAAGGCGCTCTTCCAGCGCATCAATGCGTCGCCCCATCATGGCTGGGGCAATGCCATGCTGCTTGGCGGCAGCCGACAGGGTACCGAGCGTGGCAACCGCGACAAAACTTTCCAGTTGGGTAAAACGATCCATGGCTTGTGCGTCTTGAGTCTGGGTAAATGAACAATCTGCTCATTGTACCTTCGAATGGTCACGCACTGCGCAATCAGTAGCGGTAGGGATTGTGCATGGAGAAGGTCCAGTCTCGACGTCCTGTTTCGCTGGCATCCGGTGCGTAGGTCAGTTCACTGAAAGTAGCCTCGCCAGCGCGATCGACTGCAATAATGGAGGAGCAGCGAGTGCCGTAATTTTCGCTGATGATAAAGGGGCTGCTCAGCAGCCGCTCGCGCTCCAGCGGAATGCCAGTGTCGGGCAGAGTGTCGTCCGGCGCAGGGGTTGTGTCTTTAAGCAGTGCAAATACCTGTTGCAGGGCATCGGGACAGCAGTCGGGCGTGAGCGCGTCCAGGCCGCGACGCAGGCGTTCGGCCTTGGGCCAGGGCGTGTCCAGTAAATGGTTGGATAGAATATAGCTGCCATGCGTCAGCTTTTGTGGTGGTGCATCCTGCCGGTTACCGGTGTAGAAAACCTCGTTGACATCACCCACGATCAGATTGAAGCCATTGTACTGATCACCGGTTTTCCATACCTGTGTCGCGTAATCGCCGGCGGTCATAATCCCATCTACAAAATTGCTTACCAGCAGGCCGCGTGTGGGGGCTTGCGGGATAAAGCCCGAAGGATCGCGAAAATTGGTCAGCATGGCAAAACGGCCGTTTCTGTTGATTGCCAGCCACGTGCCCCCGCCACTCAGATCCAGTCCCGAGAAAATATCAGGATTGGCATCCCACGGCGCGGCGGGCTGCGCCGGTCTGGCGTGAAATTCGTCACGATTGGCGGCGATATAAAGTGGCCAGTCGGGATCTTTGGCAATAGATAGATAAATAATGCACATGGAAAGCGTCCTTCATGAAACAATAGTCTGGGCTGTTTGATCAGGCAGCCGCGCTGACGTCCTGGGCGATAAGGCTATTCAGGCGAAACAGGCGCTCGCGCTTCAGGACCGTCTCCAGGGGCTCGCGGGGACGACCGATCTTGACCGCGTCGTCAGGAATCAGCGCGAGCAGTTGCACCAGCAAATCGGGATTCAATTCATAGCATTTGACCAGAAACTGGTCGGGGTCCAATAACGACAGGCCCAGCAGGCGCAGTTCGCTGCGGTTGAAGTCGCGCAGGTTTCGGGTCAGAATACAGACAGATTGGCCAGGGTGCAGAGCAAGTGCAGCGCGGCCTGCGGCAATGACGTGCCAATCCTTGCGGTCGCTTTTGGATAGCCCGGTTTCGAATTCACCGACAATCCCCATATCAGCCTGGGGAAAGGCCGTTTGCATGTCCTGCCATTGGACGGCGATGTCTTTATCGGACACCGCCCAGACGCGACTGGCGTTGCGGCGCCATTCCTGGCCGATATAGTCGGCCCAGACAGGTTCGAAGATGCCCGATTGCGCCAGACGCAGCAGCAGGTTCTTAAGAATGGTGGACATCAGCACACAGGTATCCAGCACGACACGCTGGGGCAGCAGGTGACTGGCGACAAGGGGATCGCACTCGGCAGCGGTGTCGGGAAAGCCTGAATTCATTGACTGGTCAATCGGGATAGTTAAAATTTGATTGTACCGGCTGTGGTACCGTTCTTTGGGCGGCAGCTTTGTCTTGAGTCAAAAACTGTGTTGTATTACATCTTGAAATGTGGGTAGTTGCCATTATGTATTAAGCAACCTGGCCATATATGCTTGGCCGTAATGAATGACATGGGAAGAATCATGAGATTTGACAAATTAACCACAAAATTTCAACAGGCGCTTGCTGACGCCCAAAGTCTTGCCGGCCGTAACGACAATCAGTACATCGAACCGGTTCACGTTCTGTCTGCCTTGCTGGGCGACACCGACAGTGGTGCCGGCAGTCTGCTGGCGCGTGCCGGCGTCGCGGTCAATCGTGTCGGTCCGGCCCTGGACAGCGCCATCAAATCGCTGCCTCAGGTGCAGGGAGCCGAAGGAAACGTGCAGATCAGTCGGGAACTGAATGCACTGTTGACCGCAACCGACAAGGAAGCGGCCCGGCGGGGTGATGCTTTTATTGCAAGTGAATTATTTTTGCTGGCATTGGCCGAAGACAAGGGTGAGGCTGGTCGCATCCTGCGCGACTCAGGCCTGCAGAAAAAAGCGCTGGAAGCGGCTATTGAGGCTGTTCGGGGCGGTGCTGCCGTTGAAGACCAGGAAGGTGAAAGTAATCGCCAGGCGCTGAAAAAATACACGACAGACCTGACTGAACGAGCCCGTATGGGTAAGCTGGACCCCGTCATTGGTCGCGACGACGAAATCCGTCGGGCCATCCAGATTCTGCAGCGCCGCACCAAAAACAATCCGGTGCTCATTGGTGAGCCTGGTGTCGGTAAAACGGCCATCGTGGAAGGCCTGGCGCAGCGTATTATCAACGATGAAGTGCCCGAAACCCTGCGCGGCAAACGCGTGCTGTCGCTGGACCTGGCTGCGTTGCTGGCAGGGGCCAAATATCGCGGTGAGTTCGAGGAACGTCTCAAGGCTGTGCTCAAGGAGCTGGCTCAGGATGATGGCAGCAATATTGTCTTCATCGACGAAATTCATACGATGGTTGGCGCAGGCAAGGCCGAAGGGCGATGGACGCCGGCAATATGCTCAAGCCAGCGCTGTCACGCGGCGAACTGCATTGCATTGGCGCCACGACACTTGACGAATACCGTAAGTACATTGAGAAGGACGCCGCCCTGGAACGGCGCTTCCAGAAAGTGCTGATTAACGAACCAGACGTTGAAAGCACAATTGCCATATTGCGGGGTCTTCAGGAGCGCTATGAGTTGCATCACGGCGTCGATATTACCGACCCGGCCATTGTTGCGGCTGCCGAGCTGTCTAATCGCTATATCACTGACCGTTTTCTGCCGGACAAGGCGATTGACCTGATCGATGAGGCTGCAGCGCGTATCCGCATGGAAATCGATTCGAAACCGGAAGTCATGGACCGCCTGGATCGTCGGATTATCCAGTTGAAAATCGAACGCGAGGCAGTTCGTAAAGAGTCCGACGACGCCTCTGCCCGTCGCCTGAAAGCGATCGAGGACGAGCTGGAAAAGCTGCAGCGCGAGTACAACGACTACGAAGAGATCTGGAAAACCGAGAAAGCAGCGGTGCAGGGTGCGCAGTCAATCAAGGAAGAAATCGAGAAGGTCAGGGCGCAGATGCTGAATTTCAGCGCAAGGGCCAGTATGAACAACTGGCCGAGCTGCAATACAGCCGCCTGCCCGAACTGGAAGGACGACTGAAGGTTGCTGAATCGGAAGAGTCCAGCAAAGCCAAGCCACGTCTGCTGCGTACCGAAGTCGGGGCCGAAGAAATTGCGGAAGTGGTTTCGCGCGCTACCGGTATCCCGGTATCCAAAATGATGCAGGGCGAACGTGAAAAATTGCTTGGCATGGAAGATTTCCTGCATAAACGTGTGGTGGGCCAGGACGAAGCGGTGACACTGGTTTCCGATGCGATCCGACGCTCGCGCGCCGGTCTGTCCGACCCGTCACGGCCTTATGGATCCTTCCTGTTTCTGGGCCCGACGGGTGTCGGTAAAACCGAGCTCACCAAGGCTCTGGCCGGCTTCCTGTTCGATTCGGAAGACCACTTGGTGCGCATCGATATGAGCGAGTTCATGGAGAAGCATTCAGTGGCTCGCCTGATCGGGCCCCGCCGGGGTATGTTGGCTACGAAGAGGGCGGGTACCTGACCGAAGCGGTGCGCCGCAAGCCTTATAGCGTCATTCTGCTCGATGAGGTGGAAAAGGCCCATCCGGATGTGTTCAATATCCTGTTACAGGTGCTCGACGATGGTCGTTTGACCGACGGGCAGGGGCGCACGGTAGACTTTCGCAATACCGTTATTGTAATGACCTCGAACCTGGGTTCGCATCATATCCAGAGTATGGCCGGGGAGTCGTATGAGGCGATCAAAGAAGTGGTCTGGGAAGACGTAAAACAGGCATTCCGGCCTGAATTTCTGAATCGCATTGACGAAGTGGTGGTATTTCACTCACTGGACAGCGCGCAGATTTCCTCTATTGCGCGGATTCAACTGGATCGTCTGGCAGCTCGGTTAACGGGTCAGGACATGCATTTGCATATTTCAGATGCGGCACTGGCTCTGCTGGCCAAAAGTGGCTTTGATCCGGTTTTTGGGGCAAGACCGTTGAAACGTGCAATTCAGCAACATGTGGAAAACGGCATGGCCAGAAAAATTCTCGAGGGAGAATTTGGCCCTGGGGACACTGTCTTGGTCGATGTAAAAGACGGTGTATTCTTGTTCAGCCGCGAAAACAGTGATATTGCGGGCTAAAACTGCTAGCTTGTTGTGTAAAGGCCCGGGTGTTTCCCGGGCTTTTTTTTTATATAAATTAAATTTTAATGACAGTTGTATTGACGCCAGCGCTTAAATATTCATTGACACAGGTTCTTTTTACCGACATAGTGTCACACATAAGATATTCAAGTTAAAGGAAGCCGTGCTTCGGTTAAACGAAATAGGCTTCTGGTTACAGCGGTACTGTTTGCATGTGTCGTCTCCTTGAAGTCTTGTCCCAGAGATAGGATTTTATCTCAGTTTATTTATACATCAGGAAATCGACATGTCGACAGAATCAGGAATTGTAAAGTGGTTTAATAACGAGAAAGGCTTTGGTTTCATCAAGCCCGCCTCAGGTGGTAAAGATCTGTTTGTGCACCACACAGACATCATCGGTACAGGCTACAAATCACTGCAAGAAAACCAGGAAGTGACTTTCGTGGTTGCTGAAGGCCCTAAAGGTCCTCAAGCTAAAGAAGTTTCAGCCAAGTAATTTATTTGCGCTGTGCTGAAAATACCGCCTAAGGGCGGTATTTTTTCGTCTGCTCCCATGTGGTGTGGACGAATGACAACAAATTGCGCTCGAAATATTCCTCAATGGCGTCGTTTTTACATAAAGATACAAAAAAACAAAAGAATACTAAGCAACGCCTGTCTGGTATATCAACTTGAAAAAAAGAATGTCTTTTTGCAGACACAGCAAGCGAATGATTCGGTCATACTGTACAACCCTTGTTACGTATTTGGCATGAATTCGTGCACATTATTCAATAAATTATTGAAAATGAGAATAGTTATTATTACAATAACAGGCTGACCTGCAGATCAACATTGGTTCCATTCATATTATCTAATGTGTTTCCGCTAGGCCCGGTTCCCCGCGCCCAGCGCTGTCTGCTGTAATTGCCTGCACAAGGCACGTATGTTGAGCATGTTTAACGGATCAAATTCTCCCGCGGCGATTCCCCTGAGCTTTCGTCTCACCGGCCTGGCTGCAGCGCTGGTGATTATGTCTGGTGCTGCCTGGCTTGGCACACTGGATCTGACGCCGCCCATTGTCAAAGCGACCGATGCGCCGGTCTTGGTAACGATTATCGACGAACCGGTGCGCCCACCTCCCAAAGGGGAGGAGCTGGCGCCAGCGCCCGAGCCCGAGGTGCAACCGGAGCCAGAACCAGAACCAGAACCCCAGCCTGAACCGGAACCGGTACAGGAAGAAATTATTCCGCCTCCAGAGCCTGTACCGGAGCCGGTGTACGAGCTTAAGCCAGAACCCAAGCCTGTAATAGAGCCAAAACCCGAGCCAAAACCGGAACCCAAGCCTAAACCGAAGCCGAAGCCGAAGCCCAAACCTAAACCCAAGCCGAAGCCCAAACCAAAGCCTGAGCCGAAACCGCCGGTCAAGCCTGCACCCAATCTGTCCAATATCAAGATTGATCGCAATATTTCGCTTAAACCGGTGGGCGTCAGCAATGGAGCAAGCGCCAAGCCTTCAGGCGGCCAGACCAATCAGGCCCCCAAGGTCGTGTCTTCGGTCAGTTATCTGGTCAAGCCTAAACCAACTTACCCGCGCGCAGCAAAAATGCGTGGCGAAGCGGGAACCGTTATCGTCCGGGTGCATATCTCAACTGCCGGTACGGTCAAGAGCGCGACATTGCGCCAGGCACTGCCTTATGACTCGCTCAATGATGCGGCTCTGAGAGCGGTGCGGCGTGCCCGTTTCAAACCCTATTCAGAAAATGGCGTCCCCCGGGACTCCATCGCCGATATACCTATTGTTTTTCAATAAAGGAATTTATTCATCATGACTACCCCCTGGCTGTCATCCACATTGGTCGCCCTTGCCCAGGCGACAACGGAAACTGCGCCACAGAACCCCGGCATTATGGATTTTTTAATGCAGAGCGATATTGTCGGCAAATCACTTTTCGGCATTCTTGTTTTGATGGCGCTGGTTACCTGGTACCTGATTGTGGTCAAGGTACTAATGAATATCAGCGGCACCCGCAAGGGAAATCGGTTTCTGCAGCGTTTCTGGAGCTCGCAATCTCTGGAGCAGGTGGACCAGGATTTGCATAAATTCGGCGCACGCGATCCGTTTTCGCGTCTTGCCGACCAGGCCCTGCACGCGCGCGATCATCACAGCCGTTATGGCGCGAGCAATCTGGCCGAACTGGGTACCAATGCGGAGTTTGTCGCTCGCCGTATGAAAAAAGTGATTGATGAGGAAACGGCCCAGGCCGAGAACGGGCTGTCTGTTCTGGGTTCTATTGGTTCGACTGCACCATTTGTCGGGTTGTTCGGCACCGTTTGGGGTGTTTATCACGCCTGATCGGTATCGGCATGGCCGAAGCGGGCGTTACCATCAATAAAATTGCCGGCCCGGTCGGCGAGGCATTGATCATGACCGGCCTTGGCCTGGCGGTTGCTATTCCGGCAGTGCTGGCCTATAACGCCTTTGTTCGCCGCAACCGTGTCATGCTCGCCCGTCTGGATGCATTTGCCCACGATCTGTACGCATTTGTGACCACCGGCCAGCAGTTTGAAAGCCAGAACCCCAAAGTGCGCAGCTTGCGTGGCGGCGGCGGTCGTTAGTCACACAGGAGAAAGCCATGGCTTTTGGAAGTTTTGATCAGAAAAACGGGTCGGCCAGTCCCATGACCGAAATCAATATGGTGCCGCTGATTGACGTAATGCTGGTGCTGCTGGTGATCTTTATCATTACAGCACCACTAATGGCGCATTCAATCAAGATTGATCTGCCTCAGGTAAGCAGCAAGCCGGTAGAACAGGAGCCGGTCATTATCGATCTGGCGATGGATAAGTCAGGCACCATTTATTGGAATGATGAACCGGTAGAGCAGAGCGACCTGCGGGAAATGTTCGTCAATGAAGGCAAGCAAGACCCGCAACCAGAGTTGCGAATCCGGGCTGATGCCGACACGCGATACGAAGCGCTGGCGCAGGTACTTTCCATGGCAAAAGGGTCCGGATTGAAAAAACTGGGCTTTATTACCCAACCTGGCAGCGAGAGCGCTGCTGGCGGTTCGGAAAACGCTGGGGACAGCGGCACCGGCAAGCCTCAAGCAGGTGCACCGGCGACGCCGTCTGCCGGCGCTGGCGCAGCGGCAACACCAACCCAATAAAGGTCTGCTTCGGCAGGCTGTGTCTGGCAGGCGCTGTCAGATAGCGTTCCAGGGTAAAAAAAGGACTGAAGCCTGTGCGATACGGGGTTCAGTCCTTTTTTGCATGATGACAGCGCCGGTTTTGGTGGCGGCAACACGCATGGCTTGGCCAATGCCGGAAAACCAGGCGGCTGGTTTTGTTGCCTGTCCTGGGCCGCAGCTTGCAGCAAATAACCATGCCTTGCAGACAATGCTTGTTTTAAAGCGTTTCTTCCTGCTTGCCGTAGAATTTTACCCCGATCGTGATGCGATCACGCCCCTGGGCGCGACGATGCCGGTTGGTGTCGCGCAATGAATACACACAACCACAGTATTCCTGCTGATAGAATTCTTCGCGCTTGCTGATCTCGATCATGCGGGCTGAACCACCGCCTTTGCGCCAGTTGTATGTCCAGTACACCAGCTCCGGATAGCGTGCAGCGGCACGTTCGCCACAGCCATTGATTTGCTTCATGTCCTTCCAGCGCGAAATACCAAGCGAACTGGTAATGGTATCGAAACCATGTTCATGTGCGTACAGTGCGGTTCGCTCAAAACGCATATCGAAGCAGGCGGTACAGCGAATGCCCCGTTCGGGCTCATTTTCCATGCCTTTGACCCGGTCGAACCAATTGTCTACGTCGTAGTCGGCATCAATAAACTCAATGCCATGTAGTTGCGCAAAGCGTATGTTTTCTTCCTTGCGGATTTCATACTCACGAACCGGATGGATGTTTGGATTGTAAAAAAAGATGGAGTAGTTGATGCCCGATGCCAGCATGGCTTCCATGACTTCGCCCGAACACGGGGCACAGCATGAATGCAGCAGCACTTTGCCGTGTCCTTCGGGCAGGGCAAGGGTGGGGCGTTCAATATCAGTAACAGTAACCATGGCGATCAGAGAAAAGTCGTTTCTTAATCTGTTATTTTAGGATATTTCCCGGGTGGATTGACGTTTTTTTTAAAAAACCTCTTTATTTTCAAGTGTTTTCTCCGAACACATCATCCCAAAGCGTGCATACCGCAGCCCGTTCCTCCTTCAGCAGCGAAGGATCGATTCTGGCTTTTTCGTCCCCCTTGAGCCTGACGGCATGCTGCATGCGTCGCAGGATACGATAACTATCCGCTGTTTTGCGGGCATGCTCGGCATTGAGAATGCCCACCTCGCCGGCGATATTGAGCAGGGCAATATTGCCTAGATTTTCCAGCAGTTGCTTATGTTGGTGTGCGTAGGCAAGAACGCAATACTGGGTAATGAATTCAATATCCACCATTCCGCCATGGTCATGTTTCACATCGAATAACTCGGTGTTATTCGGATGCCCGGCACGAATTCTGGCACGCATTTCAATCACTTCCTGTTTGAGCTTTTCCGGGTCGCGCTGCTGCAGAAGGATGTCGCGGCGAATACGCTCGAACGTTTTGCCGATCTGCGGGTCGCCCGCTGAAAACCGCGCCCGCGTCAGCGCCTGATGCTCCCAGACCCAGGCATGTTCCCGTTGATATTTTTCAAAGGTATCCACCGATACCGCCAGCAAACCGGCATCGCCGTCGGGACGCAGGCGTAAATCTATTTCATACAGCCTGCCAGACGACGTCATGCTCGACAGCCATGTACTGAGGCGACGGCCAAGCTTGGCATACACTTCCAGCGCATAGTCACCCGGATCGTCAAACAGCAGGACCAGATCCAGGTCGGACGCATAACCCAGTTCCTTGCCGCCCAGCTTGCCATAGGAGATCACAGCGAATTTGGGCATGTGATAAAGGGTGTCGTCTGGTTGTATCTGTTTGGGACGCACCAGCGGCCAGACGCGCTTCAGGCTTTCCTGGAGCAGTGCATCGGCCAGGGCGGAGAGCTGGTCTGCCAGTTTTTCCACGGTCAACTCGCCTTCCAGGTCTTGTGCCAGCAACTGGAAGCTGACCTGGCGTTGCAGATCACGCATGACATTCATTTGCTGCTCAACGTCCGGGGTACCGTCATGCAGAACGCAGGCATCCAGTTCCTTGTCCAGCTGTTCGGCTGTCAGCGCGATGTTGACGGGCTCCATCAGGCTATTCCATTCGATCAGACTATCGAGCAGAATCGGATTGGCAGTCAGGTAGCTGGCTGCCCAGGGACTGGACGCCATAATTCGCGCCACCCGGGCCAGGGTGTCAGGAAATTCGGCAAGCAGCGCGATGTAAGAACTGCGCTGCGCAATGGTTTCGATCAAGTCGAACAGGCGCGCGCAGGCGGTGTTGGGCAATGGGGTACGCGAGGCTGCCTGGATGACGGCAGGCAGCAGTTTTTCCAGACGAGCGCGGCTGCTATTGGACAAGCTGCGGATGCGTGAACTGCCCAACAGTGCTTCGAGCCGATGCTCGACATCATTTGAGTCATGTTCGGCAAAATGTTGCTTGATGATGTCTTCCAGGTTCCTGTCGTCACGGTGCTCGGTGTCGCAGGTTTGCGGTTGCTGGCCATTGCTTTGGTCATCATTCAGGCCGGCAATGCGAAAGGCGTCCCGAAAAGTATCAGCGACAAACTGTCGATGGGCGGCCAGTCTGGTGGTGAAGTCGGCCGCCGTGAAACCCAGTACGGTGGCCAAAGCCGCCATGCGCGCCTGGTCATTAGGCAACAGATGGGTCTGTTCGTCCTCCCGGTATTGCAGAAAATGCTCGACGCGGCGCAAAAAGCGGTAGGCCTCTTCGAGCTTCTTGCCCGTTTCGGGGGCAATCAATCCTGCGCTGACTTCGGCATGCAGCGCCTTGATCAGGCAAGGTTCCTGGATAGTGGGCAAGCGACCACCCTTGATCAATTGCGATAGCTGAACCACAAACTCGATCTCGCGAATGCCGCCTTCGCCAAGTTTGATATTGTGAACCGTGTCGACACCGTTTTTGGACAGGGCGCGTCGCTGCCAATCCTGACGGATTCGCTCGCGCAGCTGGCGTAGCGAGGCCAGCGTATCGAAGTCGAAATATTTGCGATAAATGAAGGGAAGTCGCAGGCTTTCCAGCTGTTGAGCGTAGGGGGCCGGTGCGCTGCCCTCCAGCGCCTGTACCTGAATGATGCGCGCCTTGAGCCAGGCATAGCGTTCCCATTCGCGCCCTTGTGCAATCAGGTAGTTTTCCAGCGCGTCCAGGCTCCAGGCCAGGGGGCCTGCGTCGCCATCCGGACGCAGGCGCAGATCGGTGCGAAACACCTGGCCGTCGGCATCCTGATCGGACAGGATCGGCATCATGCGCCGGGTCAGGCGGCCATAGAATTCGTGATGGCTCAGTGGTCGTCGCCCGGTGGTTTCGCCTTCCTCCGGGTACAGCATGATCAGATCGATGTCCGATGAGACATTCAGTTCGTACCCGCCCAGTTTACCCATCCCCAGAATGATCATTTCCATGGGCTTGCCAGTAGCTGGATCCACGGGGCGCCATGGATCTGAACCATATCGGTCATCACGCTGCGGTATGCTTGGGCAACGGCAAAGTCAGCCAGAAAGGACATGGCATGTGTCACTTCCTCCAGCGTTGCCTCGCCGCCCGTATCCCGCACGACCAGCGTGTCGAACAGGCGGCTGCGCAGCTTGCGCAGGATGATCCGGCAGTGTTCGATTTCCCAGGCCTGGGTTGCGGGGGCGCCCAGGTTGCTGGCCAGTTCCTGCGACCACTGTAAAATGCTTGCGGATGTAATGGGCTCAGCCGAGTCTGCCAGTAATTGTTGCTGGATCTCGGGCCGCGCGTCCAAGCGGCGGCGCAGGTAGCCGGACCAGGAAAGAGCGCTTTGCAGGGATTGGATACAATTCATGAGTTGCCGATGTGATGACGGGATGCTGTATATAATAATACCCGAACCCCGACCGACCCATGAACAGACCGATGTCCAACGAGAATCACTGAGTGAATTTGCCGTACCGACTGCTAAAATACGCCGGCACCCTC
This sequence comes from Advenella kashmirensis WT001, assembly GCF_000219915.2. Classification (NCBI taxonomy): domain Bacteria; kingdom Pseudomonadati; phylum Pseudomonadota; class Betaproteobacteria; order Burkholderiales; family Alcaligenaceae; genus Advenella; species Advenella kashmirensis. The sequence goes on along the minus strand of NC_017964.1, from coordinate 2,237,390 downwards.
CTTATAGCGCTTATAGTCCTGGCCATGGCGGCGGCATTGGCTGTCCGCTTTCTGCTAGCTCCCAATATCGACCATTTTCGCGAACAAGTTGAGCAGCGGCTGAGCGTGGCGACAGGCCAGCACGTCAGAATCGAAAAACTGGCGATTGATTGGACGGGAATTGTGCCCCGGTTACGGCTGCGCGCGCTGCAGGTTACCGATCAGTCCGATACGCCGATGTTGACTGTCGGCGAAGCGGTCGCCAGTCTGGACTGGGGACAAGCCTTGCGGTTGCAGCTGGAGCCGGCCGCTGTCGAAATTCGGCAGATTCATCTGAACATGACTCGTGATCGGCAGCAACGGATTTGGCTGCTTGGCAGGCGCCTGGACAGCGATAACGTCCATTCGGCGCCCGAGGCGGTCGATGCCGGTAACGTGACGCTGGCACCTTTGTCCGATTTGCTGCAAGCCTTGCCGGAAATGACCGTGCTCAACGGGAGCTTTAGCTGGACTGACCAGACGCGGCCCCAGGCGGGTCCGTTTACGTTCTCTGATTTCACATTGCAGTTGACAAAAAATGGAACAAAGCGAGTGCTTAGCGCCAGCGCCCGCATGCCTGCGCAGGTGGGTCATTCCATTCAGCTATTGAGCAGCCTGCAGCAGGATGATGTTGCAGATAAACAAACGCCGGCCTGGTCGGGCAACTTACGAGTGTCTGTGCTCAATCTGGACGTGCTGGCCGCCAGGCCCTGGTTCGATATACCGCAAAAAGTAAAATCGGGCATCGTCTCGCATGCAGTGGTCGACCTTCAAATTGACAGCAATGTGCCCCAGGACATGATGGTGGCCTATGGATTGGAGAAGGTGCGGGTTGAAGATCACATCCGTAATCACGAGTTTATTATCGCTGCAGATAGCCTGAACTCCCGTCTGAGCTCGTCTTTTACAAGTGTAATCAATGAATTCAACCGCTGGCGTTTGTCGATGCATGAAGCCGCTGCGGCTGATAACATCAGCTACCCGCCGGTGCAGTTTGAGTCCAGTGTCAAGGGTTTCTATTATAAGGACCCGGTTATTTTTGAGAATCCGCTGTCGATTGATGAAGCGAGTATCCGTGGTGATTTCAGTCGTAATTCTGTGCAGGAGCCGCGGGTCAATTTTACCCGGGCTACGGTACATAATCAGGATTTGCAGATGGAGGGGAGCGGGACCTGGCGTTCCGACGCCAACAGCGATAACGGTATTGTGGATTTGAGCGGATCGTTGCGGGCGGTGTCATTGCCGCATTTGTACAACTATCTGCCCAATGTGATGGATCCGGATGCACGTGAATGGCTTAAGGATGCCTTTCAGAATGGGGAACTGTCGGCCGCCGAGTTCGAGCTCAAGGGCGTGGTTGATGATTTTCCGTTTGGCCTGGCGCCTGACTCGGGCAGTTTCCTGCTACGCGGCACTTACGCAGATTTGCTGCTCAATTATCATCAGAAAGATATCCGGGGCAAACGCTGGCCGGTCGTCAACTCCGATAGTGGCACGATTCATTTTCAGAATGATCAGATCATTATTGATTCCATTCAGGCCTTCTATGCCATGCCTGAAGGCCAGCGGCTGAATCTGGATACGTTTCACGGAGTTGTATCCAGTCTTGAGAAAAACACCACAGTTGATTTACAGGCAAAGGCAAGTGGACGCGCCGAGGATTTCCTGACCTTCACCAGAATCAGCCCGTTGGGCAATCTGATCAATAATGTGCTGGATGAAGCGCAAGGCAGTGGTCAGTGGACCATTCCCATCGCGCTGCACATCCCGGTGCTGGACGCGGATAATTCACAGATTTCCGGTTCGATTCATCTGGATGATAGCCGTTTCCGACTCACACCGGATTTTCCTTGGGCTGAGCATCTTGAAGGCGCAATGCCGTTTACCGAGACACAACTGCAGGCCAATGCCGTCAAGGGTGTCATGCTGGGCGGTAAAGTCGTGCTTGACGGGCCCATCGGCACCGTGGGCAAGCCGCTATCCATTAACGGCACCCTGACCGCGGCCGGCTTGCGTCAATTGCTACCGGTGCAGGGCATGCGACGCATTAGTGGCAGCACAGATTACACCAGCCTGGTGCACTTTTCATCAGGCGGCAGGGTAAAGGTTCAGTTCAAATCGGATCTTGCGGGCCTGGCTACGCAATTTCCCGATAGCTTATCCAAGCCCAAATCGGCGCGCTGGCCGACCACGATTGTCTGGCGTGCAAACGAAGGCGCCAGGGATAACGGCAAGCGTTACCTGGATATTCGCATTGACGGCACCCGTACGCACGCGATTTTCGAGCATGATGTTAATAGCAGCAAGGGACCGTATTTCCATCGCGGCACCATCGGTGTCAACAAAGCCGCTGAACTGGGCCAGCCCGGTCTGACGATCGTGGCGCAGAACCCGACGCTGGATGCGCAGGCGTGGGATGACATAGTTGATGAGTTTGCCGACAGCGCCGCGGCGGATCGTGAACGGCAGGTATTGCCGGATGTGTCACACGTGGCCCTACAAGCACAGGCATTAATGGTCAAGAACCAAACGCTGACGGATGCCACGCTGACGGCTACCAGGGCGGACAGGCAATGGAATCTGCAACTGAATTCCGCTCAGGCGCAGGGAAGCGGGGCCTGGATACCCGGCGTGCGCGCTCGGGATCCGGGCAACCTGACCGTCAGACTCGATACCTTGAACATTATTGAACCGGCCGATGAACCTGCCGATACGCGCACGCCACTGCAAAAGGACAGGGACACCGCAAAGGCGCGCGCTGGCGCGACGCAACCTTTGCCGCGTCTGGACCTGGCGGTGAAAAATCTGACTGTCTATGGCAAGCAAATGGGACAGATGATACTCAAAGGCTACCAGTTGCCGGGTTCGGACGATTGGAAGGTGGATTACTTCAGCCTGGTCAATGAGGGCGGGTCGCTTGCGGCGCAAGGCGCCATCCATCAGCAAGGCACGGCAAAGGATCTGCAACTGCAAGGAAAAATTGTGGTTTCTGACTTGGGCCGATTTCTTGAAACCTATCAGTTGGGCGGGGTCATCAAAAATGGCAGCGGCCAGATCGACGCGGAAATTGACTGGAAAAACGTCCAGGATCTGGATTTGGCCATGCTCAATGGTTCACTGAACGGCAGCCTCAAAGAAGGGCGTCTGGAAAGCGTCCAGTCGTCCGCGGTCAAGGCTCTGGAGTTATTGTCATTGCAGTCGTTTCGGCGCTTGCCCAAATTCGGGAAAACACTGGGCAATTCGGTGCAGTCGGGGCTTACTTTTGACACTATCCGCAGCCGCATGCGCCTGGATGCCGGCCGCCTCGTTGTCGACGATTTCCGCCTGAACGGCCCGTCGTCTGCCATTGTGGCCTCCGGCGTGACTGATCTGAAATCCGAAAGCCTGGACTTTCAGGCCGTGGTCGTGCCCAAGCTGGATGTGAGCGGCGCCTCTGTATTGGCGGGAACCATCGTTAATCCGGCGGTCGGGGTAGGCGCTTTCCTGACGCAATGGCTGCTGCAGGCGCCATTGCAGCGTGCCCTGACGGTAAAATATCACGTAACCGGAAACTGGGCCAGGCCATTGCTCAACGACATGGCATTGCCCAGCGAAGCTGAATTGAAAAACCGTGAATCCGAACGGAAAATGGATGAGCTGTATCGGACCCATTGAGCGGTCCACCAACATTGTCGAGGAAAAAAATGGCCTTGAGCGTATTTGACATTTTCAAGGTGGGTATCGGGCCTTCGAGTTCCCACACGGTCGGCCCCATGATTGCTGCTCTGCGTTTTGTGAATCGTCTGGAGCAAGCCGACCTGCTTGAGAGCGCGCAACGTCTTCATATAGAGATGTTCGGCTCGCTGGCGCGACCGGCAAGGGGCATAAAAGTGATATGGCAGTTGTTATTGGGCTGCATGGTTACCAGCCAGAGACGCTGGATCCGGACATGGTACCGGCACTGATCGAGCAGGTGCGCAGCAGTGGCATGGTCAGGTTACTCAATCGCCACGAGATTGTCTTTGATGAGAGCGTCCATATCAAGTTCAATCGACGGGAAACCTTGCCCCAGCATTCGAATGGAATGCGCTTCAAGGCGTTCGATGCTGCCGATCAATTACTTATGAAGAAGGAATATTATTCCATTGGCGGCGGTTTCGTGATGAATTGCGACCGGGTCCGGGTGAATCTGACACCGGATATTGACATCCCTTATCCGTTTAATTCTGGTCAGCAGTTGCTTGATCTATGTCAGCGGCACCAGTTGACAATTGCACAGTTGATGATGGAGAACGAAAGGCATTATCGGCCGCAGCAGGAAGTCAGGCAGAAAATACTGGACTTGTGGGCAGTAATGCAGGCTTGTGTAACGCGTGGCTGTTCAGCCACCGGCAGTCTGCCGGGTTTTCTTCATGTCAAGCGTCGCGCCCGACAGCTGCATGAACAGTTGTGCAGTCGACCTCATGAGTCGCTGAAAGATCCCCTGTCCATGCTCGATTGGGTGAATCTGTATGCGCTGGCAGTCAATGAGGAGAACGCGGCCAGTGGCAAGGTGGTGACAGCGCCGACCAACGGGGCGGCAGGAGTCATTCCCGCAGTCCTGCATTATTACGTCAATTTCGTGCCCGGCGCCAATGAACAGGGCGTGATTGATTTTCTGCTGACGGCTGCGGCCATAGGGATTCTCTACAAGGAAAATGCGTCTATTTCCGGCGCCGAGGTCGGCTGCCAGGGAGAAGTGGGCGTTGCCTGCTCCATGGCGGCGGGCGCGCTCGCAGCCGTATTGGGGGGCACCGTCCCGCAAGCGGAGAATGCCGCCGAAATTGGTATGGAGCACAATCTGGGGATGACTTGTGATCCTGTTGGCGGCATGGTGCAGATTCCATGTATCGAGCGCAATGCGATGGGCGCGGTCAAGGCCATCAATGCCGCCCGCATGGCATTGCGGGGTGACGGCACACATTACGTGTCGCTGGATAAAGTGATCCGCACCATGATGCAGACCGGAGCGGATATGAAATCGAAGTATAAGGAAACATCGCGTGGCGGGCTGGCCGTTAATATCATTGAATGCTAACGTTGACTGAGATTTGCCTTCGGCGCGATAGCAGTGCAGGGCGGTAATTTAACGATTATTTGATATTCCGGTCGCTATGATGGATGCAATTTCATTCCCTGTCTGCCTTCATGCTTTCCTCTGGTGTTATCCGGCCTGGTACGACTGCCATCAACCGTATTGAACGGTTGTCTCATCTGACCGCCAAATCCTTTCTGTTGCCATTGCTTCTGCTGGCCACTGCCTTGTGGTTTGTGCTTGGCAACTGGCTGTGGCCGCTGCTGAATCCGGACGAAGGTCGGTACGTTGGCGTAGCGCTGGAAATGTTCCAGTCTGAGCAATGGAGCACGCCACTGCTCAATGGCATGCCTTATTTTCATAAGCCACCGCTGTTTTACTGGCTTACTGCGGCCAGTCTGTCGGTGTTCGGCCAGAATGAATTTGCAGTAAGACTGGTGCCGGCGCTGGCCGGATTGTCCATGGTCGGTGCTTTGTTTATCTTTGTACGCCGTTTCGTGGCGTCGGCGCGCGCATTGAAGGCAAGTATCATCCTGGCCATGACGCCACTAATGTTCGGCGCAGCGCACTATGCCAATTTGGACCTGCTGGTCGCAGCAATGATCTGCAGCACCATTCTGTGTGGGGCAACCGCCGCCCTGTTGCATCAGCAAGGGCAATCGCATCTACGGTGGGTGCTGGCGATGTATCTGTTTGCCGCCTTGGGATTTCTGGCCAAAGGATTGATCGGCTTCGTTTTGCCAGCGGGGGTGCTCTTGTGTTGGTTGCTTGTCGAACGCCGTTACAGAGCCATCAGGATATTGCTGCGCATTCGCGGCATGATGCTTTTTCTTGGCATCATTGCGCCTTGGCTGTTGCTGATGCAATGGCGTTATCCGGGGTTTCTGCACTATTATCTTGTCTATCAGCAAGTAGCACGCTTTACTCAAGGCGGGTTCAATAATGTGATGCCGGTCTGGTTTTACCTTGCCGTCTTGTTCGGTAGCATGTTGCCATGGTATCGCGGGGCAGCGCTTGCCGTTTTTACCCGTGGCTATTGGCGATATTGGCGCCAGGAAAATCATGCAAGCGTACGGACTTTGATGTGGATCTGGCTTGCCATCATTCTTGTCTTTTTCTCTATTCCGCAGTCCAAGCTGGTTGGATACATTCTCCCTGTGCTGCCGCCGCTGGCGTATTTGTTTGCCGAATTTTTCTCCAGCTCAGGCAGCGCGGCGGCGATACGCGTGAAGGCCGTTGCCAGCCAGTTCTTGCCTGCAAACCACCGGCAGCGGGCTCTGGACCAGGACGCTGCAGAGTCAGGGCATTTTATGGTTCGTATGCTGTTGTGCCTGCTTGTGGGTGTAGCTGGCATGGTATACCTGTCCACGGCCACGCTGCCAGGCAGCAGTCGTATTGCAAAGGCGATCAGGCAGTCGCCGCCGCTGCCCGGACAGTCGGACCGATATTACAGTCTTGATTTTTACCCATTCGATTTTGGCTTTTATATGGGAAACAATCCGGCTCTGACCGTGGTCAGTGACTGGGTCGATAGCCAGGTGAGCGCCAGGGACACCTGGCGCAAGGAGCTGTGGGATGCGCAACAGTTCGATGCGGCCAACAGCGCTATCGCTTTGCGTTGCCTGCCGCTTTTGAGCGGACATTATGTGTTCCCAGCGGTGATCGGCGCTGGATACTGGGCGATGCCAGACGGCTGGACGATTTTCCGGAATGGGCCAATATCAAACCGTATTTTACCGATGGCCGGCGGCAAGTCTATCTGTTGCCGCCGGGAGCCGTCATGCCATGGTGCCAGGTTGCGGGTGATACTCGGAGACAATAACCTCAGACCAGCATGCCGGCTTTTTCAATGAATTGAATGATCGCATCAATGCCGTCGCCGGTTTTCATATTGCACATTACAAACGGCCGGTTCTGGCGCATGCGCTCGGTGTCCTGTCGCATGATATCCAGCGAGGCGCCAACATATGGTGCAAGGTCGGTTTTGTTGATAATCAGCAGATCTGATTTGGTGATGCCCGGACCGCCCTTGCGCGGGATTTTTTCCCCACCCGCCACATCGATGACATAAATCGTCAGATCAGACAGCTCAGGACTGAAGGTTGCCGCCAGATTGTCGCCGCCGGATTCGATAAACACAATATCGGCTTGTGGAAAACGGTGCAGCATCTGATCGATTGCACGCAAGTTAATGGACGCATCTTCACGAATCGCAGTATGTGGGCAGCCGCCGGTTTCCACGCCCATAATGCGTTCGGCAGGTAAGGCGCCCGAAACGGTGAGCAGGCGCTGGTCTTCCTTGGTGTAGATGTCATTGGTAATGGCGACAAGATCATAGCGGGTATCCAGCTTCTTGCACAACACCTCGAGCAGCGTGGTTTTTCCCGATCCGACGGGCCCGCCAATACCAACGCGTAGCGCCGGCAATGTTTTGGTTCTGTTGAGAGCGTTCATGAATTCTTTACCTTTAATGCTTTACCTTTAACTAAGGCAATGGTGGCGGAAATGACAACTGTGGTGGTGCACTGATATGCATATAAGCAGCGGCGCTGCGGCGTCATGATCGGAACAACCTGGAAAACTGGCTTTCGTGCCGAGCCGCGACAATAGCGTAGTGCGGAGCAAACGTCTGGATGCGGGGAGGTGTGTGGTTTGCTGCGTCTTTGGCCGCGTCTACAGCAAGGTCCAATTGCGGCACAAGCGCCGATAGCAGACGCTGGCCGGCCGTTTGCCCCAGCGGTATCGTCTTGATTGCCGCCATGACCTGGTTTTCCAGCCAGGCATACAGCAAGGCCGTGACGCCGGCATCTTCGGGCAGATCCAGGGCTGCCACGGCAATCGCATGCACTGTCGGAAAGCAAGGGGTATCCATGCCGCTGAGTATGCCGCGTTCTTCGTCGCTTGCCCAAAGCAGGGCGTCTATCAGATTGATCAGGGAAATTGCCATCTGGGTAGTTTCAGCCCGGGCTTCGGCGGTCTCTCGGCTTGCGTAGTACCATTGGTTCCATTGCCGGACCGCTTTGAGATCCTGCGATCGCCAGGCGCGGGAGAGCACTAGCCATACGGCGGCATCACAGGCCGCCGTCACCGTGTGCAAGGTGTCTTCTATCCACAGGCGGGCATCGCCTTCATCTTTTACAATTCCCAATTCCACCGCCGATTCCAGTCCCTGGGAATAGCTGTATCCGCCCACAGGCAGGGCCGGAGAAGATAAGCGCATCAATTGCGCGTACTGCGCAGGTGTCATCATGGATGGGTCATTTGTGCGGATGTGCATGATCTGACCAGTGGTTGGTCGCATGGCTATGTTGATGATCATGGTCATCAATGGAGGAGGCTCATGGACATGATATGCTGCCTGGGCAAGCGAATAATCTTCTTCGAATGTTTCGTCGTGTCCATGTTTATGGCCACCGCCATAAGCGCCGGTTTCCGGATTGAATGGTTGCTCAACAAGCGACGTATGCACACCAAGACGATGAAGCATTTGCACAAGAACAGGGTCGTACTCCAATTGCAGATAATCCGCACCCACCTCCAGCATGACATGCCGATTGCCCAGATGATAGGCCGCCCGCGCCAGGTCGATGGCCGAATCGGCCATCACCCGAACCAGTTGCTCAGGTTGTGCCTGTACAGTAATGATGCCGCCGTCATCGGCCACGAGAACATCACCTGGCTGTAGGACCTGGCCACGGGCAATAAATAAATGGACTGTTTCGCCATTACCAAGATTCAATTGCTGACGGCTGCGACGCCGTTGTTCAAATGTCATTCGGGCCACCGGTGCACGCTGCAATAGCGTGGCAGACAGGCCACTGTGGCGCAGGAATTTTTGTACGGTACGCGTCATCTCAAAAGGGGTCCTGGGCAGAGTAGTAAACGATCAGAATAGAAAATAGCGCTGGGACATCGGCAATGCTTTGGCCGGCTCGCAGCTCAGCAGCTGGCCATCGGCGAAAACCTGATAAGTTTGCGGGTCGACCCGGATATCGGGCAACCAGTCATTGCGCACCATATCGCGCTTGCCGATATTGCGGCAACCGCTGACCGAGCACAGTGTTTTGGTCAGACCCAGTGCGTGCACGGCAGGGTTGTCAAAGCCTGCCTGGGACACAAAGGCCAGCGAGGTCTTCAAGGCACGACCGAAAGAGCCGAACATTTTTCTATAATGCACCGGTTGTGGTGTGGGGATAGAAGCATTCGGGTCACCCATCACTGCGTGGGCGATCATCCCGCCTTTGATAATCAGGCTGGGTTTGACTCCGAAGAATGCGGGTCGCCACAAGACAAGATCGGCCAGCTTGCCGCCTTGTACTGACCCCACCTTATGGGCGATACCATGTGCAATAGCCGGGTTGATAGTGTACTTGGCAATAAAGCGCTTGACGCGATTGTTGTCCGAGCGGCTGGGGTCGCCAGCCAGGCTGCCACGCTGCTGCTTCATCTTGTCTGCAGTCTGCCATGTGCGAAGAATCACTTCGCCAACACGCCCCATGGCCTGCGAGTCGGAACTCATGATGGAAAATGCGCCAAGGTCGTGCAGGATGTCTTCGGCTGCGATGGTTTCGCGGCGGATTCGACTCTCGGCAAATGCCAGGTCTTCAGCGATGGATGCATCCAGATGATGACAAACCATCAGCATATCCAGATGTTCGTCAATCGTATTGTGTGTAAAAGGCATTGTTGGGTTGGTGGACGCAGGCAGCACATTGGGCATGCCTGCCGCGCGAATGATATCGGGCGCATGACCGCCGCCTGCGCTCGGTATGGAAGGTGTGGATGGTGCGTCCTTTGAAGGCGGCCAGGGTCGCCTCGACAAAACCTGATTCGTTTAGCGTGTCGCTGTGTATAGCACTTGTGTATCAGTCTGATCGGCCACGCCCAAACAGGTGTCGATGGCTTGTGGCGTGGTTCCCCAGTCTTCATGCAGTTTCAGGCCAAGGGCGCGGCATGGATTTGTTCCAGTAGCGGTGCCGGATCGCTGGCATTGCCTTTGCCAAGAAGACCGATATTCATCGCAAAGGCATCCGTTGCGCCGAGCATGGCATGGATATGCCATGGCCCCGGCGTGCAGGTGGTTGCAAATGTGCCAGTCGCAGGACCGGTACCGCCGCCAATCATGGTTGTGATACCGGAGGATATGGCCTCTTCGATCTGTTGCGGACAGATAAAGTGTATATGGGTATCGATACCGCCTGCAGTAACGATAAAGCCTTCAGCGGCAATAATTTCGGTGCCAGGGCCGATGACGATAGTGACGCCAGGCTGGATGTCGGGATTGCCGGCTTTGCCGATACCCGTTATATGACCGTTTTTGATACCGATATCGGCCTTGACAATACCTGCAATGGCGTCAACGATGAGCGCATTGGTAATGACGGTGTCGGCGCAATCGGCCGTACACCGCTGGCTTTGACCCATGCCGTCGCGAATGACTTTGCCGCCGCCAAATTTGACTTCTTCTCCGAATATGGTGAAATCTTTCTCAACTTCTATAATCAGTCCGGTATCGGCAAGGCGAACGCGGTCGGGTTCGCCGTTTGCGATGGTGGGGCCGAAGATTTCGGCATAGGCCTGTCTTGATATTGTTGTCATTCCAGTGCTCCCATGACATTCCCGGTGAAGCCAAATACGCGCCGGTCGCCAGCTAACGCGACCAATTGGACCTTGCGGATTTGCCCTGGCTCGAAGCGCACGGCTGTACCGGCAACAATATTCAACCGATACCCCCGGGCTTGCTGACGATCAAACAGTAGTGCCGAATTGGTTTCGGCAAAATGATAATGTGACCCAACCTGAATCGGGCGATCTCCTGTATTGGTTACTTCCATGACAATCGTGGTTCTGCCTGTATTGATGTTGATATTGCCGCTTGCGGCAATGATTTCGCCTGGGATCATGACTGGTCCCCTTATTTAGTGACCGGCCAGCATCAATATCGCCCCATATGAAGCGATGCCCGCCCCGGCCAGCCGGGCCGGCCAGGCATGACGACGCGTCAAAATCGCGCCGGCGACCATGCCGGTGCAGTGAATGAGCAGGGTAGAGATCATGAAGCCCAGAATGAACACGATGGCAGCACCACCTTGCGGAAGCTCCATTCCATGGGCGGCACCGTGAAAGAATGCAAAGAATGCGACCAGCGCAGCTGCTACGGACAGCGGTAGCCTGGTCAATCCGACCAGCATCAGACCCAGTACCAGCAGGGAGGCCATGATGAGCGGCTCGATCAGAGGAATGTGCAGGCCCGCCATGCCTGTCAGCGCACCCACCAGCAGGACGAATGAAAATGACAAGGGGATGTAAATCGCACGCCGGACAGACGGCTGCATCAGCGCGCTCCAGACTCCCACAGAGAGCATGGCCAGCAGATGGTCGGGGCCGGCCAACGGGTGCAACAACCCTTCAGTGAGCATGGATAGGGTATCGGAATGCTCAGGATGCCCGGGATGGGCCAGCACAGGCTGAGCCAGGCTGAGCAGCGTGAGTGCTGTCAGCATTTTTCGCAGTTGGGTGGCAGGTGAATGAAACATGGGATTTTCCTTTGTATATAAAAGCCGGAGCAGGGCATGGTTGCCGCTGGCAGGCCGATTCAGTATTCAGATGATCGGGTGATGCACCGTGACCAGTTTTGTGCCGTCCTCGAAAGTGGCTTCGATCTGGATATCCGGCAGCATTTCCGGGACGCCTTCCATCACGTCGTTACGGGTCAGCACTTGTGTGCCTTCATGCATGAGTTGGGCAACACTCTTGCCATCGCGTGCGCCTTCAAGCAGTGCGGCGCTGATCAGGGCGACCGCCTCTGGGTAATTGAGCTTCAGGCCCCGGCCGCGGCGTCGCTCGGCGAGCAGTGCTGCGGTAAATATCAGCAGCTTGTCTTTCTCTCTGGGGGTCAGATCCATGGTGGTCTCCACAAGTACATATGAAATAGTCGGGTCGATTAGCGGGTCAGGTGCGCCAGAGACGCAACGGGACCGCCGTGGTGCCCAGATGCAGCGGGCGCAAATGCTGCCAGCACCTGATCATTAATTGTCTGACGGCTTCGGCGTGTGTTCCAAGTGCGCGTACCAGGATCAGGCTGGTTGTTGCATCAAGCGAAATTTGGCTGGCGCCTGCGCGCAGCCTGTCGGTCCAGGGCAAGCTTTCGGTCATCTGCGCCATCTGTTCCGCACCGATTACGGGACCGACACTCCAGATCGTCGCCATGAGCGGAAACTGAGCCAGCCCGGCGCCGCGGCGCCTGATAGGATGCTGCGCATCGACCTGGCCGGCTTCAGTCCATACCAGTTTGCCGTCGTAATGCAGGGTCGAATGAAGGGTAATCCTGCCTGCCTGCCAGTGCCCCTGCGTGACGACACTGCCCAGTTGGTAGCAATCCCAGCCGATCGCATGCGCACCGGCGGCAAGGTGGATATGAGTGTCGTTTGTGGCGTCGGCCTGTTCAAAGATCAGATTTTCCAGTGGCAGCCAGTCCAGTCTTGCTCCCGCATCCACGCGAAGCGTTACGGTCTGGCTTGCCGGTTTGCCATTGGCTTTGTACCAGCGTGTTGCTCCGGGCGTAGTCAGTACGGCATGGGCAGCCTCATGCACGGTCACGGCGATGTTCAGTTCATCACCCCCGGCAATACCGGATGGCGGATGCAATATCGTTGCATGGCAAACAGCAGGCCCTTCCGGATAAAGGGGTTTCTGCACCAGCAATGGGCCGGTATGGACATTACGCGTCAGGGCGCTGCGTCCGGTGGGCTGCTGCGAAAAAGCCAATGCCAGGTTTGCGCTCCATTGTTCGGTTTTCATGACAACTGACATGATCCAGGCTACACGCTGATGTGACGTTCGATGCCATCGGCATCGATATTGGCGCCTTTGCCACGGGCAATGATCACGCCCCGGTTCATGACCAGGTAATCGTCGGCGATAATCTTGACAAAATCCAGGTACTGTTCAACCAGCAGAACAGTCATGCCATGGTCAGAGACCAGCGACTTGAGGGTGCGTCCGATATGTTGAATGATATTGGGCTGGATGCCTTCGGTGGGCTCATCAAGAATCAACAGCTGCGGCTGTCCCATGAGTGCACGACCGATGGCCAGTTGCTGTTGCTGTCCGCCCGACAGGTCGCCGCCGTTGCGGTGTTCCATTTCCTTGAGAACCGGAAAAAGCTGGTAAATAAAGGCAGGTATTCCTTTAGGTGTTTTGCGTGAAGCGGCACCGACCAGTAGGTTTTCCTTTACGCTTAGTCTGGGAAAAATATCGCGCCCCTGTGGCACATAGCCTATACCCTGGGCAATACGGCCCGCCGTTCCCATTCGACTGATATCCTTGCCGGCATAGCAGATTTGCCCGTTACGAATTGGCACGACGCCAAGCAGGCTGCGCAGCAGTGTGGTTTTGCCCGCGCCGTTGCGACCAAGCAGGGCGGTCAGGGCATTTGCTTCTATCTCAAATGAAATATCGCGAAGAATATGGCTGCCGCCATAATACTGGTTGACGTTTTGTACGTCTGAGCTGCATGGTACGTGTTCCTTGATTAGCGGCCGAGATAGGATTCAATGACTTGCGGATCCTGCTGTATCTGTTGCATGGTCCCCTGCGCCAGTACGGTTCCGGCAGCCAGGACGGTGACGGTACCCTGATCGCCGGCCAGGTTTGAGACAAAGCCCATATCGTGCTCCACCACGACAATGGAGCAGGTACCGCGAATGCGATGGAGTATTTCAGCCAGCTCGGCCGTTTCGCGGTCGGTCATGCCGGCTACCGGTTCGTCCAGCAGCAGTAATGCAGGCTTTTGCATCAGCAGCATACCGATCTCCAGACGCTGTTTCTGCCCGTGCGACAGTTCACCGGCGGCCCGATAGGCAACACTTTCCAGCTTCATGATGCTTAGCGTGCTTTCAATGCGGTGGCGCACGTCTGCGGTGATACGCGCGTTTAATGCGGCGTGCCAGCGACGATCTCCGGCGTCGGCCAGATAGAGGTTTTCCCAAACCGGCTGGCTCTCGAATACCGACGGCTTCTGAAATTTCCTGCCGATGCCAATTGCGCAATCTGGGGTTCCTGCATGGTCAGCAAATCCAGCGTCTGACCCAGATAGACCTGACCGGTGATCGTCGCATTTCGATGGCCGGTCTTTCCGGTAATGACGTCCATCAGCGTCGTTTTGCCGGCGCCATTGGGGCCGATAATGCAACGCAGTTCGCCTTCTTTGATGTACAGGGACAAGTCATTGATCGCGCGGAAAGCATCGAATTTAACGGTCAGGTTTTCGACATACAGCACGATGCCGTGCGTCGTATCGATTTTTCCTGATTCAGCAAAATGAGCCAAATGGGTGATTGTGCACCAGCGCCGGCAGTGTCGGCATGGATATGAGTCATACCGCCTCCGAGACAGGAGCCACGTTCGCACCAGCCTTGGCCGGTGGCGGGCGACGCCGTGAGAACAGGCCGATCAGTCCTTTGGGCATGAACAGGGTCACGACAACAAATAGCCCCCCAAGGACATACAGCCAGTATTCGGGCATGAACGCAGTGAAAAACGTTTTTGCACCATTGACCGTGAATACACCCAGGATGCTGCCGACCAGCGATCCGCGGCCGCCAACGGCGACCCAGATCACCATTTCAATTGAATTGACGGGCGACATTTCACCCGGGTTGATAATGCCCACCAGCGGCACATATAAAGCACCCGCAATCCCGCAAAGCACGGCCGACAGCGTCCAGATGGCCAGTTTGTATTGCAGTGGATTGAATCCGATGAACATGACACGACTTTCACTATCGCGGATCGCTGTGATCACCTTGCCAAACCTGGATTTCATGATCCATTGGACCAGTAGAAACACCAGGACGAGTATTACAAAGCTGATCAGAAAAAGCACCGTACGGGTTTCAGTCGCGCTGATGGAATAGCCGGCGATAGACTTGAAGTCGGTGAAGCCGTTGTTGCCACCGAACCCGGTCTCATTGCGAAAGAACAGCAGCATGGCCGCGTAGGTCACTGCTTGTGTCATGATGGATAGGTATACGCCTTTAATGCGCGAGCGGAAAGCGAAATAGCCAAAGACGAACGCTACAAGCCCCGGAATCAGCGCCGCCAGCATCAATGCCCAGGTGAGGGTATCCGTTCCTGCCCAATACCAGGGCAACTCGGTCCAGTTGAGCAAAAACGTAAACGCAGGCAACCCTGCCGACGCCTGGCCCGGCGCCGGCGCCTGCACCAGATACATGCCCATGGCATAGCCCCCCAGGCAAAATACAGGCCATGCCCCAGGCTGAGGATGCCGCAGTAGCCCCATACGAGATTGATCGACATGGCTACGATGGCATAGCAAAGCATCTTGCCGACAAGCGTGAGCGTATAGTCGCTGATATGCAGCGCGCTACCGGGTGCGGCCCATTGCGTACCCAGCAGAGTCGCCAGAAACACACCGATTACCACGGCGCATAGGGTCAGCCAGCCGGTAGGTGAAAATAGCGGTGCTCGTTCAGGAATAGTCAGTTTGAAGGATGTAGTCATGAGCGTTAAGCCTCCGCCGCGCTGCGGCCTTTCTGGGCAAACAGGCCCTGGGGACGTTTTTGAATAAAGGCGACAATCAGCAGCAGGATGACAATTTTCACCAATACGGCGCCAAGCAACGGTTCGCCCAGCTTGCTCAGCACGCCCAGGCCAAAAGCGCCAAGCACGGTACCAATCAACTGACCGACGCCGCCCAGCACCACGGCCATGAATGAATCAATCAGATAGGCCTGACCCAGGTCCGGGCCAACATTGCCGATCTGCGACAGTGCCACGCCGCCAAGACCGGCAATGCCCGTGCCCAGCGCAAAAGCGTAAGCATCCACCCTGCGGGTCCGAATGCCTACGCACGCTGCCATCGTGCGGTTCTGGGTACACGCGCGGATGAAAAGCCCCAGGCGTGTGCGGGTCAGGACCAGATACAGGCCTATTACAACCGCAATAGAAAAAGCGAGAATAATGAGTCGGTTGTAGGGAACCACGAAAGCCGGAAGCCATGCCGCAAGAGGTGCAAAGGCGCCGCTCATCCAGATCGGATTGGCCACGTCCACATTTTGCGCGCCAAAGATCAGGCGTACAGTCTGCATCATCAGCAGGCTCACGCCAAAAGTGGCCAGCAGGCTTTCCAGGGGACGACCGTACAGGTGACGGATAATCAGCCATTCGATCAGGATGCCCACGATAGCAGCTGTGAGAAACGCCACGGGCAGCGCTGCAAGCAGGTAGTAATCGAACCATTCTGGCATCCAGGATTGAAAGGCGCGTTGGGTCAGGTAGGTGGCATAGGCGCCCAACATAAGAAATTCGCCATGCGCCATATTGATCACGCCGATCAGCCCGTAAATTACCGCCAGGCCCAGTGCAGCCAGCACCAGCACGCTGCCCAGGCTCAGACCGGTAAAGGCATTGTTGGCGAATGCAGAATTGCGTTGCCGCGCATCAATATGGGAAAGCGATTCAGCAGCAGCAACAGAGATCGCACTCTGGGGATTATTTTCATCGGAAATAATGTTGTTCAATACGGTGCGCGCATAGGGCAGGTTGACCGAGGCCAGCGATTGCACGGCCTGCAGGCGCTGCTCGGGGGCTGTGCTGCGATCGGCTGCTGCCGCGAAAGCGTGCAAGGTATTGAGTTTTTGTTTCAGCGCAGTATCGGTTTCTGCCTTGATTGCCTGATCCAACTGCTGCGCCGACAGGCTGTCCGGACGACTCAGCATATTATCAATGGCCATCTGGCGAGTGCCCTTGTCCGGGGCGAACAGGCTCATTGAGGCCAGCGCATTCTGGATCAGTCGGCGCAGTGCATTGTTCAGTACTGGCTGGCGCGTCTGCTCTGTTGGCGGTGCGACGCTATTACCCGTTAATGGATCGGTGTAGTGTTGATCAGACTTGATCAGGACGCGACCATCGGGCAGGCCCAGCAGCGTACTTTGCGTCAAGCTTTGCAGTATCGGACGGGCAAGCGCAGGATCGGCATTCACCAGTTTTTCTATGGCCGCTTTGCGCTGCCCATAGCTGCCGGAAACGAGCGCGGTCAGATCGGCTGGCTCCAGCGTGCTCGCATGGGCCGGCGCTACGCACAGAAGCAGAACGCCGGCAATCATTACCAGTATTCTGATCCCGTCCTTAATCTGGCAAAGGGTGAGTTTCATGCGGGTCCTTCCATTTTTTCTGTGGTTGCATGATCGGCCCGTGGGGCCTGATCATGGCGTGTATTTATTTCACTTCATCAGGCTTTTTGTCATTGCCGGCAATGAACGGGCTCCATGGCTGGGCGCGCACCGGTTTTTCTGTTTGCCAGACAATGTCGAATTGCCCATCAGGCCGAATTTCACCCACCATGACAGGTTTGTACAAATGATGGTTGCTGCCCATTTGGACTTCGAAGCCGTCCGGAGCTGACACTTTCTGGCCGATCATGGCTGCGCGTACGGCATCTACGTCTGTCTTGCCCGCTTTTTCAACGGCGGCTTTCCACATTTTCAATCCGATAACAGTCGCTTCCATGGGGTCATTGGTCAGTGGTTTATTTGCGCCCGGTAGCTTTTGCGCAGTGGCGTAGTCAGCCCATTGTTTTTTGAAAGCTGAATTGGCAGGATTGTCCACGGACATAAAGTAATTCCACGCGGCCAGATGGCCTACCAAGGGTTTGGTGTCGATGCCGCGTAGCTCCTCTTCGCCTACAGAGAACGCGACGACAGGCGTATCGATCGCCTTGATGCCGGCGTTACCCAGTTCCTTATAGAACGGCACATTGGAGTCGCCATTGATGGTGGAGATGACTGCGGCTTTCCCGCCTGCAGCAAAGCGCTTGATGTCGTTCACGATGGTCTGATAGTCGCTGTGACCGAAGGGCGTGTAGACCTCCTGTATGTCACTATCGGCCACGCCCTTGCTATGCAGGAAGCCGCGCAGAATTTTGTTGGTGGTGCGCGGATAGACGTAGTCTGTGCCGAGCAGGAAGAAGCGTTTGTAACCGCCGCCTTCTTCGCTCATCAGATATTCAACGGCGGGAATGGCCTGTTGGTTAGGCGCCGCGCCAGTATAGAAAATATTGCGCGACATCTCTTCGCCTTCATACTGAACCGGGTAGAACAGCAGGCCATTGAGTTCTTCAAAAACCGGTAGTGCCGACTTGCGCGAAACCGATGTCCAGCAACCGAAAACGGCCGCCACTTTCTCCTGGCTGAGCAATTCACGCGCTTTTTCTGCAAATAGCGGCCAGTTGGAAGCGGGGTCAACGATGACGGCTTCTACCTTGCGGCCAAGTATGCCGCCTTCTTTGTTGATGGCATCTATTTGCATCAGCGCGACATTTTTGAGCACGGTTTCGGAGATAGCCATCGTGCCCGATAGCGAATGCAGTATGCCGACCTTGATCGGCGGTTTGGATGGATTGATCTGGCCCTGGGCCCAGCTGCTATTGAGCGCGCCAGAGCCAAATGCAAGAGCAAGACTGCACACCATGGTTTTAAGAATATTGCGACGTTTCATTGATCAGCTCCGGGATGAGTAAAGGCAAATTGCATTTATGAATAAGCGATACAGCTAAAGCAATAGTCGTGCCAGCGTCCAGATCGCGTTGGTGTAGCGGGCATGTCTATCAGCAAGCGGGTGCAACCTTACCCGATCAGGTGTCGCGGCAAGCAGCTTTCCAAGGGTGCACAGAAGGAGCAGAACATGTGCATTAAACGCATACCGGCAGGATTAAAAAGGTGCAGCAGGCTTTGACCTCACGAGGAGGTGATGCGAATTGGACTGCATTTACTCGATATTGGTGCGTTCAAGACCCAGGGCGGTGTTTTGTTGCATGATGTCGGTGCGTTAATGCGCCGTCATGGCACGTTTGATTTTTTATCGCGGTACATGCCTGCTTTACCCCAATCAGCTGGTTCTATAAAATTGCCATAAGGTATATGCTAATAAATAAATGCTATATGAACTCGATCACATTATGGTCAGGAGCAGAAGATGAGCAGAAATCGGAAAAAGCATAGCAGCATACCGGTGTGGGCTGTCGTCGGTGCCTGCAGCGTGTTCTGGCTATCCACAAATACTGCGTCTGCCGATGAGGCCGCAGCCGGACAAAGTATTGCAGTCAAAGGCATTACGGGCCAGGCGCCTGTATGGCCTGTCATGGCGCAAATGGCCAGGGTATGGCAGCAGCTGGGTTTCCCTTTCTTGCCGGCCTGCCGGCTGCGTATCTTGAGGCTCAGCTTGTGGATTTCGCGCAAGGCAGGCGCAAGCAGGCTGTCATGGAGCCGATCGCCAAGGCCTTGAATGCCGAACAGAAAAAGGCCGTCGCTGCCTGGTATGCATCCCTCAAGCCTGTGATCGACCCCACCCGTGTAGTGCAATTACAGGACACGTATCCCAAAGGCAAGCCGGGTGCCTGGCTGGCCCAGCGCGGCGACTGGTCGCGTGGGTTGCCGGCCTGTGTGCAATGTCATGGCCCCGGGGCGTCGGCGTAGCGCCCACTTTCCCTGCTTTGGCGGGCCAGTCTGCCATTTATATCAAAAATCAATTGCTCGCCTGGAAAACGGGCATGCGCGCTGATGATCCGCATGGCCTGATGGCACACCTGGCGCGCAAACTGACGGATGAGGAGATCGACAGCGTTAGTCAATATTTCGGGAAAGATATAGGCATGGCAGCGGCCAGCGCGGCGACTGCGCAAACGCCGGCAAAAGCAGGGGAACAACAATGAACTGTCTTTTATTCATTCGTCCGACGCATCTTGTCTTGATCACAGCTGCAGCCAGTCTGCTCGTGCCGGTTGGTTCCGTGTCGGGCCAGCCAGCAACTGTTGAGGCAACGACATCCGGTGCTCCAAAGCAGGCCAGCGCAGCAACGTCGGCCGAAGGCTCGCGGTTTTCGCCACCTGCGGCCGATGCGATTCCTGATAACGAGTTCGGCCAGGTTGTCAGAAAAGGGCAGGACTATTTTTTAAATACCTCCCGCTTGCTACCTCAGTACACGGGCAATTCGCTCAATTGCGTCAATTGTCACATTGATGCGGGACGACGCGCCGATTCCGCGCCCATGTGGGGCGCCTATGTGCTGTACCCTGCGTATCGCAAGAAAAATGGCCATGTCAATACGCTGGCCGAAAGGTTGCAGGGCTGTTTCCGGTACAGCATGAACGGCAAGGCACCGGCAGCCGACTCCGAAGCGATCGTTGCGCTCTCCTCATATATGTACTGGCTTGCCAGCAACGCGCCAACCGGTGTCAAGCTGGCCGGGCAGGGCTACAAGCGCCTGCCTGAACCTGCGCAGAAAATGGATCTCGAACGAGGTAAAGCGGTGTATGCAGCGCAGTGTGCGGTTTGTCACGGCGCCAATGGGCAAGGACGCAAGACCGCCGGCGTGACTGTGTTTCCTGCTTTGTGGGGTGACGACTCGTTCAATTGGGGGGCGGGAATGCATCAAATGCCCAATGCCGCCGCCTTTATAAAAGCCAATATGCCACTGGGCAAAGGCAATACCCTGACCGATCAGCAAGCGTGGGATGTGGCTTATTTCATGAACTCGCATGAGCGGCCCCAGGATCCGCGATTTACCGGTAATGTGCAGGAAACGCGCGCGCAGTTCCACGCGGAGGACGACAATCTTTACGGTCGAACAATCAATGGTGTGGTGTTGGGCGCGCAATCGGTGCCATCCGGCGGACGGCTGCGGGGCCAGGGCCAGGCGTCAGATGCGGCCGATAAATAACGCAAGGTGAGCAGGGGTGGAAAGCCGGATCGGAAGAGCCAGGATGGCCAGCCAGCCGGCTGTGGTCTGCCTTTGTGCTGAATCACCATCAAACACATGAAAAAAGGTTCACGGAATAAACCGTGAACCTTTGCTGTGCCGCCGTAGCGTTGTTGCTGGGTCTGGTTTGCCGGGCGCGGGCACTCGCCAGACTGGCAGACTGGATTACCTGCGGGATTTACCGAGTTTGAAGAGCAGGTAATCGAACACAAAACCGGAAAATGCGGCAATGGTGGCGACCGCTGCCCAGGACGTATCGCTCAGCACGCTCTGGAAGGTAAAAACATAGGCGGCGGTACCAAAGATCATGCCGAACACCGCACGGATGACCAGATAGGCCCAGTTTTCATCGTCGAGCTTGCAATTGCGTTCGGCACGGGAAAACCGTATATGTTCGTGGTCCAGAAAGCAGGTTGCGACAGAGAGCATCGAGCCGATAGCGCCGAAGAACATGGCCGAAAAACTGACAGACCAAGTGATCAGCGCGGTAAAGAGCCCGAAAATAATCAGGCCGATGACAAAGCCGCCATTGCTGAACAGTGATTTACCGGGCGGTTTGCTGCCAGGCGCCTCGCCAGGGGCAGCCTGCGAAGACTCGGACGAATGGGTGCCATAACGGTCATTGTCAGGCTCATGAATAGGGTCGGACATCGTAAACTCCTTCGATATACTGAAATAACAGACCAAATGCAGATGCAGATGGCGCAGGTGCGCTTGTCTTACCAAAGCTTACTAAATTACACCAGATTGGTTTTGCATTCGGACAAACGGGTAATCGGCTAAAATAAAAATATACCAAAAAAGCTGCGTTCATGGCGCCCATAATTTTTTCAAACGCTGCCCG
This sequence comes from Advenella kashmirensis WT001, assembly GCF_000219915.2. Lineage (NCBI taxonomy): Bacteria > Pseudomonadati > Pseudomonadota > Betaproteobacteria > Burkholderiales > Alcaligenaceae > Advenella > Advenella kashmirensis. The sequence continues at coordinate 2,215,698 of NC_017964.1, read as the reverse complement.
TGAAGCATGTTTTTTTTGATTTTTGGGTAGAATACGAGGTTATTCTTAAATTATTTCATAAGTAAGGTCCACGAATGCAGCCAACGGTTGAAACTCTAGAAGGTCTGGAACGTAAGGTTAATCTGGTTATTTCCATTGACGACGTTGAAAAAGAAGTCAAAACCCAACTTGCACGCGTTGCCCGCACCGCTAAAGTGCAGGGTTTTCGTCCCGGGAAAGCACCGGTTTCCGTTATTGAGCGCAGTCACGGACCTGGCGTTCGTTACGACGTGATCAATCAGAAAGTGGGTCAGTTGTTTGACGAAGCCATTCGTGAAGCCAAACTGCGTGTTGCCGGCGCTCCGTCAATTGAGCCTGCGGAAGAAAATTCCGCAGAAGGTCAGTTAAGTTTTGCTGCAAAATTCGAAGTTTATCCGGAAGTGTCCGTACCCGATCTGTCTGCGCTCGAAGTCACCCGCTTTAACGCAGAGGTTGGCGAGCAGGAAGTAAATAACACGATCGATATTTTGCGCAAGCAGCGCGCTACGTTCAGTGCTGACGCCGAGCGCGCCGCCGAAAAAGATGACCGCGTCACGGTTGATTTTGTCGGCACGATCGACGGGGTAGAGTTCGAAGGCGGCAAGGCAGAAGACTTCCCGTTCCAGCTGGGCCAGGGTCGTATGCTTCCTGAGTTCGAAGAGGCAGCAAGCGGCCTGAAAGCTGGCGAAAACAAGACATTTTCACTCACTTTTCCAGAAGACTATCCTGGCAAAGAAGTGGCCGGCAAGACAGCCGAATTCACGATCACTGTAAAAGAAGTGGCCGTACCGGTCCTGCCGGAAGTCGATAGCGAATTTGCCAAATCTTTGGGTCAGCCAGAAGGCGATACAGAGAAGTTGCTGTCAGAAGTGCGCAGCAACATTGAGCGCGAAGTTAAAAACCGCACCCAGGCCCGCACCAAAAACAGCGTCATGGATGCACTGGCAAAAGCCGCCAGCTTCGATGTGCCCAAGTCATTGGTTGACAATGATGTGCAAAGTCGCATTGCAGCCGCCCGTGAAGATCTCAAGCAACGTGGCATGCCCAATGCCGACACAATGGATATTCCTGCCGATGCGTTCAAGTCCGATTCCGAGCGTCGTGTTCGCCTGGGTCTGATCGTGGCCGAACTGGTCGACAGCGCCAAATTGCAGGTTACGCCGGAGCAGGTACGTACGCGTATTGAAGAGTTCGCACAGAACTACGAAAAACCTGAGCAGGTCGTCACGTATTATCTGACCGATCGTCAGCGTCGTGCAGAAATTGAATCCGTGGTACTTGAAGATAACGTTGTTGACCATATCTTATCAAAAGCCAAGGTCACTGAAGAAAAAGTGCCGTTTGAAGAATTAATGGGAACTGTATAATGAACCGTTTTACCGACTTTTACGCGTCTGTCCACGGAGATGAGTCTGTGCGCCCCTCGGCGCTGGGCTATATTCCTATGGTTATTGAACAATCCGGGCGCGGAGAGCGGTCTTACGACATATACTCGCGCTTGCTCAAGGAGAGGGTTGTCTTTCTGGTCGGGCAGGTAAACGACCAGACAGCCAATCTTATTGTGGCGCAGATGTTGTTCCTTGAATCGGAAAATCCGGACAAGGATATTTCCCTGTATATTAATTCACCGGGCGGTGCCGTCTATGCCGGGCTAGGTATTTACGACACCATGCAGTTTATCAAGCCCGATGTATCAACGATGTGTACCGGGTTCGCTGCCAGCATGGGTGCCTTCCTGCTTAGTTCAGGTGCCAAGGGCAAACGCTTCAGCCTGCCCAATTCACGTATCATGATTCATCAGCCGCTGGGCGCGCCCAAGGCCAGGCTTCCGACATTGAAATCCAGGCCAAGGAAATCCTGAGTTTGCGCGAGCGACTCAATCAGATTCTTGCAAAGAACACCGGCCAGCCTATTGAACGGATCCGTGAGCACACCGAGCGCGATAATTATATGGCGGCCGAAGATGCCCAGACTTACGGATTAATTGATAAAGTTCTGGCTACGCGGGCAGACGTTGCATAGTATTTGATATACTGTTTTCAAAGGTTTCGTGCAGGTCGACCTTTTAACGAGGGTCGACCTGTTTTTATCAGATTAATCAAATTACAGATATGGCAGATAAACCAAGTTCTACCGACGGCAAAAACCTGCATTGCTCGTTCTGCAACAAGCACCAGAACGAGGTCAAGAAGCTGATCTCGGGCCCTGGGAATATATTCATTTGTGATGAATGTATCGAGCTGTGCAACGAAATCATTCATGACAGTGCCCAGGATGAAGCTCGTGAGGCCATCAAGACAGAGTTGCCTTCGCCTGCCGAAATCAAGTCCTTTCTTGATCAGTATGTTATTGGTCAGGATCAGCCCAAGCGCAATCTGGCAGTAGCGGTGTATAACCATTACAAACGGATACGCCACAGCGACCTGAACAAGAAAGATGATATCGAACTTGCCAAAAGCAATATATTGCTGATCGGTCCTACCGGATCTGGCAAGACGCTGCTTGCGCAGACACTGGCCCGCATGCTTGATGTCCCATTCGTTATGGCAGATGCCACGACATTGACCGAAGCCGGTTATGTTGGCGAAGACGTTGAAAACATCGTGCAAAAGCTGCTGCAAAATTGTAATTACGACGTAGACAAGGCGCAGCGCGCGATCGTTTATATTGACGAAATCGACAAAATTTCACGCAAGTCCGATAACCCGTCCATTACGCGGGATGTATCGGGTGAAGGCGTGCAGCAGGCTTTGCTCAAGCTGATCGAAGGCACGGTTGCCTCAGTTCCGCCACAAGGCGGGCGCAAGCACCCGAACCAGGATTTCGTTCAGGTTGATACCACCAATATCCTGTTTATTGTTGGTGGTGCGTTTGATGGTCTGGACAAGGTTATTCGCAATCGTACGGAAAAGTCCGGAATTGGCTTTGGGGCATCAGTGCAGGGTAAATCTGCCAAGGGTGTCGGTGAAGTCTTCTCCGAAGTGGAACCCGAAGACATCATCAAGTTCGGTCTGATTCCAGAGCTGGTAGGACGCCTGCCGGTGGTCGCTACCCTGGAAGAGCTGGACGAAGCTGCCCTTATTACGATTCTGACTGAACCGAAGAACGCGCTGGTCAAGCAATACCAGAAGCTGTTCGCCATGGAAGACGTTGAGCTGGAAGTGCGTCCTGCCGCATTGTCAGCCATTGCCTACAGGGCACTGAAACGTAAAACAGGTGCGCGCGGCCTTCGTTCCATTCTTGAGGCATCGCTTATGGACACGATGTTTGATCTGCCGTCCCAGAGCAATGTGGTCAAAGTAGTGCTGGACGAATCTGCCATTGAAGGATCCGGTTCCCCGATGCTGGTTTTCGCTGAAGACAAAGAAAACACAGTTTCGGAGAGCAAAGAAAAAAAGCTTAAAGATGCTGCTGCCTGACGGGGTCAGGTTAGCCTGGGCAGGTCGCGCCAGGGTGCAAGCAAGAGGATAATTTCCTTCTGTAACCATCGCAACGCGGCCTGCATAAAAACCGCCGGTATTTAATCCAGGCGACCTTGAAATTGCCCCCAGAGGCTCCATCTACAGCATAATTACTGTAGAAGTACAACGTTTTTCAAGGAATCAGCTTATGTCAGCGAGTCAGATTTTGCCGGCAGAATCAACACAATTGCCACTGTTGCCCCTTCGCGACGTGGTCGTGTTCCCACATATGGTCATTCCGCTATTTGTCGGCAGACACCGGTCCATTCGTGCGCTGGAGCTGGCGATGGAAAATGACAAGCAAATTATGCTTGTTGCGCAAAAATCGGCCAGTAAGGACGAGCCCGGCCCCGATGATATGTACGAGATCGGATGTGTGGCGTCAATTTTACAAATGCTCAAACTGCCCGACGGTACTGTCAAAGTACTGGTCGAGGGACAGCAGCGCGCGCGCGTAGAAAATGTGATCGAAACCGAGTCGCATTTCTCAGCCCAGATCCTGCCTATAGAGCAGAGTGACACGCGCAATTCGGAAATAGAGGCACTACGTCGCACCATCATTGCTCAGTTCGACCAGTACGTCAAACTGAACAAGAAAATTCCACCTGAAATCCTCAGTTCCCTCAATGGTATTGAAGAGATCAGTCGCCTTGCCGATACCATTTCTTCTCATTTACCGCTCAAGCTCGAACAGAAGCAGAAACTGCTCGAGGAGCTGGATGCCTCCGGTCGCCTTGAAGCATTGCTGGCGCAAATCGAAACTGAAATTGATATTCTCCAGGTTGAGAAACGCATTCGCGGACGTGTCAAAAAACAGATGGAAAAAAGCCAGCGCGATTACTATCTGAACGAGCAGGTCAAGGCAATTCAGAAGGAACTTGGCGAAGGCGAAGAGGGCGCGGATATTGAAGAGCTCGAGAAAAAAATCGAAGCTGCACAATTGCCCAAGGAAGCTCGCAAGAAAGTGGACAGTGAGCTTAAAAAACTCAAGCTCATGTCGCCGATGTCGGCCGAGGCAACGGTTGTACGCAACTATATCGACACGGTTATCGGGCTGCCCTGGAAGAAAAAAAAGCCGTATTAACAATTCGTTGATCAATGCGCAAAAAGTTCTGGATAACGATCATTACGGTCTGGAAAAGGTCAAGGAACGCATTCTTGAATATCTGGCAGTGCAGCAACGCGTGGATAAGGTCAAGGCGCCTATTTTGTGTCTGGTCGGGCCTCCAGGGTTGGTAAAACCTCGTTGGGGCAATCCATTGCGCGGGCAACGAATCGCAAATTCACACGCATGGCGCTGGGCGGCGTGCGCGATGAGGCCGAGATTCGTGGCCATCGTCGCACCTATATCGGCGCGCTGCCAGGCAAGATTCTGCAGAATATGAATCGTGTGGGTGTACGCAACCCCTTGTTCCTGCTTGATGAAATTGACAAGCTGGGCATGGATTTTCGTGGCGATCCAGCCTCTGCACTGCTTGAGGTGCTGGATCCGGAGCAAAACCACACGTTCCAGGATCACTACGTTGAAGTTGACTACGATTTGTCCGATGTCATGTTCGTAGCCACCAGCAACACGCTGAATATCCCGCCGGCGTTGCTCGACAGGATGGAGGTTATTCGCCTGTCGGGTTACACCGAAGACGAAAAAGTGCATATTGCCATGGACCACCTGCTGCCCAAGCTGATGAAGAATAACGGCGTGCGTGATGGCGAGCTGGTAGTCGAAGAGTCCGCATTGCGTGATATCGTGCGTTATTACACGCGTGAAGCCGGCGTGCGGGCGCTGGAACGCGAAGTCAGCAAGATTTGCCGTAAGGTGATCAAGGAACTGCTTAGCAATGCGGTTACCGCCGCCAAGCCGGCTGCCAAGGGTAAAGCGACAGTTGCGCAGACCATTCATGTGACGGCAGACAACCTGAGCCATTATCTGGGGGTACGCAAGTATTCTTTCGGCATGGCCGAGAAAGACAATCAGATCGGCCAGGTAACCGGGCTGGCCTGGACCGAGGTTGGTGGTGATTTGCTTACCATCGAAGTGGCTGTGGTCTCCGGTAAAGGCAATATTCAGCACACCGGTCTACTGGGCGATGTGATGAAAGAGTCCATGCAGGCGGCGCGCACGGTGGTGCGCTCACGGGCGCATGCCTTGGGTTTTGCCGATAGTGTCTTTGAGAAAAAGGATATTCATATCCACGTTCCCGAAGGCGCAACACCCAAGGATGGCCCGTCAGCCGGTATTGCCATTACAACGGCATTGGTGTCGGCACTATCGGGCATTCCGGTAAGGGCAGATGTCGCCATGACGGGTGAAATCACCTGCGGGGCGAGGTGCTGGCCATTGGTGGACTGAAGGAAAAGCTGCTTGCAGCGCATCGTGGTGGCATCAAAACCGTGCTGATCCCTGAAGAGAACGTCAAGGATCTGACGGAGATTCCCGATAACGTGAAAAATCACCTGGAAATTATCCCGGTAAAATGGATTGATCGCGTACTGGAAGTGGCACTGGAAAGACCGCTCACGCCATTGTCCGAGGCGGAAATTGCCAAACTGGCAGAGGAGGCTGCGGTTTCTGCCGCCAAACCGCCAGTAGAGAATGTCAAATCAGTGAAACACTGATTACCCCGTTATCTGGCGCAGTGGGTTTATCTGCCAGATAACGACGGTATCAGAAGGCAAAAAACCCGGTGTCGTTATTACACCGGGTTTTGTTTTGTTCGTTTACCGCATGGGTGGAGCGAAATTTGCCGGATCTGCAGTTGTCCGGATCGCATCCGAATTACAGCCGACTCTTCTGCTCTGGCCAATTATCAGCTCGCCGTGGCGCCATGTAACGCCTGGCAGAACCGGGACAGGCGATCAGAAACCGAGATCTCTGCGTAACTGCTCTTTCTGATTGCGTAGCTCCTGAAGACGTCGTTGTTCGTCGTTATTGACGCCAGGTGTATTACTGGTGGCTCCAGGAGATACGGGCGCGGGAAAGTTCGATACCGGGGCGGGAAAGCTATCGGAAATATTGCCGTTGTCCATGCCCGAATTTGTGGCGTTGTACATATCCTGGCTTGTTGTATTTGGCGGCGGTACACCTTCTGCCCGTGGTGGAGCAGTGGGCACCGGCGGAATCACCGCACGCAGATCCGGGTTGCTGCGTACCGCCGGTTTGGCCGGGCTGGCTGTGCCTGGCGAACTGGCTGGGGCGTTCGGCTCAGTTGTGCTATTCCGAGCCGTATTTGTACTCGTCCCGGGCCTAAGGCTGGTGGCTGTTGTTGGTGCAGGCGCTGGTGCAGGCGTAGCCTGCTGCGGGGCGCTGACAGCGCCAGACTCATTGCCAGAAGCGCTACCAGAATTTGCGTTATTTTGTGTTGCGCTGGGACTGGCGGGATCGTTGGTCTGTTCGTAGGCCGCCTCTGCCTGCTGCTGGTCCTGCACTACAGGCGGCGCATCACTGGCTGCTGTGGGTTGCGCAGGCTGGGTCGCATCGGGCGTTGCTGCTTCAATCTGCCCGCTCACGCTGCTGGCGCCGCTGTCTTCTGCGGTGCGATTGACCGGATTGCGCGTGAACGCATCGTATACGGAGGCACCAATGAAGATGAATACGACGATCGCGACAACAGTCAGGATCAAATTGTAGATAAAGGACTTTGACATAAGTTTGGCGTTATCAGTTTCAGGCCGGGCAGGATGCCTGCCGGTCCAATTTGGTGACCGTCAGCTAGCGGCTACGGTATAAGTATATCTTGGCTGACACGGGTACGAATCAATTGAACAGGCTTTTACCCAAATTGGAAATGCCGTCGAAGAAGCGTTCTATGGTATTGACGTTCATGTCTGCCGTGCTGGCTCCCAGTATGATGATCTTCGATTGCTGGGCCGCTGTATTGACCGGTTGCATGGTTCCGGGCGTTGGCGAAGCCGAGGATCCTGTGACATAGGCCAGACGCGAGCGATCAACGCCGCGGCTCGTCAGGGCCTTCATGATGGACAGGGCGCGCACTTCTTGCAGTTCCTGGTTGTATTCAGCCGAGCCGGTATTGTCCGATACGCTGTCTACCAGGGCTTTGCGTTCCGGACGATCGCGCAGCAGCTGGCTGACGCGGTCGAAAAAGGGTGCTGATTCCGGCTGCAGCGTGGCAGAACCAGGCAAAAACAGGCTGCTGTCTTTGGAGGCAATGGCAACGCCGCGCGGATCCTGGCTTATTTGCAGCCCGCTGCGGTCATTGCCACCCATTGAAGCGCAGGCGGTAAGCAGCGTGAGAGCAAGCAATGCAAGCGCGTTGCGCAACAGGCGTAATTGAGGCATATGAGCTCCGTAATATTGTTCGCATAGTTGAAATTTTGGCTACCAGCCTAGCATGGCCCAGACCAAAAATGATGAACATTAATATACTGCAACAGGTCTTTTTAAGACAACCCGCGACAATTGGCATGTGAGTGGCACGTCAATCGAGCGCTTGCTGTGCGTTTTCGCCGACATGGACCCCTTGAATTTTGACAAATTGCAGCCATTTATTGGCTATAGGCCCTGGGCTGGTGTAAAATCACGGGGTATTTTACGAAATGGTGAGACTGTTTTGATGATGTCCCGAGCTTCACGAACCCAAGGCCTGACCACTACCGATACGTGTATCGGTCTACCAGCGCGCTCGTGATTCTTGCCAAACGTATTTTTCAAAAGAACAGCGAACGCGACTTGTGAAGTCGCGTTTTTTTATTCAATTCAAGGCAACAGCATGTTTCAAATTACTTTACCCGATGGTTCCAAGCGCGAGTTTTCCCAACCTGTTCAGGTGGGGGAAATTGCGACGACCATCGCGCCTAGCCTGGGCAAGGCGGCGCTGGCTGGTAAAGTAGCAATCAATGGAAACGAGCCGCAACTGGTGGATACGTCATTTGTCATCGACAGGGATGCCGATCTTGCTATTGTAACGGCGAAAGACCCGGATGGTCTGGACATTATTCGGCATTCCACCGCCCACCTGCTGGCCTATGCCGTCAAATCCCTGTTTCCTGATGCCCAAGTGACCATTGGCCCTGTGATTGACAATGGCTTTTATTACGACTTTGCCTACAAACGCCCGTTCACGCCCGAAGATCTTGAGAAAATCGAGAAAAAGATGGCTGAACTGGCCCGCAAGGATGAAAAAGTGGTTCGTGAGGAATGGTCGCGTGATGATGCCGTGGCCTTTTTCAAGGAGCAGGGCGAAGCCTATAAAGCGGAAATTATCGCTTCCATTCCGCAGGATCAGAAAATTTCCCTGTATCGGGAAGGTGATTTCATCGACCTTTGTCGTGGCCCGCATGTACCCTCTACCGGCAAACTCAAGGTATTCAAGCTAATGAAAGTGGCCGGTGCCTACTGGCGCGGCGATAGCAAGAATGAAATGCTGCAGCGTGTCTATGGCACGGCCTGGGCAACCAAGGAAGAGCAGGCCGCATACCTGACAATGCTCGAGGAAGCTGAAAAACGCGATCACCGCAGGCTGGGCCGCGAGCTGGATTTGTTTCATTTCCAGGATGAAGCGCCGGGCCTGATTTTCTGGCATCCCAAGGCTGGCAGATCTGGCAGCAAGTTGAGCAGTATATGCGTGACGTCTATCGCGATAACGGCTACCAGGAAGTGAAGGCGCCGCAAATTCTCGATCTGAGTCTTTGGAAAAAGACCGGCCACTGGGACAATTACAAAGAGAACATGTTCACGACCGAGTCCGAGAATCGCGTTTATGGTCTCAAACCCATGAACTGTCCCGGACATGTGCAAATTTATAACGCCGCTCTGCATTCCTACAGAGAGCTGCCGATTCGCTATGGAGAATTCGGTCAATGCCATCGTAATGAGCCGTCCGGCTCCTTGCACGGCATGATGCGGGTGCGCGGTTTTACGCAGGATGATGGACATATTTTCTGTACCGAAGACCAATTGCTGGCAGAGTGTGCCCAATTCACAACACTATTGCAGAAAGTCTACAAGGATTTTGGCTTCACCGAAGTCCTGTATAAAGTGGCTACCCGACCCGAAAAACGGATCGGCGAGGATGCCGTTTGGGACAAGGCCGAGCATGCCCTGATGGAGAGCCTGCGCAGCTCCGGATGCGAATTTGAAATCTCTCCGGGGGAGGGTGCATTTTACGGCCCCAAGGTGGAATATACACTTAAGGACGCGATCGGCCGCCACTGGCAATGTGGCACGATCCAGGTAGACTTCTCAATGCCTGTGCGGCTTGGCGCGGAGTATGTCGATGCCCACGATCAGCGCAAGACGCCGGTCATGCTGCATCGTGCGATTCTGGGCTCGCTCGAACGTTTCATTGGTATGCTCATCGAAAACCATGCTGGCGCCATGCCGCCCTGGCTGGCACCCGAACAGGTTGTGGTTTGCACCATATCCGAATCGTTCTCTGATTACGCCACCCAGGTGGTCACAGAGTTGAAAAAACACGGTTTTCGCGCTTCATCTGATTTGCGCGGGGAAAAAATCACCCGTAAAATCAGGGAAAATAGTATGCAGAAGGTTCCTTACATTCTGGTTGTCGGTGAAAAAGAACGGGACAGCGGCGCTGTCGCGGTTCGCGCCCGCGGCAATCTGGACCTGGGAACCATGTCTGTAGAAGCATTTATAGAACGCCTGCGTCAGGACGTTGCAACACGTCAGGACGTTTCAGCGTAGTTTATTAATTTCAGGAGATCTTAACATCGCAACCGAAAAAACCAATCGTATCAACGCCGAAATCCGCATTCCGGAAGTCCGACTAATCGGCGTAGACGGCGAACAACTGGGTATTGTCAAAACAGTAGAAGCCTTGCGTCTGGCTGAGCAGGAAGGCGTCGATTTAGTTGAAATCGCACCGAACGCAGAACCGCCCGTATGCCGCATTATGGATTACGGCAAGTTCAAGTATCAGGAACAAAAGCGCCAGCAGGAAGCCAAGGCCAAGCAGAAAATTATTCAGGTCAAGGAAGTCAAGTTCCGCCCGGCGACCGATGAAGGCGACTATCAGGTCAAGCTGCGCAACCTGAAGCGTTTTATTGAGGACGGTGACAAGGCCAAGGTTACGCTGCGGTTCCGTGGTCGTGAAATGGCCCATCAGGAACTGGGTATGCGTGTTCTTGAACGGGTTCGTGATGATATGGCAGAGCTGGTACAGGTTGAAGCCATGCCCAAGCTGGAAGGTCGTCAGATGGTCATGGTTCTGGCGCCAAAGCGCAAGGCTGTGCCCGCCGGCAAGGCCGACGATAAATAATACGGACTGCCAATACGCTTCCGTCGTCAATGTGGGATGTAAATCAGATGCATGTACTTTTTATCATTGATCCGCTGCCTTCGCTGAAGGCATACAAGGACAGTTCGGTCGCGATGATGCGGGCCCTGCACAAGCGTGGCCATGTCATCAGCGTTGCGCTACAGTCTGACCTGTACGTAGAACTGGGTCGGGTAAAAGTACGTGCACAGCCAATACAGCTGGACATGACGGCGGATCTGCACGCTCACCATTGGTGGGCGCAGCCAGAGAACGCGGTTGAAACCGAGGTCGGCCACTTTGATGCGGTGCTCATGCGCAAGGACCCGCCGTTCGACATGGAATACCTGTATTCCACGCATTTGCTGGAAACAGCGCAAAAGCAGGGCGCACGGGTGTTCAATTCGGGTAGCGCCATACGTAATCACCCTGAAAAGCTGGCGATTACCGAATTCTCAGAATTTACGGCGCCCACGCTTATTACAAGCACTATGTCGCGTCTTAAGGCGTTTCATGCATTGCATGGCGATATTATCGTCAAGCCGCTGGACGGGATGGGCGGTACGGGTATTTTCCGAATCATGGAAAGCGACCCGAACGTCAACGCCATTCTGGAGACTCTGACGGTGGACCAGACGCAGACGATCATGGCGCAGAAATATATTCCCGAAATCGTGCAGGGCGATAAGCGCATTCTGCTGATTGACGGAAAGCCTGTTCCCTACGCATTGGCACGTATACCGCTGGCCGGTGAAACTCGCGGCAATCTGGCAGCAGGCGGACGTGGGGTTGCCCGCAAGCTGTCTGAGCACGATCTTGCCATTGCAAACCGAATTGGCCCTATACTGCGGGAACGCGGGCTGCTGCTGGTCGGTCTTGACGTGATTGGTGACTATGTCACCGAAATCAACGTGACCAGCCCGACCTGCTTTGTGGAAATCACAGAGCAGACTGATTTTGATGTTGCTGACCATTTTGCTGCTGCGCTTGAGAAAGCTGCTGCAGTCTGAAGGTACAAAAAATGACCACCCTTGCTCTTATAGCGCATACGCCTCTGGCCTCGGCCCTGTCCGAATGTGCTCAGCATGTCTTGGGACAAATTGATAATTACGTTTTCTTCGACATCGAGCCTGATGTTGATCCGGAATCCAAGGCTGACGAACTGATCGCGCAATTGAAGGCGATGCTCGGTCCGGACCAGCAGGTATTGATCTTGTCGGATCTGGGCGGCGCGACACCGGCCAATATCGGCGCCCGTGTCGTGCGCCAGTTGCAGGATGCCGGCGTCAAAGCCATATTCTTTCCGGCACCAACGCCTGTATGTTGCTCAATGCGGTTCGATATCGGGATCAGCCGATGGACCAGTTATGTCAATCCATTTTTGAGGGGGGCAAGAAAGGCATGAAATGTGTCGATCTGGCTCCTAACGATTAACCTTTCTGATAAAGACCGCGCTCATATGCCTTCAGTTGATATAGTAATAAGTAATAAATTAGGGCTGCATGCCCGCGCTGCCGCCAAGCTTACCCAACTGGCAAGCAAATTCAAAAGCGAAATCTTTATCACCCGGGCCTCCCAGCGGGTTAATGCCAAAAGCATCATGGGTGTCATGATGCTGGCTGCAGGAAAGGGCATCACGGTCAATATTGAAGCCGAAGGCGATGACGCCGATCAGGCGCTCGTCCAGATTCAGGCGCTATTCGAAAATAAATTTGGCGAACCCGAATAACGACAGCCCATTGGCCATTTCGGCAATGAGCGAGAGTTGCACCTGAGAACAGGCACGTAAAAGTGCAAGGGACAAGACCATACACGATGACATATACCGAGCACACACCGACAAGACAAAGTACTGTGTTTACCCTGCAGGGAAAAGGTGTTGTGCGCGGTTTTGCCATAGGCCGCGCGGTTGTGATGGGCGCCGCCACGCTTGAGGTGAGTCACTATCGTATTGCATCTGAGGATGTGCCGGCTGAATGCGCCAGGCTGGATCATGCCCTGAAGATTGTCTATGAGATGCTACAGCACACGATAGACACCTTGCCTGCCGATGCACCAAAGGAACTGGTTCCGCTGCTCACGGTTCACAGCTTGCTGGTTTCTGATCCGGAGCTGGCAGCGCAAACCAAAGCGTTGATTGCATCCCGCCAATATAATGCTGAATGGGCATTGAGTACCCAGGGTCAGATCGTGGCCGAGCAATTTGCAGTCATGGATGATGACTATATCCGTGAGCGGGTTGCCGACATTCATCAGGTCATTGAACGGGTCATCCGTATCCTGGCCGGTTCGGGTGAGCTGATGCTGCCCGATATGTCCAACGAGATGGACGTCAATTCGCTGATTGTGGTGGCACATGATATTTCTCCGGGCGACATGCTTAAGCTGCGTGGCGGACGTTTTGCTGCTTTTGTGACCGATCTTGGTGGCCCGACATCGCATACCGCTATCGTGGCGCGCAGCATGAACGTGCCCGCTGTGGTGGGCCTGGGCAACGTCCGCAGCCTGGTGCACGATCGGGATATGTTGATTGTCGATGGTGAAAACGGACTGGTGTATGTCAATCCGACCCCGGAGATTCTGGCGTTCTATCAGCGTAAACAGGAAGACTTTATTCAGGAACGGGCAGAGCTGATTCTGTCTAAGGATGAGCCTGCCATTACGCTGGACGGCAAACGCATTCGTCTGGAAGCCAATATCGAATTACCTCATGAAGTGTCGCAGGCCCTGGATATGGGTGCCGACGGCATCGGGCTGTTTCGTAGCGAGTTTTTGTTTATGGGCAGACAAATTCTGCCAACCGAAGAAGAACAGTTTGAGGCCTATGCGCATGTACTGCGTGCCATGCCTGACAAGCCTGTAACAATCCGCACCCTGGATTTGGGGTCGGACAAAACTCTGGATGGTGAAGCGACGGTCGCGGTCAATCCTGCCCTGGGCCTGCGCGCAGTGCGCTATTGCCTGTCGCGTCCGGACCTTTTTGCGACGCAGTTGCGCGCGCTGTTGCGCGCGTCGGTGCATGGGCGACTCAGAATTTTAATTCCGATGCTCTCGCATATGCATGAGCTGCATGCGGTTCGCGATGCCATCGAATCGGCAAAAAGAGAGCTGGACGCAGCCGGCATGCAATATAGCGACAATATCGAATTGGGCGCCATGGTCGAAATCCCGGCCATTGCCATTGCCATCGAGCCTTTTCTTAAATCACTGGATTTTGTTTCCATTGGCACCAATGATTTGATCCAGTACACCCTGGCCATCGACCGAGTCGACAACGAAGTGTCCGACCTGTACGATCCTTTGCACCCGGCTGTGTTGCGGCTGATTTCACAAACTATCCAGGCGGGCGAGCGCGTAGGCAAGAGTGTGGCCATCTGCGGTGAAATGGCCGGTGATGCCCGCTACACAAAACTGTTGTTGGGGCTGGGTTTGAACGAGTTTTCCATGCATCCGCAGCAATTGCTGGATGTCAAGAAACTGGTCAGAACATCCCACACCAACGCCTTGCGCACCAAGATCGCAACTGCGCTCAATCGCGCCGAGTCTATTGACTTGAACAGTCTGGGCATTTGATTTGATGAGGCCAAAGAAAAAGGACACCACGGTGTCCTTTTTCTATGTTGAAACGATCGCTTTTTCATACGTTGATCATGGTAGTTACTATCGCCACGATCGTGGGCAGGACTGTACTTTTGAGGCCACCGGCAAAGCCCTTTGTCTCTACCGGATTTTCTGGCTAAGATTGCTGACGCCTCTGGCAGTTCGTGCAGTCCTGTTCATACTCAGGTTAGTTGTGATAACCCTGTTCGCCATGAGAGCTGATATCCAGACCCTGACGCTCTTCGTCTTTGTCCACACGCAAGCCGCCGGTAACCAGGCTCGCGATCTTAAGAGCAATGAAGCTTACGACGGCACTCCAGACGATTGCAATCACGATACCTTCAATCTGATTGAACAGTTGTCCCGGAATCATGCCTGCAGAATCCAGGCCAGGGCCGCCCATTGCTTTGGCGTTGAACAGTCCCGTCAGGATGCCGCCAACGATACCGCCTACACCATGAATGCCAAAAACATCGAGCGAGTCATCGGCCTTGAGCAGGCGTTTTAAGCCGTTCACGCCCCAGACGCAAAACAGGCTGGTCACGGCGCCGATAATCAGCGCACCCATTGGATCCACCAGACCTGCAGCGGGAGTTACGCCAACCAGACCGGCGACGGCACCAGAGGCGCCGCCCAGCAGGGAAGGCTGACCCTTGAATTTCCACTCGGCCAGGACCCATACGACAATGGCGACGGCCGTGGCCAGAAGTGTGTTGAATACCGCCAGCGCTGCCTGGTTGTTGGCACCCAATGACGAGCCGCCATTGAAACCGAACCAGCTACCCACAGCATTGCCGCGCCGATCATGGTCATGGGCAGATTATGTGGCTGCATGGCTTCCTTACCATAGCCGATACGCGGCCCGACGACATAGGCTGCGACCAGCGCGGCCACACCAGCATTGATATGCACTACCGTGCCCCCTGCAAAATCCAGCGCATCACCGAACAGCAGGCCTTTCTCGGCCCAGATCATATGGGCCACAGGGATGTAGGAAAAGGTGAACCATATCGCCATAAAGATAAGCACAGCAGAGAACTTGATACGTTCGGCAAAACCGCCGACGATGAGCGCGCAGGTGATCCCGGCGAAGGTTGCCTGGAAGGCAACGAACGTCAGTTCGGGAATAGTGCCTGCCAGCGCATAGGTGTCGGCAGGCAGGTCAATGACGCCAGACAGGAAAGCTTGGACAGATCGCCAAAAATTGCATTCCCACCAGAAAAGGCAAGGGAATAGCCATAGGCAAACCACAGAATCGTGACCAGGGCGAAGGTAACCAGGACCTGGCTCATCAGCGAGAGAATGTTCTTGCTGCGAACCAGACCACCGTAGAACATGGCAAGACCGGGAACAACCATAAACAGCACGAGAATGGTGGACACGCTTACCCAGACTAAATCGGCGCTTTGCATTTTCAATTTCCTTTCAATACAGGTGATAGAGAGCGACGGGCTTACAGCGCCGCATTACCGGTTTCGCCGGTGCGAATCCGGATGACTTGTTCCAGGTCGGTCACGAAAATTTTTCCGTCGCCGATTTTGCCGGTGGTGCCAGACTGGCAAATGGTTTCAATGGCCTGTTCCACCTGTTCGTCGGCGACTGCTGTCTCCAGCTTGATTTTGGGCAGGAAGTCCACAACATACTCTGCGCCACGGTATAGCTCAGTATGACCCTTCTGCCGGCCAAACCCCTTGACTTCTGTAATGGTCAGCCCTTGAATGCCGATGTCAGCCAGGCCTGCGCGGACCTCGTCCAGTTTGAATGGCTTGATAATGGCAGTGATCAGTTTCACAATGTTCTCCCAGAAATAACATTTGTCTTTAAGGACCGATTGTCCATGGCCTCATAAAAGCAATAGTTGTGCCAGTTTTTGCAACTGCGCAGCGGGTGTTGGAGCACGCAAATGATGCATAACTGCATAAGGTCGCCCATTGACGCGCGATATTGGTGCATTAAAAGAATTGGTGTTTGTTCAGCTTGCAATATGTACGTGGACCGGTGCTGATGTTCATTGTCTTAGTGCATGGTTTGTAACAGGGAGGAATGGCTACCTGGCGATTCAGAGGATATTCAGCTTATGCGGGCCGAGAAATTACAGTAAAATCGTGAAACAAATTCTATTTTCAATTGAAGAGGTGAAGCTTTGAAGAACGTATCCAAACTCAGTCTTGTAGCCATGTTGTCCGCCGCTGCCTTTATTGCTGGTTGTGATAACAGTTCTGATACAGCAGAGACCACGCAGACCCCTGCAGCAACCGACTCGGCGGTTGATCAAGCCAAGCAGGCGGCTGACAAGGCAGCTGAAGAGGCGAAAGTTGCAGCCGAGAAAGCATCTGAGGCCGCTTCGGAGTCCGCCAACAAAGCGGCTGACGCTACCCAGGACGCGGCAGATAAAGCGGGCGAAGCCGCCGGTAATGCGATGGAGTCAGCTAAGGAAGCGGCCAGCAGCGCCCTTGAATCGGCCAAACAGGCGGGTTCAAACGCGGCTGATGCAGCTAAGGAATATGCCGACACCGCGATGCAATCTGCCAAAGAAGCGGCAGAGTCAGCCAAACAGGCCGCCTCTGATGCCATGGAAGCGGTAAAAGAGAAAACCTCAGAAGCAACTCAGCCAGCTGGCGACGCGTCCACAACAACGCCAACTGAAACGGCACCCGCTGAAAGTACACCTGCTACGCCGACAGAATCGGGTACAGAGTCAAAACCACAATAAACTCGTGTTTACATCAACCCGCCGATAGGCGGGTTGATGCTTTTGGGGCGGACAATGTGCGGATCCGCCTGTGAAGTGCGTAAAAAATAGCAAGCGTATGGCCTGAGCGTAACTGTCTACGATTACCTGTAACCGGCGCTCACGCCTTTTGGGGTTACCGGTTATGGTTATGTCCTGTCAGGTGCGACGGTAAGTACTGTGTAATGTATTAAACGTGGAACGTTGCTTTAAGCTTGTGTCGCACAAAGTTTGCAATGGCAAATGTGTACAATATGAAGAACAGGACGCGGCACTGGTGCCCGTATGCATACAGGAATCACAATCATGAAATCGAATCAGTTATTTGAAGATTTTCAGAAAAATATTCAGGAATTGATCAAGAACAGTCCGGCGGCAGATATAGAAAAGAATGTGAAAGCATTCATGGCTCAGGGGTTTTCCCGGCTGGATCTGGTAACTCGCGAAGAATTTGATGTGCAGGTTGCCTTATCGGCAAAATTGCGCGAACGTCTGTTCGAGCTCGAGTCCCGGGTTCGTCTGCTGGAGGAAAAAGCAGGTATCACTACACCGTCTGCGACAAGCACCCATACAGGCCCGGTTGTCGACTAAGCTAACAATATAGACGGTAGCCCACTGGGTGTCACTTTTTATTAGGGCTGCCAGCGCGTCATCTGACTTATGCGCCAGGCAGTATGGTTCGGTGCTGATGGGGTGGGCCAGGGTGACCGGATTGGGTTAGGTTGGCTACCAGCTCCAGTAGGTTATGCGTAACACAGAGTGGAGCCGTCAGTTCTCACCATAGATCAGTCTATCCTGCAATAACAGCGGCCTTGCCTGCTTTCTGCCAGAATGCCTTGGTGCATTCAGGAGAATCAGATGAGCTTAGCAGTGTTGGCCAGCAGGGCGCTTTGCGGTATGCACGCGCCAGAAGTGTTTGTTGAAGTGCATCTCGCCCAGGGGTTGCCGTCCTTTACCATTGTCGGGTTACCGGACGCCGGCGTTCGCGAGAGCAGGGAGCGGGTGCGTTCGGCCATTTTAAGTAGTGGCTATACTTTTCCGGCTGGACGATTAACTGCAAATCTGGCGCCAGCCGACATTCCCAAAGAGTCCGGCAGGTTCGATCTGCCGATTGCGCTGGGCGTGCTGCTGGCTTCGGGACAACTGGTTTTGCCCGACAAAATGGCTCGGCAGATACTGCCCGGCATTGTCTTTGCGGGTGAATTGTCACTTACCGGTGCGCTGGTATCCGTAGCTGCGCCGCTGGTAATTGCGCTTGCCACGGCCAGGGCAGGTCAACCTGAGCGGGCCGAGAACGCGGATGGCCAGCCCACTCTTATTTTGCCTGTTGAGAATGCCCGGCTGGCTGCCGTCGTGCCTGGCCTGACGGTCATAGGCGCTCGCACACTGCGGGAAGTGGCTGAACATCTGGACGAAACGGCAATCTTGGCACCGGCCAAAACGGTACCTCAGGTACGCCCCGAGAGCTCGCAGTGTCAGGGCGGCGACGAGGCACCTGAACTTTGTTTATCCGATGTACGCGGACAGCAGGTGGCCTGCCGTGCGCTGGAGGTAGCTGCCAGCGGCAGCCATGGCTTGCTGATGTCGGGGCCACCCGGCATAGGCAAAAGTATGCTGGCGCAGCGATTGCCAGGAATCTTGCCGCCATTGGATGAAAATGCCGCCATAGAAGTGGCGGCGATCCATAGCCTGCAGCAGCGTACGCCCCGATTTTCCCGAAAAGTACCGATGCGTGCGCCGCATCATTCCAGCTCTGCGGCAGCGCTCATTGGTGGCGGGGCCAATCCACGGCCTGGCCAGATCAGCCTGGCCCATCACGGCGTTCTGTTTCTGGACGAGCTGCCCGAATTCCAGCGGCATGTCCTGGAAGCCTTGCGCGAGCCCATGGAAACCGGGGAAATCCACATTGCTCGCGCCAATCGCTCGGTAAGCTATCCTTGCCGTTTTCAGCTGGTTGCTGCCATGAACCCATGTCCCTGCGGTTACCTGGGCAGCACACACCGATCCTGCCGTTGTACGCCCGAACAAATTGAACGCTACCGCGCCCGATTGTCGGGGCCGTTCCTGGATCGCATGGATATGCTGTTGCAGTTGACACCGCCGGAGCAGGGTTGGCAGCAGTTGCCCGCGTCTGAGCCTTCCGCGGTCGTGCGACAGCGTGTGATGCGTTGTCATGAACGACAGTTGCAGCGCCAGGGCAGGTTGAATGCGCTGCTGACGCCGGATCTGATGGATCAGGTCTGCTGTACTGATCCCGAAGCGGCGCAATTGCTGGCCAGGGCTGGCAGATATTGGGGGTGGTCTGCCAGAGCTGTTCACCGGGTGCTGCGCGTGGCCCGCACGATCGCCGATATGGCAGAAGCCAGTCAGATTCGCGTAGCCGATTTGACTGAAGCCATGTCGTTTCGCCAGCAATTGACCCGTTAGCCACCGAGCGGGCAGCCTGAAAATGAGCAGGCAATGGACCGATAGATGGATAATCCGTCGCCTGGTCACCACATTTATTGCCAATTGATCGAATTCTCTCCGGTTTTGCTCACTTAATTGCTGGCAGTTGGAGAAAAATCATCGTATAATCAATAGTTTCCCGCAGGCCGTAGGCGCCACGGAGAGCTGGTTTTCCGGGTAACCCGGAAATAGAACAGTTGACCGGGCGTTCGAGCGGATCGTGACGGGAAAAACGGATACGGGTCAGCAAAGTCTTAATAAACGGTTATTAGGCACCTTTTATCCACATTTGCAGGTATCAGTTATGCCCAAAATGAAAACCAAGAAAAGTGCTTCCAAGCGCTTTATCGTACGCGGTAGCGGTTCTATCAAGCGTGGTCAGGCTTTCAAACGCCACATTCTGACAAAGAAAACCACGAAAAACAAACGTCATCTGCGCGGCACGACAGCCGTTCACGAATCCAACGTGGCTTCAGTAAAAGCCATGATGCCTTTTGCTTGATAGGAGTTAGATTATGCCTCGCGTAAAACGCGGTGTTACCGCACGTGCTCGTCACAAAAAAGTTATTGCTGCAGCCAAAGGCTATCGTGGTCGCCGCGGCAATGTGTTCCGTATTGCCAAACAGGCTGTCATGCGTGCTGGTCAGTATGCATATCGTGACCGTCGCAATAAGAAACGTACATTCCGTGCTCTTTGGATTACGCGTATCAACGCGGCAGTCCGTGAAAACGGCATGACCTACAGTGTATTTATCGCCGGACTGAAAAAGGCCGCTATTGAACTGGACCGCAAGGTTCTGGCCGATATGGCTGTCCACGACAAGGCTGGTTTTGCCGCCGTTGTCAAACAGGCCAAATCTGCCTGGGCGCCTGATCCACTGACGATTTAAATTTGTGCTGTATACAAACGGGGCTCGTTTCGGGTCCCGTTTGTTATTTCAAGAATGGTAATTTCATGACGCAATCGCTGGACGATCTGATTCTTCAGGCCAAAGACAAATTCGAACATGCAACCGATTCGGCTTCGCTTGAAAACGAAAAGGCAAAATTTCTTGGGAAAAACGGGGTTATAACCGGTTTTATGAAAGGGCTGGCACAGCTGCCGCCTGATCAGAAGAAAGCCGAAGGCGCCCGCATCAACCGTGTCAAGCAGCAAATTGAATCGTTGCTCAACGCGCGTCGCGAACAGTTCGCGCGTGATCAATTGAATCAGCGCCTTGCTGCGGAAACCATTGATGTCACCTTGCCCGGCAGAGGCCGCTCCATGGGCGGTGTTCATCCAGTCATCCAGTCATGGCAGCGTATTGAAGAAATTTTCCATAGCATCGGTTTCGATGTGGCCGACGGCCCGGAAATCGAAAATGACTGGACCAACTTTACTGCCTTGAATAATCCGGAGAATCATCCTGCGCGCTCCATGCAGGACACTTTCTACGTGGATATGAACGACGCCGGGGGCTTGCCTTTTCTGTTGCGCACCCATACCAGTCCCATGCAGGTGCGTTACGCCCGCATGCACAAGCCGCCAATCAAAGTGATTGCGCCGGGCCGTACTTATCGCGTGGACAGCGACGCTACCCATTCCCCCATGTTTCACCAGGTCGAGGGTCTGTGGATTGCAGAAGACATCTCTTTTGCCGATCTGAAAGGGGTGTATACGAATTTTCTGAAAGCTTTTTTTGAAACCGACGACCTGAGCGTGCGGTTTCGTCCTTCTTTTTTCCCGTTCACCGAGCCCTCAGCAGAAATCGACATGATGTTCACCTCCGGCCCCAACCAGGGACGTTGGCTGGAAATTTCCGGTTCAGGCCAGGTGCACCCGGAGGTCGTACGCAATTTCGGACTGGATCCCGAAAAATACATCGGATTCGCGTTCGGATCAGGCATTGAGCGCCTGACGATGTTGCGCTATGGCGTGAACGATCTGAGGCAGTTCTACGAGGGAGACCTGCGTTTCCTGCGTCAGTTCAATCGCTGACTTTCACGCTTTAACTCCCTATTTGAACCTAGAAAAAGACATCATGTTATTTCCTGAATCCTGGTTAAGATCCTTCGTTAACCCATCGATTTCCACCGACGAGCTGGCGCACATGCTGACCATGGCCGGTCTTGAGATTGAGGGGACCGCGCCCGTCGCACCGCCATTTTCGGGGATTGTCGTGGCCCACATCACAGCTGTGCGTGCCCATCCCAATGCTGACAAACTGCGCATTTGTACCGTGGATGACGGCTCGGGTGAGCCGTTGCAGATTGTCTGTGGCGCACCGAACGCCGCCCAAGGGCTGAAAGTGCCGCTGGCGCGGATCGGTGCGGTCCTTCCCGGTGATTTCAAGATCAGCAAAGCGCGCATGCGCGGTGAAGATTCGTTCGGCATGCTATGTTCTGCGCGTGAACTGGGCCTGTCCCAGGACCATGGCGGCTTGCTGGAGCTGGACGCCGACGCAAAAGTCGGACAGGATATTCGCAGCGCGCTGGACTTGAACGATACCATTTTCGAAATCAAACTCACGCCCAATCGTGCCGATTGCCTGTCCATTCTGGGCGTGGCGCGTGAAGTGCGTGCGCTGACTGGTGCAGCACTGACCGAGCCGGTTTGCAAGCCGGTGGCCGTCACGCATCAGGATACGCTGCCGGTTACTGTCCAGGCGCCGGATCTGTGCGGTCGTTTCGCGGGTCGGATTATTCACGGCGTTAATGCCCGTGCCGCCACGCCCGACTGGATGAAAAGCCGTCTGGAACGCGCTGGCCAGCGTTCAGTTTCGGCACTGGTGGATATTTCCAATTACGTCATGCTGGAACTGGGTCGACCTACCCATGTGTTTGATTTGGCCAAAATCAATGGCGGGCTTACCGTACGCTGGGCAAAAGAAGGGGAAAGCCTGACACTGCTGAATGATCAGACAGTGGAACTGGCGCCCGATGTGGGCGTGATCGCCGCTGGCGAGACCATCGAAAGCCTGGCCGGCATTATGGGCGGTGCGGCTACCGCGGTTTCCCTGGATACAACCGATATTTATCTGGAAGCCGCTTTCTGGTTTCCTGATGCCATCGCCGGGCGCGCGCGCCGCTACAAATTCAGTTCCGAAGCCAGCCACCGTTTTGAGCGCGGCGTGGATTTCCAGAACGTCGTTGAGCACATTGAGTATATTTCCAGCCTGATTCTTGAAATCTGTGGTGGCAAGGCCGGTCCGGTCAGCGATCAAAGTGTTGCGCTACCGGCACGCCCCGCAGTGGCCATGCGTCTTGCCCGTTGCCGCAAGGTGCTGGGCATTCCGGTTACCGATGTACACGTGCGCGACGTCTTTACCAAACTGAATTTTCAATTTACAGAACAAGACGGGGTATTTTCCGTTATTCCGCCTTCATTCCGCTTTGATCTGGAAATAGAAGAAGACCTGATCGAAGAGGTTGCCCGCATTTACGGATTCGAGAATATTCCCAGCAATCCGCCGAAAACATCGGCCACAATGCTGCCTACGAAGGAGACACATCGCTCCGAACACCAGTTGCGCCACCTTATGGCGGCGCTGGACTACCAGGAGGTGGTCAATTTCAGTTTTGTGCAGAAAGACTGGGAAATCAATTACATGGGCAATACCGACCCGATCGTATTGCTCAATCCCATTGCCAGTCAGCTCGAAGCCATGCGCTCGGGCCTGATCGGCGGCCTGATCGCAAACATTCAATATAACCAGAAACGGCAGCAGAGTCGGGTCCGGGTTTTTGAGCTGGGCCGCATCTTTATCCGCGACAGTGCTGTCAGCGACGGTGATCTGACCGTGGCTGGCGTGCGTCAGCCGCTGCACCTTGCCGGTGCGGCATGGGGCCCTGCAGAACCGGAGCAGTGGGGTTTGCCCGTGCGCCAGACAGATTTTTTTGACGTCAAAATGATATTGAACGCCTGTGCAGCCAGCGGGCAAATCACCTGCGTTTTGAGCCGGTGAACCATCCGGCTCTGCATCCCGGACGCAGTGCAAATGTTCTGCTCAACGGACAACTGATCGGTTTTGTTGGTGAACTGCATCCGCAGTGGGTGCAGGACAACGAACTGGTTCATCCGCCCGTGGTATTTGAGCTTGATGTTGTTGCGCTGCAGCACATGCAGTTCGCACGCTATACCGAAGTGGCACGACAGCCTGCTGTATTTCGCGATCTGGCCATTTGGGCGCCTGTCACGCTGAAATTGCAGGACTTGCTTGACACATTGGAGAATAATCAGCAAGATGGGCAATTCCTTGATATTATTAAGGATATTGCATTATTTGATGTCTGGAAGGATCCCAATTCGCAGCAGCAGGAGCGTAGTCTGGCCTTGCGGTTTACGTTGCAGGATCCGGCGGCAACCTTGGAAGACACACGTGTAGACCAGTGCATGAACGCAGCGCTTGAATTGCTGGTTCAAAAGCATGGCGTTCGTAAAAGATAGAACAGGAAGGGAAAGAGCATGTTGGAAGAAAACAATACCTTAACCAAGGCAGAGTTGGCGGAATTGCTGTTTGAGCGCGTCGGATTGAACAAACGGGAGGCCAAGGATATTGTGGATACCTTTTTCGAGGAAATCCGGGAGTCGCTCGCTAAAGGCGATTCGGTCAAGCTGTCTGGTTTTGGCAACTTTCAGGTGCGAGACAAGCCTGCAAGGCCGGGTCGCAATCCCAAGACGGGCGAGGTTATCCCAATTTCTGCCCGTCGGGTGGTTACCTTCCACGCAAGCCAGAAGCTCAAGGGGATCGTAGAGCAGGGTGATGAGTATAATCCTGATCTTACGCTCATCGATTAAAGTAGTTCCTTAAAAGACGGTTTGGGTTTACAATCTGCGCATGAATCAGACTGAAATACCTTCCATCACTGCGTTGCCTCCGATTCCGGCAAAGCGATACTTCACCATCGGTGAAGTATCCGAGCTGTGCTGCGTCAAGCCACATGTTCTGCGTTACTGGGAACAGGAGTTTACACAACTGAACCCGGTCAAACGCCGGGGCAACCGCCGTTACTATCAGCATCACGAAGTGCTGCTTATTCGCAAAATTCGTGATCTGCTCTATGAACAGGGGTTTACCATCAGTGGCGCGCGCAATCGCTTGAGCGACGGCCGGGATGCCCAGCACGATCAGGATGCCGCCGTTCGTCTGTCTGCGCAGGATCTGCAATATATCCGCTCGGAACTGAACAGCGTCATGAAGATTTTCGATCAAATGGTCGCACCCTGATTCACTGCCTGGGTGGCTAAATCTGCTGTCAAATTTCTTAGGTCTTGAGTTAAGTTTAGATCTTCCGTTAGATCTTCCGTTAGATCTTCCGATTAGGTCTTGTCGTTAGATCGATTAAACCGGGCAGTTACTATATGCACCCACGCCGATTGCATCGCTAGCCGGCCGCTATAGTAACAAAAAGCACAGGCACAAAAAAACCGTGATTGACGTTATGTGAATCACGGTTTTTGCTTTTTGGCAATATGCATGCCATAGGCGCTTGTCGGTTACCGCTGCTGGGAAAGCAGAATATCCGCAGTCACTTTATTGATATCTGTTTGTCCGCAGAACCCGAGCGTGATATCCAGTTCATTGCGGATAATCTGCAGGATTCTGGTGACGCCTTCTTCTCCGTAAGCACCCAGCCATACAGAAAGGCACGGCCGATCATGGTGCCTTTGGCGCCCAACGCAATCGCGCGAAGCACATCCTGCCCGGAACGTATACCACTGTCCAGCCAGACTTCGGGACCGTCGGTACCGACAGCCTGCATAATCGAGGGCAGCATGGAAATGGCGGACGGGGCGCCATCAAGCTGGCGGCCGCCGTGGTTTGATACAACAATGGCGTCGGCGCCGGTTTCCTTTGCCAGTCGTGCATCTTCCGGATCCAGAATGCCCTTGAGCACCAGTTTGCCACCCCAGCGGTTTTTGATCCACTCGATATCATTCCAGTTCAGGCTGGGATCAAACTGTTCGGCGGTCCAGGACGAAAGTGAAGATAAATCATCCACACCCTTGGCGTGTCCCACAATATTGCCAAAAGTGCGGCGTTGGGTTCGGGACATTTTCCATACCCATTCTGGCTTTAACGCCAGGTTAAGCAGATTCGGGATGGTTGGTTTGGGCGGGGCAGAAAGACCGTTTTTGATGTCTTTGTGGCGCTGGCCAAGCACCTGCAAATCGAGTGTAACCACCAGGCTGAGCAGTTTGCAGCCTTGGCACGGTCGATCAGCGTTCATTGAAGTCCCGATCCCGCATGATGTATTGCTGGAACCAGAAGGGGGCAGAGGTGTGGGCGGCAATGTCTTCAATGGAGCAAATGCTCATGGTGGACAGGCAAAAGGGTACGCCAAATCTTTCTGCAGCACGGGCAGCAAGAATTTCCCCATCGGGGTGCTGCATGCCAGTGGAGCCGGTAGGCGCCAGTGCGACCGGCATGGCAACATCCTGCCCCAGCATTTTGCTGCGCAAATTGCGGTTTTCAATATTGACGGCGACGCGCTGACGAAACTTGATTTTCTGAAAATCTTCCTGGTTGGCGCGATACGTGGATTCAGTCCATGCACCTGAATCGGCATAGTCGTAAAACATTTTTGGAACTTTACGCCGCGCGATACGTTGCAGATCGTCCAGGCAGGTGATTTTGGTAAGATCAGCCATTATTTTTTCATTTCCAGGAAAACAAACAATAGCGTCAATTATACGGATAAGGGTGAAGAAACCACAGTCTCTTCACCCTTAAAATTAAAAAAACGACAACTGCGGCATTTATTCAGTTGGCCAGCGCAATACCGATTTTTCGGTCTTACCTTTGGCAAGCGTAAATGCATGCTTACGGGTTTCGCCCTTGTACGTGGCGGTCAACTCATATTTGCCGTCAGGCAACTTTACATTGAGATAGGGCCCGGTGTTTGCAGCATCAAATATTTTCTTGTTGTCTTTATCAACAATTTGCACGGCAACATCGGACAGGAAGGCCTGATCCTTGACTGCAGAAAACGTCATGTGCAGGTTGTAATCCTTCTCTGCGCTTTTCATTTCATTCTGTTCGGCGTTGCCGATGCCGCCCGTAATATATTGGATTGATTCATAACTTTGCGGCTGCACCTGAGCAAATACGGTGCTGGCGCAACCAATCGTCAAGCCCAAAGCCAGAGCCGAGGTGGCCAGAAACGTTTGAATGTGGCGGATGGAAAACTGTGTGTTCATTCTGATACTCCTTATAAAGCGATCCAGACGCATTTACTCTCATATGCGCATAAAAACCTGAATAGCTAAATCAGTGTAAACATAAAAATCCCGGAAACAGCCGTTTTGATGCCGGCTGAAATATTTGCGGTTACGCGGAGGAATGCGCCAGCTGTGTACCGAGCGTCATGACATAGGGGTGGGCTTTAGCGGAACGACGAGAACCGCAACGCTGAACGCTGCGGTGTTTTCAAAGGCCGCCACATGGTGGATGTCGCAGGAATGCATCAATCGCTTACTGAATTTTTCAACAAAGCACATGTGGGTAATTGAAAAAAATCGTCACAATGCTATGATGCACGACTTAGCTTAGATCGTATGCAAAGCGTGTTTTTATTGGCATGCCAAGCATATGTTGCTTAAGTTAAGTATCAAGATTGTCGGGGCGTAGCGCAGCCTGGTAGCGCACTTGCATGGGGTGCAAGGGGTCGAAGGTTCGAATCCTTCCGTTCCGACCAATACATCTAATACATTTAAGGACTTACGAGAAATCGGCAAGTCCTTTTTTGTTGTCTACAGGCTTCACAAAAATAGGACCGCTGCATTCTCGAGGCTTACTGCACAAGCCCCTTCGGGCAATGTCGAATATTTATACGGCCCGCATTCGACCACCGTTAGATCGAGACTTTGCCAGGAAGATTGCGTTAGCCGTTGCAGCCTGCGTATCCAATTAGTCTGTCACATCATCACTTGCATACAGGCGCAGGCGCTCAGCCGCATAGCGTAAATGTGCTTCAGCGGCTGCGGCGGCGGCCGGTGCATCACCTGCTTCGATTGCCTGAAAAATGAGTTGATGTTCGGCTTGAACGGCGACCATTCGCTGTGCATAGAGCTGAGCCGTATTGCGTCGCGCGCTGCGAATAACGTGCCGCACGCTAGTTTCCAGGTAGTCATTGAGCGCGATCAGATGCGGATTATGGGTCGCCTGAACAATGGCAAGATGAAAGGCATAATCCTCGTCGTCGCCAAGTTGGTCGTTCAGGATGGCGTATTCCATGCCGATCAAGCCTTTGCGAATACGTTTGAGATCGTCTTCTGTGCGGCGCGTGGCGGCTAATCGGGCGGCAGTACCTTCAATGGACAGCATGAGTTCAAGGATATGTTCAAGCTCTTGACTATCTAACGCGCTAATCGAACCAATACGGAACGCACTGCTTTGCACTTTTTCGTTGACGAACGCGCCGCTGCCGCGTTGCGAGTTCACGAGCCCCTGTGACTTTAACCGAGCAATTGCCTCGCGTACGACGGCACGGCTTACACCATGCGTTTCCACGAGTACTTTCTCGGTAGGGAGTCGATCACCTGGCGCCAGTACGCCGCGCTCTATCTGCTCGGCAATGTGTTTTGCCAAGTCAGCCGACAGGGAAGGCTTGCCCGGCGGCGCGCTTGTCGTGTCAGTGGCGGTTGCGTTGATTGTGGCGTGTGGGTCAGTCATTTGAGGGCACATATTTCGGGTGATGGCATGGTTGAGTCGACTCTGGCGTGATGGCTTGGTTTGCTTGAGTCATGACATGTACAAACCACCATTGACCTGTATTGTTTCGCCGGTAATAAAGGCGGCGAGCGGCGAACATAAAAATGCAATAGTACCTGCTATATCGTTCACCGTACCATGCCGACCAAGCGGGGTGGCAGCCAATAGCAGATCGCCTTTTTCTCCCAGCAGGTCGCGCGTCATGGCTGTCTTGATAATACCGGGCGATACCACGTTCACGCGTACGTGGGGCGCCAGCTCCATTGCCAGGCTGCGAGCAAAAGAGAAGGTAGCCCCTTTGGTCGCAGCATAGGCGGCGTGGGAATAGCTGCCACGATGTCCTGCGAGCGATCCTAGCAGTACGATTGCGCCTTGTTCAGATAAATGCTTTTGCACCGCTCTGCACAGAAAAAAAGTACTGTTCAGATTGATGTTCATCAGCCTTAGCCAATCGGCATCGCTGGTGTCTTTGACCAATGCGCTAGGATAAATGCCCGCACAATGCACCAGAAAATCGATCTTCCCGAACGTTTGGGCGGCGCGTTCAATGGCATCGGTGCAAGCGGTGGCATCGCTGACATCCATGCGCAGGCACAGCACTCGGTCCGAATGCGCAGCCAGGCTCACGACGGCATGGTCGAGTGCCTTCTGATCAATGTCTGCGAGCACGATGGTCGCACCATGGTCGGCCACTAATTGGGCTGTAGCCAGGCCAATCCCGGTTCCACCACCGGTGATGAAGGCTACTTTTTTATCAAACGAAATCACTGCTATCTCCTGTTTGGTGCGCGTTGACGTGTTTTTCTGCAGGGGAGCACTCGCAAGTGCTCACAATATCATTGACACATGAAATGTGTTTCACATATTATATGTCAGGCAACAATTAAAAAGTTATCAGACAAATGTAAAGCACACCAAAAACTAGTGCGAATCGTCGCTGGCATTACCCAGGGAGCTTTCGGCTAGACGGAGTGATCAGGCAGGAGGCCATTTTGAGTCAAGTAGCGTCGTCAGCCCATGGGCTGACGGATCAGGTCGTAGTGATAACGGGCGGGGCGCAAGGCATTGGGTTTGCCTGTGCGCAGGCTTTTGCGCGCGAAGGCGCTCGCATTGCGTTGCTGGATATTGATGCCCGCGCGCTTGATCTCGCCTGTGCGTCATTGCGTGAGTTCGGCGCTAAAGCGCTGGCTTTGCAGGCATCGGTCTCGGATGCGCAAGCGGTTAGTGATGCTTTTGCCGCTATAGATAGGACATATGGCAGGGTTGATGTGCTGATCAATAACGCGGGTATATCTGCTAACAAACCCACCCTGGACGTCACCGAGCAAGAGTGGCATCGCGCCGTGGATATCAACCTGAATGGTGTTTTTTTCTGCGCCCAGGCGGCCGGACGTCGGATGGTGGCGCAGGGCGCAGGCAGCATCGTGAATATGTCATCCATGTACGGCGTGGTTGCTGCACCCGACCGTGCCGCGTATTGCGCGACCAAAGGTGCCGTGGTGATGCTGACCGAAACGCTGGCTTTGGAGTGGGGCAAATTGGGTATTCGGGTCAATGCACTGGCGCCCGGCTATATCGACACGGATTTACTAAGGGATTTGCACAAGCGCGGCCGCTTGCAGATTGATCAACTGGTCGAGCGTACGCCGCTACGCCGGTTAGGTACGGCCGATGAGATTGCGAGATGGCGTTGTTTCTGGCTGGCACGAAATCGGCATTTGTCACAGGACACACTTTAGTGGCGGATGGCGGCTGGAGTCGCAACGCTTATCTTTAATTTGTATTGCCGGATCTTGGAGTTTTCGTTATGACGATGTATCAACCGCTGCACTCATATGCGGCCTGGCAGGAAATCACGGTATCGACCGAGGATTGGAAAGCCGCCTCGCCTATGTTATTGGCGACCATGTTGACGCAGCTGCACTGGATACGTGCCTTTGAGGAAACGGTACTGGATCTGGCTGCCGCCGGTCTGGTACATGGACCTGCGCACTCGTCGATTGGGCAAGAAGGCGGCGCGGTGGGTTCCATTCTGGCATTGAGTGCCGGCGATCAGATCAATGGTTCGCATCGAGGTCATCACCAGTTCCTGGCCAAGGCGCTGCAGCATGTCGCGCCGGACGGGCTGGACCCACGTGCTGCGCCCACGGCTGAGTTTGAAGTGGTGTTGCAAAAGACACTGGCTGAAATTATGGGTCTGGCTCAAGGGTTCTGTCGGGGTCGCGGTGGCTCCATGCATCTGCGCTGGTTGGAGGCAGGTGCGTTGGGAACGAATGCAATTGTGGGCGGTGGTGTGCCGTTAGCGGCCGGTGCTGCATGGGCGCATCATCATGCCGGGACGGATCGGGTCGCCGTCACGTATTTTGGTGATGGTGCGATCAATATCGGATCTGTGCTCGAGACGATGAACCTGAGTGCGGCCTGGAAGACGCCATTGTGTTTCTTTGTCGAGAACAATCGCTATGCGGTGTCCACGACAGTCGAAGAGGCGACCGCAGAACCAAGACTTTCGGCCCGCGGTCAGGCGTTCAATATTCCGGCCTGGAAGGTCGATGGCATGGATCCGTTGGCCGTACACACTGCCATGACTGAAGCGCTGGCGTATATGCGATCCGGTGGTGGGCCAACAATTATCGAAGCTGATGTGTACCGCTTCTTTCATCAAAATGGTCCTTTCCCGGGTAGTGCGTTTGGCTACCGCAGTAAGGATGAGGAGGCACAATGGCGGACTCGTGATCCTCTGCTGCGTATTGCAGATGAAATGGTGAAACGGCAGTTGATTACTGCAGAAGAGATCGCTGCCTTACGCGCACGCTGTAAAGCAATCATGCGGCGTATTGCAGACGAGCTGACGGAGCCCACCGAGGGTGGCAAGCGCCAGGTACGTCAGGATCTGTGGCCACGCGCTGATTTTCGCGATGTGGGTCTGCGTAGCGATGGCACGGAGCTCGATGGTGTGCGCCTGCAAGAGGCCGGTGATTATCGCGGTCCCACCACCACTCGCAAGTTTGTTGATGCGATTGCAGATGTGTTGGCGCGACGCATGGAAACGGATGCGGGTATTGTTGTATTGGGCGAAGACGTGCATCGCCTCAAAGGCGGCACGAACGGCGCAACACGTGGACTCAAAGACTATTCCCTGATCGCGTGCTGGGTACCCCGATTTCGGAAAATGCTTTTGCTGGCCTGGGCGGTGGTTTGGCGATGGATGGCCGCTATCGACCGATTGTTGAATTCATGTATCCTGATTTTATGTGGGTGGCTGCTGATCAGATTTTTAATCAAATCGGCAAGGCACGCCACATGTTTGGTGGTGACATTGATGTTCCTCTGGTGTTACGCACCAAGATAGCGATGGGCACGGGGTACGGATCCCAGCATTCGATGGATCCAGCTGGGATCATGGCCACGGCACCGGGCTGGCGCATTATTGCCCCGGCGACGGCCTACGACTATATCGGCTTAATGAACACGGCGCTACTTTCACGTGATCCCGTCTTGGTGATTGAGCACGTTGATCTTTACGCTTCTGCGGACGAAATCCCAACAGATGATCTTGACTACTTTATTCCTTTCGGTCGCGCCAGCGTGCGTCGCCAGGGTAGCAAAGTCACCGTGCTGACTTATTCGGCCATGGTCGAAAAAACACTGCAGGCGATCGAAACACTCGGGATTGATGCCGAAGTGATTGATTTGCGAACCCTCGATCGCGCAAGTTTGGACTGGGATACCATCAGCGATAGCGTTCGTAAAACCAATAGTGTGCTGATCGTAGAGCAGGGCGCACGGGGTACGTCTTACGGTGCGATGCTGTCGGACGAAATTCAACGACGCCTGTTTGACTGGCTGGATCAGCCGGTCAAACGTGTGACGGGCGGTGAGGCATCGCCGAGTATTTCAAAGGTACTTGAACGTGCCGCATTCGCGGGTGTCGAAGAGGTCGTCGAGGGGCTGCGGGATGTGCTGGCCGATTTAGGGAGTCAGACATAATGGCTCAACTCATTAAAATGCCAGCGGTCGCTGCTGATAGCGCCACGGGGGCGATTGCACAATGGCTCAAGCAGAAGGGTGATATGGTCGCCGTGGGAGATGCGATTGCCGAGATCGAGACCGACAAAGCGGTGGTCGAGATTGCTGCGGAGCACGCCGGGGTATTAGCGCGCATCGTGGCACCGGCCGGGCCGGCCCAGCTGGCGGTGAATGCGATATTAGGTGTGCTGATTACCGAAGGAGAGGGCGAGGATGAGGTTGAGCGAGCCTTGGCTGAGGGTGAAGTGACCGCGGCTCCCGCAACTACCGTTTCCGCAACAACGGCGCCGACGAATCCAGCATCAGTTGTTGAAGAGGTGGTCACGCAGAATGCGTCTTCCGAGCCAGTACAGTCCGGACGTCTTTTGTCTAGCCCTGCAGCGCGGCGTATTGCCGCTGAGCATCAGATCGATTTGCGTCACGTCATTGGAAGCGGGCCTCGAGGTCGCATTCTCAAAGACGATGTGCAGCGTGCTGCGCGAACCGCAGTGAGCCATGCTGTCGCGTCGCTAGCCCCTGCGACACAGCAGACGGCATCGCCGGCTGGATCACAGGCATCGCAGGGGGTGCAGGGTGTGCAGGGTGTGCAGGGTGAGACCCAGCGAACAGCGCACACGTCTATGCGACGCGCCATTGCCCGACGCCTTTCTGAAAGTAAGCAAACCATTCCGCATTTCTATCTGTCGCGCGATTGTCGTATGGATGCCTTGTTGGCGTTGCGACGTGAGATTGCAGGGGATGGCGCGCAGCGCGTTTCGGTCAATGACTTTATCGTTCGTGCAGCGGCGTTGGCATTGCGGGCAGTGCCAGCGGTCAACGTGAGTTGGGACGATGATGCGCTGATTCACCATCAGACTGCCGATATTGCGGTGGCTGTAGCGACGGAAGGTGGATTGGTGACGCCTATCGTGCGCCAGGCTGATGTAAAGACCTTGCGTTACGTATCCACCGAGATTGCCGCTTTAGCCACCGACGCGCGCGAGCATCGATTGTCGCCCGCGCAATACACCGGTGTTCAATGACGGTCAGCAATCTTGGTATGTATGGTGTTGCAAATTTTGCTGCCATCATCAATCCGCCGCAGGCTTGCATTCTGGCGGTGGGGGCTGCCGAGAAACGCGCAGTCGTCGATGACGATGGCGCGATTGTTGCCGCCTCGGTGATGACGGTGACGTTGTCGGTCGATCACCGTGCGGTGGATGGCGCGGTGGCAGCGACATGGTTGGCGGCTTTTCATCAACTGATTGAGCATCCAGTGAGAATTTTGTTATGAGTGATGTTCATATAGGGAAATCCCCGATTCGCAAATGATGCATGTCAACTAGACTCACTTACCGACTATATTTCATATATCATATATTCTAAATTCCCATGCCGTATCAAGGGAAAGCCCTTTTTATCGCAGGTATATACAGGAGAGAGACAATGTTTAAAATCAAGAAATTAGCTGTTGTATTGGGTGCTTGCGGCGTACTAGCCAGCAGTATGGCATCGGCTGATGTCAAAGTGGGGGCCGTATTTCCTTTTAGCGGTGCGCTGGCGCTGCTGGGTCAGGAGAGCTATCGCGGTCTTGAGCTGGCCGTCAACGAACTGAATGCCGCAGGTGGATTGAACGGCGAGAAAATTGTGATTATGAAGGCCGACGCAGTCGACCCGACGCAAGCCGTATCGGAAACGAAGCGTCTGACTTCTGCTGATGTAAAAGCGGTGTTTGGTAGCTACGCTTCAGGTATTTCGTACGCGGCGTCACCGGTCACTGAATTGGCGGGTGTGCCGTATTTCGAACTGGGCGCGACGGCTCACAAGATCACCACCCGCGGTTACCAAAATCTATACCGTAGCAATCCAAACACTGCAGCCTATGGTGTGGCGGTTGTGGATGCGTTGAACGATATCGTCGCTCCCGGGATGGAACTGGATAAAAAAGATATCGTGATCGGTATCATCCACGAAGACGGCCCTTACGGTACCGACGTGGCCGCGACTGAAAAGCAGCGAGCGCAAGAGTTAGGCTACAAGGTTGCACAAGTGCTGCCTTATTCAAGCAAGACCGTTGATCTTTCTTCGTTGATCCTGCGTTTGAAAGGCGCTGGCGTTAACGTCGTATTGCAGACGGCATATCAGAACGATGCCATTCTGTATTTTAATCAGGCCAAGTCCGCTGGGTTCAACCCCAAGGTGGTGATTGGTGCAGGTGGCGGATACTCGTTGGCGGATACGGCCAAGGCAGTGGGCGCAGGTATGAATGGTGTGTTTGACCTGGACTTCCCACAGGCATCCATCAACCCGGCCAATGCACCCGGCTTGGATAAATTTCTGGAAGCCTATCGCAGTGCCTATAAAAGTGACCCGCAGTCGGGTCATAGTCTGACCAACTACGTGGGCGCCAAGGCTTTTTTTGATGCGATGGCCAAGGCCAAATCAACAGAGGCAGAAGACATTCGTGCCGCCGTGCTTGCTTATAAAAAATCGGGAAGCGAAACCGCTAACGGCTGGGGTTTCGATTTCGGCGAGGATGGTCAAAACAAAGCATCAAGCTTTTACGTCATGCAGTGGCAAGATGGCAAGCTCGTGACGATATCACCTAAAAACATGGCTCAAGGCGAGCCCGTTTTCAAGAAATAATAACAGCGTTGAACTGCAGTTTGGGTACTGTTATTGGGTACCCAAACTGCAATAGGTTATGGGATTGCACAGATGGATATTTTCATTCAGCTGCTTATCAACGGCTTGTTGTTGGGCGGCGCATATATCATCATCAGCTTGGGGCTAACTCTGATATTTGGAGTGGTTCGGGTAGTGAATTTCGCGCATGGCGAGTTCTTGATGATCGGCATGTATTTGGTTTATTTGATCGCCACGCAGTTGGGCGTTCACCCTTATGTGGGTTTGGTTCCAGTAGCTCTGGTGCTATTTGCGCTGGGCGCATTGACTCAAAAATGCATTATTCAGCCGCTGCTTAATGCGGATGAACATATTCAGATTTTTGCGACGGTCGGTGTCTCCACGATTTTGCTCAACCTTGCGTTGGTCGTCTTTGGTGCAAACGTCTATCGGGCTCCCGCCGAATTGGGTACGCATGCGATTTCGCTCGGTGGGTTCTCTGTCGTGTCGGGGCAGCTCATTACGTTTATTACGGCTATTGTGCTGGCCATTTTATTGCATGTCTTTATGCACCGGACGTACTTGGGTCGGGCATTGCGCGCCGTCGCGCAGCATCGCTATGCGGCGTTGCTGATGGGCGTTAACGTCAATGCAGTGTATTGCATCGCATTTGGTTTGGGCACGGCATTTGTCGGCATTGCTGCAAGCCTGCTGGCACCGCAATATCCCGTATTTCCTACCGTCGGCACGTATTTTGTGCTGACGGCATTCGTGATTGTGGTCTTGGGTGGTTTGGGTAGCTTGTATGGCGCGGTGGCGGGCTCGCTGATTATCGGTGTGGTAGATACCATGGCTGGATATTACATTGCGCCCGACTTGAAGGAAGTCGTCTACTTCGGGATCTTTTTGCTGATCCTCGTCTTGCGTCCGAATGGTTTGTTCGGCACCAGCACAGAATAATAAGGAGAGAGACGTGTTTCCGGATTTTCGTAGCCCTAAAGCTTATGTCAGCCTCATTTTGCTGGCCGTTATGTTTCTCGTACCCGTGGTTATGGGTACGTCTTTTTGGACGAACCTGTTTGTCTTGCTGTTTGTTTTCGCTGCGCTGAGTACCGCGTGGAATATTGTCGGTGGCTACGCGGGCCAATTGTCGCTCGGTCATGCCGTGTTTTACGGTATTGGCGGCTATACCGCTGTGCTGCTGGGTGCAAACTTCGGCATTCCGCCGTGGATTGGGATGTTTGCCGGAGCCTTGGTGTCGGGCTTGGTCGCGGTCGTCATCAGTTACCCAACCTTGCGATTAAAAGGCCCGTTTTTTGCGTTATCCACCATTGCCATTCTTGAAGTTGTGCGGTTACTCGTTATTCACGAGGAAGGCTGGACGGGCGGTTCAAGCGGTATCAGTTTGCCATTGAATATTGGCTGGACATGGATGGTTTTTCGCCAAAAAATCAATTACGTGATTATCGCTTTTGGCATATTCCTGGTCGTGCTGTGGGTATCCTGGTTTATTCGCAAATCCAGAATGGGCCATTACCTGATCGCGATTCGTGAGCGCGAAGATGCGGCGCGTGCCGTGGGTGTTCACACCGCCAATATGAAAATCATGGCAGCAGTCATATCGGCCATGCTGACCAGCATCATTGGTACGTTCCATATTACGTATCTTACGTTTGTTGATCCCAGCTCAGCCTTCTCGCTGGAACTGTCGATTCAAATTGCCATGTTTGCGTTGATTGGTGGCCTGGGCACGGTAGCGGGCCCTATTGCCGGGACGTTTCTCGTGCTACCCATCGCTGAGTTGGCACGTGGCTGGCTTAGTGCTATGGGTAACGGCATGCACGGTCTAGTCTATGGGGTGATGCTGGTTGTTGTTGTGCTGGTGATTCCTCGTGGCTTAGCGGGTGCTTTCGGACCGATGGTCGAAAAATTGCTCAATCGCTTGCCCTATCTGGGTACGCGTCCAGCAAAAGCGGAAGCGCAAGACGTTTCCTCTGAAAAACATGTTCTTGATCGCAGCACACCGGTGCTGAAAGCAGAGAATCTGTTTAAAAATTTCGGTGGCTTGCGGGCAACAAACGATGTGTCGTTGACGCTTTATCGCAATGAAATCCTGGGCATGATCGGGCCTAACGGAGCAGGGAAGACGACTGTATTCAATCTGCTGTCGGGCTTTCTGGCGCAGGATAAAGGCACGATTACGTTGCTTGATCGTAGCGGGACATGGGTCAAGTGCACGACGCCGAATGAGTTGGCACATAAAGGGATGGGGCGTACGTTCCAGATCGCCAAGCCATTTACGGGGCTGACGGTACTTGAAAATATCATGCTCGGTGCGTTCATTCGTACTTCTAGTCGAGACGAGGCTGAGCGAATTGCCTTGCGGGTTGCCAGGCAAACGGATCTGGAGAGCGCTCTGGGAACGGAGGCTCGTAATTTGACAGTGGGTGGTATGAAGCGGTTGGAAATCGCCCGTGCCCTTGCCACAGATCCCAAGGTATTGCTGCTTGACGAGGTAATGGCTGGTTTGAATCCGACTGACATCGAGAAAGCGATTCAGATGATCCGTCGCATTCGGGATTCGGGGGTATCGATCTTGCTGATTGAACACATGATGCAGGCCACGATGGCGCTGTCTGATCGAATTATTGTGATTAACGAGGGTGCTGTACTGGTCAGTGGCCCACCGCAGGAGGTTGTCGAAAACCCTGCTGTGATCGAAGCGTACCTGGGCAAGGATTACAACGATGCTTAAAGTAACAAACTTGACGTCTGGGTACGGCAAAACCCAAGTACTAAATCGCCTGAATTTTGAAGTCAATGCGGGAGAGATCGTCACCGTGATCGGTGCCAATGGTGCAGGTAAGACCACGACACTGAAAGCGCTTTGCGGTGCTATTCCCGTGACGGAAGGTACGGTTGAGTTCGAGGGTGTCGATCTGACGAATCATACGGCCGCGCAAATTGTCGATGCCGGTATTACGATGATTCCTGAAGGGCGTCAGCTTTTCCCGAGCTTTACCGTGAAAGACAATCTCCTGATGGGGTCTTACAAACGTGCTGCTCGTCCCATTGTGAAAGACAAGCTGGATGAAGTGCTGCAGATTTTTCCGCGCGTCAAAGAGCGTTTGTCGCAGTTTGCGGGTTCGTTGTCGGGCGGAGAGCAGCAGATGGTTGCCATCGCCCGCGGTATGATGGCGGATCCAAAATTACTGGTATTTGACGAGCCCTCGCTTGGCTTGTCCCCCTTGTTAGTACAGCAGATGTTCGACGTTATTCGCAACGTGACGTCACACGGTGTGACTGTATTACTGGTTGAGCAAAACGTGTTCCGAACGCTGCGTCTGGCCGATCGCGGTTACGTGCTGGAAAACGGCACCATTGTTCGTGCGGGCACTGGCCAGGAACTCTTAAATGACCCCCATGTCAAGCGCGCCTATTTAGGACATTGATATGACATTATCAAAGGATTATCAGATGGCAGCAACATTCAGATTTGTCGATCATGGAGAGGGCGGCGGCCCGGAAGTTTTGCATATCGCCAAGCGTGCACGTCAGGCACCGACAGGCCGGCAAGTCGAAATCGAAGTGGCCTATGCCGGCGTTAATCGCCCCGAGGTATTACAGCGGGCAGGCTTGTACGCGCCACCGCCTGAAGCCTCACCTTATCTGGGTTTAGAGGTGTCCGGCACCATTGTGCCGTGGGTCCGGACGTCACCGGTAAAAAAGTAGGTGATCTGGTTTGTGCCTTAACGGCAGGCGCTGGGTACGCTGAGTACTGTCTCGTGGATGAACGGCATTGCCTGCCTGTGCCCAAAGGCGTTGATCTGCGCTCTGCTGCATGCATCCCTGAAAACTACTTTACAGTGTGGACGAATGTTTTTGAGCGCGGTGCACTCAAAGCAGGGGAGACCATTCTGATTCACGGCGGCTCTAGCGGTATCGGTTTGACAGCGATTCAACTGGCGCAGGCATTTGGCGCGACCGTCTGGACAACCGTGGGCAACCAGGCAAAAGCGGATGCCTGCAAGCAGGCGGGCGCTACACGCACTATCCTGTATCGGGATGAGGACTTCGAGGCTGTTGTCAAAGCAGAGACGCAGGGCCGTGGTGTCGATGTTATTCTGGATATGGTCGGTGACGATTACATCAACAAAAACATTCGCAGTCTGGCGATCGATGGTCGCCTGGTGCAAATTGCATTCTTAAACGGGAGCAAAACCAGCATTGATGCCATGCCCGTCATGACCAAGCGACTGACCTTCACTGGCTCGACGCTACGCCCGCGTTCCGACGAAGACAAGGGTAAGATTGCTGCCGCCCTGATCGAGAATGTGGTGCCGCTGATGGAACAAGGTAAATGCCTGCCTGTCATTCATGCCGAGTTTCCATTGGCTGATGCCACGCAAGCGCATACCCTCATGGAAAGCAGCCAGCATATTGGCAAAATTGTACTGAAGGTGCGCGAATGACGATGGCACTGACCGGCAAAACAGCCATCGTAACCGGTGCAGTAGGGGGGATAGGTGCAGCGATTGTTCGCACCTTCCTCGCGCAAGGTGCACAGGTGAGCATGATTGATGTTGATCAGGCCCGCGGACATGCGTTTGCCAGCCAGCTTGCTGCCGAAGGGCACAAGGTAGCCTTCGTGGATGCGGATGTGTCCAGTTTCGAGGCTTGCCAACGTGCCTATGAACGGATCACCGCTGAATTGGGCGGTGCCGACATTCTGGTCAACAACGTGGGCATTTCGCCCAAGACCAATGGTCGTGCATTGCGGGTGTATGAGATGCCGCCTGCTGAGTGGGACAAGGTTGTCGACGTCAATCTCAATAGTGTGTTTTATATGACGCACCTGGCAACGCCGCATATGGTTCAGCAACGTGCAGGTCGAGTCATTAACATGTCCTCGGTTGCGGGCAAAGCCTACTGCGACATTGTTGCTGCCCACTATGCGGCGACTAAAGCCGGGCTGTTGGGATTGACGCGTCATTGGGCGGCGGAGTTGGGCGAGTTTGATATTACGGTTAATGGGCTGGCACCAGGTCGTATCAGCACGCCGTTGCTCAAATCAGTCCCTCAGGAGATCAATGATGCGGTGACGCGTGTGACCTCGCTAGGGCGCTTAGGTACCCCGGAAGAGGTGGCCGATGCCTGTCTTTTCTTCGCTTCCGATCAAGCCCGATTCGTGACGGGACAAGTGCTCGATGTCGCGGGCGGCTGGCTTATGACATAACAGCGCATCAAAGCGCAGCTATCGACCTCCAGCAGGGCATCCCCAACCTTTATGGGTGATGCCCTTGTTCTATTTGATTTGCTGAGCGTTTTGCGACTAGCCTGCGTGTCGCAGTAACGCAGCGCTAAGATCCGCTACGCTGAGTTTGTAGTCAAAATTGGCTGCGTGTTTCGCTTTGAGCGTCAGCGCCGCGGCCTCCTGAATCTGGGCGGGATCAATGTTGGTTGCACCCAGTTCGCGTAGCGTCGTAGGCAAGCCGACGCGACCATACCATTGCCTGAGTTCGGCGAGCGTATCGTCCGCGCGATTTTCCAAATCGAGTTGGACCAGCAAACCCACCGCCACTTGCAAACCATGCAGCGCAGGGCCAACGCCCGTGATGTGTGGCAGCCCGCGCGTTAAGGCGTGTGCCAGCGAGAGTCCGCCACTTTCAAAGCCCAGGCCACTCATCAGGATCAACGCTTCGACCGTGCGCTCGAAAGCCGGCGTAGGCACGCCTGTACCGGCGGCTTCGAGCGCAGCCTCACCAAATTCAAGCAGCGTCCTGGCGCATCCATCAGCAATCAATTGTGCCGTCGCCGTTGGGCG
The DNA here is from genome assembly GCF_000219915.2 of Advenella kashmirensis WT001. Classification (NCBI taxonomy): domain Bacteria; kingdom Pseudomonadati; phylum Pseudomonadota; class Betaproteobacteria; order Burkholderiales; family Alcaligenaceae; genus Advenella; species Advenella kashmirensis. The sequence goes on along the minus strand of NC_017964.1, from coordinate 2,175,058 downwards.
GGCATCAAACATATTTCTGCCGTCATTGCGGGCACACTGGGCGGCTTCGAATTTCTTGGAGATCGCATCACCCAAGCCGGCGCGGAAGAAATGCGCGGGGGCTGTGGCAATGAGTGCGGTGTCGACAAGAACCATGGTTGGATTGAACAGCATATGTTCGACTGCGACCAAGTGATGATGCGCGTCATACAAAACGTAGTTCTTGCTGGTGGGCGCATCGTTAGAGGCGACCGTCGGCACGGTAATCAGATGGCAATGCATGGCCCGGGCAACGGCTTTGCCCGCGTCCAGCGATTTGCCACCGCCGACGGCAATCACGAGGGTCGGGGCGACGTCGGCCGCCTGCTTGCATAAGGATGCAACGACCTCCGGCGTAAGATCGCTATTGAGCACCATGTCGTGCAGGGTCACGCCATGCGCGCTGCATAGCGCATGGAGCTTGTCACCCATCAGGCCATGTACGTAACCATCAATAATCAATGCGGCCTGGCTCCCGAACAGGGCAGCCGATTGGCCGAGCACCTCAATAGCGTCCGGGCCTTGTATATAGCGGCTCGGGCTTCCAAATACGCGCAACATGTTGTCTCCTCACTTGCGTAATCGTTTGGCCTGTACGGCCGGTTTTTGCTCTTGCTCTTTTTCTTTCTCGACCAGCCAGTCGAACATGATCTTACCGCCCCACATCAGATCGTCCTGGATGGCTCGGGTGGCTGCGGCCGAGTCGCGCGCTTCAAATGCGGCCAGCACGGCTTCGTGACGATGGTGATCGCTGGAATAATCCAATCCTGCTGTCTTGATGTGAAAAATCTTCAGGATGGGTCCGGTCACGACCCAGAACGCTTCTACGGTCGCTTGCAGTGTAGGCATGCCGCTCGCTTCAAGAATGGCGAAGTGAAATTTGCGATTCAAGTAGCTGGCGCGTTTTGGATCAGAGGCTGTGTGTGCGATGAAATCACGTTGCAAGGCGATGAGGGTATCAAGCTGCTTGCGGGTGATTTTTTTTGCCGCTTCTGATGCGGCCAGGCCTTCAAGGTGAAAACGAATCTGTTGTATTTCCCACAATTTTTCCGAACTCACGTAGGGGACATAGACCGAGGTAGCGGCCTGCATCTCCAGACCCTGTTCGCTGATTAAGCGAAAGATCGCTTCGCGAACTGGGGTGATTGAAACCCCCAATGCTTGCGCCAGCTCTCCTATGATCAGGCGGTCACCTGGCTCGTACTGTCCATCGATCAACGCACTGCGGATTTCGTTGTAGACCCGGACAGACAGATTTTCTTTTTTAATGGGTTTGAGATTAGACATGTCGTAAGTTTGCTGTGACTTGATGCGGACGCGATAAAGAATTTTATCTTGTCGTTGTCACAAAGCGCCAGATTGGCTATATTATATATCATATATTTTAAACAACAAGGACAGCGTTATGCCGCATGAGCCTCAGACTTTGACCGTGGAGGAGATCCAGGTCTTACGTGACAAAGCCCGCTTTGTACGTCTAGAAACGATCCGTTTGATCGAAATCGCAAAGATCGGTCACTACAGCTCGGTCTTTTCCTGCGCCGAGATATTTGCGGCGCTGTATTACGACGTCATGAACATCAGGCGGGGTGAGCCCGCCTGGCCTGAACGTGACCGATTCCTGATGGGAAAGGGGCATGCCGCCGTTGGCCTGTTCCCCATCTTGGCTGATCACGACTTCATTCCCGCATCACTGCTCAATGGCTATACCCGACTGGGTAGCCCGTTGGGCGATCATCCCGACATGACCAAGGTGCCTGGCGTTGATTTCAGCTCAGGCTCTATTGGCCACGCCTTATCCAATGGTGTTGGGATGGCGGTCGGAGGACGACTTAACAAGCAGGATTTCAACGTCTTCGTCATGCTGGGCGATGGTGAAATGCAAGAGGGCCAGGTGTGGGAGGCCGCGTTGTTTGCGGCTCACAACAAACTGAGCAAGTTGATTGCCATTGTTGATCGCAACGGTTTTCAGCTCGACGGTAAAGTGGATGACGTGATGGGCGTCGAGTCGTTACAGGAAAAATGGGCTGCGTTTGGCTGGGAGGTGCACGAAGTCGACGGCCATAACCTGCAAGATTTAACGACCTTGCTGCGTACCCTGAAAGCCGACAAGCAGCGCGAAAAACCCGCCTGCATCATCGCCAAGACCGTCAAAGGAAAGGGCGTCTCTTTCATGGAGACCGAGCCAGGTTGGCATTTGGGTTATCTCGCTCCAGACGACGCAACCGCCGCCATCGAAGAAATTATGAGCAGGGAGATCTAACATGACTGCATCACACCTGTCCGCAGACGCGGGCGCTCATACCGCACAAATTACGTCCTCTGATTCGTGGCAGTATCGCGCCCTGAATGCCGTCAACCCTGGTCTGAACTATTTGTCAGAAGGATTAATTGCACTGGCCGATGCCGGTCACCCTGTTGTGGCCGGGTCTGCTGATTTACAGTATTCCAACGGCCTCAATCGTTTTGCTGCCGCGTTTCCTGAGCGTTACGTGCAGTTTGGTATCTCTGAACAAAACATGGTGTCTGCCGCTGCCGGGTTGGCGACTTGCGGACATATGCCGTTTGTCGCCACCTTTGCGTCGTTCATGGGACTGCTGTGCTGCGAACAAATTCGCATGGATGTAGCCTATACGCAATTGCCGGTCAGGCTTATCGGCCACCACACTGGTATTAGCCTGGGTTTTTATGGTACGTCACACCATGCGACCGAGGATATTTCCACGATGCGTGCGATTGCCGGCTTGACGGTGGTGTCGCCCGCTGATGGCCTACAACTGGCCGCAGCGATCAAGCGTCGGCGTCATGGCCAGAGCCCATTTATTTCCGTATTGGTCGTGGCCGCGACCCGCAGGTGTATGCTGACGGTACGCCCTTTGAATTCGGTCGTGCCATTGTTCATTCGGAAGGTACTGACTTAACACTCATTGCCTGCGGTATTACCGTGCATGCGGCGCTGGCAGCCGCTACGGCATTAACGGCGGCTGGTTATTCCGTCGGCGTGATTGACATGCCGACGATCAAGCCGCTGGACCGTGACGCAGTCATTAAAGCGGCCACGCAGTCTACATTATTGATCACGGCCGAAGAGCATAATGTGCTGGGTGGGCTGGGGTCAGCCGTTGCCGAAGTCCTGGCCGATGAGGGAACGGGTACGCGCCTATTCCGTCACGGTATTAACGATGAATACAGTTTAATTGCGCCGCCAAATACGCTTTACGCGCATTACAAACTGGATGCGGCCGGTATTGAACAGGTGGCTCTCGAGCAATTGCGCAAGCGCTAATTTGTAAGGAATACAGATCATGAAAGAAATTACCGGTACCACCAAGCTGATTGGCATTTTGGCCGATCCTATTCATCACGTAAAAACGCCACAGCGCATGAATGAACATTTGTCGACTGTGGGTTATGACGGCGTGTTGGTGCCCATGCATACGAAACCCGCTCACCTGACCGCTACGGTTAACGGTCTGCGTAACCTGGAAAATCTGCTTGGCGTGATCGTGACCGTACCGCACAAGACGGCGGTGCTGGCATTGTGCGACGATGCCTCTGAGGCTACCCGGCTTATCGGTGCCGCCAATGTGGTACGTCGCGAGGCCGATGGCCGATTGGTGGCCACGATGCTCGATGGTGAGGGTTTCGTGCGTGGCCTGAAGGACGCGGGCAGAGCGATCAAAGGTAAATCGGCCTATCTGGCGGGAGCGGGCGGGCAGCGAATGCGATCGGTTTCGCGCTCGTGCAGGCCGGGGTATCGCAACTGACCATCGCCAATCGCACCACGGCACGCGCACAGGATCTGCTGGAACGAATCAAATCGCTTTATCCCGATGCCGTGGTGCGTGTTGGCACGGCCGATCCGTCGGGTCACGATCTGGTTGTTAATGCCACATCCCTGGGTTTAGCCGAGGGCGATCCACTGCCGCTTGATACGTCAAAACTGGAACCGACACAGCTGGTATGCGAAATTATCATGCAGCCTGCCGACACCGCCTTGCTCAAGGCAGCGCAAGCCAAAGGTTGTGCTATTCACTACGGTGCCCCGATGCTGGCCGGTCAGATTGCACTGATGGCTGAGTTTCTGGGCGTGGATGCTGAGTAACGGGTATGAACGAGAACAGGGCAGATTACGACTTCATCATTGCTGGTGGCGGCACTGCGGGGTGTATCCTTGCCAACCGCCTGACTGCTGATGGTAAATATCGTGTGTTGTTGCTGGAAGCGGGGAACGACGCTAACAGCATGTGGATTTCGATTCCGGCGGGCTTTAGTAAGTTGCTCACTAATCCAGTATTTAACTGGCGCTTTCAAACCGAGCCCGAGCCTAATACGCACGACCGCGTGATTTCCGTGCCAGGGGGAAAGGCCTGGGTGGTTCGACGCTGATTAACGGCATGATCTACGTGCGCGGTCAGCCCCAAGACTACGACGGCTGGGCTGCTGCGGGCGCACATGGTGGGCGTTCAAGGACGTTGAGAAGTACTTTATCAAGCTTGAAAATTACGAGAAAGGCGGTGCAGGACGCGGCACGCAGGGCCGATGCATCTTGAAGAGGTCAAAGAGCGCTTTCCGGTATCCGATGCATTTCTGGAGGCCGCGCGTGAAGACGGGCAACCTTTAAATTCAGATTACAACAGTGGTGATCAAGAAGGCGTGGGCTATTATCAGGTGCTACAACATCGTGGTCAACGGTGGAGCGCATTCAATGGTTATCTGAAACCCGCGGTGTCACGCTCTAATCTACAGGTCATCAGTGGCGCGCATGTCGAGCGGCTGATTTTCGAGGGCACGCGTTGCGTCGGGCTTGTGTATCGTCGTGCTGGGCAAACGATTGAAGTTCGGGCCGGGCGTGAAACCCTTCTTTGTTTAGGGTCGATACAGACGCCTCAGCTGCTTGAGCTGTCAGGTGTGGGCAACCCTGATTTATTAGAAATCCTATGGCATCAATGTGGTGCATTCGCTGCCGGCGGTGGGGGAAAACTACATCGATCACTTTGCCACGCGTATGAACTGGCGCGTCAAAAATACCGTGACCTTAAATGAGATGTCACGCGGTTGGCGACTGGCGCAACAGGTAGCACGCTACTATATGCTCCGCAAGGGTATCCTGACGCTCGGCACGGGCCTTGTGCACGGCTTTATCAAAACGAGTCCTCAATTGGCGCGCCCCGACGTGCAGTATTTTTTCGTGCATGCCAGTTATGCGAATGCCGCTGAACGCATTTTGGACCACGCGCCTGGCATGACGATTGGTGTAGCGCAGCTGCGGCCACAGTCTGTCGGGACGATTCATATCAAGTCACCGGATCCGATGACGCCACCGGCTATTCGGCCTAATTTCCTGAGTACAGGCGTTGATTGTGAGTCGCTTGTGCGGGGTATGCAGATCGCACGACGTATTGTTGAGCAGCCTGCGTTGCGGCCTTATGTCGACAATGAAATGAGTCCGGGAAAGACGGTCGACACGTTCGATCAATGGCTGGATTTCGCCCGGCATAACGGACAAACGATTTATCACCCCATTGGTACCTGTCGAATGGGCTCTGATCCCGATGCGGTTACCGATCTGCGTCTGCGTGTGAATGGATTGTCTGGTCTGCGTGTGATCGATGCCTCAGTGATGCCTGCGATGGTCTCAGGTAATACTCAGGGAGCGGTGATGATGATCGCGGAGAAAGGGGCAGATATGGTATTGGAGGATGCGGTTTCTGAGATGCGCGGGTAGGGTGATATGCCGCACTTGTCAGGTTAGCGTGAACGTAAGGCCGTGCCTTTCAACGGTTGGGGCGATATGCTGCATGGTTTATGCATCGCATCGCCCCCGTTGCTTTACGTGGATATCGCTCTATCTATGGCCAGGCAGCCCAAAAGCCTTAGGCAACCAATAGCTCATCCCACCGCTGAAACATAAAATCCCTCGGTGTGTCATTGAGCGACGAGCCACCATATCCTGCAGTGTGAAGTACAAAGCGTACGCCGGCATCGCGTGCGCATTCTGCATCGACCGAGGTGTCGCCAAAATACAGGCATTGCTCAGGCTTTAGGCCTAACATACGGATTGTTTCCAGTAGGGGGACGGGAGATGGCTTCGCCTGACTCCAGGAGTCGGAGCCGCTGATGTAGTCAAACAATCCATGAATACCCATTTTGTGGGTCGCGGACACCGCGCTTTCGTAGATCTTGTTGGTACAGATGCCCATAGGAAGAGCGGCTTCGCGACATGCTTCCAACACGTCCTGAGCACCTGCATAGACAGAGGTGTTCATATGATCCAAAGCCGCGTAATTTTGCACAAAGCGGGTTTTTAGAGATTCAAAATCTGCGGGTACCTGCCACCCCATGTCGGCGATAATACTTCGCATGATACCGTCACGTGTGCCATGCAGATCATCAGGAAAATAGTCGGACGGTAGCTGGTCCAGTCCGGCCTGCTCGAACGTCAGGCGCATGCCCTGAATGATGTCTGGCGCGCTATCGATGATGGTGCCGTCCAGGTCGAACACCAGTCCGCGGACGTCGTCCTGCGTCAATAGGGAATGCAGTTTTAAACCTGCCGGGAGTGTATTAAGCACGTTTCAAGAGTCCTGTAGGTGATGCCGTATAAGCGGTCAAAGTGCGCTCCATGTAACGCATGCGCCACGACAGCATTTTTTGCGCATACGTGAGCATGATACCTTGATATGCAGGATCGTTGGCCAGATTGTGAAATTGTCCCGGGTCGGCTTTCAGATCAAAAAACAGGGGCGGCGCTTTGGTGAAATGCACGTACTTGTAGTCGTGATCCTGAATCACAGTCAGAGCACTGTCGTCCAGACCTGTGCCCATATGTGCTTCTGGTGTCGAATAGAAAATATCCCGGAATTCGAATTCGTAATGCACTTCTGTACGCCAGCCGTCGGGTCTTTTGCCTTCGGGCAGGAACGGTAGCAGCGATGCGCCATCGCAACTGCGCGGCACGGGGACCCCCATCCACTCAAGAATGGTGGGCACGGTATCGATGGTTTCAGTAAATTCACGTACGATGGTGCCACGGCTGGCATCAGCTTCGGGCCGGGGATCGCGTACGATCATCGGGATGTGATAACTCTGGTCGTGGTAGCCGAGCTTGCCCAATAGATGATGGTCACCCAATTGTTCAGCATGGTCGCTGGTAAAGATGATCAGCGTGTCGTCCCATTGGCCGGTTTCTTTCAGGAAATCAAATATGCGGCCCAGTTGGGCATCCACTTCGCTCATCAGGCCGTAATACGTAGCCCGCATCTGTTTGACTTCATTAATGGACATATCTTTTGCCAGACCTTCACCATGACGAAAGAAATTTTTGCGTCCAACGTTGTTGAGGTAGAAGTCGACCAGCGGGTGTTGTGCTGCTTCTTGTTCAGGGCTGTCTGCCCGTACAGGAGCCGGGCTGTCCTCGGGGTCATACATCGAGTTCCAGGGCTCTGGTGCAATGAAGGGTGGGTGAGGGCGCCAGTAGCCGAGGTGCAGAAACCACGGTTTATGGGTGGTGCCGCGCAGGTACTCCAACGCCTTTTCAGTAAAGTAGGACGTGTCAGAGAACTCCGCCGGAACGCGGGAGGGGCTGGCAGTGGCACCAATCTCATCCGGGCTGGCATCGCGCGGTAGCCAAATATCTTCGGGCGTTTCCGGCATATCGGCCCAGCGATGCGCAGCCCAGGCAAAATAGGATTCCATTTTGAGGCCCATGGAGCCGACGATTTTCCAGCCATCCATTTCGCCACCCAGGACACGAAAACGCGGGTCCTGGTGGTCGGTGTAGCGTGGGTCTGGCGTCGTGGTGGTGTAGCCGACCAGAGCAGGTTCATAGCCTGCCTTGCGGGATTCCCAGGCGACGTTAGTGTGACGGGCATCCAGTGGAATGGTATTTTGCGTGGCACGATGATTCATCATATACATGCCCGTCAGCAGACTGGCTCGGCCTGGTCCGCAAGGTACAGCCTGGGTGTAATGATGGGCGAAGGTGACGCCCTCGGCGGCCAGGCGTGCCACGTTGGGCAACTGAACATGATGACCAAGATTGGGAAGGGTGTCGCCGCGCCATTGATCAACGACGATCAGCAGCACGTTTTTTTTCTGTTTCATAAAATACCTGTTATTCGTTATTAGGTTACTGAAGGGTCGAGACGGTCACGCAGCCAGTCACCGACCAGGCTAATGGCAAAGGTGGTCATGACGATCACAAAACTGGGACACAAGAGAATCCAGGGGGCTGACTGCAGATATTCGCGACCATAACCCACCATGTTCCCCAGGCTGGCCATGGGTGGCTGAACGCCCAGTCCCAAAAATGAAAGACCGGATTCCAGCAGCACGACGCCGGGGAAGGTGACTGTGATATTGACGATGATTGTGCTGGCGATATTGGGTAGTACGTGTTTGCCGTAGACGCGCGTGGCCGAGGCACCTAGATCATGGGCTGCTGCTGCGTATCCCTGTTCATTGGCTGCGATGGTCAGACTGCGGGAAATGCGGGCCGTGCGTTCCCATCCATAGAAGCCCATCAGACCAATGAGCAACGGCAGCGTATTGCCAAAGAAGGCGAGCACCGCCAGCGCGATAATCATAAAGGGCATCGCGGCCTGGAAGTCGATCAGCACCAGTACCAGATTTTCAACCCATCCTCTGAAATGCGCCGCCAGTACGCCTAATAACACACCTAATGTTGTCGAGATTGCGGTCGAGGCAAAGGCGATGAGAAGACTGATTTGAATGGCGGATATGACGCGGGACAAGATGTCGCGGCCGAGTTCGTCGGTACCTAAAATATGTCCCCAATTACCACTGAGCCACACAGGTGGCTGCAACCGAGCACGTAAGTCCATTTGGTTGAACTCGTAGGGCATAAGCCATTGGGCAAACGCAGCAGTGACAAGCATGATCAACAGCCAAGCCAGACTGAACAGAACGAGCGGTGGCCAGGATTTGAAGAAAGCTTGCAGATTGCTACGCGATGTTTGGAAAGAAGCGGGTGCACCGGCCGATACGGTATTCATGCTTTTGCTCCCTGGCGACCTGCACGCAGGCGCGGGTCTAAAATGACATACAAGGCGTCAACCAGAAGGTTGGCAAGAACCATGCATGTTGCCACGACAATTAATATCGCCTGCACGACCGATAAATCGCGCGTTGCAACCGCCGTTACCAATAGACGGCCTTCGCCAGGCCAGGAGAACACGGTCTCCACGACAACCGCGCCAGCGATAAGGCCACCAACCATCATGCCGATTAGCGTGACCGTGGGGATGGCGGCATTCGGCAGGGCATGCCGAAAGACGACCTGACGCCAGCTTAGCCCCTTGGCCAATGCGGTCCGTATGTAAGGCTGGCCCAGGACCTCCACCATGGCGGAGCGGGTGAATCTGGCCAAGATGGCGGCACCGCCGAGTGATAGTGTCAGTATGGGCAAAATGGCATGTTGAACCGTACCGTAACCCCCGGTGGGCAGCCAACCCATTCCGACTGACAGCATCATGACCAGCAACAAACCCAGCACAAAACTCGGACAGGTATGACCCGCGATCGAAAAACCCATTAAACATCGGTCGATACGAGAGTTGTGGTGCAGGGCTGCGTAGACGCCAGCGGGTATGCCGATAAGCAGTTGCAGCACCATGGCGGGAATAGTAATCGCCAGCGTAGCCGGTATGCGTTCGAACACGGTGCTCATCGCGGGTGCACCGTCTTTCATCGATACGCCGAAGTTACCTTGGAACAGATTGACGAAATAGCCCACATATTGCTGCCATAAAGGGGCATCCAGGCCCCAGGCCTTGCGGAAGGCTTCGAGCGCCTCGGGCGGTGCATCGGGTGACATGATGATCAGTGCCGGATCACCCGATAGTCGTAAAATAACGAAGGCAAAGCTCAAGACGAGAAACAGTGTAATGAGCAGTCTGATGATTCGTTCAGACAGATAATGAAGCATGATAGGGATGCGCTCAGGGTGAAATACGCAGGCAGGCTACTTTGTGGCCGTTGGCAAGCGTTTGCATGGGGGGAATCTGTTCACGGCAACGGGCGGTGGCCTGTGGGCAGCGCGGGTGAAAGGAACAGCCAGACGGCATATTGATCGGATTGGGTGGATCGCCTTCCAGCAAGATGCGTTGATGACCTTTACTGCGCGACAACGTTGGTATGGCCGATACGAGTGCCTGGGTATATGGATGCGCCGGGTTCGCAAACAGCGCTTGCGGTTTACCCTGTTCAACGATGCGGCCCAGGTACATCACGGCAACTTCGTCGCAAATTTGGCGTACCACTTTCAAATCGTGACTAATAAACAGCATACCAAGCTGATGCTGTACCTGCAGGTCTTGCAACAGATTGATAACCTGCGCCTGAATGGAGACATCCAGTGCTGAAATGGGTTCGTCGCAGACTAATAATTTAGGGTTCAGAATCAATGCGCGTGCTAAAACTACGCGTTGGCGCTGCCCCCTGAGAGTTCGTGCGGGTAACGGTTCCAAAGTGACTGATTCAATCCCACCTCGTTCAGCATGGCTTGGGAACGCTCGCGTCGTTCAGTGGGTGTCGTTTTTTTGAAAATCGTCAACGGCTCGATCACCTGTGCGATCGCAGGCAGGCGTTTGTCCAGAACACTTAATGGGTCCTGGTATACCATTTGCATGTGCTGGCGTAACTCACGCCAATGGGCATTTCGCTGCTTGGGTAAGGCGGCGCCTTCAAAAGCGATGTGACCTGAGGTCGCGGGGGTCAGGCCCAGACTGAGCTTGGCCGTGGTGGACTTGCCACAGCCTGATTCTCCAACTAACCCCAGCGTTTTGCCAGCATGAACAGTGAACGATACGTCACTCACTGCCTTGAGTGTCATGGCGCGACCAAACAGGCTGCGTTGCGGGCGAACGCGGTAATGGCGTGCCAGCGAACGAACCTCCAGCAATGGTGTCGTCATGATTGAAGTCTCCAGCAAGCGGTGAGATGGTCGTCCTGCCAGGCAACCAAGCGTGGTTGTTCCAGATCACAACGTTGCATGCGGTGCGAGCAACGGGGGGCAAAACTGCAGCCTGATGGCATCGCCATAGGGGACGGCACCGTACCGGGTATTGCTACCAGACGCTTGATGGGCCGTCCAGATCGGGCAGGGCACCAATCAGTCCCTGCGTATACGGATGTGCGGCGTTATTAAATAAGCGGTTCGCTTGCGCCTTTTCCACCACGCGCCCGGCATACATCACCATGACGCGGTCGCATACTTGCGCAATGACGCCCAGATCATGTGAAATCACGACTAATCCCATACCCGTGTCTCGTTGCAGTTCCTCCAACAAGTCCAGTATCTGTGCCTGTATGGTGACGTCGAGCGCGGTTGTTGGCTCATCGGCGACCAGTAGTTCGGGCTGACCCGCTAGCGCCATGGCAATCATGACGCGCTGGTTCATGCCGCCCGATAGCTCATGTGGCCAGGACCTCATGCGTTGATCGGCACTGGGAATACGAACCTTGTCCAGCAATCGGATCGCCTCGGCCCGCGCCGCATGGCCTTTTAGGCCTTGATGCAGTGTCACGGTTTCCATTAACTGACTGCCGATGGTTTTGACGGGATTGAGACTGGACGACGGATCCTGAAAGATCATGGCGATACGGTTGCCACGAATGCCTGTCATTGCCTTTTCTGGCAAATTGGCAATATTTTTTCCGCCCAGGGTAATCTCGCCCTCGATCCGCGCCCGTTTACCCAGCAGTTGCATAACCGCCATCCAGGTCACGCTCTTGCCGCAGCCCGATTCTCCAACCACACCCAAGGTCTCGCCACGCCTTACCTCCATGTCCACGCCATGCAGGACGGGTACCAGATGGGTGCCGTTGTCAAACGAGACCTTAAGATCACGGATACGCAGCAAAGGCGAAGCCTCTGTTAGTACTTCGGACTTTATTGAGTGTTGAACACGCTCGCTTGCCGTATGGCTTGCGTCTTGCCGAGGCTGGTGCGCAACGAAGTGTGTCAGGACGGCTGCGGTCACGCTGTACTCTCAGAGGTGTTGCCCTTACGAAAATCCATATAGAAGGTGGGTGACCATTTCCAGTTGATGTCTTTGCGTTTGGCGTAAAAGGCGGCTGTTTGATGTACGACCATATAGGCGGGATCTTCATATTCTGCAATTTGCAGCATGCGTGCAAAGGCGCGCTTGCGTTCTTGAGGATCCGACGAATTTTCGAGTACACCCGATAGTTGATTGAACTCTTCGTTGCTCCATTCGCCCATCTGTTGTTGCTGACCATTCGGGCCATGCTGCTGTACGAGTGAGCTGACGGGATCGTTGAAACCCGCTGAATTCGACCAGTCACGGATGCCGCGCTGGGTGGACTTGTCATAGATCTGAGACCAGTTCTCGACCATTTGAATCGCTACGTTTACGCCGACGGCACGCCACATTTCAACCATGATCTGCGCTTTTTGTACCTGACCGGTGTAGTAGTTGTTCAACACTCGATAGGGAATGGTCTCGCCCTTGTAACCCGCTTCTTTGAGCAGGGCCTTTGCCTTTTCAGGGTCATAGGCCGGCGTACTATGCTCGGTGACCAGCATCGGGCCATAGAACTCGAACTGTAAACCCTTGGGAACAACGGTTCGACCGTCCCACATCATGTCGACGATCATCTGACGATCAATGGCGTGTGCCAGAGCAAGGCGTACACGAGGGTCTTTTAAGACGGGGTGTGTTTTATCAAAGCAGGTGAGCTGGTGGTTTTGAATGGGGCCGCCAACGAATTCCAGCTTACCCGACTGCTCTACGGTTTTGATTTGATCAGTAGGGATATCAGTGGCGAAATCGTATTCATCCGCCAGCATACCGTTAAGGCGTGAAGCCAGTTCGGGGACTTCAACGAAGTGCACCTCTTCAAGTTCGGCTGCGCCACCCCAGTACTGTTCGTGACGCTCAAGAATCAGATGCTGATCTTTCTTGAATTCCTTGACTTTGTACGGTCCGGTACCGACCGGCGCGGCAGCCCACGCTTGCCAGTCGTTGGCTTGCTCGTAGTGGCGCTTGCTGATGACTTCGCAGCCAATACGCGTCAGGCGGCCTTCCAAAGTGGGGTCAGGAATCGCATTGACAAACTGCACGGTGTATTTATCAATGACTTTAACCGCTTCCAGAGAGGGCCACAGTCGTCTGCCCACTGCGGCTACTTCGGGTGGACACTGCGGACCACGCGTCTTGCTTACCTTCCCGCCGTCAAGACGAATTGTCTTGGCACCTTCACCCCGATTAGGTTGCGTGTTACCGAACATGACTTGCGGGCCGAAGCTAAACGCGACGTCTTCCGCGGTCAACTCGTCGCCGTTATGGAAAATGACACCTTGACGTAGCGTGAGTTCCAGAACACGGTCGTTAATACGTCGCCAGGATTGGGCGATACCCGGTTTCAGACTCAAATCACCCAGTACGTCCGTTGCGATGACGGGCTCTACGATTGAAGGCAGAATGCGGCGGCCGACGTTACTCTGTTCGCGTAGCGTTGCCAAGGTACCGTTGTTGGCCAGTGCGGGCACTGCAACACGGAGAATGCGCTTGCCATTGGTATTTTTAGTGGCTTGAGCCCATGCGGGTGAAATCATGGCGGTCAGCAGACCAGCCGAAAAGCCTAGCATTTCGCGGCGACTAAGTTTCATGGTATGTGTTCTCTGCTTTGCTACGTGTAGCGATTGAAAGCGGGGAGTGTAGCCAGACCAAAAGTCGTCGCAATGACATTTGGGTTACGTATTGATGACTTGAATAAGTATCCTCAGGCTGTAACGTGCGCTGCGATAATCATTAGTGTGATAAAAGCCCGGGTGTTGTGCTCAAATTTATTTGAGCACGAGTGTTCGATTTGGTCGCGAGCATTGTCACAAGATGGCTTGTTCGTGCAGGAGGGACACTTGCATGTCGCGCAAGATGAGATGGTTTGAATCCTTCGGCTCTGGCCAACAAAAAACTTACAGAAAATCGCATGTCCTTTTTGTTGGCCACTGTCTTATTGTTTGATTTTTTTGTGCCTAATAATATTGGCAGCTAATATCGTGCAGGTGTAGATTCAATTCAGGAGTGATAGAAAATTCAACACCTGCAAACGATGTTAAGCGGATGCCCCGTCAAAATGCTGGAGCTCAAGCGCATCCAGGTCTGCTTCAGGCACACAGCGCAAATTGACGGCATAGCTGCGGGTACCATCGGGCAGCAGCCCGCTGGAAAATGACTGGATACCGCAGCGCTGGCAGAATTGATGCTGAATCTTGTGTTTATTGAATTCGTAGGTCTTTAGCTGATCGTTGCCGCTATTTAACTCAAACTGGTCGGCGGGCACGAAGGTCAGGAGTGAGCCGGTACGCCTGCAGATGGAGCAGTTGCAACTAATTGCCTGGCTGGGTATTTCAGCATTGACCGTAAAAGTGACTGTGCCGCAATGGCAGCTTCCTAGATATGACATTGATCGCTCCTTGTATATTGCAACCGTTGGCTTTGGCAGACTGCATGGTTTAGTGCATTCAGCCCGCCTGGCCTGCGGGGTCAGGAGCCGATGCGACGCTGTAGTTGTTCATAAGCCCGTTCAGCGGCTCTTTGCCTGGCCGGGGTTGTGGGAGCCAGGTAATACGAAGAGAAACTGGAATGGTATCGTTTTAACACGGGGCGGGTACGCTTGTCAGCATTGTCATATGCCTGCTTGTAGTCACGCTCCCAATTGCGATTGATCACCCGATAGCAGCGCGTTCCTTTCTCGTAGGATTCATGTGTCATGACTTCGCAGCGGCTTACCGAAGCGGGTGGGTATTTATCGGCGAAGGCTGCTGCCGTTGCGGTTATGGCTTTGTCCGATTCCAGCTCTTGTGCCTTGAACTCAGCATAGGGATCACTCTGGCTAAACGAGCAGGCTGCCAACAAAATTAAGGTTGTGATAACGGCTGTTTTTTTCACTAATGAAGTCATGTTCGAATTTTCCTGAAGCAAAAAACGTTAGCTAAAGAGGGGAACCCGCCTGCGCAAAAGTATATACAACTTTAGAATTGATACAAAGAGAAATATTATGATGAAATTTGGCTGCCTTGCAGCGGACCAGCAACCCAGGCACTGGCAGTGATCCTGTGACGGATATAACAGGAGAGTCTCGAGAAAAGATGCAGCCAAAAAAAGAGAGGAAAGGAGAAAACAGAAAGAGGGGAGGCAGCGCGGTACAAATGAGAGCGTAATCAGAGAACAGTAGTTGCATAAAAATGGCCACCGATGTCATCGGCGGCCATTGCAGAACTACCCGTCAAGCGCAAGAAATGCAGCAATAACTTTGCCTGGCCCGGCTATTTGAGTTCCCCTGTTGTTCACAGGAAAATACGTCACTTGTTATTTGACGATGGCTTCGATCTGAACCAATATTTTTACCTCGTCTGGAATGCCCATGTCGATACCCCAGTTCATGCCCCATTCCGAGCGTTTGATCGTGGTTTCGAAATCACCGCCGCAGATGTTCTTTTTCAGTACGGGCTGGAAATAGCAATTGTAATTGGTGTTTTTGAGCGTCACCGGATGAGTCTGGCCCAGCAGAGTCAGGTCACCACCTACCGTGGCCAGTTTGTCATTCTTGTATTCAAACGACTTCCCGGCAAACGTTATTTCCGGATATTTTTCGGCGTTGAAAAAATCGGCAGACTTCAAATGATCATCGAAATCCTTGGTGCCTGAATTGACCGAGCCGGCTTTTATTTTGATATCGGCGCTACCCTTGTTTTGCTTGGCATCGGCGGCAATGGTGCCCTGGACATCATCAAAGCGAATGCGCAATGTGGACGTCTTGAAATGCATGACTTCCACGGTCACAAATGTGTGGGTCGGTTCTACTTCGTAGTTTGCCGTTTCAGCATGGGCCGTGCCGGCGATACCGCAAAGCAGGGCGGCAGACAGGGCGGTATTACGTAATACAGAGGTCATTCAATATACTCCTGAAAAAAATGATGGCAAAGCAACGATCTGATGCCTGGCGCGAGAATCACTTTGATAATTTATCATGAATTTATTCAGTGTTCTGTAAGTAACGGCTCGCCTACGGCATTCACCCTCCAGACCAAGAAGGCAAAACAAAATTGCAACTGCTTACCCAGCTCGATAGCCGTGTTGAGCACGCGGCCAAGACCGTGAGGTAGCGCGCGATGCAAAGGAGGGATCCGGCTTGTTTTGTGGCACAATGCCTTGTTTACCCGGTAGGACGATGCCAATTAGGCGTTCGGGCGCTGGTGGGTGCACGCGCTTTGTTCGCCGCTTGCGGCTAACACGAGAACAAACATAACAGTCGTTGGGCCGGCGCCACACAAGCAGCATATGTAATTCTAAGGGAATTGAATCAATGAATACCGAACAGACCGAGAGTAGCACTCAGGCGTTGAGCCAGATCCTGCCTGATGGCGAGCAAACGGTTGTCTGGCATTCAGAAGCCGGCTTTGCCGCCCCAACCTCTGTGGAGTATGCAGACGATACGATGCGGGCCGATCAGGCACTGAAAAAAATGCGCAATGGCATTGGCTTGCTCTGGCGCGGTGACTTCCAGAATGGCAGGCAACTGCTGCAGGCGTTGGGGCGCCGGCTGGATCGAAAGACCAAAGCGGCAGCCGATCTTGATGTCGAGCCAATTGCTGCGCGCTTTCACCGGTACCGGATGCAGCAGGCGCAGCGGGCACGTTTGCTTGGTCTGTTACTAATCCGGCTCGAATCTGACAATTCTATTGCACTGCGCAGGGCGCCTGCCTGGGAGCAGGCGCTGTTGCAGGTGTACGGCGCTGTACACCCGCCCATGCTGGTGTCGTTAAGAGAATTGCTGGGTGTGGTCGGAGCCTATGAGTGGCGTCGCAAAGGGGTGCCTATTAGCAGCTGTGATTTTCGGATTCATCCGCACTATGGCGTATTTTCACCCTCGCGCGCCGAGTATCTTGCCTTGCTCATGCAAGCGTCCTTGCCGGAAAACTGCCACAGTGCATTCGATATCGGCACAGGTACGGGTGTGCTGTCTGTCTTGCTGGCCAAACGAGGCATTGCACGGATCATTGCCACTGACTCTTCACCGCGGGCCGTGGCCTGCGCGCGGGACAATGTGAACAGGTTAGGGTTAAACGATCAGGTGGAAGTACGGCAAGTTGAATTTTTCCCTGAGGGCAGGGCCGACCTGCTTGTGTGCAATCCGCCCTGGTTACCAGGCAAGGTTACTTCATCGCTTGATGCGGCCGTCTATGACCCCGGCGAACAGATGCTCAAAGGCTTTTGCAAAAAGCGCGAGAACATCTGGCGCCGGGCGGACAGGTCTGGCTGATCATGTCTGACCTGGCTCAGTTGCTGGGCTTGCGCGCAGAACACGCGTTGGCGCAGCTGTTTAGTGATAATGATTTGCGCGTGCTTACCGTTTACGAGGCCAAGCCAAGCCACGCCCGTGCGGCTGATCGGTCAGACCCATTGCATGAGGCACGCGCGCAAGAGACGACATCGCTATGGTGTCTGGCGCCTATTGACACTGAAAATTGATGAAGTAGGTGTCTTCTGGTGTGCCAGTACCAGTGGGATTGTGTTGTGAAATATTGACAGGTTTCTGATAGCCGCAGGTTTTTTGAGCCGTCTGCATGCACATTTCCCAGTTCGGTGGCGTTTTCGCATCGGGTGAACACTTGACGCCATAATTGCCGCGATCTGTCACGTCAAGCCCGCTGGATGCACAACCGGCCAGCACGATAGGGACAAGAATCAATAGCAGTTTTTTCATTCACGAACTCCTGTTGGGGCTGTATTGTCTGGTGGCTGTATTGTATCGGATTATTAATCACGCACTTTTATTTTAATTAAATTCAGTTATAGTAATAGAAGAATATCCTGTAACGTATTGAATTGAACGCATGTATTTGCCCATTGTGGGAATTGATATGTTTGATTTGTATGCATTCCGTTACATTCAAGTGTGATTCTGTTGTTATGATGAGAGTCGTATAAGTTTTGTTTATGTCTTTTAAAGGGGTACTTCTATGAAAAAATTTCTCGTTCCCGCTATGATCGTTCTCGCAACTGCAGCATCAGTAAACGTACACGCTGCTACGCCATCTGACAATCTGTCCCGGCATGCGCTGGGCGAGGCAAAGGATACCCGTTCTGCCTTGGCAGTCTCAGGATATGTATGTTGAGCCAACGCTGCGCATGACAGAGACAACGGTACCTGTCACGCCGGGTCAGGCCCAGCAACAGAATTTACCGGTTCAGGCAGTACCAGCAGGTTCTGTTCCACCTACAGGTACCAGCACGACGACGGTGTATGGCCCTGATGGTCAACCTATTTCCCAGCCTGCGCAAGCAATGCCGCAATCTGGTCAGTCAGCTGCACCGGGCCAGCCAGTGCCAATGCAGCAGGGCACCAGTGGCGCACCTGTTCAGGATCTGTCTCGTCCACAGCCTGATAGCTTGCAGCCTGACGGCATAACGCCGTTTAACCAAGGACGTGATCGACAGGCATAGATAGCGCGCATTATTATTGCCGTTGTTGTTTATGCCATCGTTCAGATCCTCCTGCTCGTTGTACAAAAAACCGATAACGTTGCTGCGTTATCGGTTTTTTTATTCAAGCATAGATTTTGTCGGTATGCTTTGCACGCGCGCAGCCTGCAACAGGTGAGTCAACTGCGCAACTGTGCTGACCAAGGCAGGGGGTAAGGGGCGTGATCAACCATTTAAAAACAGAGAGTTGTGTCCGTCGGGTTCGCGACGGCCTATTGGGCGATCTTTTGATGGTCGTAATGGTGTGTTGGGCAACGACAGGCGATTTACACAGGGCGACCTGCGAAGCGGGCTGGTAAATACGCGAGGATAAAAACGCCCGCAAAAACCCCTGTTTTTGGTTCGGATTCATTAATCTGTGGCATTCGCTTGTTATCAACAAAGATATCGAATGCAGCCATTGGATAGCATTAACAACGACAACTCGGCGGCGTGGCTGGCACGCTATGCAGATTTGTTCGACAGTATTGAGAGCACACCATTAACGCCAGAGCAACGTCAGGCGTGTATCTCGAATGCGCCTGCGACGCTTGTGCTGGCAGGCGCCGGTACGGGCAAGACCAGCACGCTGACCGGGCGCGCTGCGTTTCTCATGGCGCATGGGCTGGCTCAGCCTGATGAAATTCTCTGCCTGGCGTTTGCCCGTGAAGCAGCGTTGGAAATTGATACGCGCCTGAAGCGCCGGCTTGCTGCGCGCTGGCCGATCCAAGGCTTTGCAGCAAGCACTTTCCACAGCCTGGGCTTGCGTATCGTACGCGAAGTCGAAGGTAAGGCACCTGTGCTCACTGAGCTGTGTAGTGATCGGCAGAAGCTGACCGCTTTTATTCATGAACAAATGCTGCACTTGGCCGCGACATCGGCGCAATATGCCGGCTTGCTGTTTGAGTATTTTGCAATGATCGAGCCTGGGCTTGCATTGTCGTGTGAGTTTTCTGAGCGCTGTGCTTATCTGGCCAAGAATTCTGCACACCTATTGCAGACCGTCCGTGGCGATATCGTACGTTTTTCGTTTGACTGCCTGGTCGCCAATACACTGTGCTTGATGGGTATTGAATATGAATATCGAAAACATTATCCATACCCCGTATTTCTGGGCAGGCGCCGGCCATATCAGAGCACTTTTTATCTGCGGGAGGCAAATGTTTATGTTGATGTGTTCGATTGCGTCAGGCCGATAGACGAGCGGTGCGTTGCCGCCACACTGTCGCGTCGGCTTGCCGGCATTCACCAGTATTACGGCACGCATCATTTTATTCTTTGGGAAGCACCGGAATATCTGCTCGACATCTGGCAACTGGTTGAGCTGTTAAACCGCAAAATAATTGAGTGTGGCACAGCAGCGTGCAAAGGCAGGGGTGCCACCGCGTGCAACAACAATCCAAATCGTCAGATTCGCAATAGACAGGGCAGGGCGGATATGCAACGCGCTTGCCTGCAACTGTTGGTCGGTTCTGTTCGCTGGTTCTCTTTGGTCGATAGCCTGGCCACTGTGTTGCCACTGTATCTTCAAAGCAAGGCGCAGTTGGGTCCGGACGCCAGGCGCGCTGAACTTAAAGGGGCGTGGGAACAGCGTCGCATGGTGAATATCACTGCGCTGGTGCAGCCGCTGGCGACAGCCTATAAAGTGCGTTTGCAGACGCAAGGAGAAATTGATTTTGACGATATGATCGCCCGGGCAACGCAGTATGTCGCTTCAGGTCGCTTCGTCGTTCCCTGGCGTGACATATTGATTGATGAGTTCCAGGATATATCGATGCCGCGGTTTGCGCTCATCGCTGCCATGCTGCGGCAGCGGCCGGATCTGCGGCTATTTTGCGTGGGCGACGACTGGCAGGCTATCTATCGTTTTGCGGGCAGTGATATCCGTTACAGCACGCAATTTTCAGAGTATGTGCATCCACAGGCACGGATCGTACCTTTGAGTTGCACCTTCCGGTTCAATCAGGCGCTGTGTAATGTGAGTAGCCGGTTCCTGATGAAAAACCCGTTCCAGAACCGTAAGCGGTTGTTTGCAGCGAGCAATGACTTGCGGCTTGTGGTAACGGTCGCCCGGCAGGAGGATGGCCTGGCGGTAATCTTATCAAAGCTCCAGCAGGCGCAGACCCGGTGGATGTACGTCACACAATGCGGTGACCACATCCCGGAGACACTTTTTCAAAGCACCTGCGCGGTGTCGTTCGCGCTCAGAGCAGGCATCAGACTGATGAAGTGGATTGTGGCTCGGACGGGCTTTACGATGCCGACCGGGTTAATGTCTGCAGTCGCGGATATCCATCCAGTTGGCTGTTCGGCCTGTGTTGCGGCACCCGCGCAAACCACCGCTGGCCACGGGCCAGCGCCTTCACCCCCAAAGGACTCGGTGCTTATTCTGGCGCGGTTTGCGCACTTGCTACCCGATAGCGACAGGTTGAGCGCATACGCCGAGCGCTATCCAGGCTTGCAGATCAGCGTGAGCACCGTGCATGCTTCCAAGGGGCTGGAAGCCGACTATGTATTGATTCTGAATATGGAGCAGGGGATATACGGCTTTCCTTCAAGCAGGCACGCTGACCTGGTGATAGAGCACTTTTTGCCGCAGCCTGAGTGCTTTGAGCACGCAGACGAACGAAGGCTATTTTATGTCGCCCTGACGCGCGCTAGAAAGCACGTGTGGCTGCTGGTACCGCAAGACATTAAAAAAAGGTCGGTATTTGTGAGGGAGTTGCTGCAAGAAAATAAAGCCACAGTCTGCAGCTTTGACAAACGCAGGCTGGCAAGAGGCGGCCGGTGGAAAGTGATCATTCGGCTTGGTCATTCATGTTCATCGAACCTAGCAGTTAAAATTGCTCGGCGATTACGATCAGGCCGCCGCTTGCATGCGCACGAAACCAC
This sequence comes from Advenella kashmirensis WT001, assembly GCF_000219915.2. NCBI lineage: Bacteria > Pseudomonadati > Pseudomonadota > Betaproteobacteria > Burkholderiales > Alcaligenaceae > Advenella > Advenella kashmirensis. The sequence goes on along the minus strand of NC_017964.1, from coordinate 2,153,633 downwards.
ATTAGCTGATCGGCAGGAACGACCGGTCGCCGGTATAGTTGATAAAGTCAAGCGCAGTTTCATAGGCATCGGCGTCGGCGCAGAAAAAAAGAACCGTATCATCTGAGTCCATATTGGCCAGAATGGATTCCATTTCATCTTCCACCGGTTCGTCTTCAAGGCCCAGGCTGGATACATGGATCTGGCCGTCCTGCTCAAAACGCGCGTTTGGCAGGATATCCGGAATCCGGTCAAAGTCTACGTCTTCTACAATCAAATAAATGTCCAGCGCCAGACCATTGACTTGCGCCAACACCTGAATGCCATTGTGGATCGCCCGAACCAGGCTTGTTTGTATACCAGGATCACCAGTCATGATTTATTCAGAAAGCAAAGAAGTTGGAGGTGGCGCATCGCTTGGCACGGCCGGAGCACCCTTATAATGACCTTGGTGCACACCGCAACCGGCCAGGGCGATGAGAAGGGCAGTCAATGCGACGAATTTTTGCATGATAGTTAAAGTACCTGGAATGAGGGCTGGCGGGAATCGCTACAATACAATTGTAATACGAACTGACCGTCTGGATCCATGACACGAAAAATTGTCCATATTGATATGGACGCATTTTATGCTTCTGTTGAGCTGCGCGAAAATCCGCAGCTCAAAGGCCTGCCCGTGGTTGTCGCCTGGGACAGCATTCGTTCGGTGATTGTTGCCGCGTCTTATGAGGCACGCAAATTTGGCTTGCGGTCGGCCATGTCGGTCAGGCGCGCGCGCGAACTGTGTCCGCATGCGATTTATATCGCGCCCAATTTTACTTTGTATCGCGAGGTGTCGCGCCAGGTGCGCGGTATCTTCCAGCAATACACGGATCGGATTGAGCCGCTGTCGCTGGACGAAGCCTATCTGGATGTCACTGTCAATCACAAGGGTATTGCATCTGCAACAGAAGTGGCCCGCCGGATCCAGGAGGACATTTTCCGTGAAACGTCGCTCACCGCATCTGCCGGCGTGGCGCCCAATAAATTTCTGGCCAAAATCGCGTCGGACTGGAATAAACCCAACGGCATCTGTGTGGTTCCACCATCCAGGGTGATGTCGTTTTTGCAGGATCTGCCGCTGGAAAAAATTCCCGGCGTCGGGCGGGTGACACTGGCCAAGTTTCATCGGCTGCAAATGAAGACTATTGCGGACTTGCGCCTGCGCAGTGAATGGGAGCTGACACATCATTTCGGCGCGTATGGCCATCGTTTGTTCGAACTGGCGCGCGGCATTGATTTGCGTGAAGTCGATACCAATCAGCAGTCGCAGCAGATCTCCACGGAAACGACCTTTGATCGGGACTTGCCCTATCTGCAACTGCAGGATCCACTGGATGCCATCGCCAGAAAACTATGGGAGCAGGTGCTGCGCAAACGCAAGTTCGGCCGTACCGTCACGCTCAAGCTTAAAAGCGCCTCATTCCGGATCGTGACTCGTTCGCAGACCTATTCCAATCCGTTGTATTCAGTGGATGAGGTGCGACATGCAGCGGCCACGCTGCTGGCCCGCCTTGAAGCCGATAAACGTCATACGCTATATCGGCTTATTGGTCTGGGCATTAGCGCTTTTGCTGAAGTGGATGAAATTGCAGCGCAGATTTCGCTGCTGTAGCTCGTATGTTGTCTGGGGCTGATCGCCAGTAACGCATGAGGCGCAAGAAAAATGCCATTTTCCGCAGGCTGTTGGCAGAGAAGAAAATGGCATAGTGACTAATGTCGGGTGCGTCAATTGATCGCGCGCTCATCGCAGTTGTTGCGCGACATGATCAGGCGCGTGGTATCAAATTGACCGTTTACGGTTTAAGACGATCTTTCAGGCGCTTGGACAGTTCTGCCATGTCTGTACGACCCGCCAGTTTTTGCTTGAGAATGGCCATGGCCTTGCCCATGACTGCCGGGCCGGTAATGCCGTCTGCTGTCACTTGAGTCAGCGCTGCGTCGACCGCTTCAGCGACTTCCTGTTCCGATGCCTCTTCCGGCAGAAATTCCCTGAGCACTTGCAGTTCTGCCTTTTCTGCTTCGGCCGTTTCCGTGCGACCCGCATTTTCGAAAGCAGTGATGGATTCCTTGCGCTGTTTAACCTGTTTTTCAATGATGGCCAGCACCTGGTCGTCATTCAGTTCAACGCGATCATCGATTTCTTTCTGTTTGATAGCGGCCTGCAGAAAGCGCAGCGTGCCCAGTCTTGCGGTCTGCTTGGCGCGCATGGCGTCTTTGACGGCATCTGATATTGCTATTTTGAGGGAAGAAGACATGAATTTATTCCGGGAATGGTAAGATTAGTTTCATATTATGGCATAACTTTTTCGGAGATATATATGACGGAAATAAAGACTTCCCAGATTCTTCTCCCGGAAGGCGACACCCATGGTCAGTTGTTTTACATACTGCATGAAGAGAACGAGCAATTAACGAATATGCCATTTTTGTTAGGCACCATTCGAGCTGAATTTCCTGATGCTGTGATCCGGATCGCGGTCGTTGCGCTGGATGAAGACACGGCATGGCTGGACGCTGCGGACGCGGAACCGGACGCGCCGGCAACTGCGCAACTTGCGCCACGCCTGGCAGCCAATATCAAATCACTGGAGCATGATATCCAGGCGGGTCAGCACATTCACGGCGTACTGAGCGAAGCCACGGCGGTGATCGGTGTGGGACCTGCGGGTTCGCTAGTGTTGGGCTTAACGCTGCTGGAGCAGCCGATTGCTGGCAGGCTGATTACATTCGGTGCAAAGTTTCCTGCCTATCCTCTGGAGCTATCTCTGGATACAACCGTCCATTTGTTGCATGCCGATCGCGATATGGCAGTGCCATCGGCGCGGGCTCGCGAGGCGCATGAACGAATGGCGCAGTTGCAGGCCGATGCGACAATTGACATTGCCATGAACTCGGCCGAGTCATTCAGTGAAGTGCTGATTGGAAAAATGTTTGAAAGGCTGAAAACCTGTGTGCCATTGCGATACTGGCGCTATGCAGCAGAGTCTGAGAGTGATAAAGAAGAGGGCAGGACGCCGCCCACTTCCCTGCATTAGAGGAGCAACCGGGACAGCAGGCAAACAAGCCCTTGCGGTCCGGTTTGGCTCTCCATGCTTTACAGCAAGGTGGGGTAATCTTGCTGAACCATATGACGCACACGCACCGCGTCTGCAAAACGGGTCAACCCGCCATCGGCGTTGAGCAGTACGACGGCAACCGGGCGACGATCCATTTCAGTCATCATCACCAGGCAGTCGCCCGCTTCCCGGATATAGCCGGTTTTGGAAATATGGATGTTCCAGTCGCTGTTGCGGATCAGGCGATTGGTATTACGATAGCGTTGTTCGCGACCGTTGCTGGTCACGATCTGGTATTTGTCGCTGGTGGTGTATTCGCGAATAAGCGGCTGCTGATGCACGGCCTGCATCAGACGCACCAGATCGCGAGGGGAGGCGACATTCTGTGGTGATAGTCCCGTTGGCTCTACAAAACGGGTCCTGGTCATGCCCAGCTGGCGTGCCTTGGCGTTCATTTCGCGTACAAAGGCGTTCATGCCGCCAGGATAGGTTCGGCCTAGCGCATGCGCTGCCCGGTTCTCCGAAGACATCAGGGCCAGATGCAGCAGCTCGCTGCGTGTCAATACCGTACCCACAGAGAGTCGCGAGGATGATTTTTTAACCCGATCAATGTCATCTGCCGTAATGACGATCTGCTCGTTCATGTTCAGATTGGCAGTAGTGATGATCAGTGCGGTCATCAATTTGCTGATTGATGCAATGGGCCGGATTACATCGGCATTTTTGGAATAAAGTATGCGGTTATCGGTCAGGTCGACTACATAGGCGACTTGGGAGCGGACAATACCGCCATTGTCCGCCTGGCCAACAACGGTACTGGCCAGCGGCAGGGCGTCATAGGTCTGGCTGCCATCATCTTCCTGCGCGAAACTGGAAACGGGTACAATAGAACCAGTGGCCAGCACCACGGCCAGGCATGCGCTCAGGGTTTTTCTAAGATATTTTTGCATAGGTTCGTCACGGACAAATTAGATCAGGGTCAGCGCAATTATAAATAAGATTTGAAAAAAAATATATTTATTAATGAGTTAGAAGCGATATCTATATTTACCGTTAAGTATGTCGCCTGAATGCCATCCTGTCTTTTGAGGTGTAAATAGACGACAAAGCAGGAAAATGAATGCAAATTACGCTATATTTTGCTAAATGCCGCTAAATTGTATCAAATATTTTCACAATAAAAACAGAAGGAAATAGACGCGGTTTTCTCCTGAAGCATCAGGGTAAATATCGCAACGGCATGGTTATTGCGCATTAGACAGGGCCAGGGACGATAAAATAACGCTTTCCTGTTCAGGCAATTTTCATTTACTCCGGTTTTTATTGTGTCAGATACTCAACATCAACACCAGATTGCATACGGCTGTGCCGCCTTGACCCCGTTTCAGAAAGAGCGCCTGCTTGCGGCGCTTGCCCAGGCCGGATTGCCTGTGCAGGACGTTAGTGCCCGTTACGAGCACCATATTTTCATACACGGTGTCCTGTCGCAGGAAGACCAGCAACGGTTAAGTCAGCTTCTCGATTACGGCACCACCCAGGCAAGTGCGCCGGCACAGGACGCGCTGGTGCTGCGGGTATTGCCCCGTCTGGGTACGCTATCGCCGTGGGCCAGCAAGGCGACCGATATTGCGCACAATTGCGGCTTGTCTGCGGTTCGGCGCATAGAGCGGGGCGTTGAATACCGGTTTGTTCCGAAAAAAGGCTTGCTTGGCGCCAAAAAGCTTACTTCAGAGCAACTGTCGCAGATCACAGCACTTGTCCACGATCGGATGACAGAGACCGTGGTAGATGCCGCCTTTGATGCCTCAATCTTAATGCAGACCTTGCCTGGCAAGCCTCTGACGCAAATCGCCGTGCAGACCCGTGGCAAAGCCGCGCTTGACGAGGCTAATGAAAGCCTGGGCCTGGCGTTATCGCCCGTAGAAATCGATTATTTGCTGACTTCGTTCAGCGAACTGGGGCGCGACCCCACCGATGTCGAATTGATGATGTTTGCGCAGGCAAACAGCGAGCATTGCCGTCATAAAATTTTTAACGCCAGCTGGGAAATTGATGGCGAGAAAAAAGAAGATACCCTGTTTGGCATGATCCGCAAGACGCATGCGGCGCAGCCCAAAGGGACGGTGGTTGCCTATTCGGATAATGCCGCGGTCATGGAAGGCGGGCAGGCCAGCCGTTTCTTTGCCGGTTTTTCTGCGGAAGATCACGCTGCAGCGGCGCCCAAGTATGGTAGCCACACACGCCTGACGCATACGCTGATGAAAGTGGAAACGCACAATCATCCGACGGCCATTGCGCCATTTCCGGGTGCGGCCACCGGCGCTGGCGGAGAAATCCGCGATGAAGGGCTACCGGACGCGGCTCCAAGCCCAAGGCGGGCCTGACTGGCTTTACCGTTTCCAACCTGAACCTGCCGGATATCGCCGAATCGCGGGAAGCCAAGCCCTATGGCCTGCCTGATCGAATTGCCAGCCCGCTTGACATCATGATCGAAGGGCCCATCGGCGGCGCTGCGTTCAATAACGAATTCGGCAGGCCGAATCTTCTGGGTTATTTTCGTACCTTCGAACAGACGGTCGATGGCGTGCGCTGGGGATATCACAAGCCGATTATGATTGCGGGCGGCCTGGGCAGCATTGACGCTGCGCTTACCCATAAAGACGTCATACCAGGGCAGGCGTTGCTGATCCAGCTGGGCGGGCCTGGTATGCGCATCGGGATGGGAGGCAGCGCCGCCTCATCCATGAGCGCCGGCGCCAATACTGCGCAACTGGATTTCGATTCGGTCCAGCGCGGCAATCCGGAGCTCGAGCGTCGCGCCCAGGAAGTGATTGATCGCTGCTGGCAATTGAAAGAAGATAATCCGATCATAGCCATTCATGATGTGGGCGCGGGTGGCTTGTCCAATGCGTTTCCCGAGTTGGTCAATGATGCCGGCCGTGGGGCGATTTTTGATTTGCAACGGGTTCATCTGGAAGAGTCAGGCCTGTCGGCTGCGGAAATCTGGAGCAATGAAGCCCAGGAACGCTACGTATTGGCTATCCTGCCCGAAGACCTGTCCCGTTTCGAAGCGATTGCCGTGCGCGAACGCTGCCCGTTTGCCGTCGTGGGCGTAACCACCACAGAGCGACATTTGAAAGTGTCCGATGGCCAGGGCCTGCCGGGCTTTGCCGAGCCGCAAGACGCGGCGCCGGCCGATGGCCCAGCACCTGTAGATGTACCAATGGACGTTATTCTTGGGAAACTCCCTCGCATGAAGCGGCAGGCTGAGCACAAGGCGCGTACGCTGGTGCCCATGGATGTGACGGGATTGGATCTGGCCGATATTTCACTGCAGGTCATGCGCCACCCGACAGTAGCCAACAAATCATTTCTGATCACCATAGGCGATCGCACCGTGGGCGGTCTGTGTTCAAGGGACCAGATGGTTGGTCCATGGCAGGTACCTGTGGCCGACTGCGCAGTCACGTTGGCCGACTATGAGTCGGTGCGCGGAGAAGCCATGGCAATGGGCGAGCGCACCCCACTGGCTATTGGCAACGCGCCGGCCTCAGGCCGCATGGCGGTCGCCGAGGCATTGACCAACCTCGCGGCAGCTGATGTCGCATCCCTGGAGGACATCAAGCTGTCAGCCAACTGGATGGCCGCTTGTGGCTTCGAAGGCCAGGATGCCGCGCTGTTTGACACGGTGAACGCCGTGTCAACACTATGTCAGGCTATTGGCCTGTCGATTCCAGTGGGCAAGGATTCATTGTCCATGCGGACACGCTGGGACGAGCAGGAGCAGCCCAAAGAAGTGGTTGCGCCGGTTTCGCTGGTGGTGACGGCTTTTGCGCCGGTGACCGATGTACGCAAAACCCTGACCCCGCAGCTGGTGACTGATCAGGGCGATACAGCGCTGATTTTGCTGGATCTGGGGCAGGGGCGACAGCGCCTGGCCGGCTCCGTATTGTCAAATGTGATTGACCAGTATGGTTCCGACGTTCCTGATCTGGACGATCCGGCGTTGCTCAGAACCTTTTTCCTGACCATCCGATCACTGGTCGAACGCGGGTTGATCCTGGCCTACCATGACCGTTCCGATGGCGGCCTGCTTGCCACGGTAGCCGAGATGGCCTTTGCCGGCCATGTAGGTGTTTCCATCAACCTGGACATGTTGACGTTTGATGAGACTTCCGCTGATTGGGGGGATTATAAAATTCGTCCCGAACAGGTAGCGGTGCAGCGGGATGAATTGACGGTAAAGGCGCTGTTCAATGAAGAGGCCGGTGCCGTCATTCAGGTACGAGCCGAACAGCGAGACCAGGTGCTGCAGGCCCTGCGCGAAGCGGGGCTATCGCCTATTTCAAATGTAATTGGAACGCCGAATACCACGGACCAGATCGAATTTTACCGGGATGGTCGCCGTATTTTCGGTCTGGATCGCGTCGAGCTCGGTAAGGCCTGGAGCCAGGTCACCTACGAAATCATGAAACGGCGTGACAACCCGGCCAGCGCCCAGGCTGAGTTCAATAACTGGGACGAGCGTGAGGATCCCGGGCTGAACGCCGTTATCGGCTTTGACCCCCAGGAGCCACTTGCTGCGCCTTTTATTTCAAGTGGCATCCGCCCCAAAATCGCCATCTTGCGCGAGCAGGGCTGCAACAGTCAGGTTGAAATGGCCTGGGCCTTCGACAAGGCCGGCTTTGATGCCTACGACGTGCATATGACCGATCTTCTGTCTGGTCGTACGACGCTCAACGACTACCAGGCTATGGTGGCGGTTGGCGGCTTCAGTTATGGCGACGTGCTTGGCGCCGGCGAAGGATGGGCACGCACTATCCGGTTTAACTCGGCGTTGTCTGCACAGTTCGCTGCCTTCTTCGCGCGGCCTGACGTCTTTGCGCTGGGCGTGTGTAATGGATGCCAGATGCTGGCTACGCTGGCTGATATGATCCCTGGCGCGCAGAACTGGCCACGGTTTACCTATAATCAGTCAGCCAAATACGAAGCGCGCCTGAGCCTGGTGCAAATTGAACAGTCGCCATCGATTTTCTTTAATGGCATGCAGGCAGCCGCCTGCCGATTGCGGTGGCGCACGGCGAGGGCTTTGCAGATTTCGGCCTGCAAGGCGATATCAATTCAGTCCAGACCGCCTTGCGTTATGTATCGAACGCCGGTTTTGTCACCGAGGCTTATCCGGCTAATCCTAACGGCAGTCCGCAGGGGATTGCCTCGGTCACAACAGCAGACGGTCGGTTCACGATTATGATGCCGCATCCGGAAAGGGTCACACGCAATGTCATGATGTCGTGGCACCCGGACAGTTGGGGCGATCAGGATACGGGCGGCGACTATACACCATGGATGCGGATGTTCATGAATGCCCGTGTGGCGATGGGATAGAAAACGGCTCGCACGACGGGAAATTTCTCGTTGTTTGGGCGAACCCGGTTGATTCCGTTCGGGCGCAAGCGTATAATTTTGCTTTGCGCCCGGAGTTATTTCATGCGTCTCATTCAAAAAGCGCTTACCTTTGACGATGTTCTTCTGGTACCTGCGTACTCAAATGTGTTGCCGCGCGACACGTCCCTCAAAACCAAACTTACCCGTAATATCACGCTGAATATTCCGCTGGTATCGGCAGCCATGGATACGGTTACCGAAGCACGGCTGGCCATCGCCATGGCCCAGGAAGGCGGAATCGGGATCATCCACAAGAACATGACTGCAGATGAGCAGGCCGCAGAAGTGGCTCGCGTCAAGCGTCATGAGTTCGGGATAGTCATTGATCCGGTGTCGGTTACCTCGGATATGAAGGTGCGCGATGCCATCGCCTTGCAGAAAAAGCATGGTATCTCGGGTCTGCCCGTGGTCGATAACGGCAAGGTGGTTGGCATCGTGACCAATCGGGACCTGCGTTTCGAAGACCGTCTTGATGTGCCGCTCACTTCTGTGATGACGCCCAAGGAGCGGCTAATCACCATGCACGAAGGTGGTACGCTGAGCGAAGCCCAGGCCTTGATGCACAAATACCGTCTGGAACGCGTCTTGATCGTCAATGACGAATTTGAATTGCGCGGGCTGGCTACCGTCAAGGATATCGTTAAAAATACTGAACATCCCTATGCATGCAAGGACGAGTTTGGTCAATTGCGTGTTGGCGCAGCAGTCGGCGTGGGCGAGGGCACCGAAGAGCGTGTACGCAAGCTTGCCGCAGCCGATGTCGACGTTATTATCGTTGATACTGCGCACGGCCATTCCCAGGGCGTGCTTGATCGCGTACGCTGGGTTAAAGAGAATTTCCCGGAAATTGATGTAATCGGCGGCAATATTGCCACGGCCGAAGCCGCCAAGCGCTGGTGGAAGCCGGAGCCGATGGCGTCAAGGTGGGTATTGGTCCGGGCTCAATCTGCACTACGCGGATTGTCGCGGGTGTAGGCGTCCCCCAGATCACGGCCATTTCCGATGTGGCCAAGGCGCTGGAAGGCACTGGCGTACCGCTGATCGCCGACGGTGGCATCCGCTATTCCGGCGATGTGTCCAAGGCCCTGGTTGCGGGCGCCTTTGCCTGCATGATGGGCGGCATGTTCGCTGGCACTGAAGAAGCGCCCGGCGAAGTCGTCCTGTTCCAGGGCCGCTCCTATAAGTCTTACCGGGGCATGGGCAGTCTTGGCGCCATGGAAAAAGGTTCTGCCGATCGTTATTTCCAGGATCCTGCGAACAACGCTGATAAGCTGGTGCCGGAAGGTATTGAAGGCCGTGTGCCATACAAAGGCAGTGTGCTGGCTATCATTTACCAGTTGGTCGGCGGCATCCGGGCCTCCATGGGCTATTGCGGTTGCGCCACAATTGATGACATGCGCACCGTGCCGCAATTTGTAGAGATTACCTCTGCTGGTGTGCGCGAATCGCATGTACACGATGTGCAAATCACCAAAGAGGCGCCGAACTACCGCGCCGATTAAGCGTCGTCTGTGCAGTGGCGCCACGCATGCCGTGGCACACTGCGTGATTGGCACAGAAACCCGAAACAGAACCCGGCGTGTTTATTGCAGCGCCGGGTTTTTTGTTGTCCCTATTTGCAGACAGATTAGATTGCGGCGCGCAGCATGACGACGACCGCACAGGTGAGAAGGTCGAGGTTGCCTGAGTTGACCGGTGGGCGGTGGGCAACATCGACAGATCGGTAATTAATAATTTTTTCGCGATTTGCTGCGTATTATTCGAACATTATCGCAGAGCGATTTCACAGCGCTGACATTTCCAGCAGTTTATCTGCCACCCTATTCGGAGCCAGCAACGGGGCTGAGTGTGAGCTGTTCAGTTCTGCCCAGATCCAGTCGGGCTGGCCTTTGACCCAGTCATGCGTGGCAGCAACCGGCCTATAGGGTGGGGCGGTGCAGGCCAGATAGATTTTTTTCACGCCGGTGCCTATTGGCGCGTTCAGCGAGAGTGCGCTGGCATAGGTGTTGATCGGGTGTGGCGTCAGTTTTTCTCGCGCGAATGCGTATTGCTCAGTGTCAGCGGGAATGCCCAGGTGAATTGGATCCGGCGCAGGAATGCCATAGCATGATGGGCCTGAGCGGAGGCAGTCAGCGCATTAACCACCTTATCAGGCAAAGTGGCAAACGTGGACTGGCCTGAAGGTAGCACAAAGGCATCCAGGTATATCAGGCGATCCAGGCGATCTGCAATGCGATCCGCAACGCCGCTGATGACCAGTCCGGCAAAACTGTGACCAACGAGTATAACGTTTGCAAGCGTACGATCGCCGGGCTGGCTGCCTGCTGAATGGGCGAGCGCCTGCGCCGATTGCGGGTGCAATATTGCAGTTTCAATATCCTCTATAAACGTATCTAGCGAAATGGCTGCCGATAGCTCGTTCGCGCGCTCTCCCAGGCCGGTCAGCGTGGGGGTGTATACGATATGTCCCTGATCCCGCAGCTGTTGTGCAACCGTGTTCCAGACCCAGGCCCCGTGCCAGGCGCCATGGACCAGCACAAAGGTTTTTGTGGCAGGGGCAGAATCGGTAAAGGGTTGGTTCGGGGCGTTTTTCATGGATACAGGGCCTTTTGTGTATATGAGCGAAACAGGGTAAAACAGAAGCGATGTCCTGGTGTGCTGTACGGCGCCGTTGCGTCAAACAATCATGCTTGCTTGCGCGTCGGTCGTGTTCAAAACAGGCCAGACTGTCACATCTTAAGCGCAGCCAGGTTTTGGCACGGTTTTGAGCGCTGCAACCATTATAATGTCGTCTTCCAATTTCTTTTCTTTTGTCCTCAGGCGGATATAGCATGCATCAGCGGATTCTGATTCTCGATTACGGTTCACAGGTTACCCAACTTATTGCGCGACGCGTGCGCGAAGCAGGGGTGTTTTGTGAAATTCATCCAGGCGATGTTGATGCGGCTTTTCTTGCTGAACAGCAGGGTCTGGGGCTCAAGGGCGTGATTCTGTCCGGCAGCCATTCGTCAGCCTATGATGAAGCGTCGCTCAAAGTGCCGCAGCAGGTGTTCGAGCTGGGTGTGCCGGTGCTGGGCATCTGTTACGGCATGCAGGCCATGGCCTCGCAGCTGGGTGGCAAGGTCAGCTGGTCCGATCATCGTGAGTTTGGTTATGCTGAAGTGCGCGCACACGGCCATACCGCACTGCTCAAAGACATTGCCGATTTTGTGACGCCCGAGGGTCATGGCATGCTCAAAGTCTGGATGAGCCATGGCGACAAGGTCACCGAACTGCCCGACGGTTTTGTGCTGATGGCTTCCACGCCTTCATGCCCGATAGCCGGCATGGCTGACGAAACCCGTCATTTCTATGGCGTGCAGTTTCATCCGGAAGTGACCCACACCAGCCAGGGGCGGGCGCTGTTGAACCGTTTCGTTAATGACATTTGTGGTTGCAGCAATGACTGGAACATGCCCGACTATGTTGAAGAAGCAGTCGCGCGCATCCGTGAGCAGGTCGGCACCGATGACGTAATTTTGGGCTTGTCCGGCGGTGTGGATTCCTCGGTGGCCGCAGCATTGATCCACAAGGCCATTGGCGATCAGCTCACTTGCGTCTTTGTAGATCATGGGTTGCTTCGCCTGAATGAAGCAGAGCAGGTCATGACGATTTTTGGCGAACACCTGGGCGTCAATGTGATCCATGTAGACGCAACAGATGCCTTCATGAGCAAGCTGGCCGGCGAAACCGATCCGGAAAAAAAACGCAAAATTATTGGCCGGGAATTTGTGGAAGTGTTTCAGGACGAAGCGAGCAAACGCAAAAGCGCGCGCTGGCTGGCCCAGGGCACCATCTATCCCGATGTGATTGAATCGGCCGGCGCCAAAACCGGCAAGGCCGTTGCCATCAAGTCGCATCATAACGTAGGTGGTCTGCCCGAAACGCTTAATCTGCAACTGTTGGAGCCACTGCGCGAACTGTTCAAGGACGAGGTGCGTGAACTGGGTCTGGCGCTGGGTCTGCCGCACCATATGGTGTACCGCCATCCATTCCCCGGCCCCGGCCTGGGCGTACGCATTCTGGGCGAAGTCAAGAAAGAATATGCCGATCTGCTGCGCAAGGCTGATGCGATCTTTATTGAAGAATTGCGCAATACGACCGATGAAGAATCAGGCAAATCCTGGTACGACCTGACCTCGCAGGCCTTTGCCGTGTTCCTGCCTGTCAAATCGGTGGGCGTCATGGGCGATGGCCGTACTTATGATTACGTGGTGGCGCTTCGTGCGGTGCAGACATCCGATTTCATGACCGCCGACTGGGCACAACTGCCATATTCGCTACTGGCTCGCGTTTCATCTCGTATTATCAACGAAGTGCGCGGTATCAATCGGGTAGTTTATGACGTTTCAAGCAAACCGCCTGCGACAATTGAGTGGGAGTGAATTCAGGTCACTTGGGGTCTATCGCCTTCTATCGAAAACGTTCCATAACAATTTGATTTAAGAGAAGCCCCACTGCCACTATCACCGAGCCCTTCAACGAATTAGCAATAGAAGTAACGGTAAGACTCAGGAGGGGTCCCGTGTTGTTGAGTATCGGTGCTGGTTGCATATCTTTCCGTGATGGAAGACAAACCGGTTATAGCGATGCTGCAAATTCTGCGATAAATCCCCTGAACCAACGCTGAGCTGGGTGAGCGTGACTGCGTCGATGCCAAATCAGGTCAAATGCCACGTCGGGCAATGCGACTGGCGGCGGAAAGATCGCGAGTCGGTGCCCCAGCTGCGAATGAAGCACGACTCGTTTCAGGACTGTAGCCGTCATGCGAGTTTGAGCCACAATGGTGGGCACCGCAAACATCTGCGGCAAGGTGAGCGTGAGCTTACGCTTCTTGCCTGTTGGGCAAGCGCCTGATCTACGATACCGTGCAGTTCACCTTCGGGAGATACGAGGATATGCGTCAAACTCAGGTAGTTCTTCATGTCCATCTCGTGCAGGCGCTCCGGATGGTTACTGGCGACAATCGTCACAAATTCGTCTCGGAGCACAGGCTGCGTCATTATTCGGCCATCGGCGTGTAAGGGCGGTACACCGATAGCCGCGTCAATGGTGCCCGCGTCCAGTAAATCGACTGCGTGGTCTCTGTCACTGAAAGCGTGTACATTCAATGAAATGCCTGGTGCCTTTTCCCCCAGCGCCTGCAGCAGTGAAGGCAATAACACGAAGACCGGATAGTCAGACAATCCTAGTTTGAAAGTCAACGAAGCTTTCTCAGGCACGAACGGGGGCTTATTTACGAGCGTGGCTTCTATCTGTCGCAGCGCCTGTGAGATTGGTTCGGACAAGTCCCGTGCGCGCGCTGTAGGCAGCAGTCCATCTGCGCTGCGCAAGAATAGCGGATCGCCGAAGCGCTTGCGTAATCTGGATAACGCTGCGCTCATCGCTGGTTGGCTTACGCCTACCAGGATCGCAGCGCGTGTCACGTTCCGCTCGTTCATCAGCGCGTCGAAAGCCACCAGCAGATTTAGATCGATGCCATGAAAATCCATAATATGAATAATTATATATATCGAATATTTGTTGGACGAATTATACCGTTGCGCGCAGAATTTCACCACAGCCAACAACCGAAAGCGAAAAGCAATGCGTCCTTTTACTGAAATTTCCGAACGGCTTCGCACTGAACGCCTGGCCGTAGAAACGTTCTATCGGGCATTCGCCGACAAAAATCCCGATCTTGTCGATGATGTCCTTGATCCATCATGGGAAGATATTCCGCTGGCTCCCGGCCAAGGCGCTGGACCTGACGGCATTAAACCCATCATTCGAAACGTCGTCCATGCGTTCCCGGATATCCAGATTATCGTCCACGATATGATCCAGGAGCCCGGCCGAATCGGCGTTCGAGCCGAGATCAACGGCACTCATCGCGGCGAAATACTTGGTATCGCGCCCACTGGAAAAAAGGTGAGCTTCCGTCTCCACGAATTCCACGCGCTTGATGGCGCGCGCTGATTGCAACTTGGCACCTGGAGGACTGGTTCGGGCTTTTCCTGCAGCTTGGTCAGTTTCCGCCACAATCCTGAATACTTGGAGACATCCGATGAAAGCAGCATCCCTTAGTCGCTTTGGTGCACCCGACGGCTTGAGTATCGACGAACGCTCGATTCGCGTTCTTGGTCCTGCCGAAGTGGCGGTGACCGTCATAGCGGCCGGTGTTAACCCGCTGGACGTGAAGATGATGGCCGGCTACATGCAGCAGATTTTTCCAATTGAATTTCCCTATGTGCCGGGCACGGATTTTAGTGGCGTCGTCGAGTCCGTCGGTGCGCAGGTGAACAACCTCAAGCCCGGTGACCGGGTTGTCGGTCGCACGGCGCCCATCGCGGGCGGCGCCTTCGCACAAACCGTGGTAATAGCGGCGGATGAGCTGTGTATTATACCAACGGGCATGAGTGCCGAACAGGCTGCAGCCTTGCCGACTGCCTTTGGCACAGCTCATCAGGCACTGTTCGAAGTGGGTCGATTGCAGCACGGACAGCGTGTGTTGATCCACGCCGCAGCCGGAGGCGTAGGCTGCATGGCAGTCCAGTTAGCTCATCAAGCCGGTTCGTATGTCGTGGCGACAGCGTCACGCAAGAACATTGATCTGGTCAGGGGGCTGGGCGCGGACGAGGTCATCGACTATCGTACAGCGGATTTCGCGGAAGTGCGTGACATTGATCTTGTACTCGACACCATCGGCGGCGACACGCTGGCGAAGTCTTGGTCGGTCTTGCGCGACGGTGGCCGCATTGCGACGTTGGTGGAGTTTGGAATCCAGCCAGCCAACGGATACTCGGGCGAGTTCGTGTTCTTTTCAAATGCGATGCCTTTGCTGTCGGAAGCCACACGCCTGTTCCAGGCAGCGCGTTTACAGGTGATCATCGACTCTACCTTTCCGTTAGACGAAGCGGAATTGGCATTGGAGAAGGTGGCCACCGGTCATGCTTGCGGGAAGGTACTTATCCAAATGAGCGATTGACCTGCGAGGTTTTGCGCCGGCATGTGACAATCCTGGGGACCGAGCACACTACCGCCGGTCCCGCAGGGCAATGAATCGCAATAGGGGCAGCGGATGCTACCTCTTTCTCTTAATGTGCCGGCTGGACCATTGCCGGTCGGATACGCGGATGGCGCTGAAAGAGTACCGCCACCGGCACGCCAATAGCGATAACCATCGTGCAGAATGAATAGATGGCCGCTTCAATACCCCAATGGTCGGCAATCCAGCCTATGCCCATCATGGGGATCATGCTGCCGACGTAACCGGCAACCAGGTAAGTAGCCAAGAGTCCTGAGCGATTGGCGGGTCCGGCCAGGCGGGTGATCATGCCCATGCCGGCAAGCATGGTCATGCCATGCCCGATTGCCGTGAGCGACACACCCAGCGCAAACAAAATGGCTGAGCTGGCGTGCAAGTTCAGCATGAGAATCGCGTTGCTCAGGGCCAATGCGATTGTGCCCGTAGCCCCGCACCAGTGAATAGCATGCGTCCGGCAATCACCTGAACCGCAGCCGAAGAAAACAGGATTAATGCAATAGAGGTGCCGCTGACGACCGGACCGTCCCATGGCACAAGTTTGCCCAGAAATAGCGGCGCCATGGACGCATACAGGCCAAAAACGCCAAATGCCAGAAAAGGCAGACAGCAGGTGAGTACAAACGCCTGGATGCGCTTGCGTCGGGCCAGGTCAGTTTTGGCAAAATATCGTGCAGGGTCAGACGGGCAGCAGCCTTGGGTTTAATGGTATCGGGCAGGTTCAGGCAGCATAATACCGTTAAACCCAGACTGCCCAGGATCAGGGTCGGAACATAGGCAAGCTTCAATGGCGCAGGGGCCCATTGTCCGATAATGCCGCCCACCAGAGGCCCCAGGCCAAAGCCGAACGCCATCAGGAAACCGGTCATCATGGCCACGCGCTGTACGCTGCCGTGGCGGGACAGTTTTGATAACCCCAGGGTCGCACTGGTCGTTACCATGCTTGAGGCCACTCCCACGATAAACCGCCCGATGTTCAGGCTGGTCATGTTCCATGCGATCAGGCTGATGGCTGTCCCGAGCAAGACCAGCGCCAGGCCCGACTGCATCATCGGGCGAAAGCCGACACGGTCTGGCAGACGCCCCAGAAACAGCAAGCCGCACAACGCACCGCCCATGTACATGACGTAGATCAGCGAGATATCGCTGGTTTGCAGTTGCCAGGCCTCTTTATAGAGCGCATACAGGGGACTGATAAGCGCAGTGCCCATCACGCCAACAATCATGGCAAAACTCACCCAGGCAAAGGGCGATACTTTCAATTTCATTTTTCAACCGTATGTTTTCTGGCGCAGGTTTGGCCGGTGCTGGTGCAGAAGGAAGACAAGTGCTGTGTCATGTGTTTATTTGTCCCGGGACTCGAGTCGTCCGGAGATTTTTTCCAGGGCCTGGCGGGTAACTTGTATTTCATTTGCAGAAAGATCAGCCAGTATGGCTTGTTCGATTTCCATGCTTTTCTCCAAAATCAGCGCGGCTACCTTGCGACCAGCAGGCGTCAGGGCAATGCACTTGGTGCGCCGGTCGGCCGGGTCGTTGTCCCATTGCACCAGTTGCGCCTTTTGTAGCTGGGCCAGCACGCGCACCAGCGATGACGATTCCAGATACAAAGCCTGCGCCAGCTCTTTCTGCAGCAGGGCTTTGTTGTGCACATACAGTACCAGCAGCGGCATGCGCGTGGCATCCGAAAGGCCCAGGTCTTTGAAAGCCAAATCGATCTGGCGACGCCACTGTCTGTATACGCTGCCCAGCAGAAAACCAAAGCGGCTACGCGCCTGATAAGGTTGATGCAAAGTAGAAGGGGATGCCGGAGATTTAGTTTGCATGCAAAGTATTTTACTACGGGTTTACCCTTGAAACAAGAGAAATGAGCAGATAACCTTCCCCCGGGGCAACGCAGGATCAATATAAGCGACAGTGGAGTCCCATGAAATATCGCAATACCAGTATCGGCATTTTTCATCACGCAATCGGTCTTGCCGGCGTCGGGGTTTGTTCGCCAACAAGCATAGCCGGCTCGTTATAGGGTGACCTGATCATTGCGGAAATGCCCGGCGTATGGGCGCGGGTTAACCATCACGGATCGAAAATACGAGGTGCGCAGGCCGACCTTAGGTTCGGTCGATGCTTGCGTTGACCTCCATACAGCGCATGATCTGCTGTAAACACCAGGTTTTTTCTGTGTCGATGACTGGTATTTGGGCCGTAATAATTGTCAATTGTTATATATAATGAGAACGAATGTCATTATCGTTGTTTTTTATGTTGGTGCGGCACTTTACTGAAAGAGGAACGCATGGCCGGTAGCCAGTCAGTTTTGCAGCGGGAAATCCATATCCTTTACCAGGATCATCATGGATGGCTGTACCAATGGCTGCACAGAAAACTGGGTAACCGCTTTGATGCAGCCGACCTTGCCCAAGACACATTTATGCGGGTATTGGCTGGGTATCGGCAAGATACAATTCCGGTGCTCGATGAGCCCCGTGCCTACCTGACGACCGTCGCCAAGCGCCTGCTGATCAATTTTTATGAACGGCAGTCGCTGGAGCGTGCCTACGAGGCATCGTTATCGTTGCTGCCACAGCAGCATGTGCCTGGCCTGGAAGAGCGTGCGATTCTTCTGGAAACATTGCAGGAGCTTGATGGGCTGCTGGATGCATTACCCGCTCGCGTGCGCACGGCGTTTCTGCTATGTCAACTCGAGGGTATGAGCTACGAGCAAATTGCGGCACATCTACAGGTGAGTGTACGTACAGTTACGCGCTACATGGCGCAAGGTTTCAAACAATGCCTCACCTTGATGCTGACGCAAGCGGCGTGAATACCATCAGAGATACCACCAGCGCCGCCGGGCCGCAGCAAACCCAATTGGTGGACGAGGCGGTAAAATGGCTGGTGTTGATGCATTCCGGGCGTTTTAATGAGGCTGATGCACAGCGTTGCGCGCACTGGCGCAGACAAAGCCCGGAACATCAACGCATCTGGGAAAGCGTAGAAAAACTGAACCGCCAATTTGATTCGGTGCCAGTACCACTGGCCATGCCGGTATTGAACCGGCCTCGCGTTTCCGAAAACCGCCGAATGATGATCAAAACCGTTGCGCTGGCCGTTACAGTGCCTTCGGCTATGTGGCTCGGTTACCGCGCGGTTCCCTGGGATTCGCTCAATGCCCAGTACCGCACCGGCACCGGTGAGCGCCGCGACGTGGCTCTGGCGGATGGCAGTCAGCTCAGTCTGAATACATCAAGCGCTGTGGACGTGGCCTTTGATGCAAGGGAGCGGCTGGTGCTGCAGCGCGCGGGCGAAATCCATATCCAGACGGCACACGATCCCCAGGCAGGCGCGCGTCCTTTTGTCGTCAGGACGCAGCAGGGCAGTCTGCAGGCGTTGGGCACTAGGTTTATCGTGCGGTGTACGCCTGATCGCACGCGTTTGACGGTGCTGGAAGGCGCTGTTCAGGTGCAGCCGCTGCATGCGTCCCAGACGCATATCGTACCGGCCGGACAGGCACTGGATTTCAGCGCCGACACCTTCGGCGCCAAGGTGCCCGCGTTCGCCGCGCGGGCAATGGGTCCAGGGCGTGCTGTATGCCGAGCAAATGAGGCTTGTTGATTTTGTGGCCGAACTCGGACGGTATCGCCCGGGTATCTTGCGTTGTGATTCATCTGTGGCCGACATTCCAGTATCGGGCGCCTTTCAACTCAATAATACGGATCGCATTCTTGAGGCGCTTGCCCAGACACTGCCGGTGCAAATCCAGTTTCGCACCCGCTACTGGGTCACTGTTGCGGCACGATAGTAGCGGCTTTCTGCGGGAACGAAAAAAAATTCAATTATTTTGTCCTGTTTTTGCGTCTCGGCTGTCATGTCTATAAGAACTTTAATTTACTGACTTGTGACAGGAACTTTTTTCATGGCTAATCTGACATCAGATTCCTATTTGTTTGATTCTTCGTTCGGTGCTCAGCGCCATATAAGCGCTGCAGTGCTTGGCACCTTGTCTGCGCTGGGCCTGGGCGCCACGCTGGCGGTTGCGCCAGCCTGGGCCGCCGAACCCAGTTCGGCGCAAACGCGTCATACCTATAATATTGCGCCCGGCGAATTGGGACCCGCACTGCTCAGTTATGCAGGGCAGGCCGGTGTTAATTTGAGTATCGACATGAATGCCACCCGCGGCTTGAAAACGCAGGGGCTCACTGGTCAGCACTCGGTGCAGAGCGGCTTTGATCGACTACTGGCCGGCACCGGCCTTCGCATAAGAAAGGTAGGAGATGGTAACTATACGCTGGACACCGCAACGGCACCGGTGGCTGCGGCGCCGTCCGTGTCTGCTGCGCAGCAAACAGCAGCACCGGTTACCCAACTGTCTGCCATTACCGTGACTGGACGTACACAAAGTGACTTGATGTCGCCCACCCGGCAGATTGCGGTTATTGACCGCGAGCAACTGGATATATTGCGTGCCGGATCCGACAGTGTGGCCACCGTTTTAAGTAAAGTGCTGCCAGGCATGGCCGACTCCAGTCATACGATTACCGACTACGGCCAAACCCTGCGCGGTCGCAATATGCTGATTCTGGTCGATGGCATTCCCCTGAATACCAATCGTGATTCTTCGCGCAACCTTGCCAATATCAACCCTGCTGATATTGAGCAAATTGAAGTGTTGCGTGGCAGTAGCGCGATCTACGGCAGTGGTGCGGCCGGTGGCATTGTGTCGATACGCACCAGAGGGTACGATGGCGAGCCTCGCGCCGAGACGACCGTTACGGCAACGACGCCATTGTCCCGGCTGGGCGCGGCAGGCCTGGGCGGCGGGATACAGCATTATTTTTCCGGCGGCAATGACAAAATTGATTATTCGCTAAGCCTGGGCGCCAGCCATACCGGTGGATCGTACGACGCACGCGGTACACGCCTGGCGCCGGAACCAAGCCAGGGTGATCTGTTTGATTCGAACATCTACAATATGTCTGGCAAAGTCGGTCTGCAAATTGATGAGAAGCAGCGTATACAGTTATCCCTGAGCCACTATGACGCTAAACAGGATACCGACTATGCATCCGACCCGAGCGTGGCGCGGCAGCCGCCTGGCACCACCGCCGCGCGCAGTATCCGCGGACTGGAGCTGGACGAGCAAAATCGGATCCGCAATACGCTGGCCAGTCTGGAGTATCAGAACCGCGATATTGCGGGAAGCACGCTGGCCGCGCAAATTTACTATCGCGACTTCTTCACACGCTTTGCCCCGTTTGATGCGCGCGGCGTATCAGTCAGGGGTGCCAATGTGGATCAGGTCACGCAAAAATCAAGCGTATTTGGCGGTCGATTGACGATCAAGACGCCCTTGACTTCCGATAAAAATACCCAGTTGACCTGGGGTCTGGATTTCAATGAAGAGCGCAGTGAAATGCCACTGGACGTATTTGATCCGTATGAATATGACAGAAGCGGCGGTTTGCATTTTCGCAAAATCGACTCATTAACCTACATGCCACCGATAACGACACGCAGTATTGGCGCGTTTGCCCAGCTGGAGCATCGTTTTAACGAACACTGGGCGGTGCAGGGCGGGGCCCGGTATGATCGCGCCAGTGTGCGTTTTGATGACTTTACGCCGCTGTCGCAATCGCGTGTGGCCAATCCGGGACGGGTTTCCGGCGGAACGGTTCACTATGGCGCCTGGAGTTACAACGCGGGTGTGGTTTATACACCGATCAAGGGCCAGGAATTTTATGCGTCCTTCAGCCAGGGTTTTGAGCTTCCCGATGTCGGCGTCCAGGTGCGTAATGCGACCCCAGCCTTCAATTTTGGCGCGTCAAACCTGGAACCCGTGAAAACAGATACCTTTGAACTGGGCTGGCGCGGGACATTTTCCAACGTCGCGGCCAATCTGACCGTATTTCATTCGAAATCGGATCTGGGTGCGCTGCAAAGCTTCAATAATGGGCTGACGCTGCTGCGCACCAAAGAACGCATTTATGGGATAGAAGGCGGGCTGGATTATTACAGTAATGATAATCAATGGGCGCTGGGTGGTACGTTTACGTGGATGAAGGGCGAAGAAAAACCGGAAGGTAAGGACAGTTACCAGAATATGACCGGATATCGCATACCGCCATTGAAACTAACCGGCTATGTGGAATACACACCTTCCGAGAAATGGAGTCACCGCATACAGGCGACGTATTTTGCATCGAAGGACTATCGACTGGATGAAAAAACCAGTTTCGGCCGCTGGGAAACCTCGGGTTACACGACGGTGGATCTGATCAGCCGATGGACAATTGATGATAAAAACAAAGTAACCTTTGGCGTCCAGAACGTGCTGAATCGCCATTACTACCCCTTGTATAGCCAACTGATGCGCAATAGCAACAACACCAGTCGCTTGCCGGCGGCCGGTGCTGTATTCAATGTCAGCTATACCCATCGCTGGTAGCCGGCGGGCATTCGTGCTACAGCCAACGGCCCGGCGCCTGGGCTGCAGACGCGAAAACCGTCGCTACCGTGATGCCGCCGGGTAGACCGGCGCAACGCTGGCACGCTGAAAGCTCATATCAGGTTTATCCTTCGTGTCAGCGTCACCACTCTGTTGTGTAGGCCCTCCATAAAGGACTTATCGCAAAGACTGTCGGGTTTTGCTTTATGTTTGCAGCCATAGCCGGATAAAATGCATGCATGTCGATCATCGCCGCAACCGTCGCGAAAAAATGCAAATCACACCGTTGAATCACGCACAGTTCATGGCGCTGGCGCTGGAGCAGGCCCACATGGCCTACGCACTGGGCGAGGTGCCGGTTGGTGCCGTTGCCGTCGATTCATCAGGGAATGTACTGGGAAAAGGGTACAATAGAACGATTACAGACCGCGATCCCACTGCGCATGCCGAAATCATTGCCTTGCGTCAGTGTGGCCGGGATCTGAACAATTACCGGCTTCCCGGCATTACCCTGTACGTTACGCTGGAACCATGCATTATGTGTATGGGCGCCATCACGCATGCCAGAGTAAGTAGGGTGGTATACGGTGCAGCAGACCCGAAAACCGGCGCCTGTGGCAGCGTTATCGCGGTACAGGACGACAAACAGATCAATCATCACACCGTCATTGTGTCGGGGGTGTTGAAAACAGAGTGCGGCCAGTTGCTTCGCCGCTTTTTTCAGGAACGCAGGAAATCGCCACCATGAACAATGCTTCTTCCCTTGGCAAAAAGGAAAGTATTAAAGAACAGTTGAATGACGCCCAGATTCTGTTCGACGAGGCCGATGATGTTGCGTATCAGCCGGCGCGCTACACGAATAAGCTGCAAGTCTATACCATGTCGCCGTCAGGCTATGTACAGGATCCCGACATCCTGAAGCGTGCCGTCAAGAACCTGAAAAGATCCAAAGTCAAAGTTACAGTAGACAAGGCAGCGCTGTCGCAGGATATGCGCTTTGGCGGCGACGACGAGAATCGGCTTGCTGCGATTGCCCGTGCTGCGAAACATTCCAGCGAGATTGTCATGCCCACACGCGGTGGCTACGGGCTAAGCCGCATACTGCATCGGATTGACTGGAAACTGCTGGAACGCAATCCAAAGCGGTATGTCGGGTTCAGTGACTTTACGGCCTTCAATTTGGCCTTGCTGGCAAAAACCGGCATGAGCAGCTATACCGGCCCCAATATGCTGGATTTTGGCAAGGAAACGGTAGATGAACTGACCTATGACATCTTTCTTGAGGTCATGCATGGTGAGCTGGAAATTCTCAGTTTCGAGTCCGAAGGCTCGGATGCGGTCGATACCCGCGGCACTTTATGGGGCGGCAATCTGGCTATGGTTGCTTCGCTGGTGGGTACGCCTTATCTTCCCAAAATCAAGAATGGCATTCTGTTCCTGGAGGATGTCGGCGAATACCCCTTCCGGGTGGAACGCATGCTAACCCAACTGTTGCACGCCGGCATATTGGCTCGGCAAAAGGCAATTGTGCTTGGGCATTTCACTGAGTATAAGCTCAGCGCCCAGGACAAAGGCTTTGATATGCCCGAGGTTGTGCGATGGCTGCGCGCCAATACCGGTTTGCCGGTTGTAGGCGGGCTGCCTTATGGCCATGGCGATGTACGTGTTACGCTGCCCATTGGCAAAAAGGTCGGCCTGGCTACCGAGGCCGATATGGCCTACTTGGTAATTGACGATCACCATCACGATCATCATTAACATTGATGATCTCCGGCACCGCCTTCGGCGGTGCGCGCAAGATACGAACAACGCGTTCTGCTGTTACGAACGCGTTTGGCTTTTTTTATAACCCCATTCAAGGCATCAAATACAGTCGTGATTTCTACCGCTAACTTAACCATTCAGTTTGGTCCCAAGCCTCTTTTCGAAAACGTCAGCGTCAAATTTGGCGGAGGCAATCGCTACGGCCTGATCGGTGCGAACGGATCGGGCAAGTCCACTTTCATGAAAATCATTGGTGGTGATCTGGAAGCCTCATCGGGCAATGTCTCGCTGGATCCCGGCGTGCGCTGGGCAAATTGCGCCAGGATCAGTTTGCCTTCGAAGACATGCGGGTGCTGGACGTAGTGATGATGGGCCATGAGGAAATGTGGCAGGCCATGCACGAGCGCGATGCCATTTATGCCAATCTGGAAGCGACCGATGACGATTATATGCGTGCGGCCGAGCTGGAGGCCAAGTTTGCCGAATATGATGGATATACGGCCGAAGCCCGTGCCGGTGAACTGCTGCTCGGCCTGGATATTCCGGTAGAGCAGCACAGCCAGCCGATGCGCGAGATTGCGCCAGGCTGGAAGTTGCGTGTGTTGCTGGCGCAGGCGCTGTTTTCCAATCCTGATGTCTTGCTGCTGGATGAGCCCACCAATAACCTGGACATCAATACCATTCGCTGGCTCGAAGGCGTGCTTAACGGCTATCAGAGCACCATGATTATTATCAGCCACGACCGGCATTTCCTGAATCAGGTGTGCACTCATATGGCGGATCTGGATTATGGTGAGATTCGCCTGTATCCCGGAAACTATGATGAGTATATGCTGGCCTCGACACAGGCGCGTCAACGGCTGGTGTCGGACAACGCCAAGGCCAAGGAACGGGTTGTCGAGCTGCAGGATTTTGTGCGCCGATTTTCGGCCAACAAGTCCAAATCCCGTCAGGCAACCTCGCGTCTGAAACAGATTGATCGCATCAAAGCTGAAACGGTTGAGGTCAAGCCCTCGTCACGCCAGAACCCGTATATTCGCTTTGAACAGACCAAACCTTTGCACCGCCTGGCAGTCACCCTGGACAAAGTCAGCAAGGCATATGACAAGCCGGTGATTAGCAATTTCTCCGCGATGATAGAGGCCGGACAGAAAATTGCCATTATTGGTGCCAACGGCGTAGGTAAAACGACACTGCTACGCCTCTTCGCTCAGGATTTGGAGCCGGACAGCGGTTCGGTCAAATGGTCTGAAAATGCCGATATCGGCTATATGCCCCAGGACGTATCCGAGGACTTCAAAAAACATGTCAATGTCTTTGACTGGATGGGCGAGCACCGTAAACCGGGCGACGAAGACCAGGCGATCCGTTCAGTACTGGGGCGGCTGCTGTTTTCTGCCGACGACATCGTTAAAGATGTTCCGGTGTTATCTGGCGGAGAAAAGAATCGCATGACATTTGGACGGCTGATGCTGGGACGCCATAATGTCCTGCTGATGGATGAACCGACCAACCACCTGGATATGGAATCGATCGAGTCACTGCAGTTTGCACTGGAAAAATATGCCGGCACACTGGTTTTTGTATCACATGACCGGGAATTTGTTTCCGGTCTGGCCACGCGAATCATCGAGATCATGCCTGATGGAACATTGAACGACTATCAGGGTGGATACGATGATTACCTCAATTCGCGTGGTATCGAGCAGTAGGAGATCCACAAGTCGATGGCCGAATTATTGTCGACACTGACGGCCGCGTGCAGTTTTGAAGAAGAAATAAAAAAGAGCCGCTTCATTGCGCACGCTGCTCCCGCTGCCAACGCAGCGGCGGCGCTGGCTTTTTTTTCCGAGGTTGGCGATCCGACAGCAACGCACAATTGCTGGGCTTACAAAACGGCTGAAGGTTATCGCTTTAATGATGATGGCGAGCCTGGCGGCACGGCCGGCAGGCCGATTCTGCAAGCCATCGAGGGCAAGGGGCTAACCGATGTCGCTGTATTGGTCATCCGTTACTTCGGGGGCACCAAGCTGGGCACGGGCGGACTGGTCAGGGCGTATGGTGGTTGCGCGGCCAAGTGCCTGGATGCAGCGCCAAAGAAGGTTATCGTACCGTCTGCGACCGTCTATTGCACATGTAATTATTCTGATGTAGAGAGAGTCAGGGTCCGCCTGACGCAGGCGGGCGCTGTTATTTCAAATGAAAATTTCGGAGCCCAGGGTGTTACCTGGACGCTGGTAATTCCGATGAGCGACCTGGGCCTGGTGCAGGAAATCTATACCGATCAGACAAAAGGAAAGGGACAGTGGACTGTCCCTTGATTCGGTGATGGTTCTGGTATGCCGATGTATGTGCTGACTGGTGTCCGCTGGCCTGGTACAGGCCGGCGTTGCTGCGCTATCGGTCGGGTCAGCGCCTGCTGACTGGCCAGGCACCCTTGCAGCAGGCTCGGGACACAGCATTCTTGCCGAACCAGACCGGCAACGTTGGCCGTCGCCTTCAATCCCGATGGGAGGTTTGATT
Source organism: Advenella kashmirensis WT001 (assembly GCF_000219915.2). NCBI lineage: Bacteria > Pseudomonadati > Pseudomonadota > Betaproteobacteria > Burkholderiales > Alcaligenaceae > Advenella > Advenella kashmirensis. The sequence continues at coordinate 2,127,319 of NC_017964.1, read as the reverse complement.
CGGCTCTCAGATATACAATCGGCCAGCCACCTGATGTTACGCGTTTTCTTCAGCAGCCTTGGCTTCGGCCGTAGCAATTTCCTGATGAACTTTTTCCATATCAACGGCCTGGACTTTCTCAAGTAATTCGTCCAGTTGACCGGGGCTCAGGGCGCCGGCCTGTGAAAACAGCATCACACGTTCACGAAATACCATTAATGTCGGGATGGAACGGATGCCCAGGGCACCGGCCAGCTCCTGTTGATCTTCGGTATTCACTTTGGCAAATTCAATATCCGGATGGGCCTGCGCCGCTTTCTCGAATGTTGGGGCAAACTGGCGGCAGGGACCACACCAAGGCGCCCAGAAGTCAATAATCAATGTATTGTCTTCTTTGATGGCTTGCTGGAAGGTGTCTTTGGTCAGTTCGGTAATGGGCATAATTCTTTCTCCAGTTTGAGTTGCAGTCCGATGTACTTCAATGAATATAGGGGCGGCAACCATGAATTACTAGTTGAATATTTTTATTGCTTTCATTATGAATGCCTATCAAGTACAAGTGTAATTCAATTGTTAACGATATAAACCTGAACGTAAAATAAAACCGCAAGCGATTGGCTTGCGGCTTTGAGGGATGAGTGCGTTTTTTGCATCCGCGTGCAATGTCACAACGAAACTTGCGGCGCCCGTGCTGTCAGGCGCCCACTGGCAATGGCGATGTGACTATTCCAGTGCGAAGCGCAATACAAACAGCAAGGCAATGATCAGTGTCGCAATGTGAATGTCCCGGAAACGACCAGTGAAAGCCTTGATAACGACATAACTGATAAAACCGAACGCAATCCCTTCCGCAATGGAGTACGTAAACGGCATGATAATTGCCGTGAGGGCGGCTGGAATGGCATTGGTAATATCGTTCCACTCCACTTCAACCAGTTCGCGCACCATCAGGCCGGCCACGTAGAGCAGGGCAGGGGCAGTGGCGTAAGCAGGCACGACGCTGGCCAGCGGCGCAAAAAACAGACACAGCAAAAACAGCACGCCCACGATCAGCGCAGTCATGCCGGTGCGCCCGCCTGCCTGCACGCCTGCTGCGCTTTCGACAAACGCAGTGGTGCTGCTGGTGCCCAATGCAGAGCCGGCCAGGATGGCGGTGCTGTCGGCGAACAGGGCGCGTCCAAGGCGGTTGGGTTTGCCCTCAGGCAGCAGGTTGGCGCGGCGCGCAACCCCAATCAGTGTTCCGGTCGCATCAAAGATCTCGACCAGGACGAATACCAGAATAATATGCAGGAAACCCTGGTTCAACACACCTGCAATATCCAGTTGCATAAAAGTGGGGGCAATGCTGGGCGGTGTTGAAACGATGCTGGTGATGGGTGCGCTATAGCCGAGCAGCGCGGACAAAACCGTGACTGCCAGAATACCGATCAGAATGGCCCCTTTGACGCGCAGACTGTCCAGGCACACGATAATAAAAAAGCCCAGGATAGCCAGCAGCACGGTGGGCGATTTGAGATCACCTTGCGCAACCAACGTCGCGTCGTTCCCGACGACAATCCCGGCCGATTTGAGCGCAATCAGCGCCAGAAAAAGACCGATACCGGCGACGATGGCCGAGCGTAACGACTTGGGTATCCCTTCGATCAGCCATTTGCGTATACCGGTAGCTGACAGAATCAGAAAGATGACGCCTGAAACAAAAACGGCGCCCAGCGCCTGTTGCCATGAATAGCCCATTGCGCCCACTACGCCGAACGCAAAGAAGGCGTTCAAGCCCATGCCCGGGGCCATGCCGATGGGCCAATTGGCCAGGAAGGCCATGATAAGGCAGCCCAGTGCTGCGGCCAGGCAGGTTGCAACGAAAACAGCGCCTTTGTCCATGCCCGTGGTGCCCAGAATCTCGGGGTTCACGAATATGATGTAAGACATCGTCAGAAAGGTCGTCAGACCGGCAAGAACTTCCGTGCGGGCATTCGTGCCATGTTCCCTGAGCTTGAACAGTGATTCCAGCATGAACATAACTCCTAATAAACAGATACATGTGTACAATTGCAACTGTAGCGTATTCTTTACAGTTAATGACGAGCGTGTATCGTGCCATATCGGCAAATAATCCGATATCGTCTTTAATCTGCAACATTCTTTCCTGCGACTAACGTAATGTAATCACACCGACGGCGGTTCAGCCTCGCGTCAGCACCGGCGCGAGCAGGCACGAATCAGCGCCGTCGAACAGGCAATTTATGATCATTCTCGGCATTGAAAGCTCCTGTGACGAGACCGGCGTCGCGCTGGTCAGTACCGAATCGGGTCTGCTGGCGCACGCGCTGCACAGCCAGATCGCCATGCATCAGGCTTATGGCGGCGTGGTACCCGAACTGGCCTCGCGCGATCACATCCGGCGTGTCTTGCCGCTCACTCGCGAAGTGCTGCGCCATGCAGAGCTGACCCTCAAAGACATCGATGCCGTGGCCTACACTGCCGGACCCGGCCTGGCCGGTGCGCTGCTGGTGGGCGCCTCGGTTGCCCGATCGCTGGCATGGAGTCTGAATATACCTACCATCCCGATCCATCATCTGGAGGGGCATTTGCTCTCACCGATGCTGGCGCAGACCGTCCCCGATTTTCCGTATGTGGCGCTGCTGGTATCCGGCGGACATACCCAACTGATGCATGTAAAGGCCATTGGTCAATACGAGTTGCTAGGAGAAACCCTGGATGATGCGGCAGGCGAAGCCTTTGATAAATCTGCCAAGCTGATGGGCTTGCCGTATCCGGGTGGACCGGCGCTGGCCGCGCTTGCCGACAAAGGCAATCCGAAGGCCTACGATCTGCCCCGACCGATGATGCATAGCGGCGACCTGGATTTCAGTTTTTCCGGCCTCAAGACTGCAGTCCTGACTACGCTTCGCAAGCTCGAACAACAGGGGCCGCTCAATGACCAGCAGCGGCAGGATCTGGCCGCTTCGGTACAGGCCGCGATTGTGGAAGTACTCGGATTTAAGGCAATCAAGGCCGTCAAGGCCAGCGGCAGCAACCGCCTGGTGGTGGCCGGAGGCGTGGGCGCAAACCGACAATTGCGCGACTATCTGACGCGCCAGATGCAAAAGCAAAAAGGCGAGGTGTTTTTCCCGCCGCTGGCGCTATGCACCGATAATGGCGCGATGATTGCCCATGCTGCAGCAGAACGGGTCAAGGCCGGTCTGGTCGATAAAATGCGTCGTCCGGACAGTGCCGCCGTTCACCCCCGCTGGGATTTGGCCGATATCAGTGTCTGAGCGGGCTGATCAGTTTTTCTTCTTCTGGCCGATTCGCGATTCAGTGCCCGCCAGCAAATTGGAAATATTTTTCTTGTGCTTGACGATCAGCACCAGCGCCAGAAAGCAAATGGCCAGAAACCAGGGCATGGAAAACGGCCATGCCGCCATGCCGCCAACGAAATAATAAAACGGCGCAAATACCGCGGCGACCAGCGCGGCCAGGGATGAGTAGCGAAAGAAAACGGCAATAATAAGCCAGGTCGCAATGGTAGCCACCGCCAGCCACGGTTGCAGGGCGAACAGCACGCCCACTGCCGTAGCGACGCCTTTGCCGCCCTTGAAATTGAGAAAAAACGAATAGATGTGGCCAAGAAAGACGGCGACAGCTACCAAGGCAATGGTGGTGTCCGTAAAGCCGGCCACGGGGGCAAGATAAATTGCCAGCGCTACCGCCAGCCAGCCCTTGAAGGCGTCTCCCAGCAGGGTGAAGAGGGCAGCCTTGCGATTGCCTGTGCGCAGAATATTGGTGGCGCCGGGATTGCCGGAACCGAAGCTGCGGGGATCCTCCAGGCCGAACAGGCGGCTGGCCACCATGGCAAAGGAAACTGAACCTATCAGGTAGGCGGCAAGCAGGGCTAGAATGGTCCAGAGCAGGTTGTTCATCGTCGTCGTCGTCATTATCGGAAGACCCGATTATATACGTTCCCTTTCGTATTGCCGAACAGGATATCGCGTCCCGCGTATCGGTTGATCCATGTACAATACAGGGGGAATAATGTCTGGTTGCGATCTGAATGAAACGAATATTGGTGTCGAACGACGATGGTTACAATGCCGAGGGTGTGCAGGCGCTGGCCGCTGCGCTACGCGATATTGCCCAGGTGACGGTTGTTGCGCCCGAGGTCAATCACAGCGGAGCCTCCAATTCGCTGACGTTGAACAGGCCACTGTCGGTGCGACGCACTCCATCGGGCGATTATTACCTGAATGGCACCCCATCAGACTGTGTGCACGTGGCACTAACGGGCCTGCTTGATTATCGGCCGGACCTGGTTGTTTCGGGCATCAATAACGGCGCCAATCTGGGTGAAGACACCTTGTATTCGGGCACCGTGGCGGCTGCGACAGAAGGTTTTTTATTCGGTATCCCGTCCATCGCTTTTTCCCTGACGGAAAAGAACTGGCCGGAACTGGAAGCGGCTACGAAAATTGCCGTGCAAATCGTGCAGCATCAATTGGCCAATCCGTTTCCTGCTCCTGTTCTGCTCAGTGTCAATATTCCACCATTACCGGAACATCATTGGAGCTCACTGCGCGTCACGCGACTGGGCCGACGCCATCCGTCGCAGCCGGTTATCAAAAGCACCAATCCGGCAGGTGAGCCTATTTACTGGATCGGTATGGTGGGCGAGGTTGCCGACTTTGCCGAAGACACAGATTTTGGGGCAACCAGTCAGGGGCTGATCTCCATGACGCCGCTGCAACTGGATCTGACACACTACAAGCAATTGAACCAGGCACGCAGCTGGGTGGAGTTGAGCAATGCGTAAACCTCCCTTCGGCACCGGTCCGCATTTCGGAAATGTAAATGATGTTAACGAAAGCCGGACACGCCTTTCTTTTCCATCCAACAAAATTAAAATTACGCCAACCAATAGCAATACCCGTATTATTGTTGCTGCAAATGCAGCACGTCCGGCATCGTCCGTGCCTGCCGCCGAGGGGCGAACCAGCCAGAATATCGGCTTGAATTCCGAAAGGCTGCGCGCGCTCATGGTTCAGCGGCTGCGGCAAAAAGGGATTACAGACGAGCGGGTGCTGGAAGCCATGCGCTCCGTGCCCAGACATGTATTTATTGACCAGGGGCTGGCCAGCAGGGCATACGATGACGCGGCGCTGCCCATCGGTTTTTCCCAAACCATCTCGCAGCCATGGGTCATTTCACGTATGCTTTCAGCTGTCGCGGAAAACCGCAAGCCGCAGAAAATGCTGGAAATCGGTACCGGTTGTGGCTACCAGGCTGCCGTGATGGCGGCAATGTGCCACGAAGTGTATACAATTGAACGAATTAAGCCGCTGTATGAAATGGCCAGAGGTACGCTGCGCGAGCTCAAACTGGTGTCCCGCATACGTCTGGTTCATGGTGATGGCATGTTGGGTATGCCATCGGTTGCCCCGTTTGATGCCATTGTCATCGCCGCGGCCGGACTGCAGATTCCGACCGCATTGCTGCACCAGCTGGACATAGGTGCCCGCCTGATTGCGCCCGAAGGTTCGGACCAGCAGAAACTGGTGCTGATCGAAAGAACCGGCGTAAACAGCTGGGATCGTAAGGAACTTGAACCTGTACGCTTTGTTCCATTGCGTGCAGGCATACAATTGTGACAGGAGAAAATACCCGTTTTGCGTACGTGTTACGCATCCATTGAACAGGTAGGTAAAACATATGCAGATTCACTCAATGAAAAGAAAATTCCCCGTTTTAATTGGATCCCTGGTATTGGCGGCGACGCTGGCCGGCTGCGGAACCTCTTCACGTGCACCGGTCTCCGAACTTGGTTCCGGCCGTTCAGCCGGCGGCCTGCGGGCCCGGGTGAATATATCGTGCAGCGCGGCGATACGCTTTATAAAATCTCCCGCGCCAATAACGTCAGCGTTTCCCAACTGATGTCTATGAACAAACTTTCTTCTCCTGCACTTGAAGTAGGCCAGCGGCTGCGTGTATCAACAAGCGCATCCTCCAGTTCGGCCGGTACCGACTCTGTCGTCGCAGGCAGCGCAACCCCAACCGCCGCAGGTAGCGCCTCAGCGACGCCGGCCAGCGACGCCACCGCCGTATCCTGGGGCTGGCCCGTAGCTACCAGCAAGATCATTACCCAGTTCTCCGCGAGCACACGTGTATTGATATCGAAGGCAAGCTGGGGGATCCGGTTTCCGCCGCAGCATCCGGCTCAGTCTCTTACGTAGGTAATGGCTTGCGCGGACTGGGCAACCTGATTCTTATCTCCCACAGCAATGGCTTTATCTCGGCCTATGCCCACAACAGCAAACTGCTGGTCAAGAATGGACAGAAAGTATCCAAGGGTCAGAAAATAGCTGAAGTTGGTCAATCGGATACCTCTTCGCCACGCCTGCACTTTGAGATTCGCCGTCGTGGGCAGCCGGTCAATCCATTGTCTTACCTGCCACGCCGCTAAGTGGCAAAACCTGTCTGAACCTATCGCGCGCCATGACTCCAACGCTTGTTTTCGATCTTGAAACCATCCCAGACGCCAGGGGCCTGCGCGCGTTGAATGACTGGGATGACTCGCTCTCGGATGCCGAAGTGGTCGAGCGGGCCAGGCGCTTCGCGTTGAACAGACTGGCAATGATTTCTTTCCCTTGCATTTGCAGAAAATCGCCGTCATCGGTTGTGTATTTCGTGACGATAACGGCTTTCGAGTACGCACGCTGGGTGAGCCGGACGATGACGAGGCCGTGCTCATCGCCGGCTTTTTCAAGACCATCGAACGCTATACGCCCAGGCTGGTGAGCTGGAACGGGTCGGGCTTTGACTTGCCGGTGCTGCATTACCGCTGCCTGATACACGGGCTGTCTGCGCCACGGTACTGGGACATGGGTGAAGATGATCGCGAATTCAAATATAACAACTACATCAGCCGTTATCACACTCGTCATATTGACCTGATGGATCTGCTTGCCAAGTTCAATGGCCGCGCCAATGCGCCGCTGGACCAACTGGCCAAGCTTTGTGGCTTTCCCGGAAAGCTGGGTATGGACGGCAGCCAGGTCTGGGATGCCTGGCGCGACGGCAAAGCCGATGAAGTACGTGCTTATTGCGAGACTGATGTAGTCAATACATGGCTGGTCTACTGCCGTTTTCGCCTGATGAAGGGCGAGCTGGACAAGACCGCTTATGAAGAAGAAGTTGCCCTGGTGCACAGCAGCCTGGCTGCCCTGAACAAACCACAATGGCAGGAATACCTGGCTGCCTGGGACTATCGCTAGCGCGTTATGGCTTCCTGCCTGTATGACGGCACGACGGGGCGTGAAAGCGCCAGGCCGTCGCCAGGAAATGCATTGAAAGATCTGCGCCGCTATTGAAACACACTTGTAATTGCTTGTGACTCAGAATACAAACGTCACTGACTGGCTTATGACGTCACCGACAGACTAAACAAGGAGTATAAAATGGCTGTTCAATTTTCAGGTTCTTTCCTCGTAAAATCCCTTCTGGCCAGTGCGCTGTCTGCAGCAGTTGCCACCACTGCATTTGCACAGGCGGTAAAGGCCGACACCGAATCCAACCCTATCAGCCCTTCCGTGCAAAGTGAAAAGGCCACGATGGAATACCATCGTATTGGTGAGGCCAAGCCGCATCACGGCGTCAGACAGCACCATAAAGGCGATGGCCACAAACATGGCTATCATCGCAAGGGCAAGATGCGTCATGGGGCAATTGTGATCCCGGGTCTGGGCGCAGGCAGTCAGAAACTGGTTGATGACCTGAAACTGACCGACGAACAGAAAACCACGCTCAAATCGATCAAAGACGAACATAAAGCCGCGCGCGAACCTAATCGCGAGGCATTTCGCAAATACCAGGAAGAGCGTCGCAAGCAACTGGATTCCGGCAATGTAGATCCGAAAGCGCTACTCGAAGCACAGAAAGAGATGCATGAGGGCTTTGAGAAAAAAATGGCAGATGATCAAGCTAAATGGCTTGGCCTGTGGGATACATTCAGTGCCGAACAGAAAGCAACTGTCGTAAAATACTTTAAGGAACGTTCTGCCAAATGGGAAGAGCATCGCAAGAAATATCAACAGGAACGCGCAAAGATGACCGACGCGCAAAAACCTGAGGCGGATGCCGCCGCCAGTGATAGCAAACCGGCACCAGCAGCACCAAAACAGTAAGCGTTGTACCTGCCCGACCTGTCTTTCCGGGAAGTGAGGCAGAGCAGGGTAGCGAAACGTCACTGTTGTGGGCCCGTCAGCATGCGCTGGCGGGCTTTTTTGTGGCCAGCCGGCAAGATGCGCAGCGGGCGCGGCGGATGGCGTTGTCTGTGGGCAGAACTTGCTTGTGGCTGTTGTGTGTCCCAGAGTTCATATAAAGCGCTCCAGGCAGTGGTTTTGCCGACAATTGTTTTGCAATGTTGCCTTTTCCCGCCAACTTGGCTGGCAGGCTCATTAAAATAACGCCTTCAGAATATAGAGGTCAGCCATGCAGGAAACATTTACCATCGAATCCCTTGATCTGGAAGCGCGCGGCATCGCCCGGCGCGAGGGCAAGGCCATTTTCGTTGAAGGCGCTCTGCCTGCAGAAAAGGTAAAGGCTGACATTGTTCGCCGCAAACCTTCATACGAAATTGCCCGTATGACATCGATCATCAAGGAATCGAGCCAGCGGGTCACTCCGCGCTGTCCGAGTTTCGGCACTTGTGGCGGCTGCATCATGCAGCATCTGGATATCACCGCACAGGTGGCGATCAAGCAGCGGGCGCTGGAAGACGGTTTCAGGCATATTGCCAAAATGACGATACCCAGGGTCTTGCCGCCATTGCAGGGGCCTGCCTGGGGCTATCGTTATCGCGCACGACTGTCTGTACGCAAGGTGATCAAGAAAGGCAAAGTGCTGGTCGGATTTCACGAACGCAAAAGCCGGTATGTGACAGACATGACTGAATGCCATGTGTTGCCGCCTTACGTGTCAGACATGCTGGTCCCGTTGCGCGAACTCATTGGCAGCCTAAGCATTGACGAAAAGATCCCGCAGATCGAAGTAGCCGTCGGCGAAGCCACGACCGCGCTGCTGCTGCGTCACCTGGAGCCGTTGGCCTTGGCCGATATCGAAAAGCTGGACGCCTTCTCGACACGTCACAATGTCGTGTGGTGGCTGCAATCGAAGGGACCCGACACCGTCAGGCCGTTGCATGAGGAACAGGCCGATTCGCTGTATTACCTCTTGCCGCAGTTCGGGCTGAAAATGCCCTACAAGCCAACGGATTTTACCCAGGTCAATTACTTCATCAACCGCTCCCTGATTGCCAAGGCGCTCAATCTGCTGGATGTTCAGGCTGATGAGCGGGTAGCAGACCTGTTCTGTGGCCTGGGCAACTTTACCTTGCCCCTGGCTACCGTAGCACGCGAGGTGGTTGGCATCGAAGGCAGTAGCATACTTACAGACCGTGCCCTGCTGGCGGCCAGCCAGCACAATTTGCAGGAGAAAACCCGCTTTGCTACTTTGAATTTGTTTGAGGTCGATGTGGCCTGGCTGCGCAACCTGGGCCACTTTGATCGCATGCTGATCGATCCGCCCAGAGAGGGCGCACAGGCCGTAGCGCTTGCACTGGCGCAACTTGAACCGCAGGAGCGTCCGACCAGAATCGTTTACGTGTCCTGTAATCCGGCAACCCTGGCACGGGATGCAGGCATTCTGGTGCACGAAGGCGGCTACACATTAAGTGCAGCAGGTGTGGTCAATATGTTTCCCCATACCGGACATGTCGAATCCATTGCTGTATTCGAAAGCGGCTCGAACGACGTTGCAATGGCCGGTGCTGCGACTGCGTAATTAAATAGCAGCGTCTGGTCGTGCGCAAGGTCGCGCCGGACAATCCACAGCCGGCAGGCCTGCTCAAACAGGCCTGGCCGATGTCCAGCCTATGGAGCAGGTCAGGGGGGAAGGACGCTGAGGCAAGTGAGCGAGATGCAGCTCAATGAATGCCTTATCACCGTAAGAAGAGTGTTGCTACAAATTTGATCCGCCTGCCGGCAGGCGCGAGTCAATCAAAAAGACGGCGCCAGGTCAAAAACAGGAGCGCCGTCTTTTTTTGATTAGAATCTAATGCAGATCAGGCCAATTCGGCCAGCACGCGCTCGGCTTCTGCCTTGACCCGTGCTGGTGCGGTGCCGCCGATATGGGCACGTGACGAGACCGAGCCTTCCAGGGTAAGTACGCTAAAGACATCGCTGTCAATCGAAGGATTAAACTTGCGCATTTCTTCCAGCGTCAGATCGGCCAGATCACACTGTTGCTCTTCGCAATGGCGCACGGCCAGCGCAACGGTTTCATGTGCGTCGCGAAAGGGCAATCCTTTCTTGACCAGATAGTCGGCCAGGTCGGTGGCGGTGGAAAACCCCATCAGGGCAGCATCGCGCATAGCCTGTTTCCGCACCCGGATGCCCCCGATCATGTCGGCAAATATCGTCAAGGTGTCGCGCAAGGTATCGGCCGAATCGAACAGCCCTTCTTTGTCTTCCTGGTTGTCCTTGTTATAGGCCAGGGGCTGACCTTTCATCAGCGTGAGCAAGCCAATCAGATTGCCGTTGACCCTGCCGGTTTTGCCTCGGGCCAGTTCCGGTACGTCGGGGTTTTTCTTTTGCGGCATGATGGAACTGCCGGTGCAGAAACGGTCCGCCAGATCAATAAAGCCGATGCGCGGGCTCATCCACAGGATTAGTTCTTCCGACAGCCTGGAAATATGGGTCATAACCAGCGAAACAGCGGCGCAGAATTCGATGGCGAAATCGCGATCGGATACGGCATCCAGCGAGTTGCGGCAAACGCTGTCAAAGCCCAGCAGCGTGGCAACCTGTTCACGATCAATGGGATAGGAGGTGCCAGCCAGCGCGGCCGCGCCTAATGGCAGGCGGTTGCAACGCTTGCGACAATCAGCAAGGCGCTCTGCATCCCTGGCAAACATTTCGGCATAGGCCAGCAGGTGATGACCGAAAGTCACTGGCTGGGCCACCTGCAGATGCGTAAAGCCCGGCATGATCGTGTCATGATGTTCCAGCGCCACCTGTGCCAGGCGCGACGCAATGAGGTGATCAGCTCCAGCGATATGTCAATTTCCGAACGCAGCCACAAGCGGATGTCCGTGGCGACCTGGTCATTGCGCGAGCGGCCGGTGTGCAGGCGTTTGCCGGCGTCGCCGATGAGCTCAACCAGACGTTTCTCTATATTAAGATGCACGTCTTCCAGGTCCAGCAACCAGGTAAACGTACCCGCGTCGATTTCCTGAAGAATCTGTTGCATGCCCTTGTCAATGGCGGCCAGATCGTCAGTGGAAATGACGCCTGTTGCGGCCAGCATGGTCGCGTGGGCCAGCGACCCCTGAATGTCAAAACGGGCCAGTCGCTTGTCAAAATCGACCGAGGCGGTGTAGCGCTTGACCAGTTCGGAGACGGGTTCAGAGAAACGGGCCGACCAGGCCTGGGCTTTTTTGTCGAATTGATTGGTTGGGTTGGGGCTGTCTGTCATAGTATGTGCTGATCTGTCCAATGTCGGTATTTTGCGTTAATCAGCGGTATTTTAGACGCTCATTTCAGATGCTTGTGTGATAATCGGTGGTTTGCAAAAGAAACAGAGCGGGATAATGGAACCATCGGTCAGTGTCGCATTTGCACAAATCAATCAGAAGGTCGGAGATCTGGCCGGCAATGCCGCACGCATTGTCCAGGCCGCTGCATTGGCTCACGAGCAGGGGCATGACGTCCTGCTCTTGCCCGAACTGGCGCTTACCGGCTATGCGCCTGAAGACTTGCTTCTGCGCTGTCAGTTTCTTGCAGACCAGCAGGCAGCGCTGCAGTCCCTGCAGGAAACACTGGCAGGGTTCCAGGATTTACATGTGGTATTGGGGCACGTTGTCAGCACAGACAAGGGCACCTTCAATGCAGCCAGTGTTTTTCTCAATGGCGATAACCTGGGTACCTACCTGAAGCAGGAATTGCCCAATTATTCCGTATTTGATGAAAAACGCTATTTTACGGCGGGACGCAAGCCGCTGGTGTTCACCGTCAGGAATCATACCTTCGGCGTGACCATCTGCGAAGACGTGTGGTTTGCCAGCGCCGCCACGGCAGCACGACAGGCAGGGGCCGACACGCTGCTCATCCTGAATGCCTCGCCCTATATGGTCCGCAAGCACGAAACCCGGCTTGCCGTGGTGCGCAGGAATGTCTGCGATGCCGGCATGGGCGCTATCTACTGCAATCTGGTGGGCGGGCAGGACGAATTGGTTTTCGATGGGCACTCTTTCGTGATTGACCGACAAGGCAACATCGTGACTGAACTCAACAGTTTCTGTGAAGCTGTGGGGCGCATTCAAGTCTCGTCAGGACAGCTTCAGGCTCTGCCGTCCTTACCTTTCGGAGCGGATCAGTCGGTGCCCCTGCAAATCCAGGAAAATGAGGCTGCCGAAGCCGAAATCTGGCGTGCGCTGGTCATGGGCACGCGCGACTACCTGGGCAAGAATTTCTTTGGAAAAGCCGTGATCGGCCTGTCCGGCGGCATTGACTCGGCCGTGGTACTGGCAATTGCGGTGGATGCTATCGGTGCAGAAAACCTGCATGCGGTCATGATGCCATCGCGCTTTACCGCCGATATTTCGGTCAATGACGCACAGGATATGGCGCAACGCCTGGCCGTGCGCTACGACGAGATCGCCATTTCGCCCATGTTCAATAGTTACCTGGAGGCGCTCGCGCCCATTTTCGGTGATTTGCCCCAGGATACGACGGAGGAGAATTTGCAGGCGCGCATTCGTGGTGCCTTGCTAATGGCCTTGTCCAACAAGTTCAATGCCATCGTGCTGACCACAGGCAACAAGTCGGAACTGGCTACGGGCTATTGCACACTGTACGGCGACATGGTGGGCGGCTATGCCCCTTTGAAGGATATTCCCAAAACGCTGGTATACCGTCTGGCGAGCTGGCGCAATACGCAGTCGGCGATCATTCCCGAGCGTATCATCACGCGGCCGCCTCAGCTGAGTTGCGCGAAGACCAGACTGACCAGGACAGCCTGCCTGAATATGAGGTGCTGGACGCATCCTGGAGCATCTGATGGAACACAATGATTCGGTGGAGGCCATCGTGAATACCGGCCTGGCGCGTGAAGACGTTGAAAAAGTGGCGCGATTGCTGCGAATCAATGAATACAAGCGGCGCCAGGGCTCTCCGGGGCCCAAAATCACCACTCGGGCTTTTGGCCGCGATTGGCGCTTCCCGATCACCAACGGTTATCGATTCTAGGCTGCATTATTAAAAAATATGCTATTCTTTTCCAGTAAAAAAGCTGGGCCAGGCCCCGCAAAGTAAAGGAAACCACGTGAAATTAATAACAGCCATCATTAAACCCTTCAAGTTGGACGAAGTTCGTGAATCTTTGGCAGATATCGGCGTCAGCGGTCTGACCGTCGCAGAGGTAAAAGGGTTTGGCCGTCAGAAGGGGCACACAGAACTGTACCGTGGTGCCGAATATGTGGTGGACTTTCTTCCCAAAGTCAGAGTTGAAGTGGTCATTTCAGACAGCCTGGTTGACTCGGCCATCGAAGCCATTATCAAGGCTGCGCGCACCGGCAAAATCGGCGACGGGAAAATCTTCGTGACGCCGGTCGAGCGCGCCATTCGTATCCGTACAGGCGAGCAGGACGACAACGCACTGTAGTACTGCGACAAGCCGATTGCCTGGCCCCCGACAGTACAAAAGCTGCGTTTTTACTCGTAATATTTGTGGGCGCGGCGGCTACCGCCGCAGGTGGTTTACAGATGCTAATGCATCCTGCTACATCCCATGCATTACGCTGTACGTTGCAAAATCCGGAATCATCCGTTTCAAAAGAGGCCCGGATGCAACTGCTCGCGGATCAGCTCAAGCCCTTGGATACTTGAGCAATTGCGACCAAAAAGCCGGCAGGAAGCATTCGGTCACCTGCAGCGGCTGGCCATTTTTCCAGAACACGGAGCGGCGGGTAGGCAACCTGGACTGTGAAGGCGAGGGTAGTTGACCAGCACGTACCACGGCTTTAAATATTGGCATTGGCGATTTTGCTATGCAGGACTCGAACACTGATCGTACAATAGCCGGATCATGATACAGAATATCGGCCAGTGGCCGTGTGCGTAGCCGACGCACTGCCTGCCATACCGATTGAGCAGCATCCAGCGGCGTGATGCTGCGAGCGATTACCGCAGGCGTGCCGTCAATAGACATGCAGATCTCCCGAACCCAGACGACCGTATAGGCTGCTTTTCTGATGGTCCGCGCTTCATCTGTGCTGACCACTTCGGCAAACTCACCGACAACCTGGATCCGCACCTCGCCTTGTTTTCGTAAGCCCTGCGTAAGCGGGCCAGGGCGGGACAGCCAGTATTTCTGTACAGGATCGAGTTTAGGCGGCGGCCGGCTTAGCCAGCCGGGGGAATACGGTTCATGCTTCATGGGTCGCGGGATGTGAGAGCCTGCAGATAAATCGTGGTCATGTAATAACCACACTCAAACAGAAACGTCCGGTGCGTCCGGACAAAGAAACACACTATAGCAAATTTGCGTAAGCAAACGGAATCAAATGGAAAAGACAAGAATATCTAAACTGCTTGCCGAGCGAGGACTATGTTCCCGACGTGAGGCCGACGCTTACATTGAACGCGGCTGGGTGCGCGTAGACGGAAAGGTCGCCACCCTTGGCGAGAAGGCGTTTCCCAATCAGGCCATCACGCTGGACAAGTCCGCGCAGGCACGGCAGACCGCCAGGGTGACTATCATCATGAACAAACCGGTGGGCTACGTTTCGGGCCAGGCAGAAGAAGGCTACCGGCCGGCAGTAACGCTGATCACGCCCGATCGGCAGTATGACCGAGACAAGCACACCTTCAATCCCTCGCATTTAAGAGGACTGGCACCGGCCGGCAGACTGGATATCGATTCACAAGGCTTGCTGGTTCTCACTCAGGATGGACGTATTGCCCGGCAGCTGATCGGAGAAGACTCCGAAGTGGAAAAAGAATATCTGGTCCGTGTGGAAGGCAAAATCAGTGGCAACGGGTTGCAATTGCTTAATCACGGACTGTCCCTTGATGGTGATGTACTGCGTCCGGCACAGGTAAGCTGGCAAAACGACGACCAGCTCAAATTTATTTTGCAGGAAGGCAAGAAACGGCAAATTCGTCGCATGTGCCAAATGGTTGGCCTGAATGTGATCGGTCTGAAGCGGGTCCGCATGGGCAATGTGACGCTGGCGGATCTGCCCCCGGGCAAATGGCGCTATCTTAAAAGCCATGAACGCTTTTTGTAATTGAGTGGGAAAAGTGGCCATGCGAATTTTCGACAATATCTTATAATGGCCCCATAAGTCTTTCACCAGAATCAAGGAAACCGATCATGCACATCAAAAGAGGGGCATTTTTTGTCGCAATCGCTGCTACGCTGACGCTGGCAGGCTGTGACACTATGGATCACTTGCTCAAAAATCGCTCAGGCGGCACACGAGTCAGTGATGTGCCAACGACGCCACCGCCATCTTCCGGTCGCTCTACTGCACCAACGGCTTCAACGCCGCCGGCACCCTCAAGCGCGGTTGCTTCATCGTCGCTCATCATGTACATCGCATCGCGCACGCCAATGCAAGGCTACACGGCCGTGCGCCAGAATGGCGTGCTTGTGCACGTTGATCCGACCCAGACGCTAACCCGCAACGATTTGCAGAACGCCGTGGCTACCCGCAATAGCGCCGGCAAGGCTTTTGTGAAACTTGAATTTTCCCCGTCCGGCAGCCAGCGACTGGCCAGTCTGACCAGCAACAATATCGGCAAGAGCTTTGCGGTAACGCAGAAAAACCGCCTGGTGTCGATCATCAATATTGGTAAGCCCATTACTTCGGGCGTGCTGTATGTACCGATGTCCAGCGAACAGGCAGCCACCAGCTTTGAAGATCAGATTCTGGATGGCGAGTAGTAAAGCTGGTGTCGCTCAAAGCGAATGACACTGCGAGCATCCATTGCCAGCAGGACACGACAGGCAATGTCGTGTCACAATTCCGGCAACGTATCTTGTAGCAGCAGTCCAAAGCGCCGCATGGACGCTGTGTGGTACGTAGTCGGTTAGCACGATGCCACTGAATGGTAAATAGTAAAGGCCGGAGAACATCCGGCCTTTTTTCATTTTGCGATCACCAAGCGATCGCAGTCCGAGGGCCCGTCAGGCAAATGATAAGGAGAGGGTGGCGACGACGGGCGCATGATCCGAAGGCTGTTCATTGCCACGGGGTGCCTTGTCGATCACGCAGGCTGTGCAAAGTTTCGCCAGCGATGGCGTGAGCAGAATATGGTCAATGCGCAGCCCGGCGTTGCGACGAAAACCCATCATCCGGTAATCCCACCAACTGAACAGTTTTTCTTCCTGGTCAAACAGGCGAAATGAATCGGCAAGTCCAAGGCCGCTGAGCGCCTGCATGGCGGCGCGCTCCTTGGGCGAGATCAGAATGTCGCCGGTATATTTAGGGTGAACATCGCGATCTTCGGGCGCAATGTTGTAGTCTCCACAAATGGCCAGATTCGGAAATAATTTCATTTGTGCTTCAACGAACTGATTGAGCGCAGCGTACCATTCGAGTTTGTAATTATATTTGTCGCTGTCCAGCGCACTACCATTTGGACAATAGGCGCAAATAACCCGCATCGGACCTTCACTGGTCTGACAGGTGGCAGTAACCAGGCGCTGCTGGGTATCGGGGTAGAGCGGGTTATTGATGATCACGTCTTCCAATGAAGAACGCGACAAAATGGCCACGCCGTTATAGGTTTTCTGACCGGTCCAGACAGCGTCGTAACCCAATTCCTGGAAGGCATCCTTGGGAAATTTTTCATTGACCTGCTTGAGCTCCTGAATACACAAGATATCGATACTGTGCTGATCCAGCCAGGCCAGCACCTGAGGCAGACGTACAGTGAGCGAATTGACATTCCAAGTAGCGATTTTCATAGCGGTCCTGATTTTCCGTTGAACACAAACAGCGGGCTTTCATTGTATGCCGGATGCGTTATGATTCGCTTCTCTTCACACAAAAAAAGGAATTATCATGCCTGACGTTTTCGTGGTATCCGGTGTACGTACGGCCATTGGCGGCTTTGGCGGCAGTCTGAAAAATGTAAGCCCTGGCGAGCTGGGGGCAACGGTCATCCGGGCGGCCATGGAACGCGCTGCGGTGACGGGTGAAGATGTTGGCCACGTCGCGCTGGGACATGTCATCAATACCGAGCCTCGTGACATGTATCTGTCGCGCTACGCGGCGGTCACGGCCGGTGTCGCACAGGGCACGCCGGCTTTCAATGTCAACCGCCTATGCGGTTCCGGTCTGCAAGCCATCGTTTCTGCTGCCCAGACATTGTTGCTCGGAGATGCCCAAATCGCAATCGCCGGCGGTGTCGAGAACATGAGCCGCGCGCCTTATATTGCGCCGGCGCACCGTTTTGGCGCCAGAATGGGGGACAGCGTGATGCAGGACATGATGACCGGCGCGCTGTCCGATCCGTTTGAAAAAATGCATATGGGTGTCACGGCCGAAAATGTGGCCAAAGAATATGGTGTGTCCCGTCAGCAACAGGACGAACTGGCCGTCGCGTCCCATCAACGCGCGGCCAACGCCATTGACCAGGGCTATTTCAAAGACCAGATCGTGCCGGTGGTGATGAAGTCGCGCAAGGGCGATGTCGTATTTGATACCGACGAACACGTGCGACGCGACATCACTCTTGAGGGGCTGACTGCCCTCAAACCGGTGTTTGTCAAGGAAGCCGGTACGGTCACTGCCGGTAATGCGTCGGGTATTAATGACGGGGCCGCCGCGCTGGTACTTATGAATGGTGAAATGCTCAAAGCACGCGGTGCGAAACCGCTGGCCCGTCTGGTAGCCTACGGCCACGCCGGCGTGGATCCTCGTCTAATGGGTATTGGTCCTGTTCCTGCAACACGCAACGCCCTGGCTAAGGCCGGGCTGAAAATTGAAGATATGGACGTCATCGAGGCCAACGAAGCGTTTGCAGCCCAGGCTTGCGCAGTCACGCAGCAATTGGGCATGGATCCGGCCAAAGTCAATCCCAACGGCAGCGGCATCGGTTTGGGCCACCCGGTCGGCGCAACAGGGGCCATCATTACCGTAAAAGCGCTGCACGAGCTGCAGCGTGTTGGCGGGCGCTATGCGCTGGTGACGATGTGCATCGGCGGCGGGCAGGGGATTGCCGCTATCTTCGAACGGGTCTGATGACGCATGCAGCACCAAAAAAGGGAACCACACCCCGACTATGACGAGCCGATGATCTCCGAATCGCAGGGTGTGCGCTACCTGCATTTCAATAGCGAATGGATTCAGGGCGCCATGCGGGTGAACCGTCCCGAAAAGCTGGAGTTCGAGTATACGCAGCAGATGATGGCCTGGCTGTTGTTTCTGGCGCCACCGGTGGATCGGGGCGTCGGTATTCTGGGCCTTGGGGCCGGGTCGCTAACGCGTTTTTGCCAGCATCATTTCGATAGCGATGTCGTGACTGTCGAATGGAATCCCCAGGTCACCGCCATATGCGAGTCGGCTTTTGAGTTGCGGCAAACGGCCTCATGCCGTGTGGTGCATGAAGATGCGCAGGATTGGGTCCTGGATCCAGTCAATGAAAACAGCTATGGCGCGCTCATGGTGGATTTGTACGATTACACCGCACAGGGACCGGTATGTTCATCTGATCAGTTTTACCGGGGCTGTCGGCGAGTGTGCGCCGACCTGGGGGTGGTCACAATCAACCTGTTCGGCCACCACGGCAGTTTTCGCAAGAATATGCGCAATATCCTGCGGGCCTTTGATGATCGCGTAATCCTGTTTCCCGAAACAATTGATGGAAATCGTATCGTCATTGCATTTACCGGCCCGCCATTGCAGGTAACACGTGAGCAGCTGCAGCAGCGGGCCAGGCGGGTACAGAGCCTGTACCGCTTGCCGGCAACGGGCTGGCTGCGCACGCTGCTGCAGGAAAACGGCAAGACGGGCGAGTTGATCAGTTTCTAAGCGGCGCCAATCGTGGCTATGCGCCTGCTTTGCATTGCCGGGAGCGCCTATTCTCGTTAATACCACTGGTACAAAGCGGTTTGCTGTGACAGAATCGCGAGTTCAGAACATGTCATTCAGGAGTTGTTATGATCAAGGGCACGTTTACCTTCTGTCTTTCCGCTGCGCTGGTTTCAACCGCACTGCTTGCGGGCGCAGCCCAGGCGGCAGACAAGTTTGTTGCCGTCACATCCATTGTTGAACACCCGGCCTGGATGCCGTGCGTGATGGAGTCAAGGAAGGCCTGGCCAAAGAAGGCTTTGAAGAAGGCAAGAATCTGAAATGGAAATATCAAAGTGCCCAGGGCAATACCGGGACGGCTGCCCAGATTGCACGCCAGTTCATCGGCGAAAGGCCTGATGCCATCGTAGCCATAGCCACGCCTTCGGCGCAGGCGGTAGTGGCTGCAACCAAGACCATTCCGGTCGTGTATTCCGCCGTAACTGATCCGGTTGCCGCCCAGTTGGTCAAGTCCATGGACGCCTCGGGTGCCAACGTGACTGGTGTGTCCGATGTTCTGGTTCTGGAAAAGCAGATTGAATTGATCAAGCTGGTATTGCCTGAGGCCAAACGCGTGGGCATTGTCTACAATCCGGGCGAAGCCAATTCCAGCGTGGTGGTCAAGCGCCTGAAGGAACTGCTGCCCAAGTCTGGCATGACGCTTGTTGAAGCGTCGGCACCGCGCTCGGTCGATGTTGGTTCGGCGGCGCGCAGTCTGGCAGGCAAGGTTGACGTGATCTATACCAATACCGATAACAATGTAGTATCTGCCTACGAAGCCCTGGTCAAGGTCGGCAATGAATCCAAAATCCCGCTGGTCGCTTCGGATACAGATAGCGTCAAACGCGGCGCCATAGCTGCCCTGGGTATCAACTACAAGAATCTGGGAATTCAGACTGGTACAATCGTAGCGCGGATCCTGAAAGGCGAAAAGCCAGGCAGCATCGCGTCTGAAACCAGCAACACGCTGGAGCTGTTCGTTAACCCGGGCGCGGCCCAAAAGCAAGGGGTTACATTGAGCGAAGACTTTGTCAAAAGCGCCAAAGTGATTGTGAAATAACCTGTTGTCACCTTTTTACCGGCCTGGGCTCATCTCAGGCTTTTTTATTTGATCATAAGTTCTTAACATGTCTCTTTTTTCTTCCCTTGGTGCGCTGGAGCTGGGTTTTATCTACAGCCTGGTCGCGCTGGGCGTGTTCATTTCCTTTCGCGTCTTGCGCTTTCCCGATCTGACGGTCGATGGTACGTTTGCCACCGGCGGTGCCGTGTCTGCGCTACTGGTCAGCAGCGGTTATGATCCTTCGTCGCCAGCGCGGCAGCGATGGTCGCTTGTGCCTTTGCCGGAATGATCACCGGCTGGCTCAACGTCAAGCTGGGCATCATGGACTTGCTGGCCAGTATTTTGATGATGACGGCCCTGTACTCCATCAACCTGCGCATTATGGGCGGCCCAAATATTCCGCTGATCACCAGCGACACGGTTTTTTCACTCACGCAACCGTCGTCACTCGACGATTTTGTCTGGCGTCCGGTGTTGCTCTTCATTGTTGTTGTTATCGTCAAAATTCTGCTTGACGCCTATTTTTCAACCGATCGGTCTGGCCATGCGCTCGACCGGCTCAAATTTACGAATGGCACGGTCCCAGGCATCTCTACAGACCGCATGGTCCTTATCGGCATGGCATTGTCCAATGCGCTGGTGGGGCTTGGCGGTGCACTGTTTGCCCAGTCACAGGGTGGTTCTGATATTTCCATGGGAATTGGTACCATTGTGATCGGCCTGGCGGCGGTCATCGTGGGCGAAAGCATTTTGCCTGCCCGGCGGTTTCTATTTATCACGCTGGCAGTCATTGTGGGGGCTATTCTTTACCGTTTTTTCATTGCACTGGCGCTCAACAGCGATTTTATCGGCCTCAAGGCACAGGATCTGAACTTGATTACTGCACTGCTGGTGGCCATTGCGCTGATTTTGCCCAAGCTTCGCCGTAACCTGCGAATCAAAGGACGCGCCTGATATGTTGAACGCACAAAATCTGCATATTACCTTCAATGCCGGTACCCCCATTGAAACCCGGGCCTTGCGTGGCTTGTCTCTGAACATTCCGCAAGGGCAATTCGTGACGGTGATCGGCTCCAATGGCGCCGGCAAGTCAACTTTCCTGAATGCGGTGTCGGGCGAGCTGATGGTAGATTCGGGTACCATTCATATTAACAACGAGAATGTTACCCGCAAAAGCGTGTGGCAGCGGGCAGTCAATGTGGCGCGGGTGTTTCAGGACCCGATGGCTGGCACCTGTGAAGATCTGACGATCGAAGAGAATATGTCGCTGGCCTATTGTCGTGGCGGCCAACGCGACCTTCGTCCGGCGTTACGCAGTGATCTGCGACAATTATTCCGGGAGCGACTGACCATCCTGGGGCTGGGACTGGAATCACGGCTGACCGACCGTATCGGCCTGCTGTCGGGCGGCCAGCGCCAGGCAGTGAGTCTGCTGATGGCGGCACTGCAGCCCAGCAAAATATTGCTGCTGGACGAACATACTGCCGCACTCGATCCACGGACCGCGCAATTTGTTCTGGATCTTACAGAAAAGATCGTGACTGAACAGAAACTGACTACTATGATGGTGACGCACAGTATGAAGCAGGCGCTGGAGATCGGCGAACGAACCATCATGCTGCACCAGGGGCAGGTTGTTCTGGATGTGGCCGGCGAGCAGCGCCGGGATATGACGGTCAGCGACCTGCTGCAAATGTTCGAGAAAGTCAGGGGAGAGCAGATCACCGACGATGCCCTGTTGCTCGATTGACACTGTGCGGGCTTAAAAAGTAGATTTTGGCCATGTCTGGCGGGCGGATGGCGACAAAACCGGCACAGGCATGTTATTTTTATCGCATCTTTGCCAGCCACTGGTCGCCAGGCAGATTTTGTTGGGCGCCGAGCCGGTAGTGATGCAGCCAGCTTGCACCTGACATGGGCACTGCTGATCAGGTGTCCTGAAGTGAGCCGCTGCACAGGCAGCGGAACCTCCAAGGCCGTGCTTTTTCATTATGCGGCGGATATGCGCAAAGCGCGGGTTAGTCCTTCTTTAATCCATTTCTCAGAGGAGTGTGTTCACAACATTCCCGAGAATTTGATAAAAACCCTAGAACTTAAGGGTTTATACTAAATAGTATTTGCTTAGGCAATTATTTTCTGGTTATAATCTTTTCTTCAACACCGTTCAATCAGCTATCCGTCAGGATCAGCCCTCGCTCTCAAGGTTTCCAGCCCAATGACAAACAGACTCTTTTTACACAAGCGCTATGTTGCAACAGTTTTGCTGTCGTGCCTGGTTGCGCTAAGCGGTTGCGGTAAGGAAGATCAGCAAGCAGGCGCGCAAAGCGGCCCGCCGCCGACGCCGGTCAGCACCGTCAAGTTAACTGAAACACCCACCACCATCTTTACGACGCTTCCTGGACGAGTCAGCGCTGTGCGCGATGCGCAGGTGCGCGCACGGGTGAATGGCATCGTGCAGAAAATTGAATTCGAGCAGGGCCGTGAAGTAAAGAAAGGGCAGGTGCTCTTCCGGATTGATCCCGCTCCCTATCAGGCGCAATATGCACAGGCCGAGGCGGCCCTGAATCAGGCCAAAGCGACTGCAGGCAGTGCCCGGCAATTGGCCAATCGCTATGCCACCCTGGTCAAGTCCAATGCTGTGAGTCGTCAGGAGTATGACGATGCGCGCGCGCAGGCAAACCAGGCAGATGCCACCATTGCATCGGCCAAAGCTGCGCTGGATGCTGCGCGCATCAATTTGTCTTATACCGATGTGGAATCACCTATTGACGGCATTGTCGGCCGGGCCCTGGTCACCGAAGGGGCACTGGTCAGCGGGACCGAAGCCACTCAATTGGCGCATGTGCAGCAAATGGACCCGGTTTACGTAGACTTCACCCAGTCGACCGCTGAACTATACCGTTTGCGCAAGGCCATGGCAGATGGGCAATTGACCAAAGTTGACGAAAACACGGCGGTGGTCCAGCTTGAACTGGAAGACGGTACACAGTACCCGGAAAATGGCCAGCTGCTTTTTACCGGCGTCAGCGTTGAACCCTCAACCGGCCAGGTCACTCTGCGGGCTACCTTCCCTAACTCTGACCGGTTGCTGTTGCCTGGTATGTACGTGACCGTCAAGCTGGAGCAGGGCAAGGACGAAAAAGCCGTGCTGGTTCCAACCCAGGCCATTCAGCGATCCAGTGATGGTCTGAGCAATCTGATGCTGGTTCGAGATGGCAAGGTAGCGTCGGTTACGATTCAAACGGGTGGAGAAGTCAAAAACGATACGATCATTACGCAAGGTGTGAAGGCGGGTGACGAAGTTATTGTCGAAGGCTTCCAAAAAATTCGCCCAGGCGCACCGGTCAAAAACACAGCCATGGAAGAAAAAGGAAGCTGCGGGCAATAGCGGTCAGCAGCCCCAGCCTGGTGCCGGGCAACAACCCACAAAAGAGGGCGATAGCGCCCCGGCACAGGAAAGCAAGCCTGAACAGCAGGGCGACAAGCCGGCACAGTGAGTATATAAAACATGTCAAATTTTTTCATTAACCGGCCAATTTTTGCCTGGGTTATTGCGATTATCATATTTTTCGCGGGTGTCGTATCTATCCCGAATATGGCCATCTCGCAGTATCCTGAAGTTGCACCGCCGACCATCACCGTAAACGCCACATACCCTGGCGCCGGAGCGGAGGAAGTTGCACGCTCTGTAACCAGTCTGATCGAGAATGAACTCAATGGCGCCGAAGGCATGCTGTACTACGCCTCTACAAGTGACTCATATGGTGCTGCCAAGATCGATGTGACATTTGAACCGGGTACTGACCCCGATCTTGCACAAGTCGATGTGCAGAATCGTATTGCCGCGGTCAATTCCAAGCTGCCACAGGCGGTGACGCAACAGGGTATTACATACTCGAAAAGTACGTCAGGATTCCTGCTGATCGGTACGCTGAGCTCGACCGATGGCTCATTGGATGACGCCGGACTTGGTGATTACATCACCAGGAATATTCAGAACTCGATTGCCCGAATTAAGGGTGTGGGTCAATTCCAGCTATTTGCTTCACCTCGTGCCATGCGTATCTGGGTAGATTCGGCAAAAATGACCTCTTTCGGTCTGACGACCAGTGATATCAAGACTGCCCTGCAAACACAGAATGCCCAAATTACCGGCGGTACTCTGGGATCGCCACCGACGCCAGATGACCAGACCACCAGTGCAACGGTGGTCGTCAATGGTCAGCTTAGCACGGTCAAGGAGTTCGGCGATATTGTTCTGCGCGCCACTACAGGCGGCTCAACTGTCAGTGCTCAGCGACGTGGCACGTATCGAAGTGGGAGCCGACTCCTATCAGTTTGGCGCCCGTCTGAACGGCCAGACCTCAGCCGCGTTTGCTGTTTCACTGGCGCCCAACGCCAATGCGCTTGAAACATCAAAGCTGGTTCAGGCCGAGATGGAAAATCTGGCCCAGTATTTCCCGGACAATATTGAATACAAAATTCCGTACAACACTGCACCATACGTAGATGCCTCCATTACCCAGGTGGTTCATACTCTGGTTGAAGCGATGCTGCTGGTGTTTGTCGTTATGTTCCTGTTCCTGCAGAACATCCGCTATACACTGATACCGGCAATTGTGGTTCCGGTGGCGCTGATGGGTACGCTGGCGACGCTGTCGGCCATGGGGTACTCTATCAATACGCTCACCATGTTTGCAATGGTGCTGGCCATCGGTATTCTGGTCGATGACGCGATCGTGGTGGTTGAAAATGTGGAAAGGATCATGGCCGAAGAGGGTCTGGCCCCCAAAGAAGCCACGATCAAGGCGATGCCACAGATTTTCGGCGCGATCGTCGGTATTACGCTTGTGTTGATGGTCGTATTTGCACCGTTATTCTTCATGAGTGGATCTGCGGGCGTGATTTACCGTCAGTTCGCGGCGGCGATGATTATTTCCATTGCCTTTTCTGCCTTTCTGGCACTGACGTTTACGCCAGCCATGTGTGCTACGCTGCTTAAACCCGTACCAAAAGGGCATCACGAGAAGAAGGGATTTTTTGGCTGGTTCAATCGTACTTTTTCCAAAATCACCAACAACTACACCGGATTCGTGGGCGGCTTGCTCAAACGGGGTGGGCGCATGATGTTGATCTACCTGGGGCTGGTCATATTGCTGGGCTTTCTCTATCTGCGTCTGCCCAGCTCGTTCCTGCCTACAGAGGACCAGGGCTATGCAGTGACCAATATCGAATTGCCGGCGGGTGTTTCGGCCAAGCGTACCGAAGAGGTCATCAAGCAGGTTGAGGAATACTATAAGAAACAGCCTGAGGTGGAAAACATCATCACCGTGCAAGGTTTCAGTTTCAACGGCTCCGGTCTGAATTCGGCCATTGCCTTTACGCCGTTCAAGAAATTCGATGAACGCAAAGGAGATGAGCACAGCGCCATGTCAGTCGCCGGGCGTGCCACGGGGCAACTGCTTTTCGGTATTCCCGATGCCATGGTGCTATCGATTGTGCCGCCGTCCATCCCATCGCTGGGTACGGCCACCGGTTTTGACTTGCGTCTGCAGGATCGAGGCGGCATGGGTCAGACCCAGTTGCGTGAAGCGGCCAACCAACTGATACAGCTTTCTGGCCAGAGCAAGATTCTGTCCCAGGTGCGTATTTCCGGCCTTGGCCCGGGCCCGCAGTTGAAAGTGACCGTCGATCGCATCAAAGCCTATTCACTTGGCGTGAACATGGCCGAGGTCGGTAGTGTGCTCTCCGGTACTATCGGCAATAGCTATCTGGGGCAATTCCCCAACCAGGGCTGGATGCAGAACGTCTGGATTCAGGCTGAAGCCGATCAACGGATGTCGCCCGAGGATATTCTCAAATTGCGGGTGCACAACACCGATGGCGATCTGGTCCCGCTATCGTCCTTTGTTACCCTGGATTGGGTACAGGGTCAAAGCCAGGTGCAGCGTTACAATAGTTATGATTCCATCACCATTCAGGGCCAGGCCAATGCCGGCTACGCCAATGGTGAAGCGATGGACGAAATTGTAAAACTGATTGGTCAGTTGCCTTCCGGTATCGGTTACGAATGGACTGGGTTGTCCTATCAGGAAGTCCAGGCGGGCAGTCAGGCATCCATTATGCTGGCATTGGCCTTCGCGGTGGTGTTCCTGGTGCTGGCTGCGCTGTATGAAAGCTGGTGGATTCCATTATCCGCCGTATTGGTTGTGCCTTTGGGTATGCTGGGCACGGTGGGTTTGGTTACCCTGGTGGGCATGTCAAATGACATTTACTTCCAGGTGGGGATGATTACGGTAATCGGATTGTCCGCCAAGAACGCCATTCTTATTGTGGAATTTGCCAAGGATGCATTTGCGTCAGGTAAGGGCTGGTTGAATCGACGCTGGAAGCGGCTCGACTGCGGTTCCGCCCAATTCTGATGACCTCGTTCGCATTCATCATGGGCGTCATACCGCTGATGCTGGCCAATGCCGAAGGTGCGGCAAGCCAGCAGGCTGTGGGTTACGGGGTATTCGGCGGTATGGTAGCGGCGACACCGTTTGCCGTGCTGTTCGTCCCAACGTTCTTCGTTGTGGTGATGACGTTCTTCAAAGTGAAACCACGGCTGTTGGGTCGTCAGGCTGATGAACACCAGAAAGCCACCGAAGCCGAAAAAGAATCTCAGCATATCTATACCGATGTGGCTGAGGCAGATGATATGACCGCCAATGGCGACAGAAAACGCCAGGACGGATCACCTCCAAAAGGAAATGAGTAATCATGCAAGGGTCACAACGTACATTGCCCCGTTTTTCCGCTGTTTTCATGGCCGTCCTGCTGGCTGGCTGCTCATTGTCGCCCGACTATACGCGGCCGGATGCACCGATCCCATCTACCTATCCGGGGCAAGACAATGCCAACCAGGCATCGGTAGCCGATTTGGGCTGGGAGCAGTTTTTCCGTGAACCCCGCCTGAAGGCGCTGATTGGCCTGGCGCTGGAAAATAACCGTGACATGCGTATTGCAGTCAAACGGGTTGATGAGGCACGTGCCCAATACGGTATTACGCGCAGTGATCAATTCCCGCAAATTGGCGCTACGGCGCAGGAAACTGCCCAGCGCATGCCGCCCAATATGCGTATGGCCGGCCCGGACAGTCCATCGGTCTCGCGCAGCTTTACCGCAGGCATAGGCATTACCGACTTTGAGCTGGATTTTTTCGGCAAACAACGCAATTTGTCCGAAGCGGCGTTCCAGTCCTATCTGGCGACCGTTGAAGGGCGCAAAACGGCACAGATCAATCTGATCGGTCAGCTTGCCACGGCATACTACAATTTGCGTGCCGCACAACAGCAAAGGGATCTGGTTGCCAAGACGCTTAAATCACGTCAGTCGACTTATGACCTGGTCCAGGCGCGCTTTCGCGGCGGTGTCGCGTCGGCGCTGGATGTCAATCAGGCCAAGACCCTCCTCGATTCAGCCCGGGCCAGCTCGGCTGAGCTGGATCGCAGTGAGCAATTGGCCAGAAATGCATTGCAGCTGATTATCGGCGCTCCGATTCCGGCCAATCTGCCAGCGGCAAGCCCGTTCGCCGGCGACGTATTAATGACGAAAATCCCTGCGGGGCTGCCTTCTGATCTGCTGGTAAGACGCCCGGATATTATTGCCGCAGAACACGAGTTACTGGCTGCCAATGCCAACATCGGCGCAGCCAGAGCCGCGCTTTTTCCCAAGCATTTCACTGACCGGATTGATTGGATCGGCCAGCCTGGGCCTGAGTACACTTTTTTCGGGTGGACAGGGGTCCTGGTCGTTCAACCCGGTTATTACGATGCCGATCTTTACAGCAGGGCGGTTGCGTAACAATCTTGAGTTGAGTGAAGTACGCAAGGATATTGCAGTGGCTCAGTACGAAAAATCGATTCAGACGGCATTCAAGGAAGTGGCTGACTCGCTGGCAGGGGAAGCGACCTACGGCGCCCAGTTGCAAGCGCTCAGAGATCAACAAAAATCTGCATACGAATCGCTCAATCTGTCTGATTTGCGTTACAGAAACGGCATAGACAGCTTCCTGCAGGTTCAAACTGCCCAGATCAATCTGTTTACCGTACAGCAAAGTTTCGTTCAGGTGGGGCTCGAATCCTTGCTGAACAAAGTGGAGCTGTACAAGGCCCTGGGTGGCGGTTGGAACCGCGGTACCGTTATGCGTCCGAATCCCGATGCGCCTATTGCCAATACAGTACCGGTGTCTGGAAACGCCACACAAATCGCTCCAGCCGCACAGCAATAACGCAGGATGTATCATGATTGATCTGGGAGTAAATATTGATCATGTGGCCACGTTGCGTCAGCAGCGTGGTTGTGGCTATCCTGATCCGGTCCGTGCAGCGTTGCTGGCCGAGCAGGCCGGCGCCGATGTCATTACGCTGCATTTGCGCGAAGATCGCCGGCATATTCAGGATAGCGACGTACATGCCTTGCGGCCCTTGTTGAAAACACGCATGAATCTGGAATGCGCTGTGACCGACGAGATGCTGGATATCGCCTGTCAGGTGCGGCCTCATGACGTCTGCCTGGTACCGGAAAAGCGCCAGGAACTGACCACCGAGGGCGGATTGGATGTCCAGGCCCACTTTGACTCGGTAAGCCACGCGATCAGCAAGTTGCACGCCATAGACGCGCGGGTGTCGCTCTTTATCGATCCCGAACCCACACAGATTCGCGCCGCGGTGCAGGCAGGCGCTGGCGTCATTGAACTGCATACGGGCGCCTATGCCCAGGCCAGCGGCGAGGCCCAGCAGCTCGAACTCGAACGCATCCGGCTGGCGATTGCCGAAGGACTGCGCCAGGGGTTGAAAGTGAATGCCGGCCACGGCCTGCATTTCCAGAACGTCCAGGCCATCGTGGCGCTTGGCGGTATTTCCGAACTGAATATCGGTCATGCCATCGTCGCTCAGGCGATATTTGACGGCTGGGAAAAAGCAGTGCGTGATATGAAGGCGTTGCTGCGCCATTGAGACCGGTGAATCGGACCCGGTGATCTTCCGTTGTCATCAGGGTCATCGGCCCATTTCGCGAGCTGCTGCGCTATCATATTTGTATTGCAACTCAGGTAATTGTTCATGACTCAACCCATTGATTTTCTGTTGTCCCGCAGTTCCATGAAACTGGTCACGGCGCCCGCGCCCAATGATGATGACCTGGCCCGAATTCTGCAGGCCGCCATGGCAGCCCCTGATCACGGCAACCTTCAACCCTGGCGGTTCAAGATTATTCGCGGCGCGGCCATCAGCAAATTTGCCGATTTTTCCATCGGGCTGCGCCAGCAGAGCGATACGCCGTTCACGCCCGAAAAAGAAGCGGCTACCCGAGCCTGGCTGAGTGAAGTACCCATGATTATTGCTGTGGCTTGCCATATCGATTATGGCAATACCGCCATCAGCGAGACCGAGCGGGTCCTGGCCACCGGCGCGGCTGTCACCAATATCCTGAACGCTGCTTATATGCTGGGTTACGGTGCATTCTGGAGTACCGGGATCGCCACCTACATTGATGAATTTCAGGCAGGACTGGGTTTTGATTCGCTTGACTATCGGTTCCTGGGCTTTATCGCCATCGGCACGCCCAGAATGCCCATCCCTCCCAAAAAACGTTCCGACCACACCAAATTCATCGAAGAGTGGACTGAGCCCCTGGACGTCTGAATCACCGATGAGGGACACGGCCAGCCCTCATGTCCGCCGCGCCGCCAGCGTCATCGGCGTTCTAGCTGCCGAACGCTGCGTGTTGAAGTCAGCGGCAGCCTCACCGGCAGCGTTGGCACGTTCCTAAAAGAGGACTTTGTCATCATATTTGAATTATGATGGCCGTTTTCGATATCAAATCAAGAACACGCCACCGTGAACGCTCCTCAAACCCGAACCGATCAAGCAGCTTCCTGGTCCGTTTTCCTTATCTTTTTACGCCTGGGCCTGACCTCTTTTGGTGGTCCGATCGCCCATTTGGGTTATTTTCACGAAGAGTTTGTGACTCGACGGCGCTGGCTGTCCGAACGCAGCTATGCCGATCTGGTGGCGCTATGCCAATTTCTGCCCGGGCCGGCCAGCAGCCAGGTGGGCATTGCACTGGGCCTGTCCAGAGCTGGTTATGCGGGTGCCGTGGCGGCATGGGCCGGTTTTACACTACCTTCGGCTATTGTTCTGATCCTGTTTGCCTTGGGCATATCCAGTTATGCCGATGTCGTGCCTGCCGGAGTATTGCAGGGTCTGAAGGTGGCAGCAGTCGCTGTTGTGGCGCAAGCCGTATGGGGTATGGCGCGTGCACTGTGCACAGACACCATGCGCATTACAATAATGGCCATCGCAGCCATTGCCGCGTTGCTGGCACCACCACTATGGGGGCAAGTGGGTATTATTTTGGCAGGCGGACTAATCGGACTCTGTCTGTTCAAACCGGCCCAGGACACCACGCCCGATACCTTACCGGTCACCGTAAGCCGACGCTCGGGCATACTTTGTCTTGCACTGTTCTTTGTTTTGCTGGCGGGGCTGCCGGTTGTGGCCCAACTCGTACAAACCCATATGATTGGCGTGTAGATGCTTTTTTCCGTGCCGGCTCCCTGGTATTTGGTGGCGGTCACGTTGTCCTGCCGCTGTTGCAGCGCAGGTGGTCCCGTCTGGTTGGGTGAGCAATGACGCTTTCCTGGCCGGCTATGGCGCTGCGCAGGCAGTGCCCGGCCCATTGTTTACCTTTGCGGCTTTTCTTGGCGCCGCCATGGACACCAGCATACCTGCCTGGCTCACGGGACTAATCTGCCTGCTTGCAATTTTTACACCATCTTTTCTCCTGGTCATCGGCGTCCTGCCGTTCTGGGAGCGATTGCGTCATCATCAGCGTACCCGTGCTGCATTGAGCGGCGTCAATGTCGCCGTCGTGGGCCTGCTGCTGGCGGCGCTATATCAGCCGGTATGGACCAGCGCCATTGATCGCCCGCATGACTTCGGGCTGGCGCTGATTGCATTTGTGGCATTGATGTTTTGGAAATGCCCACCGTGGCTGGTTGTTATTTGCAGCGGTGCTGCAGGCTGGCTGCTCAGTATTACAGCGTAAGGCGCAAGCAAAGTGAGACCGCAAAAGGTGCAGCGGATGCGCGAGCCGAGCAGTGCCGCCTTCTACTGCTGCGGCTTTGCGCTGCCCAGCTTGCTGTTCGACGTAATACCGGTCGATGAAGCAAGGCGCTGCAATACACACAGAACACGCGCAGCGCATTCACAAAGCAATATCAGACATCCGGCAGATAATGCCCGCCTGATGCATAAAAGCTGCCGGAGCACTGCCTTGCATCCGATCTGAATCAGGCTTTTGGTAAATCGGCGGGTGGGCCGGGCCGTCGCGTCGTTTGCTTATCAAGTTCGTTTTTCTGGTCCTGGTCCTGGTCCTGCTCCGGTTCCATTTCCAGTTCCGCTTCTATGGAGGCCACGTCGCTGGCCGCCGTACGGTCGTTTTCCGCTACACTGGGTTCAGCAGTTGGCCTGGCCGAAGCCGTGGCACTTTCATCGAGCGTGCTCGCCCGTTCTTCACGTAAAACAAAAGAACGCACCAGCAAAATGGTACTGACCGGCGACGTGATGAAAATAAAGATACCAATCAATATTTCATGCAGGAAGGTGCGATCCTGAAGATTGAAAGTCAGCAGCAGGGAAGCCAGCAGCAGGGACCAGAGGGCAGTGGAGTAAATGATGGCCTGTATATGAGTGCGGGGCAGGAAGCTGCTGACCCGGACCATGCCGATACTGGCTGTCAGCACCAGCAGACCGCTGATTACAATCAACACTGAAGCGGGAATCACAATCCAGGGAGACAGGGTATCCATCATGGCTCGATCACCTCGCCGCGCAGCAGAAAGCGCGCCATGGCCGCCGTGCTCAGAAAACCGAAAAGGCTGACCAGCAAGGCGATATCAAAATACCACGATGTGCGATATAGCATGCCCAGCGTTAATGCGATCATCATGCCGATCAGATAAAGGGCGTCAATACCCAGCACCCGATCCTGAGGCGTTGGCCCGACAAACAGGGGATGGCTCAGAATCACGCCTGCCAGCGCAAAACAAAATAAGGTGAAATAGCAGGACCAGATCAGAAGGGTTTCCATTATTCAAAAATCTCCTTCAATGGTTTCTCATAGCGTTCAATAATAAAAGCCGCCCAGTCGCTTTCCTGGGGCAAGTCCAGAATATGCAATTGCACGTAATCTCCCGACTCCGGAAAGCCGGCCCAAAGCGTGCCCGGCGCATAGTTGATGATCGCGGCCAGAATTGCGAGCCCGTGCGGATCACGCAGTGTCAGAGGGATCGAGACGAATCCCGGTGTGTACTTGATTTTCGGATAACCAAGAACGATTTTGATGGCTGCCACGTTGGAATGAAACGTGTCTGCCAGGACAACACAGGTCAGCTTCAGTATGACCCAAATCCGTTTGGGTCTGGCCAGAAATGGCCGCAACCTGCGCGACATCAGGACAATAATCAGAGAGGCAACAAAGGCAAAAACCAGGGTCGCGGTGCTTAACGGTGTATGAGCCAGCAGCATCCAGATGACGGCGAGAAACAGGGTCATGGGTACCCACGAAAACCACGATTTCATTGCGCACCTCCATGTGACGATATGACGGCTGGTCGGCTGTTGAGCACCGCCTTCATATAAGTGCCCGGGTTATCCAGTTGCTTGGCCGTCAGTGAGAGCTGGTCCATCACTGGACCGGCAAACACAGTCAGTGCAATACACAGCATCAGCAGCAGGGTGATGGGGAAGGCTTCGCGGCGGCTGAGCACCGGCGGCTTTAATTTCTCACTGCTCCAGAACATTCTAATGCCGGCGCGTCCCAGGGCAATCACCGTGGCCATGCCGGAAATCAGCATGGCAGCCACCAGCAGCCACACGCTGGTTGTGGTGGCAGCATTGGTCTGCGACAGATCCAGCGCTTTGGACAGCAGCGCGAACTTGGCAATAAAGCCCGAGAACGGGGGCATACCGGCAATAACCAGCGCACAGATGAAAAATGCCAACCCCAGAAACGCCAGGGCGAACGGTATTGGTTTGCCTACAACGGTTCCGGAATAATCCGAGCTATCCTGGTCCTCGGCGCTGAAGGCTTCCAGACTGACCGCCAGCACATTCCCCCCGAAAGATTCGGTACGTTTGATAAGTTCAATTAGGTAAAAGAACGTACTGGTTACCAACACAGAACTGAGCATATAGTACAGGGACGGCCGTCAGAATGACGCTTGGCATGCCCAGTGCCGAAAGCAGGGTGCCGGAAGACATAATGATGCAATAGCCCACCAGTCGACCGCTGTTTTTTCCGACAAAATACCCAGGGTGCCGAACAACAGGGTTGCCAGTCCGATGACGTACATCCAGTCGCCGCTGAACGCCGCCGGCGCACCTGTTGGCAGCAGCAGCGAACCAATGCGCAGTAATGCATAGATGCCTACCTTGCTCATGATCGCGAACAGTGCCGCTACCGGTGCCACGGCGGCCGAATAGGCGCTGGTCAGCCAGAAGTTCAATGGCCAGGCGCCTGCCTTGATCAGAAAGGCGATACCCAGGATGGCACACGCGGCCTCGAACAACCGTCGATCGTCGCCACTTAGCGTAGCGGCGCGCAACCCCAGATCTGCCATATTCAGCGTGCCGGTAATGCCATACAGCACTGAAATGGCGATCAGCAACAGGAATGAAGCAATCAG
This sequence comes from Advenella kashmirensis WT001, assembly GCF_000219915.2. Classification (NCBI taxonomy): domain Bacteria; kingdom Pseudomonadati; phylum Pseudomonadota; class Betaproteobacteria; order Burkholderiales; family Alcaligenaceae; genus Advenella; species Advenella kashmirensis. Next base: position 2,093,416 of record NC_017964.1, on the reverse strand, counting down.
GTTGACGGTAACGTAGTGCAGGCCGGCAGCAACCCGGGCCATGCCCGAGCCATGCAGCGCCAGGCCATAAGAGGCAGCCAGGAAAATTTCAAAAAAGACAAACAGATTGAACAGATCGCCGGTAAGAAAGGCGCCGTTCAATCCCATCAGAATGAACTGAAACAAGGGGTGGAAAAAGACCCCGGCACGATCCCAAAGGGCTGTTGAATACAGCAGAGAGCACAGCCCCAGCACCGCGGTCAAAATCAACATGATGGCGCTAAGCTGGTCGGCCACCAGCACGATGGCAAAAGGCGCCTGCCAATTACCCAGTAGGTAAACCATGATATGGTTTTCGTAGTCGTTGGGAATACGCCCGGTTGTAATGCCGAACAAAGCCACCGCGATGCAAAACTGAGCTAGCACGGAAACAACGCCCAGAACAACGGCTGCGTTCCGATGCTGATCGCGCAGCACCAGCATAAACGCGCCCATGATCATCGGGATAGCAACCGGCAGGATGGGAAGGTGATTCATCCACTGACTCATTGCGACTCCGTCCCATCTACGTGGTCCGTATTGGACAAGCCGCGCAAAGCGAGGATCACCACCAGAAACAGGGCCGTGGTGGCAAAGCTGATCACAATGGCGGTCAGTACCAGGGCCTGTGGCAGAGGATCGGCATAATTAGCCAGGGTTGTGGCCACACCTTTTTTCAGAATCGGCGGCGCGCCGGTGGTCAGTTTACCTGTGGCGAAAATGAACAAATTGACTGCATAGGAGACCAGCGTCAGACCGATAATAACCTGGTAAGTACGCGGACGCAGCAACAGCCAGATACCCGAGCCGGCCATAATGCCGATGGCGATTGATAAAATCAGTTCCATGTTGGTGCTCCCTGGGTATTCGACGGCGGCGCTGGTTTGGGCGACACATTGCTATCGCTGCCCGGATCAGATGCGATGGTCTCGCTACTGGTATTTTCTTCGGCCGTCTCGGCCGACACTTTTTTGTAAAACCGCAAGGATTGGTGACTCAACGCGACCAACATGAATAGGGTAGAGCCAACAACGACTGCGAATACACCCAGGTCAAACAGGATGACACTGGACAAATGCACATGTCCAAGCGGGCCAAGGTCAACATCTGCGGCCAGTGCCGATAAAAACGGTAGCTTGAACAGCCATGCGGACATACCGGCAGCGCCGGCCATCAATAAGCCGCCTGCAATCCAGTACTGGGGAAAGATCCGCGAGCGATCTTCGACCCAGCGAATGCCGCCCATCATATATTGCAGAATAACAGCGGCAGCAAAAATCAGACCGGCAACAAAACCGCCGCCGGGCAAATTATGTCCGCGCAACAGGAAAAATAAGGCAATCAGCGTGGCAATCGGCATAATAAAGCGCGAAAGTACGGTCGGCACCAACATTGTGCCAGTTGGCAGTTCTGCATCCTCGTCGACAACAGCCGTATCGCCGCTCTGTCGAAAACGCCGGTCTTCCAGCGCCTTCAAGCTTTCTCGCGGCGGACGAAAACGTCGCAACAGGGCGTATACGGTCAGGGCGACAATACTGAGCACCGTAATTTCACCGTAGGTATCAAAGCCGCGGAAGTCTACCAGCAAAACATTGACGACATTGGTGCCGCCACCCTCGGGTAGCGCTTTTTCCAGATAAAACGACGAGACGCCTCAGGCTGGGCGCGATAACTGCAAGTAGGTGAGCACGGACATGCCCAGGCCGGCGATCACGGCGATGGTCATATCGCGCAAACGTCGCACTAGGGCCCGACCGCGGTCCGAAGGCGGTTCCGTTGACATTCTGCGTGGCAGCCAGCGTAATCCGAGCAACAGCAGGATGGTGGTCACCATTTCGACAACCAATTGGGTAAGCGCAAGGTCCGGTGCTGACAGCCACAGATAAGTGAGGCTGCTGCACAGGCCGGCGCCGCCGAGCAGAACCAGAGATCGGAAACGGTTGTATTTCGCCTGATAGGCCGCGCCAACAGCGCAGCATGAACCGATAATCCACAACAGCGTAAAGGGCAGATCAATATTGCGCATGACCAGTTGCGGCCAGGCTTCAAACAGCAATAACGGCAGAATGGTGACCACGACAGTAATAACGACAATCCACAATACCTGGGGCTGCAGCCGTTTGGTGGAAAACAGATTTATTGCCTGATAGGCCACCGTATCCAGCAGATTCATCAGGAAATCAAAGAAAATACGTCCGTCGATGCGATACAGCAGCGGGGTCTGGCCAGGCTTGCGTCGCTGCAGGGGTCGCAGGACCAGGGCAAGCAGGACGCCGCCGCCCATGGCGATCAGGCTCATCGTGAGCGGCAAATTGAAACCATGCCATATAGCAAGACTGTATTGCGGCAATGTTGGCCCGAGAATCGAATGCGCAGCGGAAGACAGCACCGGGCCGATAATGGTTTGCGGCATGATGCCAATCAACAGGCAGGTCAGCACCAGAATGCCGCTGGGTACAAGCATCCACAACGGTGGCTCGTGCGGCTCGCTGGGCAGATCGGTCGCCTGGGCCAAAAAAGACCTGCATGATCAGCCGCAGGGAATAGGCCACACTGAAGGCGCTGGCCAGCACGGCGAAGACCGGCAACCAACGAGAGACTTCAAGATAATCCGGCAAGTTCAGCGTTTCGGCAAAAAACATTTCTTTTGAAATAAAACCGTTGAGCAACGGCACACCCGCCATGGCAGCCGCAGCCACAACGGCCAGTGTTGCGGTGATCGGCATGGCCTTGCGCAGCCCGGACAGCAGCACCAGGTCCCGGGTGCCGGTTTCATGATCGACAATGCCGGTGGCCATAAAGAGCGATGCCTTGAAGGTGGCATGATTGATCATGTGAAACAGGGCGGCGATCAGCGCCAGTTTGCTGTTCAGGCCTAACAGCAGGGTAATCAGGCCAAGATGACTGATCGTAGAATACGCCAGGACCGCTTTCATGTCCCTCTGGAAGGTCGCAACATAGGCCCCCAGAAACAGCGAACACAGTCCGGCCATGCCGATAATCCAGAACCAGGCCGAGGTGCCCGCCAGCACCGGCCAGAAGCGCGCCAGAATGAACACGCCGGCCTTGACCATGGTTGCCGAATGCAGGTAAGCGGAGACCGGCGTAGGCGCGGCCATTGCATTTGGCAGCCAGAAATGGAAGGGAAACTGCGCACTTTTGGTCAGGGCACCAAGCGCGAACAGAATCAGAATGGTCACATACCATGGGTGATTGCGCAAGGTGTCGCCCGAATTGAGCACAGCATCCAGATCATAGCTGCCCACAATATGCCCGATCATCAACATGGCCGCCAGCAGACAGAACCCGCCGGCCGCAGTAATGGTCAGTGCCATCCTGGCCCCGCGCTTGGCGTCCTGGCGATGATTCCAGTAGGCGATCAGCATGAATGAGGACAGACTGGTCAGTTCCCAGAAGATAACCAGCTGGATAATATTGCCGGACAGCACCACGCCCAGCATTGAACCCATGAATGCCAGAAAGAAAGAATAGAACCGGGTAACCGGATCTTTGGGCGACATATAGTAGCGCGCATACAGCACCACCAGCGCACCCATAACGGTAATCAGCAACGAAAAAAGCCATGCATAGCCGTCCATGCGAAATACAAGATTCAGCTTGTAGGAGGGCACCCATTCGAGGGTCTGGACAACGGTGTTGCCCTGCAGCATGTCGGGCAAAAAAGACAAGGTAATCAGCGCGCCGACGATCGCGATAATACCTGCCATCCAAGCTTCCGGAGATCTGGCGTGTACGGGCAGCAGGCCGACAAGTATACTACCCAGAAATGGAAGAATTAGAAGCAGGATTAATGACATTTAGTGCTATTTATGAAGAATTATGGCGAATTATTACAATCATACTTTATCTTCTTGCGTCGACGCTTATATTTTTCATCAGCTCCTGAATTTCAGCTGAAAAACGCGATACCGGCCTACGGTTTGCCAGCAGGGTATCGATCCCTATTTGCGCAAAGGCCACACGTTTAACGGGTTACCAACGCCTGTTGCAAAGACGTGTATAAGACCGGACCTCACTGGGGACAACCCGTTATGCCTCAGGTCCTTAAAAGAGCCCGGATACTTCAGAGTTGCGTTATTTTCGAACCAAGCCCGGTTGTGGCGAACCCGCGCTACAGATCTGCGACGGTTCCCTTGTACAGGATGGTGCCCGAAGGCCGGTCATTGCGCGAACCACCATCGGGTTCCAGGCTGATCAACAGCTGATCACCCGCCGCAATGGACCCTACTAGTTCTGCGGTCAGGACAAAGGCTTTGCTGTCACGGATCAGGGCAAGGGCGCTGTCGGATCCGCTGGATCGTTTCCATACCTGGAGCACCAGTCCGTCCGACACGGTCTGGCGCACGACCGGAGAAAAGTGGGCATCGCCGGCGGCATTGAATCGAACGACCCAGCCCGTTTGGGCATTGCTCATGGACGAGTCCAGCACGGCCACTTTTTTAGGCAAATCCGAAGCAGGGGTGCCTACATACCAGAAAGTAAATGCAGCAATGGCCAATAGCAGCGCCAATGTGCGCCACAGGGGAAGCATGAACCAGAGCTTGCGCAAGGTGGTTTTTAAACCCGAAGCATAGGGCTGTTCGGTGCCGTCATCGTCGTCTGTCTCTGTTCCCTGTGCAGCGTTGATCTGCGCCTTGGCAAAGGCGGCGTTCTTTATTTTCTCCCACACCCGGCTGCTGGCCACTTGTGCCGGCAACTGGCTGAGCAGATGAGTGAACTGGGCTTCCCATAGCAAGGCGATGCGCGAGACACCGGCATCGTCATTCATTAATTTGTAGACCAATTTTTCTTCGTTTTCGGACAACCCGCCCAGTACATATTCGCCCATTTTTTCAGTCGCATGATGCGGTGGAGAAAATTCAGGCAGATGCTTGGCCAGGTGCTGCAGCCCAAGAAACAGATTTTCCTTGAATCGGCCCAGCGGCATGCCCACTTTGGTCGCGGTTTGCGCCTGCGACATGCCGCTGAAATACATATTGATCAGCGCCTTTTGCGGCTCTTCGGGCAACTCTTCCAGATGTAGATAAAAAGCCGGTGTGACCGGCAGGTCTTCACGCACGTCTGCATGCAGATTGCTGGAGACTTCATTGAGCACCGATTCATCCTGACCCTTGCTGGCCGCCTGAATGGCGTCGTAGTGTTCCTTGAAAATCTGGCTGATTCGATAGCGCAGGATAGAGAAAATCCACCCGCGTGCCGGCCCCATGTCCTCGTCGTAGGCCTCGGCATTGTTCCAGATAAGCACAAATGCAGATACGACGGCCTGCTCGGCCAGATTGTAATTACCCAATACGCGCAGGGACAAGGCAACCATGAGCGGTGCTTCATGCTTGAACAGAGTCTGCAAGGCACTTTTCTGTCCTTTTGCACACGCTTTTAAGATTTTCTCGTAATTAAAAGGGGTGTTTCTGGCAAACATTTACTTTTTCCAGGCAATTGGGTGAAAATAGGTTCAAGTTTAACCGTAAACCGGCTCATTGCATACGCTTGACATTGTTCGGGCCGTGTTACAAAAGCCAGCTACAGCAGATATTCAAGGAAAGCAATGCAACAACAGGGTTCCTACACAGACGGCTTCGGGCTGCATGATAAAGTGGTCTTGATCAGCGGCTCAACACGCGGACTTGGCCTGGAAATGGCTTCGGCCATGGCGCGCAGTGGCGCGCTGGTATATATCAACGGTCGCAGCGCCGAATCTGTAGAACAGGCCCGCGCTGCACTGCGGCAAACAGGTATACAAGTGCAAGGCCTGGTTGGAGATATGTCCGTTGTGGCTGACATTGACCGCTGCATGGCTTACCTGGAGGAGCAGCACGGCCGTTGCGACGTGCTGGTCAACAATATGGGAATCCGGATCCGCCAACCTCTGGCTGCTTTCAATTTTGCGCAAATGCAGCAAATGCTGCAAGTCAATCTGCTGGGGGCCATGTATTTGTCACAGAAAGCGGCAGCGCTGATGAAAAAGCAGCAGTGGGGCAGGCTGATCACTATCACGTCGGTGGCAGGGCACATCGCCCGCCCCGGCGATGGCGTCTATCCCGTTGCCAAACAAGGCCTGACCGGTATGATGCGGGCGCTGGCAGTGGAGTTTGCCGCCAGCGGCATTACCAGCAACGCGATTGCGCCAGGCACCTTTGCCACAGAGACCAATCTGGAAATGGTCAATTCCGCAGCCGGACAAACGCTGGCAACGCGCAATCCGACAGGACGCTGGGGCAGGCCAGAAGAAATTGCCGGACTGGCGGTGTTCCTGGCTTCTGACCTTTCAGCCTATATCAATGGACAAGTCATCGCTGTAGATGGCGGCCTGTCCGTTCAGTTCTGACGATCAATTGATTTTCAGATTCAGTTTTTCAATCAACGGTTTCCAGCGCGCTTTCTCTTGATTCATATAATCGCGAAACGCTTCCGGCGTGCTCGGTATGGGATCCATATAAATCGCCTTAAGCTGTTTGCCTACTTCTGGATCACGCAGCGCAGTCAATAGCGCGTCGGTAAGCATATTGCGGATGGCAATCGGCACTTTTGACGAAATAACAAAACCGGACCAGGCAGCGCCTTCAATGCCGGGCGCACCTGCCTCTGACACCGTAGGAATATCCGGCAGGGAACTGTTGCGCTGCGCACTGGTCTGCGCCAATGCAACCAGCCGGCCTTCTTTGACCAGAGGCAGCACGGCAATGGGCGCCAGCGCAGTGAACTGGGTATCGCCTGCAATCAGTGAATTGAGTGCGGCGGGCGAAGAAGGATAGGGCACAGCGGTCGCCTTGCCGTTCACTGCCTGCAGCATCAATTCGATGGACAGATGTGAGCCAGTACCGTTGCCCGATGTTGCAAAATTAAGCTTGTCCGGCTCGGCCTGGATCTTGCTAATCAGCTCTTTCAATGTCTTAATGCCCGATTGCTTTGTCACGACAATCACATTCGGTTGCGTCACTGCCATGGTCAACGGCGCAAGATCCTTTTCCGGCTCGTAAGGCAAATTATTGTAGATAAATTGGTTGTTCACCAGCGGGCCGGTAATGGAAATACCGAAGGTATAGCCATCAGGTTTGGCTTTGGCCACCAGGTTGGTACCAATATTGCCGCCCGCGCCGGCTTTGTTTTCTATCACGATCGTCCGGCCCAGTTTTTTCTCGGCGCTGCCGGCAATAATGCGCGCAATCTGATCGGGTGTGGAACCGGGGCCAAAAGGCACAATCAGCTTGAGCGAATGTTCGGGCCATTTGCTTTCATCAGCATGAGCCTGGGATGCGGCCACTACCAGCGAACCGGCAGTCAGGCCCGCAATGGCCAGAGCGATCATTGTTTTTCTTTTGTTCTTTTGCATTTTTCAAGCACATCCTTTGGAACAATTGTCAATAAGCTAAGGGCAGCAGAATCAGCGATCCGCGCCAGTCATAATCTGCAGAAACACTTCGTAGGGCTGCATTTGCACCGGGCCGGTCTCGGCAGACACCGGTGTCTGCTGAATACGAACATATTCGGCATAAGGCAATGTGGCCTTGAGCTTTTCGAAGCGTGCTTCACACTCCGGAAACATATCTGTCTCTGCCGGATCGTCCGTGTAATTGGTTGCGTACTCGGCGGTCATGCAGGCAATAATAGCCCGTTCCTTGTCGAACTGCGAATACTCGCCAGCAGTCTCGTGAGGGCGACTCAGGCTGGTCCACAGGTACGCCAATGCAATCAGCAAGAACAGCACGGCAATCAGATATTTTATTAAACGCATGCGATCACGGGTATCTTTCATATGCCGAGATCCTCTTTTTCAGGCCGAAAAGCGTGGTTGCCAGTTTCTCGTACGTGGTTTTGGCTGCAGGTGGCAAGCTATCAAAGACATCGTGCAGCGAATATTTCATGCGGTAAGCGCGCTGAAAGCTGTCATATACTTCGGTCTGCTGGTTACGCAGCTGTTTCGCAGAGACGTTCTGCATCAATGTTGCGTAGGCCGCATGACATTCCTGCTGAATGGTTGCCACCGCCTGTTTGTCAACGTATTTGCCGCTAAGCAACAGGGAGGCACGCGTCACCATGCAATCGGACATCAGCGCCAGTCGCAGACGTTCATCGTCCGGCCGGTCCGAGCAGGCGCTCAGGCCGACAAGAAAAGAAAGGATGACAGTAAGTCTGAACATTGGGCGGTATTTGCTGCGTATTTTTTCGGATAACATGGTTCAAAAGAGGCCGTCGAAGGCAACGGCGCTCCCGGCAAAGATATATCCCTGTATCGCTGTGCAATTGGAAAATGGGTAGAAACAAAAACTATACACGGATTTGCGCTGCGATTGAGCTGAAATAAGTAAAATGCACTTTCATGTACATACAAACCCATTTCCTTTCATGCGCGCCGTCCTGAGTCGGGCCGGCAGGCACACGCTGATGCTGCTTGGCTGTCTTGCCGCCGCTATGCACGCGCTGCCTGCGCTTGCCCAATCCGATGAGGACCTGGACACGGTGCCCGATGTGCCAACGGTCGACTCCGATGTCAAAACCATACGTGGCCTGGCCGATGACCTGGACCCGCCAAAGGGCTGCAGCGCCAGGGGCTGCGGACCATCCCTGAAACTGGACCTGAAAATCATGGGCTTTTTGTCCTCGCCACTGGACAAGAGTTATGTCTCGTCCCGTTTTGGCTTGCGCATGCATCCCATCTACAATCAGTTGCGCTTTCACGCCGGCGTGGATCTGGTTGCGCCGGTAGGTAGCCAGGTCAAAACGACACTGGGCGGCAGGATATCGTTCGCGGGCGCCAAGGGCGGCTACGGTAATACCGTGATCGTGGAACATGGTTCAGGTTATGAAACACTATACGCGCATTTGCAGAAATTTGCCCCGCGCCTGGCGGTGGGACGGGTTGTTGACAAAGGCGAAGTCATTGGCCATTTGGGCGATACGGGTAAGGTGACCGGCGCGCATCTGCATTATGAGATCCGCTATAACAATTATGCAGTCAATCCGCTAACCGGACAGGGCGCTGCTGGCATCGGTCGTATCCAGAAAACCTCTGTTATCAAAGGCGGTCAGAGTCAGCGAATGCGTTCGGGCCGTATCAGAACGATTATCCGTCACTGACCCGCAGCGCAGCGAACAAAGCGTTTACCGGCGGTTCCAGGGCTGGGCTGCCAGCGTCTCCTGCATAAAATCGATGAAACTTTGAATCCGCAAGGCCAGCGAAGAATTTCGGTAAAACACGGCATGAATCGGCTGAACGTGCTTTTCTGTCAACATGGGCAAAATCCGCAGCAGGCGTCCATCGCGGATATCGTCATACGTCATGAATTCAGACAGGCAGGCAATGCCCTGTCCGGTCAGCGCCAATTGACGCAACGTTTCGCCACTGGAGGCCGCTACACCCGGGGTAATCATCAGTCTGTCGGAAGCATCGGCGCGCCTAATGGGCCACAGATTCAGGCTTTCCGGTTGAGTAAAGCCCAGCAATGTATGCTCGTCCAGCGCTGCGACCGTCTGCGGCGTACCGCAGCGGGATAAGTAATCGGGACTGGCCAGCAGGTTGAGCGCGCTGCCGCCCAGCGGGCGGGCGTGCAGGGTCGAATCTTGCAGTGCACCAATCCGAATGGCAACATCCGTGCTTTGCTCAAGTAAATCAATATTCAGGTCATGGGTATTGAGCTGCAACTGGATATGCGGATAGCGCTGCCGAAATGCGCCAATGTAGGGCACGATCATATGCCGCATGAATGGCGAGGCCGCATTGATTCGCAACCGTCCGGCCGGCGATTGTCGCCTGGTGGCAAGTGTTTCCTGCATGGCCTGCATCCGCGCAACAATGATTCGGGCATGCTCCAGCAGAAAGCGACCTTCTTCGGTCAGATGCATGCGGCGGGTGGTGCGGTTAAGCAACGTTGTCTGCAGGCTCTGTTCAAGTCGGGACAAAGTCCGGCTGACCGCAGATGGTGTCAGATTCAGTTGCTCGGCTGCCGCACTGATCGAACCACTGTCGATGACAGTGACAAACGTCAGCAGATCGTCGGAATTGGTCGTCAAGCCGCCAGCCTTTTGCATATATTAAATTGTCCCAGTCAGAAGCCAGGCCATCGTGGCTGGTCATCGGTTCGTTGCGGTCAGGCGCGGCAATCGCCGCCATGCGCAATAACTTTTTTTACTCAAGCAAAACTGCCGCGGCATCACATGGATGACGCGGCAGGGTAGAGGAGCGCACTGTCGTATTACACCACCGTCAGTGTCACATCTACATTGCCTCTAGTTGCGTTTGAATAGGGGCATACCACATGAGCCTTATTGACCAGGTCTTCAGCAACACTGCGCTCTACGCCTGGTACCGAAATTTTCAGCTCGACTTCGATGCCAAATCCCTGAGCAATGGGCCCGATTCCCACACTGCCGTCAATTCGGGTATCGTCCGGCAATTTGACTTTTTCGCGAGAAGCAACCAGTTTGAGGGCGCCCAGAAAGCAGGCTGAGTATCCCGCCGCAAAAAGCTGTTCAGGATTGGTGCCGGTGCCGCCGGCGCCACCCAGCTCTGTCGGTGTGGTCAGTTTCACGTCCAGCACATTGTCTGAAGAAACTGCACGTCCGTCGCGTCCACCGGTCGCCGTTGCGTGTGCAACATAAAGTACTTTTTCAACCGCCATGTCTGACTCCTGTTTAGGTAACTGCGTGAAAGGAACTAGCCTTATGGTTATAACACTCCCGATCAGACGATTGGGGCGATGACCTGTGCCTGTACCGGAAAATGCGCTGTACAGCGCTCTGTATTTAAGCAGCAAAAAAACCTTCAGGTTCCCCCTTGGGCTATCTGCCTGACACGCTAGGCGGTGCAGGCTGCCATTGCGCAGATGCGATCAGCGCGGCGCCATTGGAGTAGGTGGAGTGACGGCAATGGGTTGCCAGCCGCCGCCCAGCGTTTTGAATAGAGCCAGACGGTTCAGCTGTTCAAGCAACTGTAGGGTAATCAGCTCCTGCTGCGCCGCATAGTATGCACGTTGGGCATCCAGCACTTCAAGAAAACCCGAGCCGCCTCCGCGTGTAAACAGCGCACTGGACAACTGGAAACTGCGATAGGTAGAGGCGACAAGCGATTGCTGCGATTGCAGACGCGCCGCGATGGTGGCACGCACGGCCAAGGCGTCGGCCACCTCACGGAAAGCCGTTTGAATGGCTTTTTCGTAGGTAGCAAGCAGAATATCTTTTTGCGCTTTTGTCAGATCCAGATTGGCCCGATTGGCGCCTCCATCGAAGATGGGCAAACGCAGTGAAGGGGCCACGCTCCAGGCTAACGTGCCGCCAGTAAAAAGCCCGGAAAGACTACTACTGGCCGTCCCCGCTGATCCCAACAGTGAAATACTGGGAAAAAAGGCTGCTCTGGCCGCACCGATATCCGCATGAGCCGCGATTAAATCATGTTCGGCGGCCAATACATCCGGCCGCTGTTGCAACACACTGGAAGGCAGGCCCGCCGGCGGCATGACCAGCCGCGTTGCTGCGCGTCCCTGCAGCGCGAAATCGGCAGGCGGTAAAAGAGAATCGGCAACCGGCGCGCCCGTCAACAGCGTGAGGGCGTTTTTATCTTGCGCCAATTGAGTTTCATATTCAGCAACCTTGAGCCGGGCTGCATCGACCGTGGTTTGCGATTGCGCTAACGTAAGCCCGGACTCGGCGCCCAATGCATGACTGCGACGGATCAAATCATGCGACTTCCGCTGATTGGCCAACGTACTGCGTGCCAGCGCAAGCTGCTGGCCCGTTGCTTCGAGTTGCAGCCAGGCCGCTGCAATTTCGCTAACCAGGCTGATCTGGGCACTGCGTCGGGCTTCCTGCGCCGCCAGGTAACGTTGCAGCGCCGCGGCCTTGAGGTTGCGAACCTTCCCGAAAAAATCAATCTCGTAGCTGGTCAGACCCAGGTCAACACTATACCGCGATGACAAGGTCGTTGCACCGGAATTGGCGACACTGGCCGGCGTGCGGCTACGGCTGGCCTGGGCATCGACGCCGATCGCCGGCAATCCGTCCGCACTGGCAATGCCATATTGTGCACGGGCCCGTTCAATATTGATGGTTGCGATCCGCAAATCACGGTTATGTCGCAAGCCTAGCTGCACCACATCACGCAAGCGCGCATCTGTAAAAAACGTCAACCAGTCCAGATCGTTTGCTGTCAATGGCGGCGGGCTGGTGTTCGCGGCCGGGGACCAGGCGCCGGCAACCGGGGCTGCTGGTTGATGGTAGTCAGGCGCAAGATTTACGCAGGCTACCAAACCCAGCAACGGAATACCAAGTGCAATGGATCTGCGTAGCGATTTGATCAATGTGCTCATGATGTCGTGCCAGAAGGCTGTCCGATGAAGGGGCGCCAGGATGGTCGTCATGTGAATGTCGTTTGCGCCTGAAGCTGCGTACAAGCACAAAGAACAGCGGCACAAAAAAGAGACTGAGCGCAGTGCCTACGATCATCCCACCCAGGACGGCAGTGCCGATAGCGTGACGGCCTCCTGCGCCAGCGCCGGTACCGATGGCCAAGGGCAACACGCCGAAGCCAAAGGCCAGCGAAGTCATCAGAATGGGACGCAGACGCTGGCGCACCGCGATCAGCGTTGCCTCAAGCACCGCGTGTCCGCGTTCCTGCAACTGTTTGGCAAATTCGACAATCAAGATCGCATTCTTTGAGGTTAACCCGACGGTGGTCAGCAACCCGACCTGGAAGAATACATCATTATGCAATTCGCGCAATGCCGTAAACAGGAGCGCACCGACAATTCCCAACGGCACCACCAGGATGATGGCGAACGGCACGGACCAGCTTTCATACAAGGCGGCCAGGCACAAAAAGACAAACAAAATGGAAACCGCGTAGAGCAGGGGAGCCTGCGCGCCCGAAATACGCTCCTGCAGCGATGCGCCGGTCCATTCAAAGCCAATGCCTGCCGGCATTTGCTGCAATACCTCCTCGACCGCCAGCATGGCGGCACCTGAACTCACGCCGGGTGCTGCGTCCCCCTGGAACTCAAGACTTGGGCTACCATTGTAGCGACTCAGTTCGGGCGAACCAAAGGTCCAGCTCTTGCTGGAGAATTCCGGGAATGGCACCATCTGGCCCAGCGTGTTGCGCACATGCCATTGGTCGATATCGCTTGGCAACATACGAAACGGTGTGTCGCCCTGGACATACACGCGCTTGACCCGGCCTCGATCCAGAAAGTCATTCACATAGGTTCCGCCCATGGCAGTCGACAAGGTGCTGTCGATTGCATCGGTCGCCAGGCTGAGCGCACCAGCGCGGGCATCGTCTATTTTCACGGCAAACTGCGCGGTATCTTCCGGCGCATCAATGCGCACGTTCATCAATTCGCCACGCTCGCCAAGCAAGCGCAATGCGTCGCGGCTCGCCTGTACCAGCGCTTCATGACCCAGACCGTTGACGTCCTGCAGGAAAAAGTTGAACCCCGAACTTGAGCCCAGCCCGCGCACAATAGGGGGCAGGGTAGCGATAATCCGTGCATCGCGGATATGAGCCAGGTCGCGGGTGGCCTTTCTGGCGATAGCCGCAGACGATTGTTCCGGCAAGGGCCGTAAACTCCAGTCTTTGAGCATCACATAGGCCCGTGCCGAGCTTTGGTCGCCGCTTCTGCCGGTAATGCTGGTGATGCTGCGCACGTCCGGTTGTTTCAGAAAATACTGCTCGATCTGACGCATGATCGGTTGCAGGCGAGCATCTGTGGCGCCGGCGGGCAAAGTGATCTGCAGCCGCACGGCACCCTGGTCTTCGGGTGGCAGAAAGGAAGTGGGCAAACGCAAAAACAGCAATGCCATGACGATCGCAATAATCAGATAGGCAATGAGCCCTCGTCGGGGCCGCCTGGCAACCCCGGCCACGGTGGTCTGATACCGGTCCGCCGTTCGGTCAAAACGGCGATTGAAGCCAACGAAGAAGCGATCCAGATAGCCCAGCAGGCCCTTGCGGGCGTGCGACGGATCAATATGCTCGCCTTTTTTTACCGGTTTAAGCAGACTGGCGCACAGGGCAGGGGTCAGCGTCAGAGCCACGATAACCGAGAGCACCATGGCAGAGACTATCGTAATGGAAAACTGTCGGTAGATAACGCCCGTGGAACCGCCAAAGAACGCCATGGGAATGAACACCGCCGACAAGACAAGTGTGATACCTACCAGCGCCGGCGTAATTTCCCGCATGGACTTGCGCGTCGCTTCCCGTGGCGAGAGTCCTTGTTCATGCATGACGCGTTCAACGTTTTCCACCACCACAATGGCATCATCGACCAGCAGGCCGATGGCCAGCACCATCCCAAAGAGGGTGAGGGTATTGATCGAAAAGCCGGCTATCGACAGAACGCCGAATACGCCAAGCAATACCACCGGGACCGCGATCGCAGGAATCAGCGTGGCGCGGATATTCTGCAAAAACAGATAGATCACCAGCACCACCAGCACCATTGCTTCGAGCAGCACCTTGACCACCTCATCTATGGACGCACTGATAAAGGGAGTGGAGTCAACGCCGATAAAGGTCTTCAGATTGTTGGGAAAAAACGGTTCGAGTTCGGCCAGTTTATCTCGTACCCGCTGGGCCACTTCCACTGCGTTGGCGCCATCTGCAGTAATAATGCCCATGCCGGCGCCGGGCAGGCCGCCCATTGCCGAGCGGATCGTCAAGTTCTCTGCGCCCAATTCAACCCGTGCCACGTCGCTAATCCGCACAACGGCACCATCAGGCGCAACACGCAGGACCACATTGCGAAAATCCTCTTCGGTCTGCAACATGCTGCGCGCGGTGATCGTGGCATTCAACTGCTGACCGCTGACTGCAGGCAACGACCCGAGCTGGCCTGCGGACACCTGCACATTCTGCTTTTCAATAGCTGCGGTTACATCGGCCGGCATCATGTTATAGCTGAGCAGTTTGCGCGGATCCAGCCAGATCCGCATGGCGTATCCTGTGCCTAGTGTCTGCACTTCACCGACACCATCGATCCGACTGATCACGTCTACCAGGTTACTGGTGATGTAATCTCCTACGTCCACCGGAGAGGCACTGCCATCATCCGAGTAGAGCGAAACAATCATCAGAAACTCTTCACCGCCTTTGGTGACCGTCACGCCGCGGCTTTGCACCTGCTGGGGCAGGCGCGACATGGCCTGCTGCAGGCGGTTCTGCACCTGCATCTGCGCGACATCAATATTCGTACCAGCGTCAAAAGTGAGCGTAATCCGCGCCCGTCCGGCAGCATTGCTTGTGCTGCGCATATACAGCAGATTATCCAGGCCCTTCAATTGCTGCTCAATGACCTGGGTCACCGAATCTTCCACTGTCTTGGCCGATGCACTGGTGTATGTTGCAGTGATGGCGACCCGGGGCGGCGCAATGTCGGGATATTGCTCAAGTGGCAAGGTCTGGATCGAAGCCAGCCCGGCTAGCATAATAACAATGGAAAGCACCCATGCAAAAATCGGACGGCTGATAAAAAACTGTGCCATAACCCGATTCCTAACCCCGTTTGCTTGTGGTTTCTACCGGCCGCACAGCAGTGCCTGGCCGGACATGCAGGGAACCGGTCACCACCACCCGATCGCCGGCGGCAAGCCCTTCAAGGACCTGCCAGCTATCGCCGATCGCGCGTCCGACCACGACGGCACGTTCCTGCACTTTATCATCCGTGCCGACCACTAACGCTACCGTGCTGGCATCAGGCCTGCGGGTAACGGCTTGTTGCGGGACCAGTACGGATTGGTCACCCGTGTTGTTTTCCAATACGGCGCGCACGTACATGCCCGGCATCAATACCCGATCCGGATTGGGTACGTTCGCTCGCAGGGTGATCGAACCGGTACCAGGATTGACCGTGACGCCGCTGAATGTCAGGCGACCAGAATGCGGGTACAGGCGCCCGTTTTCCAGCCGCAACCGAATGACCGCGTCATTTTCTGCTGTCGCTTGTAGTCGGCCTGCGGCAATATCGTCCTTCAACTGCAACAATTGCACAGATGACTGCGATACATGCACATAGAGCGGATCCAGTTTCTGCACAATTGTGAGCGCGTATCCTGATTGGCAGTGACCAGTGCGCCGGGCGTAACATTGGACAATTCAATCCAGCCGTCGATCGGCGAGACAATACGGGTGTAGTCAAGGTTTATCCTGGCACGCTGTTCCTGGGCTTTGGCAACGGCAAGATCAGCCGCCGCCTGTTGCGCCTCGGCCTGCGAAGTCTCGTTTATCTGCGCGCTGATCGCATCAATGCGCACCAGCTCCCGATTGCGCCTGGCCACGGTTCGGGCGTTGGCGTAGTTAGATTCGGCCTTTTTCACATTAGCTCTGGCCACGGCGTATTCGGCCTCATAAACGGCGGGATCCAATTGATAAAGCACCTGTCCCGCCTTAACTTGCGAGCCTTCGGTGAACAACTGCTTCTGGATAATTCCGTTAACCTGAGGACGAATTTGAGCGATGACTGGTGCAACGGTACGTCCGGGCAGTTCAGTGGTAAAGGTAATGCGTTGTGATTTGAGTGTTACCACACCGACTTCGGGTGGGCCCTCGGCCCGGGGCGCGGGCGTGTTCGTACCATCGTCTGGTGAACAGCCAGCCAGCGTCACGACGAGCAAAAGCAGTATCAGCAAGGTCAATACCGGAGTCAGAACAAAGCGGCGCTGCGGATCCAATGTTGAAATACTGACTGGTTTAATCATGGCATCTAGTAAAAAACGGAGCAGGGGATGGGAGGATTCACAGTCCCCGTGCCGCTGTGTCTGCTTACCGGGCCTTTGCTGAACAACAGCACGCCTTTACGGCGGCGCAGGCCTGCAGCGACAGACAGAACAGGCGAAAACGAAAAAATAGTAGCATGATTACACAGTATTTCAGTTGAAACTTTTGTATCATCGGATCAAATTGCGCTTTATTCGGTAGAAAACAGAATTTAAGGCGTTTTCTTGCGATTTGCACCTACGTTCATAATGCGCATCGCTGTCTTTCAAGCCATCGGGGTATGCACGGGACGGAGAACGCAAATATAAGTAGTACGATTGAGCCATCAACTTATGGCCCTAAAGGACATTCCTTGCTCATTAGACCAAATCGGCAATTGTTTCGATTGATCCGTCATTCTCGGCAAAGAAGTTGAACATAGTGAATAACATGAATGCGCATATTAATTTACGGAATGCAAGTAAGACAGATCTGCCCGGCCTGGGTATTCTCAAACTCAATTCGACGATGGCATGGGGGAAATACAAAGACGAACTGCGAGAACTACCAGAAGCACGATGCGTGCCTGAAGTTCATTTGAATCATGTCATCATTGCAGAACTGGCGGGAAGGCTCGTCGGATTCACAACCATAATACCTGGGAAACACACCACGGTAGCCGAGCTGGAAGATCTGTTTGTATTGCCTTCGCAGTGGCGACGAGGAATCGGTAAGCATCTACTAAGAGCGGCTGAAGTGCGCGCCTTGGGACTTGGTGCCACCAGTGTGCATGTTGTTGCTAATGAGTACGCGCAGCTGTTTTACGAGTCAGCAGGATACGTTTTGGTTGGCACGGCGCACACAGATTTTGGCTTGGCTCCAGAATTGCGCAAAAATTTTGATTAAGCTTTCCAGAGGGCCAAGGCAGGGTGTTATCCCTTGATTCATCTGGAGTATGGTATATCCATCGATCATTCAGTTATTGATACACGGCTGGATTAACCAAATATATAACTTTACATAATATATATTATGCGAATATTAGATCAACAAAAAATGAACTCTGCCCGTCATTATCGTAGCCATCAGAAAACCCATATACCAATCTTCTTAATGCGTAGCCTGGCACTTTGCTTCAAACTACGTATGCCAGCGTACAGCTAACGTCACCTTGCTTAAAGATTCAAAACAATCGACATCACCCAATCAAGATCGCATTAGTCACCCAGTTATCATTGCCTGGTGTTCCGATATCGTATATGCCGATGGCAACCTGCAGCATTGCACCAAAACGCCTCAATACCGGCTATCATTATCGCAACATAAAAAACAACGCGTTCTTATGCTTTCAAATACATACGCGATCTCAACAAACTACCTTAACAAGCCACAGAATTAGCGTCGCATTATTATGGGTCAAATCTTTCTATCGCTATCCGCATGGCAAGTTATCCTTTGGGGGCTGCTATTTTTCGGCGGCATTTACCTGGTTTTCGGTAGCATCACTTGGATATTGACCCGGTATCTATTGCCAGCGCTGGGTATTGGCCGCATTCTGGACCCGCGCCCGGTCACTGCCGCCCAATTGCGCCATGAGCTTGCCTGGTCTGGCTCGTCTGTACTTATTTTCGGCATTGGCATGATTTTCCCCTGGGGCTTGCTCCAACTGGCTGGGCTTCTTTAGATCCAAGTCCTTCCGGATGGCAGATATTCCTTGAGATTCTTATTCTTGCTATCTGGAACGACATCCATTTCTGGTTCAACCACAGGCTATTACATACCCGCGGCTGCGCCGGTTTCATTTACCACATCACCGTTCGGTGGTTACCACGCCGTTTGCCACCTACAGTTTTCATCCTATTGAAGCGCTCATGTTGGGCAACGTCATTCTATTGCCCATGCTTTTACACGACTTCAGTTTCTGGGCGCTATTTTCTGTTCCGCTGTTCAGCCTGTTTTTCAATTGCGTTGGCCATGCCAATTATGATTTTTTTCCTGGCGTGTCTTACGCTCATTGGTTTGCTGCGAGCCGCAGGCATCACTTGCATCACGCTTGCTATAGCGGCAATTACGGTTTTCAGTTCACGTTCATGGACCGCCTGTTCGGAACACGCCTTCAAGCCGATGCCGCAAGCGCTATTATTGACCGACTGACAAAGCGCAAGCAGCCGGATTCGATGGATGCAGGCACAACATGAGGCTGCAGCTGAATCAATCAAGCTCTCAAAATGAGCCCATTAATCAACGGCAATCCGGTCTGCCTCGATTGAAATATGCCAGAGATTGGCAAAGCTTGCTGTATCTGCTGGTCTTGCCGGCACTCGTGATTTGGCAATGGATCTATGGCTTGTCTGTAGTGCTGTATCCGATCCTGCTGTTTCTGACGCTGGGCGTTGGCGTTATCCATCATAACCATACCCATTTGCGCATGTGGCATGGCAAACGAGCCAATCGCTGTACAGATTTGCTCATCACGCTCCTGCAAGGGCATCCGAGTTGCGTTTTCTTCCCAACACATGTGGCCAATCATCACCGGCATAAGCATAGTGAACGGGATATCGCTCGCACCTATCGGTTTGCTGCAGGCGATACCAATACCCTGCCCGGCTATCTGCTGCATCCATTTCAGGCAATCGGCGTGCTGTATCCGGCTATCTATCGTTGGCTTGGAAGACTGCGTCGTCATCAACCGGGCGTGTGGCGCTATTGCTTGTTTCAGTACGCACTCTGGTTTCTGCTCTGGACACTGCTGCTGGCGATCAACCCGGGCAAGACCATGCTGCTTGTCATTGTTCCGCAGTTGCATGGGCTGCACTGGTTACTGGCTACCAACTATTTGCAGCACGCCCATGCCGATGGCGCGGCACACAGTCGCAACACGCAATTGCCACTTGCCTATGCCCGTAATTTCGAAGGATGGGTCAACCCGCTTCTGTTTAATATCGGACTGCATACCGCGCATCACGAACATTCCCGCGCCCACTGGTCGCTGCTGACGCACTTGCATAAGAATCAGTATCGCAGCCAAATTCATCCTGCATTGCTTGAACGCGGGCTAATCAATTATATGATGCGCACCTTTGTCAAGGGTACTTTCAGTCCACGCTTTCGCAGCCAAACGCTGATGTGCACTCGCACCGACCACCTGCCCCCGCCCACTTCCTGACGGCCTGATTATGCTATCCAATTTGACCAAGTTTTTTTGCAGCAAGCCAGCTACTTTCTCCCTGGAAACCCGGTAGGGAACGAGCGCATGGACGACTACATCGCACCGCTTAACCGCATCTCTGGCCGGATCAAGCAACGCATTCTTGCTGAAAACGGCATCAAGCAGCGCTATTACGCGATCGATTCAGCAGGCAATACAACGCACACCAATGCCATGCTGGCATCTGCGGCGGTGACCGATTGCCTGCAGCGCGGCCAACTGACACTGTCGGATATTTCGCTGCTAGCCAGCGGCTCGTCTGGCGGCGACACGCTCATGCCGGGTTTTGCCAACATGATCCAGGGCCAGCTGTCGGCCCCGCCCATGGAAACCGTATCAATCCACGGTATCTGTGCGGCCGGGGTAGCGGCCATTCAGGCGGTCGCCCAGGGTATACAGGCCGGCGCTCACACGCATGGTATCGCCGTGGCCAGCGAAATGCCCTCGCGCCTGTTCAAGCGTTCCCGGTTCGCCTCTCGTGGCTATGATGCCGATTTTGATGCGCATTTCCTGCGCTGGATGTTGTCCGACGGCGCGGGTGCCGTGCTACTGTCGGGCCAGGAACAATCGGGTACATCAATTTTGCCGGACTGCGCATCAGGCTCAAATGGATACACCAGCGTTCGTTCTCCGGGGATTATCCGGTCTGCATGCAATTGGGCTTGTCGGCCGATCGCCAGCGTGGCCACCTTGACTATCCGTCCTGGGCCGATGCCGAAGCGGATGGCGCCCTTGCTTTACGACAGGACATTCGGCTGCTGCCACACCTGTTCGATATCGGTATTCACGAATACGTTAAGCTGGTGCGTGACAAATGGATTGATCCGGAACGCATCCGCCATTTCCTGTGCCATTATTCGTCTGAAAAATTCATTCCGGTGGTCGAAGATCTGCTGGACCAGGCGGGCTTGTCGATTGCCCGTGAGCGCTGGTTCAGTAATCTGGCGTGGCGCGGCAATACGGGCGCTGCCTCTATACTAATCATGCTGGCTGAATTTCTGCAAACCAAAATGCTGGCGGCCGGCGATCAGATCCTGTGCTATGTCCCCGAATCCGGCCGGTTCATGACCGCGTATATGCTGTTTGAAGTAGAAACTGCAAGCGATTCGCCAAAGCAGGACACGCTGTTGCGCTCACAGCCAGCCAATGCGTATGTGTCTGATGGGCCAGTTGCAGCCACCCAGAGCGCAGGGCTACCCAGGCCCGATCGCAGGAGCTTTCCAACACGCTGGACGCCGAAGCGATCGGACCGCCTCACGACCCGGCACAGGCACCCCAAGGCCTGGCCCCGTTGCTGACGGAATTAGCCACCATTTGGCACGATTACCGCTCCCGCGTCTGGCGCACGCCCCTTGTCAGCGCATTACGGGAACGCCGCTTTGATACGCAGGACTATATCAACTGGACGGCCCACTGGATTCCGCAAGTGCGCGAAGGTACCAAATGGATGCGCAAGGCTACTGGGTCGCTGTCGGGACAATACGCGCCGCTGGCAGACCTGATTAACCTGCATGCGGGCGAAGAGCAAAATGATTTTCAGATTCTTTTCACAGACTACCGCAAGGCGGGCGGACCGGTAGCGGATATTGATGCGCTACGCCGTAACCCCGGCGGCGAAGCGCTGAATGCCTATTTGCATGGTCTGGCCGATACGGCAAACCCCATCGGACTACTGGGCGCCATCTACATTATTGAAGGAACGGGGCAGCGAATTGTCCCTGCCCTGCTGCCCTTGCTTCGGGCGAGCCTGCCGCTACCGGCCGACGCATTTCGGTTTCTGGAATATCATGGCCATAATGACCAGCATCATCTGCAACGCTGGCTGGTTGCCGTGTCACTTGCGCTCGATTGCGACAATCGTGGTCGTGCGGAGCGCCAGATCGTCGATACTGCCAGACGCACTGCTGCACTTTATCTCATGCAATTTCATCACGCAAAAGAGTACGAATCGTGACAAGTGACCAACCTGAATTTCTGAAAAAAGAACATAATCCTGAGGACCCGAGCCCATGGCTGGCATCCTACCTGGATCAAAGCACCCCGCTTCCCGATGCGGTCAAGCAGGCCTGGCTGGAAGATTCCAGTTCAAGTTCGCGCCAATATCTGTTGCCGTTTTTACGGCCGCTGGCCCGCTTATGCATTATCCTGATCCAGATCGTTAAAACGTTTTTGCCAAGCGCTGGGCCCAGTCTGCCCTGCTGCATCGCATTCTGGTATGGGGGCTCAAGCGTTTCGTATCCCCGCAAGCCAATTGGCTGATCCTGCGGCATTTTCATCTTGGATCCCAGATCCTGGCATTCATTGCAGCCAACTCGCCGGCCCCGGTGTCGACCAGCCCATTGGAACCCGAGACCATAGATGATCTGAGAGATCACGTCTTCGTCAAACATGATATTAATCTCTACAACTTCGTCATCCGTTTGAACCAGGCCTTGCTTGTTGCGGGCAAGCGTCTGGGGCCGGTAGACGACCCGGATTTTTCAATGTTGCACGAACCGACCGTCCGCCTGCAGGACATGCCCGGAACACGCAGCAATGTACTGGATCTGCAAAGCGCCATTGAGCTGTTTACCCCGCTGTATCAACTGCTGCTGACCGATAATGATTTCTGGCGGGCTGCCAACTCACTACAGCTTGATGAAACAATTGGAATCTACGCGGCCCAGATCCTGCAGGCGCCAGAGCATCTGATGCTGGTTAACAATCATCACCCGCTGGTGCCCTTGTCCACCTTGCGTGCCGGACACCGGCTGGTGCTGCACGGCCTGTCATCGGAAATGCTGCATTGTCTTTTACTTCAGAAAAAAAGCGAGTACGAAGCAAAAAAATACTGCGCCGGCACCCGTCACTGAATAAACCAGGCAGTACGTCGTAGTTTATGATTACCCATTTTTGCGATCCGCATATTATTGCCGGATCTGTATTTGTTTCTGAGCCGCCTTTATGCTGATTGCCCTCGCTATTTTCATTCTTACCATGATTCTGGTTATCTGGCAGCCGCGCGGCCTGGGTGTGGGCTGGAGCGCGATGCTTGGCGCAGCACTGGCATTGCTGACCGGCACCATACACTTTTCCGATATTCCGGTGGTGTGGGCGATTATCTGGAACGCCACCGCCACGTTCATTGCAATTATCATTATCAGCCTGCTGCTGGACGAAGCGGGCTTTTTCGAATGGGCTGCGTTGCACGTAGCTCGTTGGGGGAAAGAACGGGGACGTGTACTGTTCTGTCTGGTGATTCTGCTGGGCGCTGCGGTATCTGCCTTGTTTGCCAACGATGGCGCTGCACTCATCCTCACACCAATTGTCATGGCCATGCTGACGGCACTGGGCTTTGGCCCGGCAGCCACACTTGCATTTGTAATGGCAGCCGGCTTCATCGCAGACACTGCAAGCTTGCCGCTGATCGTCTCGAACCTGGTCAATATTGTATCGGCGGATTTTTTCAATATCAGCTTTGCCCGGTATGCACAGATCATGGTACCGGTAAACCTTGTATCGGTTGTTGCGACTCTATTGGTGCTGGCCAGCTACTTTCGCGCGAACATTCCCGTCACTTACAACGAAGCTGCGCTCAAAGCACCGTCGTCAGCCATTGTTGACCGGCGAACATTTTATACGGGCTGGCTGGTGCTGATCATGCTGTTTCTAGGATTTTTTCTGCTCGAAGATAGCGGTATTCCAGTCAGTGTGATTGCTTCGGCAGGTGCGCTCATCCTGTGGATTGTTGCCGGCCAGGGCCACATCATACGCACCCGCAAGGTGTTGCGTGAAGCACCGTGGTCCATTGTATTTTTCTCCCTGGGCATGTACCTGGTTGTTTATGGGCTGCGCAACGCCGGATTGACAGGGTATATTACGCAGATTCTCGACCTGCTGGCAAACAACGGCATCTGGGCCGCAACCCTGGGAACAGGCGTGCTTACTGCCCTGCTTTCCTCTGTCATGAATAATCTGCCCACAGTGTTGATCGGCGCCTGTCCATTGAAAGCAGTCAGGCCACCGGCCTGGTCCGTGAGGCGATGATCTATGCCAATGTCATCGGCAGCGACCTGGGTCCGAAAATCACACCGGTAGGCAGCCTGGCTACCCTGCTGTGGCTGCATGTGCTTGCGCGAAAAGGTGTCAGAATTACCTGGGGTTATTATTTCCGAGTGGGTATCGTACTGACACTGCCGGTATTGCTGGTTACGCTTGCTGCGCTGGCATTACGATTGCAATTGGGCTGATGCCGGCCGGACCCGTCCCCGCTGTCTTAGTGCCAGGCTATACTATCCGCGCCGGTCTCCCCTTCCCCGGCTACTGAACCGGGCCGAACCCCTTTGCCCCGTCCTCTTTAATCCGGCATTGCAGTTTGGCTGGGTCCTATTTCATTTGGCATTACCGATAGCACGTAGCAGCTTGGCCATCACATCCTGATCCTGACGGACAAATTCGGTGGTTTGTGCCGGCGTCAGCGATAATATTTCGCCGTCGACGCTGCGCAAAAAAGCCTGATAGTCAGATTTTCGATTGATTGTCAGCAACGCCTTGTTCAACTTATCAATGACAGGTGCTGGTGTGCCATGCGGCGCGGCAAGGCTGTACCAGGTGGCCACTTGCGCATCAGGTACTCCGGCCTCTTGCATGGTCGGCACATCGGGAAGCAAGGGCGAGCGTTTGTCGGCCCCATACGCCAGCGCTTTCAGGCGTGCGTTCTTGACATACTGGAGCGATGCCGACAGATTCAAAAACGCCAGCTGCACCTGACCTCCCATCAGATCGGTCAGCGCCGGCGCTGCCCCGCTATAGGGTACATGGACCAGTTCGACGCCGGTTTTTCGCATAAACTGTTCGCCGCTCAAATGCGTTGCACCGCCCGCACCGGCTGAGCCAAAATTCAATTGTTTGGGATGGTCACGTGCATACGCGATCAGTTCTTTGAGGTTCTCCACTTTAAGGGCCGGATTCACAACCAGCATATTCGATTGCCGCGTCACAATTCCGATAAAGCTGAAATCGGCAATGCCATCGTAGGCGACCTTGTGCAGCAAAGGTGTTACAACATGTCCTGCAGATGTGCCCATAAGCAAGGTGTAGCCGTCCGGTTTGGCATTGGATACAAACGCCGTGCCTACGGCCGCTGCTGCGCCGGGCCTGTTTTCCACAACAACCGGCTGGCCCAGCTCGGCGCGCAGTTCGGAGGCAAGTTTGCGGGCAAGTACATCGGCCGGCCCGCCTGCTGCATATGGATTAATCAGAACCACCGGCCTTTCCGGATAGGTTTGTGCGTGCGCATTCAATACGCTCATGATGGCGGTAAGCAGAATGCCGCAAAGTATGCGTGGTAGCTGAATCATTTTTATGTCTCCTTTTGTAAAGCAAGAATAATCCAACCGAACCTAAAATGCAATAGTATGGCTTTATGACCTTTATGATTCAAATTGAATCTGAATTCAATCTACATGCACTTCGATTTCGAGACAATCGTTGCCAGGCTTCTGGTGATTAGGGCGCGGCGCAAACCACATCCCTATCCCGTCTCTGTACGGTAGGCTATAATTTTTCATTCTGATATCGAGCAGACCATGAAGCCTATTACGCTAAAATCCGTCGCAGAGCAGGCCAAGGTTTCCATTGCCACGGTTTCAAAAGTAGTCAATGGCATAAACAAAGGCATATCTGCCGAAACGGTTGCGCGCGTCCAGCGCATTATCCGGGAGCTGAACTACCGGCCGAACCGCAGTGGCCGTCAGTTGCGCACGCAGCGCAATTATATTGTCGGCATGGCCATCGTCGACAATTCGCCAACTTTTCTGACTGACCCCTATACGACACACCTGGTTGCCGGTCTGTCGAACTTTCTTGGCAACCATAACTATGGCCTGTTGTTGCACGGGATTGAGCCAGCGAGCTTCGAAAAATCATTCCTGTTGAAGGAGTCGGTAGTGGATGCCATTTGCTGATGCTCTCGGGCCGTATCGCACAACGTCGGCGTTATCTTGATCAGGTACTTGCCAGCGGACATCCCGTGGTAGTGTTTCAGGAGAAACCCGGAAAAACGCTGACAGACTGCTGTTTTATCAATCAGGACGATCAGGGTGGTGCAGAAACCTTGGCGCTGAAGATCGTGGCGCGCAATCCCAAGCGGGTTTTCATACTGACTCCGCAATTGCAATGGCACGCAATCGAAGCACGGGTAAAAGGACTACGCAAGGTACTGGATAAACACAAATGCAATTACCAGATTATTTCAAGTGACGAGAACCGGCAGCAGTCTATCCAGCAGGCGCTGGATGCCGCCATGGCAACGCACGGCCGGCCCGATGTTGTTATTGGGACCAACGACCGGCTGGCCTATGTTGCCTACCGACATCTGACAGACAACGGCCATCGAGTCCCCGAAGATATCGGTATTACCGGCTTCAATGCATTTGACACCACTGCTGCCCTGCTACCGGTGCTGGAATCGGTCCAATCGCCGGCCTATACGTTAGGCCAGACCGGTGGTGCGGCCCTGCTGGCGCGACTGGAAAATGGCCGCTTTGAATTCGATACATTGGTTCTGCCCGTAGTACCGGTGACTGGCACAACATTGCGTTAACGCAGCCAAGTTGTCATGCCTGCCCTGCTAAACAAACCGCTCACAAGCCAAGAAGCGCTTCTGACTTTTCCCTCTTCTGCCAGGCTCTGGCTGCATGCCTGCAGCGGGCGATGAATGCATACCGTCTACACCTGAATGCCAGCAGATATCTGAGCGGATCCAAAGCCATCAGGAAAACACCGGCCGGTAACCAGTCGCAGCTATTAATATTGAGCCCAGGCCATTACAGTACGCCGTATTTCTTATAGACGTCCTGCAATAACAGGCCCCGGGCCAGCTCCTGACGCGTGTGGTTCTCACTTTCCACCTTCTGCAGTGACTGTTCAATCACTTGTGCGGCTATCTCGATCGGAATCACAATCACCCCATCGGCGTCACCAAAGACCAGGTCATTGGGCCGCACCATTACCCCGGCGCATTGAATCGGCAAATCGTAATTCATCATTTTGCCTCTGCCCTGCGAATCCAATGGCCCGATCCCACCATGAAAGACTGGAAAATTCAACTTCCGGATATATCGAATATCTCTTACCAGGCCATCGGTTACGCAACCCACCGCGCCACGGTATTGAGATGCGGTACTAAGCAGCTCTCCCCAGGGTGCAATACGGGTTGTCGGGCCATCGCAGCCCAATACGACCACATCGTCAGGCTTCAAATCATCAATCAGTGCAATCTCATGCTCATATGGGTTCTCGCCCGGAGCCACAGAAAAAGTGTTCATGAAATAGCCCGTTCGCGCACGGCCAAACATGGTCCACTCTTCGGACAAAGGGCGCACAAACGGCAACATTGCCTGGTTCCGATAGCCCATACTGTCCAGTACATCGGACAGTACAGCGGTATACAACCTGCCTTTCAGATTCTCAAAATCAAACTGCTGCTCTATCATTAATGGCCTCGTAGTGTGTTGATGCCCGCTGCCAGCTCCACGTTACGCTCGCGTCACCACTTACGGTTCGCAAAAATATCTGATGAAGATGCTGCGTTTATGCAGTTGATGACCGTGCATTCGTTTAGTAATTACTGGGACTGACTGGTAAACGGACCAAAACAACGAAACTCCTCGGAGAGTCATCGCATCATGGTAAATATTAGTTAAACGTTTAACTAATATTAATGTGTTTAATGAATGCACGTCAATATAGGGATTTTCCCGAGGATAAAGGTTTGGTTTATTTTTGAATCGTACTAGCATTATCGCAAAACGTTTTCAGGCGTTTTGATGCCGCAAAAGCGCCGGCCCAGGTAATCAAGTGACTATTTGGCCAGCGCCCATAAATAAAGCGACGCGGTGCTGCCGTATGGCGAATAACGCCGTCGGTAGCGCTCGAAGCGCTCGCGCGGCAGTTCCTTATGATTGTACAAGCGCATTATGCCTCGCTGAATGGCAAGATCTCCCCAGCTCAATACATCCGGGCGACCCAGCGAAAATATCATCAGCATTTCGGCGGTCCAGATTCCGATTCCCTTTAAACCCGTAAGGGTCTGGATTACTTGCGCATCGTCCATTGCCGGGATCGCAGACAGATCCAACTTCCCCGCCTGGACCGCCTCGGCCACGCCAAGCATGTATTGCACTTTTCTCATGCTCGTGCCGCAGCGTTGCAGGTTATCTGCACCGGCTGCCAGCAAGGCCTCTGCACTCATGTGTCCGCCGCATACCTGAAGGATTCGTGCGTTGACAGTGCGCGCAGCAGCAGCTGAAATCTGCTGGTCGATAATGCATTGAATCAATGCGGTAAATAGATCGGGCATCGTACTGCGTTCAATCAAGCCGATACGTTCAATAGCCTGAGCCAGGCGTTTGTCGCGTTTGCTCAGCCATTCTACTTCGGTTTCCCCGTATTGGAATATCGGCATGGTGTGCTCCGGTTGGTCTCGGGGCAATTGTAATGGCCTGGCCACGCCATATCAATCAGCAATCCAATAGTGCGCAAGCATGCCGGCTATCCCGGCGAGAGTACATCTTTTTGTATGATCAATTCACTGGCGCTCATTAAGTCTGCCACTAAGGCAGCACGGGCCGATTCAGGTTGCTTCATCTTGATCCCATCCACCATATTTTTATGATGAATATGCGCTTGCCGATTAACCAACCTCTCAGAATTGACCGCCAGATCGTAATTAAGAACCGGACCGATCTGCAACCAGAGCGCTTCAATCATGTCGAACAAGATAGGCATGCCTGCCGCACCATATACGCAAAAATGCAAATTTTTGTTCAATCTGACAGCTGCTTTTCCGTTTGGCTCGCGGGCTTTTCTGGCCACCTCGAATTGCATTTGAATATCCTGCATCCTGGTCAACTGTTTCTGGCTGCGGTTGACGGCCGCCCGCGCCGTCGCCAGCCCCTCCAATTCAATACGGATCGTCCGTAGTTCGAGAAATCGACTGACCGTCATCAGCGGTACACGAATGGCTCGGTTCGGGAGAATCTCAAGCGCTCTCTCTGCGACCAGCCTGCCTACGGCTTCGCGCACTGGCATGGCACTTGTTCCAAGCGTGTCCGCCAGGCCACGCAAACTGAACATATCCCCGGGGGAAAGCTGACCTGAAATCAGCAAAGAACTGAGCTCACTATGCACCCGATCCGAGAGCTTGCTGCGATCTACTTTTTTTAGTTTATTGCTCATTTCCATCATCGAAATACTTCCCTCGCAAATATTGACAGTATTGCAAATCTCATGCTAACTTCCAAACATAGTGTGATCACAGATCATACAATAGCCTGATATTCATGGGCAAACCAAAGAAAAAATAATATTCGTTCAATTTGAAGTTGGATCTTACCGGAGACATAAGATGCAAACCAAATCTGTACTACTGGCATCACTGCTGGCGTTGACCATGGCCCCTCTGAGTGCGGTGACGCACGCTCAGGCGGCAAAAAAACACAAAATCTATCTGAGCATGAGTTTCATCGGAAATGACTGGCAGGCGGAGGCGGCCAATATGGTCAAAGCCATGGCCAAAACACCGGAACTGGCAGATAAGGTTGACCTTCAGGTGCAAGTATCCGGGGAAAATGCGCAAAAACAAATTCAGCAGATCAACGCCATGGTTCAGGCGGGCGCCGAAGCCATCGTCGTATTTCCGATCTCTCCTACCGCACTGAACCGTGTGATCAAAAATGCATGCGATAAAGGCGTAAAAATCTTTGCCTACGATGGCGAGGTCACTGAACCATGTGCGCATAACGTAGCCATCGACCAGCACGAGGCCGGGCGGGTCACTGCAGAATGGCTGGCCAAGAAAATGAATTACAAAGGCAACGTTGTTATGCTCACGGGCGTGCCTGGCACATCGGTGGATAAATATCGAACCGAAGCGGCCAAGGAAGTATTTGCCAAACACCCCGAGATGAAAATCGTGCAGAGACCCCTGGCATGTGGAACCAGGCCGTTGCCCGAACTGAATTGTCAAAAATTGTGGCCGTCAGAAACTGGGACCAGATAGATGGGCTGTGGCTTCAGGTGGGCTGCTACACGGCAAATTCCATGCAGTTGGAAGCTGGCAAAGACGCCAAAGACCTGCTGCCATGTGCCGGTGAAGGCTCCAACGGCGGTCGCGTGCAGATGCTCCCGCCCGACACAAAACTGGATGGTGCTACCGGTAGTTATCGTCCTCTTGGTGCGCCTAGAATTTCCTATGCCTCTCCGCCCTATTCAGGCGCATTGGCGCTAAAGCTGGCGGTGCAGTCCATCGAGGGCAAGACGTTCCCGCAGAAAATCACACTGCCCCTGCCGCAAGTAACCAACGAAACGATCAAACTATGTAAGGACGGCAGCTGGAAAGACCTGAAGGATGGCTGCAACGTTTTTTCTCCGAAACTGGTTAGCAAGCCAGGCTGGTTTGCCTCGATCTATTCCGAGCAAACTGAAGGGCTGGGTATTAACGCAGCACTCAAGTCAGAGCCAGACACACAATAAGTAATGCCTGGATGAGGCGCATGCCATGCGTGCGTCCAATCCGTCTACATACTGGAATTGCTCACTATGAATGAGTCCGCCATTGCATTACGTCTGTCGGATGTTTCAAAGAACTACGGGCCGATAAAAGCGCTGAACGCTGTTTCCCTAACAATCACGCGCGGCCGTGTCCACGCGTTGCTGGGAGAAAATGGCGCCGGCAAATCAACCACCGTCAAACTGCTGTCGGGCCTGATTGCACCGACTATGGGTACGATTGAAATATTTGGTCAACAGGCGCGGCTTGTCTCGCCACGCAGCGCACAAGAAGCGGGGATACAGACTGCCTTTCAGGAAATGACGCTGCTGCCTGATCTGTCTGTCTTCGATAATATGATGCTGCCCTACTCGGCAACCAATCGAACCGGTATGCTCAAGCGCGGCGCTTTGCGCCAGCGGTTGGAACGGCATTTTGCCGAACTGGATTTTCCGATTTCTTTGGACCTGCCTGTCAACCGCTACAATCTTGCCCTGCAACAGAAACTGGAAATCGCCCGCGCGCTATTTCGCCAGCCACAGATCCTGCTGCTGGATGAGCCTACATCCACCCTCACGGCGTCGGACGTCAACTGGCTGGGCGACATTATCGGCAAACTTAAAGCCGAGGGTGTGACAATTATATTTATTTCTCATCGCATGAAAGAAGTACGCGAATTCTGTGATGATCTCTCGATTCTGCGCAATGGCCATCATGTTGCTACGCGCCCGGCCGATGCATTCTCGGACACCGAAGTTGTTGAGTCCATTGTCGGTCGCTCAATTTCCCAGGTATACCCAAAGAAACAACTGCCCCCAACGGATGAGTCTGTGCTGACATTGAAAAACGTCCACACATCGCGGTTGAACGATATCACTATTGATCTTAAAAAAGGCGAAATTCTTGGCGTTGCTGCGTTGCAGGGCATGGGGCAGCTTGACCTGTTTCAATTGTGTTTTGGCATTGAACAGCCCGATTCGGGAACACTGCTGCTTGATGGCCAGCCGCTCACATTACTGTCACCAGTAGATGCCATCAGACCCAATATCGGTATCGGTTTTGTGCCAGAAGACAGGAAAACGGAAGGGCTGCTGCTGAATCAAAGCGGCCTGAAGAATACTTCGCTGCCGGTACTGGACCACTTCAGCGTCTACGGCACCCTTAACGAAAAAAATGAAGCACAGTCGGCCGCTAAAGTGTTTAACAGGATCGAGCTTGATCGTCGAGCTCTCTGGATGGATGCCGCCTCTTTTTCCGGTGGAAATCAGCAGAAAATTGTCATCGCCAAATGGCTGCTGGCGCGCAGCCGCATACTCCTGCTGTTTGATCCCACCCGTGGCATTGATGTCGGCACAAAACATGAGTTGTACGAATTGATTGCCGACTTCGCGGCAATGGGCGGCTCGGTACTGTTCTATTCGACAGAGATTTCGGAAGTAGTCAACCTCAGCCATCGCGTACATGTGATGTACAAAGGTGAAATCAGGGAAACCTTAGCGGGAGGCGATATAGGCGAGACCCGCATCATGGACGTTGCCATGGGGAACCTGCGGCAGGCGGGAGCACAGTGAGATGAATCAGCAATACACCCTGCTGCACAAATATGGAAATCTGATCACGGCCTTTGTGGTGCTTGTGATCTTGCTCGCCATCATTATCGCCACCAGCGCCGGCTTCAGTTATTTTGACGTGTCATTGCTTGCCAGCGGAGGTACGACACTGGCATTGGCGGCCCTTGGCGGCACACTGGTAATATTAAGCGGTGGTTTTGATCTTTCCGTAGGCGCGATTATTTCACTTGTGAATGTCATGCTTGCCGCTGGTTATATTGACGATAGTACCCCGGCAGCCTTTGCCGCGTCGTTTATGCTGGCAATACTGGTCGGTGCAGGCTGCGGGTTTGTCAATGGCGTACTGGTTGCCTATGCCAGGATTCAGCCCATTGTTGTCACGCTGTCCACCATGTTCATCATCCAGGGAATCACGTTACTGATCATGAACTCACCCGGTGGGACCGTCCCGACTTCGCTTGGTACCTATCTGATGGGCGATGTGTTACCCGAGCTGTTTCCGGCCTCGGTGTTTCTCGTCATTCTGTGCCTCCTTGTATGGGCGTGGATAAAAAGAACACCGTTCGGCCTGCATCTGTATGCCATCGGCGGTAATCCCGAGGCAGCCCGTGCTGTCGGTATCCCGCTGGGACGCAGCTATTTACTGACTTACACGCTGGCTGGAGCGTTTTACGGCCTGGCAGGTTTTTTCCTTAGCGCACAGACCGGCGCCGGTGATCCGCTAGTCGGGAATTCACTACTGCTGTCCGTGTTTGCCGCTATTGTTATTGGCGGCACCCGTCTGGGCGGCGGCAAAGGCGGGCCAGTGGGGTCGGTCCTTGGCGCATTTGTGCTCATGCTGATTGTCAATATTCTGCTGTTGTTTAATATCTCTGCTTACTACTCCACCATCGCCCAGGGTGTCGTATTGATCGTTGCCGTCATGATCGGAGGCCTTGGCAAGGATTCTGAACTCAGAAAGTTTCTCCGACTGCTCGGACACCGATGGCGGGCAATGCGTCACGGACGACTTGCATCGCAGCTTGATCCACAGTCCAAATACATAGATGTAAGTGGAAATAGCCCGGACTTGCCGGACAGTCGCATCAGTTTTTTCAAAAAGCATCAAAAGGACCTTCGTATATCACTGCCCGCGCTCGCCGGACTGATGATCCTGCTCATTGCCACGCAGTTTTTGCTGGGCCGCAATGTATATGAATGGTCTTACTGGAACTCAATGCTGGTCTTATCAACGTTCCTGATTATCCTGGCATTGGGTCAGGGTGTGGTGGTTTTCACCGGGGGACTGGATCTGTCCATTCCCTGGACCATTGCGCTGTCAGGCATTCTGTTTACCGGATTAACGCAGGTTCCAACGAGGCGTTGCTTTATGCATTGCCGGTGATTTTACTTATTGGCGTACTGATAGGGGTAAGTAACGGTGTGATGGTTGCCGTTCTCGGTATTTCGCCCATCGTTGCCACACTGGCGAGCAATGGTATCCTTCAAGGCATCGCCCTGCTCTACTCAGGGGGTACACCCAGCGCATTCCCTTCGCCGTCGATAAGCTGGCTCATGACAGCACGGGTTGCTGGTATCACACCTGTAATCGTGCTGCTGATTATATTCGTGATCGGCTCGGTATTCCTGCTAAGTAAAACGCGCTTTGGTCGCCATATCTACGCAACCGGCAGTAATCAAAACGCGGCCTATCTGTCGGGCGTGTCCACGCGCCGCGTGTTGATTCTGGTTTATGTCTTGTCGTCGGTGTGTGCTGCTATTACCGGTATCCTGCTGACCGGTTTTTCCGGGCAGGCCAGCCTGGGAATGGGTGACGATTATCTGCTTCCCTCCATTGCAGTCATTGTGGTCGGCGGCGGTTTGATTACTGGTGGACGCGGGCACTATTTGGGCATTCTTGCCGGCGTACTGCTTCTGACGACCCTGCAAATTCTGCTCGCAGGTAGTGGTTTACCCTATGCGGTGCGCCCTATTCTATTTGGCATCGTGTTATTGGGCGCGGTTGCAATGCTGCGCGAACGGGCCAGATAGCGCACGGTGCAATGCCAAACATTCAAGATCGACATGAACAGAAAACCAAGAGAAGAAGCCAACTTCATTTATCCAAGGAGAGAGGTATGAAAATCGAAGTGCTGGTAGACGTCAAGACCACGCTGGGCGAAGGTCCGCTGTGGGATGTTCAGGAACAGCGCCTGTACTGGATTGACAGTGCAGACGGCCGGGTGTTTCGTGCAACGGCTCAGGGAGACGAAGTCCGCGCTTGGCAAGTGCCGCAAAAAATAGGATCTATGGCATTACGCAAAAATGGTGGCGCAATTGTTTCACTGGCGCGGGGGATTCATACGCTGGATTTTGAGACCGGCGAGGTTCAATTGATTACGGACCCCGAACCGGAACGACTCAATAACCGCCTGAATGATGGCAAGGTCGATGCACAGGGCCGGTTTCTTTTCGGCAGCATGGACACACTGGAAGAAGGCCCCAATGGCGCGCTGTATCGGCTTGATGCTGATATGAGCGTCCACAAACTGGAAGACAATATCATTGTGTCCAATGGCCCGTGCTGGAGTCCGGACGGCAATACTTTCTACTTCTCTGATACCTGGTGTGGCGACATTTGGGCTTACGACTATGACCAGCGCACCGGCGATATATCGAATAAGCGCGTGTTTACTACGTTGCAGGGAGAACACTTCAAGTCGTCCGACGGATCGACGGTGGATGAGGAAGGTTGCTTGTGGAACGCCCAAGTCTATGAAGGAAATCTTGTTCGCTATCGTCCGGACGGCACCATTGATCGGACCATTCCCATGCCGGTAAAGAATGTGACAAGCGTTATGTTTGGTGGGCCCAATCTGGATATTTTATATGTGACCTGCATGTCGAGACCGCCGCTTGCCCGCTTCCCCACAGACAATGTGCTGGGTGGTAGTGTGTTCGCCATTTCCGGCTTGGGGGTACGAGGCTTGCCTGAACATCGATTTGCAGGCTAAGAAGGTAGCGTCTGGTTCTCGTGGATTCGTATGCAAAAAGTGCATGCCGGCATGATTCAGGTACGAGAGGCAGCCAAGCCAGGGTATCGACATTATCCGGGATACCACGGGCTTGAACTGCCGCCACATTCTCTTCAGTTCACGCCATATGCGGCCGTTATTTTGCAGCGCTTTTCAACAATGGTTCGCTAACCCCTTGAATGCCGACCAGCGACAATACGGTGGTAAAGCTGATTTGCGAACCTTCCAGGCGTCAGTTGGATCAAACCATTCCTTCAGGGAGTGAGAACCACCTGATTTTCCACCGCTACCCAGAATAACCGCAGGAATATTCAGGCTCATTGGCACGTTTGCATCTGTGCTGCCTGCTCTGGTCTGGCCCTTGCCGCCAGCCAGTGCAATTGACTCCAGCGCCGCCCTGACGATCACACTGTCATTGGGCGTCTTCCCTGCAGGCCGATCACCAATCAATTTTGCGTCGAAAGTGATTTTGGCCTCGGATTTCCAGCGTTCATTCTCCTGCCTTACACCCTTTTCAATGGCCGCCATAATGTTCTTTTCAGCTTCCAGAAGCGACGGTGTTTCGTTAGAGCGGATGTCAACTGCCATTTTGGCATCGCCGGCGATCGTATTGACTGACGTTCCGCCGCCCACGGTGCCCACTGTGAACGTTGTCTTGGGATCGGTGGGAACCTGAACGTCGCCAATGTGAGCAATGGCGCGCCCCATGGCATGAATGGCGCTGGGTACTTTGCCAAAGGCGCCAAAGCTATGTCCGCCAGGACCTTTGAACGACACCTCATAGCGATGGCTGCCGGTGCCTGAGTGAGTACTTTATCGCCCTCGCCGGGTTCGAGCCCGACCATGCCGTCAATATTCTTGTTTTCCTTGAACAG
This sequence comes from Advenella kashmirensis WT001, assembly GCF_000219915.2. Classification (NCBI taxonomy): domain Bacteria; kingdom Pseudomonadati; phylum Pseudomonadota; class Betaproteobacteria; order Burkholderiales; family Alcaligenaceae; genus Advenella; species Advenella kashmirensis. The sequence goes on along the minus strand of NC_017964.1, from coordinate 2,057,494 downwards.
CGCTTTCATGCCGCGCAGATTGCCCAGCCCTTCTTCGCCTACGTTTGCCACAAACATGATATCGCCGACGGTATTTACTTTGTGTTCGTTGAGCGCCTTGATCCACGAAATGAGGACGGCAATGCCGCGCGTGTCATCGCCGATACCCGGCGCCAGTAATTTGCCGTCCTGCTCTTTGACTTTAACGTCTGTACCCTCGGGGAAGACCGTATCAAGATGGGCCGATACGAGCAGCATCGGGCCCTTGCCGCTTCCCTTGCGAATGCCTACCACATTGCCCGCGGAATCGAGCGCTGCATCTGAAAGACCAACCGCCTTGAAACGCTTCAATACATATTCAGCGCGTGTCTTTTCCTTGAAAGGCGGCGCTTCAACTTCGGTAATGCTGCGAAGGTCTTCAATGGTCCGGTCGTGATCTTTTTCCAGGGCGCCATGAGCGCTTGACTTCTTTGGACTCGCTAAGCGAGGTCAAGGTGGCTTTGACATCCTGGGGCTGGGCAACGGCTGCGCTCATGGCAAGCGCAGCACTAACACCGATACACAGCCGGCTGATGCGGGATAATTTCAATTGTGATAACACGATTTGTCTCCTCCAAAAATTGCACTCTATTCCCGCATCTGGATCATGTCAAGTGCAACGATGGATCAGCTTCTGATGCCCGATAGCCTGCGCAAATGGTCAACAGACAAGTCCTGCACGCAAGTCACGCCCAGCAGCCCCAGGTCTCGTGTTATTTCGCTGGTTATTAATTCAATGGCTCTGTTAGTGCCATTTTGACCGCCCACTGCAGTCGCGTAGGCAAAAGGACGCCCTACAAAAACACAACGCGCACCCAGCGCCAGCGCTTTGAGGACATCTGTGCCACGCCGTACCCCGCTGTCGAGCATGACCGGAATATGGCCGGCGATATCGGCAATTTCAGGCAATACGCGCAAAGGGGAAATACTGCCGTCCAGCTGGCGCCGCCATGATTGGAAACAATGATGCCGTCAACACCGATCTCAATCGCTGTGGCGGCATCCGGTTTGCTCAGGACCCCCTTGATGACCAATTGTCCTTTCCATTGCTTCCTGATGGTACGCAAATGATCCCAGCTGATATGCCCCCTATCCGAGTAATCACGCAATACATTTTTCGACAAAATGGGTGCGCCGCGGCTTGCATAGTTATTTTCAAAGTGCGGCATGCCGTGCTTGATGCAGGTTTTCAGAAATGTATTGCAGACCCAGCGCGGATGCGTCAGGCCGTCGAGAAACAGGCGCAAAGAGGGCCGCAGCGGCGTAGAGAACCCCGCGCGGATGTTGTTTTCCCGGTTTGCCGCAACAGGCGTATCGACCGTAATGACAAGCGTGCTGAACCCGGCCTGGGCGACCCGGTCAACAAGCTTGGCAATCTCCTGCGCATCACCTGGCAGGTAGGCCTGAAACCAGGTTTGTGGCGCAATGGACACCACCTCTTCCAAACGAATCAGAGAGGACCCGCTCATGATCATGGGAATGCCTGCAAGCGCAGCGGCCTGAGCAAGCACCAGATCGCCCCGATAGGAAGACAACGCACTCAGACCCATGGGCGCGATGCCCACCGGCGATCGGTATTGCCGCCCGAATAGAGAGACGGTGGTGTCGATTGCCGATACATCCACCAGCGACCTGGGAATGAATGCATATTCTTGAAAGGCGCGACGATTGTCATCAACAGATGCGTTGGTCTCGACACCCCCCCGTATATATTCAAAAATGGGTCTGGGCAGGTGTCGCTGCGCCATCGCTTCAAAGTCATCCAGACAAAGTGCCCGGTCTGTTCGTGCCATTACCACCCTCGCTGATTATTGTGCTTTCTCGGACCACGGACTTGCCTTCCACAAAGCCTTGAAATCCTTTTCGGCCTGATCAAGTTCTTCGTGGTAAGTCTTGTTGTCCATATAGCGTAGCGGCACAAACATGGTTTTCGCTTTCGCAATGAACTCCGGGTCGGCTGATGCTTTCTGCACCGCTACCCTGAGTTTTGTCGCTATGTCTTCCGGCAATCCCTTGGGCGCAGCAATACCTCTTAAAGACGCATGATGACATCATACCCTTGCTCTTTGAAGGTGGGAACCTCAGGCGCAAGCGTACTGCGTTGCTCACTCATGGATCCCAGCAAACGAATATCTGTGCCACCCTTTTGATAGGCCAGTACTTCGCCTACATTCATGGCAGCCAGCATGATCTGTCCGCTCTGTATTGCATTACGTACTTCGCCGGCTCCCTTGAACGGTACGTGATTGAGGGTTGTGCCGGTGAGCTTCTCGAATTTCATCATAGCCAGATGGTCGTCCGACCCGACGCCCGTGGTGCCTACCGTAACCTTGCCCGGATTTTCCTTGGCATATTTCTCAAGATCCTTGAGTGTTTTGATATCGCCTTTACCACTAACGGCAAAGCCATCCGGATCATCGATCAGGTTACCGATCAGATCAAAATCACGCCAGTGATAATTGGCTTTACGCTCGATCGGGATCGTCAGCATATTTGGCGTGTTAACAAAGCCAATGGTGTAGCCATCTGGTTTGGCGCGCTTGATTTCCGAAAAGCCGATCGCGCCACCGGCACCGGGACGATTGAGCACAACGATGTTGGCGCCTTCACCCAGGTACTTCTGTATATAGGGTGCGATAGCTCGCGCCACCAAATCAGTGCCACCCCCCGGCGCATACGACACCACCATACTGATGGCATGTTCGGGGTATTGGGCATGAGCCTGGGCGGTGCCAAAGATCAGCGCTGTCGCGGCAAGGACGCGTGTCAGTGTATATTTCATGGGTTGTCTCCGTTATTAGAATGCAAAAACATAAATGAGCCGCCCGCTGCTTTATTGGCCAAGGGGCAGCCCGTTGGTAATACAGCTAGGAAGTGACCACGTGCGGTGGTGTTTTACCGTCAACCATCAGCAATAATTGCCGGGCAGCCATGCGAGCGACATTGTGCCTGCCTTCATGAGATACCCCTGCAGTGTGAAACGTTGCCACCACGCGAGGATGGCCAAGTAGCGGATTGTCTGCCACAGGCGGTTCCTGACGCCAGACGTCCAGGCCGGCGCCAGCCAGATGGCCATTGTGCAAAGCGGCATGCAGATCCGCTTCGTTATGAATGCCGCCACGTGCAGTTGAAATAAAAATAGCCCCTGGCTTCATGGCGCTGAACGCCCTGGCATTGAACATATCGCGTGTGTCATTATTCAGCGGACAATGCAGCGACACAATATCAGACTGCGCCAGCAACGCCTCAAAGGACACTGGCTGGGCCTGCCGCAAGCCAATATCTTGCGGCGTCAGATGCGGATCGTACGCCAGTACATTCATGCCCAAACCAGTTGCCATCTGGGCAAAGCGGCTTCCGATGTGACCAATGCCGACCAGGCCCAGCGTTTTACCTGCAACCTCATGTCCCATCAATGCTTCGCGGCTGCTAGCCTGTTGCGCAACCAAGGCACGATCAGACTCTACGATCCGGCGCGACACCGCCAGCAACAAGCCTAGCGCCATTTCCGCTACCGAGTTGGCGTTTCCCCCCGCCTGATTGACCACCGTAATATTGCGCGCGTTGCATGCGGCAATGTCGATGGTGTCGTAACCTGCGCCGGAAGACGAAACCCCTTTGAGCCTTGGACAACGCGCCAGCAATGCTTCTGTGACAAACAACCCTGCAGGCAACTCGTCCTTGGCCGCCGAGACATGATAGTAATGGGCGTGTTGCAATGTCTCGTGCCACTCCTGTTGCGACGCAGCTACGTCTATCACACGCAGATCAATTTTGTCGTTTGCTGTGAGCAATGCGTCAAAAATCGGATCAATCCACAGGTTGGTGCGTACTACACAAACTTTTTCGCTCATAATATTTCCTGTTCAGCCGGCATCATTGGATACAAAACCGAGCTTTGCCAGCTCAACGTCAATCCAGCTGGTATCCAGGCGATCGTTGTCGATATCACGAATGATATCGGCCTCCAATGCGTTTTTGTCGCTTGCCCATTTGAGAATATCTTCAGCTTCTGCGTAAGGCACGCATAGCAGTCCGTCCGCATCGCCCACAATAAGATCACCCGGTTCAATAACCATGCCGTCAAGACTGATGGCTGTATTGATTTGCCCGGGACCATTTTTATAGGGTCCGCGATGTGTCACACCCGCAGCGTACACAGGAAAGTCGCCCTGGCTGATGGTATCCAGGTCCCGAATGGCGCCGTTGATCACTATGCCGGCAATGCCCTTGCGGCTTGCGGTACGAACCATCAACTCACCGATAATGGCATTTGTCGTATCACCCCCCGCATCCACGACGATCACATCGCCAGGTGCGGCCATGGCGATGGCCTTGTGCACGAACAGGTTGTCGCCCGGTCGGGATTTGACGGTAAAGGCTGGCCCCGCCAGCACACCGCCCGCATGCATAGGCCGCAGCGATGGGCCACCGGCCGTAAGGCGCTGCATCACGTCGCTGATATTGGCAACTGGAATGGCGGCAAAGGACTTGACCAGCGCTGCGCTGACGGCTCGGGCTCGCTGAAGTATTTTGATTTCAACCATTATTTGTCTCCTTGATAAGTTGAGACGATTTTATGGCGTAGAATCAGAAAAATACTGAATATTTTTGAATTGAAAAGGCAAAAATATTTCGAATTTTAATGCGTCAGTTGAAACCACTGGGTACGCCATGGACACGAACTATCTGGAAACCTTTATTAAAACCCTGGATTGCGCCTCTATCTCGGACGCCGCGCGCTATCTGGGCATCACCCCCGGCGCGGTGTCGGCACGCATCCGTGCACTTGAGCAGGAACTTGGCCAGCCTCTGATCCGACGTTCAGGCCATACTGTCAGGCCCACCGAGCACGGCCTGCTGATCTGTGACAAGGCGCGGCAGATGATTCAGGACTCCCGCGATATGACTGCCATGGTCAAAAGCGGCAACGTACTGGGCGAACTAAGACTCGGTTCTTTTTTTTCGGGCCTCACTACCCATCTGCCACGGCTCCTGGAAAAAACCTATGAGCAGCATCCTGACGTAAGTATTTTTGTTTCGTATGCTCCATCGGTAGAACTGTGCCACCAAGTGCATTCGGGCACGCTGGATATTGCACTCGCTATTGAGCCGCAATTTGCGATCTACAAAAACTGTTCCTGGCTGAAGATTCAGGATGAGCCGTTAACACTGATTGTGCCGCCGAAATACGCAACGACAAAGTCAATGGAAAATGCCCATGACATATTGCGGGCCAGTCCGTTTATCCGTTATGCCCGCAGCTCTTATAGTGGCCAGCTGGTTGATCGCTACCTTAAGGATCACCGCATTGTGCCAAATCAGCGCCTGGAAATAGACAGTTTGCTTACCATTGCCGCGCTGGTCGCCCGCGGTGTTGGCGTCGCGTTGGTGCCCGATTCATTTTCGCTGGAAAGCCTGGGAAAGAGTATTCAGAAAGTCGCCCTGCCAGGCCGCACCCAGATCCGCAAGATCGGCATGATATGGTCAAATCAGAGCCCGCGCGTTACTATCAGCAAATCCATTGCCATGTACGCCCGGAACTTGTTCAATTAATATGACCCCCGCACCTTCTCCCAGCCCTACCCTATGGTGGTCCTGGGGCGCACCCATTGTCTTTATTCTGCTGTGGTCATCGGGCTTCAGTTTCGGGAAAATCGGACTGCAGTATGCCGAGCCCTTGACGCTACTATCCCTGCGTTATGCCTGCGTGGTGCTCGCCCTGCTACCCATCCAGAAATTGATGGGCTTATCCTGGCCGGCGACACGTCGGGAATGGACCAATATTTGCATTGTCGGCCTGCTGATCCAGTTCATGTATTTCAGTTTCAGCTACGTTGGCATGAAACAGGGCGTCAGCGCCGGAACCGTAGCCTTGATCGTCTCGCTGCAACCCATTCTGGTTGGCATTAGCGCCCCGCAACTGACCGGCGAACGCCAAAGCCGTCTGCAGTGGCTCGGACTGGGCCTTGGTCTGACTGGCGCCGTGATCGTCATTGCTTCAGGATCTTCCTTGCAAGCGGGCTCCTGGTTCGGCCTGGTACTGGTCATCATCTCCCTGTTCGCCATGACCGCCGGCGTATTATATGAGCGCGTCAGCAGCACCAGCGGCGCAGGGACGCATCCGGTCACCGCCAATATCATTCAGTGTGCTATTGGGCTGGTATTCTGCCTGCCTCTGGCCCTGCTCATGGAAACCAATCATGTCGAGCTGACCTGGCAGTTCGGCGGCGCCCTGGCCTATCTGGTGCTATGCAATTCGATTATCACCATTTCTCTGTTGCTCGCCATGGTCAGGCGCCAACAGGCGGCCAAAGTCTCCGCCCTGTTCTTTCTGGTGCCGGCCTGCGCCTCTGTCGTTGCCATGTTCATGCTGGGCGAAACCATGGCACCCGCTGGCTGGATAGGTATGGCAGTTGCCATCACCGGTGTATTGCTGGCCAGCACCAGGCGTCGCTGCGTGCCAGAACGGCACAGACCAAGCCCGATCAGTGACAAATAAGGCGGCAGGCTCAGCAAGCGCTAATGGTATTCACTCATATATTTCATATCGGATTTCTAATAACCTGCTGCTCTGTTCATTTTTATACATCTCAGGAGTGAGTATGCAACTCTGGTCCCGTATTGCCCTGTCTGCCGCCATAAGCGGCCTTGTGGCCTCGTCCGCGTATGCCGCCGACGACTATCCAACCCAACCGATCCGGGTCATTGTACCTTTTGCTCCAGGTGGCTCCACCGATATTGTGGCACGTATCGTTGTTCAGGAAATGTCAAAAATCATCGGCAAATCCATGGTCATTGAAAACAAGGCCGGTGCAGGCGGAGCCATTGGCGCAGCTGAGACTGCCCGGGCAAAACCCGATGGCTACACGCTGAGTATTGCCACGGTGTCTACCATGGCGGTCAATCCTGCCTGTCGTCCCGATGACCTGACATATGACCCGGTCAAGGATTTCGCACCCGTATCCAATTTCGTCAATACGCCCAATGTTGTGGAGGTTCACCCCTCCTTTCCCGCCAGCAATTTCAAGGAATTTGTCGCCGAGCTGAAAAAGAACCCCAAGGAATATTCCTATGCCTCGCCCGGCGTGTGCAGCATCGCGCATTTGATGGGGGAAGCGTTCAAACAGCAACTGGGTGTGGAAATCAGCCATGTGCCCTATAAGGGTGCCGGTCCGGCGCTAACCGATGTGGTGGGCGGACAAGTTAAGGTTATGTTCGATAACCTGCCTTCGTCCATGCCCAACATCCTGGGCGGCAAGCTCAAGCCCATCGTGCTGGCCTGGCCGGAACGTATCAAGGAGTTGCCGGATCTGCCCACCTATGCCCAAGAGGGTTACCCCGATCTGAACAATGGCGTGTTCTATGGATTGCTGGCACCGGCTGGTACACCCAAAGCGATTATCGATAAACTGAACAAGACGGCAACCGAAGCACTTGCCGCACCCAATGTGGTTGCCGCCTTACAGAAACAGGGCGCCATCCCCGATCCCGGCTCACCGGAGCATTTTGCCGAAGCAATCAAAAAACAATACGACATTGCCAAAGCCATTGTGAAAAAAGGCAATTTGCAAATGAAACGCAATTGATCGACACAACCACGGGCCGATTGACTGCATGATATCCACCCTGTTGCATCTTTGCCTGCGCAGCAACATGTTGCACCTGCTTAGCGACTGAAGTTGACCAGCAGGAGCCGGTACAACAGGCATTCGGGCATTTTTCTCAAGCCGTGCATCGATCCGATGGCACGGCTTTGTACTTGCATAAACCGCCCCGGTATAAACCCTTAAGGCAAGGCTGATTTCAGGTAGAATGACGCAAAGGATGAGAGGGTATGGCAGCGAGCAATTCAATACGAACATATACACAGACCATGGGGATTGTCGCATTGGTCGGCTCCATGGCGTCACTGTGCATCGGCACGTCGTTTGCCAAATCCTTGTTTGATGCTGTGGGCGCTCAGGGCACCACCGCCTACCGCCTGGGGTTTTCCGCGCTGCTGCTGTGGTGTGTATGGCGACCCTGGCGTTTTCCCCTGTCGCGCAAAAATGCACTGGCCATTGCCAGTTACGGCCTGTGTCTGGGACTGATCAATTTTCTGTTTTACATGGCCATCCGAACGGTACCACTGGGTCTGTGCATTGCCATTGAATTCCTGGGGCCGTTATCGCTGGCTATTTTTTCCTCGCGCCGTAAAATTGATTTCCTGTGGATCGGTTTTGTAGCGTTGGGACTCTACTTGCTGATTCCTCCATCGCAGCAGGACGTATCCGCCATTGATCCGGTGGGTGTGATGTTTGCCATTGGTGCCGGAGTTTTCTGGGCCTTGTATATTATTTTCGGCCAGCGCACGCGTAATATTCACCCTGGCCAGGCGACCTCGCTGGGCATCACGGTAGCGGCTATGTTTGTCTTGCCGTTTGGCATTGCCCATAGTGGCGCCACGCTGCTTACGCCTGCCTTCATGATTTCAGGCCTGCTGGTTGCCATTTTATCCAGCGCCGTGCCCTATTCACTTGAAATGATTTCATTGCGGTCGCTCCCGCGCAAGACAATGAGTATTTTGCTTAGCCTGGAGCCGGCCATGGGTGCGCTGGCCGGACTGGTTATACTGCATGAACAGCTTACGCTGGCCCAGTGGCTGGCGATCGCCTTCATCGTTGCCGCATCTATCGGCTGCGCCTATACCTCACCTGCACCACCGGTGACCGATACAGAGAGGGAATAGCAATGAGCGATTTTTATTCAATGAACGTCACGTTGCAAGACGGCAGCCAATTGCCTCTGTCGTCCTTGCGCGACAAAGTCGTGCTGGTGGTCAATGTCGCTTCCAGATGCGGCTTTACGCCGCAATATACCGGCCTGCAGCGTCTACATGAACAGTACCGCGACCAAGGCCTGGTGGTACTGGCTTTTCCCTGCAATCAGTTCGGCAGCCAGGAACCCGGCACCGACCAGGAAATCCAGGATTTCTGTGAGCTTAATTTTGGCGTGACATTTGCGCTTGCCCGCAAGACCGAGGTCAACGGGCCACACACGCATCCGGTCTTTGCATGGCTTAAGAAAGAAAAACCGGGACTGCTGGGTATACAATCGATCAAATGGAATTTCACAAAATTTCTTGTTGGTCGCGACGGTCAAGTACGACATCGTTACGCACCAACGGTAAAACCGCAGGACATTGAACAGGATATCAAGGAAGCATTGAAATGATTGATCTCTATTACTGGACTACGCCTAACGGACACAAAATCACCCTGTTTCTTGAAGAAGCAGCACTGGAATACACCATTCATCCCATCAACATCGGCAAAGGCGATCAATTTGCACCCGAATTTCTGAAGATTGCGCCGAACAATCGCATCCCCGCCATCGTGGACAACAATCCCAATGACCATGGCGATGCAATTTCGGTCTTTGAATCTGGCGCCATATTGCAATATCTGGCCGAAAAAACCGGCAAATTCATGCCTGCTGACTTGCGCGCAAGGACTCAGACGCTGGAGTGGCTGAACTGGCAGATGGGCGGGCTCGGCCCCATGGCAGGCCAGAATCATCACTTTGGCCAGTACGCGCCGGAAAAAATCGACTATGCCATTGCCCGCTACGTCAAGGAAACCGGCAGGCTATATGGCGTGCTGGATCGTCGCCTTCAGGATCGCGAGTTCATCGTAGGTGACTATTCTATTGCCGACATGGCCTGCTATCCCTGGGTGGTGCCACATGAGCGTCAGATGCAGAACCTGGACGACTTTCCCAATCTGAAGCGCTGGTTTGAAGCGATTGCCGCGCGCCCGGCAACCCAGCGTGCTTATGCCGTGGTCGATCGAATCAACCCCGGGCAGCCACCCAATGACGATGAAGCAAAGAAGATTTTGTTCGGCATCAACAACAACGAGGATAAATAAGGCTCGCCTTCTCCCGCGCAGATTGAGCCGCAAGGATTGATTGGCGCGGGCTGACAAGAACGATATTGGCCGCGATGCCGTCTCTGGCGTGTCGCATGGATCAGCTTTACCGTCTATAGCCTGCCCTCTATCCTGTACCCATTTTACACATGCAATTGCATACGCGATCCGCTAAACAATTACACTCGTCATTACCTGAGTCCCTGCCTGCACTTACCTTATACTTTCTTGCAGCACGTTAACCATTTGCCATCATTCGTCGTTCTGTGACAGAGCCCTCCATCAAGAACCAAGCAAACATGTCTGATACGTATTACTCATACAAACGGCGGATTGCCGTAACGGTGTAAAGACCCAGGGCCGTCATCAAGAGCGAGCCAAGTACGTGCACACCAATTTCCAGCAGGGCCCACTGGATTTTTCCCTGATGCAGCAGCATTGTCACTTCAGCCGAAAACGTAGAGAACGTTGTGAGGCGCCCAGAAAACCGGTCACAATAAGCAATCGCCATTCCGCAGGAAATGAGGGAAAGGCAGCGAACACGCCTAATGCAAGGCCGATCAGGTAGCCACCACTCAGGTTGGCGACCAGCGTACCCATTGCAATAGGATGAAAGACGTTATTCAACGCAAGACCAAGAGCCCATCGCAATACTGCCCCGCAAGATGCGCCGGCACTTATCATGAGCAAAGATTGCAGCATGGCGTGACTCCGTGGAGGTTGAATAAGGTGCAGGCATAAAAATACCCGCGGATTCCAGCGCCAGAATGCATGCATCAGGCAGAAGGTTGCGCAGGTATCAGATCTGCCCGAGGGGCAGCGGTTCGGCCAAAGCCGGAAGGATAGCCATTCTCCGCATGGCTCAAATAGTAGCATGTTGCGTGCGCACCAGACAAGATCATGCGTCTGGTGCGCCGTTACCAACTATGCCCGCAGGATAAATCGCGAGGCTATTGCCAAACCACGGGCAGATGGCCGTTGATCAGGGATACAGGCCACGCACTTCGCGGGACTCCAGAATCCGCGAGCACGCGACAATGAACGCGGCAGTGCGTAAGGTGACCGAATTGTGCTTTGCCACCTCTGAAACCGCACGATAGGCCTCACGCATCAGGCGCTCCAGCCTGTGATTGATTTCGTCTTCGGTCCAGAAAAAGCTGGAGAAATCCTGCACCCATTCAAAATAACTGACCGTCACACCGCCCGCATTGGCCAGCACGTCTGGCACCACGTATACGCCTTTTTCATTCAGGATATCGTCGGCGTCGGGCGTAGTTGGACCATTGGCGCCTTCAACCACGATTTTTGCGTTCACCAGATTGGCGACCCGGACATCAATCTGGTTTTCCAGCGCGGCAGGAATAAGAAAGTCTGTCTGCACCGACCAGAAGTCGTCAACAGCGACTTCTTCTGCGCCTGCGAAGCCTTTGACGCCGGCATGTTTTTCCACATGTGCCAGCAGTTCATGCACCTGAATTCCGTTGGTGTTTTTGATCGCACCGGTGTGATCAGCCACTGCAACGACCTTGGCACCCGCTTCGAAAAACAGCCGTGCCGCCGTGCCGCCCACATTACCGAAACCCTGGACCGCCACACGGCGCCTTCGATGGACAAATTGATGTCCCGGGCAGCTTCGCATCCAACCACAAATACGCCACGGCCGGTCGCTTCAACGCGTCCCAGGCTGCCGCCCAGTGAAATGGGTTTGCCGGTAACGACGCCGGTGGCTGTTGCGCCGACATTCATCGAATAGGTGTCCATCATCCAGGCCATGGTTTGCGGATTGGTATTGACGTCTGGTGCCGGAATATCCTTGGCGGGGCCGATAATGACACCGATTTCACTGGTATAGCGGCGTGTCACTTTTTCCAGTTCGGCTTTGGAATAATTGCGGGGGTCAATGCGTACGCCGCCCTTGGCGCCGCCAAAGGGCAAATTGACCGCCGCATTTTTGATTGACATCCAGGCAGCCAGCGCCATCACTTCAGAAAGGCAGACGTCCTGGTGAAAACGCACCCCACCCTTACCCGGGCCGCGCGAGGTATTGTGCTGTACCCGGTAACCTTCAAAATGGGCGATCGTTCCATTGTCCAGTTCCACGGGAATGTCGACAATTAATGAGCGCTTGGGACGTTTGAGTGTTTCAACCCAGCGTTGCAGTGACCCCAGATACGGCGTGACCCGATCCACTTGTTGCAGGTAAATGCCCCATGCCCCCAGATCTTCCGAATTCAGGTAGGAAGGTAAGGCATGCTGGCGGTTGCTGGATGTATCCTGGCTCAAAATCGTCTCCTTGACATGATGAGATAAAGCACAAGTGTAACGCCAACTTAATCTGTCCCCATTTTTGCTTGCGAAAATTTAAATAGGGACAGATTGAATGTATGTTTCAAACAATAGCAGACTGCCTCTTTCGGCCTCACCGATGATGCCTTTAGTTCTCGCGGCAAGACCGAATTACTGGATGGAATTGATCACAGCGCGTGTTTTCTTGCTACCGCGGGTGACAACCGATTCCATGGTCAACCCTTTTTCGGGGCAATACCAATCGGTCACCTGTGCGGTGCCGGATCTGCTTGCGTTGCCGTTCCCGGTCGGCGCACCACTAAGATTACCACTGGATGTGGTTGCCGTATAGGTGACAGGCATACATTGCAAGGTTCCGACAGATGTGGCGTGACTTTGCAGCTTCCCGACTTTTCTGGGACCGGTTGAAATGGTCGCGTTGCTAACATTGATCTGATTCAGCGGGATGCCATTTTGCAGGGTGACGGTCAGGTTGACATTGGAATGGCCGGAAATCGGGGAAAGCGTCTCGCCCGGCTTGACTGTGTTTGCAGGCTTGAGGAAGTAGCCGGTCAGTGCGCTTTCAACCGATGTTTTCATCAGCGTATTCATCAGCCCAGAGGCATCAAAGGAACCGCTAAGTGTCGATCTGCCCTGCTCCACCGTCAGCGTAAAGGGCCCGGTACCCTGCACTCTTTGTCCGGCGATGGGCGCGTCTGCATCGACTGTCAGTTGGGCCGTACATTGATTCGCACTGACCCGGTTTACCTGATTGACCAGTACTGAAAATCTGGCGGTCGCCCCGTCGACCGAGCCGGACAGACGCGTATTGGGCACCAGCCATGGGCTGTCGCAATAGCTCTGTTCTGCGTGAGCTGTGCCGCCGGCCAGCGCGCACGCCAGGCCCACCACCGCATAAAGGGATTGTTTTCTGGCCAAACGAGATTTCAAGTACCTGGTCATGGTCGTATATCCTTATTTTGTACCCAATGCGCTGAGCACGTCGGCATTACCGAGTTTGCGGGCCATATCAAGTGCGCTCACGTTTTTCTGGTTTATTGCCCGCGGATCGGCACCCGCCGCCACCAGTGCACGCACCGTATCAGCATTTTTCGAGGTTACCGCCATCAGCAGTGGAGAACTGCCATCAGGCGCTGGCGCGTTCGGGTAAGCACCCTTGCCCAGCAGGAATTTGACTACATCCGTATGCCCTTTGGAAGCCGCGTAATGTAACGGAGTCCAGCCCAGCCGGTTCACTTTTGCGCCCCGCGCAACGAGTTTCTGGGCACGCGGCAAATCGCCGATAATCGCCAGATACATCAGAGGCGTTTCTCCCGTGCGATTGACTGCATTCACGTCCGTCTTGGGATTGGCGGCCAGCGCATCAAACACCTCCATCGATTGGTCCCGGATTGCCTGAATCAGTGCGGGCTCACCGTTTTCGTTGACCGCATTGGGATCGGTACCCTGGGACAGCGCCTGCGTTACTTCACTGGTGCGATTGTTCTTAATGTCATTCCATAAACCACTGCTGCTGCCGGCATTGGCCGCGCATGCGCTGACAGCAATAGCCAGTGTGGCTGTAAGCATGGCTTTTCTCAGGATGAATCCCTTATTCATGTAATACATTATATATATCTCCTAACCATATGAATTAATTTAAATAAATTAAATATTGGAGAATTTGCGCTGTACATTACAAACTTAAACCAATATAGCAAATAATCACTGTATCTTTTTGAATAAATTGAAAAAATTATTCGTTGTCGCCTCTGCAACTTCATGCACCGAAATTTGGCGCAATTCTGCGATTTTTTCAGCCACGTGAATGACTTTGGACGGATCATTGCGCTTGCCACGAAACGGCACCGGCGCCAGATAAGGAGAATCGGTTTCGATCAGAAGGCGCTCCAGTGGCATGAGCCGCGCCACTTCCTGCAACTGAACGGCATTCTTGAAGGTCACAATACCCGAGAGCGAAATGTAAAAATTCTGTTCCATGGCCCGCTGCGCAACTTCCCAGCTTTCAGTAAAACAGTGCATGACGCCGCCACATCCGGCGGCATTCTCTTCGCGCATTAACCGCAAGGTATCTTCTGCGGAAGAACGGGTATGGATGATCAGCGGCAGCCCGGTTTCATTGGCTGCACGAATATGGACACGAAAGCGATTGCGCTGCCAGTCCAGCGGTTCTGACAGGCGGTAATAGTCCAGCCCGGTTTCACCAATTGCCACGATTTTCCTGTGCTGGGCATGGCGGCTCAGGGTCTCGACATCGGGCTCCGGTGTATCCTCGTAATCAGGGTGCACCCCTACTGAGCCCCAGAGGTTGTCGTGAGCGTCAATCAGGCTGACAATTCGTGGCCAATCAGGCAGGTTCACGCTCACACACAGCGCATGACTAACCTGATTGCGTTTCATATTATCGAGAATTGCCGGCAGTTCTTCCTGCAGTTGCGGGAAATCAAGATGGCAATGAGAGTCTACAAACATAGTGAGTTCCAATTATCCGTTTTTCGACAGGCACGTGACACATACACGTTGCAGCACAGACTGAATGAACAGCCTGGCATTCAGCGGGTGGTCTGCAATACGCTGCTGTCGGGCGAGCCACACTGATGTCTGGCTGATCCTGGTTGGGGTCAATTCCGCCGCCATGACCTTGATAAAGGGGGCAAGACGCGGGAAATAGCGTAACGGCAGGCCATTGCTTTGCAACATCAGATCTGTAAATAGGCGTTGCAGAGAACCCAGCCATTCTTCGGCCTGCAGCTTTTCCAGTTTGGGTAGGTAATCTGCCATATCCGGCATGGTTCGGTCCGCCAGCGCCTGTGCAAACGACCCAAGCCAGTAGCTGACCGGTTCCGTACTGGAACGACTCTGTGCCAATGCGCCCACCGGTGCCCCGCCACTGGCATGCAGCCAGGTTTCGGCTTCTGCATCGGACAACCCTTGCGCTTGCAGCCATGCCAGCCCCTCGTCCCGCGTGGGCATAGGCAGGCACAGCCGGCGACAGCGTGACAAGAGCGTTGGCAGTACTTTATCCGGCGCATGCGAGACCAGCAGGAAAACTGTCCCCGGCGCCGGCTCTTCGACAGACTTGAGCAGGTAATTGGCAGAGGCGGTATTGAGTGCCTCTGCGGGAAAGAGGATAATAACGCGCATCCCGCTGCGATGCGTAGTGACGCTTAGCAGCGAATCCAGTTGTCGGACCTGATCAATGCGGATTTCGCCCGAGGCTTTTTTTGTCCCGGCCCCTTCGGATGCATCCGACGCCATCGCCACCTCCTGCAAGCCATAGTGCTGCGCCAGCCTATCGGGCACCACCAGACGCAGATCGGGATGGGCGTCGTTGGCAATCCAGGCGCAGGACTCACACGTACCACAAGCCAGTCCGCCATTTGGCCGCTCGCATAGCAGGCTGGTTGCCGCTGCACGTGCGAACGTCAGCTTGCCAATGCCAGGCGGGCCGTAAATCAGCCAGGCATGCGCAAACCGTTCGCGGTCACTCAACCAGTTGCCCGCACTTGCGGTTTGCCAGGGGAAAAAGGATGTGATTGCGCTCATTTATGATTACCCTTGCACGGCATGCTGCACCAGTCTGGTCGTCAACATGTCCTGCAATTGCTGCGTAATATCGGCTTTGGGGCGACTGGAATCAACAATATAGAACCGTGCAGGATCGGCCTTGACTCGCGCATGATACGCCGCCCGGACGCGTTCGAAAAAGCCGTTATCTTCGCGTTCGAACCGATCCTGTTCGCGACTGTTTTCCAGTCGTGCGCGCGCGACTTCCAGTGGGACATCAAACAGGATGGTCAGATCGGGCTGCAATTGCTGCTGAACCCAGTCTTCAAGGATTTGAATCCGTTCGGCCGGAAAATGACGCCCACCGCCCTGGTATGCATAAGTCGCATCGGTAAAGCGATCGCTGATTACAATTTTACCTGAGGCCAGGGCCGGATTAATCACAGACAAAATATGTTCCTGCCTGGCGGCAAACATCAGCAGCGTTTCCGTTTCCATGTGCATAGATTCTTTGAGCAGCATGGCGCGCAGCGCCTCGCTGATGGGCGTGCCACCCGGCTCCCGGGTCATGACGACCTCGTGTCCCAGTGACTCGCACAGCTCGCGCAAATGACCGATATGCGAACTTTTACCGGCACCGTCCACGCCTTCGAGTGTGAGAAAAAAACCCTTCATTGTATGCCCTTCTTCAGGATATAAGTATTGACGTTACGGTTGTGTCCGCGCAGGTCTTCTGAAAACTCGCTGGTGCCATCGCCCCGCGACACAAAATACAGATACTTATGGCGCTCAGGATGGACCGCCGCCTGCAACGACAGCAAGCCGGGGCTGGCAATGGGCGTAGGTGGCAGCCCGCCGCGCGTATACGTATTCCAGGGCGTATCGGTCGTCAAATCGTTTCTGGTAATGACACCCCGATAGGCTTCTTTCATTCCATAAATAACAGTCGGGTCCGTTTGCAGCAGCATCCTTTTTTCCAGGCGATTGATAAACACGCCCGCAACCCGCCGGCGATCCTGTTCGTGCCCGGTTTCCTTTTCGATAATGGAAGCCAGGATCAACGCCTCATAGGGCGTTTTCAGCGGCAGGTTGCTGTCGCGTGCGTCCCATACTGCAGCAAGGCGTTTCTGACCTTCGGTATAGGCACGTCTGAGAATATCCATATCGGTGTCGCCTGGCACAAAGACATAGGTATCCGGAAAAAACAGGCCTTCGGGACTGTCATAGGGTGCGCCCAGCTTTTCCAGCAGCTGGGCATCATTTAAATTGTCCAGCGTGTGCGTAATATTCGGATTGTTCTTCAGTGTCGTGCGAATCTGGCGATAGGACCAGCCCTCGATAATCTGGAACTGGCTTTTGCTGGTCTGCCCCGAAGCCATGCGCGTCAGCAGATCCACCGGGGTATCGCCTCGTTTGGCCTCATAGGCGCCCGCCTTAAGCTGCCGGTCCTGCCCGGTATAACGCGCATACATGACAAACAAATAAGGCTCGATCCGGATGCCTGCGGCAACCATGTTCTGAGCGACAGAGGCAATCGTACTGCCGCGCGGCACGCTGTAGTCGATGACATCGGCGCTCATGGGCGCAGGTGTTTTCGTCCAGTGCCATACCTTTCCGGCAAGACCCGCTGCCAGCAACAAGGCACAAATAAAGAACGAAAGAATAATATATTTGAACAGTTTCATGAGTGAAATAATGATCCGCCGGGCCCGACATCTACAGAGGGCCTATTGTATCAGGCACTGACAGCTGCCGGCGCAGCCTGGCGTCCGGGAATCCCTGATCCCTTCATTGTTTAGCAGCAAAAACCCTATTCAATACGTTACGATATCAGACATGAGAATCTGAACGGAATCCGATGGCATGTTGCCTGGGTTCTGCAGTAAAGAAAAGGAATGATTTTATGTCCACAGCCCCTACCGGATTCACACCGGATACCCCGCTACATATCACGTCGCTGCCCGACTACCGCATCCTGACGATCCGCGGCGCCGATGCCCAGACATTTCTGCAGGGACAGTTTACCCAGGACGTCATGGCCGCCACTGCCGAGTCAGCACGGCTGTCCGCTTATTGCACCGCCAAGGGTCGCATGCTGGCCAGTTTTATTTTCTGGCAGCAAGCGCAGTCGCAGGCCTCGCAGGAAAGTGTCTATCAAGTGATGGTGCGTAGTGATATTGCCGACAGCTTTGCCAAGCGCTTGCGGATGTTCGTGTTACGCGCCAAAGTTACGGTAGAAGAGACAGAGATCACCCCTTATGCGTACTGGGCTGGCGACAATACGATTGCGGGCACGACACTGGCACGCCCGGAGCATGGCAGATTATCGCAACCGAATCAATGATTCAACTCGGGCTTCCCGGCACAGCCGGCATACAGCGCGGCATTCTGATCGGCAACGCTGCCATCGACACCAGCCAGGCACAGGTCGGGCTGCCCGGACAGTGGGCAGTTCTGGATATTCTGGCCGGCCTGCCCTGGGTCGAAAAAGCCAACCAGGAAATGTTTATTCCCCAGGATCTGAATCTGGACGCCATTGGTGCGGTCAGCTTTACAAAAGGCTGCTATCCTGGTCAGGAAATTGTCGCCCGCAGCCATTACCGGGGCAAACTGAAGCGGCGGATGCTCAATGGCATGTGTAATAATCCGCCAGCCACAACAGTCGCGCCGGGCACCGACATTACAGACACCACGAACACGCGGGAACCGAGTGGACAGATCGTCAACGCAGCAACACTGGCAGACAACCTTTATATGCTGTTTGAGGTGCGGCTTGCAGCAGCGGAGCATGATCGTCTGGTGCTCGGAGACGAAAATGGCCCGCCGATTACGCTGCTGACTATTCCATACTCACTGGACAAGCCTGCCCTGGCCTAAACCGGCCAGTGGATTGTCCGACGCGTTCTGCCACGGAGAAGTCAGCAAGGCGTCGATGTCGGCCGGTGTGACCTGTTCGATTGTCGCCGGCTGCCATTGCGGGTTTTTATCCTTGTCGATAAGCAGCGCACGGATACCTTCCTGCAGTTGCCCGTGGGCACAGCAATTGAGCGCCGCCTTATATTCCAATTGAAATACCTGGGCCAATGACAAGTGCAATGCCTTTCCTGCAAAGTCAGTCCCAGCGCTACCGATAGTGGCGCACCCTTGAGCATGGTCTGCGCAGACCGCGCCAGCCAGGGATCTGCATGATCAGCCAGCGCAGCAAACGCGCGATACAGGCTGACAATATCCCGATTGGCGCAGAGCGTGGTAAGCAAGGCATAGTGCGTTTGCAGCGGACCCGGGTCCAGCGTCGGCGCCGCGCTGTGCTGTGCCAGCACGTCATGAATGCGCTGATCAAGCTGACGCCTGTCGGTCATTTGCGTGCCGTCTATGCGTTCCAGATCGGCAATAATGGCTGACCAGTCTGCATGACGAACGCAATAATCGGCCATGCCGGTAAATAGCGAATCGGCGGCATTCAAAATGGCGCCGGTTGCCGCAAGAAAGCGTCCGATACGGCCTGCCAGATGGTTCAGATCCCAACTGCCGCCCACATCGGGAAACAGACCAATGGTGACTTCGGGCATAGCCAGGCGGGATGATTCACTGACCACGCGATGTGACGTACCGGCCATCAGGCCGATGCCACCGCCCATGACCACACCATGGCCCCAGCAGATAATGGGTTTGCTATAGGTATGGATCTGATAGTCCAGCCGGTATTCCACATCAAAGAACTGGGCAGCATAAAAATTGTCGGCTGCCGGTTTACCGGCGTTCTGTTGCATGCTTGCATGCAGCTGGTGCAGATCTCCGCCGGCGCAGAACGCTTTGTCCCCTGCCCCTTCAAATATAACGAACGCAATAGCAGGGTCCTGTTCCCAGAGCGTCAATTGGTCGGTCAGCAACTGGCACATTTCAAGTGACAGGCTATTGAGCTTGGCTGGCTGGTTCAGCGTAGCAATACCGTAGCGACCCTGGCTGGTCAAAGGCTTTTCCTGAAATAAAACGGGGGCGGTCATAATGTCTCCTGTTATACCCGGTACCGGATTGACATCATCCGGCTGATGTTTCCATTCGCATGAATCTCTGGCAGGGCCCGGCGCTAGTGCCGGTCTTATCCCGAATGGCACTCATTATATATGCAGACTATGCACGTACCACTCAGTCAGGTTCTTTCTTGGGATCTGCTGGCGAGCTTCCTATGTACTCCTGCCATGCCACTTTGCTTTTTTTCAAATGCTTGCGCTTGAGGATACCGGCTTTGCGATGAGCCGCGCGACGCCGTCGCGACTCCATGGGATCAAAAGTCAGTTCGCGATACAGCTCCACCCGATCGCCTGCGCGAAGTATATGGTTGCGTGGCTTACGCAAGCCGAATACGCCTGTGTCCGCGATATCTGCCTGGCTAATATTGCACGCCTGCAAGACCCCGGAGGCCGTGATGGCATGCTCAATGGTGCTGCCACAAGGCAGCGTGACAGCAGAGATCCACACCTGACTCGCTGAATGTGCGTAGCAAATCGTAATGGTCATCTGTCCATCAGACATAAATCTGCTCGGCCCGCTTGGTAAAGGAGTCGATAAAGCTGTTGGCAATGCGATTGAATACCGGCCCCACCAGCATTTCCAGCGAACGGCTGTTGAATGTGTAATCAAGAGCAAACTGGACCTTACAGGCATCCGGCGCCAGGGTAATGAACTCCCAGGTGCCGTTGAGCGCCGAGAACGGCCCGTCAACCAGGTGCAGGTGGATTTTATCGGGGAAGTGATGGGTATTGCGCGTCGTGAACGTTTGCTTGAGTCCGGCAAAACTGATGGTGATGGAAGCCGTCATACCGGCATCGTCCGTCTCCAGGACCTGCGCCCCGCCACACCAGGGCATGAATTCTGGATACTTCTCTACATCTGCGACCAGCGCAAACATATCGGCAGCGGAGTATGGGAGCAATACGGAGCGATGAACAGTAGTGGACATGAAATTATGGACGACGTTGGATAAGTGACAAGGCAAAATACGCCTGCAGTGTAATCAACAAGCAGCACAAGCGGGTTGATTCAATTACAATTGCGTGAAATCATTGCATTTTGCGCGATTAAACAGATCCCTATTTTAACGGTCAAATCCATTTATAAAATCAAACATGAGTATTACCGACAATCGCAAGGCAACCCACGACTATTTCATTGAAGAGCGCTTCGAGGCTGGCATTGTCCTGGAAGGCTGGGAAGTCAAGTCCATCCGGGCCGGCCGCGTGCAACTGGGTGAGAGTTATGTCATTGTGCGCGACGGCGAATTGCAGTTGCTGAATATGCACGTCAGCCCGCTGGCGACCGCCTCAACGCATATTCATCCCAACGCCACCCGCACCCGCAAGTTGTTGCTGCATAAGAACGAGATTGACAAACTTATTGGCAAGGTGGAAATCCGTGGTTATACACTGGTGCCATTGAATCTGCACTTTCGCAACGGCAAAATCAAGCTGGAGTTTGGACTGGGCAAAGGCAAAAAGCTGCACGACAAGCGCGACAGCGCTCGCGACAAAGACTGGCAGCGTGAGAAGGAGCGTATTATGAAACACGATACGCGCAAACGCGATTCGTAAATCCGCCCCATTCAATAGTACGGCCCCTTTAACGTTCAACATAACGAAGGGAACAACCGGCACAGCCGCACCGGGCACAGGACGCCTATCCTGTTCGCCAGGGCAATCCACAGTCAGAGGCAGGAAGCGAGCGCCCTCCTCGGCTCGCTGTGGCGCTAGCGGGTCGGCCCAGGGGGAGTCAGACCGGCACCGCCCTGATTAGCATGCCCTGTAGCCTTGACCACCGTCATGGCAGAAGCAATCAAACCGCCCATATCAGCCAGATTGGCCGGCAGAATGAGCGTGTTTCCTTCCTTGGCCACATTCGCAAACGCATCAACATAGTTTTCTGCAACACGCAGGTTTACCGCTGCCATGCCGCCGGGCTGTTCAATGGCGTGCGCCACCTGTTCGATCGCCTGCGCAGTGGCTTCTGCGATGGCAATCACCGCTGCCGCTTCACCCTGGGCCTGGTTGATCTGAGCCTGCTTCTCACCTTCAGAACGAGCAATCGCCGCTTCCCGTTCACCGGTCGCAATATTGATTTGTTCCTGCCTGCGTCCCTCAGAGGCGGCTATCAGGCGCGTTTTTCACGCTCTGCGGTAATCTGGGCCTGCATGGCACGCAAAATCTCATTGGGCGGTGTCAGGTCCTTGATCTCATAACGCAGCACCTTGACCCCCCAGTTGGTAGCCGCTTCATCCAGTGAAGCCACGATGGTGCTGTTGATGGCATCCCGCTCTTCAAAGGTTTTGTCCAGCTCCATTCGCCCGATGACCGAGCGCAGGGTAGTTTGCGCCAGTTGCGTGATGGCCGAGATGTAATTTGACGAGCCATAAGAGGCAAGCATGGGATCGGTCACTTGGAAGTAAATTACGCCATCGACCTGCAACTGGGTATTGTCCCTGGTAATGCAAATCTGGCTGGGCACATCCAGCGGTATTTCCTTGAGCGAGTGCTTGTAGGCAACCCGGTCAACAAAGGGAATAATAAAACGGGCGCCGGCGATAAGGTGCGGTCATACCGGCCCAGCCGCTCAATAATCCACGCATTCTGTTGCGGTACGATGGCAATGGACTTGACCAGGAATACCAGCACCAATACAACCAGTATGGCGAGAAAGATAATCGACGTATCCATAATTTGACTCCTGAACTACGCGCTGCTTGATGTAAGAGGTTCCGATGCAGGTGCCACGACAAACACGATGCCGTCAACATCAACAATACGATAGCTGCCGGTAACCGGCGTGCCACTGACGGCGGGGTCCAGCCGTACCTGCCACTTCGCACCACGGTATTGAACCACAGCGGTTTTCATGGGAGACCAGTCCGCGACGTGCACAATCTGGCCAATGTCCAGATTGACATCGGTATTTCGACTGGCACCATGGCGCGCGCCCCGTTTAACAAAGCCACTAGATTTGAGAATAAAGAAACCGACGATACCCAGCACACTGAAGGCCAGCAATTGCCAGGCAAGCTCGCCGCCCAGCCAGGCCACCACTCCGGCGCCGCAGCGGCGACCGCGACCAGCAACAGGAAAAAAGTACCTGTGAGCAGCTCAAGAATAAGCGCGATGGCCGCAACAACAAACCAGATCCACATGATCGCTTTCCTGCAACAGATGCGTGCCACAATAGCCCGCATACAGAAGCACGGCCGCCATCAGGCGACTGCCGCACTTCCGACCACTATCAATTGATACCGAGCAATTCCACTTCAAAGACCAGCGTCGCATTCGGTGGAATGACGCCGCCTGCGCCACGCGCACCATAACCGAGTTCAGCCGGGATAGTCAGTTTGCGAGTGCCGCCCACTTTCATGCCCTGTACGCCCTGGTCCCAGCCTTTGATTACATGGCCAGCGCCCAGCGGAAATGAAAAGGGCTGCCCACGGTCCTTGCTGGAATCGAATTTCTGGCCATTGTCCTTGAGCCAGCCGGTGTAATGTACCGACACCTGTTGGCCGCTTTTTGCTTCTTCGCCATTGCCTTGGGTGACATCTTCAATAATAAGTTCGCTCACGTGTATCTTCCTGAATACGGGGTAAAACTCAAGTGTACCGTAAGTCGCTGGTGCATTCGACAAAAAGGCCCGAAAACAGTGGGGATTGGCATCCATAACAAAACGGGCACCTTGTCCTGATTTGCAATCAGAAAAAGGTGCCCGCAAAGGCCCGGGCCGCTGCCCTCAGACAGCGGGTTGATGCTGGTCAGGTTTATTTGGCCAGTTTCTGCCAGGTATCGACAACCGTATCCGGATTCAGAGACATCGTCAGAATGCCCTGATCTTTGAGCCATACAGCCAGATCCGGGTGGTCGCTGGGGCCCTGGCCGCAAATACCAACGTATTTATTGGCCTTCAGACACGCCTGGATCGCCCGTTGCAGCATAAATTGCACTGCCGGATCGCGCTCGTCAAAATCGGCTGCCAGCAGTTCCATGCCCGAATCGCGATCCAGCCCCAGCGTAAGCTGGGTCATGTCGTTGGAACCAATAGAGAAACCATCGAAATATTCCAGGAACTGCTCAGCCAAAATAGCGTTGGATGGCACTTCGCACATCATGATGACACGCAGGCCGTTTTCGCCGCGCTTCAGGCCGTTATCTGCCAGCAGGCCGACAACTTTTTCCGCCTGATTCAGTGTGCGCACGAACGGAACCATGATTTCAACGTTGGTCAGCCCCATATCATCGCGAACAAAGCGCAGCGCTTCGCATTCCATGCGGAAGCACTCGGCAAAATCCTCGGAAATGTAGCGCGAAGCACCGCGAAAGCCCAGCATCGGGTTCTCTTCCTCGGGCTCATAGCGGGAGCCGCCCACCAACTTGCGATACTCATTGGACTTGAAGTCGGACAGACGCACAATAACCGGCTTGGGATAAAACGCAGCCGCGATCGTTGCAATACCTTCTGCCAGTTTTTCAACAAAGAAGGCGCGCGGGCTGGCATAGCCACGAGCGGCCGATTCCACCGCTTTCTTCAGTTCTGCATCAATGTTTGGATAGTCCAGCACCGCCTTCGGATGCACATTGATATTGTTGTTGATGATAAATTCCAGACGGGCCAGACCCACACCCCCGTTGGGAATTTGGGAGAAGTCAAAAGCCAGTTGCGGATTACCCACGTTCATCATGATCTTGACCGGGATCTCGGGCATATCTCCGCGACGCACTTCTTCAACTTCGGTTTCAAGAAAACCGTCATAAATGCGACCCTCGTCGCCTTCAGCGCAGGAGACTGTGACTTCGGCGCCTTCCTTGAGGTCTTCTGTTGCCGTTGCGCATCCGACAACGGCGGGGATGCCCAATTCACGGGCAATAATTGCCGCATGGCAGGTACGGCCGCCACGGTTGGTGACAATAGCCGCTGCGCGCTTCATGACTGGCTCCCAGTTCGGGTCTGTCATATCGGTAACCAGCACATCGCCGGCCTGCACCTGATCCATATCGTTAATGTCGGAAACGACACGAACCTTGCCTGAACCGATTTTCTGGCCGATAGCGCGACCGGTAATCAGGACCTTGCCGGTCGCTTTCAGTTTATAGCGCAACTGGACATCGTTGCCGGTTTGCTGCGACTTCACGGTTTCTGGGCGAGCCTGCAGAATATAGAGTTTGCCATCGATGCCATCGCGGCCCCATTCGATATCCATGGGGCGCTGGTAGTGCTTTTCGATGATGACCGCGTAACGGGCCAGCTCGATCACTTCATCGTCGGTCAGTGAATAACGGTTGCGTTCGGAAACCGGTACCTCGACGGTGCTGACCGCATTCTCGCCGGGCTTGCGCTCGCCGTTAAATTCCATTTTGATCAGTTTTGAACCGATACGACGCCCGACGATGGGGTATTTTCCGGACGCCAGTGTGGTTTTGAAAACATAGAATTCGTCCGGGTTGACGGCGCCCTGCACCACGGTTTCACCGAGGCCGTAGGAAGATGTGATAAACACGACATCGTTAAAACCAGACTCGGTGTCAAGCGTAAACATTACACCGGCACTGCCCTTGTCGGAACGCACCATGCGCTGGATACCAGCCGACAATGCTACGTCTGCGTGAGCATAGCCTTTGTGGACACGGTAGGAAATAGCGCGGTCGTTATACAGTGATGCGAATACGTGACGGATTTTATCCAGTACATCGTCAATACCGGCAACGTTCAGGAACGTTTCCTGCTGACCGGCAAAAGAGGCATCGGGCAAATCCTCTGCGGTGGCAGATGAACGCACGGCAAATGAACCCTTGCCATCGGCATCGAGCTCGGCGTAGGATTGGCGGATCTGTTTTTCGAATTCGTCAGAGAATGGGGCCTCGGTAATCCATCCGCGGATTTCTGCACCGGCCTGGGCCAGTTCGCGGACATCTTCAGGGTTAAGCGAGGTCAGACGATCAGCAATACGCTTGTCCAGCCCGGACGTTTTGAGAAAATCGCGGAAGGCGTCGGCCGTGGTGGCAAAACCGCCAGGCACGCGCACCCCGGCATTGGCCAACTGGCTGATCATTTCGCCGAGCGAGGCATTTTTCCCGCCGACAGAGTCAACATCCGACATGCGGAGTTTCTCGAATGGAACAACATACGACATTTAAGTCACCCTTAGATTAAAATGAAAGCTTATTTGATTAAAAAATGCACGCTTTTCTAATCAAATAAGCCTGAAACTATCGGCCAGGTACAAAGTACCATGATTGTACCGTCTTTTTCTACACTCACAGGATCAAATTGGAACATGTCAGAATCACAAAAAAAACGGACGGTTTTCATCGTATCAGACGGCACGGGCATTACGGCAGAGACCTTCAGTCACTCCGTTTTATCGCAATTTAGCGCTGATTTCGATTTCACGCTGTTACGCGAGCCTTTTATCACCTCCGAGGAAAAAGCCGCCAAGGTTGCCGAAAAAATCAATGCTGCTGCCCTGGCTGAAAATACGCCACCGCTACTGTTCAGCACATTGGTCAAACCCGAAATTCTGGCTGTGGTGCAGCAATCGAATTGCATCTTTCTGGATATCTTTGGCGCCTGCGTCAGTCAGCTTGAAACCGCGCTGGAAACCAAATCGCGCCCGACCATTGGTTTGTCGCACTTGAGCGCCAGCTCCAAACAATATCGCAACCGTATCGAGGCCATTAACTTTACGCTGGCGCATGACGACGGTCAGTTTATACACGGCTTGAAGGAAGCAGACGTCATTTTGGTGGGTGTGTCACGTTGTGGCAAGACCCCCACCAGCCTCTACCTTGCCATGCAATACGCCATCAAGGCAGCCAATTTCCCCTTGATTCCGGAGGATTTTGAACGCGGCGCGCTGCCCAAAACGCTGCAACCGTATCGCAACAAGCTGTTCGGGCTGTCGATTCAGCCCGATCGCCTTTCCGAGGTCCGGCACGAGCGCCGTCCAGACAGCCAATATGCGTCGATCAAACAGTGTTTGTATGAGGTCGCCGAAGCCGAACGCCTGATGAGGCGCGAAGGCATCGAATGGCTATCGACAACGACCAAATCCATTGAGGAAATTTCAACCACGGTTATCCAGATCCTGGGGCTCAAATCCAACTCATCGGCAACCTATTGATGTCTGACAATGGGCACCCGCCGGCAAGGGATTGATCAGGCCTGCATATGCTGCGTCGTTGCTCGAATAACAGGATGGCTGCCGCAACCGCGGCGTTGAGCGATTCCACGGCGTTACTCTGCGGGATAAAAATGCACTGATCGGCATCGGCCAGAATATCCGGATGGACGCCCTGCCCTTCATTGCCAACGACCCACAGGCAATCCGCTGGCAAAACGCCGCTATACAGGCTGCGCGCGCCGGGCCCAAGCGAAGACGCCAGAACCGGCATATCCAGCCGGGCCCTGATGTCGGGAAAGTGCTGGTGCTCGTGAATCTCCAGCGCAAAATGGGCGCCCTGCGCACTGCGCAGCACCTTGGGAGACCAGGCACCCACACATCCGACCGAAAGCAATACGTCCCGGACACCGGCGGCAGCGGCCGTTCGCAAAATGGTGCCAAGATTGCCCGGGTCCTGCAGACGATCGAGCCACAGGGCAGTAGTCGCAAGCCGTGTAATAGCGGCCGGGATGGGACGCGTCGCGACAAACATGATACCTTGCGGTGTCTGCACCGTGGCAATGGCGTTAAATAATGCATCGGCCAGCAAGTACTGGCGCGCAGCTTCGTTTGCCGCAAGCAGGCGCGCGATATCGGGATGATCGACCGCAGAGCCCTGAACCAGCACTGACTCAGGCGGGCCGTAGCGCTTGAGCCACTCCTCGCACAGGTGCACGCCTTCGAGCAGGATGCGGGTCTTGTCCCGTCCTGCCGCTACTTTCATGCCCTGCCGGACCACTAAATTGTCTTTTGACTGAATCTGTTTCATAAAAAAATATCCCTGCCTTAGCAGGGATATTAACGTATTTCTGGTGCAGACCGGACATGCCTGCCTGCGCTTGCATTTAAACGACGTCGGGCGATTTGTTGCCGTCAAAATCGGTCCAGTATCTTTCCTGGTAGTTATACAGTTTGCACGCCTTGATGGTGCGAAAGTACCATGACCAGCTGAACATCTGAATGACGATCCGGCTGGGCAACATGTCTTCCAGCGTTTTCTGCGCTTTTTTAAGCTTGTACAACGGGATACTCATGTCAACGTGGTGCGCGGTGTGCTCCATGATATGGTGCATGAGCGCACCGAACTTGAACCGGAACATCATGTGGACAGTCGTTGAAACAAAAGGCTGTGCTTTGGCCCAGACTGCACGGTTGTCATGCCAGACCACCCGGGTATGCGTGTGCTGAATGTATACCACGAAGCCGATCATGTAAAACCAGAACAGCAACGGAATCAACCAGGCAAAGGCCACCAGCATGAGGACGGATTGTCCGGTTGCATGTGCTGCGTAGATCACGCCGCCAAGCCAGGCCAGTCCGAAAATGCTTACCAGCAAGCCGTCCCAGAAGAACACCTTGCGCTGAGTACCCATATATCCCTTGCTGGGGAACATCATGCGGTTCCACCAGATCTCAATGATGTAGTAGATGCCGGCGCCAAGCGGACCGCGATAAACGCGTTCCATGAAACGCCCCATGGGTGACAGGGCGTCATATTCTTCTTTTGTCTTCGGGCACCAGACAAAATCCATGCCCTTCAGATTGGTAAAACCGTGGTGCACCACATTGTGCCCTACATCCCAAAGACTGTAGGGAGATACTGCGGGCAGAAAGGCGATACGGCCTATCCACTTATTGAGCTTGCGATGAGGCGTCAGACTTTGATGGCAGGCATCATGTCCGATAATGAACAAACGGCCAATCACGAAACCGGCCACCAATGCGCAAATCAGCTTGAGCCACCATGCAGACAGAAAGATGGTGCCGGCCAGCAGGGCCAAAAGCAAAGTGTAATCAACAAACAGCAGCAGAAACGCGCGAAACGTATTCTGCTGGGAGATGGGAATCAGCCAGCTGCGTATGATTTTCCGGTGCGGCAACTCTGCATCGGGCGCAATAGGGGTAAATTTCGTTTCCATTATGTGATTTTCATGTCGGGTGTCCCCGCAAATAGGCAGTGCATATTGTACTTGTAATAGGCTTCAGCCACGTGTCAATTTAATGCAATGTTATATTTAGTACACGTTTCAGGATAAAAAACCGATTTTCGGTGCATTCTGAAGCCAATTTACAGACATTTAAAGGCTCAATCAAACAAATTACACGCATGTATGTTGAGAGAATAACTCCAATTTTACGCCAAAACGCCCTCGTTTGTCTGTAACGATATAAGGGTTCGAACTGGCGCAAATGTACTACGATGCACCGGACAGGGTCCGTGCACTTTCAGTCGAGCCAGATGCAGCGCGGTGCCATAGCCTTTATGCTGATCAAATGCATATTGAGGATACTGAACATGCAATTGCAGCAGTTGCGCATCCCTGGCTGTTTTTGCCAATATGGATGCAGCGGAAATGCATGCATGCAAGGCATCACCTTTGATCACGGCGTGGCATGGCACACCCAGCCCCTTTGGTACCTGGTTCCCGTCAATCAATACCAATTCTGCGCGCTGTTGGTCATAAGAAGCCCCCAGCCCTTCGAATGCACGTCTCATGGCCAGCATGGTGGCGCCCAGAATATTCAACTGGTCTATTTCCGCAACGCTGGCGCTGGCGATGGACCAAGCCAGCGCTTTGTCACGAATGCGCAGTGCCAGGCTTTCACGCTTGGCTGCGGTCAGTGTTTTTGAGTCAGCCAGCCCATTGATACGACGGCCAGGATCCAGAATAACTGCGGCAGCGAAGACATCCCCGGCCAACGGCCCCCTGCCCGCTTCGTCGATACCCGCAGTCATGCGCGGCAAAGGCAGATTGCCAAACAAAGAGAGGTCAGCCGTTCGCTGTCGCAAGAATCGCCTCCGCAGCCAGTGTTGCCGTGTCGCGATTGAGCTCGCGATGCAACTGGCGAAATTTCGCTTCGGTTTGTTCAATATATGTTGTGTCAGTCAGTGCCCGTACGCATGCGTTAGCCAGATTAACGGGAGTGGCCGCTTCCTGCAGCAACTCGGGCACCGCGAATTCACGCAGCAGCACATTGGGCAGGCCAACCCACGGCAGCGTAGGCCCCGCCTGACCGGCTTTCCACTCCATCAGCCGTCGCATCAGCGGTGTAAGCACATAGGAAATAACCATGGGTCGCTGAAATAGCGCAGTTTCCAGTGTCGCCGTGCCACTGGCAACCAGCGCCGCGTCGCACGCCTCCATAATGTCCCAGGCGATGGGCTGATCAGCCACACGACTGCGAAAACACTGCAGGTTTTTCACTGGATGGCGTTCGGCAATCGCATTGAACTGGGCCTGACGGGCCTCATTGACCAGTGGCACAATAAACCGCAGCGACGGGTCGTCTTTTTGCAGCAGACTCGCCGCCTGCAAAAAGCGCGGAGCCAGCTCGGCTATTTCCGAGGCGCGGCTGCCGGGCAAAATGGCCAGTACGGCACCGTCCGGGTCCATGCCCAGCCGTAGTCGCGCTCGTATTTTATCGGGTTGCGCCGGAATCTGCGCAGCCAGCGGATGGCCGACATAGGTTACCGGTACGCCTTCCTTGCGATAGATTTCTTCCTCAAAGGGAAACAGCACCAGCATGTGGGACACGGCGGCGCGGATCTTGTGAATTCTTTCGTAGCGCCATGCCCAAATGGATGGTCCGACAAAATGAACAGTTGGAATGCCGCGCTGGCGAAGATGGTGCTCAAGACGAAGATTAAAATCGGGCGCGTCTACACCAACAAAGACGTCCGGCCTCAGCTTCAGTACCGAGGAACGAAAACGCAAATGCGTATGGATAAGCCGGGGGAGGTTTTTGAGCGCATCTACATATCCGAATACGGACAGATCGTCCATCGGATACAGCAACTGCATGCCCTGCTGCTGCATCTCAGGACCACCGATTCCCGAGACCTGCAGCCCCGGATCGCGCGCGCGAATACCTTGTATGATCCTGGAGGCGAGCAGATCACCGGAAGGTTCGCCCGCCACCATCGACAAGACCAGACTCATCCCCGGCTAACGCCACGCGAGGCTGTTTCGAAGAAGCTCACGAACGGATCGAGCACGCTGGCGGTATCAGGATGATCCTGCTGATAGCGCACGATTTCCTCGGCAGCGTCAGCCGTACTCAGCTTGCGCATATAAATGATCTTATAGGCGTCTTTGATGGCATGAATCTGTTCTGGCGTGAATCCGCGACGCTTTAGCCCTTCGGAATTGATACCCGCGGGTCGATAGGGTTGGCCAGCGCCCAGAATATAAGGAGGAATGTCCTGGCGAATTGCACTCATGCCGCCGGTCATGGAGTGGGCACCAATATGAATGTATTGATGTGCAGCGGAGCTGCCGCCAACAATGGCCCAGTCGTCAATATGAATGTGGCCGGCCAGTTGCACGGAATTGGCCAGAATGGTGTGGCTGCCGATCTGGCAATCATGAGCGATATGTACGTACGCCATGATCCAGTTGTCATCCCCCAGGCGAGTGGTACCCACATCCTGTGCCGTCCCGGTATTGATGGTCACAAACTCGCGGATAGTGTTGCAATCGCCAATTTCCAGCGACGTTTGTTCACCTGAATATTTCTTGTCCTGCGGGTTGCCGCCGATCGAACAAAAACGGTAGAACACATTGTTTTTGCCAATTGTTGTCAGACCATCTATGACGCAATGTTCGCCAACAACGGTGCCCTCACCGATAGTGACGTTGCTGTGGATAATGGAATAGGCGCCCACCTTCACCGAAGGATGCAGTTTTGCGCCATCATGAATAATGGCGGTGGAATCAATAAGTTTGGTCATTGCTCGTCCAGATCACGAATCGCGCACATAATCGCAGCTTCAGCTACAACTGCCCCGTCCACGGTGGCACGCGCGCTGTATTTACAGATGACTTTGCTGACGCGGTCAGCAGTAACCTCCAGCTGAAGCTGGTCCCCCGGAACCACCGGCTTGCGAAAACGCGCACCGTCTACACCCACCAGGTAATAGGCTTGCGCGAAATATCCTGTTTGCAGGAGCCATCTTCTTCTGCAAAAGAAAATATCGCCGCAGCCTGAGCCAGCGCTTCAATAATCAGCACTCCGGGCATGACGGGCCGACCGGGAAAATGCCCGTTGAAAAACGGCTCGTTAATGGTGACATTCTTGATGGCAATAATGCTTTTTCCAGGTACCATTTCCAGGACTCTGTCTACAAGCAGCATAGGATAGCGATGTGGAAGCCGCGCCATAATGCTTTGAATATCTACTTGCATGAATAATCCTGTAATTAAAATCTATGGTTATAGGGATGGGGGTATTTTAGACAATTTCACCGAAAAATAGCGAGCCTTCGGCAACGATCGGGATATTAGGGCTTTTCGAGATCGCGGATGCGGCGGCGCAATTGAGCCAGCTGCAACAGGACCGCGGCATTTTTCTGCCATACGGTATGTTCGGCCATCGGAAAGACGCCTGTATAGCGCCCCGGCTTGCTGATATCGGACATGACACTCGTCGCGCCGGAAATGTGCACATCGTCGCCCAGTGTAATGTGTCCCGACAGCATGGCCGCACCAGCAATAGTGCAGCGTTTGCCGATGGTCGTAGAACCTGCGATTCCCACGCAGCCGGCCATCGCCGTATGGTCGCCAATCTGCACGTTGTGCCCGAGCATGATCAGATTATCCAGCTTCACGTCATTGCCGATGACGGTATCGTCCAGCGCACCGCGGTCGATCGTCGTATTGGCGCCAACCTCAACATCGTTGCCAAGAACGACGCCGCCAAACTGGATTATTTTGGACCAGCCACCTGGCTCGCGCGTAGCGTCCGGGGCAAAACCGAAGCCGTCAGCACCCAATACCGCGCCACTGTGGATAATGCAGCGCTCGCCCAGGCGAACATCGGCATAAAACGTCACGCGGGCATGTAGCAGGCTCTCGGCACCGATATGACAATCACGGCCAATAACGCACGCGGGGCCAATGGTGACGCCGTCGCCGATCTGCACGTTTTCTTCGATGACGACATGCGGACCGATGGCAACGTTATTGCCGATGCGGGCGCTTTCGTGGATAACGGCCGTTGGATGGATGTTGCGCGACAGCCCTGCCAGGCGCTGTTTTTCAAACCATTGACTCAGGCGGGAATACAGCAGGTATGGATCTTCGCAGCAGACCACCAGAAATGGTGTTTGCGATGGGAGGTGCTCAAGTGCCCGAGCTGGCAGCATAACCGCTGCGGCCTTGGTGGTGGCCAGTTGTTCGAAGAACTTGGGATTGGAAAGAAAACTGATGGATTGCACAGTGGCATGCGTCAGGGATGCGATGCCAGTGATGACCGGCATCGCCCTGCCCTGTGGATTTTTTATTTCCCACTCCAGACCTGTGTATCGGCTGCGCTAAGCAGGCGGTCCAGCGTTACCGCGTGAACAGTCTCAGGATCCTGCGCCATGTTTATTTACCGTTGTCGAGAGCTTTGATAACAGTATCGGTGATATCAATACGTGGACTGACAGTTACCGCATCCTGCACGATCAGATCGTAATTCTGTTTTTCAGCAATGTTTTTGATCGCTGCGTTTGCTTTCTCGACAATACCGGAAAAGGCTTCGTTACGGCGACGATTAAAGTCTTCCTGGAACTCGCGACGCTTGCGCTGCAGGTCGGTATCAAGATCGGACAGTTCGCGCTGGGCCTTGGTCCGATCAGCATCGGACATGACGGGCGCGTTCTTGTCGAAACTTTCGTATTTGGTGCGCAGCGTACCGGCCAGCTTCTGAAGTTCAGCATCGCGTTTTTTGAATTCGCCTTCGATTTTAGTCTGGGCGTCTTTCGCGGGTGCTGAATCGCGCAGGATCTTTTCCGTATTGACGAAACCAATTTTGATATTGGAAACCGGAGCACTTTCAGTCGCGGCTGATGCTGAAGACGCATTTGCCGGTTTTTTGTCTGCAGCTTTGCCGGCAGTTTGTGCAAATGCAACAGAAGATGCAGAAACGCCGAGCACAGTAGCCACAAGCAACTGGTTAATTGTGCGTTTGTTGAACTTCGTATGTGCCAAGCTAAAACTCATATACATTAACCTTCAGAGAAAAAATTGATTATAGCGTTAAAAAGCAGGCAATGACGTCTGCCGCCCGCTTGGGGCGACTGCAGACGTGTTACAGCAGACTACTTACGGCAATAGAATCAAAATGACGTACCAATCTGGAATTGGAATTTCTGCTTGTTATCACCAGGCTTGGGACTGATCGGATGGGCGTAAGAAATTTCCAACGGCCCCAACGGTGACTGCCAAGACAGACCCACACCGGCCGAATAACGCCAGCCGCAAGGATCTTCGACAATCCCGCCTTCATCAGCATTACCAGTGGTGCAGCTTGCCTTGCCTGTTGTTCCCACCTTACCAGCATCGGCAAAGACAAACCAGCGCAATGTGCGGTCATTATGCGTGCCGGGGAATGGAAGATACAATTGTACATTACCAACAACCCGGGTTGAGCCACCCAGATAATCCCCGGATACCGGATCGCGCGCACCCAGGGAAGCGCCTTCATAACCGCGCACCGAGCCGATACCACCGGCATAGATGTTCTTGATGACAGGGAATGGCTTGTCCTTGGACAGTGAACGACCATAGTCGGCACTCAGATTGAACGCCAGCGTGTAGTCCTTGCCCAGGGGCAGGTAATACTGCTGTTGAGCGCTTAACATATAATATTTCAGGTCACCCACGCCCAGTGTACCTTGTACGGAGCTCAGATAGCCGCGCGTTGGTGCCAGCGCATTGTCACGGGTATCCTTTCTCCAGCCCAGATTGAGCATCAGCACATTGGTAGACTCGCCATAATCATCTACAAAGTCACGATACGCCTTGGGAATCAGATAGCCGGAGTTTTCGCCCGGCAAAGTAATTTTGCTGTTCTCGAATGTAGCGCCCATGATAATCCGGTCATTTTCGGAAATAGGTACGCCAAAGTTCATGCCCAGGCCGATCGTACGGGTGCGGTAAGAATCTTCGTCCTGCTCAACGTTATAGTTTAGCGGTGTTTCGGTACGGTAATACAGCGAGGTCGTACGACTGATACCACTGGTTGTCCAGTAAGGGTCTGTGTGGGTCAGGCTGATATTACGTTGACGTTTGCTGGTATTGACCTGCAAACCAAGATCGGTGCCGGAACCAAAAACGTTTTCCTGGCTGATGCCTGCGGTAAACGACAGCTTGTCGGTAGTACCGTAGCCCACACCAAGATTGATCAGGCCTGTTGGTTTTTCCTTGACGTCTACATTCACGTCAACCTGGTCGTCTGTGCCGGCAACCGGCATCTGGGTTACGTCAACGCTGTTGAAATAACCCAGGCGATTGACCCGATCCTTGGATTGGGAAAGTCGGTTTTCGTCATACCATCCCGCTTCCTGCTGACGCATTTCACGACGGATAACTTCATCACGCGTACGTACGTTGCCGCCAATATTGATACGGTTTACATATACGCGGCGACCAGGATCCACAAAAAAGGTCAGGTCAGCTTCCTGGGTTTCCTTATCGGTCACCGGATTGGCATTAACGTTGGCAAACGCATAACCCAGACCACCCAGATAGCTCTTGATGGCATCGGTGGTTTTCTGTGCCCGTTCTTCACTGTACGTTTCACCGGGCTTGGGTTCGATCAGCGCCTGCAGTTCGTTGTTCAGCCCCATCAGATTCCCCGCCAGCTGTACTTTGCGCAGCTTGTACGGTTTGCCTTCGTTGACGGTCAGGTTGATTGAAATATCTTCACGATCAGGGGTGATATTGACCTGTGGCGAATCCATTGAAAAATCCAGATAGCCGCGATCAAGGTAATATTTGCGGATAGACTCAGTATCCTTATCCAGTTTTTCACGCGAATATTTGTCCGAACCTGTATACCAGGTCATATAACCCGGTGTGGTCATATCCATCTGGTCACGCAGTGTTCCTTCGGAAAACGCTTCATTACCTACAAAATGGATGTCCCGGATACGGGAAATGCTGCTTTCCTGCACATTAAAGCTGATGCCAACCCGATTATTGGGCAAAGGGGTGATGGCTGAATTGACTTCGGTACCGTAATGGCCCTTTGAAACATATTGCGAGCGGATCTCGTTTTTGGCGCGCTCAAGCAAGGCTTCATCATAAGCCCGACCTGCACCGAAGCCAACACCGGACAGTGTTTCAGTAATGGTTTTGCTATCGAATGCCTTCATTCCGTCGAACGTGACCGATGAAATAACCGGGCGCTCTACCACATTCACATATACGATACGGTTACGCGTGGAAATATTGACATCATTGAACAGGCCTGTGGCATAAAGCCGTTTGACCGAATCTGTGGCCTGCTCTTCTGTAAACTGTTTACCAACACGGGCTGGAACGTAATTGAACAGGGTAGCCGGATCGGTACTGCGCAATCCTTTTACCTGAATATCCTGCACCACGAATGGCGCAAATGCAAAAGATGCTTGCGGAAGAATGAGCATCGCGATCAGAGCCGGGATCGCTTTCTTTTTCATTGAACTAAGCTGTCTCAAAGACATTCGGACTTTCCTTGTGGATTCGGATATGCATAAGCGCTAAATTGTATGCCAGAACACAGCGTCTTGTCAGCAATTTTCCTTGTATGTTAATACGTTAGCGGCGTTACCTGGCGTTACCCGGTAATTCTCATGACATCATTGAGAAATGCCACCACCATCAGGGCGAGCAACAGCATATAACCAAATGCCAGGCCCTTCTCCTGCACAAATGCCGGCAAAGGACGACCCCGCACAATTTCGAAAAAAGCAAACAGCATTTGCCCGCCATCCAGGCCGGGAATCGGAATAAGATTGAGCACACCGATACTAATGGTGATCAGCGCAATAAACTCAATGAATCGCTCGAACCCCAGGCTGGCTGATTTGCCCGCGTAGTCGGCAATGGTGACAGGCCCGCTGATATTTTTCCAGGACACCTGCCCGATCACCATTTTGCCCAGCATTTTCACTGAAAACCAGGCGGTATCAAGCGTTCTCGTGGTGGCCAGGGCCACACTTTCAAACAACCCGTAGCGCACGAATGTCATTGGATAGCCCGACTGCAACGCCACGCCGATTTTACCCTGCGAAACGCCATCGGGGCCTTTTGTCGGGCGTGGCGTTACATTGAGCGCCAGGCGCTGGCCATCGCGCAACACAACCAGCGGCACACGCTGGCCCGCATTTTTCTCGATTTCCTCGATAAATGCACGCGCATTCAGATCGGTACGAGCGCCCGCCTGTACAATGACATCCCCCTGCTTCATTCCGGCAGCCTCTCCGGCGCCGCCGGCGATAACCTGCGCAGCACTGGGCGGCGGCGCGTCAATATCGAGCCCGTTCAGCGTGGACAGATTGACCCCTTCGAGATCCTTCGGGGCCGGCAGCAAGGCGATCGTCACGTCGCGATCGCTATTGCTTTGGTCCCGCAATTGCAATGTGACCGACTGACCCAGAATCATGGGTTCCAGCAATTGTTGCTGCAACTGGGTCCAGGAATCGATGTTGCTGCCATTGATTCCGATCACCCGATCACCCTTCTTGACGCCCGCAACCTGGGCCGGGGTTCCGGCAGCCGGCGCGCCCAGGATCGCCTGAGGCACGTTGCTGCCCGCCATATACATAACCGAATAAATGAGAATGCCCAGCAACAGGCTGAAGGCCGGACCCGCAGCAAAAATCAGCATGCGCTGCCAGGGAGATTTTTCACTCATGGCGCCCTGCCAGCCGTGCCATGGCACCGGTATCGGGTTCAGCCAGGGGCTTTACGTAGCCGCCCAGCGGCAACGCCGAAATGACCCATTCCGTACCTCGGGCATCGCGCCGGCTAAGCAACACTTTGCCAAAGCCAAGTGAAAACCGTTCGACATGAACACCACAAAAGCGTGCTGCCAGGTAGTGCCCCAGCTCATGAAAAACCACCACGATACTGATCGTGACAATGAAAAAAACAATACTGGAAAGCATAATAGTCAAACCGAAGCAGGTAAAAACGCACTGGCGCGTTCGCGTATCAGGAGGTCAAGCTGGAAAACATCATCAATGTGGCCGATCGAGCTGCTCTGGCCGCTTTGCCAGTCCAGCGCCCGCTCAATCACAGCTGCAATTTGGGTGAAACGCAAGCCGCCCCGCAGAAAATGGGCGACGGCGATTTCGTTTGCGGCATTCAGGGCAATGCACTCGGCCTGCCCTGCGTGCAACGCGTCAAAGGCCAGCTTCAGACAGGGAAATCGTGCAAAATCGGGGAGCGAGAAATTCAGCTGCTGCAGCTTGCGCAGATCAAAGGCAGGCGTATTGCTTTCAATGCGCTCAGGGTATCCCATGACATAGGAAATCGGAATACGCATATCCGTGTTGCCCAACTGCGCCAGCAGCGAACCGTCAATAAACTCGACCATGGAGTGCACCGTGCTCTCTGGATGAATGACCACATCAATCTTGTCGGGCGCCAGGCCGAACAGAAAGTGCGCCTCGATCACCTCCAGGCCTTTATTGAGCATCGTTGCCGAATCCACGGAAATCTTCTGTCCCATACTCCAGTTCGGATGACGGCAAGCCTGTTCTGGCGTTACATGGTCCAGTTCGCTAATGGCTGTATCACGAAATGGGCCGCCCGAAGCAGTAAGAATCAACCGTTGTATTTGCTGCTTTTCCCTGCCATTTTGCAGGCATTGAAAAATGGCATTGTGTTCGCTATCGACCGGCAATAATTGCGCGTTATGGGTTTGCACTGTGTGCATAAATAGTGAACCTGCAGCAACCAGCGCTTCTTTGTTGGCCAGCAAAATACGCTTGCCCGCCTGCGCCGCTTCGAACGCCGAAGCCAGGCCAGCGATTCCCACAATGGCCGCTACTACACAATCTGTTTCGGGATCCCTGGCAGTTTCACACAAGCCGCGTTCACCCATCCTGATTTCAGGCAGCAGCCGCTGGGCAGGCCAGTGCTCACGAAACGCATCTACAGCGTCGACGTCAGGAACAATGACCACTTTGGCCGAAAACTCTAACGCAAGCTGAGCCAGTTTCTGCATGCGTCGCTGGGCACTGAGCGCATACACGCTGAATCGGTCTG
Organism: Advenella kashmirensis WT001; assembly: GCF_000219915.2. NCBI lineage: Bacteria > Pseudomonadati > Pseudomonadota > Betaproteobacteria > Burkholderiales > Alcaligenaceae > Advenella > Advenella kashmirensis. The sequence goes on along the minus strand of NC_017964.1, from coordinate 2,018,546 downwards.
GATGCCGGCGCACAATATCAAGGGTACTGTCGCCAATCGAGCCGGTTGCTCCGAAAATCGTAATATTCTGCATGGACTTTCTTTTCCGGAAAAGTGTTTGGGCGCAAGCGCCGTTAATGAAAATGCCGGATCAACATCCATAGCGCAAGGACCAGCGGGGTGACCGAGAGAATCGAATCGAACCGATCCCAAACTCCGCCATGTCCCGGCAAAAGATTGCTTGAATCCTTGATGCCTGCACGGCGCTTGATCAGCGACTCGTACAAATCGCCGATCATGGAATACGTTGCCAGTACAGCCCCAACCAACAGCACAAGAGGCACGGGAAAATACTGGTGCACATAGCTGGCAAAGCTGCTATCGATATACATGGTGACGAGCATCCACACGACCGCTGCAATCAAACCGCAGATCGCACCCGAGCGGGTTTTTCCCGGACTGATGGCCGGCGCCAGCCTGGCGCCGCCAAAATGCTTGCCGCCAAAATAAGCAAAGGTATCTGCACACCAGATCACGCCCAGGAACGAAAAAATGAACCAGACGCCGTGCTGTTGATGCAGCATCGCCAGAGCGAGCGCGCTCCCGCCAATAACAACAATACCAGCCAGACTGCTGAGCGTACTAACGGACGCACGCTGCGTATCGGCGCGATGCAAAATCAGCGGCACCGCCACTGTCCAGAATAGCACCCCCAAGGTGGCGACAGCAACGGCAATCGGCGTGATCCAACCGGCCCACGGCATGTCAGCGGATACGGCGCCGGTGCCAGTCACTACCGTGTCATCAAAGCCCGCGACCGCAGTCCATCCTGCTGCAAGCAGATAAACAACGGCGATAATCCTTGCCGCATTGGCCGAGGCGGTCAGGCGTAGCCATTCCCATAACGCAATGGCACTGGCGATGGCGACAAATATACGAAAGCATACCGGCGCAAAAAAAACACTGACCAGCAGCAGAACGATCAGCAGAACGACTGCGGTAATGATGCGCTGCAATAACATGCGCTCTCCTTCAGGCGGACGGGGAATTATCCGAAATTTGCGCGCTGGTTCGGCCAAATCGGCGTTCACGCCCACGATACCACTCGATGGCCCGATCCATGTCTTTGGCGCCGAAATCGGGCCAGTAACAGTCGGTAAAATATAATTCGGTATAGGCAAGCTGCCAGACAAGAAAATTTGAAATGCGACTCTCGCCGCCAGTGCGAATGAACAAATCCGGTTCGGGCGCCCAGTTCATACATAGATATTCGCTAAGCATCTGCTCGGAGACCTGCGCTGCATCCTGAGCCAATTCCGGGTGCGCCTGCAGCATTTTGCGAAATGCCTGCAGGATATCCCAGCGTCCTCCGTAGTTTGCCGCAATAGTCAACGTCAGGCCGGTGTTGCCGTTGGTGGTGGTTTCGGCATCACGAATCAGTTTCTGCAAATAAGGCTCAAAGGGTGAAAGATCACCCACTACCCGCAATCGAACGTTATTGCTGTTCAGACGGGAAACTTCCTTTTCCAGCGCCTGCACAAAAAGCTTCATCAACAGCGACACCTCTTCTTGCGGCCGGCGCCAGTTTTCGGAACTGAAGGCAAACAAGGTCAGGTAATCAATACCATTGGCACCGCAATATTCCACAACCCGCCGCACCGCCTGCACGCCTTTTGCATGACCTGCTGTTCGCGGCATGAACCGGCGTGTTGCCCAGCGCCCGTTTCCGTCCATAATTATTGCAATATGCCTGGGGATGTTGCCGGTCTCTGGAACGCAGAGTGTGGAACTTGGATTCATGAGTTGATCTATTCAGTTAAAAACAATGCCGTCGGAAAGGTGCCGGCACGATCAAACCGTCATGATTTCGGCTTCTTTCTGTGTAACAACCTTGTCGATTTCAGCAACAAAGCGGTCAGTCATTTTCTGGATGACATCCTGAGCGCGACGATCGTCATCTTCAGAAATCTCCTTGTCTTTAAGCAATTTCTTGAAGCCGTCATTGGCATCGCGACGCAGATTGCGCACTGCAACCTTGGCATCTTCGCCTTCGCTCTTGACGACTTTGGCCAGGTCACGGCGACGCTCTTCGGTCAGCGCCGGCATGGGAACGCGGATCGTCTCGCCCATACCTACCGGATTGAGACCCAGATCGGACTCGCGAATCGCCTTTTCAATCGGGCCCGCCATCTGTTTTTCCCAAGGCTGGACGCTCAGTGTACGTGCATCAACAACATTGACCGCGGCGACCTGGCTGACCGGCACCGCAGAGCCGTAATAGTCCACATTGACCTGATCCAGAATGCCAGCGTGCGCACGACCAGTGCGGATTTTGGACAGGTTTGTTTTAAGGGTGTCCAGTGATTTGTTCATGCGGCTCTCGGCCGATTTCTGCAATTCGGAGATACTCATTTCTTTCCTTTATACGTGTACAAGCGTGCCTTCATCTTCACCGCAAATTGCGCGGGCAAGCGCGCCCGGTTTGTTGATATTGAACACCTTGATAGGCAGTTTCTGGTCGCGACAAAGCGCAAATGCTGTAGCATCCATGATTTCCAGGCGACGCGTAATAACTTCGTCAAAACTGATACGGGAATAGCGCGTAGCGGTGGGATCCTTGTTTGGATCAGCTGAATAGACACCATCGACCTTGGTCGCTTTCAGGACGATTTCTGCGCCTATTTCTGCGCCGCGCAAAGCCGCAGCCGTGTCGGTCGTGAAAAACGGATTACCGGTGCCGGCCGCAAAAATGACGACTTTTTTCTCTTCCAGGTAACGCAGCGCCTTGGGGCGGATGTAGGGTTCGATGACCTGGTCAATATTCAGGGCCGATTGCACACGGGTGACCACGCCATGCGCCTTGAGCGCATCCTGCAGCGCGAGCGCATTCATTACTGTAGCCATCATCCCCATATAGTCGGCGGTTGCGCGGTCCATTCCCTGGGCGCCGGGCGCTACGCCCCGGAAAATATTGCCGCCACCGATCACGATGGCCAGCTCCACGCCCATGCGGGAAACTTCAGCGATTTCACCGGTCATGCGATTGATGGTGCTGCGGTTGATGCCATAGGCGTCGTCGCCCATTAACGCTTCACCCGAAAGTTTTAAAAGCACACGTTTGTATTTGCTGCTCATGGCCGAACTACCTTTGAAAATTGACACGCTATTGTAACCACTCTGGCTATGACATTTACGGAATTCAAAAAGAATCCCCTTAAAAGGGGATTCTTTGCACTGACAACCCGTAAGTGATCAGGTGGTCTGTATTGGACGACTGTTTTATAAACGGTGACGCCAGCGGCCCAGCCGCAACACGCAACCGCAATAATGAGAAGTTAGTTACCGGCAGCGGCAGCGGCTACTTCTGCCGCAAAGTCAGTCGTTTTCTTCTCAATGCCCTCGCCAACAACAAACAGAGAGAAGCGATTGATGCCGCTCTTTTTCTCTTTGAGCATTTGCTCAACGCTTTGCTTGTCATTTTTAACGAAAGGCTGGTTCATCAATGTCACTTCCTTGAGGAATTTAGCGACAGAACCTTCGACCATTTTGGCAACGATCTCGGCAGGCTTGCCTGATTCAGCTGCTTTCTGCTCAGCAACAGAACGCTCGGCATCGATATCAGCCTGAGCAACACCGCATGCATCCAGCGCTTTAGGCTTGGTCGCAGCAACGTGCATGGCCAGGTCTTTACCCACTTCGGCATCACCCTTATAGTCAACCAGAACGCCGATACGGCCGCCGTGAACATAGCTGGCCAGTTGGTCTTCGGTCTCGAAACGGGTGAAGCGGCGAATGGCCATATTTTCACCAACTTTGCCGACCAGCGCAGCGCGCGTGGTTTCAACCGTACCCTCGCCCATTGGCAAGTCGGCCAGGGCCGCAACATCGGCAGGGTTCTTTTCAGCAATCAGTTGAGCAACGCTATTGACAAAATTGATGAAATCTTCATTTTTGGCAACAAAGTCTGTTTCGCAATTGACTTCAACAACGGCGCCGGTTTTTGCGTCCTGGGCAATATACAGGCCGATGAGGCCTTCAGCAGTCACGCGCGTAGCGGCTTTGCTGGCTTTGCTACCCAATTTGACACGCAGAATTTCTTCTGCACGTGCCATATCGCCCTCTGCTTCGGAGAGGGCTTTTTTGCATTCCATCATGGGGGCGTCGGTTTTTTCCCGTAACTCTTTGACCATTGAGGCGGTAATCACAGCCATGATAACTCCAGTTAAATTTATTAAACGATCCTGCGATGGCAGGAAAGAGAAGCGACCCGGAACAGGCCCGTGCCACTCGAAACGGTGACAATAGCAGGCGCGGATGACATGATAGCGGCAAACCACGCTGCAGGTATTGACGAATTTGACGAATGCGCCCGTGAGCTACGGGCGCATTGTGCTGCAGTAAAACTTAGTTGTTTTCCGGTACTTCTTCGACGAACTCTTCTTCACCTTCGACAATGGTTTCAACCACGCCGTTCAGGTTCTGCTCGCGGCCTTCCAGAACTGCGTCCGCAATGCCTTTTGCGTACAGCGCGATCGCTTTGGCAGAGTCATCGTTACCTGGGATAACGTACTCAACACCATCCGGAGAGTGGTTGGTATCGACCACGGCGATAACGGGAATACCCAGTGTGCGGGCTTCCTGAATGGCGATTTTGTGATAGCCAACGTCGATTACAAACAGCGCGTCAGGCAAGGTGTTCATATCCTTGATGCCGCCGATGGATTTGTTCAGCTTGTCCATTTCGCGGTCGAACATGAGGCCTTCTTTCTTGCTCATGCGCTCTTTGCTGCCATCGGCAACAGCGGCTTCCATGTCCTTGAGACGCTTGATGGACGTTTTGACCGTTTTGAAATTGGTCATCATGCCACCCAGCCAGCGGCTGTCTACAAAAGGCATACCGCAGCGTGCCGCTTCTTCGGCAATAATTTCACGGGCAGCGCGTTTTGTTCCCACGAGCAGGATGTTGCCGCCACGTGAGGCAATTTGGCGTGCAAATTTCTGGGCTTCCAGAAAGTTGGCAACGGTTTTTTCCAGATTGATAATATGGATTTTGTTACGGTGGCCGAAAATGTACTGAGACATTTTAGGATTCCAGTAACGGGTTTGGTGGCCAAAGTGCACACCAGCTTCCAGCATTTCACGCATTAATGACATGATTTATAACTCCAAAGGGTTAAGTTCCAGCACCGTCTTGATATTGATTTTGTTGTATATAATCAACACCCTAGGAAAAACGGCGCGCTATTAAAATAAAAAACAAACTTTGCTGACATTTTTTTCAGCACTTCTTTCCCATCGCCTGCCTTAACCTACCATTGGTAGTGAGGGTCTGAGGTTACCCAGCCCGGTGGCCGATTTTGCGAATCAGGGCTATTGCCCTGTACACTATGCAATAACGCCTGGCAGCCTTCCAGCAGTCCCAACGAGCAACTCCTGTACCACTAAGGGTGCCCATGAGCTACTATCATGAGCTACTTACCCTGAGCTACTACTTTCAGCCACTCCCGAGTACCTCTGAGCCACCAGCCAACCATCAGATCCGGTAGCCAGATCCGGCGGCTTTTACCAAAGATTCGCCAAACAAATCCGGGAAAGCCTATAATTCTACTATTATTTCACTCATTTACTCAAGCAGTTATGGCCACACTCACAAATCAGCAGGACATCAATGCCATGCGGGCAGCCTGCGAAGACGCCGCCCGGGTCCTTGATCATATCGCTCCGCAGATTAAACCGGGCATCACCACCGGTCAAATTAACCAAATCTGTCACGACTTCATGACAGAGCTGGGTGTCGAATCGGCCACTATCGGCTATCAACCGCCAGGCTACCCCCCCTTTACCGGCGCAGTGTGCACTTCGGTCAATCATGTCATTTGTCATGGCATCCCGGGGGACAAAAAGCTCAAGTCGGGCGATGTGCTCAATATTGATGTCACCATTATCAAGGATGGATGGTTCGGCGATACCAGCCGCATGTTCTACGTGGGTGCCCCGTCCATTCTGGCCCGGCGCCTGACCGACATTACCTATGAATGCATGTGGCTTGGTATAGAACAGGTGCGTCCTGGCGCAACCCTGGGCGATATCGGTCACGCGATTCAAAAACACGCTGAAAGCAACGGTTTTTCCGTTGTTCGGGAATATTGCGGTCATGGTATCGGCCAGCGCTTTCATGAAGACCCACAAGTGCTCCACTATGGCAAACCCGGCGAAGGCCTTACCCTGAAACAGGGCATGGTCTTCACGATCGAACCCATGATCAACGCCGGCCGCCGGGAAACGAAGGTATTGGCCGACCAGTGGACGGTCGTCACCCGCGACCACAGCCTGTCTGCCCAGTGGGAGCATACACTGATCGTGACCGAGAACGGCTACGATGTATTGACACGCTCGCCGGGCATGCCCGCCCCGCCCGCTTTCGTCAAGAGCCTGCCCTGACTGCCAGTCTGCCCGCCATGAGGCCCGAAGGACATTCATGAACATTGTGAGCCCGGCTATCGCGATCCGCAACCGTTTGCAGGCGCTGAAAACGCAGGCCCTGGACAATTACCGCCAGCACCGCTCGCGTCCAGACTCATTGCTGGTGGCGCTCAGAAAACACACCGACCAGGCCATGAAGGAGATGGCAGCCAGCTTTCCCTTGCCGGCCGGCGCCAGCCTGTGCGCCATCGGAGGATATGCCGCGGCGAACTGTTTCCCTATTCGGATATTGACCTGCTTATTCTTTTGCAGCGAGCGCCCGAGGATGGCGACAAAGTACTTCTGGAGCAATTCGTATCGTCCTTATGGGACCTGGGCCTGGATATCGGCCATAGCGTGCGGACCATTGACGAATGCCTGAGCGAGAGCGCCGCCGACATCACGATTGAAACCGGCTTGCTTGAGTTGCGTTTCATTCTGGGCAATCGCAAGCTTGTATCCACGCTGCAGACGCGGTTTCGCGAACAATTGAATCCCCAGGATTTCTTTCTGGCCAAGCAGCTCGAGTTACAGCAGCGATATGCACGTCACAGTGACACACCCTATTCGCTTGAACCCAATTGCAAGGAGTCCCCAGGGGCTTTGCGCGACCTGCAAATGATCCGCTGGATCAGTCTTGCGGCAGGGCTGTCCGGCAGTTGGCGCGATCTGGTCGCACACGGCATGATGACGCGCGACGAAGCCGCCAAATGCGCCAAGGCCGAACAGGCTTTCAAGCGCCTGCGCATAGACCTGCATCTTCTTGCGGGAAAACGTGACGATCGCCTGATGTTCCACAACCAGCCGCTGTTGGCCGAGGTGTACCGCATCAAGGCCACCGATACGCGCGCCCGGGCGAAATCCTCATGCAGCGCTATTACTGGGCGGCCCGAATCGTCTATCTGATGAACCACATCATGATGCAAAGCTTCCGGGAGTACTTTTTCCCGGTCAAAGATTGCAGCGTCATGATCGATGAAGATTTCTGCCGTGTCGGCCAGCAGCTTGATCTTGTCGCAGACGATGCCTTCGAGCGAAAGCCGCAGTTGCTTCTTAAAGCCTTTCTGGTATTGCAGCAACATCCAGAAGTCAATGACATGTCGGCCAAACTGCAACGACAAATCTGGAGCTCACGTCATCGGATTGACGCGCAGTTTCGCCGCAACCCGGTTAACAAATGGCTGTTTCTGCAGATACTGCAACAGCCCACCGGTATTGTGCACAGCTTCAGGCGAATGACCATGCTCAGCATTTTGCCTCAGTACATTCCGGTGTTTCGGAAAATCGTGGGACAAATGCAGCACGACCTGTTTCACGTCTACACCGTAGATCAGCACACGCTGATGGTGATCCGCAATATCCGTCGCTTTACCATGCCTGAACATGCGCAGGAGTATCCTCTGGCCAGCCGGCTGATAGCCGACATGGACCAGCACTGGCTGCTGTACGTGGCCGCCCTGTTCCATGACATCGCCAAAGGACGTGGCGGCAATCACTCGACGCTGGGCGCATTGGAAGTACGTAAATTCGCCCGCGATCATAATCTGGATCCGCAGGATCGTGCGCTGGTGGAGTTTCTGGTAGAGCACCACCTGACCATGTCTGCGTTTGCCCAGAAACGGGATCTGTCCGAGCCCTCGGTCATACAGGAATTTGCCGATATTGTTGGCACGGAACGCCGCCTGACCGCTCTTTATTTGCTGACGGTCGCCGATATTCGCGGCACCAGCCCCAAAGTGTGGAACGCATGGAAAGGCAAACTGCTTGAAGACCTGTACCATTACACGTTAACGGCCCTGGGAAGCAATGTATTTGACCGGCAATCGGTACTGACGCAGCGCAAGAACGACGCGATCGCGCTTGTGCGTTTTTCGGGCATCAGCGACGAGGACCGGGATCGCTTCTGGAATACCCTGGATGTGGCCTATTTTTTACGGCATGAAGCCAGAGATATTGCCTGGCATACCCGGCTTCTGTACCGCATGCTGCCGCAGGTTGGAGCTGAGGTCCGTGCGCGCCCTACCGAAAACAACGAAGGCATTCAGGTGATGGTGTACACACCCGATCGCCCCGATCTGTTTGAGCAAATCTGTTCCTACTTCTACGAACAGCGCATTGATATTCTGGACGCCCGCATTCACACGACGCGCCAGGGCTACGCGCTGGACAGTTTCGTGGTGGACAGCGCAGCCATTGATGCAGACATCCGTTCCAACGTGCCGCTGATCGAGCATGGCTTGCGTAATCGGCTGAATGAACCGCTACCGACCCAGAACGAACCTCTGACCCTGAAAAGCAACCGCTATGTCGTGGGCGCCAATATTCGCCGCTCGCGCACATTTCCGCTGGTACCCCTGATTGAACTTTTACCTGATGAAAACAGTCAATATTGGCGATTGTCAATTACAGCGATGGACAGCCCTGGTATTCTTTATGCGCTTGCCAACACCTTCAAGCGACATCAGATTAACCTGCAAATGGCCAAGGTCATGACGCTGGGCGATCGCGTCGAGGATATTTTCATTCTTGGTGGCAGCGCCCTGGATAACCCCCGCACCCAGATGCAGTTCAAACGTGATTTACTGACCGCCATCAACAACCTGACTGCGCAGAAATAGACAACAATGAGCATCAATGAATATATCCTGATTTTCAGCCGCAGCTTTTTGTTTGTACTTGCCACGCTGCTGCCCATCGTAAACCCGCCGGCAGTTGCGCCTATCTTCCTGACCATGACCGAAGGGGCCAGCGCCTCAACCCGCAGGCAACTGGCCAAACGCATTTCAGTCAACGTTTTTGTGATGCTCACGCTTGCTGCGCTGTTCGGCAATATGGTATTGAGTTTTTTCGGTCTCTCGCTGCCCATTGTCCGTGTCGGTGGCGGCCTGCTGGTTGTGGCCAGTGCCTGGCAACTGGTCAATGCCAAAGATCCGGATACCGATGCCCATGAAAAGCTGGTGGAAAACTATTCACAGGAAAAAGTAAAGTCCAGCGCTTTTTACCCCCTCACCTTCCCGATCGCCTGCGGGCCAGGCAGTATTTCTGCGGCCATTACCGTAGGGGCTTCGTTTGATTTTATCAGCGCAGGCGCGGGTGTCATGAGTGTGAGTGCCATGATCCTGGCCGTGATCAGCGTTAGCGCTATCCTGTTTTTCTGCCTGCGTTTTGCCGCGCGCTTTCTTGCCCGCCTGGGCGCTTCAGGGACGGCCGTCTTCATGCGACTGTCCGCTTTCATTCTGCTGTGCATCGGCGTCCAGATTATGTGGGACGGCGCGCACGAGTTGATCATGCGCCTGTTTGCCGATATTTATTCAACCTACTCCAGAACTTCTCTATGACCCAGTCTCGCCTGAATCTTATTGCCCTGCTCTGCCTGCTTGCATTAGCTGTTGCGCTCGTCAGCCAGCATGTTTTCAATATGCCGCCTTGCGCGTGGTGTGTGTTACAGCGGCTCATTCTATTGGTCATCGCTGCCGTTTGCCTTCTGGGCAACCTGGTTCCTGGGGCAGTCACGCGTGTGGCGGCACTGCTATCGTTCGCGCTGTCGATCGCCGGCATCGTGGCGGCGTGGTATCAGCATACGGTAGCATCAGAAATGGTCTCTTGCGATCGCACATTTGCCGATATTTTCATGTCCAGAACGACCGGACTTGATGGCCTGGCGCCCTGGCTTTTCGGCATTTATGCCACCTGCATGGATGCAAGGTGACCGTATTCGGGGTTGAGTACGTCCTGTGGGCGCTACTGTTGTTTATCGTATTACTGCTATTGAGTGGTTACGCTTTGTTCGGGAAAACGCAGCACGCTTCCCGCCTTGCATAACAGCGCCGGCCGGACACAAATGGATCAGATACAGCTTTAGTGATGTCCGGTAGGCGCATCCGAAGCCAACACATTATGCGCCAGGCGCCGATCCTGTTTCATGCCGAACCATAATCCGGCCTGACCCAGAATAGCGGCACAGGCGAGCACTGTAAACGCCGTCAGGGCGGGATCATCGCCAAGTCCGACCAGTGATGTACAGATAGCTCCCACCAACATTTGCGTAAAACCATACAGACCTGCAGCTGAGCCTATCAGATGGCGATCAACACTCAGCCCTTGGTGAGGGCGGCCGGGCTTGCAATACCGGCGCCGATGGCAAATACGAACATGAGCGTGGTCACGCTCGCGATATGCAGCATATCGGCCAGGGTTAAGGCAAGCAGCAGCAGGGCCGCCACGACACTGAGCGCATTGCCGCCAATTAGCAGTCGCTCCAGCGAATAGCGACCGATCAGCTGCCGCGTTGCGGCATTGCCTAGCGATAGCCCAACGATCAACAGAGCCAGATAGATACCTACTTCCTGCACAGATCGATGCAGATCGCTGGTGACTATGAAGGGCGCGGCTGCAATAAAGGAATAAATAGCCGTTGTGGCGCAACCCCCGCCAAATGCATAAGCCAGAAACGAAGGAGAACGCAGCAGTGCTTTGTAGTCTGCGGCCAGAGCGGCCGGCCGCACTTTGCCGGTTGGCGTGCCGGTTTCCGGCAACAATCGCCAGGTGGAAAGAAAGGTAAATACACCCAGCAAAACGAGCGCATAAAAAACTGCCCGCCATCCGAAATGAAAGGTAAGAAACGACCCGAACAAAGGGGCCAGGCCGGGCCCGGCCATCATGATCAGATTGAGCAGCGCCTGATCCTTGACCGCACTGTCTCCTGTCGCCGTATCACGCACGATGGCCCGTCCCAGCGCCAGGCCGGCGCATCCGCCCAACGCCTGAAACAACCGCGCCAGTACCAGCGTAGATTCGCTTTGCGAGAAGGCAGCTGCCGCGCCGGCCAGCACATAGATCGACAAGCCGGCAAGCAGCAACGGGCGACGACCAAATCCGTCCGATAGCGGACCATAGACCAACTGGCCGAAAGCCAGGCCGAGAATATACAAGCTGATCGTCATTTGCATGGCGCTCATGCTGGCACCAAGATCGGCTGCCGCATCCGGCATGGCCGGCACAAACATATGCATGGCCAGCGTACCACTCAAGGTTATCAGCACCAGCAGCCACAATGGCGCGCGTATGACGTTTTTTTCAGCCATGAGAATCAGCGTCGTCCTCATCGGACCAGAGTGCACCGTCCAGCGATTCCAGCGTGACCAGAAGCTGTTGCAATACCGATCGGGTTATTTCCAGATCTGCGACGTCAATGTCCCGAAACAGGCGACGCCGGCCCTCGTGCACTACCCGCTCGACGCTGGATACCGTTTGCCGGCCAGCATCGGTCAGATGGATGATTTTTTCACGCCGATCCGTGCCTTCCAGACGCTGGATATAACCCGCAGTTTGCAGGCCATCGAGCAGACGCACCACTGACGAGCTGTCCAGCCCCATCAGCGCGGCCAGATCCTTTTGACGCAATGGCTCTGTCGCCCTTGCAATGTACAGCAACGGCAACCAGGTTGCTTCGGTCAGCCCCAAAGGCTGCAAGCGACGATCCAGCGCCTTGCGCCACTGACGATTGATTTGTCCTGAGATAGACAGAAGCACCCGTCTGAAATCCGGTTTTGCGCTTGTATTTGAAAGAGACATAAATGACTTACCAATAGATGATATGTCAATTATATTCCTAAAAATGCCCAACAGCAACGAACTGAGCCGCCGCAGCATATGAAAGAGTGCTTTGGAATAATATCTGTGGTCTGCAACGGTGGGGGGACGGCATCCTTTTGCTATGCCGATAACGTCGCTTGTTGACCAGATGCGTAGTGCCCGGTATCCCCACAAGCCCTACGATATATGAATAGCGTCCCTGCCCGTTTGTGCAGGCAGGGACCAAGGTGCACGCAACGATTACACGTTGGCTGCGTAACCCATATTAAATTGCAGGCCGCCCACCGCCTGACCTTCCTTGACCTGATGCCTGGTCAGGCGCAGCCTTTCCAGGTAAGCGCTATCAACATCACCCGTGATGTACTGACCGTCAAAGCAGGAGGCTTCAAATTGCGTGAGCGCCGGATTCAAATCCGAAATGGCCGCTTTCAGATCCGCCAGGTCCTGATAAACCAGGCCGTCTGCCCCGATCTCGGCAGCGACCTCTTCAGGCGTTCTGCCGTTAGCGATCAGATCATCCTGGGTTGGCATGTCAATACCGTAGACATTGGGAAAACAGACAGGCGGCGCGGCGGATGCGAAAAACACCTTTCTGGCGCCTGCTGCCCTTGCCATATCGACAATCTCGCGACTGGTCGTGCCACGCACAATGGAGTCATCCACCAGCAGCACATTTTTGTCCTTGAACTCAACGCTCATGGCGTTCAGCTTCTGGCGGACCGATTTTTTGCGCACCGCCTGCCCAGGCATAATAAAGGTGCGACCGACATACCGGTTCTTGATGAACCCCTCACGATACTCAAGCTTGAGCTTGGAGGCTAGTTGCATGGCGGCCGGCCGGGACGAATCGGGAATCGGCATCACAACATCTATTTCCCGCAAGCGCAACTGCCTGGCAACTTTGTCGGCCAGGTACTCACCCATCTTCAGGCGCGCATTGTAAACATTCACGCCATTAATAGTGGAGTCGGGACGGGCAAAATAAACATATTCGAAAATGCAAGGCGTGAGCACCGGATTGTCGGCGCATTGCTGCTCGTGCACATTACCATCCAGATCAATGAACACCGCTTCGCCTGCGTCGATGTCGCGGACGAAATCAAACCCACTACCCTCCAGCGCAACCGATTCAGAAGCCACCATCCACTCCGCGCCCAGCTCCGATTCAAACTTGCCCAGGCAAAGTGGCCGGATGCCGAAAGGATCGCGGAACGCCAGCAGGCCATATCCGGCAATTTGCGCAACTACCGAGTATGCACCCTTGACCCGCCGATGCAATGCCGCGACAGCGTTGAACATGGCGGCAGGATCCAGACTACTGCCCTTGGCCGCAGACTGCAGTTCATGCGCCAGCACATTGAGCAGGACTTCAGAATCCGAGTTTGTGTTGATATGGCGCTGATCTACCTTGAACAGCGACTCGCGCAGCTCACGCCAGTTGGTCAGATTACCATTGTGCGCAAACGTAATGCCAAAGGGCGCATTGACATAAAATGGCTGCGCCTCTTCCAGAGAATCGCTGGAACCGGCAGTGGGATAACGTACCTGCCCGATACCGGAATGGCCGGGCAGATCGCGCATATTACGAGTGCGAAATACGTCGCGCACCAGGCCATGGGCCTTGTACATGTTGAAGTGGTTGCCGTAGGCAGTCGCAATGCCGGCTGCGTCCTGTCCACGATGTTGCAGTAACAGCAGACTGTCGTATACCAGTTGATTCACTGGACCGCGCCCGACGATACCGATAATTCCGCACATAAAAAGCCTATCCTGAAAAATACGAGAGAGAAAACGAAAAGATGAAACTAATAAGGTAAATATGAACCGATGCTATCGGGCAGGCGCAACTTGATTTCATGCACCGCCATCATTGCCATGGGGGAAAACCTGGCATTGACCCACCAGGCTCCTTGGGGAACGGCGTATAACCGGCAAGCACAACCAGGATCAGGATAATCATGACGCCACGGGCAATGCCGAACAAAATACCGAGCCCCTGGTCGGCCGGCCCCAGCCCCGTGGCTTCAATCAATGTTGCCAGCGTTACGTTGACCAGACCGACAACCAGTAAAATGGCGATGAACACCACCGCGTACCCAATGCCCATGCTGATCAACGCGTTGTTGATGTATTGCATCACCCAGGGATATACCACCGGGCCCCACCAGATTGCGCCAATAAATGCAGCGGCATAAGCAATTAATGAGAAGGCTTCTTTGAGAAACCCTCTCATTAATCCAAGGAGCCCCGAGATGGTGATAATCCCGAGGCAGGTGTAATCAAATTCGGTCACTTCAGTGCATGGATATCAATTCGACGAAATGAAACCGTTGTCATAACCCAGTGAACGCAGGCGGGTTTGCGCTGCCTGTGCAGCCTCACGTGATTTGAACGGGCCTACCCGCAAACGATAAATCTGCTTGCCGTTTACGACAGAATTCTGGACATACACATTGGATACGCCCTCGGCAGCCAGTTTGCTGCGACGACTTTGCGCATCGTCCGAAGAGCCATAGGAAGCGATCTGCAGAGAATAGTCTCCCGAAGTTACCTTGGGTTTACTTTTTTCTGCGGGTGCCGGTTCGCGGCCTTCCAGAATGGCCAGCGCACGGGAACCATCATCAGTGCGGCTGCTATCCCTGATTACGCCGGGTTTTTTGGGCTGCTCGGCAGCTTTGCTGGCTGCGGCCTTCTTACGTTCGGCTGCCTTTTTAGCGTCGGCCTGGGCTTTAGCCTGGGCAGCGGCTTCCTGCTTTGCCTGCTCAGCCTGATCCTCGGGGGGCACTGGCTGGTTTGCCGTGCCTGATGCGATGGATCGGTTCGGATCAATGGCTTCTGTCAGTCCTGTCAATCCCGGTTCCTGGGTTTCCGGTGTTATTCCTGGCTCCTGCGGTGGCTCAGCAGTGCCGGCAGCGACCGATCCTGTCACCGGTGGCGTTTGCGAGACACTACCATCAACGGTGGCCTGCTGCGATGTGGAACTTGGGCCGCTGGACTCAACGCCCGGCGTAGTCGTCACGGACAGGGAATTGCTGTCACTGCCGCCACCCGATACCAAGGGTGGTTTCTGCGCGGGCGTCGGCGTACTGTCCGTGCCGCCGGTATCGAGCACCATAGGCACGATAATGATCGCCGCCAGAACAAGAATAATCGCGCCGATCAGCCGGTTTCTGGCCTTGACCCGCAGATCATTGGCCTGGTTCTGCTCAGACTGGGTACGGCGTTGTCCCGGCCGATTATTATCTTGTGAATTGAATAAACCCATAACTTATTCCCGACTATTTATAAAGATAAGCTTCAGACGGCTGGACGCCCTAAATGCTGTAAAACTGCGGCTACGGTTAAAAACGAGCCAAACACGACTATTCTATCATTGTCGGAGGCCTTTGAACGTGCAGAATCATAGGCGGCGGCCGGAGAATCAAAAACCGTTACGGTTGGTAACCCTTCGGCATCCGCCGGCAACTGCTTGCGCACTCTTTCGGCGATGTCCTGGCCACTGCGACTACGCTCGCCATCAAGACTGGCACAATACCAGTGATCAACCTTGCGGCCGAATTTTCTGATGACCTCGTCGCAATCCTTGTCATTGACCATACCGACTACCGCATGGGTATAGGGAAAATAGGCCATGCTATCCAGATTATGGGCAAGCACTGCCGCTGCATGCGGGTTGTGCGCCACATCGAGTACGACGGTAGGTTGCCCGGGAATAATCTGAAAGCGCCCGGGGAGCACGGCCTGGATCAGGCCCTGGCGCACAGACTGTTGTGGAACGGCAAGCCGTTCCCGCAATGATTCGATAGCCGCCAGGGCAGCCGACGCGTTGAGCAACTGGTTGGCGCCGCGCAAGGCCGGATACGCCAATGCATTGCGCCGCTGATTGCGTCCGGCAAAAGCCCACTGCTGCTTGTCGGCCGAATAGTTGAAATCGTGCCCGAATAGCCACAGATCCGCTTCAATCTCACGCGCGTAGTCCAGCACTGACTGCGGCGGCTGCGGGTCGCTGCAAATTGCCGGTTTTCCCTTGCGGAAAATATGCGCCTTTTCCCAACCGATTTTTTCCCGGGTATCGCCAAGCCATTCAATATGGTCAACATCAACGCTGGTAACGATGGAGCAGTCTGCATCCACAATATTGACCGCATCCAGTCGCCCGCCCAGGCCGACTTCCAGAATGGCCACATCGGTTTGATGTTGCTTGAACAGCAACAGCGCAGCCAGTGTTGTGTATTCGAAGTATGTGAGCGATATTTCGCCGCGCGCCGTTTCGATTTGCGCCAGCTGTTCGACAATTTGCTCGTCTGTGGCCAGTTCACCCCGCAGACGAATGCGTTCATTGAAATCGATCAGATGCGGAGAGGTATACAGTCCGGTCTTGTATCCTGCGGCCAGATAAATAGCCTCGAGCATGGCGCAGGTGGAGCCTTTGCCGTTGGTACCGCCCACAATAATTTTGACGCCGCCGCCCTCACAGGCCTGCAGGCGCTGGGCTACCGTTCTGACGCGGTCCAGACCGAGTTCGATCGTCTTGGGGTGCAGGGATTCAAGATAGGCCAGCCAATCGGCCAGCGAGTGCTTACTAGTAGGAACGGCAGACATAATAAAAATGAAATACCCGAAAGCAGAATTTTAAGTCATCAAAATGAAAAACACCCCTATTTTCGGTATTAGCCGGAAATAAGAGTGTTCTTTACTTGCCTGCCCGCTGCGTAGATCGCAGAAAGCCGGATGAAACCACAGCATTCTGTCGCGACGGCAACTGCAAGATAAGCGCGATTGCCGTCAGCGCTGAGCGCAAAACAACCGATCTACTTGCGTTTGACCGGAGGCAGATCGGTACATGTACCATGCGCGACCTCTGCGGCCATGCCCACCGATTCACCAAGCGTTGGATGAGGATGAATGGTCTTGCCGATATCAACAGAGTCGGCACCCATCTCCACCGCAAGCGCCACTTCGGAAATCAGATCGCCAGCGTGCGTGCCCACGATGCTGCCGCCAATGATCCGATGCGTCTGGGCATCAAACAGCAGCTTGGTAAACCCTTCGGAGCGACCATTGGCAATGGCTCGGCCCGATGCCGCCCAGGGAAATACGCCCTTTTCATACTTGATGCCCTGCTTTTTGGCTTCTTCCTCTGTTAGCCCTGCCCAGGCCACTTCAGGATCGGTATAGGCAACCGAAGGAATAACACGAACATCAAAATAGCTCTTGTGCCCTGCGATGACTTCCGCAGCACATGCGCCTCGTGCACAGCCTTGTGCGCCAGCATGGGTTGCCCCACGATATCGCCAATAGCAAAAATATGCGGGACGTTGGTACGCATCTGTTCATCCACTTCGATGAACCCGCGTTCAGACACCTGAACCCCGGCCTTGTCTGCCTCGATTTTTGCGCCGTTGGGTGAACGCCCCACCGCCTGCAAAACCAAGTCATATCTTTGGGGTTCGGCTGGCGCCGCTTCACCCTCGAACGTGACCCAGATGCCGTCCGGCTTGGCTTGGGCAGAAACCGTTTTGGTCTTGACCATGATATTATCGAAACGATCTTCGTTTTTCTTTTGCCAGACCTTGACCAGATCACGGTCTGCGCCTTGCATCAGACCATCGAGCATCTCAACAACATCCAGGCGCGCGCCAAGTGCGGAATAGACCGTACCCATTTCCAGGCCAATAATACCTCCGCCTATGATCAGCATTTTTTCCGGGATGCTTTTCAGTTTCAAGGCACCGGTAGAATCGACAATCCGTTCGTCTTCCGGCAGAAACGGCAGTTTCACCGACTGGCTGCCGGCTGCAATAATGGCATGCTTGAAAGCCACTGTTTCGCTTGATCCGTCATCTTTCTTGACGGTCAGATGGTGTGCGTCAGCAAACTGACCCAGGCCGTGAATTACCTTGACTTTGCGCGCCTTGGCCATGCCGGTCAGGCCGCCGGTAAGTGTGGAAACGACTTTGTCTTTGCTGGCACGCAGCTTGTCCAGATCGATCGTCGGCTCACCAAAGGTGATGCCGTTCTGGGACAGGTGTTTCGCCTCTTCCAGTACGGCTACGCTGTGCAGCAGCGCTTTGGACGGGATACACCCAACGTTAAGGCAGACACCACCCAGTGTGGCGTAACGTTCGACCAGCACCACGCTTAGACCCAGATCGGCTGCACGAAATGCAGCAGAATAACCGCCGGGCCCGGCGCCCAGCACCAGCACGTCGCAACCGTCTGCAGGGGCCGACGCTGGCGGAGCGTACTTAACCTCAGTGCTGGCGGCAACGTCTGCGGATTTATTGTCATCCGTGCTCTGTGCTGGCTGCTTGCCTGACGAACCACCCTCGCTTTCCCGGGTTTTGCCTTCGTCAGCGGCGCCAGCCGCTTTCGGAGCCACAGCCGCATCACTGTTTGCAGAAGCCTGGGCCGCCGGCTTGTCGCTGGCAGCGGCCTGAGCGCCCGCTGCTGCAGCTTCCAGCATCAGAATAACGTCGCCCTCGGCAACCTTGTCACCCACTTTGACCGATAGCGACACCACTTTTCCGGCAGCCGAAGACGGGATTTCCATGGACGCCTTGTCCGACTCAACGGTAATCAGACTCTGTTCTTCCTTGACCGTATCGCCTTCGGCAACCAGCACTTCGATCACTTCCACCGCGTCGAAGTCACCGATATTGGGCACCTTGATTTCTACTTGACTCATCAATATCTCCCGTTAGATCAGGACACGGCGGAAATCCGCCAGGACTGCTGCCAGATACGCGTTAAAGCGCGCTGCAGCGGCACCGTCGATCACACGATGGTCATAGGAAAGCGACAGGGGCAGCATCAGGCGCGGCGCAAATTCCTTACCGTTCCATACCGGCTGCATGGAAGACTTGGAGACGCCAGAATAGCCACCTCAGGCGCATTGATAATAGGCGTAAAGCTTGTTCCGCCAATGCCGCCGAGCGAACTGATGGAAAAACACCCGCCCTGCATTTGGGCTGGCGACAGTTTGCCATCCCGTGCCAGTTTGGCCAGCTCGGTCATTTCCTTGGCAATCTGACTAACCGCTTTTTTGTCGGCATCACGAATCACCGGTACGACCAGACCGTTAGGCGTATCGGCCGCAAATCCGACATGATAGTACTGCTTGAGCACCAGATTATCGCCGCTGAGCGAGGCGTTAAATTCCGGAAATTTCTGCAGTGCAGAAACCACCGCCTTGATCAGGAACGCCAGCATGGTGAACTTGACGCCGGCCTTTTCATATTCCTTGTTCATGGCAACCCGGAAGGCTTCCAGTTCGGTAATATCGGCCTGCTCGTTATTTGTCACATGGGGAATCATGACCCAGTTGCGATGCAGGTTGGCGCCAGAAATTTTCTTGATGCGCGACAAAGGCTTGCTTTCTATCGGTCCGAATTTAGAGAAGTCGATATTCGGCCAGTCCAGAACGCTCAGGCCGCCACCACCCACTTGCGAACGGGTTGTCGTAGAGGACGTACTCGTGGCCACGGAAAGCGCGGCCTTGACGAATTTGCGAACATCGTCCTGTGTAATACGTTGCTTTTCTCCGGAACCGGTGATCTGGGTCAGGTCTACACCCAGTTCGCGGGCAAATTTCCGAACCGATGGCGAAGCATGCGGCAAACTGCGGGCAGACACGGCAGAACCAAACGCAGCAGTAGGTGAAACGCGTTGCTGTGCGGCGCCGCTCGCCTGTGGCGCTGGCGCCTTGGCGGCCGCAGCCGGCTCGCCCTGAGCCTTGTCAGCATTGCTATCGGCCGGCTTGCTCTTTGTCTCAGCAGGCGCAGCAGCCGCTTTGGCCGAACCACCGCCAGACTTGAGCTTGACAATGGCAGTGCCTTTGGCCACTTTGTCGCCGACCTTAACCAGGACCGCTTCAACTTCGCCCTCGTCGGACGACGGAATTTCCATCGAGGCCTTGTCCGATTCCACGGTGATCAGACTTTGTTCCTGCGTAACTTTATCGCCTGGCGCAACCAGCACTTCAATGACTTCGACTTCAGAGAAATCACCAATATCGGGAACCGTTACCTCGACCGTGCCACCACCTGCTTGCTGCTCCTGGCCTTCCTGCTTCGCTGGCTCGTCCTTGCCTGGCGGCTGCTCGGGATTATCGGCACCGGGCGTGCGCTCCTGAGATTCGTCGGCAGAATCATCCGCCGCAGCACTTGCTCGGCCCTTGTCCTGGCTTTCGCCTTAGGGGCTTCTTTGTCCGACCCAGAGTCCTGCGCCGCCTCCAGCGTCAGAATGACCTTGCCTTCAGCAACCTTGTCACCAACTTTGACGTTGATGTCCTTGACTACGCCTGCTGCAGACGAAGGAATTTCCATGGATGCCTTATCCGACTCAACAGTGATCAGGCTTTGCTCTTCCTTGATGGTATCGCCCGGCGCCACCAGCAACTCAATGACTTCCACCTCACTGAAATCACCAATGTCCGGAACCTTAATTTCGATTACATTGCTCATAATGATCTGCCTTATGCGTGGTGAGGATTGGCTTTGTTGGTGTCAATGCCATATTTCTGAATGGCTTCGCTCACTTTTGATTTGTCGATCGCACCGTCGTCGGCCAGCGCCTTGAGCGCAGCCAGAACAACGAAATGACGATCTACTTCAAAGTGCTCACGCAGTTTGTAACGGAAGTCGGAACGGCCGAACCCGTCGGTGCCCAGCACGCGGTACGTGCGCCCTTTGGGCATAAAGTCCCGTACCTGGTCTGCAAACAGTTTCATATAGTCGGTCGACGCAATGATCGGACCTTCTGAAGTTTCCAACTGCTTGGTAATGTAAGGCACTTGCGGTTTGCCATCGGGGTTCAGCAGATTGTGACGGTCCACGTCCAGACCTTCGCGGCGCAACTCAGTGAAACTGGTCACGCTCCACACATCCGAAGAAATGTCCCAATCCTGCTTGAGCAGTTCCTGGGCTTTCATGACTTCGCGCAAAATGGTGCCAGATCCCATCAACTGCACATGATGCTTGCCGCCACTTGTTGACTGCAGCTTGTACATACCCTTGATAATGCCATCCGCATCGCCCTCTTTGAGGCCAGGCTGAGCATAGTTTTCGTTCATCAGCGTGATGTAGTAATACACGTTTTCCTGATTTTCCACCATGCGCTTCAGACCATGCTGCATGATCACGGCCACTTCGTGCGAAAACGTCGGGTCGTAGCTGACGCAGTTTGGAATGGTTGAGGAAAGAATGTGGCTATGGCCATCTTCATGCTGCAAACCTTCGCCGTTGAGCGTGGTGCGACCGGCCGTTCCACCAAGCAGGAAGCCGCGGGCCTGCATATCGCCGGCAGCCCAGGCCAGATCACCAACCCGCTGGAATCCGAACATCGAGTAGTAGATGAAGAACGGAATCATGATGCGGTTGTTGGTCGAATAGGACGTTGCGGCGGCAATCCATGAAGCAAATGCCCCTGCCTCGTTAATCCCTTCCTGCAGCAACTGGCCGTCAGCCGATTCCTTGTAGTACATCACCTGGTTTTTATCCACGGGCGTGTACTTCTGCCCTTCCGGCGCATAAATACCGATTTGGCGGAACAACCCTTCCATACCAAAGGTGCGTGATTCGTCGGCCAGAATCGGCACAACCCGCTCACCCAACTGCTTGTCGCGCAGCAGTTGATTCAGAAAGCGCACAAACGCCTGTGTTGTTGAAATTTCGCGGCCTTCGCTGGTCGGCTCAAGCACAGCCTTGAAGACATCCAGTGCCGGTACTTTGAGCTTTTCCTCCGCCTGGGGACGGCGGCTTGGATAGTAACCGCCCAATTTCTCGCGCTGCTGGCGCAGGTACTTCATTTCAGGCGAATCTTCAGACGGCTTGTAATACGGCAGGTTCTCGAGCTGTTCGTCGGTTACCGGAATATTGAAGCGGTCACGGAAGCCCTTGAGCGAATTGATGTCCAGTTTCTTTTGCTGGTGGGCCGGGTTCTGACCCTGCGCGATTGCGCCCAGGCCATAACCTTTGATGGTTTTGGCCAGAATGACGGTAGGCTGGCCGACTGAGTTCTGTGCGGCATCAAATGCAGCATAGACCTTGTAGGGATCGTGGCCGCCACGGTTCAGACGCCAGATTTCCTCGTCGCTCATGCGGCTGACCATTTCCAGCAGACGTGGATCCTTGCCGAAGAAGTGTTCACGAACGTAGGCGCCATCATTGGCCTTGCAGGCCTGATACTCGCCGTCAACGGTTTCCTGCATGACCTTGCGCAAAATACCTTCTTTGTCACGTGCCAACAGAGGATCCCAGTATCCGCCCCAGATGAGCTTGATTACATTCCAGCCACTGCCACGAAATTCGCCTTCCAGTTCCTGAATGATCTTGCCGTTGCCGCGCACTGGCCCGTCAAGGCGCTGCAGGTTGCAGTTGATCACAAAAATCAGGTTGTCGAGTTTTTCACGCGCAGCCAGGCTGATCGCACCCAGGGATTCGGGTTCGTCCATTTCGCCATCGCCGCAGAAGACCCAGACCTTGCGCTTGCTCGTGTCGGCGATGCCGCGGGCATGCAAGTACTTCAGAAAACGGGCTTGGTAAATAGCCATCAATGGGCCCAGGCCCATTGATACAGTTGGGAACTGCCAGAATTCCGGCATGAGCTTGGGGTGCGGATAGGACGGCAAACCCTTGCCGCCCACTTCCTGGCGGAAATTGTCCAGCTGGTCTTCAGACAGGCGCCCTTCAAGATAGGCGCGTCCGTACACGCCGGGCGAAGAATGACCCTGGAAATACACCAGATCGCCGCCATGGTCTTCAGTCGCAGCGTGCCAGAAATGGTTCTGGCCGCAACCGATCATCGTGGCCAGTGAGGCAAAGGAGGCGATATGGCCGCCCAGATCACCGCCATCCTCAGGATTGTGTTTATTGGCCTTGACCACCATCGCCATGGCATTCCAGCGCACATAAGAGCGAATGCGCTCTTCCATGGCCATATTGCCAGGATGTCGCGGTTCCAGTCCGGGTGGTATGGTGTTTACATAGGCAGTATGGGGGGAATACGGGATATTGGAGCCCGACCTGCGGGCCAGATCTGTCAGTTGCTCGAGCAGAAAGTGCGCGCGTTCAGGCCCTCTCTGTCCAGCACCGCTTCCAGTGAATCGAGCCATTCCTGGGTTTCTACGCTATCCACATCTGTGGACTTGCCTGTCTGAGGTTTATCTGATGTAGACATTCAGTTCTCCATATCGATTTTTTATGCTGGCCACGGCACTATCGTGTTGTGTAACCATACCATTTTCGGTGCGCAGGGCAACCCGGTTTGCGGATTTGTACACCTGACTGCTGCCCATTCTAAAAGAGCAGGCCGCCTCTGACAAGAAATATTTTATATAATGATATTGAATTTTATAATGTGAAATTTACATTGCAGCGCAACATGACTAAATGACAAAATTTGCGCAGTTGCTGTGAATTTGCATTTAACTCCTTTAAAATGTCCAGGTTACGAATTGTGATTATGAGCATGCCCGAATTACCAAGCAAATCTTTGCTTACCTCGTCTTTTTACGATAGTGCAAAATTCAGAAAACGCGGCCTGTACTGGATCACCCCCGTTTTTGTTCTGGTACTGTACCTGCTGGTTATGGCCGGTTTTTTCTGGCTGCAGCGACTGCACAGCCAAAGCGTCATGTTCATTACCATGGATGAAGAAACCAGGCAGCAACGGCTGCTTTTTTTCGTCATCGCCCTCTCCCTGATCATCATTATCAGCCTGCTTGCGTTATGGCGCTATACGCGTTTTCGCTCACATGCCGAAGCTGCCCTGCAAGCTGAAACCAGTTTTCGCCGCGCCATGGAAAACTCCATGTCAACCGGCATGCGCGTACTGGACATGCAGGGTCGTATTGCCTACGTTAACCCGGCCTTTTGCCGCATGATGGGATGGAACGAGGCCGACCTGCTGGGCAAAAGCACCCCCTTTCCCTATTGGGTGCCCGGCCGCTACGACGAACACCAGCGCACCCTCGATATCCTGATGTCCGGCAAAACGCCCAGCACCGGCCTGGAAGTGGAAGCGCAGCGGCGCGATGGCTCGCGCTTTACTTCGCGCATGTATGTATCAGCCCTGCGCGACCCCAATGGCGAGCAGATCGGCTGGATGACCTCCATGACCGACATTACCGAACCCAAGCGTGTGCGCGAAGCCCTGGCCGCAGCACACGAGCGTTTCATGACGGTTCTTGAAGGGCTGGACGACGCCATCTCTGTGGTTGCAGACACCGTGAACGGGCGCGAATTGCTGTTCGCCAACCGCACCTATCGCCGCCTTTTCGGCTCCCAGCCCCAGGGACATGCCGAACTGCTGGCTGGCCGACGCGGCCGTTTTACCGAAGACTCCATCGAACAGTATGCGCCCAGTGTCAACAGCTGGTTTGAAGTGCAGCATCGCATGCTGGTCTGGACCGATGGGCGGCGCGTTCGTCTGCAGGTAGCGCGCGACATTACCGAGAGGCGCAAGCACGAAGAAGAGTCGCGCAACCAGCAGGAGAAAATCCAGCTCACCAGCCGCCTGACCACCATGGGGGAAATGGCCTCATCGCTTGCGCACGAACTGAACCAGCCGCTTACTGCCATTGCCAATTACAATATGGCCGCTGTGGCCATGCTCAAATCTGGACGCGCTACCAACGAAACATTGCTTTCCGCGTTGGAAAAGGCTGCGAACCAGGCCGAACGCGCCGGCAAAATCGTCAGTCGCATCCGCGAATTCGTCAAACGCAGTGAACCGCGCCGCCAGCGCGTGCCGGTTGAAGAGATTGTCGAGCATGCGCTGGACTTCGCCGAAATTGACGCCCGCAAGCGGCAGATTCGTATAGAGGCGATTATTCCCGATCATATCCCCCATGTATTGGCAGACCCGATTCTGATCGAACAGGTACTGCTGAATCTGGTCAAGAACGGCCTGGAAGCGATGAACCATTCCGAGCACGATCTGCTGACCGTAGAAATCAAACAGCAGAACCAGCTGGTCGAATTTATCGTGACCGATAGAGGCCATGGCATACAAGAGCCCGAACGCCTGTTCGAACCTTTTTTCAGTACCAAATCCGAAGGACTGGGTATGGGCCTGAATATATGTCGCACCATTATCGAATCACACCACGGCAGACTCTGGGCACAGGCCAATCCCGACGGAGGCACCCTGTTTCATTTCACCCTGCCCTGTGCTCCACAAGAGCCCAATGACACACCTATCAAAGAGGAATTAACCGTATGAATAACCCAAGCAGCATTGTATATATCGTAGATGATGACGAAGCGGTGCGCGATTCGTTGCGCTGGCTCCTTGAGGCTAACGGCTATCAGGTCGTGGCCTTCGATAGCGCGGAAAAATTCCTCGAAAACTATAATCCGAATATCATTAGCGTGTTAATTGCCGATGTGCGTATGCCGGGCATGTCCGGCCTGGAGTTGCAGGAAACCCTGGTAGCCCGCAAGGCGACAATTCCAGTGGTGTTCATTACCGGCCATGGCGATGTACCCATGGCAGTGTCCACCATGAAAAAAGGTGCCGTCGACTTTCTGGAAAAACCATTTAACGAAGCGGATCTTCGCGAAATCATCGCACGCATGCTGGAACAGGCCGTCAGTAACGCCTCCGAGCAACAGGCGCGCAAAAACCACGAAGAGCTGGTTGGTCGCTGACGGCCCGTGAACAACAGGTGCTTGAACGCATTGTGGCCGGCAGGCTGAACAAACAAATTGCCGACGATTTGAATATCAGCATCAAAACCGTCGAAGCGCATCGCGCCAATATTATGGAAAAACTGGAAGTGACCACGGTGGCCGACTTGATGAAAGTGGCTTTGGTAAAGTAGGACTACACAAACAACATGACAGCACGTATCATCGATGGCAAACAGCTGGCCGAAAAACTCAAGCTGCAAATGGTCCCGCACCTGGCCCGTCTCAAAGAACAGAGCATCGTCCCTTCCCTTACGGTTATTCTGGTTGGTGACGATCCCGCTTCGCAGGTGTATGTCAATCACAAAGCCAACACTTTTAAAAAACTCGGCCTGATTTCTTCGGTTGAAACCTATCCGGCCCAGATGACCGAAGCCGAGCTGCTGGACCGCATCAGGACACTCAATAATGATGCATCGGTCAATGGCATTCTGGTTCAGTTGCCTCTGCCACCGCATTTCAATGCTGATACCGTGATCGAAGCGATCTCGCCGGCCAAGGATGTCGATGGCTTTCATGTCAGCAACGCCGGAGCACTAATGATCGGCAAGCCCACCTTCATTCCCTGCACGCCGTACGGGATCATGAAAATGCTGGAAGACGAACAGGTAACCATTCGCGGCGCCGAAGCCGTCGTGGTGGGCGCCAGCAATATCGTTGGCAAGCCAATGGCATTGTTGTTGCAAAAGGCCGGCGCGACCGTCACCATATGCAATTCGAAAACCCGCGATTTGGGCGCCCAGACCCGACGCGCCGATATCCTGGTGGTCGCTACCGGCAAACCGGAAATGATCACGGGCGATATGATCAAACCCGGCGCGGTTGTTATTGACGTCGGCATCAATCGCGGCCAGGACGGCAAGCTAAAGGGCGATGTGCAGTTTGAAAGCGCACGGCAAGTGGCCGCTGCCATCACTCCCGTGCCCGGTGGCGTAGGCCCCATGACAATTGTCATGTTGCTCCTCAACACCGTACACGCAGCCGAACAACAGAATCTGAAACAGAAAGCTTAACTATGACGCAAACTCAGGTTGTCCAGACCATCGCCACAACCGGCAATCCACTGCTCGCTCCCATTTCCGATCTGATCGACTACGCCGCGATCAAACCGGAACATATTGCGCCTGCCATCGAGCTGCTTCTGGCTGAAACGCGCCAGGGAATCGAAGCCCTGGTCAGCACTAACACACAGCCAGGCTGGGATAATTTCATTGAACCCATGGAGGCGTTGTCCAGCCGCCTGTGGCGTGCCTGGTCGGTGGCCGGACACCTGAACGCAGTCATCAATACCGCGACGCTGCGTGAGGCCTACAACAGCATGTTGCCGGTCATTACTGAGTTTTCAACCTGGATTGGCCTGAACCGGGATCTGTTCGAGCGCTATCTTGCCGTTTCCCAGAGTGCCCAATTCGCTGAATACACCCCCACTCGCAAGCGCATCATTGAACTGGCCTTGCGCGATTTCCGATTAAGCGGCGTTGAACTGGAAGGTGAAAAAAGGCAACGTTACGCGCAACTGAACGAAGATATTGCCCTGACCTCGCAGAAGTTTTCCGAGAATGCGCTTGACGCCATGGACAATTGGCACTATCAGGTCCATGACGCCGCCATGCTCGAAGGCCTGCCACAAGACGTCATTGACGCCGCAGCCCAGGCCGCTAGCGAGGCCGCCACCCAATCGACCGAGGCCGACGACGCCGCAGGATCCGATAGTACTGACAACGCCCTCCAGCCTGCGCAAGCGGGATGGCGCTTTACCCTGAAAATGCCGTCGTATCTGCCGGTCATGCAGTATGCAAAAAGCGCTACCTTGCGTGAAGCACTCTATCGCGGCTACGCCACACTGGCTTCGGAACTGGGTGAACCGCAATACGATAACTCGCCTGTCATTGAAAAACTGCTCGACTTGCGGCTGGAAGATGCACATCTGCTGGGCTTTGCCAACTTCGCACAAATGCGCCTGCAAACCCGGATGGCCCAGTCGGCAGATCAGGTCATTGCATTCTTGCGTGATCTGGCGGCAAAGGCGCGCCCTTTTGCCCAGCGGGACGTTACCACCTTGCGCGAATTCGCGGCCTCGGAACTGGGTATGACCGCCCTGGAACCCTGGGACTACACCTACGTTTCGGAACAATTGCGCCAGGCCCGATACGCCTACTCGGATGAAGAAGTTCGGCAATATCTGAGCGAAGCAAACGTCATGAAGGGGCTGTTCGGTGTCATCAAAACGCTATTCGGTATAGATCTGGTGCCCTTCGAGGCCCCGGTGTGGCATAGCGACGTGCGTGTTTTTGAAGTACAGGAACAGGGGCGCGTCATTGGGCATCTGTACACTGACCTGTATGCCCGCAAGGGAAAACAA
Organism: Advenella kashmirensis WT001; assembly: GCF_000219915.2. Classification (NCBI taxonomy): domain Bacteria; kingdom Pseudomonadati; phylum Pseudomonadota; class Betaproteobacteria; order Burkholderiales; family Alcaligenaceae; genus Advenella; species Advenella kashmirensis. Next base: position 1,990,457 of record NC_017964.1, on the reverse strand, counting down.
AGCGGCGCGTGGGTTGACAGCGAGCGCAGCAGGCACGTCACCGGTACGCTCAGCATCATGCCGGTTGTTTATCTTAACTGCAATTTCTCGCGTCCCCAGGGGAACAAGCCTGCGCTGCTGACCCACGACGATGTCATTACCCTGTTTCATGAAACCGGGCATGCCTTGCATGCGCTACTGTCAAAAGTAGACGAACCTGCAGCCTCGCCTTTTGCCAGCGTCGAGTGGGACGCAATCGAACTGCCCTCCCAGTTCATGGAAAATTTTGTCTGGGAATGGCCAGTCATGCGCAGTATGGCCATGCATTGGGAAACGGGCAAACAAATGGATCGCGATTTGTTCGAACGCCTCCTTTCGGCTCGCAACTTCCAAAGCGGCATGCAAATGGTGCGCCAGATCGAATTCTCTTTATTCGATATGCTGATCCACACTCGCACAGAGCCGACTACGATCGACGCGGTGATGCAGATCCTCAATCAGGTTCGCCAGGAAGTGGCCGTCATTATGCCGCCTTCATGGAACCGATTTGCGCACAACTTTTCCCATCTGTTTGCCGGTGGCTATGGCGCAGGCTATTACAGCTACAAGTGGGCCGAAGTCTTGTCGGCCGATGCCTATAGTCTCTTTGAAGAGCACGCCGACGGCGATCGGGGAACTTTGAATCCGCAAATCGGTCAATTGTTCAAAGAGCAGATTCTGGCTGTGGGCGGATCACGTCCCGCTGCAGAATCATTTGAAGCTTTTCGCGGTCGCGGCCCTTCGCCCGAAGCCCTGCTGCGCCACAGCGGGCTTGTGGCCGACGCCGCAGCCTGACTTTTTAATGGAAGTATCATGCGTTTTTGCCTTTCCCTGATGCTGGCCCTGGCCACACCTTTTGTGTTGCATACTGCTGTTGCCCAGGGCATCCCCGATGTTCCCGGTGCGACACAAACCCAGCGTCCGACAACCATCTATCCAATAGCCAATCACTTGCCTGATCTGTCGTTCTCGCTCAATGCAAGCGAAGGTAAGACCCTGACCGAACAAGCGGTAAAAGGCAAGGTCGTGATGCTGTTTTTCGGCTACGCAAGCTGCCCTGACATCTGCCCCACAACCATGGCGCAGTTATCCGAAGTGATGCAGCAACTCGGGCCCAAGGCCAAAGAGGCGCAAATCCTGTTCATCAGTGTTGACCCGCACCGCGATACGCCTGAAGTGCTGCAGGCCTATGTCAATGCATTCAATAATGGCGCGATCGGGCTGACCGGCAGCGAGCAGCAGATTGCCTCTGTCGCGCGCCGTTACCGGGTTGCCTACCAGATCAGCAAGCCCAAGGATGCCAGCAATCCGCAGGCATACGAAGTGATGCACGGCCGCGGCATTTATATTTTTGATAAAGACGGTCGCGCCCGTTATCTGGCCTCTGACAGCGAAACACCGGAACAGGTGACAGAGAAAATCCGCACCCTGCTCTGAAAGCCCAATGCAGCTGGCTCGTACGGCCTGCATTGTGCCAAAGCGCAGCAATTCAGACCGCAGTGATGCACGGGCGACCTGCGCAACGAGTGATACCCGGCAACAACTCACGCATTTTGGTAAACTGGCACTTACCTGTAATCAAATTGACCTGGGAAAGCTATGATCACATTACACCATCTGGAAGCCTCACGTTCGTTCCGCATCATCTGGCTGCTGGAAGAGCTTGAGCTGAGCTACCAGATTGAGCGTCACGAGCGTCATCCGGAAACCATGCGAGCGCAAAGTTCCTTAAAGGCCGTACACCCATTGGGTAAAGCGCCTGTGCTGTGCGACAACGGCTTCACCCTGATCGAATCCGGCGCCATTATCGAGTATCTGCTTAACCGCTACGACACTCGCGGATTGCGTCCACCTATCAGTTCCGAAGACTACTTGCGTTATTCGCAATGGATGCATTTTGCCGAAGGCTCGCTCATGCCGCCCGCCTTGCTTACGCTGGTGCTCAACAAAATGGCCAATGCCGGGTACCTTTTTTTGCACGCTCCATTGTGAAGAAAACAGTCAACAGCACACTCGAGGGCTTTGTCATCCCCGATTTGAACGTCAAGCTCGATTTCCTGGACACTGAACTGGGCAATACAGGCTGGTTCTGTGGCAGCCACTTTAGCGCCGCCGACATCCAGATGGGATTTGCGCTACAGGTACTGCATGGTCGTGGCCTTGTCGGCGACAACCTGCTCAACATCAAGGCATTTCTGGAAGCCATTCGCCTGCGCCCGGCCTATCAGCGTGCAAAAGAAAAGGCAGGCTTGCTCACGCTGTCTCTGCCTGGAAAAAATGAACCACAGGAACCCACGGTGGCACCGCCTGTAGATGCAGCCAACGCATCGGCCTCTACCGACGCAAGCCGATAGCCGTCGTGTTATAGGTTGTTGCGCAACGCCGCTAGATCAATGGTCACTGACTCAAGACCATGAGCCAATGACCAGACAGACTTAGTGTCCCAGATAGGCTTTGCGCACGTCATCATTCACCAGCAGATTGGCGCCCGTGTCGGCCAGTACAACACTGCCCGTTTCAAGTACGTATCCGCGGTCGGCCACTTTCAACGCCTTGTTCGCGTTCTGCTCCACCAGAAAGACCGTCACACCCTGCTCGCGGATGGTCTGGATAATTTCGAAAATCTGCGCAATAATCAGCGGCGCAAGGCCAAGCGTGGGCTCATCCAGCAGCAGCAGGCGTGGCTTGCTCATCAACGCCCGGCCAATGGCCAGCATCTGCTGCTCTCCGCCCGACATGGTGCCAGAACGTTGCGAAGCTCGCTCTTTCAAGCGGGGAAACAATCCGAACACATGATCAATCCCCTGCTCTATCTGCTCACGCGGCAGGAAAAAACCGCCCATTTTCAAATTATCCAGCACGGTCAGGTCTGGAAAGACACGACGCCCTTCCGGTGACACTGCGATACCCCGGCGCATGATCAATGATGTTGGTTCTGCGGTAATATCCTGATCCAGAAACCGGATCGTACCTGAGGAGGCCCTGGGTTGCCGCAGACGGTCATCAGCAAGGTTGTTTTACCCGCTCCGTTGGCGCCAATCAGTGTGACGATTTCCCCTTCATTGACTTCAATAGAGACGGAATTGAGCGCTGGATAGCGCCATAGTGCGTACTTACATTGTCCAGTTTCAGCATATTATTCTTCTCCCAGGTACGCCTTGATGACCCGTGGATCAGCACGTACGACTTCAGGTGCGCCGGTTACGATCGGCTTGCCATGCTCCATGACCAGGATCCTGTCGGATATACCCATGATCAGGCTCATGTCATGCTCAATCAGCAAGACAGACAGGTCAAATTCGTGCCGCAGGCGATCGATCAGGCCCGACAGATCCTTCTTCTCTTGTGGATTGAGCCCTGCTGCAGGTTCGTCCAGCAGCAGCAAGGTCGGCTTGGTAATCATGCAGCGGGCAATTTCCAGCCGGCGTTGATGGCCGTATGCCAGGGTACCGGCTTCGCGATTCGCATATTCGCGAATGCCCATGAAATCAAGCCAAAACAGTGCTGCCTCCAGCGTCTTGCGCTCGGCTCGACGGTACGATGGTAAATTGAGCAGGCCGGCCAGAAAGTTAGACTCGTGCTGTGTATGCTGCGCCACCAAAAGATTCTCCAGGGCCGTCAGCGTCTTGAACAGGCGCACGTTTTGAAATGTCCGCACCACTCCGCGCTGGGCAACCTTGTGACTGGGTAAACCGGTAAGCGCCTTGCCGTGCAGATCAACACTACCTTCTGTCGGTTTGTAAAACCCACTGATGCAGTTAAAAACTGTGGTCTTGCCGGCTCCGTTGGGGCCGATAATGGCAAAAACCTCGTTTTTTTGCACTTGCAGGCTGACCGAATCGACAGCCAGCAGACCGCCAAAACGCATTTTAAGGGATTCGACACGCAGGACTACATCGCTCATTTTCCAATCTCCACGTGATGACGTTTGACCGGCAGCAGACCTTGCGGGCGCCAGATCATCATCAGCACCATTACCAGGCCAAATATCAACATCCGATATTCAGCAAACTGACGCGCCAGTTCTGGCAGGACGGTTAATGCGATGGCGGCCAGGATTACGCCAATCTGCGAGCCCATGCCACCAAGCACGACAATGGACAGGATCAGTGCTGACTCAATAAACGTAAACGACTCGGGATTGACCAGGCCTTGTCGCGCGGCAAAAAAGGCGCCGCCAAAGCCGGCAAACATGGCGCCCAGGGTGAAGGCCGATAATTTGATTTTTGTGGGATTCATCCCCAGGGAGCGACAAGCGATCTCGTCTTCGCGCAATGCTTCCCAGGCCCGACCGACAGGCATGCGGATCAGTCTGGCGGATATAACAAATGTAATAACTGCAAGCACCAGCGCCATCAGATAAAGATAAATCACTACGTCTACCGTTTCGAACTTCCAGCCCATCAAGTCATGAAAGGTCTGTTCGCCTTCGGGTGCACGACGGGCCATCTCATAGCCGAAGACCGAAGGCTTGGGAATACCCGAAATACCGTCGGGACCACCGGTCAGGCTGGTCAGATTGGTGAGCAACAGGCGGATAATTTCACCAAACCCCAGCGTGACGATAGCCAGATAGTCGCCACGCAGACGCAGTACCGGAAACCCCAGGACAAAGCCAAAGAGCGCGGCAAACAGCCCGGACAGGGGCAGCGCTTCCCAGAACCCCCAGCCTGCCCAGTGATATAACAATGCGTAGGTATAAGCGCCAACAGCATAGAACCCGACAAACCCCAGGTCCAGCAACCCCGCAAAGCCAACCACGATATTCAGTCCCAGGCCCAGCATGATGTAAATTAGTACCAGCGTGGCAATATCAATCTGGCCACGGTCACCAAAAAAGGGCCAGACAACGGCGATAACCAGCATCAAGGCAAACAAGCCGAACATGGTCTTCTGACCAAGAACAGCATGTTTGTCCGAACGCAGCTTTTTGGCCGGCGCTGTCTTGCTGCCTTTGAAAACCAGTGGCTTGACCAGTTGCACGACAAATACGATTGCCATGCCTATTAAAACGATGCTCCAGTCAGGCACAATCGCCATGCTGATGCCCTGGCGAACCAGGCCCAGCCCGAAAATGGGCGTCAGAAGAATACCGGCCACCAGCGTAGCAATAACGGCGTTTTTCAGATTCTGCGTCATACTTTTTCCACCTCCGGTTTACCCAGCAACCCAGTCGGTCTGAATAACAGGATCAGCACCAGCAAGCCAAAAGCCACAATATCCTTGTATTCCGAACCAATGTAGGCGGCAGCCATGGTTTCCGCTACCCCCAGCAACAGGCCACCCAGAATGCGCGCGGTACACTGCCGATGCCGCCAAGCACCGCAGCTGTAAATGCCTTGATACCGGCAATGAAGCCAATGAACGGATTCAGTTTGCCTATGGTCAATGCGATCAGTACGCCACCGACTGCAGCCAGCACGGCGCCCAGAATGAACGTGAACGAAATGACACGGTTAGTGTCAATACCCAGCAGGCTGGCCATACGCATATCCTGGGAACAGGCACGAGACGCACGCCCCATGCGGGAGTGGCGAATGAAAAGTGTCAGTGCGATCATCAACGCAAACACCACGCCCATGATCATCAGCCGGGAATAGGTCAGCGTAATGGCAAAATCACCACCCAGGCTGAACTGGAACGATCCGGCCAGCAGATTGGGAACCGCCATATCGCGCGAACCCTGCCCGATCGCGACCCAGTTCTGCAGAAAAATGGACATACCGATGGCGGAGATCAATGCCACCAGTCGCGGGCTGCCACGCAGCGGCCGATAGGCAATCTTCTCGACCGCATAACCGTAAAAACCGGTAACAACGGCCGAGATCAACAGCATGGCGATAATTACCAGCGGTATCGGAATCCCATGATTAATACCCAGTGCCGAGAGCGTCACCAGCCCCACATAGGCGCCAATCATATAGATTTCGCCGTGGGCAAAGTTAATCATGCCGATAATGCCATACACCATGGTGTAACCGATGGCGATCAGTGCATAGATCGCACCCAGCGACATGCCGTTGATCAGTTGTTGAATGAATTGAGGTAGAAATTCCTGCATAATGTGCTCCCCGTGCCGTCCTCACCCCGCTGCAAACAGGTCTGAAATGAGTGAGTGGCGGTCCCGATGCTCTTATTGGATTAGTCGTTTCTGATGAAACAAGCGTAACGGTTAACCCTTACGCTCGTCTGGCTCCCTTATGCTGCGTTTATTGCCGTTACGCCTGGACACTGCGTGGGCGACCAAGATTCCACATCAGGACCCGGAACGGTGCCAGCAGCATCGCATTGATGATCAATTTGATGCCCACATCGCCCGTGGCCAGCGTCACCCAGGGTACATCGGTGCCAGCAAAGGCCACACCGAAAAACAGGAAAGTGTCGATAATAGCTGCCAGCCAGCCTGCGATGAACGGCGCCTTCCACCAGGATTTGTCGCGCAGCCTGTCAAACACCAGGATATCGAGCAACTGCGCCGTGAGAAATGCCACGCCGGAGGCGATCGCGATGCGCGAGTCAGCCACGGCATAGGAAGCCAGCACGGCAAAGATAAACCCGATAGACACCACACGGCGGGCTCTTGCGGGGCCGAAGCGCCGGTTCAGCAGATCGGTTACCAGAAAGCAGATGGGATACGTGATGGCACCCCAGGTCAGCCAGGCATTGATATGGAACTGCGGCTGCACCAGAATATTGGACGACACGATGATCAGCCCCATGATGGCAACAGCCAGCAGCGTCTGCTTGATCGTCATTTTTTCAAATCTTGTGGTATTCATGTTATTTCTTTCCTGAATCTTGAGCGGACTGGCCGGCTGCGGCCGACTCCTGTGCCATTTGGGCAGCGCGGTCATTAGCCGCCTGCATGGCCGCCTGTACCAATCCTGCAAAATCGCCTGTGCGAACCGATTCAGCGCGGCAGCCGTGGTGCCGCCTGGCGAGGTGACGTTTTCCCGCAATCGTGCCGGCGGATCCTCAGAGCCGGCGGCAAGCAGGCTTGCGCCCTTGAGCGTGGACAGAGCAAGACGCTGCGCCTGTTCCTGGCTGAGCCCCAGGCTGATGCCGCCGGCAATCAACGATTCAATAAACAGGAAAACATACGCAGGACCACTGCCCGAAAGTGCCGTGACTGCGTCCAACTGCGCTTCATTGTCTACCCAGACCACTTCGCCAATAGAACTGAGCACATCCTGAGCCAGATCCCGGTCCGATGACGGTACGTCAGGCATGGCGTACAGCCCCGTGATGCCCTGACGGATCAGCGCCGGAGTGTTGGGCATGCAGCGAATAAGCCGGGTGGCGCTTGCGGGCTCTGCCTGGTCAAGCCAGCCGGCAAGTGATGTCGTGGTAAGACCGGCGGCAATACTGATTACCAGCGTGTCTTTCTGCAAAAACCGGTGCGACGCATGGATGGCCTGCTGCATGACTTGCGGCTTGACGGCATAAATCCAGACTTTATATTGACTGAGCACCTCGGAAGCGGCGGCTGCGGTGGCTACGCCCTTGCTTTCCCATGCCGAACGCGTCTCCTGGTTCGGGTCCACGACAAGAATATCCTGGGGCTGGCACAAGTTTCCAAGCAGGCCGCCCAACATGGCGCCTGCCATATTTCCGCCGCCAATAAAAGCGATAGTAAGTGAATTTTTCATGGTCAGGGATTGTACTCTGCTAATGCCCGACCGCACATCAGAAAATACGCTGAGTCAGACAAAAAGACAAGCAAACGGGTGATTTTACTGGACTTTCACGACAAACGCCGGCACCACGGACGGGTTAGGGATAGTCACTATTCTGTCACAAACAAGTCATACTATAATGCCGTTTATCACGTTCCCGTTTTGCATCGGGACATCCCTTTCCCCCGGAGAATCCAACCATGCGCTATACGATCCGTACTTTGTCCCTGGCCAGTGCCATGTCTTTTGCCAGCTTCAGCGCCCTAGCAGCTACCGATGTTACCTTCTGGCATTCCATGGAAGGGCCACTGGGTGAGCGGGTCAGCGACATTGTCAAAGATTTCAACGCTTCCCAGAAAGACTATGTCGTCAAGGCGACCTACAAAGGCAATTACGGGGAGTCCATGAACGCGGGGATCGCTGCTTACCGTGCGGGACAATCGCCAGATATCATCCAGGTGTTTGAAGTGGGCACGGCCACCATGATGTACTCCAAGGGCGCCATCGAACCCGTACAGGAAATGGCACAGAAAGCCGGCAATCCGCTGGATCCGAAAGCCTTCGTGCCTGGCATTGCCGGCTACTATTCCGATACCAGCGGCAAACTGGTTTCCATGCCTTTCAATAGTTCAACGCCGGTGATGTTCTATAACAAAGACCTGTTTGAGAAAGCCGGCCTGGATCCGGAACAGGGACCCAAAACCTACGCAGATATCGAAGCCTTTGCCAAAAAACTCAAGGCAGCCGGGGTCGAATGTGGTTACACCACATCATGGCCGGCCTGGGTGCTGATCGAAAACTTCGCCGCCCTGCATAACGTTCCCTACGCATCCAAAGACAATGGCTTCGGCGGTCTGGACGCCCGGGTCGAGTTGCAATCGGACGCATTCCTGAAGCACTTTGAATTTCTGAGCAAGATGTCCAAGGAAGGCACCTTCACCTACGGTGGTCGCGGCGATGCTGCCAACGCCCTCTTTATCTCCGGCAAATGCGGTATGTTTACCGGATCCAGTGCACGCGGGCCAACATCCTGAAAAACGGCAAATTCAAATTCGGCGTTGCCAAGCTGCCCTATTACAGCGACATCAAGGGCGCGCCTCAAAATAGCGTGATCGGCGGCGCTTCGCTGTGGGTATTCTCCAAGAAGTCTCCTGAAGTCTACAAAGGCGTAACTGCTTTCTTTCACCACCTGACTAAACCTGAAGTTGCTGCCAAATGGCACCAGGACACCGGTTATGTGCCGGTAGTCAAAGCCGCTTACGAAGCTACCAAAGCTTCCGGTTACTATGACAAGAACCCTGGTACCGATGTCCCGTTCCAGCAATTGAATGTGGAGACAACCGCACAATCTCGCGGTGTCCGTCTGGGCTTTTTGCCACAAATCCGTGATATCGAGGAAGGCGTCATGGAATCAATGTTCGGCGGCAAAGTGTCTATCAAGGATGGGGCTGCCGACATGGAAAAACGAGCCAATGAATTGCTGGTCCGTTTTGAAAACGGCAATAAGTAAAGTAGTCTGAACGTTCAGGCAGCGAGGGTACAGTATTATTTCCCTCGCTGTTTTTGTTTTATCGCAATCATCATTTATCTCATTCAAATGCTGCCGGCCTTGCCGGCACAATGGCAACTGCATTACAGTCTTCGGATTGAACAGACCTGCTTTCCCGGCCATTGACGTCCTGCGCGTCCGCCTGTCGCCATATATCCGGGTTGCGTCATTTTTCCCGGATATTGCATCGGAACACTCTCATGGAAAAACGCGTTGTTTTCAACCATAAACTGCTGCCTTATCTGCTTCTGGCACCGCAGTTGCTCATTACCGTTATATTTTTCTTCCTGCCCGCCGGTCAGGCTATCTGGCAATCGTTTTTTATCGAATCGGCTTTCGGCGGTGATCAACAGTTTGTTGGCCTGGACAATTACACCAGCCTGTTTAGCAACAGTACTTATTATTCCTCGTTCTGGGTAACACTGCTGTTTTCCGGACTGGTCGCCATCATCGGTCTGGCGGTCTCGCTCTTGCTGGCGGTGATGGCCAATCGTGTAGTACGCGCAGCCGGTGCCTACAAAACCCTGCTGATCTGGCCCTATGCCGTTGCACCGGCCGTCGTAGGTGTGCTGTGGGCATTCCTGTTCTCCCCCGCTGTGGGCACGCTGGCAGTGTATATGGCCAATCTTGGCATTAGCTGGAATCCGCGCTTAAATTCGACCGACGCCATGACGCTGGTTGTTATCGCTGCCGTATGGAAACAGATCTCCTACAATTTTCTGTTTTTCCTTGCCGGCCTGCAGTCCATTCCCACCTCGTTGCTGGAAGCGGCAGCCATCGATGGCGCGAGCCCGTTCCGGCGCTTTCGCACCATTGTGTTTCCTTTATTATCACCCACCACGTTTTTCCTGCTGGTCATCAATATCGTCTACGCCTTTTTTGAAACGTTCGCGATTATCGATACGACGACCCAGGGCGGCCCTGGCACGTCTACCAACATACTGGTTTACAACGTCTATAAGACTGCATTCAAGTCATTCGATTACGGCTCCTCCGGCGCGCAGTCGGTCATATTGATGATGATTGTGATTGCGCTGACGATCATCCAGTTCCGCTATGTCGACCGTAAAGTCCAGTACTAAGGAAACACCGCAATGATTGAACGACGCCCCATGCTGGACCTGCTGGCCCACCTGATCCTGATCATCGGCTTGGTCGTAGTGGCCTTTCCACTTTATATTGCCATCGTGGCCTCCACGCAAACTGCCCAGGAAGTGGCCAATGCCCCCATGTCGCTCTGGCCGGGCAAACATTTCATAGAAAACTACACCAACGCACTGCTTGGTGGCTCCAGCTCCGTGCCAAGCAGTGTTGCCCATATGCTGTGGGTCAGCTTTGTTACCGCTATGACGATTGCCATAGGAAAAATCACCATTTCCATGCTCTCGGCCTTTGCCGTGGTCTATTTTCGCTTTCCGTTTCGCATGCTGTGTTTCTGGATGATTTTCATCACACTGATGCTGCCGGTGGAAGTTCGCATATCCCCCACCTTTGAAGTGGTTGCCGGCCTTGGCCTGACTAACACCTATGCCGGCCTGACGCTGCCATTGATTGCCTCGGCCACCGCCACCTTCCTGTTCCGGCAGTTCTTTCTGACTGTGCCCGACGAACTGATCGAGGCCGCGCGCATTGACGGCGCCGGTCCCTTGCGCTTTTTCCGCGATATTCTGCTGCCCTTGTCAAAAACCAGCATCGCCGCCCTGTTCGTGATTCAGTTCACCTACGGCTGGAACCAGTATCTGTGGCCCCTGGTTATGAAAACGACAGACGACATGACCCCGATTGTGGTCGGCATCCGCACCATGATAGGCGGTGGCGACAGCGTGACCGACTGGAACATTGTGATGGCAACTGCCCTGCTTGCCATGATTCCGCCCGGGCTGGTTGTCGTGCTGATGCAAAAGTGGTTTGTCAGGGGTCTCGTGGATACCGAGAAATAAAGGATTATCAAAATGGCAACACTACAATTTAACGACATCAAAAAAACCTATCCCGGCAATGTTGCCGTGATCCACGGCGTAGACCTTCAAGTGCAGGACGGTGAATTCATTGTGATCGTCGGCCCGTCCGGCTGCGGCAAGTCTACCCTGATGCGCATGGTCGCCGGTCTGGAATCGGTCACAGAAGGCCAGATTCTGATCGACGGCAGCATCGTCAACGGACTGGAACCGGCAGAGCGCGATATTGCCATGGTCTTTCAGAACTATGCACTCTACCCTCATATGTCGGTCTATGAGAATATGGCTTATGGCCTGAAAATCCGCAAGCTGACCAAACAACAAATTGATGAGCGGGTACAGCAGGCGGCCGGCATTCTGGAGCTGGGCAGCCTGCTTGACCGCCGGCCCAAGCAATTATCTGGCGGACAGCGCCAGCGCGTGGCCATGGGCCGCGCCATCGTAAGGGAACCCAAAGTGTTTTTGTTCGATGAACCGCTGTCCAACCTGGACGCCAAGTTGCGGGTACAAATGCGCCTGGAAATCCAGAAACTGCATCGACGCCTGCGCACTACCAGCCTGTATGTCACCCACGACCAGGTCGAAGCCATGACGCTGGCCGACCGCATGATCGTGATGAACAAAGGCGTTGCTGAACAGATTGGCACGCCGATTGAAGTATTCGAAAAACCGGCCACGACGTTTGTGGCGGCCTTCATTGGCTCGCCGCCGATGAATCTGATCCCGGTATCAGTGACCGCCAGCGGCGATATTTTAACCAGGGACGGCCAGAAAATGGCCATTCCCGCGGCGCAAGTGCCGGAACGTGCCCGCGGCAAAGAAATTATTCTGGGCTTTCGTCCGGAACATGTCGAACTTGATCAACCCGGCATCCCGATGACAATTGAAATGATCGAGATCCTGGGCTCTGAAAAACTGATTCACGGACGGGTTGGCGATACCCTGGTCGTCATTCGCTGTGATGTTCATGAAACGGCCTCCGCCAATTATAAAATCGGCGATACGATTAATGCCGGTGCGGACGCACGACATCATCTGCACTGGTTCGATCCGGTAACGACACGCCGGATTGATTGACCGGCGCGCATCCTTGCATCTTTTTGCATCGTCTCTAAGCATCTTGATACTGGCTGAATCAGATTGGCTATAGCGGTGCGTTCACTTATGCACAAGACTGGAAATCGTCGATAAAAAGACCGGACCCCATTTATGGATCCGGTCTTTTTATAGCCTGGCCAGACAGCCAATTCGTTGAATGCGGCTGCACACCGCAGCCACTGACGCGAAGCCGTTTACTTCACAGCCGTTTTGCTACCGTCTTTATGCCAGGTGTAGATGTCAAATTTGAACTCGTTCAGGTCGCCCTGTTTATTCCATGACAGATCACCAATCACAGACTTCACTGTATTGCCGTGCAGCCACTCGGCTACTTTCTCAGGATCGGTACTCTTGGTAGCCTTGATTCCTTCGAAGATAGCTTGTGTTGCCGCGTAGGAGGTCAGCTGGAAAGCGCCGGACGCATTGCGTTTTTTGGCCTTGAATGCTTCAACCACGGCTTTGTTTTCCGGCAGCGCAGAATAATCTGCAGGCAGCGTTAACAGCATGCCTTCCACCGCATCACCCGCGATCGCATTGATTTCAGGGTTGCCGGCGCCTTCCGGTCCCATGAATTTGACTTTCAGACCCTGCTCTGCTGCCTGGCGCATCAGCAAGCCCATTTCAGGATGGTAGCCGCCGTAATAAACAAAATCGACACCGGCCGACTTCATTTTGGTGATCACGGAAGAATAGTCGGTTTCACCGGCATTAATGCCTTCGAACAGCGCAACCGCCACATTGGCCTTTTTCAGATTATCCTGTACTGAAGAGGCAATGCCCTGTCCATATGACTGCTTGTCGTGCAGGATCGCAACCTTGCTGGGTTTGACGCTATCGATAATAAATTTTGCCGCTGCGGGGCCTTGTTGATCATCGCGTCCGATGGTGCGGAAAACAAAATCAAAATTCTTGCCATCGGTCACATTGGGTGCCGTTGCGGAAGGTGTAATCATGACCACCCCTTCCTGGTTATAGATGGAGGCGCCACCGACCGTTGCGCCCGAGCATACCGGTCCGACGACAAAGCCGATTTCCTTGTTGACCACATTATTGGCAGCGATGGGTCCCTGTTTGGGTTCGCAGGCATCGTCGACTTCAACCATTTCGAACTGCTTGCCATCGTATCCGCCTGCGGCGTTGATTGACTCGATTGCTGTGCGGATGCCTTCGCGTACCATATCGCCATATTGCGTTACCGGGCCAGTCACCGGCCCGACTGCCGCGATTTTAATGGTATCTGCAGCCAGTGCCTGGGTCGACAGCATCAGGCCGGCAGAGATGGCCATGGTCAGTGCAGATGCTTTCAGATAGTTCATTTCTAATACTCCGGTAATGTAAGAATACGTAATAACGTTTAACGCTGCTATTCTCGCACTTTTTTTTGCAATGATTCAATTTTGTCTGAAATTTCAAGGTAAACCCTGATCTGTGTTTACATCAAAATAAACTACAGGCTGCGAACCTTGCCGTTGAGCATTCTGACACCGGTCAGATCGCATCGATAGATGCAATCGGCCAGGGCATCAATTGCCTGCAGGCGCGGGAAACTGCGACGCCAGATAAGCACGACTTCCCGGTTGGGTACCGGTTCCTTTAATGGCACATAATGCACCAGATCGTCCGCAGAACGAGGCTTCTCGGGCAAGGCCGTCATCGGCAGCAGTGTAATGCCCAGGCCAGCAGCCACCATATGGCGGATGGTCTCCAGGGAGGAGCCCTCGAAGGAACGCTGGATACCATCTGCAGCAGCAGAGAATCGCGACATTTCCGGGCAAACCTCCAATACCTGATCGCGAAAGCAATGGCCGGCACCCAGCAAGAGCATGGTTTCCTGCTTGAGCATTTCTGTGTCAATTTGCGCCAGGCCCGCCCAGCGATGATTACGCGGAACTGCAGCAATGAAGTCCTCTTCATAAAGCGGGCGCACCTCTAAGCCGGCTTCCGGTAGCGGCAACGCCACGATGGCGCAATCGATTTCGCCTGGCGCAGCAACTCCAGCAGGCGCACCGTAAAGCTTTCCTGAAGAATCAGCGGCATCTGCGGTGTGATGCGCAATTGCAGCGGGATCAGCTTGGGCAGCAAGTATGGTCCGATCGTATGGATTACACCGACACGCAATGCACCGGTGAGCGGATCGTTGCCCTGCCTGGCAATCTCTTTCAGATTGGCGCTTTCTTCAAGAATCTTCTGGGCCTGTGTGACAATCCGCAGCCCGGTTGGCGTAACGCCAACCTCATTGCCGCCACGTTCGAAAATAACCACGCCCAGTTCATCTTCTAATTTCTTGATCGCAACCGACAAGGTTGGCTGGCTGACAAAGCACGCCTCTGCCGCACGACCGAAATGTCGTTCCCGTGCCACTGCAATGATATATTTGAGTTCGGTAAGCGTCACACCAGGCTCCGCATAAAATAAGGGTCAAGTTGGCCGCAACGGGCAGCCAGGGACAGGATAGTCCTGTTCAATCGCACATTCTGAGCCTCGCGCGGAGGACCTGAACGGATACATCTGGGTCAAGCACTTCATATTCTGAGCAGGTCCGCCCGCTGCCGCGCCCAGCGTTGCAAATGCGCCGCGGCTGCCTCGGGATGCGTTGCCTGCAGCCACTGCGCCGTCTCCCGCGCCTGCTCGGCAATCGGCGCGTCCAGATCGATATCGGCAAAGCGCAATAGCGCCATACCCGATTGCCGCAAGCCAAGAAATTCACCCGGACCACGCTGTTCCAGATCGCGCCGGGCAATTTCAAAGCCGTCCTGTGTCTCATACATGGCTTTGAGTCTGGCCGTTGCTACAGACGACAGGGGCGCCTGATATAACAGCACACACAGCGATTCATTTTTGCCACGGCCGACCCGACCGCGCAGTTGATGCAATTGCGCCAATCCGAACCGCTCGGCATGTTCAATAATCATCAGCGAGGCATTAGGCACATCCACGCCAACCTCAATCACGGTGGTAGCAACCAGCAAATCCAGCTCATGGCCATGAAACGCAGACATGATCGCTGTTTTTTCCTGTGTCGGCAAGCGTCCGTGAAGCAAACCGATACGCAATTGAGGTAACTCCTGCTGCAACCGATTGAAGGTATCGGTCGCCGTCTGCAACTGCAGGGCCTCACTTTCTTCGACCAGCGGACAGACCCAGTATACCTGCCTGCCCTGGAGGATCACCTCATGCACGTGTTCCAGCAATTGGTCGCGACGGGAATCGGCAAATAACTTGGTGATCACCGGCGTGCGCCCCGGCGGCAAGGTATCAATCACCGACACATCCAGATCGGCGAAAAAAGTCATGGCCAGTGTACGCGGAATCGGCGTGGCGCTCATGCTTAACTGATGAGGCGCGATGGCTTCCTGCTCCTGTTCGCCTTTGCGGGCCAGGCTCAGGCGCTGCCCGACGCCGAAACGATGCTGTTCGTCGACCACCATCAATCCCAGTCTGGCGAACGTCACATGCTGCTGAATCAATGCCTGGGTGCCGACCACCAGTTGCGTAGTGCCGTCAGCGACCAGCGCCGCTGCCTGCTGCTTTTTTTTCGGCGTCAGGCTGCCGGCCAGCCAGCCGGTGCTGATGCCCAGCGGTTCAAACCAGGCGGACATTTTTCTGAAATGCTGTTCAGCCAGGATTTCGGTGGGCGCCATGATGGCAACCTGAAACCCCTGATCAATCGCGTGTGCCGCCGCAATGGCAGCCACCACGGTTTTACCGCTACCCACATCCCCCTGCAGCAATCTTTGCATGGGGAAGGTGCGTTGCATATCAGCCAGAATTTCTTTGCAAACGCGTTCCTGCGCTGAAGTCAGAGTAAAGCCTACTTGGGCAAGTAAGCGTTGCACCAGGCCGGAACGTTTACCCTGCATGGCATAGGCCTTCTTGTTCTGTCGCGTGGCACGCGCCAGCGCCATCGCCAGTTGCTGAGCCAGCAGTTCATCGAATTTGACCCGTTCCCATGCCGGATGCGTCTTTTCAATCAGCGCCAGCGTATCAGCCTGCTTGGGCGGATTGTGCAGCAACTGGATGGACTCGGCAAAGGGAGCAAGCTGATATTTGCGCTGGACCGCTATGGGCAACGTGTCGTCCAGTCGCACCCGAGACAGCGCCGCGTTGACCGCCTTGCGGATTTGTGGCTGGTTCAAGCCTTCTGTTGCCGGATACACCGGCGTTAAGCGATCCGAGAGCGGCGCGCCGGCGCGGCTGACTTTGGGGTGCACCATTTCAAAGCCCCAGAACGATCCGCCCCGCACTTCACCGCGCACCCGAATAAGCCTGCCTTCCTCCACCGCTTTAATCTGGCTCGGATAAAAATGCAGCCAGCGCAGCGACAACTGGCCGGATCCGTCGTCGATTGTCGCGGTCAGCTGGCGCCGCCCACGGATAAGTACCTGAGCCTTGCGCACGATTCCCTCAACCTGCGCCATTTGGCCAGGATACAGCGAATCAATGCGATGCAGTGCCGTTTCGTCTTCATAACGCAGCGGCAAATGCAACACAAAATCAAAATCCTGGACCAGCCCCAGGCTTGCAAATTTCTTGCTGATGGCGGTGGGACTATCCGTTCTCGCGGAAGCAGCAGGCATGACAACGAGATGATCAGACGATGATGATGGCCTCTACCTCGAACAGGGCGCCTTTGGGCAAAGCACTGACCTCTACCGTTGAACGGGCGGGAAATGGTTCCGGGATCAGTTCAGACATCACCGTGTTCGCAATGCCAAAATTGGCCAGGTCGGTCAGAAACAAAGTGAGTTTCACAATACTATGCAGTGAGCCGCCGGCAGCATGAATGACTGCGCTCATATTGCTGAATGCCTGGCGCACCTGTTCTTCGACCTGTTCGGAGACCAGATCGCCCGTGGACGGGTCCAGACCAATCTGGCCGGAAAGGTAGACGGTGCTGCCAGCCGGTGCAACGACTGCCTGGGAATAAGGGCCAATGGCGCTGGGGGCTTTGTCTGTCTGAATGACTTGTTTGGTCATGAGATTCTCCAATGAACGGGGCGTTTACTATAGGCAATGACAATAGTATATACACTTTCAGACCGAAAATAATCGTGTGCCGACCAGCTCAACCTACCGATTTTTGCCCTGCAGT
The DNA here is from genome assembly GCF_000219915.2 of Advenella kashmirensis WT001. NCBI lineage: Bacteria > Pseudomonadati > Pseudomonadota > Betaproteobacteria > Burkholderiales > Alcaligenaceae > Advenella > Advenella kashmirensis. The sequence continues at coordinate 1,973,066 of NC_017964.1, read as the reverse complement.
GTCCCGAAGCGGATCTTGCCCAGTCGTCCCGGCAGAGCACGCGTGACTGGGAAAGCCGGGCTGCCAGAATAAAAGCTGTCGTTTTTTTTCATTTTTCTGACAAAATTTTAGAAAAAATTGATTTATTTCGTAGCTGAAATTTTGCTGAAGTAATATAGTGAAAATCATTCTTATTTTCAGCAACATTCGATTTGCGATTGCCAGATTGATCGCAACGAGTGACCCGGTTGGATTTATTCTCACATCAATAAAGGCAGTCATGAAATCTCTCTCGATCCTTACTCAGGCGCTCACATGCGCTGGTGTTCTTTGTGGCGCTCAGGCCTACGCTGCGGGTGAAGTCAATATTTACACCACGCGTGAACCCAAGCTGATTCAACCCATTCTGGATAATTTCACCAAGGAAACCGGCATCAAGACCAATACGGTATTCATGAAGGACGGACTGGCTGAACGCGTCAAGAGCGAAGGTGAGCGTTCACCCGCCGACCTGCTCATGATGGTCGATTACGGCAACCTGATAGATCTGGTGAATGCCGGTATTACCCAGCCAGTGCAGTCGGATGCGCTGAACCAGGCCATTCCTGCCAGTTTGCGCGATCCGGGCAACCAATGGTTTGCCTTGTCAACACGGGCCCGAGTGCTGTATGCCGCAAAAGACCTGAACCTGGACAAGTTTACTTATGAAGAGCTGGCCGATCCCAAGTGGAAAGGCAAGGTGTGCATCCGCTCGGGCCAGCATCCGTACAACACCAGCCTCTTTGCTGCAATCATTGCCCATGACGGCGCGGAAAAAGCGCAGGCATGGCTCAAAGGCGTCAAGGCCAACCTGGGCCGCAAGGCAGCCGGCGGCGATCGTGATGTTGCCAAAGATATTCTTGGCGGCATATGCGACATTGGCATTGCCAATTCCTATTACGTAGGCCAAATGCGCAATGCAAAACCCGATTCAGACCAGTATAAATGGGGTAATGCAATCAAGGTCATTCTGCCCACCTTTGCCGGTAGCAAAGACGGCGGCACCCATGTCAACGTAAGCGGCGCAGCCATCGCCAAACATTCAGCCAACAAGGACAATGCTGTCAAACTGCTGGAATACCTGGCTTCGGAAAAAGCACAGAGCCTGTATGCTAGCGCCAATTACGAATACCCGGTACGCCAGGGCGTACAACTGGATCCGACAGTAGCCAGCTTCGGCACCCTGAAAGCCGATACCCTGCCATTGGCAGAGATCGCCAAGCACCGTAAGCAAGCCAGCGAACTGGTCGATCAGGTCGGGTTCGATCAATAATTATCGTTTATTGCGCTCGGAGAACGGCAAGCCTGGCAGTCCCGTCAGGCGCTGGTCAAGGCCGATCAGCCGTTCTCTTTTTTGCATTTCCCTGTCTGGCGGGCATCAAGCCCGCCGTATGCATTTGGTAAACTCGGTATGGTCACCCCCTCTTCCACCGCCTTGACCGCTACCCATCGTTGGCCACCCAGCCAGTGGATAGCCGCCGCCCTGGCATTGTGCGTGCTTTCGCCGGTATTGGTATTGGCTGCGCTGGCGCTGTCCGGCGAGACCGGTCACTGGCTGAACCTGTTGCACAATGTGCTCCCGGTTTCATTGTCGAACACCGTGCTCTTGCTGCTGGGCGTGGGTATTCTGAGTGCACTCATTGGCGGCGGTAGCGCCTGGCTGACTACTGCCTATCTGTTCCCTACCCGCCGGCTGGTCACCTGGGGCCTGCTGTTGCCGCTGGCCGTGCCCACCTACATCATGGCGTTTGCCTATCTGGACGTGCTGCACCCACTGGGACCGATACAAACCCTGATCCGCGACCTGCTGGGCTATGACTCGCCACGCCAGTTCCGCCTCCCCGACTTGCGCTCCATGGCGGGCGCCATTATTTTGCTGGGGCTGGTGCTGTATCCTTATGTCTATTTAAGCGTGCGGGTGATGTTCATGACGCAGGCCGCCAGCCTGCTGGAAGCGGCCAGGACACTGGGATGCTCGCGTCGCGAAGCTTTTTGGCGCGTGGTGGTGCCGCTGGCTCGTCCGGCCATGGCGGTGGGCTTAAGTCTGGTGTTGCTGGAAACACTGAACGATGTAGGCGCCTCGGAGTTTCTCGGCATCCAGACCATGACCATCTCCATTTATACTACCTGGATCACCCGTTCCAATCTGGAAGGTGCGGCGCAAATTGCGATTGTCATGCTGGCCGTGGTTACGCTACTGATCTATATGGAGCGCTATGCCCGGCGCCGCCAGCGCTACGCCATTACCCAGCGCATGCATCCAATACAACCGGTGCAACTGCGCGGCATTGCGGCTCTTGTGGCCGTGCTGTTAGGCTGGTTCCCCATCATTACCGGCTTTATTATTCCTTTCTGGTTTCTGGTGAACGAATCAATCAAGCGTTTATCATCATTGCAGGCAGTCTCCCTGGAACTGGTCCGGGCCACCTATAACACAGTATCGGTGTCGCTTGCAGCGACCGTCGTCACCATCTGCTGCGGGCTGATCATCGCCTGGTCGGCGCGACACGCACGCAGCGGCACGGCTCGCCTGCTGGCCCGTTGCAGCAGCCTGGGCTACGCCATTCCAGGTACCGTCCTGGCTACCGGCTTGCTGATTCCCTATTCGTGGTTTGATCAACTCATTTCAAGCACCTTGAACGCGCTGGCCGGTATTCCGCCACAGTTGTATATCATGGGCTCGGCAGCTGGCATTGTCTGCGCCTATACCCTGCGCTTCATGGCCATTTCAGTTGGCAGCATTGAATCGGGCCTGGCCCGGATTCCGCCATCGCTGGAACAAGCCTCGCGCAGCCTGGGGCACAGTGCATTTCGCAGTTTCGTGCGCGTTCACTTTCCGTTGCTGCGTCCGGCGCTGGGCGCAGCAGCGCTGCTGATTTTTGTAGATGCCATGAAAGAATTGTCGGCCACCCTGCTGCTGCGCCCGCTCAATTTTGAAACCCTGTCGACATGGCTTTACGCTGAAGCGGCACGCGGGACCTATGACGAAGGGCAATTGCCGCCCTGATCATTGTATTTGCCGGGCTGATTCCGGTGATCTTGCTGGCCCGTACCCAATTGAAGGCAAACTACTAATGCACGCAACACCCATTTTGCAAATCAATGATATCCGACTGGGCTATAAACATGACCATCGGATGAAAGTGGTGGTCGACGGCTACACGATGCAGGTTCCGGCGGGTGAAATCGTCTGCCTGCTGGGCCCGTCTGGTTGCGGCAAAACCACGGTCCTGCGCGCCATTGCCGGGTTCGAACCGGTCTACGCCGGGCAGATTTTGTTGGACGGCCAGGTAATTGCCGAGCCCGGTCGCATGGTCGAACCGGAGCATCGCCGCATTGGCATGATGTTCCAGGATTATGCCTTGTTCCCGCATTTGACGATTGAACAGAATGTCGCGTTCGGCCTGCGCAAGCAAGCACAACAGGCGCGCAGACAGCGGGTTGATGAATTGCTGGAATTGGTACGCCTGTCTGATCTGCGTGACCGCTATCCGCACGAACTGTCCGGTGGCCAGCAGCAGCGCATTGCGCTGGTGCGCTCACTGCGCCCTCGCCCAAACTGCTGTTGCTGGACGAAGCCTTTTCCAATCTGGATACGGAAATTCGCCAGCAACTGGTTGTAGAAGTGCGCAGTATTCTGAAGCACAGTGGCATCAGCGCCATTCTGGTTACACACAACCTGGAAGAAGCCGAAGCCATTGCCGATCATATTGGCACGATGAAAGATGGCAAGCTGCAGGCCTGGCGTCGCATGGACAAGCTCCCCACCCAATAACTGCACACGCGTTGGCCGGCGGTTAAAGCGGCGCCGCCGCAAGCCACGCTGGCGATCAAAGATGCTCTATTCCCAGTTCCTTGAGCTTTCGCGTCACCGTGTTGCGACCTATGCCCAGCCGTGCCGCTGCGTCAATACGCCGCCCTCGGCAATTTTCCAGCGTCGTGGTCAGCACGATCCGCTCAAACTCCTGCGTCAGATGCGCCATGATGTCCTGCTCATCGCTTTGCAACCGTTGCTGAACTTCAAGCTCCAGTTTGTCCAGCCAGTTCTGCTGACTGTTGTCACTCCCAGCTAACGGCGTATAAGGGCCTTGGCTTGCGGCTGTAGGCGTGGCTGCCGAAGACCAATGGGCCGCAGTAGCCGATGCGTCCCCGACACTGCCCGCTGTCGGCGCGACACCTTCGGTGGTGCGTTCCGTACCTGGTGAAAAACTCAGGCTTGCCATGAGCTCGGGTGGCAGATCGTTCTTATCGATCCGCTGCGCCGGCGACATGACCGTGAGCCAATGACAAAAGTTCTCCAACTGGCGCACATTGCCCGGAAAATCGAACTGCTGGACAATAGCCAGCGCCTCCGGGCTCAATTGCTTGGGCGCCACACCCAGGCTGCTGGCTGCGACCTTAAGAAAATGCGTTGCCAGCTGACCGATATCTTCCCGACGCTCACGCAATGGTGGCACCCGCAAGCGAATAACGTTCAGGCGATGGAACAGATCTTCTCGAAAGGTGCCCTGCTCGACCCGTACTTCGAGCGGCTGATGCGTCGCAGCAATAATGCGCACGTCCACACTCACCGGCTGTGAACCACCGATTCTGTAGAAATTGCCTTCGGCAAGCACCCGCAAAAGACGGGTTTGCAACTCCAGCGGCATGTCGCCAATTTCATCCAGGAACAGCGTCCCGCCATTGGCCTCTTCAAAACGGCCACGGCGTTGTGCGCTGGCGCCAGTAAACGAACCGCGCTCATGTCCGAACAGTTCCGCTTCAAGCAGGTCACGCGGAATCGCCGCTGCATTCAGCGCCACAAAAGGTTTCCCGGCTCGTGTGCCATGCTTGTGCACGGCGCGGGCGATCAATTCCTTGCCGGTGCCCGATTCGCCCGTGATCAGCACGGTGACCTTAGAGGGCGCCAGGCGACCAATGGCGCGAAAAATCTCCTGCATTTGCCTGGATGACGATTGGGTCATCATTTTGTCGTAATCGGCTGCCAGATTCGGGGCCAGCACGGCTTGTTCCGTCCCATGTCCTGCGTTCTCACGACCATGTTCATATGCGCGCTCAATCAGCGCCACCGCTTCATTCACGTCAAACGGCTTGACCAGATAGTCAAACGCGCCTTCATGAAAAGCCGTCACCGTACTGTCCAGGTCGGTATAGGCCGTCATCACAATGACCGGCAAATCTTCCGCGCGCTGTTTGATTGCCTTGAGCAGATCAATCCCCGACATATCCGGCATGCGAATATCCGTTACCAGCACATCGGGTCGTTCCGTTTGCAATGCATCGAGCACGTCTCTGGCACGCTCAAAACAGGTGGGCGCCATTCCGGCACGCTGCAGCGCCTTGTCCAGCACCCAGCGAATGGCCTGATCATCGTCGACAATCCAGATTGTTTTCATACTTGCTCCAACGGTAACAGCATTCTGAACTCGGTATGACCCGGTTCCGAATCAAATTCGATAAGTCCGCCATGCTGATGCACCAGTTCCTGGGCCAGGCTTAGTCCCAGGCCTGTGCCCTCTGCACGGCCAGTGACCAGAGGGTGAAAAATCCGGTCTTTCAATTGCTTTGGCACGCCTGCGCCGTTATCCACGACAGAAACCACCACCACCAGGCGGTGCACCTTATTGAGCAGATAAAATTTATTCAGTATGCGAGTGCGTAGCGTCAGCAGCGGCCCTACGTGCGCCAGACTATCACCGGCGCGCAGGTCAAAGCCGTTGTCGTCAGCGACCTCGCGCCCGCTGGCCGATAGCGATCGTGATGGCGCCTCACCAAGCAGCGACTGCGCAGCATTGCGCGCCAGATTCAGATAGGCCTGCACCAGTTTGGCCATATCGGCTTTCATATCCGGCACCGAGGCGTCGTAATCTTTCACAATCGTGATACGGTCCTGATACTCTGCCTTGATCAGTGCATGTACCCGCTCACATACTTCATGGATATTGATCACCGACAGGGATAACTGCGACTGACTGGGTCGAATCAGGCGATCCACCAATCCTTGCAGACGATCGGCTTCATCAATAATAACCTGGGTATATTCCTTGAGCGCCGGATCCTGCAGCTCCATTTCCAGCAACTGGGCTGCGCCGCGCAAGCCGCCCAGCGGGTTCTTGACTTCGTGCGCCAGGTTGCGAAACGTGTCCTTGTAGATTTCGATTTCGTGAAACAGCCGTTCATTGCGCTCCGCCAGTGCATGCTGTTCAAACTCGCGTATCTCAATCAATATGCGCCAGGGCATGGCCTCCAGGCGCGTAAGCGTTACATTGGCAGGCACGTTCTCCAGGGCCTTGCGCAAAGCGAGCGTCAGGCGCACAGTCGAGAGCTTTCTTCCCGAGACGTAATCGAGGGCCTTGTTGAAGGCTTCCGCATCGGTAAACAGATCGGCTGCAGCTGATTTTTCCAGGGATTTGAGCGAACGCTCCAGCAGGTCCTGTGCAGCGCTATTGATATGCAGAAGGCGCCCGTCGTCATCCACCAGCAAAACGGATGTGGCAAGAAGATCGTAAGCGTCTGTGAGTTTCGTTGCCATTGGGAGTCCAGAAGTACCCGCGCCGAATAAAGCGAGGTGAATGACCAAGCGTCACCCTGCCAGCCCGAAGCGGCCAAGCGTGCCGGGTTCAATCGTAAGACGACAGATGCCGGTCTGTCTTGGGGGAGAAACAATCGGGCCGGATGGCAAACGCCATCCCCCTTTCAGGTATGACAGGCCCGTATGCAGCAATTACAACGAGTAGTACAGATCGTATTCAACAGGATGCGGCGTCTGGCGAAGACGAGTCACTTCCTGCATTTTCAGTTCCACGTAGGCATCCAGCATGTCGTTGCTGAATACGCCGCCGCGGGTCAGGAATTCGCGATCCGCATCCAGCGCAGCCAGCGCTTCTTCAAGCGATGCGGCCACGGTCGGAATTTTCTTGTCTTCTTCGGGTGGCAGATCGTACAGGTTTTTGTCTGCAGGATCGCAGGATGGATCTTGTTCTGCACACCGTCCAGGCCAGCCATCATCAGCGCAGAGAACGCCAGGTACGGGTTGGCCAGCGGATCGGGGAAGCGCGCTTCAATACGACGGCCTTTCGGATTGCCTACATAAGGAATACGAATTGAGGCCGAACGGTTGCGGGCAGAATAAGCCAGCTTGACCGGGGCTTCATAGTGCGGCACCAGACGTTTGTAGGAATTGGTGCCCGGATTGGTAATCGCGTTGAGTGCACGGGCATGCTTGATGATACCGCCGATATAGAACAGGGCGAACTCGGACAAACCGGCATAACCATTACCGGCAAACAGGTTCTGGCCATCTTTCCAGATAGACTGGTGAACGTGCATGCCTGAGCCGTTATCACCAAACAGCGGCTTGGGCATGAATGTCGCGGTTTTGCCGTACATATGGGCTACGTTGTGCACTGTGTATTTCAGGATCTGGTTCCAGTCTGCGCGCTGCACCAGCGTAGAGAACTGAGTACCAATTTCCAGTTGGCCGGCGCCAGCCACTTCATGGTGGTGGATTTCTACCGGCACGCCCTGCTCTTCCAGAATCAGGCTCATTTCAGAACGCAGGTCGGCAAAGGAATCAACCGGTGACACGGGTACATAGCCGCCCTTGACGCGCGGGCGATGCCCCAGATTACCAGACTCCGACTCGGTGCCGGATGACCATGGCGCTTCGTCAGATTTGATTTTGAATGAGCAACCGGACATGTCGTCAGTCCAGGTAATGCCATCAAACACAAAGAATTCCGGCTCGGGGCCAAAGTAAGCGGTGTCGCCCAGGCCACTGGATTTGAGGTAGGCTTCGGCGCGCTTGGCCAGAGAACGAGGATCGCGATCATATCCTTTCAGATCCGACGGTTCTACCACGTCGCAGGTCATGATCAGTGTGGGTTCTTCACGGAACGGGTCCAGACGCGCAGATTTCGCATCGGGAATCAGCAGCATATCGGAAGCCTCAATGCCTTTCCAGCCGGCAATGGACGAACCATCAAAAGCCTGACCGGATTCGAATTTGTCTTCGTCCAGCAGTTTGGACGGGATGGTCATGTGGTGTTCTTTACCAACCGTATCCGTAAACCGGAAATCGACAAAAGTCACTTCGCGATCGCCAATCAGCTTTAGAACGTCTTGAGGGGTTGTCATACTATCTCCATGAGTAATGTCCAATGACAGGGCCTGAGCCGGCCGTATGCCGTACTTAAAAGCAAGTATCATGCCAGCTATTGATGACCGGATGCGTGGCAGATTCGTGATTTATGCGCACTATTTTAGTGCCTGAAATTGTCACTCATGCACTTATTTGGTGCCTTGTGGCAAAAACGCACCAACAGCGTACGAACTTAGCGGATCGCACGAAAACAGCTGCAGGTGATTTCCCTAGAGACAATATGCCTTCAAGTTGCCTTTTTTTCAGGCAAAAACATCGCCTGCAGATCGTTCAGGAACGCCTGACCGCGTTCGGTAGGCCGAATGGTCATGGGATCGGGTTCCATCAGGCCGCGCTCTACCGCCTTGCGAATAGTCGGGGCCACGCTCAGCAGTGAAAGGCTGGTTCGCTCCTCAAACAGCGTCGCGGGAACGCCCTTTACCAATCGCAATGCATTGAGCATGAATTCAAAAGGCAAATCTGCGACAGCCAGGCTCTGCTCGGTCATGATCCGGCCAGCGCCGTCTGCCTCAAGCGCGCGATCCATCCAGGTCTGCGGATTCTTGACATTGGCGCGCCGGACAATGCGATCCTGAAACGACAATTTGCCATGCGCCCCAGGTCCAATTCCAATATAGTCGCCAAATTCCCAGTAGTTGAGGTTATGGCGCGCACGGCAACCCGGGCGGGCGTAGGCCGAAATTTCATATTGTTCGAAACCGGCGTCCCGGGTCTGCTCAAGGAGCATATCCTGGATGTCGGCAGCACTATCTTCATCAGGCAGGTCTTTCGGCGGGAACTTGGCAAAGACCGTGTTCGGCTCCATGGTCAGATGATAGAGCGACAGGTGCTGGGTACCAAAGGCAAGCGCCCGCTGTACATCGGCCCGGGCTTTGGCGATCGTTTGCCCTGGCAAGGCATACATCAGATCGATGTTGACCTGAGATACCGCGTTCATGGCCAGCTCAATGGCTTTCTCAGCCTGGCGAGCATTGTGAATACGCCCCAGCTGCTGCAGCGCCTTGTCGTCAAAACTTTGCACGCCCAGGGAGAAGCGGTTGACACCGGCCGCTGCATACTGCGCGAAACGATCTGCCTCGGCTGTCCCGGGATTGGCTTCCATGGTAATTTCCGCAGATGGTGCCAGGGGCAGATATGAGCGTACCATGGCCAGCATCTGCTCGATCGCTTCACCAGACAAGAGGCTGGGCGTGCCACCACCGATAAATACGGTATAAACCGAACGTCCCCAGACTAATGGCAGCGTCTCTTCAAGGTCGCGACGCAACGCCGCCAGAAAACGCGCTTCGGGAATGTCCTGTTTTTTCTCATGAGAGTTGAAATCACAGTATGGACATTTGCGCACGCACCACGGCACGTGAATATACAAAGACAAGGGCGGCAGGCCGATGTTGAAATTGATTGCCGGTTTCAGCCGCTGCACAGGGACGATATTTTCGATCACGCGGCACCCAGATCCGCCAGCAAACGCTTGAGCGCCATGGCACGATGACTCACGCTGTTCTTGACTTGAGGATCAAGCTGAGCAGCGGTTTTTCCCAACTCGGGAATATAAAAATAGGGATCATAGCCAAACCCGTGCTCGCCGGCTGCTTGCATGGCGATTTCCCCATGCCAGGTACCCTGCGCAATGACAGGACAGGGATCATTTTCTGACCGCACAAAAACCAGCACGGCTATATAGGCAGCCCGGCGGTTTTCATGATTTTGCAGCTCCAGCAGAAGGCGGCGGTTATTGGCGGCATCCGATTTTTCTTCGCCAAATAGCGTAGCATACCGCGCCGATAGCACGCCCGGTGCGCCACCCAGCGCTTCGACTGACAGGCCGGAGTCATCTGCCAGCGCCGGCAGGCCGGTGTGATGACTGGCATGGCGCGCCTTGGCCAGCGCATTTTCAACGAAAGTATGAAAAGGCTCGGGAGCCTCCGACACATTCAATTGCTGCTGCGGAATAAGACGCATGCCCAGTGGCGCAAACAGCGCACTAAATTCGCGCAATTTTCCCTTGTTTCCGGAAGCCAGTACAACATCCATATATTTACACTCTATATTCAATAATAACAATCTACGCAGACGACCAGCCTTAGCGAAAGTCAGGCAACGATCGCCAGCAGGCCGACTGGCGTCGGCAAACGACCTCACACCATTCGCGTCATCTGATCCGTGTGGCACCCGTCAGGTACGAAACATCAATCACGGATCAGAAATCACAAAAAGCAAATCAAGAAAGGCGGATCATGAATGTGATATCCGCCAGTTACACATAGATATCGCCGTCAAATATCACAGTCGCCATACGTGAGCCACATCACTGCACAGGCCACACCGATGCCGGTAACGCAATTGCCGCCAGCCACCTGGGGCCCGATGCGATACTAAGCCGGCCAGGCCGACTGCTGTTCCCGCAATAGTCGTGCAATGCCCGATTCGGCCAGCGCCAGCAAACTATCCAGATCCTGGCGGCTGAACACCTGGCCCTCGGCTGTACCCTGCACTTCCACGAACTGCCCCGAGCCGGTCATGACGACATTCATGTCGGCATCGCAGGCCGAATCTTCTTCATAATCCAGATCCAGGACCGCGTGCCCCTTGTACATACCGACAGAAATCGCTGCAACCCGGTCTCTTAGCGGATTGGTCGTCAATCGTCCATCCTTGAGCAACAAACTCACGGCGTCGGCCATGGCGATCCACGCGCCGGTTATACTCGCGCAACGGGTTCCGCCATCGGCCTGGATCACATCGCAGTCAATCTGAATGGTACGCTCACCCAGCTTTTGCATATCAATGACGGCGCGCAGACTGCGACCGATCAAGCGTTGAATTTCCTGGGTACGGCCGTTCTGTTTGCCGCGCGCGGCCTCGCGGTCGGAACGGGTATGGGTTGACCGCGGCAGCATGCCGTATTCTGCCGTTACCCAGCCCTGGCCTTTGCCGCGCAAAAAAGGCGGCACGCTCTCAATCACACTGGCATTGCATAGTACGCGTGTATTGCCGGCCTCGATCAGCACGGACCCTTCCGCATAGTTGGTGTAACGCCGTGTAACTGACAGCGGACGGATCATATCGTGTTCCCGACCCGAAGGACGAGCAAAGGTTAGGTTGAGATCTGCGCTGGGCATAATATCCTCATCGATTATCAATAGTTACATTGTAGTGCGCCGTGCGCATAAAATGGTCATTTGCATCACTTATAATCGGATCAGTCATCCCGTCGCTTTTTGAATCGGCTGGAACGACGCCTTACCTGGACACCTAATCTTAATAATAGCGGATAACATATGATCCACAGCATGACGGCTTTCGGCAGTGCCCGTTCCGAATTTCTGCTTGGCAGCGTAAGCGTAGAACTCAAGGGCGTCAATAGCCGCTATCTTGATTTGGCCTTCAGAATTCCCGATGAACTGCGTCATGCGGAAACTGCGCTCAGAGAACTGCTTGGCAGCCATCTGAAACGCGGCAAACTGGAAGTACGCGTCTCTTTTGCCCGATCCGGCAGCCTGCAGCAGCGCGCCTTCGAGGTCGATCAGTTAACGCTGATTAACGAACGCTACCAGGCCGCGCGCAAAATTATTCCCGATCTGGCCGCCCCAGGCATGACCGATCTGCTGCACTGGCCTGCCCCCAACGAATACAACGAGGATGACTCACCCGCGATGTGGCTGAACCAGTGCATGCAGGCGGGACGCAGCGCCCTGCAGGAGCTGATTCTTGCCCGCGCCAGGGAAGGTCAGCGCCTGGCCACTGCCATGCTTGAGGCTGCCGAAGAAATGAAAAAAGTGATCGGCACCATCGAGCAGCGGTTGCCCGGTATTCTTGACGAATACCGCAAGAAACTGGCAGGAAAACTGACCGACACCCTGAATGCGGCCTGCCCTAACGGATTTGAGCAGATCAGCGGCGCCGAACTTTCTGCACGCATTGCTGCAGAATCGTCCCTGTTTTCCCTGCGCATTGATGTAGCAGAAGAACTCACCCGGCTGGACTCTCATCTGACCGAACTGCGTGTCATTCTCTCTTCAGGCAAGTCCGAGTCCAAATCAGCGGCCAAGTCGCTCAGCCTGGGCAAGCGCCTGGATTTTCTCTTTCAGGAAATGAATCGGGAAGTTAACACACTGGGCTCCAAGTCCAGTTCCCTGGAAATCACGCAATCGGTTATCGACCTTAAACTGCTTATCGAGCAGTTGCGTGAACAGGCACAGAATATCGAATAAACTGCGCTGCTGTAAGCCCAAGCGGCTCAGGCCGCTGGCGGCGCCTTGTCCACCCAGGGCAAATCGGGCGGCGTCAGGCGTTGCATATCCGTGTCCACCTTCCCGAAACGAGGATCATGGGCATTCCAGTCCTTTTGCGCCTGAATAATGTCGGCACGCGAACCCACAAAATTCCACCAAATCTGAAAATCCGGCACATCAATCGGCGTGCCGCCCAGCAACAACAAACGTGACTCGGCAGTGGTGTCGATGCGCACTGTATCGTTGCCCGTGCCAAGAAAAGCCACTTCATTCAATTCGAACAGCTCATCGTTGATGCTGGCCGGCGCGCCGGTAATCAGGAACAGGCCATACTCGAACTCCGGGTTCAATGTCAGCGCAATGCTATCGGCCCCCAGGGCCTCTATATCCACACAGACCAATGGCGTGAACTGACGGGTAGGGGCTCGCCGTCCCGCAAATTCACCGGTCAGCAAGGTAAATCGCGTGTTGGCCTGCATCCACTCCGGCAATTGGGGATAATGTTCAAAGGCCGGGGCAATGGGCGTTTCCGACTGAGGCAAGGCAATCCACAGTTGCACCGCATGCAGCGCATTGATGCCCGGCGGGGTCTGTTCGGTGTGTGCAATCCCGTGGCCGGCAGTCATAAGATTGACCTGCTTGCGGCGAATCAATTGCTCATTGCCCAGACTATCCTTGTGCAAGACTTCCCCTTCAAGCATCCAGGTAAAGGTTTGAAGATTGATATGCGGATGTTCTCCCACCTGCATGCCCGGGTTGCCTTCTTCGAAGCGGGCCGGGCCTGCATGATCCAGAAAACACCAGGATCCGATAGTGCGCCGCTCCCGATTGGGCAACGCGCGGGCAACGGGAATGCCGCCGACATCGGCAATACGCGGTTTGATTTTCTGAATGGTCATACCCTGCTCCTGTTAAATAAGATTAGCGTTTTTACATGGATGTTTGAAATAAGACTGGCGTCTGCATGTCCAGGCAACCGGGCACCCGCCCGGTTCCTTCCCACGCAAAGCCAGTTGCTTCCCGCGCTAATCAGCCACGTCCGACATAAGGCATTTTGGTGGCCATGATGGTCACGAACTGCACGTTGGTTTCCAAGGGAAAGTCACACATGGCCCGCACAGTCTGGGCAACATGCGCCACATCCATGACCGGTTCCACACGCGTCTCGCCGTTGGCCTGGATGATACCCTTTTGCATCCGCTGCGTCATGTCGGTCCCGGCGTTGCCGATATCCACCTGGCCGCAAGCGATATTGTAGGCACGCCCGTCAAGCGACAGAGATTTGGTCAAGCCGGTCACGGCGTGTTTTGTAGCGGTATAGGCGATGCTCATGGGCCGTGGCGCATGGGCCGATATTGAGCCATTATTGATAATGCGCCCCCCTTGCGGATCTTGCTGGCGCATGACACGGAACGCTGCCTGGGCACACAGGAACATCCCGGTCAGATTCACGTCGACGATATCACGCCACTCCTGCACCGAAAATTCGTCGACAGGCACCGGCGTACCACCCCGCCCCGCATTGTTAAAAAGCGCATCAACGCGTCCGTACTCGCGCTGCGCCGTATCAAACAGCCTGCGTACCTCCTGTTCGCTGGTCACATCGGTTGGCACCACCAATGCCCGGGTCGCGTCGACGCCGGCCGCTGTACGGGTCTTCTCCAGCGCATCGGCGCGCCGACCGGCCAGCACAACGGCGTAGCCGGTACCCAGCAATTCCAGCGCGACTGCACGCCCGATGCCGGATCCTGCTCCTGTGACCACGGCGACTTTAAGGGAGGGGGTATTCATTCTTATTACTCCTTTGAAAACGGAACCGCTATGCTATCAGGTTTGAAATAATTCCTACAGGCATGCACCGCCTCTTTTTTTCATGCTGTTTCACGCCATGCTCAATTTCAGACGTGGGTGCCGATCGTTTCTTACGCCATCACCACGACAAAAAACGTACCGGTTCAGGCAATTGCCGAAAAGTGCTGGTTTTTTTGCTATGATTTTCTTTTGCCGCCACCGTCATCATTATGCTTAAATTTCCCGGTAATGTCTTCATGATTATCGCACCCAGCGGTGCGGGCAAATCAAGTCTGGTCAATGCGCTGCTTGCCCAGGACAACAACATTTCCCTGTCCATTTCCTGCACCACGCGCGATCCACGCCCTGGCGAGCAGGAAGGCCGCGAATACTATTTCACTACCAAACAAGACTTTCTGCAATTGCGCGAGAGCGGGCAATTGCTTGAATGGGCCGAGGTCCATGGCAATTTTTATGGCACGCCACGACCGCCTATAGAAAAAGCCATCGCCCAGGGCAAGGACATTCTTCTGGAAATCGACTGGCAAGGCGCGCGCCAGGTCCGTCAGCATTTCCCGGGCGTAACGGGTATTTTTATCCTGCCCCCATCCATCGAGGTGCTGGAAACCCGGCTGACCCAGCGCGGACAGGATTCGGCCAGCGTCATCACCCGCCGGATACTGGCGGCAGGAAGCGAGATCGCGCACGCTCCCGAGTGCGAATATGTTATTATCAATGAAGATTTTGCCACAGCCCTGAATGAATTACAGAAAATCGTTGCAGCCGCCAGGCTCCGATACCAGTCTCAGGCCGCCCGGCATGCCCAACTCTTCTCCCAGCTCGGAATTTCCGATTCCGTTCGGTAATTTGACTTTAAACTTTTTTGCTTACCCGCTAAGGACAACACCATGGCTCGTATTACTATCGATGATTGCATGACGCACATCCCCAACCGCTTCAATCTGACGCTGGCTGCGACCTACCGCGCCCGCGAACTGGCTCAGGGCCATGAACCCCGTGTCGATCCCGACAAAGACAAACCGACCGTGATCGCGCTGCGTGAAATAGCCAAAGGTCTGACCGGAGCGGAAATGCTGCGTAAAGTGCCTACCTGATTTCAGGCACAGGCAGGTCATATGGGACTCAAGGACGCATCTTCCTCGCTGTTGCACGCGCTGCGTGCCGGGTCCCCTTTCCGCCGACGAAACCGCAGGCAGTCTGCACAGGCTGCCACCTCCATTGCCAGCGCGTCAATACTGCAGGACGACGAGCAGCGCATCCCACCCCAAGCTGTTCCCAATAGCGCCACGCGCCACGAGCCGGCCATCGCCTCGCTGGCTCATTTGACCGAAATGCTGTCTACCTATATGGACAGCAAGGAAATCGACAAAGTACGGGAAGCCTATCGCTTTGCCGATCAGGCGCATCTGGGCCAGTTCCGCTCATCTGGTGCACCGTATATTACCCATCCCATTGCGGTTACCGAAATCTGCGCCGGCTGGAAGCTGGACTCCAACGCGCTGATGGCGGCGCTGCTGCATGATGTTATCGAAGACCAGAACGTATCCAAGGCAGAGCTTGCAGAAAAATTCAATCCGGACGTAGCCAACCTGGTTGATGGCCTGACCAAGCTGGAAAAACTCAATTTTGCCACCAAGGCAGAACAGCAGGCCGAAAGTTTTCGCAAAATGCTGCTGGCCATGGCCAAAGATGTTCGCGTCATTCTGATCAAACTGGCCGACCGGCTGCATAATATGCGCACGCTGGATGCCGTGGGAGCGGAAAAACGCCGGCGGGTGGCCAACGAGACGCTGGAAATCTACGCACCTATTGCGCACCGGCTGGGCTTAAATGCCTGGTGCGAGAGTTGCAGGATCTGTGTTTTGAAGCCAGCAACCCGAATCGCTACAACGTTTTGAAGAAAGCCGTGCTGGCCGCACGCGGCAATCGTCGCGAAGTACTCACCCGCATTGCCGAAAATATTACCTCTGCCATGCCTGCCAATGGCATTGAAGCGGAAATCAGCGGCCGCGAGAAGTCGCTGTTCAGTATCTACAACAAGATGCGCGAGCAGAAGAAATCTTTCTCCGAAGTCCTGGACATTTATGGCTTTCGAATCATTGTGCACACCCTGCAGGAATGTTATCTGACGCTGGGTACCATCCACCAGCTGTATCGTCCGGTGCCGGGCAAGTTCAAGGACTACATCGCCATCCCGAAAATCAATGGCTATCAGTCCCTGCACACTACGCTGGTCGGCCCCTACGGCACGCCCATCGAGTTTCAGATTCGCACGCGCGACATGGATCACATTGCCGAAAAAGGCGTCGCCTCGCACTGGATGTACAAGGAAGACGATATCTCGCTGAATGATCTGCAAAAGCAGACCCATCGCTGGCTGCAGTCATTATTGGATATTCAGAGCCAGACCGGTGATTCGGGCGAATTTCTTGAGCACGTCAAGGTCGATCTGTTTCCAGATGCCGTCTATGTGCTGACGCCCAAAGGAAAAATTGTTTCGCTTCCACGCGGTGCAACGCCGATTGATTTCGCCTACGGCATTCATACCGACATCGGCAATCAGGCGGTCGCGGCAAAAATCAATGGCGAATTTGTCCCATTAAAAACTGAAATCAAAAGCGGCGATACCATCGAAATTGTCACCTCGCCCGCATCGGAGCCCAACGTACAGTGGCTCAATCATGTACGCACCGGTAAGGCGCGCTCGGAAATCCGTCACTTCCTGAAAACCGTCAAATATGAAGATTCCATTCATTTTGGCGAGAAAATGCTCAAACAGGCCTTGCAGGAACTGAACATCCCCCTGCCCGACGCCGACAATGCCGAATGGGAAAAACTGGCACGCAGCTCAGGCGCATCCTCGCGTGAAGAGATTCTGGCCGATATCGGCCTGGGGCGCCGGCTGGCCGCCGTGGTCGCCCGCCGCTTTGCTGTCGAAAACGCCATGCTGGCCACCAGTGCCGCCGTTATTGACGAGGTTTCCATTGCTCACGCCGGGATGATCTTCATTCAGGGTAACGAAGGCCAGGCCGTACAACTTTCCGGTTGCTGCAGCCCCATTCCCGGTGACAGCTTGGTCGCACTGATCCGCCCAGGGCATGGGCTGGTGGTTCACACCGATGACTGCCCTACCGCGATGCGCCTGCGTTCCCGGGAACCGATCGCTGGGTACAGGTTTATTGGGACGAGGAAACCGCCTCTCACCTGCCGGTGCGCATGGAAATCGTTATCCGCAACGAAAAAGGGGTGCTGGGCCGTATTGCCGCGCAAATCTCGGCGGCTGACTCCAATATCCTGACCATGTCCATGAATGAAGATGCCCAGAATCTGGCCGTGGTGCACCTGACGATCCAGGTCCATGATCGCAAGCATCTGGCGCGGGTATTTCGCATGGTCCGCCACGTATCGCAAGTGCAGAAAGTGGCACGATTGAAAGTCAGACCAAATCAGGATCCGGTACTGTAGCGGCAAGGCGACCCGAGATCAGTGTAATCTTCTGATCACAACGCGCAGCCAGATTCTGGTCGTGTGTGACCAGCACCAATGTCGCGGCCTTCTCCCGATTCATTTCAAACATCAAATCCGCAATACGCTGGCCGGTTTCGGTATCCAGGCTGCCCGTCGGTTCGTCTGCGAACAGGATCGCCGGACTCACCACGAAAGCACGAGCCAAGGCCACGCGCTGTTTTTCACCTCCAGACAGCGTTTTGGGATAATGATGCATGCGTGATGCCAGCCCGACCCGCTCAAGCATCTGCTGCGCAGCCTCCCGCGCCGGCTGGCCCTGCAGTTCCAGCGGAAGCATGACGTTTTCCAGGGCAGTCAGGTTTGGTAGCAGCTGAAACGACTGAAACACAAAACCGATATTCTGGGCACGCAGCACGGCGCGGGCATCTTCGTCCATCTCAAAAATATTGCTGCCCATCAACCGTACCTGACCCGAAGATGGGGTATCCAGGCCGGCCAGAATACCCAACAGCGTTGATTTTCCTGATCCGGAACTGCCTGTAATGGCTAATGTTGCGCTGCGTTCGAGCTCAAAGGAAATATCATCTAAAATGTCCAGCGTACCGGTTGCCTCGGCAACGTGTTTTTTCAAATGAGAAACTTCAATGACAACCTCTGCGTCCATGATTCGTGTTCTGTCCATTCTGATAAGTCTGTGGGTGTTTGTCTGGCCGCAGGCGACCAAAGCCCAGGAAAAACCGGTATCGGCCAACGCACCCGTCATTCTGGTCGTGGGTGATAGCCTGTCTGCCGAATATGGTATCAGACGCGGTGCTGGCTGGGTGCAGTGGCTGGCGGAGAATAAAAAAGAAGCGCTGGGCAATGCAAAACTGGTCAATGCCAGTATCAGTGGCGATACCACCGCAGGAGGACGCAGCCGCCTGCCCGCACTACTGAAAAAACATCAACCTGCCATCATGATACTGGAACTGGGCGCCAATGATGCGTTGCGCGGCCTTTCGCTTGAAGCCAGCCGTGACAATCTGCAAAACATGATCGATAGCGCCCAGGCCGTCAAGGCCGAAGTGGTGCTGATCGGTATGCAGATTCCGCCCAATTTCGGGCCTGATTACGCCCGCCAGTTCCAGCAGATGTTCGGTGCGCTGGCAAAAGAAAAGGACACCTATCTGGTGCCCTTTCTGTTTGCTTCATTTGCCCTGCAACGGGATATGTACCAGGATGATGGCATTCACCCGGCTGAACAGGCCCAACCGCTAATGGCTCAAACGGTTTGGCCCGTGCTGGAAAAAGCGCTTACTGATTACCGGCAGCGTCGTTAACTACTTTGTCCGCCTCCGGATAAACTTTGACGTCGTGCGTCTGGCGAATCAGGCGGGTTACGCTCTGTGCTACCTGCCCACCGGTACCGGCGATCATTGCCTGGCGCAGATACTGATCGAACATATTGCGAGCTTCGGCTGTTGGCTCGGTCACTTTCTCGATCTGGGCAATGGCATAGCCATTAGGCAGTTCAAAGCCGACAAAGGCAGGCAGATTGTCTGCCGGTGCGTTCATGATCGCATTGAGCATGGCCGGCGGCAACTGCGATTGCGTCAAGCGGCTGATAGTGGTTTCCTTGCCAAAGCCGGTCAGCTCGCCCGGTCCTTTTTCCTTGAGCATGGCCAGTTCGGCTACGCCATCTTCACTTGCCTGCTGTTTACCTTTTTCATCACGAATGCGATTTAGAACGGTCTCACGGACGTCGTCCAGCGCAGGAACCGCGGCCGGCACGTCCTTGGCCACGCGCACGACCATCAGCTCGGATGGAGAAATCTCGATCACCCCGGAGTTCTTTTTCTGCTTGAGTACTTCGTCGGAAAACAGCGTTTCCCGAACCCGGCCTGATTCAAAATAGGCGGCATCCTTGCTGTCAGTCGCAGCATTCTCACCCACTTGTTCTTTTGTCAGCAAAGCTGTCTGGCTTACACCGCTGACATGGCGAATGTCCAGCTGGAGCGCATCGGCCAGCGGTTGCAGGGAGTCACGCTCCGTGCTGGACAGCTGAGTCAATTTGGTAGAGAGGTCGGCAAATTTTTCAGAAGCCTGCTGCAGCGCAATTTCCTTTTTCAGGCTTTCCTTCAGTTGCGCCAGCGGTTGAACCTGGCCAGGCTCGATATTGGCAATCTGCAGCACATGCCAGGCGTTGTCGATTTTAATCGGATCGGTAATGCCGGGGGCCTGCAGACCAAAAGCGGCATCGTCCAGGGGCGCTATATCGCCTTTGCTCAAGGTGCCCAGACTGCCGCCCTGATTTTTTGAACCCGCATCGTCGGAATAGGTTTTTGCCAGCTCGGCAAAGGACTCTGGATTCTGCTTGGCCTTTGCAGCCACTTCAATGGCCTTGTCCTGAGCTGCTTTCTGTGCGGCCTCATCGGCACCGGCAGGAATCTGGATCTGGATATGATTAATCTGGCGCCGCTCTTTCTTGGTGTACTTGGCGATGTTTGCCTTGTAATAGCTTTCAAGATCGGCGTCGGAAATCTCGCCGACGGTTTTCAGGGCTGCATCCTGATTCAGGACGATGTAGTCCACATTGACATACTCAGGTACCTGCAGTGACTGCTTGTTCTTTTCGTACCAGTCGGCAATTTCCTGGTCGCTGACCTGTACAGATTGTTCGTAGGCCGCCGCCTCGAAGGTCTTTAGCCTGACCGTGCGCTCCTGCGTCATGGCCGTTTGAAGCAGCGCCGCTGTTTGCGCAGGAATGCTTACAGTACTGGCAACCGGTTCGAGCAATTGCGCAAATGCCAGGCTCTGGCGCACATACTGTTCATAGTCAACGTCGCGGATATTGCGCTCGGCCAGAAACTGGCTGTATTTCTGAAAAGAATATTTGCCGTTGTCCTGAAAATCGGGGGTGCTGGCAATGGCCTGACGCACCATATTGTCAGTCGCATTGAAATGCTGGTCCAGCATTTCCTGCTGCAGCACCTGATTGTCCACCAACTGATCAAGCCAGGCCTGACGATTGGCCGGGGTATCGACGGCATTGATGTTGAAATTGCTGCCATTTTGTTCGCGCAGCTGGTTCAGACGCTCACGCCAGGATTGGTCAAACTGCGCCTGGGTAATGTCGTTTTTCCGGACCGAAGCCAGTTTCACGTCATTATTGGTAAACGACTGATAGTCTGCAACACCTAAAAAGACGAAAGAAGGCACGACCAGAACGAACAGTACAACGAGCAATAAACGTTTATGCGTGCGAAAGGATTCTAGCATTGTGTTCCCGACCAAAATGAATGTCTGATGCGAAAGCGAAACGCCGCCCGATGGCAAAGCGATTCAGAATAACCGCTTATTTTAAGCGCTTTTTCAATTAAAATAAAACTTTAGCATCAATTCAGGCAATTGGCTGGCATGAGGCTGCAGCGTGCATTGCGCCAGCCTGCATGCGACAATACCTGCTGTTGCCCCTTATTTCACGCCCCCTGGTGCCTGCATGTCTTCGAAATCTCCTATCTCCTGGCCGTATCCCGCCGTTATCGCACATCGCGGCGGTGGCTGTATCGCTCCTGAAAATACGCTTGCCGGCCTGCGCTGCGGCTACGACCATGGCTTTATCATGTCGGAGTTTGACGTCAAGCTCAGCGGCGACGACGTATTGATCGTGCTGCACGATGATACGGTGGATCGCACCTCTGACGGCACCGGCGCGGCCGCCGGCATGACATTCAAAGCCCTGGGTCAGCTGGACATGGGAAGCTGGCATTCGGCCTGGTACGCCGGGGAGCCGCTGCCAGCCTTCAGTCAGTTTGCCCGCTTCATTCTCGAAAACCGCCTGCTGTGCAATATCGAAATCAAACCGTGTCCTGGTCGTGAAGTGCAAACCGGCGCCGCAGTGGCCCAGGCCGTTACACAATTATGGGCAAATGGCGGGGTCGCCCCGCTGGTTTCGTCTTTTTCACGCGAAGCGTTGGCTGCATTTGCACGCGATGGCGCCGATGTGCCAAGGGCGTTGCTGATCGACACCCTGCCCGACGATTTTGAAAGCACACTCGAATCACTGGCTGCCAGGCCATCAATCTGAACCAGAAATATCTGGACGAGCCAACGATCGCGCGGATCCACGCCGCCGGCTACAAAGTATGCGCCTATACCGTCAATGATTTCCGTCGGGCCAAACAGCTACTTGCCTGGGGCTGCGATGCCATTTTCACGGACGAACTCGTCCGCATTCCTGCCGATCTCGGCGCCTATTAAAGTATTGCCACATGTTCAGCTACCGTCACGCCTTTCACGCCGGCAATCATGCCGACGTACTCAAACACGCAGTCCTGTTGCACATTCTTGAGTATTACAATCGCAAGGACGCGCCCTACTGGGTCATTGACACGCATGCTGGCGCAGGCGTCTATGACCTGACCGATGCCTGGGCCGAGAAAACCGCCGAGTTTCGCGACGGTATTGAGCGATTGTGGCACCTGCCCCAGTTGCCCGTCCTGCTGGCCGACTACATCGACCATGTGCGGCAGCTCAATGATCAGGGCGGCCTGAGCGTCTATCCTGGCTCGCCATGGATCGCATTGCAGTTGATGCGTCCTGCCGACAGGCTGCGCCTGTTCGAACTGCATCCCACTGAAATCACGCATCTGGATGAAAATATACAGATGCAATCGCGGGATGTGGCAAGACAGGTCAGCGTCTTTGAAAAAGACGGGTTTACCGGCCTGCTCTCGCAACTGCCACCCGCCCCGCGACGCGGCATTATCCTGATTGATCCATCCTACGAAGACAAGAATGACTACCGCCATACCCTGACAGCCGTCAGGGAGGGCCTGAAGAAATTTGCGACTGGCTGCTTTGCAGTCTGGTACCCACTGGTGCGCCGCAAAGAGGTGCACGACATGCAAAAGCAGCTGGAAAAAATCAGCGACGCCAGCTGGGTGCATGTTCGCCTGGCGGTAAAAAGGCCACCGGAAAACGGCTATGGCCTGTATGGCAGCGCCATGTTTGTCGTCAATCCGCCGTATACGCTGGTGTCGGCGCTGCGCGAAGCCATGCCCGTACTGGAAAAACAGCTGGCACAGGACGATCAGGCGCAGTTTTCACTTACTCATCAGGATAAATAATTTCCAGCACTTCCAGTTGTTTGACGCCTGAAGGCGTGCGTAATGTGACCGTGTCGCCTTCCTGAGCCTTGAGCAGCGCCCGGGCAACCGGCGAAATCCAGCTGATTTTTCCCTGCAGAGGCTCGGCTTCGTCAACGCCAACAATGGTGACCCGAAACTCTTCGCCCACCTCATCGCAATAGAGCACCTGGCGCCAAAAAATACACGATCGCGGTCAGGCTGCTTGCCGGGATCCACCACTTCGGCCATCTCCAGCCGCTTGGTCAGAAAACGGATCCGCCGATCAATTTCACGCAATCGTTTCTTTCCATAGAGATAATCACCGTTTTCAGAGCGATCTCCATTTGAAGCAGCCCATGACACAATCTGGACCACTTCAGGCCGCTCTTCATTCATCAGATGCGTCAATTCATCGCGCAACGTGTTGTAGCCGTCGCGCGTCATGTAATTGCGGGTGCCTGGCGGCAGGCAACGGCCTCGGGACTCTGATCGTCCTCGTCGTCGTCTTCCTTTTCCTTGACAAATGCTTTGTTCATAATTTCAGTTGAATGCTTTCCATACGGGTACAAGATCACTGGGCATGGGGGGTAACCGGCCCAGGTCCATACGGCTTTCCTTGGGGCTATGAAAATCTGATCCGCAAGACGCCAGAAAACCATACTGGCGCGCCACATTGGCGTACTGGTGGTACTGATCGGGCGTATGTGAACCGGTGACCACTTCGATTCCCTTGCCCCCATCAGCTTGAAGGTGCGAAACAGCGTCGTGAACTCCCGGCGTGAATACTTATAGCGACCGGGATGTGCTATGACCGCGATGCCTCCGGCAGCATGGATCCAGTCGAGCGCCTCATCCAGCCCGGCCCATTCGCCGGCCACATAGGCGGGCTTGCCATCGGCCAGATAGCGATCAAATACTTCCTGCATGGTTTTGCAGTATCCCTGCTCCACAAGATAGCGCGCAAAGTGGGTTCGGCTTAGCAAATTCGGGTTGCCAGCATAACTGAGGGCGCCCTCATAGGATCCGGTAATTCCAAGTTCAGCCAGTTTGTCTGCCATCAGATGAGCGCGTGTTTCGCGATCGCGTCGAATCTGCTCAAGCCCCTGGTTGAGTCGGCTGTTTTCAATATCGATATTGAGGCCTACCACATGCAAGGTGCGCTCGGCCCAGCTCACCGAGATTTCAATGCCTGAAACGAATTGCATGCCCAGCGAACTGGCGGCCTGACTGGCTTGCGGGATTCCGCTGATTTCATCATGATCCGTCAGGCTCCACAAGGTCACGCCATTGGCGTGTGCGCGCGCTGCTACCTCGGCAGGCGCCAATACGCCATCCGATGCGGTAGAGTGGCAGTGTAAATCTGCCTTGAATGCGAGCGACTCTGTCATGGCCCTTCCTGTTATGCCGATTGATATTCTACGTTGCCCGGCGATCTATATAAACAGCGTTGTCCCGACCGGGTTGTTGCGGATGCGCGCTCAAGACAGGGTTCTGCAAAAACGCCCGTATAAAAGCGGTCATCCTGCTGACATTTTACGCCCTCTGTCCCGCAAAGACATCTTTTAAGCGGTTTCAGGACGCAACGCTAGCCCTTGCACGACTCAGGACAGCAGGAACTGACGCACGGCCTGTACCTGTGGCTGCGGCAATAATGAAGGCGCATGGCCGGTTTCGGGAATTTCGATCATTTGCAGGTGCTTATTGCGCGCCTGCATTTGTTCCGCTGTCGTTTTACTTAACAAATCGGAACGCTCGCCTCGGATCAGCAAAATCGGGCATTGCAGCGCCTCAAAAGCCCGCCACAGCATGGCTTCGCCGGCTTTGAGCATTTTTTCGTCTTTCAGGCTCGCAAAAGCCTGGGCGATCGCCAGATCATAGTGCTGGGTCCAGACCTGCCCTTTTTGCACCATGGCCGCCTTGGTAAACGCCGCCCATTGCTCATCGCTTAGCGGACCGAAAGAGGCCGCGTTGGTTTTCATATGGTTGACCGCAGCTTCGAATGAGTCAAATTGCAGTGGAAGGCCGACATAGCCGGCGATCCGCTCGATAGAGGCCAGCTCGATCGCCGGCCCGACATCATTCAGGATCAGCTTGCCCAGGGACAGGCCGGTGGTCTTGGGCAATGCGCTATTGCCCGCCGCTGCTATGGCCGCGTGCTTGGCGCCGACCACGGCGGAAAAAGCCAATGCGATCAGACCGCCCATCGACGTGCCCAGCCAATCGAGCGATTGCGGCTGCAATCGTGCCAGCAATGTGGTGATATCCGAGACATACTGAGGCACAACATAGCTGGCTGGATTGGTCAGAAAATCGGATGCGCCGCGTCCGGCGATATCCGGGCAGACGACACGATACTCTTTGGACATGGCCCTGGCCACTTCATCAAAGTCATTGCCGTTACGTGACAGGCCGTGCACGCACAACAGCACCCGCCCATTGGCCGGGTCGCCCCATTCCCGATAGGCCATGCGATGAATACCGGCAGGACTCATGCAGTTGACGAAATTCAAACGGGGCGATTGCATAAAAACTCCTTGAATGGCATAGCGTTAAACAGGCGCAAAACAGCATATTGCGAGGTGTGCGCGTATAGGCTTTGTCGCGTCGGCACAAAAAAAACTGTTGCCGGCTTAGGCGTGCCCGGGCCTGATTATCATAAGCTAAAAGCCATCCCAATAGCGTTGTCCCGATACCCGTGCACAATTTATCCATAAGCCGGCTGCGCTGGATCGCATCTGAATCGCGCCGGCCGCAATGGTATCCAGATATAGCTGCGCGGTATCGCGCCAACGCCTGGCGACGTCGCTGGCCGGATGTCCGTAACGATTCAGGTACCCCGCCTGGGCAAACACAAACATCGGTTGCATGGCCTGGACCAATGTCAATGACGACGAACCAGCGGAGCCGTGGTGCGGCGCCATGATCACATCACTCGCAGGAATGGGCGATGAGGCTCGCAGCAACCGGGCTTCAACAGCAGCGCCGATATCGCCGGTCAATAACGCAGAATGGTGCCTGCCCTGTATCCGCAAAACACAACTGTGATCATTATCCGCCTTGACGGGCATCCCCTTGATTTCGAAAGGATAAGAGAAACGGAATTGAACGCCATCATATTCAAAGCTCACATCGCGCCGGCAAAAATCAAAAGTGGCTTGACGGTTTTTCACAAGAAAATTGCGCTGCAAGAGATCCTGCTCGCGTTCCAGATAATGATTCAATGCAAATGAGGCATAGGCGTGCTGCACATTCACCTGTTGCAACACACTGCCCGCTCCACCCACATGATCAAGATCGGAATGGGAAATGATCAGCTCATCCAGCGCATGAATGCCGGCTGCTCGCAGATAAGGAACGATCACCTGGTTGCCACTATCGCTATCGACGCTGCTGCGCAGACCCGTATCAAACAGCAGGTGATGCTGCCGCGTACTGACCAGCACCGCAGCGCCCTGCCCCACATCCAGCACAGTCATGAACCAGTCTCCCGTCAATGGCCGCGCCGGCCGAAAAAATAGCACAGGGATCAGCAGGAGTAACCCCAGCGTACGACCTCGAATGCCCCTGGGCAGGACGAACACAAACAGTCCGGCCATACCCAGACCAATCCAGTGGCCAGGTACCGCGGGAAAATCTAACGTCGCCCATTCGATGCCGGCTAATACACGTGCCCCAGCCAGCACAATCTCAAGCAACCAATGCACGCTATCGGCCAGCCAGGCGGCGGCCGATGGCCACAAACCGCTTGCACAGAACACGGCCAGCAGCAGCGCCAGCGGCGTCACCAGCCCACCGATCACCGGGATAGCAAAGGCATTGACCAGTGGTGACACAAAAGCATATTGTTGAAACAGGCCAATGAGCAACGGCGCCAGGGCAACGCTCATGAACAGCTGCATTTTTGCGATGTCCCACAAGCGCTGCAAACCCCTGCCCACCAGACCTGGCGTTGCCGACACGTGTTGCTTGCTACGGTATCCCCACAACATCAGACTGGCAATAGCAACGAAGGACAGGCAGAATCCGATAGACAGCACTGCCCACGGATCCAGCAACAATATACACAAGGCAGCGAGGGCAAGCAGGGTTGTACTTTTGATACGGGCGCGCCAGATGACCGACAGCCAGAATATCGCAAGCATCATAAAGGTACGCTGCGCCGGAACGCCCCATCCGGCCATCACCGAATAGCTCGCAGCAACCAGCAAGCCTGCGCTGGCGGCCACGATCTGGGCGGGCCTGCGTTCGGCCAGCGGCTTGCCTTGCAGGCGCAGACGCCGCCACAGCCGAAACACGCCAAGACTGCCCAGGGCTGCGAGCATGGTAATGTGCGAGCCGCTGATAGAAACCAGATGCGTGATGCCAGTGAGATTGAATATTTTCCAGTCTTCGCTGCGTATGCCGTTCTGGTCTCCCATGACAAGTGCAATAATTACCGGACCATAGCGCTTGTCTTGCAGTACCTGATTCAATGCACGACGCAATGTAAATCGGGCCCGTTCAATACAGGGTCCCCATGCGCGACAGACCTCATCGCTCAGCAGGCGCCCTGAACCGATAACCGTACCGCTGGCGCGGACACCCGCAGCAAACAGGAAGGCATCGTAATCGAAACCATGAAAGTTGCGCAAAGCATGATTGCGTTTGAGCTTTACCGTCATTTGCCATATCTGGCCGGGGCGTAGATCGGGCAAGCCTGCGGCCGGTCGTTGCGGCGGTGTAAAGGGCCCACTGCGTGCGCCTGCATACCAGCGTAGCAGCACCCGTTCGGGCACGCGCTGCGCAAGCGCTCCCGGGATAATGCGCGCCTCAAATGCCCAACCGTTGACCAGATCACGCGGCAACCCGGTCACCTGCACCTGCACCGCCAGCGGACGGTTCTCCAGGCGCCGATCAAGGCTGTCTGCCAGACGCCATTGCGCGCGCCAGATCGAGTACAACATTCCACTGAGCAGGCACAGGCCCAGCACACTGAGCGGCAGCGCGACCCAAATGACAATTGGCATAATCCTGCAGGGGCGTGTAGCTGTATTACTAGCGGCGTAGTTATTGATGCCGCTATGAGCGTGGTACCCGGCGTTGCCCCGCCTTACCAGGTTCGCTGTATGCATCCGCTTCAATCGCCAGAGTAGTGGTGCTCGAAATCCGTTTAATGACGTCTGCACTAACGTCTTTGACAGCCACCAAATGCACAGGCAGGCAAGCCACGCCGGGATCAGCGCAAGGAGCGAAGGCAGCGCGGAGCACCATTGCACCATGGCAATGCCCAACGCGACACTGCTTATCCAGATGAACGCCGGTAAGCGCAAGGGCTGCGCAAACGGATCGGGGCTGTCGGCCGGCAATGTGCCGCGCGCAGGCGAACAACGCGCTATACGCTCTAGAGATGAACGATGGAAAACGGAAGGCGTAGCGAACGCATGCATAAGGCCGGATCAGATCAACAATCTTGCTGCTGTCATTGTTCACCTGCCCGCCCTGCGCAACAAGGGGGTTGCGACCGAATTATCAACCGGGCAATACGTGAGGGGCTTACAAGAATCGCGTGTTTGCCGTCAGGTCAAGTATGGCACTGCCCATCCTGCGCCGTTGTGGCAGATGGTCGCAGTCGAGACGACACCCGGGAGTAGCGTGTCCGCCTGATAAATACAATTGCTACATTCGAGCGATACACACCACTAATATACGCGGCCCGATTCAATCATCAGGACGTGGCCAGTCGCGGCAGCACCTGTAAAGACGTGGCAGCGGTAGCCTGAGCAATCTCATCGACCGACTGTTGGCGCAATTGCGCCAGCACCTGGGCGATGGCCGGAATCTGCTCCGGTGTATTGCGGGGGTGATCTTCCTGTAACCAGGCAGGCGGAATATCCGGTGCATCGGTTTCCAGCACGATATTGGCCAGGGGAACGCGGCAGGCCAGCCGACGAATCTGATGCGCCCGGGTAAACGTCATCGCGCCACCGAAGCCTAAAGCAAACCCCAGACCAACAAAATGGTCAGCCTGCTGGTCACTGCCATTGAACGCATGGGCAATACCGCCGATGCCCGGGTAGCGACGCAAGTACTTCAAAATAATGTCCTGAGAACGGCGCACATGCAGCAGCACGGGCAAATCATACTCGCGTGCCAGTTTGAGTTGTTGCTGATAGAAGTACTCCTGGCGTTCACGCGGCGGCCCCTGGGCAATATCCTTCACGAAAAAATCCAGGCCGATTTCGCCGATGGCAACGAATCGTGGATCGGTCATGGACCGTTCTACTTTCTGCGCCAGAATATCCAGATCCTCATCGGCCGCAAGCGCAACGAACAAGGGATGAATGCCAAGCGCATAATAGCCGCCGGTAAAAGAGTGAGCCAGTTGCCGAACCGTGGCGAAGTTGCTGCGCCCGATGGCGGGGATGACGATTCGCCTGACTCCTGCGCGTTCTGCACGCGCAATCACGGCATTGCGATCATCATTAAATTCGGATGCGTCGAGATGACAATGTGTATCTATGAACATGACCTCTCCTTCGCGTTGCAGGGCATGCGGCGCCTTGCCGGCGATTATGCGGCCTGCAATACGCCGCGTTCCATCAATAGTTGCCGGTCTGCCAGCGACGCCAGTTTGGCATCGTGAGTCACAATGACAAACGCCGTTTTGAATTCCGTGTTCATCTGCTTGAGCAAGGCAAACATGCTGGCAGCCGTTTCCCGATCCAGGTTACCTGTGGGTTCGTCAGCCAGCACGCACACCGGTCGAGTTACCAGGGCGCGCGCCAGTGCCACACGCTGACGCTCGCCGCCCGACAATTGTCCTGGCGTATGATGGATCCGCTCTTTGAGGCCTACACGCTCAAGTACTGCCTCGGCCTGGGAACGTGCCTGCTTTCGATCCATCCGTCGCACAATTAACGGCATGGCCACATTATCCAGCGCGTTAAATTCATTGAGCAAATGATGAAACTGATAGACAAAGCCCAGGCTCTCATTGCGGATACGGCTGATGGCCTTTTCAGGCAGCGCATGGGTCTGCTGCCCATTAATCAGAATCTGGCCCGAAGTCGGCTTGTCCAGCAACCCCAGCATATGCAGCAAAGTGCTTTTGCCCGAGCCCGAAGCGCCAATAATGGCAACCATTTCGCCGGCAGAAACCTGCAGCGATACGCCCTTCAGAATATCCAGGCGCGCATTGGCATCTTCATAGTATTTGACCACATCGCGCGATTCCAGGGCGTAAGAACCCTGCCGCACTGGGAGATTTTCCGGCTTAATCATGGCGCAGTACCTCTGCAGGTTGCAGGCGGGAAGCCCGCCAGCTTGGGTAAATGGTAGCCAGCAACGACAGCACCAGCGAGGTGATGCCGATCAGGCCGATGTCGTCCACTTCGGGATGCGATGGCAACGTACTGACAAAGTAAATGCTGGGATCCAGGAAGTGAATGCCGAACAGACGCTCAATGAACGGAATCACCACGTCGATATTGTAGGCAACCAGACAGCCGCACAACACACCCAGAAAGGTGCCGATAAAGCCGATCAGTGAGCCCTGCACCAGAAAGATCTTGCCGATCTGAAAGGGACTGACGCCCAGCGTGCGCAAAATCGCAATATCCGATTGCTTGTCCTTGACTGCCATCACCAGCGACGAGAGCAGGTTGAAGGCAGCGACCGCGACAATCAGAACCAGGATCAGGAACATCATGCGTTTTTCTGTTTTGACTGCGGCAAACCAGGTTCGGTTATCCATGGTCCAGTCACGCGCCACCACGCCTGGCGGCAATGAATTGGTCAATTGCGTGGCAACCTCAGGCGCACCGATCATGTCATGGATTTTCAGCCGAACCCCGGCTGACCCGACGTCGCGAAACAGCACGGCAGCGTCTTTGACTGCAATAAAGGCCATATTCGAATCATATTCGTAATGGCCCGAGGAGAAAACACCGGATACGGTGAACTGACGCATACGGGGAGAAAAGCCCGAAGGATTGATTGAGCCTGGGGCGTCATCAGCAACAGCGTGTCGCCGACCGTCACACCCATATACTGGGCCAGGTTGCTGCCGATAACCAAATTGAAACTGCCCGGCTCGAGGCTGTCGAGCGAGCCATTAATCATTTGCTCCGGCAATTCCGACACGTTGCCTTCGTTTTTGGGATCAATGCCACGTATCTCTACTCCTTTGAGCACATCGCCCCGGGCC
The DNA here is from genome assembly GCF_000219915.2 of Advenella kashmirensis WT001. Lineage (NCBI taxonomy): Bacteria > Pseudomonadati > Pseudomonadota > Betaproteobacteria > Burkholderiales > Alcaligenaceae > Advenella > Advenella kashmirensis. Next base: position 1,942,079 of record NC_017964.1, on the reverse strand, counting down.
AGCATGCCGCCAGCGGCAACAAAGGCCGAAGCGCCCTCTACTTGCGGATTCTGCTTGGCCTCCTGAGCCAGCTTCTGCCAGTTATCCGTGACCACAACCGGATCTTCGTTGGGAACGACCAGCTGGATATGCGGCAGTACCGATAGCATGCGATCGCGCACATCAACCTGGAAACCATTCATGACCGACAGCACGATGATCAGCGCGGCAACGCCCAATGCAATCCCGACCATGGAGGTGCCTGCGATAAAAGAGACAAACCGGTCGCCTTTCCTGCCCCGCCCACGCGTGCGTGTCAGGCCGGCGTACCGGGCACCAATCCATAATTCAAAAGGTATTTTCACGTATATTGTTCTTTACAAAGATTAGCATTCCAGCATGGAACAACAAAATTAAAAGAAAATTTCATTTATCTATCATGCGCTTACCGGATAACCGGCAAACCCGACCGTAATCGGCGAGTGCAGCAGACAGGAATCAAGCCCCCGATGATATCTGAAAACCCCTATGGCTGACAGGCAAGCCCAGACTCCACCATAAGATTGTATTTCAGTCGATTTTGTTCCCTTCAATTTGCAGTGCCAATACCAATACCCATTTGCCTGCACTACAGATTCTGCCCCCGGCAGTGCCGACTACAGTGTCCACGACGCGCCCATTACCTGGAGCCGGCACCTTCGGAAAAATGGTATCCTCCGACACAGGCCGGGCAATGGCCAATGAAATATCGTGAAAAAGAACACGCCATCCCGACCGCTGTCACGTGAACGCGGCAACACAAACAGCGTATATGGCGTGTTATCCGATTGGCACACCCACAGCACGCTCAGCGCGATTCATACAAAAATAGATGAATATCCGGCGATAGATGTTCAAAAAATAACCGATATGACGTGCATCCTGGGCTGAGTGCACCTACTTGGGAAGAACGAATTCAACCCGCCGGTTTTTCGCACGCCCTGATGGGTTATCCTTGCCGTTAATTTCGTTTTCGGCGACGGGCTCGGCTTCTCCGCGCCCCAGCGCGCTGATTCGTGATTGCGCCACCCCTTCCCGGACAAGAAACGCCGCCACTGATTGAGCGCGCGCCCTGGACAATTTTCGATTGTAGGCATCAGTTCCCCTGGCATCGGTATGCCCGACCACTTTGACTCCTTTTACCTGACTATCATTGATGATGGTGCTGATATCCTTCAGTGTTGCCTGCGCCTTCGGGGTCAAATTCGCGCTATCGAACGCAAACAGAATATCGCTGGCAACAGACAGAATAGTGCCACCATCGGCCTTGCGCACGGAAATGCGGCCGTTTTCTTCAATTAATTTTCTCGCGTTTTCGGACAAGTCGCTGGTTACTGCATTCAAATCAGACGAAGCATCCTGCAAGTCAGAGGAAGTGGCCTGCAGATCCAGTATCTGAGGCACCAGATCCAATATGTACTGGTCTGGGTCATAATCGTTTTGTGCGTTCGCCAGGCCTGACAGTCTCCAGCGCCATCAGCATCCAGGATAGCCGCGCCATTCGGATAAGATAGCCGCGCTGCATTGGCTCATTCACCCGTAACGGAGAACGGGCCGAGCGGCTCGATATTCGGCAGAAATAACATCAGGCTCTCGCCCGCTGGCGGTGCAGGAAAGGTGCCGTACCAGATGCCGCGCAACTTCCCCTTACCGGCCAACATCAGTTTTTCCGGCGCCAGTGGCTTGCCTGCGGAATCTTTCAATAAAAGATACTTTTTATCTCCGGCCAGAAGATAAAAATCGTTTTCGTACGCCGCTTTATCCAGACGCGAATACAAGACACTGATCTTGTTGATTTCCGGACCCGTTTCCATGAAACGCACTTTGATCGTCACGCGATTACCCGTTTTTACGACCGAAGTCAGCTCTGCCGAGATGCCCCCATCGGCCACCAGACCGCTTGCCAAAGAACTTTGCTTGGCGTCCGGTGCAGTCTGTGAAAAAGAAGAAATAGGAAGTGTAGCTGCAATAAGCAACGACAGCGAAGTGACGGTAGTGCGAAATTTCATCTGATTGTAGTCCTCGTTGGTCAGTGTGGCGGATCAGGGTATCGGGATATTTCCAGCATGAAAGGCTAGCGGCAAGGCCTTGCCGTCACCAATATGCCGATTATATTGACGCGACTATGCCCATATACTGATATTGCATGAGGGTGACAATTATTACATTTGTACACAAGAGCGGTGAGAGGTAATACACCAGGTGTGCTCACCTGGGTTGCAGTGTCTATTTCGTTTGTGATTAGTTACCAGTCATTTTTCTATCAATTGCTGAAAACGAAACGTCAGACTTTGCAATGTTAAATATCAGGAAACGAAAACCCAGGCAGATCGCTGATCTTGATTATTCCAGCCGCGACCTCATATAAATGTCATGGGTGATCCCATATAAGTGAGGGCGACCAAAATCAACAATGCACCGCCTCGCTTATATCAGTTCATCTGGAGGTTTCTATGAATCACATCAAGTCTGTAAGTGTACTTTATGAATACGGTCAGCCCGGTGTCAAGTTTCATTATCAAAATGGTGAAAGCCGTGAGTTGCGCAACGAGGAAGCCGAACAATTTATTACACTGGTAGAAAAGCAGCGGCACCGGCAGGATATTGATTTTCTGAATATGTCGCGGATACGGCGTTACGTTGCCAATCAGTATTTCCATTAGCATTTTCGGGTATGTGCAGACACTGGGTCTGCTCTCGGAGCATGAGCTGCAGCACGGTCTATAGCCCCGTGTGACGTATATCCCTGTAACGGCTTGGTTCAGCGGGAAATGGCGGAACACTCGGGTTTGCCTGAAGCATGGCGAAAAAATGGCGCCATGACGATTGTCATAGGCGCTATCCTGGTTCATATCTGTTTGATAATAAATGCAGTGGCCGCGCTATAATTGCAACCGGACAATTAATTTGCGCAAAGGTTTACTTTGAAGATACCTGCCCTGGCCTTTACCGTTACCGATTGGGAAAAATTACCAGCTACCGAACATCCGGGCGAGCAAGGCCAGGCATTATGGCGCACACTCAATATCGGCGACATTCGTGTACGCGTAGTCGAATATTCCCCGGGTTATCTGGCCGATCATTGGTGCGATCGCGGGCATATTCTGTATGTGCTGGAAGGCGAGCTGGAATCACAACTGAAAGATGGTCGCACATTCATGCTCACTGCAGGCATGAGCTATCAGGTCTCCGATTTTGGCGATGCGGCCCACCGGTCATTCACCCGTACCGGCGTTAAACTGTTTATTGTGGACTGATGCTATGAAAAATACCCGCTTCACGTGCCGGATTAGTGTTCCTGTCCGCTCTTGTGGGCACTTGCCTGCGCTTTTTTTTACGCTCATGACAAATGACATTGAGCGTCATAAAGACAGACAAAGCGCCATATAGCCGACCCTATCCCCCTATCACATAATGCGTAGGCTATCAAAATACGATTACTCATTCGCCTGACATGGCAGTGCAACAAGGTACCAGGCAAACCGGCCTGCGCACGTTGCTGCAACTGACGAAAACTTCGACGCAATGGCAAGGAACCGATACTTGGGCCTGGACGTCATCCCCCGACTTTGACGCATCGTCGACATCGCCTTGAGGCAGATCGGGCAGTCGTGTCCATTCAGACCATTTATCACTGGATGACGACATGTTTTGCCTGTTCGATTGCCAGATGGAACCATCATTGGCCACAGTGATTAACACGACGCCACCGGCGTTTAACGGTGAGGTTGAGATTTGTATGGCTTTTCTGTTCATGTCGTATCCATTTTGATGGTTGGCTAACCATTATGCCCCTATGAGGCCTGATCAATGCCATAAACCCTGAAAATGCAAAAACGGTTCGTCATAAAAGACCAATACCTTACCTAAGTGGGCAAATGATAGGTAAGATCCTACCCTTACCTAAATGAGGATAACCAATGAGTATTGATAGCGTATTAATTATTGCAGGTATAGCTGCATTCCTCATTTTTCATTATTTTTTCCGCCCGAAACACAATACTGAAGAACAGATCTGGAAACTGATTTCCCGGGAACGTATCTGTCGTGATACCCAGGTTGACCAGAAAGACCTCAGGATAAATGTCACCAGCTACTACGAAGTGGATGAGAGCAAGAGCCGCCTTCCGGCGCAAAGCCAGTACAATTTCAAGGTATCTTGCAAAATGGCGGGGCCAGGCGGTAAACGCAGAAAATGGGTAACAGTTGGCGACGGATACAGCGTTAACATCACTTCAGACGCCGGGTTGATCGAAGAGAGCATCATTCAGGATATCAAGCACACGCAGGATGCGTTGATGCGTCCAGGAAAATGACCACACAATCCTGACTGATCCATCTGACCTCCCTTATCTTACCCGCCCGACCGACCCTTACTGTTAAGTCGTCTTTCCCTTAGTCGTCCGGAGCCTGGCTAGATTTTTTGTGACAGCGCTACCGTTGCCCGTAGACCACGCTGTTGTTTACTGCCAAAACACAACACCGGCTATAAGCTGTATCCAGGAATAAGCCCATCCCCGTTCTGGCCCAGATACGTTTACTGCCGCGACTTAGCCGTTATAATTCCCCGATTGGTCACTTAAATTGAAGCCGTCTGAGTGCCCTGCAAACAAACCCCGTAGCGGGACGCGATGCACTGGCAATGAACGGCGCCTCATACAAATCCATGTTCCAAGCTATTTTATTTTCACCCTTTCTCAAAAAGCCAGAATTCCTGGCGCTGCATAGAATCAGGATTTTCATTATGTATGCATGTCCAGCATGGAACTGATCATTCCCGGGGCGCTTCCCCCGCTTTCGGTGGCAGGCGAAACCGCCGTCCATTTGGAAAAAACAGCAACGCTGCTGCGACGCCTGTTCGAATACGCCACCCCGCATATTCACCCGGCCGACCCGGACCAGACCGGCTGCACCCCTTACGAAGCCTGGTTGGTGCAGCGTTATCATTTTGCGCCCATGCCTGATCAGGCGCCCTGCGCCGCCCTGGCACCCATTTTGGTGCCAGTAGCACAAAATACTGAGCCCGTCTGGCTGTTTCAACTGGCGCACTTTGGCCTGAGCAACAGCGGTGCACACATGCTTACCGCCAGCGACATTGCAGTGACCGAGCAGGAAAGCGTGGCGCTTTATGAAAGCGCGGCGGACATTTTTACAGATACCCCATTTACGCTGACCGGCCACACCCGGCAGGGCTGGACCGTTGCCGTACCAGATGGTTTCAGTTTGCCGTCACGCAGCCCGACGCTGATTGCCAGCGCCGATCTGGCACATGTCTGGCCTCAGGAGGATGCTTTCAAACCCTTGCGTCGCCTGCTTAGTGAACTGCAGATTGCATGGCATCATCACCCCGTGAATGAAGCGCGACGCGACAGGAAAATGCCGCTAATCAATGGCGGCTGGCTGTTTGGCGGCGCCGCAGCGGCACAATTGACTGCGCCATCAACAGCAATGCCGATCGTGATACCCGACCTGGAAGCGGCCCATCGCCAGCGTCAATGGGGTCACTGGCTGGCGCTGTTGCCGGCGGTGGAACAGACACTGACGCGTGAACTGGCGACAGCCCTTAAAACCCACTCGGGCGGCAACCCTGTTACCATGCCAGTCAGCCTGATCCTGACCGGCGACGACCGATGGGTCACACTCACCCTGGAACCTACGCCGGCGCTGCTCAAGTGGCTGCCCGGTCAACGCAAGCAATGGAAGCAATGGTGGTCTCAGTAAAAATCACAGCCCGTTCGGTCAACCCGGACTACGAAAAACAACTGCAGGAAAGCGGCATTCACACACTGCTGGCCCGCCTGTGGGCCGCGCGCGGCGTGGCCACGTCCGAACAAACGCGCCTGTCCTGGGCCGACCTGATCAACCCGTCTGAACTCAATCAGGCCGACAAAGCTGCAGCCATTCTTGCCGATGCCATCGCCGCCGGCAAAAAACTGCTGATTATTGCCGATTACGATTGCGATGGCGCCACCGCGTGCGCTGTTGCCCTGCGCGGTTTGCGCGCCTTTGGCGCCGATGTGGATTTTCTGGTGCCAAACCGATTCGAAACCGGCTATGGCCTGTCGCCCGCAGTGTTGAGCTGGCCAGCCGACACCATGCCGGCAAGCCGGATATGCTTATCACGGTGGACAATGGCATTGCCAGCATCGAAGGCGTACAGGCGGCCAACGACCTGGGCATGCAGGTGCTGGTTACTGACCATCACCTGCCCGCGGATGCGCTGCCCGATGCCATCGCCATTGTGAACCCAAACCATCCCGAGTGCCAGTTTCCTTCCAAGAACCTGGCCGGCGTTGGCGTGATTTTTTACGTCTTGCTGGCGCTGCGCGCGGAGTTCCGCCGCCGTGGCTGGGTGGATGCCAAAGAAGGCCCCAGGCTTGACGCCCTGGCTGACCTGGTCGCGCTGGGAACCGTGGCCGATGTGGTGCGGCTGGACGCCAATAATCGCCTGCTGGTATCGCAGGGACTGAAAAAAATCCGTAATAATCAACTGCAGCCCGGCCTCAAGGCCCTGTTCCTGGTCGCCAGTTGTGATAACCGGGATGCGACGGCACTGGACCTGGGTTTTCGTATCGGCCCGAGGATCAATGCAGCTGGCCGCCTGGCCGACATGAGCATAGGCATCCGCTGCCTCACCACAGACGACGAGGCCGAAGCGCTGGCGCTGGCTCGCGAACTGGATACGATGAACCATCGACGTCGCACCATCGAACAGGATATGAGCGAACAGGCCCAGGCCAGCCTGGAAGCACCGGAGAAGGCCCGCAACGCCACTGTATGCGTCTTTCATCCAGACTGGCATCAGGCGTGGTGGGGATCGTTGCTTCACGGCTGAAGGAAAAATTCTGGAAGCCCACCCTGGCCTTTGCCCCGGGAGACCCGGGCGAACTGCGCGGCTCAGGCAGATCAGTACCGGATGTGCACTTACGGGATGTACTGGATCTGGTGTCCAAAACCCATTCGGGCATGATTCTTAAATTCGGCGGCCATGCCATGGCCGCCGGCCTGACACTACGGCAAGAGGCTTTTGCCGAATTCGAAGAAGCCTTTGACCTGGCCGTACGCCGTATCAGCGGCAAAGACAGCTTTGAACCCCTGATCGAGACTGACGGCTCGCTCGATCCGCTTTTTACAACTGCGGAAGTGGCCGGCATGTTACACCAGCATGTCTGGGGCGCGGGTTTCCCGCCGCCGCTTTTCCGGGACACGTTCCGTGTGCTCAACCAGCGCCTGCTCAAGGAAAAACACCTCAAATTACGCCTGGAACGCATGAACCAGCAATACGATGCGATCTGGTTCAATCATGCGGAAGCACTACCGGAATACACTGATCTTATCTATGAAATTGCCCCTAATGCCTGGAACGGCGTTGTAAATGTGCAACTAATGGTGCGTCACGCCGAGCCTGCTGCCTTCTAGAAGTACCGCCGCGCCACGCCATTTATTGCGATCGCTATCAAAAGGACGGTTTTCGGGTATTCTTGTTACAACGTTTACCGTCCCGACAAGGCAAGCACTCAGGCATTTGTTACGCTGCCTCTTTATTTGCCCAAAAAATACTTATGAAATTTACCAGCGCCCTTTTGCTCACCCTTCTGGCTTTGACCGCCTGCACGACAACCGGCACACCCGGACAGCATATCGACGGTGTGGTTGGCACGGTCGGGGGCGCCTTTGGCAACGTGTCAGGTCAGCAACCGACACGCTGATCGCTGCAGTAACAGTTCCCATTGCGCGTACCATGCACCGGGGAAGTTTTGCGGCCAAATATCAGCATTCGCCCGGCCATAGCGCCCGCGTGCGTTAAAATAAAGGGTTAAGCAAAATTACTCAGCAAGGGAATAACACGCATGGAAGCAGAACGTCAAAACCAACTCGCCGCCCGTCTCGAAGACTACGCTGAGCGCGAGGACGCGCTTCGGAGGTATCTTTGACGTCGAATCCAAATCGGAACGACTGCAGGTAGTGAATCTGGAGCTGGAAAATCCAGACGTCTGGAACGACCCCGAGAAAGCCCAGGAATTGGGCCGGGAGAAAAAGACGCTGGAAAATGTCGTCCTTGTCCTGGATGAACTGCAGCAAAACATCCGCGATACACAAGAACTGTTCGAACTGGCCAGTGCCGACGATGACGATGCGACCCTGCTTGCCATCGAAGAAGATACCGACGGCTTTGGCAAGATCATCGAGGGCTTCGAATTTCGCCGTATGTTCTCCAACCCGGCCGACCCGCTCAATTGCTTTGTCGACATCCAGGCCGGCGCCGGCGGCACCGAGGCTCAGGACTGGGCTTCCATGCTTTTGCGCCAATATCTCAGATATTGCGAACGCAAGGACTTCAAGACAGAAGTACTGGAAGAGTCTGATGGCGACGTCGCCGGTATCAAGTCGGCAACGATCAAGGTCGAAGGCGAATACGCATTCGGCTACTTGCGCACGGAAAGCGGTGTCCACCGGCTGGTGCGCAAAAGCCCGTTCGATTCTTCCAATGGGCGTCACACCTCCTTTGCCAGTGTTTACGTCTACCCCGAAATCGATGACTCCATCGAGATTGAAATCAATCCAGCGGACTTGCGGGTCGATACGTACCGCGCCAGTGGTGCGGGAGGTCAGCACATCAACAAAACCGATTCGGCCGTGCGGCTTACCCATACGCCGACAGGCATTGTTGTACAGTGCCAGAATGACCGCTCGCAACATCGCAACCGCGCCGAAGCCATGTCCATGCTGCGCTCCAAACTGTACGAGCTGGAAATGCGCAATCGCCTGGCCGAACAGCAGAAACTGGAAGACGCCAAGACCGAGGTGGGCTGGGGGCATCAGATCCGCTCGTACGTGCTGGACAATAGCCGCATTAAGGATCTGCGCACCAACGTCGAAATCTCCAATACCCAGAAAGTACTGGACGGCGATCTTGACCCGTTTATCGAAGCCAGCTTAAAGCAGGGAGTTTGATATGAGTGGAACCATCGCTATCGTTACCGGCGCCTCGCGTGGTCTGGGAGCTGCCCTGGCCCGCAGTCTGGCGGGCAGCGTGCGCCAGCTCATTACGGTATCGCGCAACAGCGATCCGGAAACACAACAGCTGGCCGAGGCATCGGGGTGCCAGCATGTTCATTATGGCCATGACCTGTCAGATGTTCAGCATATCGAGGCGGCCGCGCTGGGCATTTTTGCCCAGCTGGATCAGACGGCAGACCAGTACCTGCTGATCAACAACGCCGGCTCGCTGGGTCCGGTCGCCCAGTACGATACGCTTGACGACGCCCATGCGATATCCAGCACATTCAATCTGAATGTGACCAGCGCCATGCTGCTGACCACCGCTCTGCTACGCGCCACCCGTGCACTGGGCGCAGATGTACGCGTGGTCAACATATCCTCTGGCGCCGGGCGCTCACCCACTGCCGGCTGGGGTGTGTACTGCGCCACCAAGGCTGCGTTGGACATGTATACACGCGTCGCCCGTCTTGAAGCGCCGCAAGCCAGGCTGGTTTCGCTTGCCCCCGGCGTCATCGACACCAGCATGCAGGCTACCATTCGGTCCGGCAATACAGACGACTTTCCCGATCTGGCGCGCTTTAACACAATGAACGAAACCGGTGTGCTGCGCAGCCCCCAGGCCGTGGCAGAGAATATTATTAGGTATATCAATAGCGAGCACTTTGCCAGCAAAGAACTTGATGATATACGCCAGTACAGCCAGTAAGCAGGCAATAGCAGCGACGTTGCCCTGTCCGGGCGGCGCGCCGCAATGTTGTAACCCATTCACCCTGGCATGTCACATGTGTCTGACATGCCAAGCTAAACATCAGCAAACCCTATGAACGACAACCAGAAAGACGCGCCCGTTACCGAAGTGGACGAAAACAAACTCATCGCCGAAAGGCGCGGAAAACTGTCGCGCCTGCGCTCGGCAGGCGTGGCTTATCCCAATAGCTACAAACCGCAACACAAGGCACAGGCCCTGCACGAGCAGTTTGACCAGTTCGACAAAGAAACCCTGGACCCTCAGGCCAATCCTGCCTGTGTTGCCGGCCGAATGATGCTCAAGCGTGTTATGGGCAAAGCCAGTTTTGCCACCATCCAGGACGCTAGCGGGCGCATTCAGATTTATCTGGACAAAAAAGGCGTGGGCGAAGAGGTTTACGAACAGTTCAAGACCTGGGACATCGGTGACATCATCGGCGTCAGTGGCCGCGTCTTCAAGACCAACAAGGGCGAGCTGTCGATTCACGCAGAATCGATCAATCTGATTTCCAAATCCCTGCGACCCCTGCCCGACAAATTCCACGGCATCGCCGACCAGGAACTGCGTTATCGCCAGCGCTATGTCGATCTGATCATGACCGAAGAGTCGCGCAACACGTTCAAGGTGCGCAGCAAGGCCATTGCCGCAATGCGCTCGGTCATGAACGACGCGGGTTTTCTGGAAGTGGAAACCCCCATGCTGCACCCTATTCCCGGTGGTGCCGCGGCCAAACCGTTTGTGACGCATCACAACGCGCTGGATATGCAGATGTTCCTGCGCATTGCACCCGAACTGTATCTGAAGCGGCTTGTCGTGGGTGGTTTCGAACGCGTATTTGAGATCAACCGCAACTTTCGCAACGAAGGCGTCAGCCCGCGGCACAATCCTGAATTCACAATGATGGAGTTCTATGCGGCCTACACAGACTACCAGTGGCTTATGGACTTTACCGAGCAGTTGCTGCGCGATGTTGCCATTGAAGCGACCGGCAGCGCGGTTCTGACGCATCAAGGCAAACCACTGGACCTGAGCCAGCCGTTCGATCGCCTGACAATCACCCAAGCTATCATGAAATACGCCGAGGGATATACAGAACCACAATTGAATGACATCGAGTTCCTGCGCACCGAATTGCGCAGACTTGGCGCAGAAGTAGATGGCCCGGTATTGGCACGCGCCGGTATTGGCGCATTGCAGCTGGCGTTGTTCGAAGAAACGGCCGAATCAAAATTGTGGAACCCGACCTTCATCATTGATTACCCGGTAGAAGTCTCTCCATTGGCACGTGCCTCGGACAGCAACCCGGAAATCACTGAACGCTTCGAGCTATTCATTACCGGCCGCGAAATTGCCAACGGTTTCTCAGAGCTGAATGATCCCGAAGACCAGGCAGCTCGCTTCCAGCACAGGTTGTTGCCAAGGATGCCGGCGACGAAGAAGCCATGTACTACGATGCCGATTATATTCGTGCGCTCGAATACGGCATGCCGCCAGCCGGCGGCTGCGGCATTGGCATTGACCGGTACATTATGTTGCTGACCGATAGCCCGACTATTCGCGATGTACTGCTCTTTCCGCATCTGCGCAAGGAAGACTGATCCCTTAGTAATCAACTGATGCAGTGTTGGAGGAAAAAGGCGGCGATCATGCCGCCTTTTTTATTGGTGTACGCCATCGAATCGCTCGATCGCATCGATCAGCACGCTGACCCCCTGGGCGAGCTCTTTTGCCGATGTCCACTCCTGCGCGCAATGGCTTTTACCCTCTTTGCTGGGCACGAAAATCATTGCTGCAGGACTGATATGGCTTAAAAATGCGGCGTCATGACCAGCACCGCTGGGCATGACTTTATACGGCAACCCAAGGCTATCGCTGGCATCGCGTATATGCGCCATCAGTTGCGGCGCGCAAACAACGGGCTGGGTATCAGTGACCGTCTCGCAAGAGAGCAGCGTCACCTGATTCATCGCTGCCGCCTGAGCGGCAATGTGCCCGAGCTGTCTGTGCAAGGCCTCCATGCTGGGTCGATGGTCCGAGCGCATTTCAACTGAAATCTCGGCAAACCCCGGCACCACATTGCTGGCATTCGGTTTGACATTGAACTGACCACAAGTGGCCACGACATAATGTTCCGGCTTCTGGCTGCTCATCTGAGCCGCAACATGACGAATATCACAGGCGGTCTGTGCTGCGGCAAGCAGTGCATCGCTGCGCATATGCATGGGCGTTGTCCCCGCATGCGCAGCCTGCCCCTTAAATTTGATGCGCACCCTGATAATGCCAACAATGGCGCTCACCACGCCTATCGGCAACGCCTCATTTTCCAGTACACAACCTTGCTCAATATGAATTTCAAAAAAAGCCTTGATATCCTCGCGCTGGCCAGGGCACTTGGCTTGCCACCCATACGAATGATCGCTTCTGCGAGCTGCTCGCCGGTCTGCGGGTGCGTGCAACGCAGTATATCCTCTGACAAATAACCACTGATACCCCTGCTGCCAATGCAAGACTGGCCCCACTCACTGGCTCTTCGGCCAGAAAATCAATGACTTCGAGCGTATGATTCAACTTGATATTGCGTTCCTGTAGCGAGGCCACGCATTCGAGCCCGGCAACAACGCCGGCAACGCCATCAAAGCGTCCGCCACCGGGCACCGTATCGCTATGTGAACCGATAGCGATCACTCCAGCATTCTTATCCCTACCAGCCAGACTTCCCACGAGATTGCCGGCCGCATCCACATGAACAGGCATACCCAGCTGTTGCATCCTCTCGGATATCCACTGGCGCCCCTTCAGGAAAGTGTCGCTAAACGATCGCCTTGTGTAAGGCAATGCCGCATCGGTAATTGTGCCCAGTTCCATCAGTGCATCCCAATAGCGCTGCTGATTGGCTTTCATCATAACGATAATCCTGCTGTCGATAAGAGACAAATAACCCGATAGCCACCGCACTGCACAATAACGTTACTGTCGCTGACTACCTGGTTGTCTCGTCCCTCGGTTTTATTCAATTTATAGTCGATCGTATCATCATCGCACAGGCCCGTATCCGAAAGTTGTGCCCGCAGTCTCACTATATAAGTCTGCTTGACTTGTCTGTACCCGACTGAAATTTGGCTTACAACTGAGCAATACACATTGAAGTTGAACCTGTTTACTATATCGGCAAAATAAACAGGGAGAACTTTAATGAAGAAATTGCTTGTAGTTATCGGCTTTCTGGCGATTTTTCTAAGCGGTTGTGTGGTGCACGATCGCCATTATGGATACCGTGATGGCTATCGATACAGCGGACCAAAGTACGAAAGAAAATACAGCCATTACAGTCGTCATCGCCACTATCGCCCTCGGTCTTACCACAGAGGGTATCGGGCCCACCGAGAATACCGTGGTCATCGGGATTACCGTGGCCATCGGGACTATCGCGCTCACCGGTCACACCACCGGCGTCATCACCGCGATTAATACATTTTGCTAACGCGTCTGCATCAACGGCTTTTACTATCCCCACGGGCTGGATTAACGCTCAGCCTATGGGGCCACCTTAAAGCCAGGGTATATTTAATTGTGGAGCAGACGATTAATAAAAGCGTGTCGTATCAAAGACGGCATCAGGAAAGCTGCAGCTCAAACGCTCTTTGCCCGTTCCCAGGCTTTTGCGTTTCACTACCAGCCTGCCAACGGGCCCGGTACGATTCAAATGAGTGCCGCCACAAGCAATCTGGTGCTGCTCGCAATGCCAACTGCGCAAATCCGGTTCCTGCGGATGTGCGCTCATCGTGATGGCCGCATTCCGCAAAACCAGGTCATAGGCACAGGCTTCGATCTGGCTGATTTGCTCGGCAGTAAAACGCTCACTTACACCGAAATCAAACCGCGCCCCATCGGTTCGGATATGACAGCCCAGCGTAGACTGTACGGCATCCGGCCGGATCATACCGACAGCAACATAAAGAATATGAGATGCCGTATGGCTGAGCGACAGGCGCGCTCTTCGATCCGTATCGATACAGATCGCGACGTTGTCGCCAATATGCAGATCGCTTAGCAGTGACACATCATCCGGATGCACTTTGTGCCAGATGACGCCACCGACCTGTACATCTGGAAAACCATTAATCCCGGGCGCATGCCCGTACATTTTTCTTACGTCGATAAACCTCAGAACGCGGCCATTGTTCAGTGTAATGGTGCCATGGTCTGCCTCCTGCCCACCGCCTTCGGGAAAAGCCACCGTAGCATCCAGCTCGATCATGTCGGCTTCAATTTTTATAACGCTGGCCTGACAGTGACCGGCATAACTGTCCTCGTAATAACGCTTTCGGGTTTGGCGATGAAATTTCATGATGTCTGGTTCTTTGGGACTATTGATGCTCAGTTTCTGAGATTACTCGAAGACGATGCAACGCGAAAGCTGCCTTGCGTCTTGCGAAACAACAAAAACCGTCTGAAAATCTGCGAAATATACATTTATCATATGCGTTTTACCTTGATTCAATGCAATTTTCGATCAATCGACCGAATTCAGCAATGAGCGATCAGGTCAGGATAACAATCGATATCCCTGCCTGATATCCCCGCGATTTATTGTCAGCCAACGTACGAATTCCTGTCATATTAAACCTGTAACATCTGTGCATTATCGTCAACAGGATCACGTCATATGAAATCCGCTCAATTTTCCCCAGCCGTCGTCGCAGCCTCAAAGCCCTGGCAAGTGCGCCCATGTTGCCGCTTACCACCGGGGTTCTGGGTAGCTTTGCCGGCTTTGCCACCGCCCAGACCGCCGATGCGGTACAAAAGGCATTTGCCTCTGCAGAGTTTATTGGCATGGCAGCACCCACGCTGGACAATCCTGCCGCGCTGGCCGACACCACAGTGGGATCTTCCCTGAAGATCAACTGGGCCGACAAAACCGACACGACGTTTGAACTGGCTTACAAGCCATTCTTTCTGACCGGCGACAAAGTACCCGACGGCAAAGGCGGCCAGATCATCGCTGGCGGTTATTTTGATATCAATAACAAGCCCATCATGGATACATCGGTTGCCGGCAAAGAGCGCCAGATCTTCTCCAACAGCCCCGATGGTACGTCCCTGCTCAAGCTGGACAATGCCAAGGTTGAAGGCGTCAAAGGCAATGCGGTATTTGCGGTAGTACAGTTCGAATACACCACCCGCAACCTGAATGGCGACGATATGTACGGCAAACTGCCCTCGCCCATCGCCGTGCTTACCCTGGATCAGGATCCTGATACAGGCCATCTGTCCCTGGTGAAGTATCACAATGTCGATACTTCCGGCGTACATGGCCTGTGGATCACCTGTGGCGCCTCACTCTCGCCATGGAATACGCATCTGTCCAGCGAAGAATACGAACCCGATGCCTTTAAAGTGGCCAAGAATGACGAATTCAAAGGCTTCAGCAAGGCGCTGTTCGGCGACGAGAAAAAAGCCAACCCTTATCACTACGGTCATATGCCTGAAGTGACGGTCAACCCCGACGGCACCGCCACCATCAAGAAGCATTACAACCTGGGCCGTATTTCACATGAATTGATCCAGGTGATGCCGGACAACCGTACCGCATTGATGGGCGACGATGCCAACCACGGCGGCTTGTTCATGTTTGTTGCCGACAAGGAAAAAGATCTGTCTGCCGGAAATCTCTATGTCGCAAAATGGCACCAGACCAGTGGCGAGGGCCCCGGCTCGGCCGACCTGACGTGGATTCATCTGGGTCATGCGACCAGCGATGAAATCGAGGCGCTGGCTGACAAGCTGGCGCCCGAAGACATCATGGAAGTGAAAACCGAAGACCCCAGCGATGATTCCTTCAAGAAAATCGTCTTTGACAAAAAGGTCAACTGGGTCAAGCTGAAACCTGGCATGGAAAAAGCCGCCACCTTCCTGGAAACCCATCGCCACGCGGCTGTTGCCGGCGGCAGCATGGGCTTTTCAAAAATGGAAGGAACAACGGTCAACGCCAAAGATAAAATTGCCTACTCGGCCATGTCCTACGTGCGCGATTCCATGCTGGATGGCTCCAGTGACATTAAGGTCCAAGGTCCGTACGCAGGCGCCGTTTATGCACTGAATCTGAAAGCCGGACAGAAAGACCATACTGGCAAGCCAATCAACAGCGAATGGGTCCCGGTCGACATGAAACCACCGGCAGAACTGGTCGGCGAAGATCTGCCAACGCCCGATGCGCTGGGCAACCTGGCGAACGCAGATAAAATTGCCAACCCGGACAATATCAAGTTCTCAGAAAAGTTGCGCACCCTGTTCATTGGCGAAGACAGCGGCACGCACGTCAATAATTTCCTGTGGGCCTACAACGTGGATACCAAGCAACTGGCACGTCTGCTGTCCTGCCCTGCCGGCGCCGAATCAACAGGCTTGCAATCTGTAGACGAGCTCAATGGCTGGACCTACATCATGAGCAACTTCCAGCACCCTGGTGACTGGGAAAAAGGCAAAGGCGGCAAACCCGGCCTGCATGATGTGGTCAAGGACAAGGTCGCCCCGTTGATCGATGAAAATTATCATGATCGCTTCAGCGCTGCAGTTGGCTATTTGACCGGCAAGGAAAAAGCCGTAAAGATATAATTCAAAAAGAACCACTTCTAAAACGGCCACTGGAGCCTGTGCAACGCAGGTTTTGGTGGCCGTTTTTTTACCAACAATCCCAGTAATAGCCAATTTTCTGACTACCCCACAGGATCATCATTCCAAGCACTACTTGCTCATAATACGGTCACAGGCCTAGCGTATTTTGTACACTGTTTACCAGTACCTGCAACCGTTTGGGAATTTCCCCATTCCGCTGGACAAATGACCCGTCAGTAATTGGGACACCGCAATTGAGGACAAAAATATTGCCATCTATCGGCTTCGCAAAGGGAACCGCAAAACCAAATGAATGCGACACCCATTGCTGATTGTTCGAGCAATAGCCATAGCGCTCGAATTCTCGATATGTCTCGTCCAGGCTATGATGATGCGCCTTGTAGTGATCCG
Source organism: Advenella kashmirensis WT001 (assembly GCF_000219915.2). Lineage (NCBI taxonomy): Bacteria > Pseudomonadati > Pseudomonadota > Betaproteobacteria > Burkholderiales > Alcaligenaceae > Advenella > Advenella kashmirensis. The sequence continues at coordinate 1,925,284 of NC_017964.1, read as the reverse complement.
GCTGCTCCACCCGAATGCGATTCAGGGTGGCGTTGCGCTCTTCTACAGAGGCGCGGCACAGCCAAGCCTTGCCGGCGGCAGTCGACATCATGGGTAAAGCGGCACCAATATCGGGATGAGCCTGCAGGGTTTCATTGGCGCGCGCCGTTTCCACATAAACCATATTACAACGATCACGAATAACCAGAGAAACAGCTCCATTCACTTCAAGCGCCAGCCGCAACATCAGAGGGCGAGCAATCTGTCTGAGCTGCAGGCTCGCAAGTAACGGATAGCTTAATGTCAGCAACGCTGGCCCCAGCTGATAGCGTCTACCCTGCGGTGCGCGCCGCAAATACCCCAGTTGCACAAGCGTATGGGTCAGTCTGACCACCGTACTCGGAGACAATCCGGAGCGCACTGAAATTTGCTTGTTTCCCAAGGTCAGCTCTCCCGATCTAAAGCAGGCAAGCACATCGATTGCCTGAGCCAGTGTGGAGGCAAATTGCGGATCGGTTGTTTTGCTATCGATGTCAGCCATTCTGTACATCCTGCTGCCTGCATTCATTTATTTCGTCTACCATCGCGAGCAATGGGCCTGCAGCGACCTCCTCAATAGTTCTATTTTTCAGTCTGGATACCGGCACCCCGCAATTGAAGACCAGATAGTCGCCGTTCACCGAATCACGCAAAACAACGGCCACCGCGTGAACATCTGCCTGCCAGTCGCCAAACGAGAGGCAATAGCCTTTTGAGTTCCAGTCATGCAAAGCCCGTTCCCAGGCGGCACCATGCGTCTGCAACTGCGACGCGTCTTCCCTACGAATCTGAGCCAGCACGCGTTCACGTGTCTCAGTAGACACATTGGCCAGCCAGGCGCGTCCCATTGCTGAAGCCAGTAATGGCAGACGCGCACCGATATCAGGGCGATAGCCGATGACCTCGTGACCTCGACTGGTTTCGATGTACACCATATGCAGCTTGTCATTCAGGCCAAGCGACACAGACCCTTCGCAACGATCTGCCAGCGCTCGCATATAGGGCCTTGCCATTTGACGCAAACGGATGCCGCTAAGCATGGGGTGTGCCAGCGAAAGAATACCGGCACCCAGTCGGTATCTTCGCAGCTGTACGTCATACAGCAATAGCCCCTTGAGCGCCAGAGTATAGGTCAGCCGCGAAATAGTAGCTTTGGACAGGCCCGTGCGCTCAGCCAGCTCTTTGTTGCTGAGCGCTGGCTCTGTCATCCGGAAACACTGCAAGACCGACATGCCGTGTGCCACTGTTGTCGCAAAACGGGGGTCGCTATGCTTATCTGTGTCTTCCATCCTGAAAATCTCTCCTCAAAAAAACGGCAAAAAATTAAAGTTTATTAGATTTAAATTCAATATATCGAAACAATAATATCGCTATTAAATATAAATTGCTATGCTTTTCCAACAATCACACACTATCGCCATCACCACTAACAAAAGCAGAGAAGGAGAACCAATATGCTGCGGGATCCCGAGTCGTTCACTATTTTTTTAGATTCACTGCAACGTTTTGTACATGAACGCCTGGTGCCACAAGAAAAGCACGTTGCACAATCGGACGAAGTTCCTGAAGATGTTGTCAGAGATATGGCAGAGCAGAATATGTTCGGCTACTCGATTCCCGAGCAATACGGCGGGCTGGGCATGACAACCGAAGAACTGGTTCTTGCCGCCATGCAGTTATCCCAATGCTCGGTCGCATTTCGAGCACGTGTGGGTACCAACACCGGTATCGGATCCGAAGGCTGGTGGCCGATGGTACACCCGAACAGAAGCAGCGTTATCTGCCGGAGCTGGCCAGCGGACGGATGACCGGCTCATTTGCTTTGACAGAACCGGAAGCCGGTTCAGATGCCACAGCATTACAGACCACAGCAAGACGCGAAGGCGATCATTATGTGTTGAACGGTACAAAATGCTTTATTACCAATGCGCCGATAGCCGATGTTTTCACTGTGATGGCACGCACCGATCCGGATAATCGCAAAGCCAGCGGTATTTCCGCATTTCTGGTAGAACGCACCACTCCAGGCCTGACTACCGGGCAGCCCTACGAAAAAATGGGACAAGCCGGTTCACCCGTGTCCGAAGTGCATTTCGACAACTGCCGCGTGCCCGCGTCCAACCTGATTGGCGGGACAGAAGGGATGGGTTTCAAAACTGCCATGAAGGTATTGAATAAACAGCGTATTCACCTGGCGGCGCTGTGTATTGGTCCGGCAATTCGCATGTTGGACGAAGCCATGAAATTTGTGGGTAATCGCTCTCAATTTGGTCAACCTCTGATGAATTTTCAATTGATTCAGGCGATGATCGCCGATTGCAAAACGGACATTGAAACGGCAAAAGCACTCGTGCTGCAAACGGCACGAGAACGCGACGAAGGCAAGGATGTCACGATGAATGCATCCATTTGCAAATATTTTTCCTCTGAAATGTGCGGACGGGTCGCCGACCGCTGTGTCCAGATGTTCGGCGGATATGGCTATATCGCGGACTTTGGCATTGAGCGCTTTTACCGCGATGTACGCCTGTTCCGCCTGTATGAAGGCACCAGTCAGATCCACCAGCTCAACATTGCGCGTCTGACGTTAAAAAATGCCGGCTTCGAACCCGGCCGTTAAGACCTCCTTCCATTTCATTCGCAATACAACGATGCCTCGTCAGAAGGCCCAATAACAACGGAGACAATCATGTTCAAAAGATCCATATTCACGATTATTTCAACTGTCATAATCGGTGTCGCGCCCGGCTTGGCCAGCGCGGCCTATCCCGACCAGCCGATCAGGATGATTATTCCATTTGCGCCGGGCGGATCAACCGATATCCTGGGGCGGCTGCTTGCCGAGGCCATGCGCCCTATTCTGGGCCAGGCAATCGTAGTCGAAAACAAACCAGGTGCAGGCGGCAATATAGGAGGCCACTTTGTCGCCACGGCAAAACCGGACGGGTATACCGTCCTTTTGGCCGCGGCAGGCCCGACGGTCATCAATCCCAGCCTGTACAAAAACATGAACTACAGCCCCAGCAAAGATCTGCTGCCGGTGACTGCGCTGACCCGGGAACATAACCTGATGGTCGTCAACCCCGAAATCCCCGCCAAAAACCTCAAAGAATTCATTACCTATGCAAAGAGCCATCCGCAGACCATATCCTTTGGCTCTCCCGGTGCTGGAAGTCCTGCGCATCTGGCTGGCGAACTTCTGAACAAAATGGCGGGCCTGAAAATGCAGCATGTGCCTACAAAGGGTCGGGTCCGGCCATTAGCGATCTGCTGGCCAATCACATCAACGTGATGATTGACAACATGCCACCGCTGTTACCGCATGCCGTAAGCGGAAAATTGCGCGCACTGGGCGTACCCAGCTCAAAAAGATCCCAGGCGCTGCCCAATATTCAGACATTTGAAGAACAGGGTCTCAATGGCTATGTCATTATGGCCTGGAAGGGCTTGATGGTGCCCAAAGGAACCCCCGGACCCATTGTCCGGCAACTGCATGATGCAGCAGTACAAGTGTTAAAACGTCCCGACATTCGCAAGCGCCTGACCGAACTGGGCGCAGAACCTGAAGGAAATACACCCGAAGCCTTTGCCAAGCAGATCAGCGACGAAACACGCTGGTGGGCCGATATGATCAAACAGACCAATGTCAGTGTCAATTAACAGGCTACCGGAGCAATGATATGAAAAAAACAATCGCCCTCGTCTCCCTGGCTACAGCTGCCGGGCTTCCTGTACCAGCGCTGGCAGGCGAGTATCCGGACAGGCCTATCACACTTGTCGTTCCTTACGCCGCTGGCGGCGGGACGGATACAGCTGCGCGTATTATTGCCAAAACACTTGGTCAGCGGCTCAAGCAGCCGATTGTGGTCGAGAACAAGGCAGGCGGTGCGACACAGATTGGCACTCACTATGTAGCGCGCGCCAAGCCCGATGGCTATACTCTGTTGATGGGCACCGCCAACCTGGCTACCAATCCCGCCTTTTATAAAACGCTACCCTACAACGTAAAAACAGATCTGGTTCCGGTCGTGCTGGCAACCGATGTGCCCGTTTACATTTTTACCAGCCCCAATAGCAGCGTTAAAAAGATTCAGGACATTCTGACCCAAAGTCGACAAGGCGAAGCATTGTCTTATGCCACCGCGGGGGTTGGCAGCATTCCTCATATGGCCGCTGAAATCTTCAATCGCAGAACGGGTCTGCATTTACAACATGTGCCATACAAGGGTAGCGCCGAAGCGGTAGTTGCCACCTCCGGCACGCAAGTGCACTGAGTTTTGACAACCTCGCTCCCGCTTACGGGCAGGTGAAAGCCGGGCGTCTGGCGCCGTTGGCCATTGCCTCCGATAAACGTAGCCCTGCCTTGCCGGACGTACCCACGCTCACCGAACTGGGAATTCCGGTAGTGGCCGCTTCATGGTGGGGTGTGCTTGCACCGGCCGGCACACCGCCCGCAGTGATCCGCAAGTTGAATACACAGCTTAACGACGTGCTGAAAGATAAAGCGGTACAAGGCTTTTTACTTGAACAGGGTATCCACACCGTCGGCGGAACACCGGAACAGTTTACGCAATACATCCACGAAGAATCCGAAAAATGGCAAGCCATTGTTCGTGATGCCAACTTGCATCTACAAAATTAAACCAGGACATGTTCATTTATGTTGGATGAAAAAATAGAAACGCTCACAGATAAAGTCGTGCAATTTATCAACACGGCGGCTATACCCCTTGAGCAGCCGGCGCTGGAAAAAGACGTTGCCGCACTGGATGTCGCTTGCGGGCAACTGCGTGCACAAGCCAGAGCCGCAGGCATCTACGGCCCGCAATTGCCCATCGAATGGGGCGGGCTCGGTCTGAACTGGAGTGAATGTGCCGTCATTTTTGAAGAGGCAGGCCGCGGCATGCTCGGTCCGCTTGCGCTCAATTGCGCCCCACCCGACCAGCCGAATATGCTTACCCTGTTGCATCTTGGCACCGAAGAACAAAAGCAGGCCTACCTCGGACCGTTGACCCGCGGTGAAAAGCGTGCGTGTTTTGCCATGACCGAGCCGGCGCCCGGCGCAGGTTCCGATCCGAATATGTTGCAAACCCAGGCAACACGAAATCGAAACGGATGGGTCATCAACGGCCATAAGAAATTTATCAGCGGTGGCGTCGCTGCCGATTTCGCCATTTTGCCTGCCAGGACCGATGAAGGCGTGACGCTGTTTATCATTCCCACCAACATACCGGGCTATCGTGTCATCCGGGATATCACGACCGTCACCAGCTACCAGATCGGCGGGCATGCTGAAATCCTGCTTGAAAACTGCCATGTACCTGATGATGCCGTGCTGGGCCAGATTGGCATGGGGATGAAGCACATCCAACTTCGTCTGGAGCCGGCTCGTCTGTCGCATTGCATGCGATTCATCGGCCGGGCCAGGCGCGCCCTGGAAATTGCGCAAGACTATGTGCAGACAAGAGATGCCTTCGGCAGCCGTCTATCGGACCTGCAGCAAATCCAGGCCATGATTGCCGACTGTCATATTGACTTGCATGCAAGCCGGCTGATGGTCCGGGAGTGCGCCATGCTAATGGATCGGGCAGTATCGGTAAAAAATGAATCTGCAATGGCAAAGATATTCGTATCGGAAGCATCGGACGAGTTGCCGACAGATGTATGCAAATGATGGGGGCACTTGGCGTATCGGATGACACTGTTGTCTCGTGCATCTGGCGCGAAGCGCGTCCGTTTCGCATTTACGATGGTGCCAACGAGCTGCACAGGGCTTTTCTGGCAAAACGCATCTTACAGTCGTCCATTACTCCATAAGGAAATCAGCATGACTACATTTTCAGCTTTTCGCGTGGAAATTCCAGGTGCAGGCGAACCTGCAAACAGCCATATCCGGCACTTACACATTGACCAGCTGTCGCCGGGCGACACGCTCATTAAAGTGGCTTTTGCCGGGGTGAATTATAAAGATGCGCTCGCAGCAAACGGTCAGGGAAAAATTATCCGGGATTATCCGCGTATTAGCGGAATTGATTTGAGCGGACACATTGTCTCGTCTGCGAACCGGCAACTGAAAGAAGGAGATCCCGTGGTTGTCCACGGTTTCGGCCTGGGTGTCGAGCACGATGGCGGACATGCTCAATACGCGCGCGTATCATCTGACTGGGTCTTGCCCTTGCCTGCCGGACTCAGTCTGTGCGAGGCCGCAACCCTGGGTGCTGCCGGATACACCGCGGCACTCGCACTGCACTGGATGGAACTGTGCGGACTCAGCCCCGAACAAGGGGAAGTTGCAGTCACCGGTGCGACAGGCGGAGTCGCCAGTATTGCAATTGATATATTGAATCATTGCGGCTATCAGGCAGTCGCCATCACCGGCAAGCACGCTGCACATGACTATCTAAAAAAACTTGGCGCGGCCCGAGTGATCGCAGTTCCCGATCTTGAACCAAGCGGTCCCCTTGCTTCGGGCCAATGGGCCGGTGCGATTGACTCGGTAGGTGGCGCGGTTCTGGTCTGGCTCCTTCGAACGACAAAACCGGAAGGTATTATCACCGCCTTTGGCAACGCGGGCGGCGCCCACTTGGATACCAGCGTATTTCCTTTCATTCTGAGAGGCGTCAAGCTGCTAGGTATCAACGCGGGCGGCCCGATGGCGCTACGCAGGGAAATCTGGAACAAGCTGGCTACAGTATATCGACCCAATCATCTGGACGATATCTGCCAGGTGATATCACTGGACAGCCTTCCACAAGTCACAAAACAAATGCTGGAACGCAAGAGCACCGGCCGTAATGTCATAGACATGGCGCTGTGAAACTCCTAATCGACCTACTTAATATGAATACCTGCCAAACACTGAACTCTCTGTTTTCGCCCAAGAGCATTGCAATTCTGGGCGCATCCAATACCGCCGGCAAATCGGGGGCGGTGCCTATTGCGCTTCTACTTGAGGCCGGATATGTCGGAAAAATTTATCCAATCAACCCCCGGCAAGATACGGTTTACGGCCTACCCTGCTACGCCAGCCTGGGGGATATCGAAGAGGCGATTGACCTGGTCATTATTGCCGTTCCTGCCAGCCATGTACTTGCTGCGTTAGAAAAATCCCGGCCCGGGCAGATCAGAAATGCCGTGATTTTTACTTCCGGATTTGCCGAGATCGGAGATGCCGGCCTTCAATTGCAACAACAGCTTCAGGCCTTTGCACGAGAGAGGCACATACGGTTGCTGGGCCCGAACTGCCTTGGCTTTATTAATGTTCGTAACGACATCTATGCGACATTCTCGCCGGCTCCGCTCAACGGTCGATTACCTGCGGGCGATGTCGGCATGGTCACCCAAAGTGGCGCTTTCGGTGCGTATGCCTATTGCCTGGCGCGAGAACGCCGTCTCGGCCTGTCATTTTGGATCAGTACCGGTAACGAAAGCGATCTTGATGTCGCCGACTGCATCCAATGGCTGGTCGACGATCCAGAGACTAACGTTATCATGGCCTATATCGAAGGCTGTAAGAATGGCGACAAACTCAAGCGTGCATTGGCGGCAGCAAATCAGGCAGGCAAGCCTGTGGTTGTGACCAAAATCGGCAGGACAAACTCAGGGGCTCAAGCCGCCGCATCACATACAGCGGCGCTCGCCGGTGACGATGCCGTTTATGACGCGTTGTTCAAACAATACGGCGCAATTCGAGCCTACACGATTGAAGAGTTTTTCAACGTAGGGCAAGCGCTGAGCAAATGGACTCACCGCTCAGGCAACCATAACCTGGCCATTATTTCAATATCCGGCGGTGTTGGCGCGTTAATGGCCGATGAAGCCGATGAGCTTGGGTTAAATCTGCCAACACCACCAGATGAAGTGAAAGCCAGATTACTGGCCCGCATTCCGTTTGCCGGCGCCAATAATCCTGTCGACGTCACCGGCCATGCCCTGAGCGACCTGTCTATCCTGCTGGATACCAGTCGCGATTTGCTGGCTACCGGCAACTACGGTGCCCTTGCCATTTTCCTGGCGGCAGCAGGATCATCGGAGTCGCTCTGGTCATATTTGCAGGAACTGGTAAGCGTGCTTCGTACTGAGTACCCGCATATACCACTTACAATCAGTGCGCTGTTGCCTCCCGAACGCAAAAACACCTTGCAGCAAAACGGATCGATGGTGTTCGCTGATCCAAGCGCGGCGATCCGTACTCTTTCAAAAATTATGCATCACCGGCCGCTAATGATCTCGCCAAGAACTGACGGGCAATCTGCTGTGAGTCTGCCTGAAGGCGTCGGCGCGTTGAATGAACCGATTCACTGGCAGTGCTGAAGAAAGCGGGAGTCCCGGTAACACCGTTTTCCGTTGCAAGTTCAGCCTCTGAAGCACAAGCCATTGCCCGAAAATGGAATAGCCCAGCCGTGATGAAAATTGTGTCGGCTGATATTCTGCACAAAAGCGATGTCGGCGGCGTCAAGCTCGGCATCAATGGCGAACAGGCCGTCTCACACGCCTACGACGACATACTATCGTCTGTGCAATCTAAAATGCCGCAGGCGAAAGTTGATGGTGTACTGGTTGCGCCCATGCGCAATGGAGGCATCGAGTGCATCATGGGCGTGCATCGTGATCCTGTCTTCGGCCCTGTCGTCATGTTCGGATTGGGAGGCATTTTTGTCGAAATACTGAAAGATGTCAGCTTTCGCCTTGCGCCGTTCGACCGTGATGTAGCTCTTTCAATGATTCAGGAAATCCGGGCTACCGCGTTGCTATATGGCGCCAGAGGCCAGGGCCCGGCGGATATTTCGGCACTGGCCGACACGCTGGTAGCACTCTCCCGGTTGGCCTATGACCGACGTGATCAAATTGAATCAATCGATATCAATCCGATTCTCGCTTTACCTGAAGGACAAGGGGTGCTGGCACTGGATGGCGTAATTGTTCTCAATCGAACTGCGTAAACGGCGAACAAAGTCGAGTAAATCGGCAATCGAAGCGGCATTGACACGGAAACGGTCAATTGCATACCTGCCCTAGCTTGTCAAAAGGATGCCGGTTCACTTAATGCTGAAACAGTGAATCTGGCATTCGTGAAACATTACTGGCACGCCAGCCACGCCAGTGCGACATAGTTGATACCTGCTTTTATTACTGCACAAGCTCCCATTGTCGCCTCTGCCGCAATCTGCCTGAGCGTATATAAATTTTCACTGGCAACGCTCCTTTTCTTGATTCGCATCAATTCGATTTTGCATCACATGCGTCATAATTGTGCACTTGCAGCATAGTTACTCCGGCCTGCAGCTGCCATGTCGATATGGTGCTGCCTGCCACTGCCAAATGTTCCCAAGATAAGCGCCCCTTTCGCTGAAACCTGATCAAGTGCAGCATATAAGGCTGTCCCGGCAAAATAGGAGCAACCTTTACATCAACGTTAAGAGAAAGACAACGATATGATTCCGAGCCAATCCAATATAATCGTCGGTATACTTGGTGGAGTAATCTGTGGGGTTTAGGACATGGGTTGCGTTTATAGTGTTGCTGATCGTTGTTTACCAGCTATGGGTAAGCGCTACGCCGCCAGCCCGTGAGTATCCGCAAGCATTTCCGCCGACAATGGTCACTGGCCTGCTTGGCAGCATCTACCCTAACTTTGTTTCTAAGTAAATTTCTTTTAATTTTGAAATAGCAGCGTCAACCCATGTTTAAGTGCTGCCCGGCACACACAGCGTGTCCAAAATATAAAAAACGCCCCTGAAAATCGCAAATGGATTCAGGGGCGTTTTTGTTCAGCCCGCACGACCGGTCTGAGACGACCTGTCAGTGGTTTTCCTTGGCATGGTTGATGGTGTACTTGGGAATTTCCACCACCAGATCCTTATCGGCCACCATGGCCTGACATGACAATCGCGATACCGGGGTCAACCCCCAGGCCTTATCGAGCAAGTCTTCCTCGTCATCACTGGCTTCTTCCATTGAGTTGAAGCCTTCCTTGATCACGACGTGGCAGGTAGTGCAGGCACAGGACAGTTCGCAGGCGTGTTCAATCTCAATATGATTGTCCAGCAGAATCCTGCAAATGGATGTGCCTTCTGGTGCATCGTTAATGACGGCACCTTCCGGGCAGACATCGGGATGCGGCAATACAGTAATCTTGGGCATAAACTTGGGTCCGTTATGAGGTCGTTAAGCGATATCGTTAAGCGATTTGCCAGCAAGCGCATCGCGGATGCTTCTGTCCATGCGACGCGCAGCAAAATCCTCGGTGGCCTTGGCCAGTCGGTCAGTGGCGTCACGCCAATCGACAATATCATCGGTATCGGACAAACCCGATAGCGATTCAATCTGCTCGGTAATGTCGCGAATTTCCTCTTCGCTCAACAAGTCCCGGTCTTTTTCCATGGCGGCCTTGACTGAATCGATCAACTGGCGTGCGTCTACCTGCTGTTCGCGCAGCATGCGCTGCGCAGAATCTTCACCGGCGTTTTGCATGCTTTCCTGCAACATGGCAGTAATCTGTTCGTCGGTCAAACCATAAGACGGCTTGACGGTAATTTGTGCTTCCTTGCCGGTGCTTTGCTCGGCGGCAGTGACACTAAGCAGCCCATCGGCATCCACCTGGAAAGTGACGCGGATGCGCGCAGCACCGGCCACCATTGGTGGGATGTCACGCAGCTCAAAACGCGCCAGTGACCGACAGTCGGTGACCAAGTCACGCTCGCCCTGCAGTACGTGGATGCTCATGGCGGTCTGACCGTCCTTGTAGGTCGTAAATTCCTGAGCCCGGGCTACCGGAATGGTGCTATTGCGAGGAATGATTTTTTCAACCAGGCCGCCCATCGTTTCCAGTCCCAGCGACAATGGGGTCACATCCAGCAGCAGCCAGTCTTCGCCAGGCGCACGATTACCGGCCAGCAAATGGGCCTGACGTGCGGCGCCCAACGCCACAACTTTGTCCGGATCCAGATCGGTCAATGGTTGTTGATTGAAATACTCACGCACGCGGTTGCGCACGACCGGCATACGGGTTGCGCCGCCCACCAGCACGACGCCATTGATCTGTTGTATGGTCAGCCCGGCGCTGTGCAGCACGTCATCTACCAGCGTCAGCGTCCGCGTAATCAGATGACGGCTGATGTTTTCGAAATGATTTTGTGGAAACATCTGGTCGATATTCAAACCATTGGATAACGACACCTCAAAGGCCGCTTTGGTAGCGCCAGAGAGCTTTTCACGCATCTGACGTGCGCGGCTGAGCAACAGCCGGCGATCTGCAACGGTCAGTTGTTCCTGGCTGTGATGCTTCATGATATCGGCCACAATGGCTTCGTCAAAATCGTCGCCGCCCAACTGTGTATCGCCGCCCGTGGCAACCACTTCAAACACGCCTTTACTCAGGCGCAGAATGGAAATATCGAACGTGCCGCCGCCCAGATCGTACACAGCGAACACCCCTTCGGAGGCATTATCCAGTCCGTAGGCAATCGCCGCCGCTGTCGGTTCGTTCAGCAGGCGCAGTACGTTCAGGCCAGCCACGCGCGCAGCATCGCGGGTGGCCTGGCGTTGGGTGTCATCAAAATAAGCCGGCACGGTAATAACAGCCCCCACCAGATCATCACCCAGCACATCTTCGGCACGCTGGCGCAATTTGGCCAGGATCTGCGCCGAGACATCTACCGGTGTTTTATCGCCCTGGCGGGTACGGATGCGTACCGTCCCCTCGCCGGGAGAAAACTCATAGGGCAGTTTCATGCTGATCGCTTCGTCATAGGAGCGGCCCATAAGCCGCTTGACGGAAACCAGTGTGTTCAAAGGATCGGTGTTTTGCTTGCGAACGGCGGGGTAGCCGATTTCCACACTGTGGCCGTCCAGGTATCGCACGACAGAAGGCAGCAGTTCCTTGCCGTTCTCGTCGGCCAGAACTTCGGGAATGCTGTTGCGCACTGCGGCCACCAGCGAGTGGGTCGTGCCCAGATCAATGCCTACCGCGAAACGACGCTGATGAGGGACCGGAGAGTCTCCGGGTTCGGAAATCTGTAAGAGTGCCATGCTTTGAAAATTCTATTTAGGTTGACGCAACAACGCTTTGGCGTCCTGATGGATTTTCGAAATGAACATGCCTTCGCGCACTTTTGCGGTTGCCGCCGGGATGTCTTTCCGGACATCTAGCAGCGTGTGCAGCTGTGCGTACAAGTCGGTTTCGGCCTGCTCCAGCGTGTGCAAAAATTCGCGCACGCGCTCGGCATCTGGCTGGTCGCGTAACTCGTCCAGCGCTTCGTGCCACTCCATTTGTGCCATCAGAAATTGGGGAGCCATGGCCGTATTGTTTTCGGCGCCAATATCGGCCCCTGCCCGCTCACACAAATAGCGCGCCCGCGCCAGCGGATTTTTTAGGACCTGATAGGCTTCATTGATACGCGATGACCATTGCATGGCGACCCGCTTCTCGGCAGCAGATGCTGTAGAGTAACGGTCCGGATGTACCCGGGCAGACACGGTTTTCCATGCCTGTTCCAGGTCAGACAATGACACGGCGAACTGCTCAGGTAAACCGAATAACGAGAAATGCGATGCTGCCTGCTCTGTCACGTTTACACCGTAAATGATTCGCCGCAACCGCAGGCTGCTTTTTCATTGGGATTGGTGAATTTAAAGCCTTCATTCAATCCCTCACGGGCATAATCAAGCTCGGTGCCGTCGATATAAGGCAGGCTTTTCGCATCTACGAAAACCTTCACGCCGTGGCTTTCAAATACTTCGTCAGCCGTATCCGGTTCGTCAACATATTCAAGTTTGTATGCCATACCTGAACAACCGGTAGTGCGTACACCCAGGCGCAGACCAATCCCCTTACCACGCTTTTGGAGGTAGCGTTCAATGTGCTGCGCCGCTTTCGGAGATAAGGTAATTGCCATTGTGCTTAACCTGTATGTTTGTCTTTGTAATCCTGAACCGCCGCCTTGATGGCGTCTTCAGCCAGAATTGAGCAGTGAATTTTCACCGGCGGCAGTGCCAGTTCTTCGGCAATTTGCTTATTGCGAATATCCAGCGCCTGATCCAGCGTCTTGCCTTTGACCCATTCGGTCACCAGCGAGCTGGAGGCAATGGCCGAGCCGCAGCCATACGTTTTGAAACGTGCGTCTTCAATCACACCTTCCTTGTTGACTTTGATCTGCAGTTTCATTACATCGCCACAGGCTGGCGCGCCAACCATACCGGTACCGATAGACTCGTCGCCTTTTTCGAACGAGCCTACGTTACGAGGATTTTCATAGTGATCAAGAACTTTGTTGCTGTATGCCATGATAATTTCTCCTGAAACTGTTAATGCGCTGCCCACTGAACACTGTTCAGATCGATGCCTTCCTTGGCCATTTCCCACAAGGGAGACATATCGCGCAGTTTGTCGACCCGGGACTTGATGAGTTCGACAGCGTAATCGATTTCTTCTTCGGTTGTGAAGCGGCCAATGGTAAACCGGATGGAACTGTGCGCCAGTTCGTCATTGCGGCCCAGTGCGCGCAGCACATAAGACGGTTCAAGGCTGGCAGAAGTACAGGCAGAGCCACTGGATACGGCCAGTTCCTTGATCGCCATGATGAGCGACTCACCTTCCACATAATTGAAGCTGACGTTCAGGTTATGCGGTACGCGTTTTTCCATATCGCCGTTCAGATACACTTCTTCGATCGTGCACAACCCGTTCCACAAGCGATCGCGCAGCGCGCGGATACGTTCGTTTTCAGTATGGCCTTTTTCCTTGGCCAGGCGGAACGCTTCACCCATGCCCACGATCTGGTGGGTTGCCAGCGTGCCGGAACGGAATCCTCGTTCATGGCCGCCACCATGAATTTGCGCTTCAATACGAATGCGCGGTTTACGACGAATGTACAAGGCGCCAATACCTTTGGGGCCGTTTGTTTTGTGTGCCGAGAAGGACATCAGGTCCACTTTCAGCGTGGCCAGATCAATATCTACCTTACCGGTGGCCTGGGCTGCATCCACGTGGAAAATGATACCTTTTTCACGACACAGCTCGCCAATGGCAGGAATATCCTGGATGACGCCGATTTCGTTATTCACGAACATGACTGAAATCAGTATGGTGTCAGGGCGAATGGCCGCCTTCAGAACGTCCATATCGATCAGACCGTTTTCCTGGACGTTCAAATAGGTCACTTCAAACCCCTGGCGTTCCAGTTCCCGCATGGTATCGAGCACAGCCTTGTGCTCTGTTTTCACCGTAATCAGATGCTTGCCACGTTCCTTGTAGAAATTGGCAGCGCCCTTGATCGCCAGGTTATTTGATTCGGTTGCACCGGAAGTCCACACGATTTCACGTGGATCGGCGTTGACCAGATCAGCTACCTGCTTCCTGGCGTTTTCCACGGCCTCTTCTGCTGTCCAGCCAAAAGAGTGACTGCGCGAGGCGGGGTTGCCAAACTCTTCATAAAGCCATGGCACCATTTTCTCAACTACCTCAGGATCTACCGGGGTGGTCGCTGAATAGTCCAGATAAACGGGTAATTTAAGCATTCTATACTCCACTGATTAAGCGATAACAGATGCCAGGGCATCAGGTGTCTTTTTCATTTGTACAACCGGGGAATCGGTCTGGTGTTCAAGCTGGCGCATGCGCTGCTGATCGACCAGATCCTGCAGGGAAACGGAATCCAGATAGTCCACAACAGTACGATTTAACCGGGTCCACAGGTCGTGCGTCATGCATTTGCCGCTAAGCGACCCGTTTTTGCCGGTTGAACAGTCCGTCTTGCTGCCGCAGCTGGTGGCGTCAATAGGCTCATCAACCGCGAAAATAATGTCTGCTATGGTGATTTCACGGGCAAACTTGGCCAGGGTGTAACCACCGCCGGGCCCACGCACACTGTCGACCAGTTCGTGACGACGCAGCTTGCCGAACAGCTGCTCCAGATAGGACAGGGAAATATTCTGCCGCTGGCTGATTGCCGCAAGGGTAATAGGCCCGCCATTCTGGCGCAGGGCGAGATCAATCATGGCGGTAACAGCGAAACGACCTTTTGTAGTAAGACGCATAGCGAATCCTTTGCCAATAAACCGAGTAATTTACTCAAGTATAGCAAAATCCCTAGTAAATTACTAGGGATTAATGCAATGCAATAAAAAGGTGTTGCGAAATGCCCTTTCAAGGAGGGAAAATGCCGGCGGAAAGCCTATAGAAAGGAACCCAGACAGAATGAAACTGTTTTCTGTCGAAGAGCACACCGGGCATCAAATTGGGAATGTCAGATTGCCTGCTTATCCCTGGACCGCTGGCTGAGTACCCTATCGGTCCGACACTCAACACGACTGGCCCGCGTACGCAAGCCAGCCCTGAGCGCGCAGCGTTAAGCTGCCTGATATTGTTTAACGCGCTTGCTGATGATCTCGAACACGCCCTGACAGGCGTCTTCCAGGTAATCAAGCATACGCGTGAAGCTGTCCAGACCGCCATAATAAGGGTCCGGCACCGTTGCTTCTTCGTAGTCGTTAGCAAATCGCATAAGCAGCATCAGCTTGTGCTGCTGTGGCTTCGGACAAATTTGCTGCAGATACGACAGATTATCCCAATCCATTGCAAGAATCAGATCAAACTCCTTGAAATCATTGGGAGTGACCTGCCGGGCGCGGCATTGGGAAATATCGTAGCCGCGCTTTCTTGACACCAGTTGGGCACGACCATCCGGAGGATCACCAATATGGTAGTCCTGAGTTCCGGCCGAATCTGTCGTAATGGAGTCCTGTAAGCCTGCCTCTTCGACAAGGCGACGAAAGACCCCCTCCGCAGCGGGAGAGCGACAAATATTGCCCATGCATACAAAAAGAACTTTAGTGACCATAGCCATATAGTGTGATGGAAAACCCTAAGAAAGGCAAGAGTTATTTACGTTTCAATACGAGTTATATAGCGATTTTTTCTTAAAAATCAAGATGCTAAGACCCGTGATTCAAACCGCAAGACGATACTTAAATCATACACGCTTTAAATTCAAGTGAAAATAGCCAAAAGCCAAATATTTAGTGCACAGCACAACTTTCATGCAATCTACGCACCAAAAAAGTGCAAGGGCGAAAAATGTTGTTGCAATGCACACAAATGACGTGCACTGCCGGTTCGCAGCAATACCTTAAGTGTGTGAATCAGGCGTTTGCGGTAACGTTCGGGTTGAATATGGGTGCCGTCAGCGCCAGGGACGTAAGCCTGGCCTGCACGTCATAAATGCGCGACGTAATCATCAGTTCATTGACGCCAGTCGCCTCGATGAAGCGCTCTATGCCGTGCTGTACCGTAGCAGGCGAGCCAACCATGGAATACGCCAGTTTCTGCTCAACCCCGGCTTTTTCCATGGGCGTGACCAAAGTATCAATATTATCCACCGGCGGCGGCATTTTGCCTGGCTTGCCCCGGAACAACTGAACCGAAGCCAATTGCATAGAGGTGTAGTGAAACCGAGCCTCTTCATCCGTCTCGGCGGCAATGACATTGATACAGGCAACCGCATATGGCTTTTCCAGATAGGCAGACGGCTGGAACATGGTCCGGTAGACTGACAACGCGGGCATCAAATCAGTCGGCGCAAAATGCGATGCAAACGCAAACGGCAGGCCCAGATGCGCCGCCAGCTGGGCGCTGTATAAACTGGAGCCCAACAGCCACAAGGGAACACGCAAGCCGGTACCCGGCACCGCCCGCACAGCCTGTCCAGGCCGCGCATCCTCAAAATAAGCCTGCAATTCCTGAACATCTTCAGGAAACCGCTCTGCGGCAGCATGGATGTCGCGTCGCAATGCCCGGGCCGTTGTCATATCCGTACCCGGTGCACGCCCAAGCCCCAGATCGATACGATCGGGATACAGCGAAGCCAGTGTGCCAAACTGCTCGGCAATCACCAGCGGCGAGTGGTTGGGCAGCATCACACCTCCCGAGCCCACCCGGATCGATTGCGTGCCGCCGGCAATAAAGCCAAGCGCAACCGAGGTTGCTGCGCTGGCAATCCCCGGCATATTGTGGTGTTCAGCCATCCAGAAGCGACGATAACCCAGTTTTTCGGCGGTTTGCGCCAGTTTCAGGGAATGATGCAGCGCTTCGCGGGTGGTTTCGCCTTCATTGACGGGAGAAAGATCTAGTACTGAAAATGGAATCACAACGGCCTCGCAAAAATCAGACAGCAGGCGCCTTTGACGGGCCTGAAGGTATATGCGCAGATGATCAGCGTGCCGCGGCCGGCAAGTGATGCAAACGAACAGCGCATGGGCTGAGCGCAGCGATCCGCACAGAAAAATAGTTGACTAAGCAATAGTAATACAGGCAATGACCCAAAGCGACAAAAACCCTGCCCTTAGCATGACTGTCCACTACACGCCGGTTGACAGTGTTCGCAAAAATGCTTCATCTTCGTTTGTCAGCCAACCCTTTTGCCGGGCAGCCTCGATCAGATCCGGACGACGACGGGCCGTGAGCGCAAGCGAAGCCTCTCGCCTCCAGCGTGCGATATTCTTATGATGACCAGAAGACAGCACCGACGGTACCGGCACGCCATTAAACAGCTCCGGACGCGTGTAATGAGGGCTATCCAGCAGGCCGGACAATGATGGCTGGAATGAATCCTGGATCGCCGAATCAGCCGTATGCAGCACTTCGGGCAGCAACCGAACAACGGCATCCATGATTGCCATGGCGGCTATCTCTCCGCCCGAGAGCACAAAATCACCCAAAGACAGCTCGTCGTCTACATACTGATCGATAAAGCGCTGATCAATGCCTTCGTAGCGACCGCAAAGCAGAATCGCACCCGGCGTGGCAGCAAGCGAGTGGGCAGCCGCCTGGTCAAAACGCCGCCCTACGGGGCTCATCAGAATCACCGGCAAGGGCGGCAAGCCCTGAGCTTGCTGATGCGAGCGTGCCGCCAGCAATGCATGCTCAAGCGGCTGGCTGAGCATAACCATGCCCGGTCCGCCGCCATAAGGGCGGTCATCAACTGTATGATGCACGTCTGTAGTGTAGCTCCTGGGGTTCCAGGTATTGACCGACCAGATTCCCTGCCGATGCGCCCTGCCGGTAACACCCGAATCGCTCACCGCTGTGAACAATTCAGGAAACAGGGTAATCACGTCAAACCGCATCAGAAATCCAGGGGAAAGCGCGTGACGATGCGGCGAGCGGCCACATCCACTTGCGGCACGTGCTCATTGACAAAAGGCACCAGCCATTCCTGGACCCGCCCCTTGGCGTCGAGTAGCGGCGTCGGCTCGCCCTGTGCGTCGGCCTGATGCCGAGCAACCCGCAGCACCCCGTGCGCGCCATTATCCATCACTTCCAGGACAATACCCGCAAGCTGGCCATCATCCTCAAGATAAACCCGGCTACCGATCAGATCGACCCAGTAATATTCGTCGTCTGGCGCCGAAGGAAACAGGCTTCTGGACGCAAAAATCGATGTGCCTTTCATGGCTTCGGCCTGATCGCGATCAGCAACACCCTCCAGGGCCGCCACCAGATCGGAGCCCTGCTCCCGCACTCGCTGCGCGCGAACAGGGGTGTGCGCAGACAACAGAGCGCCATTACGCGGCGATACACGTGCCAGCCACCACTGGTCGATATCCAGCAACGCGCTGCGCTCGTCCGAATAGGGCTGGATTTTTACCATTCCCTTGACACCATAGGCAGACACAATTCGGCCAAGCTCGACCAGATCCTCGGGTAGCGTGCTCATTCCAGCTCCAGGCATTGAAAATTCAAATGATGATAAAACAAAAAGGGACGCCACAAAAAAGGACGCCAGACCAGAGGCGCTCGCAGGCTGGCTTCAGCCACAAACGCGACCATCAGGCGGTTTATTGGACATCCCACTGGATGATCTAATAGACGCTCTAATAGACGATCCTATGGACAACCCATTGAACGGCTCATTGAACAGCCTGCCGGGCGATCTGTCGGACGGTTCATCAGACGATCTGTCGCATCGGTTTATTTTACTCTAAACCGGTTTGCCCAATAGCTACAGCGCAAATGGCAAAGCCCCGGCATGAAGCCAGGGCCAGAGCCAGTACTTTTACCCGTTAGATACAGGCGCAAGCCACGCCGACGCTTGATTCAGAAGCAAACCTTAAGCAAAATCTGCTTTTGAATAAAGCTGCTTTGAACGCTTTGAATTTAAGCGTTGGCTACTTTTGCCGAGTATTCTTTAACCAGACGAGCAACAGCAGGAGACAGCTGAGCGCCGTTATCAACCCAGTATGTAACGCGGTCAGATGCGATGCGCAGGGCTTCTGTGCCTTCTTTGGCCACAGGATTGTAAAAGCCGACGCGCTCAATGAAACGACCATCACGACGGTTGCGCGAATCGGCAGCAACCAGATTATAGAATGGACGTTTTTTTGAGCCACCGCGGGCAAGACGAATAACCACCATAGGTAGACCTTTGTGAATGAGTTCAGGAATTCTTAAAACAGAAGATGATAGCACTAATTGCTGCCTCCTGCCAAGAAGATTCCACGAATTGATCTGAAAAACCGAATTAAAACAACAGACTTAGCGTCTTTGAAGGTAATGGACGGCACCCGTCTGCGTTTCTTCCTGGGATAAAAGCGGATTATGCGTCTGCTTGGAAAATGCCTGGAAATCACGAATCGCGTTGCGGTCTGTGGTAATGATTTTCAATACTTCGCCGCTTTGTATGGTCGCCAGCGCCTTTTTTGCACGCAAGATCGGCAGCGGGCAGGTCAAGCCCGACGCATCAACACCTGAACAAATGCAACTTCTTCCGACATAGCTATTTCCTCTAGATTAGCCAGCGCGCGCCCCGCAAATGGTTGCCGGGCCCGGGATCCGGCCGGATCCTCTGCGGCGATTTACAGCCGCGATTCCACCCATTCACGAACGCCGCCCACGGCGCCCGGCAAGGCCGCCGCATCGGTACCGCCGCCCATGGCCATATCGGGGCGGCCACCACCTTTGCCGCCGATTTGCGCAGACACATGGGACACCAGGTCCCCCGCCTTCACTTTGTCGGTCAGATCCTGAGTGACGCCGGCAGCCACGCTGACTTTACCGTCGCTTTCGGTGGCCAGCAGCACAATGGCGCTTTTGAGTGTGTTCTTCAGATTGTCAATGAGACCACGCAGCGATTTGGGATCGGCATTCGGGATGACCAGAGCCAGTAATTGCGCTCCCTTGACCTGGACAGCCTGTGACGACAGATCGGCACTGGAAGCCGCCGCCAGCTTGGCTTTAAGGCGGTCCATTTCTTTTTCCGCTGCACGCAACTGTTCCTGCTGCAAGCGGGTTCTTTCCACCAGATCAGCAGGATTACTTTTTAGGATGGCAGCGGCCTGCTGAACCGATGCATTCAGGTTTTGCACCCAGCCAAAGGCATTGTGACCGGTGATCGCTTCCACACGTCGCACGCCCTCGCCCACCCCACTCTCGGACACGATTTTGAACAGGCCAATATCGCCGGTGCGCGCCACATGCGTGCCGCCGCAAAGTTCGCGTGAAAAACCAATATCCAGGACCCGTACGCTGTCGCCATATTTTTCACCGAACAACGCCATGGCCCCATCGGCCACCGCGTCATCAAAGGACATCACGCGTGCAGCCACGTCATTATTGGCCAACACCTCGTTATTGACTATTGCTTCCACATCCCGGATCTGCGCAGCGGTAACCGGCGCGCCGTGAGAGAAGTCAAAACGCGTTTTATCGGCATCAACCAGCGAGCCTCGCTGCTGTACATGCCCGCCAAGAACCTGCTTGAGCGCCTTATGCAACAGGTGCGTGGCCGAATGATTGCGCACTGTGGCAGCACGCCTGTCGGCATCCACCTGAGCCTGAACCTGGTCGCCAACTTTAAGACTGCCCAGGCTGACCGTACCATGATGGCCAAATACATTGGCCTGGATTTTTTGTGTATCGACAACATCAAAAGCCGAACCAAAGCCGGTCAGAACTCCGCTGTCGCCAACTTGCCCGCCGGACTCGGCATAAAACGGCGTATTGTCCAGCACAACAATGGCATCCTGGCCTTCCTGCACCGCATCGACCAATGTGCCGTCTACATAGATCGCCTGGATGGTTGCGGTGGTTTGCAAATGCTCATAGCCTTCAAAGCGGGTTTGCGCGCCCTCGTACTGCAGGTTCGCTGCCATCTTGAACTTGCCGCTGGCCTTGGCCTGGGCCTTCTGGCGTGCCATGGCCTCATCGTAACCCGCCTGATCAACGCTAAAACCGCGCTCACGGCAAACGTCGGCGGTCAGATCGAATGGGAAACCGAATGTATCGTACAGGCGAAAGGCCGTCTGCCCATCCAGCACACCATCCTTGCCCAGCGCAGCCAGCTCATCGTTCAGGATACGCATCCCGTTAACCAGGGTTTCCTGGAAGCGCACTTCTTCCTGACGGATCACGGAAGCCACGCGTTCGGCCGATTTGGACAATTCAGGATAGGCTTCGCCCATCTGCTGGACCAGATCTGTCACCAACTGATGGAAAAACGGTGTGGTTTTGCCCAACTGGTGGCCGTGGCGCAAGGCGCGGCGAATAATACGGCGCAGCACATAGCCGCGACCGACATTACCCGGAATGACGCCGTCTACGATCATAAAGCTACAGGCACGAATATGATCTGCAATGACCTTAAGCGAATTGTTGGACAGATCGCTCGTGCCGGTCTCGCGGGCAGCAGCCTTGATCAGGCTTTGGAAAAGATCGATTTCGTAATTGGAGTGCACGTGCTGCAACACTGCAGCGATACGCTCCAGACCCATGCCGGTATCAACACAGGGCGTGGCAGCGGCGTCATATTGCCTTGCTGGTCGCGCTCGAACTGCATGAATACCAGGTTCCATACCTCAATGTAGCGGTCGCCGTCCTCTTCGGGCGATCCCGGCGGGCCACCCCAGACGTCAGGCCCGTGATCATAGAAGATTTCCGAACACGGACCGCAAGGGCCGGTATCTGCCATTTGCCAGAAATTATCGGACGCATAGCGTGCACCCTTGTTGTCGCCGATGCGGATAATGCGTTCTGCCGGAACGCCGATTTCCTTGAGCCAGATATCATAGGCTTCGTCGTCTTCCTGATAGACCGTCACCCACAACTTCTCGGCCGGCAGACCGTAGACAATGGTCAGCAACTCCCAGGCGTAGCGGATGGCATCCTGCTTGAAATAATCGCCGAAGCTGAAGTTGCCCAGCATTTCAAAAAACGTATGATGCCTGGCGGTATAACCGACATTTTCCAGGTCATTGTGCTTGCCGCCGGCGCGCAGGCAACGCTGCGAGGTGGTGGCACGCGAATATGGCCGCGCCTCCTTGCCAGTAAATACATCCTTGAACTGCACCATACCGGAGTTGGTGAACAGCAAGGTGGGGTCGTTTCCCGGCACCAATGAAGAAGACGGCACAATGGTGTGGCCCTTCGATTCAAAAAAATGCAGGAATTTCTGGCGGATGTCAGCGACTTTCATTGTAAGAAATGGAAGAAAAATTTGGTAACCCGTTATTATAAGATGACTTTGGACAATTGCGCGTATCGGCACGGCAAATGTCAAAGTAATGTGTCGCTTCCTGACCTCGATCGTGCGCAGCACACTGACTATGCATCACGCAGGCATGCTGCGCAATGCCCTGACTGCCTGTCTTGCTGGTAACGCTGTACCCTTTGCGCTCGAGGCGCAACAGCAACTTACCGAACCCTTGATGCCCAATTACTGACAAGGCAATCGCAGATCCGGGCCAGATGAATAAAAACCGGTGCGTCGCTGTGACACACCGGCTTCAAAGCAGCCCCTGCGCGGTGAGTTAGTTATGGATGGCGTCCGCTTCCGACGTAAACGAATCGGCGAAAAACTCGTCCTCGGGCAATCCGCAAAGGCCAGTGTATTCGTTGCGGGCACTGTTGACCACGATGGGCGCACCGCAGGCATACACCTGATGTCCAGACAGATCAGGATAGTCCTGAATCACGGCCTTGTGCACGAAACCGATACGGCCCGTCCAGGCGTCTTCTGGCGTAGCATCGGAGATGACCGGAACATACGTGAAAAAAGGCAGATCGCGTGCCCACTGCTGGGCCAGATCGTCCATATACAGATCCTGCGGCCGGCGCCCACCCCAGTAAAGCGTGACCGGGCGGGTAATGCCCTTGGCAATAATGTGTTCCATCATAGCCTTGATGGGTGCAAACCCAGTACCACTGGCCAGGAAGATAATCGGTTTATCGCTTTCGTCACGCAAGAAGAACGAACCCAGCGGGCCTTCTACGCGCAAGATTTCACGCACCTTCATTTGCGTAGCGCCGGCGCCAAAAACATGATCTGTAAACACGCCACCGGGCAGATGACGGATATGCAGCTCTACCGGCTCGGTACCATTGGGCGCAGTCGCCATGGAAAAACTGCGGCGTTTGCCATCTTTCAAAATGAACTCGATATATTGCCCGGCATAATAGCGAAACGGCTCAGTAGCCGGCAGCTGCAAACTCATGACCATCACATCATCGGTTTTTTTGTCCAGCGCCATGACCCGGGCAGGCATCTTGCGGATTTGAATGTCGCTGGCCATGCGTACTTCACGCACCTCGATATCCATATCGCTGGTCGCGTGCGCCTGACAAAATAGCGTATAGCCGGCGCTGATATCTTCTGCCGACAGAATCTGTGCAGGCGCCGGGCCTGCATCAAAGGTACCGCTAATCACTTTACCCTTGCAGGTAGAGCACGATCCGCTGCGGCAACTATAAGGCAGCACATAGCCCGCGCTCAGCGCAGCATCCAGAATGGTCTGCCCTTCTGTAGTCTCAAATTGATGGTTGCTGGGATGCACCGTCACTTTATATCCCACGACTCTACTCCTTGTTTGCTGCCATGACCGGCAACAGTGTAATGTTTTTCATGCGCACCACGAACAGGCGTCCCTTGCGGGCGCGTTTGCCAATGTATTCGGCCAGCGCCTGCAACGAAAGCGTATCCTCGGTCTGTTTATTGCGATAAATACCCGACACGATAATGCCGCCCTCACCTACGGGAATGATCTGGGCCAGACTGTCGCTGGCATCCAGCGTCATCAATTGGGTTCCCCGACCGCCGCCGGCAAGCGATTTCACTTCAGCCAGGTCTACGATCAGGATTTTCCCTTTGGCGGTATACATCGCCAGATGGGTACTATTATCGAACACCGGTATGGGGCGCAGCAAATGCTGCTCTGCCTCGACCGTGACAAACTGCTTGCCGGCTTTCTGACGGCTGATCATATCCGACAGTTTTGCTGTAAAGCCCAGTCCGTTGCTCTGCATGAGTAACCAGCGACTGTCCGCGGCGCAGCGATAAACTGGGTTACCTGGGTGCCGCGCTCCAGATCAACCATGGTGGTGATGGGCTGACCATCACCCCGCGCCGACGGAAGGGTGGACACGGCTACGGAATAGACTCGGCCGTTGCTGCCCAGCGCGATCAGGGTATCGGTGCTCTGGCACTCGTAGGCGGCATACATGCGATCGCCGGTTTTGAAACCGAACTGCGTGTGGTCATGACCATGCCCCTGACGCGAACGCAACCAGCCTTTTTCCGATACGATGACGGTCACGGGCTCCTGAACGATACGGGTTTCCAGCACTGCCCTTTCAGCCTCCTGGATGATTGTGCGGCGCGGGTCGCCATACTTTTTCGCGTCGGCTTCAATTTCCTTGCCGATCATGCGCTTGAGCGCAGACGGGTTGTCCAGCAGCTCCTGCAATTTCTTCTCTTCATCACGCTTGTCATTGAGTTCCTGTTCAATCTTGAACCCTTCGAGTTTTGCCAACTGGCGCAGCCGCATTTCGAGAATATCTTCGGCCTGTCTTTCCGTCAGCGAGAAGCGCTCCATCAGCGCCGCGCGCGGCTCGTCGGACTCACGTATGGTCTGGATCACTTCGTCCACGTTCAGATAGACCAGCATACGGCCTTCCAGCACATGGATACGATCAATGACCTTGTCCAGACGATGTCGCGTACGACGTGTGACAGTGAGTGTACGGAACTGCAGCCATTCTTCGAGCACGGTACGCAAATTGCGTTGTCGCGGACGGCCGTCAATACCAATGCAGACCAGATTGACCGATACCGTGCCTTCCATGCTGGTCTGGGCCAGCAGCAGATTGACAAATTCGTTGCGATCAATGCGCGAGGACTTGGGCTCGAACACCAGGCGCACCGCCGCTTCCCGTCCGGACTCATCACGTACGGCATCAAGCATACCCAGCATGGCAGATTTGTTTGCCTGCTGATCCGGCGTTAAGGCTTTCTTGCCTGTTCGCACCTTGGGATTGGTGATCTCTTCAATTTCCTCCAGCACTTTCTGGCCCGAGGTATTGGGCGGCAGCTCCGTGATAACCAGTTGCCACTGGCCACGCGCCATTTCTTCAAACTCCCAGCGCGCCCGCGCCTTGAGCGAGCCACGACCTGACGAATAAATGGCTGCAATATCGCTGGCCGGGGTAATGATCTGGGCGCCGCCGGGAAAATCCGGCCCCGGAATCAGCGTATACAACTCTTCATCGCTCATACTCGGATGGCGCAGCAGACCCAGGGCTGCTGCCGCCACTTCCTGCAAATTATGCGAAGGAATTTCAGTTGCCATGCCAACAGCAATACCGGAGGCGCCATTGAGCAGCATGACAGGCAGGCGCGCAGGCAGCATTTGCGGCTCCTGCTGACTGCCATCGTAGTTGGGAACGAAATCGACCGTGCCCTCGTCAATTTCACCCAGCAGTACATCGGCAATAGGCGTCAGTCGCGCCTCAGTATATCGCATGGCTGCAGCGCCATCGCCGTCGCGCGAACCGAAATTACCCTGGCCGTCGATCAAGGGATAGCGCAAGCTGAAATCCTGTGCCATCCGCACCAATGCATCGTACGCCGCCTGGTCCCCGTGCGGATGAAACTTACCCAGCACATCGCCGACAACCCTGGCCGACTTGACCGGCTTGGCACCGGCACGCAGGCCCATTTCGCTCATGGAATACAAAATGCGTCGCTGTACGGGTTTTTGTCCGTCGCCTACGTCAGGCAAGGCTCGTCCACGCACGACAGATACCGCATAGTCCAGATACGCCTGCTCGGCATACAAACCCAGGGTGATGGTTTCGTCTTCGGGAGGCGCTGCTTCAAACAGGTCCGTCTGGTCTTGATCACTCATTACACATCCACTTCCGCTAAATTACCTTTGTCTTCGAGCCAACTGCGTCGCTGCGCAGATTCGCCTTTACCCATCAGCATATTGAACATTTTTTTCGTCTCTTCGGACGTCAGCTCGCCATACCCCACAGGAAGCAGGCGCCGCGTGTCCGGATTCATTGTGGTTTCCCACAGCTGTTCGGCGCTCATTTCGCCCAGGCCTTTGAAGCGGCTGATACTCAGGCTGGCAGGCTTGACGCCATCCTTTTGCACCAGCTTGTCCTGGACAGCCTCCAGCTCAGATTCGTCCAGGCAATACAGCTTGCGCGCCGGGCGCTTGCCCTGAGCCGGAACATCTACCCTGAACAACGGCGGCTTGGCAATGAACACAAAGCCGTTTTCCACCAACCTGGGGAAATGACGGTAAAACAGCGTGAGCAGCAGCACCTGGATATGCGAGCCGTCAACGTCGGCATCGGAAAGAATACAAATACGCCGATAGCGCAGCCCGGAAAGATCGGGATTGTCATTGGCGCCGTGCGGGTCTACGCCAATGGCAACGGCGATATCGTGAATCTCGTTGTTGGCAAACAAGCGATCTTTTTCCACTTCCCATGCATTGAGCACCTTGCCGCGCAGCGGCAGGACGGCCTGAAATTCCTTGTTACGCCCCATCTTGGCAGAACCGCCCGCAGAGTCGCCCTCAACCAGGAACACTTCGGTGCGGGTGCTATCGGATGATTCGCAATCGGTCAGCTTGCCGGGCAGCACAGCCACACCGGAACTCTTGCGTTTTTCCACCTTCTGTGCAGAACGTGTACGCACTTGTGCCTGGCGGATCGCCAGCTCGGCCAGCTTTCTGCCGGCTTCCACATTACTGTTCAGGCGCAATTCGAATGAGGTTTTGGCAAAGCCACCAACCAGCCTGACGGCATCGCGATTGTTCAGCCGCTCTTTGATCTGCCCCTGGAACTGCGGATCCAGCACCTTGGCCGAGAGCACGAAGCTTGCCCGGGAAAATACGTCTTCGGGAAGCAGTTTGATGCCTTTGGGCAGCAGATTGTGCATCTCGATGAAACTCTTGAGTGCCGTGTATAGCCCTTCGCGCAAGCCGGCTTCATGCGTGCCGCCCGCCGAGGTGGGAATCAGGTTGACGTAGGATTCGCGCACCACTTGCCCTTCGGCAGTCCAGGCCACGGCCCATTCTGCGCCCTCGCCATCGGCAAAATATTCGTGCGACTTGTCTGCATACTGGCTATCGGCAAACACCGGCACCAGCAACTCTTCCCCCGCCAGCGATTCGGTCAGATAACCGGTCAGCCCGCGTTCATAAAGCCATTTTTTCTGTTCGCCGGTTTTTTCATTGTTCAGGACAACCGTAACACCGGGCATAAGCACCGCCTTGCTTCGCAGCAAACGCAGCAGCTCGTTCATTGGAATCTGGGCAGTGTCAAAATATTTGGGGTCGGGCCAGATGCGCACCCGTGTGCCGGTCTTCTTGCGTGGCACGGCGTCGCCAAGCCGGGTCAGTGGCGCCTCGACCATTCCACCATTGGCAAATACCAACTGGTATTCACTACTGTCGCGCCAGACAGTTACTTCCATCCGGGTTGACAGCGCATTGGTTACAGACACCCCCACACCATGCAGGCCGCCCGAGAATGCGTATGCCCCGCCGGCTTTCTTGTCGAACTTGCCGCCAGCATGCAGCCGGGTAAAGACAATTTCCACAACCGGCGCTTTCTCCTCGGGATGCAGGCCAACGGGAATACCTCGCCCGTCGTCTTCAACCGTTACGCTGCTGTCGGTGTTGACCGTAACGGTAATTTGTCTGCCAAAACCCGCCAGGGATTCGTCGGCAGCGTTGTCGATGACTTCCTGAATGATATGCAGCGGATTTTCCGTGCGGGTGTACATGCCCGGGCGTTCGCGCACGGGCTCCAGGCCCTTGAGGACCCGGATTGATGCTTCGTCATAGCTTTGCTTGGCGGCCACGTGTTTCTCAATACTGTTCAAAAAAACAGACATTTTACGTGCTCAAAGCGTTTTTTGTCGCCTAATAATCACGCTTTTGAACAATCTTTATCGATAAATGGTATTCTTACATTTAACTACAGACGCATTTGGCTGCTGTTTGCCTTTCAGGAGTATCCGTCCTTGACTGGCCCGGCATCATACGCCGGCTTCGGAATTCAAACTGAAAAATCCATTCCGTTGCAGCTCACATCAAACCTATCCGCTTTGATCGACCTCAAATCGAGGCATCCCAAATACGTTATATTCCATTTCCGATTATTCTTGACCATTGTCACCTGAAACATTATGAGCGATCTGATCAAACACGCAACCGAGAAAACATTTGAAGCCGAAGTGCTCAAGTCGGAGCTGCCGGTGCTGGTAGACTACTGGGCCCCATGGTGTGGCCCGTGCAAGGCGATTGCTCCCCTGCTGGAAGAGGCATCCCGCGACTATGAGGGCCGTATCCAGGTCGTCAAGGTTGATGTCCAGGACCATCCGGAAGTGGCTGCCAAGTTCGGTATTCGCGGCATTCCAACACTGATGCTTTTCAAAAATGGCGAAGCGGTTGCAACCAAAGTCGGTGCAGTCAACAAAACCCAACTGACCGGGTTCATTGACGAATCCATTTAATAAGTTATATTTTTCGCGCGGGCTCATTCGTCAGCCCGCCGCCATGACTCTTATTTCAATCCTTATCTATCCTTACTAATAAATAATGCACCTTAATGAATTAAAGGCACTGCATGTGTCGCAGCTGCTCGAAATGGCTGCTGGCCTGGAAATCGAAAACGCCAACCGCTTCCGCAAGCAGGAATTGATGTTTGCCATCATGAAGCGTCGCGCCAAAATGGGAGAACAAATTTTCGGCGATGGCGTGCTGGAAGTCCTGCCTGATGGCTTCGGCTTTCTTCGTTCCCCCGAAACTTCCTACCTTGCCAGCACCGACGATATCTACATTTCCCCTTCGCAAATCCGCCGCTTTAATCTTCACACAGGTGATTCGATCGAAGGTGAAGTACGCGTACCCAAAGACGGCGAACGCTATTTCGCCCTGGTCAAAGTGGAAAACGTCAATGGTGTCTCTCCGGAACTGATGAAACACCGCATCATGTTCGAGAATCTGACGCCCCTGCACCCGGACGATCCCCTGATTCTTGAACGCGATATCAAAAGCGAAGAAAACAACACCGGCCGAATCCTGGATATTTTCTCACCCATCGGCAAAGGCCAGCGTGCCTGATCGTCGCCAGCCCCAAATCGGGTAAAACGGTCATGATGCAGCACATCGCGCATTCCATTACCACGAATTACCCCGATGCAACGCTGATCGTCCTGCTGGTTGACGAGCGCCCAGAGGAAGTGACAGAGATGACCCGCACCGTACGCGGTGAAGTGGTCGCCTCTACCTTCGATGAGCCGGCCACCCGTCACGTACAGGTTGCCGAAATGGTTATCGAGAAGGCCAAACGCCTGGTCGAGCTGAAAAAAGACGTGGTCATTGTGCTGGACTCCATTACCCGCCTGGCACGCGCCTACAATACTGTCGTGCCGTCCTCAGGCAAGGTCCTGACCGGCGGTGTCGACGCCAATGCGCTGCAACGCCCCAAGCGTTTCTTTGGTGCGGCCCGCAACATCGAAGAAGGTGGGTCACTGACGATTATCGGTACCGCGCTGATTGAAACCGGCAGCCGCATGGATGAAGTCATTTATGAAGAATTCAAGGGCACGGGCAACTGCGAGGTCCATCTCGAACGCCGCCTGGCGGAAAAACGGATTTACCCCGCTATCAATCTGAACAAATCAGGTACTCGCCGTGAAGAGTTGCTGATGAAACCCGAGAAGCTGCAGCGGGTCTGGGTACTGCGCAAATTCATTCACGATATGGACGAAGTCGAGTCAATGGAATTCATTCTGGACAAGATCAAATCCACGAAGAACAATGACCAGTTCTTCGATATGATGAAGAAATAAACCACTGGCATGCCAGACAAAAAATACCTTCCGTTGCGAAGGTATTTTTTTCATATACTGAAGGAAGCATCAAGGGCCATGTGGCCGCTGTCGTTTTCTGATAAAAAAAAGCGACCAACAATGTGATTGTCGAGTCGCCCAGAGAGAGTAATCATGATGGAGAGACTTTGCAAAAACTCCATCGTCGTTATAGCGCCGCAAACCCTAAGGAATGCACGCAAAAATTTATTGTGGCATTTGTTGCTGCTGCTGATTCAGCATATCCAGAGCCTGTTTGCAGCTGGACTCCAGTTGAGCCTGATCCTTGATAGCAGCCATTTGCGAGCGCTGTTCATCAATCATCTGCTTCATCTGATCAGCAGACCCGCCTGCCTTCACAACCATGTCCTCGGCTTTTTTGAAGTAGTCCTGGCAAGTTTGCGGCAAGCTGCTGTTAGCACTGGCTGCCGAATCGGCTGCCGGCGCCGGTGCATCACTCGTACTGGATGAAGACTCGGCACCCGGTGCCGCACCAGAATTGGCAGGCGCGGTTGATGATTCTGCCGGTGCAGCCGGTTCAGGCGCAGGTGCGGTAGTGGCTGGCGCTTCAGAGGTTGCCGCAGGCGTTTCAGGCGCCGTGGAATCGGCACCCTTATCGCAACCGGCCAGACCGAACACCCCTGCCACCACAGCAGCCAGAATCGCGGAACGTGTCATATTCAAATTCATGCGTTCCCTTTCAGTTATTGAGGCTGGCTGCCGCCAGATGCAGGCGCCTCACCAGACGGTGCTGGTGTGGTTCCGGAATCAGCGGGAGCTGCGGGTTCAGCAGCGGGTGCTGGTGTTGCCGGCGCTTCAGATGAAGCCGGTGGTGTTTCCGGTGCCGACGAATCTGCTCCTTTGTCACATCCGGCCAATCCCAACAAGCCTGCGAGCGTTGCCGCCAGGGCTACAGAGCGTATTGTATGAAGTTTCATGATATCTCCCGTCTTATTGTGGCTGACTGCCAGAAGCAGGCGCTTCGCCAGAAGGCGCAGGTGTCGTGCCGGATTCGGCAGGTGCTGCCGGATCAGCAGCAGGGGCCGCCGGTTCAGCCGCAGGAGCCGGTGCTGCCGGCGCTTCAGACGTTGTACCCGGTGCTTTGGGTTCAGTCTCATCGCCACCGTTGTCGCAGCCGGCCAGACCTACCAAGCCAGCGAACACCGCCGTCAAAACCAATGATCGTGTCGTATTGAATTTCATGACTTAACCTCTTTATTTTGAATTGCGAAATCAGTACAAACCATTATTCGCACTTTCACTCCAAAGGTCATTACAGAACGACTATAAAGTGCTTGTATTTGTAACATTTGCAATTTTTTCAGGCAGCGATCAATTTGGCTATCTGCTTGATTTGGCTTGCAAAAGCCTGAATAAACTACTTTGCCGGTGTCTTAATATTTAACGTTTTGAACCGGCATCAGGCAATCTGATTGTGTGCAGATGCGACTGAAAATGGCTTTGGGAGACGCATCTACATTCGTAAAAAGACGTCATTCGTCCCTTGCCGCGTGTTTTTTGCGACAGGAACGAATGCAAAGACGATTAAACAATGCGTACGTTCAACTGGCCCAGCCCGTCCACTTTGCCGACCAACTCATCACCAACCGCGACAGCACCAACGCCTTCCGGCGTGCCAGAGAAAATCAGATCGCCTGGCTGCAGCTCAAATAATCCCGACAAATAGGCAATAGATTCCGGAATGGACCAGATCAGCGACGCGATCGTGCTGCGCTGGCGTGTCTGGCCATTGACGTCCAGCGAGATTGCCGCCGAATCAATGCCCTTGACCGTTGCTGCCGGATGGACAGGCCGATTGGGCCTGACAGATCGAATGCCTTGCCCACTTCCCAGGGTCTGCCCTGCTTCTTGGCCTCGCCCTGCAAATCGCGTCGCGTCATGTCCAGGCCTAGCGCATATCCGAAAACCATCTGCGCCGCCTCCTCTACCGAGACATCCTTACCCGCTTTGCCAATAGCGACGACCAACTCCATTTCATAATGCAGGTTGGCCGTTTTGGACGGATACGGCATTTGCCCGGTCTGACCGTCGGCGATAGGTAGCAGCGCATCGGCCGGCTTGCAGAAAAAGAAAGGATCTTCACGGCCGGTAAAGCCCATTTCCTTTGCATGTTCGGCGTAATTGCGTCCTACGCAGTACACACGGCGCACCGGAAAGCGCGCATCGCTACCGACAACGGCAAGGGAAACAATCTCGGGGGCGGGAAATACATATGTCATAGCAGTCTCTTAAATGGTCTTGGTTATCGTTGATCAATAAAACGTGGCGGCAGGCTTACGTGAACGCCATTGTGCGCACCATCAAAAAAAGGGCCCGGTCGTGTACTGCCGTGCCCTTTCTAAAAGTGGATGGAAACCAGCGGATTACTTACCTTTCTGGAATCGCTCGATACTGCTGGTAATCTCGGTGTGCGCCGCGTCGATCCCTTCCCAGCCTTTGACCTTGACCCACTTGCCTTTTTCAAGATCTTTGTAATGCTCGAAAAAGTGCTGAATGCGCTGCAGGTCCTGCTCGGGCAAGTCAGTATGCGCCTTCAGGTTGCTATAGGGGGGGTACAGCTTGTCAACCGGACGGGCCAGCAATTTGGCGTCGCCACCGGCTTCGTCATCCATTTGCAACACACCCAGGGCACGGCATTTGATGACCGATCCGACCGCAACGGGAAACGGCGTCAGGACCAGCACATCGACCGGATCGCCATCATCTGACAGCGTATCTGGAATATAGCCGTAGTTGCACGGGTAGTGCATGGCCGTCATCATGAAGCGATCTACAAACACCGCACCGGTGTCTTTATCCACTTCATATTTAACCGGATCGGCGTTCATCGGAATTTCAATTACAACATTGAATTCTTCCGGCGTCTTGGAACCGGCCGGGACATTTTTCAAGCTCATAGTCAACTCTTCTGGTTACTGTGGTTACGGTTTTTCGTGGTTACGATTTTCATTCAATTCATCCGCCCCGATACCCGGGATGGGTGCACTGTCAAAGTACTCGTCATCGGCTTCCGGCCGTTTGGCATAGATTGTTTTTTCAGACGCCTCATCTGCATGTTCCTGTTCGATTTGCTGATCGGCACGCTTGCGGTCAGGCGGGCCATCGGGATCCATGCGCGTATCGGCCGCAGGTAGATATTTTTCTCCTGCCACTGTGGGCAACATCGAAATGGAGGCCGAGGCAAACCGCCAGTGCTTGACGGCCTCGGCTGGCTTGCCCAGGCGGTCATAAAGTGCACCAAGCAAGGTGTGCGTGCGCGGATCCTCACGCAGCTTGAGGCTGCGCGTCAGATAGCGTTCAGCCTGACCCCACAATTGTGCAGCCAGGCACAGGAAGCCAAGCGCATTGAGCAGATCTGGATTATTTTCATCTTTTTCGAGCCATTGCTGCGCTTTGGTCAGGCGTGCATTGACCTGTTCTGCCGGACACTGTACATAGGCATTGAGCAGCCGTGCATCAATATGTTCCCGCAACGACGCTTCCAGTATCTGCCCTGCTGTATCGGACTGCCCGGCGGCCTGCGCTTTTTCAGCGGCAGCCAGCGCAATAAGCGGCATGGCCTTTTCCGACGCGCTGAACGATTTCCAGGTATTGGTCCAACTGTCCCGCGTGGTCGCTTTCATGACTGCCGCGCCGGCATGTTCAATGAGACGCTGGCCCTCGAAACTATCGATGGTTCCTTTCTTGTTCAGTGCTCGCGCTACCTGCAGCAGTTTATCCTGATTGCCAATTTGCTTGTAACCACGCAGCAGCAGCTTCTGAATATGATCCTGGTTGGCGCCTCCGGCTTTTGCCAAGGGTTCAAGCAATGCCAGCGCCTGTTTGGATTCACCCTGTTCCAGCAGCATTTCCGCACGGATAGTGGTGGCGGCATCCTGCATTCTGGGGTTGCCCTGCGCCTTGGCCTGTGCTGTCAGAAGCAACGCATCCCGTTCAGCATAACGCGACTGGTTGTGCGCTGCCTTGGCTGCCGCCAGACTGGCCAGCGCCTGCCGGCCACTGTCGCGACTGCGATTGAGCAGGCGGGTCAAATCCTTCTCTGCCGGGCTGCTTCGCCCTTCCAGCAATTCAACCCAGCCCCGTTCCAGGAGATCATAGTCCTTGCGGGTATGCCGGCGCTGATTCCAATCGCGCCATCGCGTGGGCGCATCCATCAGGACACCAATAAAGCGAAAGATCAGATAAAAGACGAAAAAAGCGATGACAATAAAGACCAGGCCGGCGGCCAGCGATACCGTGCGGCGCTCATCGCCAGTCACAACCATGAAATAGCCGCTGGAATCACGCAGCAAAAGTGCGGCAGCAACAGCAACAGCAAACAGGACAAGTAATTTCAAACTGGTACGCATGCATTACTCCTGTCCGGGATTCATGGATTTAAGCTGCTTGCGGGTTTCCTGGACCGCCTTCACACTCTGCGTGATGGGCGGCAACTGTTGCCTCACACCAGCCTTGAGCAGTTGCTGAAGCTGGGCCAGCACCTCTTGTGTTTCAACAGAATCCTGATTGAAACTTTGTCTGATACCCTTGACGACGGTTTCAAGCGATGAAGTCCAGATCCCCTGTTGTCCATTGAGCAATGCCTGCTGGGCAAAATGCAAATGCTGCTTCAGATTCGCCCGCAACTGGGCGGCCTGGTCAACCGTGAGCAACACCTGATTCGGATCGGCCAGTTTCTCTACCCGCACAATACCACCAAGATCTGAACGTAATCCGTTCCAGGCAGCCAGCGGCCAGGTTTTCACCTCGTTCCAGGCACGCTCATACCAGACCTCTGAAGGTGCCCCGGGGTTCGTATCGTTCGCGCCTTGCGCAGGTGAGGACGTCACATCTGCAGACTGCCCGGCCATGGGTTTGGCACCCGCCTGATCGGGAGCCAGCATGGGAAGTGCATCAATTTTCTCGGACAGCGCCGCCACTTTGGCAAATTGCGCATCCACGCCCATCGCAGGTGCTGCTTTCAGGGTAACGATATCGGCCGACAGAGCACCACGCAGCCCTGCCAACACCGGCGCATCGGCCTGGTCTATGGCTTTGATTGCCGTTTCCAGCGAAGTCACGGCATTCTCAAGATTGCCAGCAATGGCAAGCTCATTCTGCGCCATAGTAACCAGGCGGCTCACATCATTGACCACAAAAAGAGTTGTCTCGTCACGAGAGGCCTGCAGACGGCTGGTTTGCAACTGTTGCAGTTGTTTCTGCGAAGACTCCAGCTGATCGCGCAGCGCAATGATCTGCGCCGACTGGCGATCAAGCTGATCACGAATGTCCGCCGGCAGCGAGCCGTTAAAACCGCCCGTGCCCATCACTGCAGCCGATGGCGTGCCCGATGCCTGAGACGTATCTGCGGCCGTTCCCGATGCGCCAGCAGCGGATGCAGGAGTGGCAGCAGCGTCTTGCCCAGATGAGGCGGCTGATCCGGTCTTATCGACCGTCCCATCATCAGAGGTAGCCTCATTCGGTGTTGTACTGGATGATTGTGCTGTTGCGTTACCGCCCGTCGCAGTTCCAGTCTGCGCTGGCTCGCTATTGGTTGCCGCTGGCCCCATGGGCGTACTGCTGGTGCTGCCGCTGACCGCATCCGAAGTCGTCGACGCTGTGTCGACAGGCGATGCGCCTTCGCTTGCACCGTCCGTACCGGCCTGAGCATCGCCACTGGCTGTCGTGGCTGGCGTTGTGCCGCCGCTCTGGACAGACCCGGTTTGGCTCGTTGCGTCAGATTTTGCAGAATCCGAAGAATCAGCTGCACCTGTTGAATCAGATGTGCCAGGCGCCTGGCCCG
The DNA here is from genome assembly GCF_000219915.2 of Advenella kashmirensis WT001. Lineage (NCBI taxonomy): Bacteria > Pseudomonadati > Pseudomonadota > Betaproteobacteria > Burkholderiales > Alcaligenaceae > Advenella > Advenella kashmirensis. Next base: position 1,889,305 of record NC_017964.1, on the reverse strand, counting down.
ATTGCCCGGCATCGGACTCCGGCGTCTTTGCCGGTGCGGATGAAGCAGGTTCACTGGTCGTCTGACTGCTGCTGGCAGGCTCGGACTGATGATTCTGGGCGTAGTAATAACCACCAGCGGCAATTGCCGCCACGACCACAACCGCAGCAATCAACGGACCTTTGGTGCCGTTGCCTGCATTGCTATCGTCTTTGCCCGTCGCAACAGGAGGAATGGCACCGCCTGCAGTGCCAGAAACCGGCTTGCCCGCGGCTGCCGCATCGGCCTTGCCTGCCTGTGCTGCCGTTTTCTCAGGCGTGCTTTTTTCGTTTGCCAGCTCTACATCTGTCACTGTATCCGGCGCCACGCTCCCTGGCTTCGCATGCTGGCCAGCCGCTTCCGGCTTTTTTTCATTTTCCGTATTTCGCGCGTCGTCCTGTTTTTTTTCCATGTTTTTCAATTCCTTACTATCCAGAAAACCAATACACCGCTTGGCGATACGTTCGTGAAAGATTTGTACATTGTAGTGGATTACAGCAGGCTTTTAATCCGAGATTGTAACGGTGTGGAAAATTGCGTCGTCTTGCGGCAATGCCTGCACGATGTGCAGTGCGCCGGCATCCAGCACAGGCAGTTGTTGCTGCATGGCATGCCTCAAACTATCGACCTGTCCTGCGTGGGTGACTACAAAGGTTGTGGATCGCGCCAATGAGTCTGGGTCTATCTGCACTGCAGCCAGATTATCGACGAATGCTGCTATCCCCTGGGGGCTGGTCAGCACCACATATTTTTTCTCCGCCGGATCAGCAAACAGGCTGCGCATCAGGTGCTGCTGCTGCACATCCCACTGTCTGGCATCCCTTCTGTACAAGGGCAGGCGCGTAACTTCAAGCGACAGATCCTGCAATTGCCCGGCAAGCCACGGGTTGCCGGTAGTGCCACAAGCAATCAACACAGTGTTGACGCAAGCAAAAACGGCGCTGGCCTTGAACCGGGCCAGAAAACCACTGGAATCGTAGGGCTGATCGTCTGTCGGACACAGAATCTGCTGTTGCGCAACGCCCTGGCGCTGCAGCGCCTGTACAGTTCCCGGGCCTACACAACCGGCATGCAGCCCTTGCGGCCATTGCATGCCTTGCTCAACCAGCAGATCAAAAAGCAATCAACGGCAAAGCCGCTGACAAAAAACACCAGATCGAACGCGGCGGGGTCAGGAACCGGGCCAGTAATAGCGATGCGCTGCAACGTCAAAGCCGGGAGCGTGGTAACACGCAGCCCTGCCTGTTCGAAACGCATTTGCAGGCCCTGGTTTTTTCCTTGTGGTCGCGTGAGAATGACCGTTGTGCGCAGATGATGCACGACCTGGACTCACGCCTTGTCGGCGTCGTTTTGTGATGCCTCGTGCAGTGCCGCCAGTATTTGGTCGGCCCCCTGCTCCTGCAGCGCTTGCGCGACCTCGACACCCAGCTGATCGGCACCTTCGGCACCGGATGTCCGTGTGCTGCGCAATACACGTGAACCATCAGGCGTTGCCACCAGCGCATTGAGCGTGACCGCATTATCTGTGAGCGTCGCGTAGGCGGCAATCGGCACCTGGCAAGATCCGCCCAGCGTCCGGGATACTGCGCGTTCCGCAGTAACACAAGCGGTGGTTGCCGGATCGGCCAGGCCGGCCAGGATCTCCAGCAATTCCGTACGTGATTCCAGCACCTCAATGCCCAGCGCGCCCTGTCCCGCCGCCGGCAGACTCTCGGAGACTTCCAGCCGCGATGCAATGCGATCACCCAGTCCCAGGCGTTGCAAGCCGGCGGTGGCCAGTACGATAGCATCATAGTCGCCGTTATCCAGTTTGGACAAACGGGTGTCAAGGTTGCCCCGCAAAGGTTTGACCACCAAATGCGGATAGGCGGCCCGGATCTGCGACTCACGGCGCAAGCTGGATGTTCCCACCACGGCACCGGCCGGCAATTGACTAAGCTGATGGTAAGTTGGCGACACAAAGGCGTCAGTTGGGTCGGCCCGTTCCAGGATTGCCGCCAAAGTAAAAGGAGATTGCAGATCGACCGGCACGTCTTTGAGTGAGTGCACGGCAAGGTCTGCCCTGCCGTCTACCAGCGCCGTTTCCAGCTCCTTGATAAACAGCCCCTTGCCGCCAATCTTTGACAACGTACGATCCAGAATCTGATCGCCCTTTGTCGTCAGTTCCAGAAGTTCGACCTGCAACTGAGGATATTGGGCCAGCAGCAAATCACGAACGTGATGCGCTTGCCATAGGGCAAGGCGGCTGGCACGGGTTGCGATGGTCAGTTTTTTAAGTTCGGTCACGCGGGGTTCCTGCTAAATATATTTAAAATCACAAATCAGGGGGTAGGACGGACAATAAGGCCAGCGATAAGGCACGATCGACCGGCGCCTGCAAAATACAGGATCAGGAACACGGAAGTCAAATCTGTGGCCACGCCCCTTCTGCTAACGTAAATAGTTGATGGCTACGGTAACGATGATACCGATCACTGCCAGAATAAGCAGACCTTGCAAGATGCTGCGTTTGGGTTTTTCATCCATGGTGTCAGACCTTCATACGAGTGGCAGACCTGGCGTCTGCGAACATGCAAAACAATAAACCCCGCCGGGGCACGAAGCCTGGCGGGGTTGCCTTCCGACGCTACCGGATCAGGAGAGCTTCCGGGCTGTCTCGGACTATAAGTCAGTTCAGGTTAGTGCGTTTCAGTTACCTGCGACTTGCCCTTGCGGGAAGCCAGCCATTTACCTAAACCAACAACCACGATTACGCCAATGACTTCTACTGCAATCTTAACAGTTTGCGGTGCATGTTCGCCATTGAAGAATGTTCTCTCGGTAAATACATCGGAAACCAGCATGCCACCGGCCAGCCAACCCAACAGACCCGCTCCCAGCGTAATCACCAGCGGATACTTGTCGATCAGTTTGAGCACCAGGGTGCTGCCCCAGATAATAATTGGCACGCTGACGATCAGACCGAAGGCCACATAGGCTACTTCATGTCCGGGCGTGGTTTTCTGCGCAGCTGCAGCGATGGCAATAACGTTATCCAGACTCATGACAAAGTCGGCAATCAGGATTGTTTTGACAGCGGTCCAAACCGATGTACCGCCGGCAACATTACCATGTTCGTCTTCTTCCGGAATCAGCAACTTGATACCAATCCAGATCAGCAAAGCGCCACCAACGATTTTCAGATAAGGAATTTCCAGCAGTTTGAGCGCGAAGGCGATCAGGATCACCCGCATAATGATGGCGCCGAACGTGCCCCAAAGAATGCCTTTCATGCGTTGCGCTTTTTCCAGATTGCGGCATGCCAAGGCAATGATGACGGCGTTGTCACCACCTAAAAGTATGTCAATGAGAATAATCTGGAATATTGCGGTCCAGCTCAGGGTCTGAAAAAACTCAAGCATAATGAAAGATCACCTCTGTTAGATTTGTATGATATGCAAGTGGGGCCTGGCGCTTGCCAAATGCCTTCTGATGGGCCGGCACCTGCATCGTATCGCGCCGCGCATTGGCGCGCAGTAACACAACGGACACAACCTGATCGACCATCCGAGCCGCTACAGTTCGGTGTAATTGCCGAGAAGGTATAAAAAAAGGGCACTTGCGCGCCCTTTCCTGCTCCAGACTGCGAGCAATTATAAAACAGAGTGTTCAGTACTAAGTCAGTTTTTTGTACGAGCCACAAAAATTTTGCCCAGCACAACAACCAGAAGCGCACCGGCAATACCCATGGTGACAGCCAATTGATGATGCGTCATGTGCGCCAGCGACGCCCAGCTCTCGGTACGCGGTTCAATCACCGGGTCACCGACAAACATCTCACCTGCAATATAACCGAGTAGCGCCGCACCCAACCATACAATGAGCGGAAATTTTTCAATCACGCTCAGCAACAAGGTACTGCCAAAAATCACAAGCGGAATACTCAGCGCCAGACCGATCACCAGCAGCGTAGTATCGCCATGAGCGGCAGCAGCAACCGCGACAACGTTATCCAGGCTCATTACCAGATCAGCCACCAGAATGGTGCGAATCGCGCTCATTAGCGTGCTATGGGATTTTTCATGCCCGCCCTGCTCGTCATCCGAGTTAACCAGAGAAACCCCGATATAGACCAGCAGCACCGCGCCAATGATTTTCAAATAAGGAAGCATCAATAGTTTGGCGGCGACCAGGGTGAGAATAATCCTCATCACGATGGCTGCGCCCGATCCAATCACGATTGCCTTTTTCTGCTGATTTTCCGGCAACGTGCGGGCGGCCAGTGCAATGACCACTGCATTGTCACCCGACAGCAGAATATTGACCCATACAATTTCAAGCAAGGCGAGCCAGAACGCCGAAGAACCTATATCCATAGTGAACCTTCCAAAGAGACTTTAAAATGAGAAAACGTTGTCTGTGTTGGCACCGCGATACTGCTGCAGGTGCATATTTATTCGTGCCATCATTCTATGAATCTTTGCTTACAGCGCCCTGATTTTAGAACACGCCTGAAAAGAAAACGCCCTGTAAATCACATAAATACAGTTGTGATTTACAGGGGCGCTTCGGCAGTTATCGCCCACATTGAGCGATAAACCGCGGCGGGAACTTACAGTACTGATTTGAGCAATTTGCCCATTTCAGACGGATTACGCGTGGTGCGAATACCGCAAGCTTCCATGATTTCCAGCTTGGCATCTGCCGTATCGGCACCGCCGGAGATCAGTGCGCCGGCGTGGCCCATGCGTTTGCCCGGAGGTGCAGTCACACCCGCGATAAAGCCAACGATCGGCTTTGTCATATTGTCTTTGGCCCATTCTGCGGCATTGACTTCGTCAGGCCCGCCAATCTCGCCAATCATGACAACTGCGTCGGTTTCGGGATCTTCATTGAACATTTTGAGGATATCAATGTGCTTGAGCCCGTTGATCGGATCGCCACCAATACCAACGGCACTGGACTGCCCCAGACCAAGCTCGGTCAACTGGGCAACCGCTTCGTACGTCAGTGTGCCTGAGCGGCTGACTACGCCGATGCGGCCTTTTTTGCAGATGTGCGCTGGCATAATGCCGATCTTGAGTTCATCGGGGGTGATCAGACCTGGGCAGTTAGGGCCCAGCAGCAGCGTTTTCTTGTTTTCCTGGCGCATACGGTTGCGAACGGCCAGCATATCGCGGACAGGAATACCTTCGGTAATGCAGATAACCAGATCCAGGTCTGCCTCTACTGCTTCCCAGATCGCATCGGCAGCGCCAGCCGGTGGAACGTAGATCACAGACACATTGGCGCCGGTTTGCGCTTTTGCATCCTTGACCGACGCGTAAATAGGCACGCCTTCGAAATCTTCGCCTGCGCGTTTGGGATTGACGCCAGCCACAAAGGCTTCTTTACCATTGGCGTAATCGCGGCACATACGTGTGTGGAACTGACCGGTTTTGCCGGTAATACCCTGAGTGATAACTTTGGAGTCTTTATTGATCAGAATTGACATGAAAAATTCCTTGCTTACTTAACGGCGGCTACGACTTTGGTCGCGGCTTCAGCCATGGTATCGGCGCTGATGATTGGCAGTCCGGACTCGGCGAGCATTTTTTTGCCCATCTCTTCGTTGGTACCCTTCATCCGTACAACCAGAGGGACCGAGAGGTTAACGGCTTTGCAGGCTGCGATGACGCCTTCGGCGATGACATCGCAGCGCATGATGCCGCCAAAAATGTTCACAAGAATCGCCTTGACTTCCTTGTTTTTGAGCATGATCTTGAATGCTTCGGTGACCTTTTCCGCTGTCGCACCACCACCCACATCCAGGAAGTTGGCGGGTTCCCCGCCAAACAGCTTGATCGTATCCATCGTGGCCATGGCCAGGCCGGCACCATTTACCAGCAACCGATGTTGCCATCCAGTTGAATGTACGCCAGGTCAAACTTGCTGGCTTCGATTTCGGCAGGATCTTCCTCATCCAGATCACGGTACTCAACGATCTCTGGGTGACGAAACAATGCATTCGAGTCAAAGTTGAATTTGGCGTCAAGTGCGACAATATCGCCTGAACCGGTCAGGATCAGCGGGTTGATTTCAGCCAGGGAAGAGTCGGTATCCCAGTATGCCTTGTACAGTTTCTGGAATTCAACGGCAGCCTTCTCGACCGACGCTTCGGGTACGCCAATACCGCGCGCCAGTTCCCGTGCTTCGTCATCGGTAAAGCCCTGAGCAGGATCTACAAACACTTTCAGGATTTTTTCCGGTGTTTTTTCCGCTACTTCCTCAACATCCATGCCACCTTCGCTGGAGGCCATCACGCATACGCGCTGGCTGTTGCGATCGGTCACGATGCCGACGTAATATTCTTTCTTGATATCCGCGCCTTCTTCAACCAGCAGGCGGTTCACTTTCTGACCCGCTGCGCCGGTCTGATGGGTAACCAGTTGCATACCCAGAATTTCGGAAGCCAGCTGGCGTACTTCGTCAATGGATTTAGCCAGTTTCACGCCACCGCCCTTGCCGCGGCCGCCTGCATGAATCTGCGCCTTGACAACCCAAACCGGGCCACCGAGCTTCTCTGCGGCAGCAACTGCCTCATCTACGGAAAATGCGGGGATGCCGCGAGGCACCGTCACGCCGAATTTTTTCAGCAGCTCTTTGCCTTGATACTCATGGATCTTCATGTATTACCTATTAGCGTAGGATAAAAAAACAAATGCTCAGCGTTGCGCGAGCACACGAAATGAGACTGTTTGAAGCCTGTACAACGATCATGACTGCCTGACCCTGCGTTTACTGCCATCTTGCGGGTTGACATACCACTCCGGATAATACTCCCGGACCACCGGAGAAGTGAGCGCCAGCGCGTGGCACCCTTCCAGCTGGAACGGCTTTTTCCCGGTTTTCTCAGCCTGCTCGCGGCGCTGTGCCGACAAGCTCTGTACAAAAACAGTAGGCAGTAGCACAACCAGCTCGGACATATGCGTACAGCCATCGACACGACCAAAGCGTTCGCGCACTGCTACCCGGAATTGGCGCAGCAGATGCAATCCGACCAGACCACGGTAGGCGTCTTCAATGGCCATACAGGCTGAATCATACGGCGCAGCCTGATATTTGGCCCGGACATCGGAAATCATCCCCTCAGGCGTAACCAGCAGAACAATTGTCATATCGTGCACCGGATCGCCTGCCAGGTGCATTGCACCGACTTTGGTGGGAAAGTCATAAGCTTTGACATCGACCAGATGCGCTTCTAGCTCCCAGAGGGAATCCTCCCGGAGATAGGCATCCATGGTGATACGACGGGTGTGAATTGGCTTGCGTGCCGAAGAACCCAGAGACATGTTCGAACGATTGAGGAGTTATTGGTCAGTAAACCGATAAAGTATAGCGTACTCCCTTATGCGCTCGCCCACAAAAAGGCCGTATTTGCGAAATTTTGCTGCAAAGCAAAATCAGCGTAAAGCGCGCCGGAACAAAGCCGGCCAGGCTCGGGACAAGGCCAGGCAAAAAAACACGGAGTAGCGGCAAGCCGCAATCTCCGTGGTAAAGGTTGGTAAACACCACGCGTTCAAATTACAACGCGGTATTCATTTGACAACGCGGCAGGCAATTAAACCGCGGCACGCAATGCCTGTGCTGCGTTGACCATCTCGATCAATGCGCTGCGCGTCTCTGGCCACTGACGGGTTTTCAGCCCGCAATCGGGATTGACCCACAACTGCTTGCGATCCAGGCGACTGGCCGCCTTGTTCATCAGCTGAATCATCCACTGCCGATCCGGGACATTGGGTGAGTGAATGTCATAAACACCGGGGCCGATATCATTTGGATAGTTAAAGCGTTCAAATGCTTCAAGCAGCTCCATGTTTGATCGCGAGGTTTCAATCGTAATCACATCCGCATCCATTGCGGCAATGGACTCGATAATGTCGTTAAACTCCGAATAACACATATGCGTGTGGATCTGTGTCGTATCTTGTACGCCCGACGTGCTAACCCTGAAGCAATCGACCGCCCAGTCCAGGTATGCCTGCCAATCTGCCTTGCGCAGCGGCAGCCCCTCACGAAAAGCAGGTTCGTCAATCTGAATCACCCGGATACCGGCTTTTTCCAGATCCTGAACTTCATCACGCAGCGCCAGCGCCAGTTGCAGGCAGGTTGCCTGGCGCGGCTGGTCGTCGCGTACAAAAGACCATTGCAGCACCGTGACCGGACCGGTCAGCATCCCTTTCATGGGCTTATCGGTCAGCGATTGAGCAAAGGCTGTCCACTCTACCGTCATTGGAATCAGCCGCGCGACATCCCCGTAAATGATGGGCGGTTTAACGCAACGGGAGCCGTAGCTCTGGACCCAGCCATTTTGTGTGAAGGCAAATCCGGCCAGCAGTTCGCCGAAATACTCCACCATGTCGTTGCGCTCGGGTTCTCCGTGAACCAGGACATCCAGGCCAGCTTCTTCCTGGAACTTGACCACTTCACGAATTTCCTGGCGAATGGCCTCTTCATATTTGGTATCGCTCAGGGCGCCGGCCTTCCAGTCGCGCCGAACCTTGCGAATCTCCGGCGTCTGCGGGAACGAGCCGATGGTGGTTGTGGGAAAATCAGGCAATCTGAGCGCTTCACGCTGTTTAATGATGCGCTCGGCAAAGGATGTCCGCTCGCGTGCAACGGATGCGGCTCCCGCCACCCGCTCGGTAACCGCCGGATTGTGAATCCTGCGCGACACTTTGCGATCTGCCAGTGCCGCGCGCTGCCCGGCAAGCGCAGCAGTCTGGGCTTCGGTCAGCGTGCCGTTCAATTTCGCGGCCAACAGGTTAAGTTCGTCTAGCTTTTGTACTGCAAACGACAGCCAGCTTTTTATTTCTTCGTCCAGCTGAGCTTCCTCTGCCAGATCGACCGGAACATGTAGCAATGATGAAGCCGGCGCCAGCCACAGCCGCTCACCCAGTTGCGCCAATGCCGGACCAACCAAAGCGGCAGCCTGATCCAGATCGGTGCGCCATACATCGCGCCCACTGATAATGCCGGCGGACAGCACACGGTCAGCGGGCCAGGCGGGCAGCACGCGGGCCAGTTGCTGTGGAGCGCGAACCAGGTCAAAATGCACCCCAGCCACCGCGAGCGAGGATACCAATTCGGTATTGTCAGCCACATCACCAAAATAGGTTGCCAGCAGAATCTTTACCGGCGTTGTGGCCAGCGCCGCGTACACCTGCCGGTAGGCGTCCTGCCAGGCAGGCGGCAGATCCAGTACCAGGCAGATTCGTCAACCTGCACCCATTGCACACCGAGTTCGGCCAAGCGTGTCAGCACCTGCTTATACACCTCGAGAAGCTGCGGAACCAGCGCCAGTTTGCGCTCATCTTCTGCGCTGGAAAACGATTCGCCCTTGCTCAGCCACAAATAGGTCAGCAGGCCGGGAATCACCGGCTTGACCTGATGCCCCAATATCTGAGCCTGAGCAACCTGATCAAACAGGCTGGAGCGTGCCAGGTAAAATGCCTGATCGGCAGCCAGCTCTGGAACAATATAGTGATAATTGGTATCAAACCATTTGGTCATCTCACATGCGGCTGCTGGTTCACCGCTTGGGGCACGGCCACGCGCCATTCTGAACAGCGTATCCAGACTGACCGGATCCCCCTTCGGATGGTTAAAGCGTGGCGGCACAACGCCCAGCGTGGTTGACCACTCCAGAATATGGTCATACCAGGCGAAGTCGCCCACGGTCACAAACGTATTACTCGCCGCTTGCTGGATTGCCCAGTGCCGCTCGCGCAGCTGCCTACCCGTCTCGATTAATTCCTCTTCGGTCGACTGCCCCGCCCAATACGCTTCCAGCGCTTTTTTCAATTCCCGTTTTACGCCAATGCGCGGGAAGCCCAAGTTGTGTGTCAAAGCCATAAGTATCTCTATTAATAATATTCAACAGCCACTTTCATTCCGTATTAGGGCGTGAAGTGGCCACGCATAAGCGCCGATGAAGTCAGTAGGCAGATTGTGCCGCGCTTGGAAAATGAAGACAGCTCAAATTCATTGATGTAATATTAGAAAAATTCATATTTCAAGATAGCTGATTGATTTTTAAAGTTATTTCACCGGCCGATATGCTTATAACTAATGATGTTGTCGCGCATGGCAGTAGATTGAAGCTTTCTTGATACCATTCAAACCATAAATGAAAAATTCTCACCCAAGCTATAATTACCATGATTGAAATTAAACATCTTGAAACGCTGACCGCTATCCGCGAAGCAGGCAATTTGCAGGATGCCGCCGAACGCCTGTCGGTAACGCAATCGGCACTTTCGCACCAGATCCGCGAACTGGAAAGCAGACTCAATCTGAACTTGCTGAATCGCCGCACGCGCCCCGCTCGCTTCACTACCGCGGCATTGCGCCTGCTAACGCTCGCTGATGATGTCCTGCCACGCATCCGCAGCGCCGAGCGCGAAATGCAGAAACTGGCAGCGGGCAGCACGGGTCGCCTGTATCTGGCGATTGAATGCCACTCCTGTTTCCAGTGGCTGATGCCTACCCTGGATGCGTTTCGGCTGCAATGGCAGGACATTTCACTGGACCTGTCCGCTGCCTTTTCCTTCGCTCCCATTCCCGCCCTGATGCGCGGTGATCTGGATCTGGTCATCACCTCGGATCCAGTACCGAATGAATCCGTAGAGTATGTGGCGCTATTTAAATATGAACTTGTACTGGCGGTGGCCGCAGACAATCCACTGGCCCGCAAGCGCTTTATCAAGCCCACAGACCTGAGCAACCAGGTTCTGATTACCTACCCCGTGGAGGAAGAACGCCTGGATATCTTCACAGCCTTCCTGGATCCGGCCGGCGTAGAACCGGCGTCTATACGCAAGTCGGAACTGACGCCCATGATTATCCAATTAGTAAACAGCAATCGCGGTGTGGCCGCCTTACCTAATTGGGCACTCACTGAGTATCAGGCACAGGACTGGCTCAAAATTGTCCATTTGGGAGAAGCGCCCGGTATCTGGCGTACGCTGTATGCAGCCATTCGCACGGAAGACCGAGAGACCCCCTATGTGCAGGCGTTTGTGGAACTGGCCAGGGAAATCTCGTTCAAGCACCTTGCTGGCATTCGTATGGCTTCCTGACCTATTGGCTTCTTATAGTTGTTAAATGCACACGCAAATGTATTTGTGGGTTGCAAACCGTAGCGCCATGGATATATATTTCCTTTAGGGAAAAAATATTGCTATGCGCAAAAACATCAATTTTTTCTATGTTGCAGCGTTTCGCAATACTTTCTGTTTAATTCTTCCAAAAGACAGGAGCAGAGGGAAATGGCCGTGGGCAGTCAACATTCAGCATCCTTAGATCACTTGAGCAAAATTGCTGCAATGGCAGGTGTAACGATCAATGGAGATGCGCCGTGGGACCTTCGTCTCACAGATAACAAAGCAGCAGACCGCATCCTTGCCCAGGGGAGCATGGGCCTGGGTGAAAGTTATATGGACGGTCAATGGGAATGCGACCAGATTGATGAAATGATCACCCGCCTGCTTAGGCACCGCATTGATGACAAAGTCAGGTCCGCCGCCACCCTCTGGCATATTCTGCGTGCCCGTTTTGTGAATAACCAGACTCGCTCCAAAGCCTGGGAAGTAGGCGAAAAGCACTATGACCTGGGTAACGAGTTTTTTCGGGATATGCTCGACGCGCGCATGACCTATACATGCGGCTACTGGGATAACGCCAGCACACTGGACGAAGCCCAGGAAGCCAAGCTTGACCTGGTATGCCAGAAAATGGGGCTCAAGCCGGGCATGACCGTGCTGGATATCGGATGTGGCTGGGGTAGCTTCATGCGGTTTGCCGCTGAACGTTACGGTGCGCATTGCACCGGCATCACTATTTCCAAAGAGCAGGCCGAATACGGACAAAAAATGTGCGAAGGCCTGCCGGTACAGTTTCTATTGCAGGACTATCGTGACCTGACCGGCCAATATGATCGCATTGTCAGCCTTGGCATGTTCGAACATGTGGGGCGCAAGAATTACCGTACCTACTTTGAAGCGGCACGCAGGAATCTGAAAGAAGACGGACTATTTCTGATGCACACCATTGGCGGACGAGTTCGCGATCACGATCCCGATCCATGGATTCACAAATATATTTTCCCCAACGGAGAAATCCCTGTGATCGGTCAGGTGGCTGATCATACTCAAGGATTGTTTCTGATTGAAGATCTGCACAATTTTGGCGCCGATTACGACAAAACGCTCATGGCGTGGCATGCCAATTTTGAAAAACATTGGCACAAACACGCATCGCAGTATTCTGAACGTTTCTATCGCATGTGGAGATACTACTTGCTCATTTGTGCCGGTTCATTCCGGGCGCGCGACAACCAACTATGGCAGTTTGTCCTGTCGCCCAACGGTGTACCCGGCGGTTATCGACGGCCCAAGCTCTAAACAAAGCAGGTAATGCAGTTCGACAGTGCCTGAAGATGCGGGGTTGGTATTCATATCGAGGAATGCCGCTGGTGCCGTTGGCTGGATGCGATTGTGTGACTGCTGAAGTTTGATTACGTCTGTTGAATCACATTGTTGGCCGTCACCATGCAAGCTCAGCCTTGCAACCGTCACGACCAGATTGCGACAATTTGATCGGAGTTATAACGAAGGCTGTTGAAGCGCATTGGGTATGCGATTTAGTCGTCTGACGGCGCGCGGATAATCTTTCTTACGATATCTGCGGAGAAACCGCGGCTGAGCAGGAAGCGCATTTGTTTGGCATATTCCTGGGGAGTGGTGTATGCCTCTCCCTTGAATTTTTTTTCCCAGACAGCTTTGGCGCGTTCGTATTCGGAGCTCTGTAAATTGTGAAGGGTCGCATTGACATCCTCTTCAGAAAGATGATGTTGCCGCAATTTGGCGGCAATACGCATTGCCCCCCATTTTTGCGCAGCGACATTCGCCGTCGCCTGTAGAAAACGACTGTCCGATTGCCAGTTTTCTTTCTTCAGGCGCAGCATGACCGCGTCAAGCTCTGCAGGACTTTCAGCATGGGGAGCAAGCTTTTTCCTAAGCTCGTATTCCGAATGTTCACGCCTGGAGAGATAAGAAATACCACGGGCAAGCAGGCTGCGACCAGGGCCGCGCCTGCCCTGCCCTTGGGAAAAATCACTCATCAGCTTCCGCGGCTTGAGCAAGGTCTTCCGGATCGGCGACAAATTCCTGCGCGCGCGCGATAATGCCCATGTTCTCGCGTACCTTGTTTTCAATTTCCACAGCCATTTCCTTGTGCTCTTTCAGATAGTCGCGGACATTGTCCTTACCCTGGCCAATACGCGTGCACTGTAGCTATACCAGGCACCCGCCTTGTCCACGACACCGGCCTGCACGCCCAGATCGATCATTTCGCCTTCGCGTGAAATGCCGGCACCGTACATGATGTCGAACTCCGCCTGTTTGAACGGCGGCGCAACCTTGTTCTTGACCACCTTGACACGCGTTTCATTACCGACAACTTCGTCGCCCTTTTTGATGGAGCCGATACGACGAATATCCAGTCGAACCGATGCATAAAATTTAAGCGCATTACCACCCGTCGTGGTTTCAGGACTGCCGAACATGACGCCAATTTTCATTCGAATCTGGTTAATGAAGATAACCATGCAATTGGTGCGCTTGATGGAAGCGGTCAATTTACGTAGCGCCTGGCTCATGAGACGCGCCTGCAAACCAGGCAGGCTATCGCCCATATCCCCTTCGATTTCTGCGCGAGGCACCAGTGCGGCAACCGAGTCAATAACAATCAGGTCAACGGATCCGGAGCGCACCAGCGCGTCAGTAATTTCCAATGCCTGTTCGCCTGTGTCGGGCTGGGAAATGAGCAGATCAGCCAGATTTACGCCCAGTTTGGAGGCATATTGCACATCGAGCGCATGCTCGGCGTCGATAAACGCGCAGGTGCCACCGATTTTTTGCATTTCAGCAATAACCTGAAGCGTAAGCGTGGTTTTACCGGACGATTCCGGCCCGTAGATTTCGATCACACGACCACGCGGCAATCCACCTACGCCCAGCGCAATGTCGAGCCCGAGAGAGCCAGTGGAGACAACCTGGATGTCGTGCGACACTTCGTTATCGCCGTAGCGCATAACAGAGCCTTTGCCGAACTGCTTTTCAATTTGAGAGAGTGCTGCGCTGAGTGCCTTGGCGCGGTCGGCGCGTGCGGCTTTGGATTGCTTGTCGTCCATGGAGGGTCCTTGTGACTAAATAGAGAAACCTGATATCGCAATATATAGCCAAACTGCGGATGAATAAAGTCGTGAATACCGTAATTACAGTATTTTCATCCAACACAGAATTCGTACATATTGTGATAATCGGATATTATCGCATTAAATTATACTGTATATTTAGCCAGTATTATCATATTGCCTGCATTTTTTTATGAGTTGTTTGTTCTTTACCAATCCGATTCAGGACATTGTCAGAGCATACGCATTATATTGCGTCCCTGATGGTGACGAAATGACAAGTTTCAATCCCCTTTTGAAGTTTCGTCAGCATTGTCAGTGCTACACCCCGTAAGTTTTACGTAGCACTGAAACCCGTATTAACCTGCCCCCGGGCAGGTTTTTTTTGGCCATTTCCAGCTCACCGGCAAGCGCTCTGCCACAGTTCGCAAGCAGCCCGCCGGCAAAGCGGCCAGCGCTCGCGCCGGTTGCCCGGCACCATTTGCGCAGCCCGCAGCCTATTGCATGACTGTGTAAAGTTTTCGGCGGCAAGGCAAGCGCCTGGCGCATGTGCGACAACGATAGCCGGTACAATAAATGCTTTTGGCGTAAAAGTATGTGGTTTAAGAATCTGAGCGTTTACCGGCTGGCTGCCGACTGGAAACCCACGCAGGAAGAGCTTGAAGACAAGCTGGCAAAAGCCGCTTTTGTTCCTGGCAACAAATCGGACATGAACAGCATGGGATGGTCCCCGCTCGGGAAAACGGAATGCTCGCCCATGCCCTTAGCGGCCAGTACCTGCTGTCGCTGCGCACCGAAAAGAAATTGCTGCCTGCTACCGTCATCAATCAGTTTACCCGTGCCCGCGCACAGGAAATCGAAGAACAGCAAGGGTACAAACCTGGCCGCAAGCAAATGCGTGAAATCAAGGAACAGGTTACCGATACCCTGCTGCCCAAGGCATTCAGCATCTTTCGCGATACCCGCGTATGGATCGACACCCAGAATCATTGGCTGGTCATCGATGCCGCCTCGGCGACCAAGGCCGACGAAGTGATCGGCGCCCTGGCCAAAGTTATCGATCCGCTGCCGCTCAAAAGCCTGTACACGGAACAGTCGCCCTCTGCCGCCATGACCGAATGGCTGCTTGCCGACGAAGCGCCGGCCATGTTCACGATCGACCAGGATACAGAGCTGCAGTCATCGTCTGAGAACAAGGCGACCATTCGTTACGTTCGCCAGAGTCCCGAAAAGGAAGACGTGCAAAAACATATCCAGTCGGGCAAGCAATGCACCAAGCTGGCGTTAACCTGGTCGGATCGCATTTCATTTGTGTTAAGTGACAATCTGATCATCAAACGTATCGCGCCACTGGACATCCTCAAAGAGAATCAGGATATGTCGGCCATGGACGACGATGAACGTTTCGATGCCGATATGACGCTGATGACCGCCGAACTGGCCGGACTGCTGGCGCGCCTGGTCGAAGCACTGGGCGGCGAAAAACAGACTGCCAAGTAAACATAGCAGTATTGCAAAATACAGCTATTTGACAAAAGGGGCGAAAGCCCCTTTTTTTGACAGCCTCTTTCGGCTTTCGAGTTTTTATATTGAAACAGCCGCCGCTCAGGTAGCTTGCAACCTGGGTATTTTGCCGCGCCAGGATGTACAACACGGAAATTTGACGAACCGGATCTGCTATAACCAGTAGCAGCAAGCCGCAGTCTGCCGCCGCGCCCCCCCCTTTTATCAGGCCGACGAGACCGCGATCGCTAATGGTCCAAACGCGCCAAACGCGCTATCGTATGCTTTACTGTTACTGCAAATTGATCGTGATGGTGTAAGGCACCGGCGTCGCCTTGTGAGCGATGGCAGCCTGTTCCTGGCGTGATTCCATGTCGGTCTTGAACAGAACCCGCAGCTCGTACAGTCCTTCGGACGGAATGATATATTCGGTATCTCGCTGCAATGAATAGGCTTCCTGACCAAATAGCGCCAGATCAATAGAAGCGTCTCCCTTCAAATTGACTTTCAATTTCTGGTCCTTGAAGGCCCGAAACTGATAGGAAGAATATCCCGCCCCCAGAATGTAGCCCGTATACATAATCGCGTGCTCATTCAACGGAAAGCGAACGCTCTGCGTCATATTCGTAAGCGAATTGATGAGCGCTTCATTATGCTTTTGTTCGGCCTCCTGCTTTGCGGGAACCGGCTGCGCAACAGTTTCGACGACCTGCTGCTCTATATATCCGACAATAATGACACTCAAAACCGTCACCAGGGCAATGAGCGCTATGAATTGTTTACTGAAAGAGTTCACACGCATTTTTTGTCAGATCGAACTTGTTGAAAAACGGACTGTATCATAACCTGATTTAGAGGCAGCTTAAACCGCCACCATGACCCGAATGAAATATTGATTATGGTTGATCGGCAGGTATTGCTGCGCCTGTGACTATCAACGCAACAACACCATTTCCTTGAGACGGGTTAACTGATCCCGGGCCGCCGCTGCCTGTTCGAACTCCAGATTGCGGGCATGATCCTGCATCTGTTTTTCCAGTCGGCGAATCTCTTTGGCCAGCGCCTTTTCATCCACCAGCAATGACTCAAGACGGATGTCCTCGGCACTCAATACGTCGGGGGCATCCTGGATCACACCGTCGATCATTTCGCGCACCGATTTGCGTACCCCTTGCGGCACAATACCGTGCTCAGTATTGAAGGCAATCTGCAGATTGCGCCGCTTTTCGGTTTCTTCCATCGCCCGTCGCATGGAATCGGTAATGCGATCGGCATACAGGATGGCGCGTCCATTCAGATTCCGCGCCGCACGGCCGATGGTCTGGATCAGACTGCGTTCCGAACGCAAGAAACCTTCTTTGTCGGCATCCAGAATAGCCACCAGCGACACCTCGGGAATATCCAGCCCTTCGCGCAGCAGGTTGATACCCACCAGAATATCGAAATGGCCCAGACGCAGATCGCGAATAATCTCGACCCGCTCGACCGTATCGATATCCGAGTGCAGATAGCGCACTTTCATGCCGCTTTCGGTCAGATAGTCGGTCAGGTCCTCCGCCATACGCTTGGTCAGCGTAGTGACCAGCACCCGCTCGCCAACCGCGATACGCAACTTGGCTTCTCCCAGCAGGTCGTCCACCTGGGTAAGCGCCGGACGCACTTCGACCATCGGGTCGACCAGACCAGTGGGTCGCACCACCTGTCGCACTATATTGTCGGAATGTTCATTTTCATAGTCCGCAGGCGTGGCCGAGACAAATACGCTTTGCCGCACGCGCTGCTCAAACTCTTCCATCTTCAGCGGCCGGTTGTCCATCGCCGATGGCAGACGAAAGCCGAACTGCACCAGGGTTTCCTTGCGTGATCTGTCGCCACGATACATGGCGCGCAACTGCCCCATCATCCAATGGCTCTCGTCAAAGAACATAAGGGCGTCCTGTGGCAGATAATCGATCAGTGTCGGTGGTGGATCGCCGGGCGCCGCGCCAGATAAATGACGGGAATAGTTTTCGATCCCTTTGCAAAAACCCAGCTCCTGCAGCATTTCGATGTCGAAACGGGTACGCTGCTCGATGCGCTGCGCCTCAACCAGCTGGTTATTGTCGACAAAGAATTTGGTGCGATCGCGCAGCTCTTCCTTGATGGTTTCAATGGCGCGCAACACCGTATCGCGCGGGGTCACATAATGGGAACTCGGGTAAACGGTGAACCTGGGTACGCGCTGACGGATTTTGCCGGTCAGCGGATCAAACAGATCAATACTTTCGAGCTCGTCATCAAACAGGCTCAGCCGGACGGCCAGCTCGGCGCTCTCTGCCGGGAAAATGTCAATCACTTCGCCGCGTACACGGAACGTGCCCCGCGTGAAATCTATATCATTGCGCTCGTACTGCATGGACACCAGACGCGCAAGAATTTCCTGGCGTGGCGTGCGATCGCCGGTGCGCAACACCAGCACCATGGCGTGGTAATCTCCCGGATTACCAATACCGTAAATGCAGGAGACCGTACCGACAATAATGGTGTCGCGCCGCTCCAGCAGGCTTTTGGTTGCCGAAAGACGCATCTGTTCTATATGTTCGTTGATGGACGAGTCTTTTTCTATGAACAGATCGCGCGTTGGCACATAGGCTTCGGGTTGGTAGTAATCATAATAAGAGACAAAATACTCCACCGCATTGCGCGGGAAAAATTCCCGGAACTCCGAATACAGCTGGGCGGCCAGTGTCTTGTTGGGAGCCAGTACCAGCGCCGGGCGGCCCAGACGGGCGATGACATTGGCCATGGTGAAGGTTTTGCCCGAACCTGTGACACCAAGCAGCGTCTGGTACATCAAGCCATCTTCTACGCCCTGGGTGAGCGCTTCAATGGCGGCGGGTTGGTCCCCTGCTGGCGGGTAGGGCTGGTATAGCTGAAACGGGCTGTCGGCAAATTCGATAAATCCGGCTTCGCTCATAGATTGTGCATCCAGGGTTAAATTGGCACTGATTTAGGCGTACAATCGTTCATTATCCACTTTAATTGACCTTCCCTGCAACCTTACCTCTTCTTATTACGATGACCACTCTTTTCAATGCCGTCGAGCTCGCCCCCCGTGATCCGATTCTGGGTCTGAATGAACAATACAACGCCGATACCCGTGATACCAAGGTGAATCTGGGTGTAGGCGTTTATTACGATGATAATGGCAAGATTCCCCTGCTCAAGGCAGTTCAGGAAGCCGAAAATCAGCGTGTGAAGGCGCATGCAGCACGCGGCTACCTGCCCATTGAAGGCATCGGAAATTACAACAAGGGCGCGCAGGAACTGCTTTTCGGCAAGGACGCCGATGTCATCACTGAAGGCCGCGCCCTTACTTTTCAGGCACTGGGCGGCACAGGGGCACTGAAAATCGGCGCCGATTTCTGAAACAGCTGCAACCGGATGCAACGGTTTATATCAGCGACCCGAGCTGGGAAAACCACCGGGCGTTGTTCGAGCGCGCGGGCTTCAACGTACAAACCTATAGCTATTATGACCCGGCCACTCACGGCTTGAATTTTGACGGATTCGTGGCCGCGGTCAAAGCCATGCCGCAAGGGTCCATCATCGTGCTTCATGCGTGCTGCCACAATCCGACCGGCGTTGACCCGAGCCTGGAACAATGGCAACAAATTGCCACCCTGGTCAAGGAGCGCAACCTGGTGCCATTCCTGGACATCGCCTATCAGGGTTTTGGCGAAGGCCTGCAGGAAGACGCTGCCGTGGTGCGCCTGTTTGCTGATCTGGGTATGTCTATGTTCATCAGCTCCTCATTCTCCAAATCCTTCTCCCTGTACGGCGAACGTGTGGGCGCACTCACAGTGGTAACAACCAGCAAGGATGAGGCAACACGCGTCCTGAGTCAGATCAAGCGGGTTATCCGCACCAACTATTCCAACCCTCCTACTCATGGCGGTATGGTGGTGGCGCAGATTCTGAATACGCCGGAACTGTTCGCCCAATGGGAAAGCGAACTGGCGCAAATGCGCGAGCGCATTCGCGACATGCGCAAGCAGCTCACAGACAAACTGAATGCCGCCGGCGTCAAACAGGACTTCAGTTTCGTCATGTCCCAGCGCGGTATGTTCTCCTATTCAGGCCTGACCAAAGAGCAGGTGGAGCGCCTGCGCAATGAGCACGGCATATACGCGGTCAACAGCGGACGTATCTGCGTCGCTGCGCTCAATAGTCGTAACATTGACAGCGTGGTAAAGGCGATTGCTGCCGTGCTGTAATCAGTAGCGTCGCAAATCCGCGGCCTGCAGGCAATTTGTCACTGAAAACGCTTGCCAACCGCTGGTGAATGCGTCAGAATACGGACTGTATATACATACAGTCCGTTTTTTATTCTGTCTCTTTCATTACGGGGAATCATGAGCCTGAAACTTACCGCGCGCCAGCAGGAAATTTTGAATCTGATCAAAGCCGCCGTGGATCGTACCGGCTTTCCCCCAACTCGCGCAGAAATTGCAGCGGCGCTGGGATTCAAGTCTCCCAATGCCGCGGAAGACCATTTGCGGGCGCTCGCTCGAAAAGGGGCCATTACGCTGACGGCAGGCGCTTCGCGCGGCATCCGCCTTGTTGAAGATACCGAATCGGCAACAGCAGGCGCGCCGTCCGGCAGCGCACCCGCCAGTGCCGGCGTTTCCCTGGCCGACAGTCTGCGCCAGCTGATATTGCCCGTGGTCGGCAAGGTGGCCGCCGGCAGCCCTATCCTGGCCACCGAACATATCCATCGCGAACTGTCGGTAGATGCATCTCTTTTCGAGCAGCAGCCCGATTATCTGCTCACGGTCAAGGGTCAGAGTATGCAAAACATCGGCATCATGGACGGCGATCTTTTGGCAGTCAAACGCTCGCCAGATGCTCGCAATGGCCAGATCGTGGTTGCCCGTATTGACGATGAAGTGACAGTCAAGCGCTTTAATCGCCGGGGACGTATTGTCGAACTGCTGCCTGAAAACGACGATTTCTCCCCATTATCGTCTCAGATGAAAATGATTTTGCCATCGAAGGGATTGCAGTCGGCTCATCCGGCCGCATAATCTACACTGATTCCCTTTCGGTGCAGCTATGAATGCCTGGCAGTATTTCAAAAAAGACTTTTCCACCTCGGCGTCCATAGCAGGACTAATTACCGTCCTCGTATCGCTCACAGGACCGGTAGCCATTATTATTCAGGCAGCCAAGGCCGGCGGACTCAGCCAGATGCAACTGACAAGCTGGATCTGGGCTATGTCCATCACCAGCGGTGTGTGCGGCCTCTGGCTTAGTGTCCGCTACCGCACGCCCATTGTCTGCGCTTTTTCCACCGGCGGTGCGGCGCTGCTTATTGATGCGCTTCCTCACTATTCCTACAACGATATCATTGGCGCGTATATCTTTGCCGCACTGCTGGTTGTGTTGCTTGGCGTCAGCGGCCTGTTTTCCCGCCTGATGCAGCATGTGCCGCGCAGTATCGTCTCGGGCATGCTGGCCGGCATACTATTCGCATTTGGCGCCCATCTGTTTGTCTCTCTGCAACAGGCCCCGGCGCTGGTATTGCCAATCATTCTGGCCTACCTGATCATCAAGCGCGTCATACCGCGTTATGCGGTACTGGCGGCACTGCTGACTGGCATTGTGGTGTGTATTGCGTTGGGTCAACTCAACACGCAGGTACTCAGTTTCAGTCTGGTCATTCCGGAGTTTACAGTGCCAGGCCTGTCAATACCGGCGCTTGTCGGGTCGGTATTCCACTGGCTTTTGTGGCGCTGGCTTCGCAATACGCACCGGGTGTCGCCGTCCTGCAATCTAGCGGATATCACCATACACCTATCTCTCCACTCATTACCACCACAGGTATCTCGACCGTTCTGTTTGCTCCTTTTGGCCTGCACGGCACCACCCTGGCCGCAATCACAGCCGCCATATGCACCGGCCCGGAATGCCATCCGGATCCGCAACGCCGATATGTGGCAGGCATTGTTTGCGGCGTATTCTATATATTTTTTGGTTTGTTTGCGACGTTGGTGACCACACTGTTTATTGCCATACCCGAAACATTCGTTGCCTCGCTGGCCGGCCTGGCGCTGCTGGGTGCCCTTTCCTCTGGCCTGGCTGGCGCCATGGCCGAGGAATCAGAACGTGAAGCCGGCGTTATCACCTTTCTGATGACCGCATCCGGCGTCTCTTTTTTTGGTGTGGGCTCGGCGTTCTGGGGCTTGATTGCCGGTGTGGCTGCGTATGCCATTCTGGTGTGGCGGCGCAAACCGCAGAGAGCAGCGCCATAACGACATGACGGCTTATAAGCCGGGGTATTGGCTATACTCCGGATGATCTCTCTGCGTTCTTTTGGGGATCAGAGTCGCGATCGCACTACATCAACTGGCTACGACACTGATTATACTGAGCCGTGTAGCGAGCCGCCCGCTCCCGCACAATTTCAGCCGTCCGCATAAGCCAGGCTTTGGCCTGGTAGCTTTGGTTGCGATAGCCGCTCCAGCCTTCGTGATAATTAAGGTACTGTCCGTAAGCATCCCATTTGGATGTGCCGTTAAGAACCTGCGCTTTGGACATATACCAACCCATGAAATCCAGCGCATCGTCAAAATCATCGCGACTGGCGCTCTGACCGGTTTCGCGTTCGTAATCGCCCCACACTTCGTCTTTGGCCTGGGCATAACCGTAAGCTGAACTGACCCGCCCCCAGGGAATAAACCACAGCAGATAGTTTTTAGGCGGCTTGGCATCGTGCCGATATGACGACTCCTGATACATCATGGCAAAGGGTACCGGAATAGGAACGCCCCATTTTTTCTGCATATCCAGCGCCGCAGTGTGCCATTGCGGCTTCTCCTGAAATATCGCGCACAAGTCTTCCGCATTTTTTGGCGGCGCCGTAGCGCAACCAGCCAGTGTGACAGTACCGGCCAGCATGCCGATTGTAAATATTGTTTTCAATTGCAGCATGGGTTAATTACCTTAATTGCTTTATTGCCTATTTGCAAATATTGTAAAGAATATGGTCTTGAATCGGAAAAAAATCATCTAGAATGGGCATCATCCTAATTTAGGGTCAAGCACCATTATGGCTTATCTGAACCGCTCCGGTATTTACTTCAATACCTTTATCATCATTCTGATTGCGGTCTCGCTCGCATTCCTGAGAATGCTTGTCCCCTTTTACGGCGCAATTTTCTGGGCAATTGTCCTGGCAGTGCTGTTCCGTCCACTGCAACTGTGGATACTGGAGCGCATGCCCGGCAGAAACACCACTGTATCGATAATCACACTTATTATCTGCCTGCTGATTGCCATTATTCCCCTGATCCTGATTTCCATCTCGCTGATTAATGAATCGCTGTTGTTCTATCAACGTATCGAATCCGGCCAATTTAATATCGCCGAATACATCCGTCAGGTATCGGATGCGCTGCCCGCTTCGGTCCGTGACTTTCTTGCCAGATTCGAAATTTACAACCTGTCGTCGCTCTATGCCAAAATTTCATCTGGCATGATGCAAGGCAGTAAGTATCTGGCCACGCAGGCGCTCGATATTGGCCAGAACTTCTTTGCGTTCCTGGTTGAATTCTGCATTATGCTGTATTTGCTGTTCTTCCTGCTCAAGGATGGCCCCGCGCTCACAAGCCGTATCAAAAACCTGATTCCATTGACCGATGACCACAAACAGTTTCTGTTCCAGAAATTCAATACAGTGGTACGGGCAACAGTCAAGGGCAACGTAGTCATCGCCGCAGTACAGGGCGTACTCGGCGGGGTGATTTTCTGGATTCTTGGGATTCAGGGTGCCTTGCTCTGGGCCGTGGTCATGGGCTTTTTGTCATTGTTACCGGCCGTGGGGGCTGCCATTGTCTGGCTGCCTGTCGCCGTTTATTTTTTGATTACAGGCAATCTGTGGAATGGTATCGTCCTGGTTCTGTTCGGCTTCCTGGTCATCGGCTTGTCCGATAATATTCTTCGCCCATTGCTGGTGGGCAAAGACACAAAAATGCCGGACTACCTGGTGCTGATTTCCACGCTCGGCGGCCTTTCCCTATTTGGCCTGACCGGTTTTGTGATCGGCCCGCTGATTGCTGCCATGTTCATCGCCATCTGGGATTTGTTTCCTGCAGCAGTCAATCTGAACGATAAGAACAAGGCCACGCCGGTAACGCACCGTCGCCCGCCACCCCCTGCCAAATAGTCGGAATTATTTCATAACATACTGTTTTTATTAGAAAATTAATGCCGCAACAGAAATTTTGGTTGCGGCATTCTTTGTCTGTATAATGGATTTTCCAACTCACAACAGACGGAGGTCGTCGGTATGTTCCCTGAATATCGTGATTTAATATCCCGGCTCAAAGAAGAAGACGCCAATTTCAAGCGCCTTTTCAAAAAACATAATGATCTGGATCAGGAGTTGCAAAATCTTGAGACGCAGGATTTCAGTGAGAAGCATACTGAAATCGAGAAGAAGAAAAAAGAAAAACTGCAGCTCAAGGATCAGCTCTACAGCATGCTGAAGGAAAGAGCAGCCACCTGATCCACAGCATCGTGAAACGGGGTGCAATGCCCCGTTTTAGTAAAACCCGCCATCAGCCCGCAGCCCCTGCCTGCTTGTAGCAGCAATCGCTGAAACCATACATTTTGATTAATTGACGGTCATGGACAAATCGGCTGGTACAGCCTCATTATGCATGGGGTACTTGAGTGCTTTACGCCTAGCATCACGCGTGCCGATGGCGGTCGAAACCTGACAGAACACCCAATGCGCATGTCGGCATTGCATCCCCTGACCCACCCTCACCGACTGGCGACCAACACATGGTTGTAAGCTGTGATATGTGCTGCGTATTGGTGTCACAATGCTGGGCGTGCCTTGTTAATTGGGCCTGAACCCACGGTGCAGCCCCTTGCACCACTATGCTCCAGCTTGCCCCGCTGGAAAGGGTTGTGTTCGCATCGCCACCGGTTACCGGCATTCTGTCAATCCTGCAAACTCACCTGCCAGTTTACCTCCTGAATCCGTGCATCCAGCTCACGTATGGCCCTTGCCAGCAAATCTGCCTTTTTCTGCACCGTCGCCACATCAATGGCGCTTTTAAACCGCACCTCTGAACGCGTAACCACCGAACGCGAAATAGTGCCCGCTTCAGCCAAATCCAGATAGGTCGCGTGCCGCTGCTTAAGAATATCGCGTTCAGCCAACGCTTCGGTCATGGTTTTACCTGCGACAGAGGTCACCGAATTAGTCTGATTGATACGGCGAATCAATTGCACCAGCTCGGTACACAGTACCTCGTACTGCGCCAGCAATGCGTTGGGATCTTCGGCAGGCACCTCTCCCTCCTGCACAGTCGCGTTGCGCAGCAAACGCGCCTTTAGCTGCGCCAGTCGCGTCTGACAATCACCGCGTAACGCCAAAGCTTCGGCCAGTTTCATTGCTCATCTTCCTTTGTAAAACATCTATGGCATTGCGAGTCGCATCCGCCCTTCCAGGTGATCTGTCCTTGCAGAGGATTCACCGGCCAGACGGTAACAAAATTCTAGCATAATCAATCTATCGGCCGCCCGTCGCGATATCAAAGGCTTTTGCATAGCCATCAAATGAGATGTCCGCGCGATGCGTATGGATTCGGAAAATTGAGAAAACCGTTTGAACATCGCAGCCCAATGCAGTTGGCCTGCTGTAACGAATAGTGTTTGGTGTTTGAAGGTGCCCGTCCTCGTTTATGGAGTAGAGCTAAAGAATACTGACTTTAGACAAAGAATATTGTCTGGAAAACTACCGGAAATAACTGGCTGATATTTGCGACTGTTTTAAATAACAATCATAAAAACCAGTGGTGCCCAAGGGGGGACTCGAACCCCCACACCCGAAGGCACATGGACCTGAACCATGCGCGTCTACCAATTCCGCCACCTGGGCAATACAGAAAACTGTTGTTTACTGTTGAAGAGCTAAGACAAGGATTATATATACTCCCCAAAAAAAACACCAGTAGGTACGCCTGTTTTCATGAAAAAATCGGCGAAAAAAGGCTGCCTGTTGTAAAAATACTTCAAAGCCGATACAGAACCTGACAAGCAGATCCCTGGAACAGCACATATTACGTTCTCTGGCCGGTTCCCGGCTTCTCGTCCACATTGCTTTACCATGCAGGCCCAGCGCGTACGCAGGGTCCTGAAAGCAATGTCATATGTCATATAATCTCTACTGACGCGCAGAGCCCGCTAATAGCACATGCTCTGCCCCTTCCTTATTGCCTATTACTTTTCTTTTGCCAACATGACAACCTTTTCCAATGCTTCACGGCTCCTGTCACGGTTCATCGCCGTTGCCATCAGCACCACAATCATTCCCCTGGCTGCAGCCGGCGAATTTCCCGAAAAGGCCATCCGGCTGTCAGTGGGCTACCCCGCTGGTGGTCTGAGTGATGTCGTAGCACGCAAGCTGGCTGAGAAAGTGGCCGAAACACTCAAGGTCCCGGTTATAGTGGAAAACCGCCCTGGCGCCGGTGGCACGATTAATATTGCAGAAGTGTCCCGGGCCAAACCCGACGGCTATACACTGGCCTTTTCGGCCACCAGCCCACTGACCCTGACGCCGTACTTCTCCAAAGTCAATTACGAACCCGAGAAAGCCGTCACGCCGGTCATCGGCGTCATGTATTCTCCGGTAGTTCTGCTGGGAACACAAACGCTGCAGGCCAGCGATTTCAATGGCTTTATCACGGCGGCAAAACAGGCCCCGGGCAAGCTGCGCTGGGCTACCTCAGGCATGGGGACAATCGGGCACATCATGTTCGGTCAGATCTCGCATGACGCGGGGCTGGACATGAACCTGATTCCATATAAAGGCGGCAGCCAGCAAATGAACGATGCGCTGGGTGGACAATTCGAAGTATTCTCAACCAATGTCTCCGCTACCCTGATAGAAAACATCAAGGCCGGCAAGCTGCATGCGTTGGCTATCGGCGCCGAACAACGTATCGATGGCCTGCCTCAGACCCCACGTTTACCGAACTGGGCAGCCCAAGGCAAATCTGAAATCCAATTTTGGTATTGTCGCTCCAGCCGGTACACCCACCCCGGTGATCGAAAAACTGAACAAGGCATTTGATGCGGCCTTGCGTGATCGTGATATTGCAGACAGCCTGCGCCAATCGGGCAACATCCCCAGCGGCGGCAACGCTGGAGACTTTCAGCGGATTATTGATGAAGAGTCGCGTAATAACCGGGCGATTATTCAGCAGGCCGGATTGGCTGCGAAATAATCGATACCGGCAACCCCTTTTTTATTAACCATTCCTGTGGACCGGCCAATACTTTTTGGCCGTGCATCCACGCGTTTTACCGCGTTACTTACCCGCCTGGTGAACAAGAGACAGCAGACCGGCAGCCAGGGTAAACAGGCTGGCGAATCCGCGATTAAGGATTTTCTGCTGTTTGGCCGAATGCATCAAACGCAAGATCCTGGCCGCCAGCCATGTATAGGCGCTCATGACGATGACATCCACTACCGTCATGGTGATAAACATCACAAGGTATTGCTGTGCAAGCGGCGCGCGCGGGTCGATAAATTGCGGTAACACAGCAAGCAGAAATACCATTGCCTTGGGATTGCTCATGTTGACCAGGAAGCCGCGCAATACCAATCGATGTGCAGGCACGTCTGACACGGGGGCGTCCAGCTGTATCACACGCACCGGAGCCCGCCACTGTTGCCAGGCCAGATAAAGCAAATATAAAACCCCGAACCACTTGATTAGCGCAAAGGCCCAGCTGGTCGTTGTCAGCAATACGCCCACGCCGGCGGCGACAATCGCGATCTGCGCCGCCAGCGCCAGTTGCAGGCCCAGAATATTCCAGAGCCCGCGGCGCACGCCGTGGTTGACGCCGGCAGACATGGAAGCGATCGCGCCCGCGCCGGGCGAAATGCTGATAATCCAGCATGCCAGGAAAAACGCTGACCACAATTGCCATGACATAATCAAAATCCTCTAAGTGCGAAACGGTATGGGCGGTCACCGGCACACAGCCTCGTCAGCGCTTGGCCAGCGACATCTGCAATGACAGCAACTAAAAAATTGGAAAACGAAAACGTTACAAGACTGGCTGCGAAACCACAAGGATGGCAAAAGCCCGGGAGATCGGCCCCCCTATGGCAATCATATAACTGCAGCAACAAGCGGGCACGAACGGCCTGCTTTGACCAGACACAACATTATAGATCAATCTGTCTGTTTTATTCGCAGCTTTTCCGGGCGCCTCAGCTCGTTGGCAAAGCGCTCGTTTGGTAATGTGAGAACCATGCCACATTCTTCCAATTGCCATCATGCCGCTTGCCAGCTACCATGACCGCGATCGCATCGGCGCGCGCGGCCTGCCGCAGATCAATTTTTGTCCTTGCCGATTCAGTACTATGCCAGCGCCTGTCGCAGCCTTGCCAACGCCCATGCTCCAAGCGTAAAAAGCCGCGAATACGCCAGCAACAAAATCCATGATCAAGATCACATTATTTATCAAAATAGCGGTAACTAAATTACACTTAGGGATACATCAAAAAAATGAGGCATTATCAGGAGATATCATGCAAAAAGGCGCCCCGAAAGGTTGTTGGCGATCATCACGAGTGTAATGACGTGTCTGGCTATGGCACCCACCGTCCATGCGCAACCGGCAGATGAAATACGTATCGGCGAAATCAATAGCTACAAGATTTTTCCTGCTTTTCTGGAACCCTATAAAAACGGCATGGTATTGGCGGCGGAGCAGGCCAATGCTGATGGCGGGATCAATGGTCGCAAGCTGAAAATCATTATCCGCGACGATGCAGGCAATCAGGGCAATGCGATCAAGGAAGCCCAGGCTCTGGTCAGCCGGGACAAGGTACATGCGCTGACTGGTGGCTTTTTGTCCAATATCGGGCTGGCGCTAGCCGATTTTGCAGCTCACCGAAAGGTGTTTTATCTGGCCAGCGAACCGCTGACCGACAAACTGGTCTGGGCTGACGGCAATGACTATACCTACCGTCTTCGCGCTTCTACCTATATGCAAGTAGCTATGCTGGTGCCTGAAGCGGCCAAGCTCAATAAAAAACGCTGGGCGATCGTCTACCCCAACTACGAGTATGGGCAGTCTGCGGCCGAGACTTTCAAAACCCTGTTGAAACAGGCGCAACCAGATGTGCAATTCGTGGCCGAACAGGCCACGCCACTGAATAAAGTTGATGCCGGCAATGTGATCCAGGCACTGGGCGAGGCCAAGCCCGATGCTATTTTCAATGTCCTGTTCGGCCCTGATGTCACCAAGTTTGTCCGCGCCGGCACCACCCGCAAATTCTTTGATAACATGCCCGTTGTCAGCCTGTTGACCGGGGAACCCGAATATCTGGATACCCTGGGAGCCGATACGCCAAAAGGCTGGATCGTTACTGGTTACCCATGGCAATTTATCGACACGCCCGAGCACAAGGCATTTCTTGAAGCGTATCAAAAACGATTCAACGACTATCCGCGGCTCGGTTCCATCGTCGGCTATATGGCCATCAAATCACTTGCAGAAGGATTTCGCAAGGCAGGCGCAACCGATACCGAGGCAATCCGCAAGGCATTCTCAGGTCTTGAAGTTGTATCGCCGTTCGGCCCGATTTCCTATCGTCCGCAGGATCATCAATCGACCCTGGGTGCATATGTCGGCAAGCTGGACGTCAAGGACGGTCGCGGCATCATGACAGACATCCGCTATATCGATGGCGCCACTGTCCAGCCCGATGATGCGCAAGTGACCAAGATGCGCCCCGCAAAGTAGCGATGCGGCCCGCGATGATCCATTTATCAAGAGAGGGTACCCGGTGCAGTCACGGAGCCCGCCAGCCACCCCTGCACGCGCCTGGACACTTATTTGAAGCCGGTACCACGCGTTGCGTAACGGCAATTGGCCGGCGCCGGACAACCGGCGCAGACTGTGCACAGGAGTGCTCATGGATCTGAGCGGATTTGCGGTTCTGTTTCTCAACGGCCTGGCCGGTACCTCATCGCTATTCATGGTCGCTTGCGGTCTATCGCTGATTTTCGGTGTCAGCCGCATTGTCAATTTTGCCCATGGGTCGCTGTATATGTTCGGTCTGTATTTTGCCTACAGTCTGGCGACACATTATTTGCCCCCAAACCCGGGCGGGTTCTGGCTCGCATTGCTGCTTGCCGCGCTGCTGGTCGGCGCGCTGGGCGCGGTCATCGAACTGCTGGTGCTAAGGCGTATCTACCAAGCCCCCGAGCTGTTTCAATTGCTCGCCACCTTCGCCCTGGTTCTGGTTCTCAGTGACCTGGCCTTGTGGTTGTGGGCCCCGAGGATCTGCTTGGTCCGCAAGCGCCCGCTCTGGCCAGTTCCGTACCCATCTTCGGCAGGCAATTTCCGACCTATAACCTGCTACTGATTCTGGTCGGCCCGATTGTACTGCTACTGCTCTGGCTACTGCTTAATCGCACGCGCTGGGGCACGCTGATCCGTGCGGCGACCCAGGACAGACAGATGCTTGAGGCACTGGGCGTAAACCAGAGCTGGCTGTTCACCGGCGTATTCGCACTGGGCGCATTCCTGGCCGGACTGGGTGGCGCGTTGCAGCTGCCCATCGAGCCGGCCAGCCTGACCCTGGACTTGTTGACCATTGGCGACGCCTTTGCCGTGGTGGTGATCGGCGGCATGAGCTCCATCCCGGGCGCTTTTGTTGCAGCGTTTATTATTGCCCAAATCAAAGCACTGTGCATCGGGCTGGGAACCGTGCATCTGGCCGGCATTGACATTGCCCTGCCCCAACTGACCCTGGTTGTCGAGTTTCTGATCATGGCCGTCGTGCTTGTCTTCAAGCCGTGGGGACTATTTGGCGCCCGTACCGGAACACCGCGAAATACCGGCGTACCCGAAGCGCCTTACCGTCCGGCCGGTGCACTGCTTAAAACAATCGGTATATGCATCATTGCGCTACTCATCAGTGTGCCCCTGGCGATCGATATTTATCCCTATTTGCCAGTATTGATACAGGATATCCTCATTGCCGTGCTCTTTGCCGCAAGCCTGCATTTCATCATGGGTGCAGGCGGCATGCACTCGTTTGGCCATGCCGCCTATTATGGTGTGGGCGCCTATGCTGCTGCATTGCTGCTGCAGCGGTATGCCCTTCCCATGCCCTTTGCGATGGCACTGGCGCCCTTCGTCGCGGCCATCGCTGCGCTGATCTACGGCTGGTTTTGCGTGCGCCTGTCCGGTATTTATCTTGCCATGCTCACGCTGGCCTTTGCCCAGATTACGTGGTCCGTGGCTTATCAATGGAATGATGTCACCGGCGGCTCCAACGGCATGATTGGCATCTGGCCGGCCGCCTGGCTGGAAGACCCCGTCCATTTTTATTACTTTGTGCTGGCCGTCGTGCTGCTATCGGTGCTGGCGCTGCGCTGGTTATTGTTTTCACCGCTGGGCTATGCGCTTCGGGCCAGCCGTGACTCAATACAACGCAGCGGCGCCATCGGCATCGACAGCATGCGTGTGCAGTGGATTGCATTTGTCATAGCAGGTTTTTTTGCCGGACTGGCCGGTGCACTCTTTGTCTTTTCCAAAGGCAGCATATCGCCCGAAGAGCTGTACGTGAGCAAATCAATCGATGGCCTTGTCATGGTCCTGCTGGGCGGCATTCAATCGATCACCGGTCCCTTAAGTGGCGCAGCGTTTTATGTTCTGCTCCATGACTACATTACTGGCATTACTGAGTACTGGAAAGGACTGTTCGGTTTGATTATCCTGTTATTGGTAATGCTTTTCCCGCAAGGCCTGGGCGGCCTTGGACATCGGATTGGACAGTGGTTTCGCACTGAAAGTCGGATCCAAGCAGCAGGAAAACAGCCATGAATTTGCTTGAGGTCAATCATCTGAGCCGCCGCTATGGCGACTTCATTGCCGTGGACGATATCAGTTTTAGTTTACAGGCCGGCGAACTGCTGGCGCTGATCGGCCCGAACGGGGCAGGCAAAACAACCACATTCAATATGATCGGCGGACAATTGCCGGTTACGCGTGGCAGTATCCTGCTTGCCGGCGAGTCCATTGCCAATCTGCCGGCACGACAGATATGGAAAAAAGGCGTGGGCCGCACCTTTCAGATTGCTGCCACCTTCAGTTCTTTTACCGTGTTGCAGAACATTCAAAATGCCCTGCTCGCCTATCGACGTCGCACCTATCACATATGGCAGTCGGCCGACAGGCTGTACCGACAGCAGGCCAGTTCCCTCCTTGAACAGGTTGGCATGCTGACGCAGGCCGATCGCCCATGCTCGGAACTGGCTTATGGCGATGTCAAACGTGTTGAACTTGCCATGGCGCTGGCCAGTGAACCCAGGCTCCTGCTGATGGATGAACCCACCGCAGGGATGGCACCCCGCGAGCGCCAGGAGTTGATGACATTGACACGCGACATCGCCCAGGCGCGCAATACTGCTGTATTGTTTACCGAACACAGCATGGACGTGGTCTTTGGATTTGCCGACAGAATACTTGTGCTGGCCCGGGGCCAACTCATCGCACAGGGCACGCCGCGCGAAATTCGCGACGACCCTAACGTGCGGCAGGTGTATTTCGGTACAGGCCTGAACCTGCAGCAAGACAGTGTCCCATCTGCCCTCTCGCACGCCGGGACAGATACAGCAACCGGGGTACGCCCATGACCCGTTTATCGCCTGCTACCGGCACGCATCAACAGCAAACACTATTGCAAGTTCAGAATCTGACGCCTGGTATGGTGCCGCCCATATCCTGTTTGATATCAACCTGTCTGTCGGAAAAGGTGAAGTGGTGGCCTTGATGGGCCGTAACGGCGCCGGTAAATCCACGACCATAGAAAGCATTATGGGGCTGGTACACCATCGCGGTACGCTCCAGTTTATGGGCCACGATATTGGTGCCTGGAAACCATATCAGATTGCGCGGGCCGGTATCGGCTTCGTCCCTGAAGAACGGCGGATTTTTGCCGATCTGAGTGTCATGGAAAACCTCGATACCGGCAGACAGCCCCCTCGCGTCTGGCCAGATGGCCAGGCTGTCGCCCATTGGTCGGTTGAGTCAATTTTTACGCTATTTCCCAATCTGGCAGGCATGCGTTCACGGCGCGGAGGGCAAATGAGCGGTGGCGAACAGCAAATGCTTGCCGTTGCGCGCACCCTGATGGGCAACCCCTACCTGCTGCTGCTGGACGAACCCTCCGAAGGCGTAGCGCCCATTGTGGTCGAACAGATGATAAAGATGGTGCTTGCCCTTAAAGAGCAAGGCGTAAGCATTCTGTTGTCGGAACAGAACATGGATTTCGCCCGGCAGGTATGCGACCGGGTCTACATCCTGGAAAAAGGCCAGATCAAATATGAAGACACGATGCACGCGCTTGTCCACGACGCGCAGGCCAAAGCACATTTTCTGGCGGTCTGATACAAGCAACACCAGGCTGCAAGGCAAAAACTTCGCTAGACGCATACTCCCGCAGGGCGCTGTTTGCGCCTGACCGATCCGAAAGCGATAGATCGACTATGTTATAAT
This sequence comes from Advenella kashmirensis WT001, assembly GCF_000219915.2. NCBI lineage: Bacteria > Pseudomonadati > Pseudomonadota > Betaproteobacteria > Burkholderiales > Alcaligenaceae > Advenella > Advenella kashmirensis. Next base: position 1,855,986 of record NC_017964.1, on the reverse strand, counting down.
ATGTAAGAAATATATATGAAAAAACATGGGGATTACAGGGATAATCCTCTTGCATTACACGTTGTGATGGTTACCTGCTGTACGAGTAGTGTCGTGTCGCTGCAAGCCTTCCATCGGCTGCGTTACCCGATCATAAAAACTACAATTAACCGCCGTTCCCGCATTTTTAATTGCTATCAAGGTCACGCGCATACCATGATTAAACATCAGCTTCTGAACAAGGATTCCGTTTACTGCAATACTTGTGTGCTGGGGCATATTTGCGTACCGCAGGGGCTCAGTGCACAAGACGCGGCACGACTGAATGAATTAGTCAAGGAACGAATCCGTATCCCCAAAGGCACCCTCTTTTTTAAAGCGGGCGATCGACTCACGGCCCTGTATGGTATCCGCTCGGGCTCCATGAAACTGCAACTGGAGAACGAATCAGGCCATATGCAAATTACCGGTTTTGTCTTTGCCGGTGAAATCATTGGTCTTGATGCGCTTGCAGAGAACGTACATGTATCCAATGCAATCGCCATGGAAGATACAGAGGTATGTGTCATCCGCATGAACGACCTGAGTTATCTGTCTAAGGAAATTCCCGCCCTGGCCTATCGCGTCACACGGTTGATGAGCCAGGAAATCTCGCGCTCGCACAGCATGGTGCTATCGCTGGGCGCGATGCGCTCCGAACAACGGCTTGCTGCATTCCTGATCAATTTATCGCAGCGCTTCGCCTGCCTGGGCTATTCGGGAAGTGAATACGTGCTTCGCATGAGTCGCGAGGAAATTGGCAATTATCTGGGGCTGACGCTTGAAACGGTGAGCCGCCTGCTGTCGCGGTTTGCCAAGGAAGGGTTGATTCGTATTCATCAACGTGAAGTACGAATCCTGGATTTTAACGGGCTGCAAACATTGATTCAAAACGAGAATATACACCGAGCTGACTTGCGCAAGGCGCTTGCCTGAATGCGCCTTTTGTGAGGCCGCCAAGCCAGCAATGGTGGCTGGCATTTTTATCATCACCTCATACTGATGCATCCCGAGGCTGAGCGCACAAAACCTGCCGTTCAATTACCAAGAGAGACTGCCACTCACAGAGTGCGCTCTGGCGCATTGTTAATCGTCCAGTTCGGTTTGCCGGGAAAACAGTGAGAGTTGGTTGCCGCTGTTAGCCATGAAAAAACTGAGTGTGCTGGAGAACGCGGCGGTCAACCAGAAGAGGAAAAATCCGGCAGCATAGGCCAGCTCACTGGATATGCGAATATGCCCAAACAAGGGAATATCCCGCGGATCAACCAGCGCAAATACCACGCCACTGGCAAATCCGGCAGCGAGAAAGGATGGCCAGAGTATCCACATGATCGTGCGCATAATTACTCCCGCTTGACGTTGGTATGGATTGGCGGCGCATGCGGGACCAGCGGCCCGGTTCCTTCACGCGTCACAACCAGCCCCTGCTTGCGGGCATCCAGTCGTACATCGCGGTCGGGGTTGTTCTGGAATGCCAGAACAATGGTAATCACGCAGCCGACAATGGCCACAAAAGGACCGGCCATCAGCAGCCACGGCCAAGGCTCCCGGTACCACGGTCCATTATCTCGTTCCTGCAGTTGCATCCTTGTGCTCCTTGTCAATTAGGGACAAAAAAAGTAGTTTCCTGTTGGGCCGATAATGCGCCATCGGTCTTATCCGTGTTTTCAATATGCAGACTCAATGGATGCAATCCCTTGGCCGAGCCCTGTACCGGCACGCGAATGACCATGGGAACCCATTGGTTGGAAAAAGCCGGCACATCGATCTGTTGCTCATTGTCTTCCCCGACTAATACCGTGACTTGCGGCATCTCTTTGGAGGTGGCTTTAAGAACAAATTTCTGATCTTTTTCCGACATATTGATAACCTGAATACGATAGATATTCTCGATCATTCCACCCGGTATCTCTCGCCCAAGCACGCCACGGTCACGCACGATATCAACCCTTAACGGTGAGCGAAGCGAGAGCGAAATCAGCAGGCCGATAATGAAGACGCTCAGCAGTGCGATGTACACATAAATACGAGGCTTGAACAAACGCTGACGGGCCTGTTTGCTGTCAAGCCCATCGAGCATACCGCTTTCCGATGTATAGCGAATCAGTCCGCGCGGATAATTCATTTTGTCCATCACCTGGTCACAGGCGTCAATACAGGCGCCACAGCCAATGCACATATACTGCAGACCGTCCCTGATGTCGATTCCGGTTGGACAGACTTGTACGCATATGGTGCAGTCAACGCAATCGCCCAGGCCGGCCTGGCTGGGAATCACTTTCTTGGAGCGACGACCGCGCGGCTCGCCGCGGATCCGGTCATAAGTCACTACAAATGTATCCTTGTCGACCATCACGCTTTGAAAGCGCGCATAGGGCACATGTACTTACAGACGGACTCCCGCAAGAAACCGGCGTTGCCCCAGGTCGCAAAGGAATAAAAGATCATCCAGAACCACTGCCAAAAACCCAGTTCCAAATGGATGAGCTCAACGCCCAGTTCCCGAATAGGCGAAAAATAGCCAATAAAGGTCGAGCCCGTCCACCAGGCCACCACAATCCATAAAAAATGCTTGGTGGCTTTTATCCTGAACTTGCGCAAGCTCATTGGAGATTCATCGAGCCGGATACGGGCAACACGATCACCTTCGATCTTGCGCTCTATCCACATGAAAATTTCGGTATAGACCGTTTGCGGACAGGCATACCCACAAAACAGCCGGCCGGCAAGTGCAGTAAACAGGAACAGCCCATAGGCCGAAATGATCAGGATGATGGCCAGATAAAAAACATCCTGCGGCCAGAGCACAATGCCGAAGATATAGAATTTGCGCTCTGCCAGATCGAATAACACCGCCTGGCGCCCATTCCATTGCAGCCAGGGCAAGCCATAGAACACCGCCTGCGTGACAAGCACCAGAATGATCCGCCATTTGGCAAACACACCGGTTACAGAGCGCGGATATATTTTTGCGCGAATCTCCTCGATCTGCGTGCTGCTGTCATCGGCGGAGGCGGCCTGCGCCGGGACCAGCCTGGGTGGTTGCCAGGCAGGCACATCCTGATTGGCAGACGGCTCTGGTTGCTTGTCAGACATGATTGATGGTTCTTCTATGCGTGATTATTTATTGGATAAACCCCAAACATAGGCGGCCAGCATGCGGATCTGATCTTCGGACAAATTATGTTTCTGTGCTGGCATCACACCCTGGCGTCCGTGCAAAATCGTGTTGACAATAGTCTCGCGGGAGCTGCCGCCGAGCCAGATCGCATCGGTCAGGTTGGGTGCGCCCAGCGCCTGGTTTCCCTTGGCGTCCATACCATGACAGGCGAAGCATACCTTTTTGAACCCGGCCTCTCCGGCAGCCAGCAAGGTCGGATCGCTGGCCAGACCGGAAAGCGAACGCACATAGTGGGCAATTTCATTGGCCTGCGAAGGTGTAATGACCGCAGCAAGAGGCGCCATTACGCCGTGCCGTCCTTCGGTGATGGATTTGACAATCACTTCGGGTGTGCCACCGTAGAGCCAGTCGCCGTCAGCCAGATTAGGAAAGTTGGGCGAACCTTTGGCATCGGACCCATGGCATTGCGCACAGTTATTCAGAAAGAGCCGCTTGCCGATGGCGTTTGCCTCGGGATTGGCCGCCAGTTCCTGAACAGATAACGCAGAGAACTTGTCAAATAAAGGTTTGATTTGCGCCGCCTGTTCCTCGCGTTCGGCAACGACCTGCTTGGCAGCGGTATATCCGAGCAGCCCAGGATATGAGCCGAGCGCCGGATACAGCACCATGATACTCAGTGCGATAACACAAAGCCCCAAGTACATGACCGTCCACCAGCGCGGCACGGGATTATTGAGCTCGCGCAAGTCTTCATCCCAGACATGACCGGTATCTTCGACTTGCGGCGTTGCGCTCTTGAGCCATCGACGCTGGGTAAACAGCAGCCACACGCACCATACCACCCCGGCCAGAGACACGATGGCAATGTAATAACTCCAAGAATTACTGAAAAAATCACTCATTTTTTATACCCTTCACCACGAGTTGTCGTTGCTTCGTCGGGGACGGCAAACGGCAGATACGATGCCTCTTCGTTATCGCTCACCCGATGCCTGGACCAGGCCCAGGCAATGATCCCGAAAAAGGTCATAATGGATACGATGGTCATGATCCCGATCACGAGGTCCATATGTTCACCTGTCCCTGTTCCCGTCTAGTTGGACGCCGCTGCGTCCTGTTCACGCATTGCAGCCAGATATCCGATGCCCAGGCTTTGCAAATAGGCAATGATGGCGTCCTCTTCCGTTTTACCCTTGAGCGCAGCCGGTGCTTCGTTGATTTGCTGATCGGTATATGGCACGCCCAGGGTCCGCAATGCCTTCATGCGCGCTTGAATATTTTCATTGGACACGTCCTTGTTCTGCAGCCAGTAATAACCCGGCATATTGGACTCCTTCACCACGTCGCGCGGATTGCGCAAGTGGATACGATGCCATTCATCTGAATAGCGCCCGCCCACCCGGGCCAGATCAGGTCCGGTCCGTTTGGAACCCCACAGGAACGGATGGTCGTACACGAACTCGCCAGCCACCGAATAAGGGCCGTAACGGGACACTTCGGACTGCAGCGTACGGATCTGCTGGGAATGACAGCCGACACAGCCTTCTTTGATGTAAACATCCCGGCCGATGAGCTGCAGTGCCTGCAGAGGTTCAACACCAGGCGCTGCCTTTGTTGTGTAGTGCTGGAAAAACAGCGGCACGATTTGCACCAGACCAGCGACGGCAACGACGAGGATCGAAAAGATAATCAGAAGCCCGACGTTTTTTTCCAGTGTTTCATGGGTGAACAAACGCTTTTTTTGATTCGTCATGATAAATCTCTTAAACAGCAGTAGCGGGTTGAGCAATACGGGCATCGTGACCGACGAAATCAGGCACTTGCGGGTTGACACCCTTGATTCCCTTGATGGTCATGATCATGTTGTAGAACATCACCAGCACGCCACTCAGGAAACACATCCCACCGACAATGCGGATGATATACAGCACATATTTAGATGCCAGCGCCTGAACAAAAGCGTAGGTCAGCGTACCGTCGGCTTCTGTCGAACGCCACATCAGCCCTTCCATCACACCGGCAATCCACATTGATGCGATATACAGCACGACGCCGATGGTGGCCATCCAAAAATGGGCCTCAATCAAGGAATTGCTATACATGGACTCGCGTCCGTACAAACGAGGAATCATGTAATACAAGCTGCCAAAAGTAATCATGCGACCCAGCCCAGCGCACCCGAGTGCACATGTGCGACAGTCCATTCGGTGTAGTGGGACAGCGCATTCACGGTCCGGATGGACATCATTGAACCTTCAAAGGTAGACATGCCATAGAACGACAGCGCCACAACCAGAAACTTCAAAATAGGATCGGTACGCAGCTTGTGCCACGCGCCGGACATGGTCATGATGCCGTTGATCATGCCACCCCAGGAAGGCGCCAGCAGAATCAGGGAGAACGCCATGCCCAGGCTTTGCGTCCAGTCAGGCAATGAGGTGTAGAGCAAATGATGCGGGCCGGCCCACATATAGGTAAAGGCCAGCGCCCAGAAGTGAACAATGGACAGGCGATAGGAATAGATCGGACGATTGGCCTGTTTTGGCACGAAGTAATACATCATGCCCAGGAAACTGGTGGTAAGGAAAAAACCCACCGCGTTATGGCCGTACACCATTGCACCATGGCGTCCTGTGCGCCCGCGTAAGCGGAATAGGAGTTGAACCAGCTATAGGGCAACTCGATGTTGTTGAAGATATGCAGAATGGCGATCGTCAGGATGAACGAGCCGTAGAACCAGTTGGCCACATAAATGTGCTTCATCTTGCGTTTGGCCACCGTCCCGAAAAAGACGATCGCGTAGGCGACCCAGACCAGCGTAATCAAAATGTCGATAGGCCATTCAAGCTCGGCATATTCTTTACTGGTGGTGTAGCCGGCCGGCAGTGTGATCGCAGCGGCACAATGACCAGTTGCCAGCCCCAGAAAGTAAACGAGGCCAGTGGCCCACAGAACAGGCGTGTCTGACAGGTGCGCTGGACGACGTAATAGGAGGTCGCAAACAGTGCACTACCACCAAAGGCAAAAATAACCGCATTGGTGTGCAGCGGGCGCAGACGACCGTAACTGAGCCAGTCCACGACGTTCAGTTCCGGCCAGACCAGTTGTGCTGCAATGTAGACACCCACAAACATGCCAACAATTCCCCACACAACGGTCATGATGGTGAACTGGCGCACGACTGTGTAATTGAAGTTCTCCGCGTCTGCGGAGCGCGCATTCTGGGTACGCATAAAATTTCCCCTAAAAAAAACCCTATTGTTCAATCTTAAATAGATCCGAACGCAGCGATTTGATAAATATCAAGTTGCTCCAAGACATAGGTTAAACAGGCGCAAAACCATGCTTAGCCAGCCGGGCTGTGACGAGGAAAACAACAGTTTTATCAAGTGACTCTCGACACGCGGACGCAGTGGCAGCGGTGATTCAGCCGCTACGATTTGGCAGAAGAAGCGCGGACGGCGACGCCGTCGCGCCCGCTATCGGACGATCCGATAACAGCATCATCATCTTGCAATATCACGCTTGCGTTGGTGTCGCTGTCTTCGAACTGACCGGACATCACTGCCCAGTACAGCACGCCGCCGATACTCATGACGAACAGAAAAGCCAGGAAAACCAGAAGAAAGAATACGTCCATGGCAGTACTAGGCCGACGACGAGTTAACCGCGATAGTGCCGGAGCCGACGGGCTTGCCGAAGGTGTAGTTCTTATAGAAATGCCAGGCATAGAACGCGACTGCCAGCGATGAAACCAGCATGGTTATGGCTGCAAGCCATGGCTGCACCAGGCCAATCATGGCAAATGGAATCATAAGCAGATGCCACAACAACGAGCCGTAAAGAGAACGGCGAGCGACGCTAACGGTTTGCGCACGCAAGCCAGCAAGTGCTTGCTGGCAAAGTGGCGGACTACCAAGAACAATGGCGCGCGCCGCTGCCTGTGCAGAAGGAACTGCCATCGCCATGGCGCAGGGACAACTCATGACAAACAGCGCAACCAATACTGGCAAGGCGTGCTCGGCATCAATATAGAAATACCAGACGAGCGCAGAAACCAGGGAGAGCGCAATTTGTATACTCACGAAATACAGCCCGATCCGGTCGGCTGTATCGGCCAGCAATCTGAACTCCTGATCGAAAAGCTGATCGAATGCCGTGCCGCCCGACTGCCTGGCAGCAAGCGCCAGATAGCGCGCCGTAAGCACGAAAGCGACGAACATGGCAATGGATTCGAAATAGACGTCGCCGGATTGGCGAAAGGTTGCGATGGCGCTGGGAATAAACGCCACCACAATACCCAGGCCAATGGGCCAATTCATGGATTGTTGATGGGTATCCTGTGGATCCCGGCTGACAAAACCCCGCCAGATGGGCCAGGCGCAATAAAGCAGCACCGGCACGGTCAGAAGCAGACTGCACCAGTTCATGACGATAATTGCTGTATCCAGCGTATCGACCGTTTCCGCATCAACGTAGCTGGCACGCAGATAGCCCGGGAAGGCGAACATCATGACCTGCATCATGACCAGCCAGGCCAGCCCGAGCCGGGCAAGCATGTGCCTGCGCTGCAGGCGTTCCTGAACGCCCAGGTCGCTGGGAATCGAGAAGATGGAGGCGGGTTTCATGCCCCCGATCATAGTATCGATTCCAGAAAACTATCTTGATCTATATCAAACTATTCGGCACCTGATGCGCATTGTGCTCGACCGTGGCCGATCATGGCCTGTTCACACAGGATTGAATACGCCCTGGGACAAATAGCGATCCCCGCGATCACAGACAATGAAAACAATGGTGGCGTTGTTCACGCGTTCCGCGGTACGCAAAGCAGCCACCAGGGCACCCGCAGACGAAATACCGCCGAAAATGCCTTCGTTGGCGGCCATATGACGAGCCATGTCTTCGGCCTCCTGCTGCCCGATCAGCTCAAAGTGATCAACACCTGCCCGATTATAGATAGCCGGCTGATATTCTTCGGACCATTTTCTGATACCGGGAATGGACGCGCCAGGAGCCGGTTGTGCACCGATGATCTGGATCTGGGCATTACGCGATTTCAGGTAAGAGCCAACCCCCATGATCGTGCCGGTGGTTCCCATGGCGCTCACGAAATGCGTCACCTGTCCATCTGTTTGCTGCCAGATTTCCGGCCCGGTGCCTTCGATGTGGGCGCGTGGGTTATCGGGGTTGGCAAACTGGTCGAGCACCTTGCCCTTGCCTTCGGCTTGCATCGATTGAGCCAGATCCCGCGCATACTCCATCCCGCCTTTGTCTGCCGGCGTCAGGATCAGCTGGGCGCCGTAAGCATTCATCGATGCACGACGTTCCACAGACAGGTTATCTGGCATGATCAGAATCATTTTATAGCCACTGATGGCCGCTGCCATGGCCAACGCAATACCGGTATTGCCGCTGGTGGCTTCGATAAGCGTGTCGCCGGGCCGGATTTCACCGCGTGCCTGCGCATGTCGGATCATGGACAATGCCGGCCTGTCCTTGACAGAACCGGCCGGATTATTGCCTTCAAGCTTGGCCAGAATCACATTGCCGCGCGCCTCGCCCAGGTGTGCTGGGATGCGCTGCAGGCGCACCAGAGGCGTGTTGCCGATGGTATCTTCGATTGTAGGGTACGATTTTGTCATGATAGGTCTGAATGGAATGTGGGATACCCCGAAAATCCATGTGGGCATCGTAAGTTGCGAACAACCCTGGCCACCCGAAGTGGGCTGAACAGGCGCTTGGTGAGGGTAATCATAGCACTCATAATAAAGCCTGCATGGCTTATTCCCTGACCCATCAATGGGTTTTGACCTGTGCGCCGGTGCCGGCAGGACCCTTTCCCAACCCTGCCGGTTCGCTGCCTGCCCGCGGGCGTGGCCGGATCAACATTGGCATGGCCGGAATGGGCGCGTACGTCAGGTGCTCGCCGGCACGCTTCTGATCATCTGTTGATTCGCGACCAACAACCAATTTATCTCTGACCGACGCGAACTGACCAGGATCAGAACGGCCAGGCTTGCTGCTGCGTGACCGGGCACTGACCGACGGGTGCCCGACAGGGTACCCGGCAAGTGCGCCCACCCGAACGCCCTGTTCGCGCAATACCTGCAGTTTTTTCGGCCCCACCCCGGCAACCCGGCCGCCAGATCCTCCAGGGAGACAAAGCGGCCTCGCTGCCGGGCCGTCAGAATGCGGTCAGCCAATTTATCGCCAACGCCCTTGATGGCACGCAGTTGGGCCCGCGTTGCCTGATTCAGGTCTAGCGCATGAACGGGAGAAAACCCTGATACAAGAAAAAAACAAAACAGCAAAAGCTGGCAACGGCAGTCACGGACAAATGACATAAGCAAGACGACACGAAGAACGGTAAAAAAAGATGCCTATAGTGTGCCATAGCGACGCTAGCGGAACCTGGCTGGCAGATAGAATGATCCGATGGCGGAAACCGAGGCGAGCAAACCGATAGGTTCAGGTGTGGGAGACATAGGGACAGGACCTGATTTGGGTGGCCATCGTCAACGACAATAGAAAACCCGGACGCACTTGATGTGCTCCGGGTTGGTTCAACGACCATGATAGACCTGACGGACCTGATCAGTCGGATACCTCTGATACGTCTGGTACAGTGGATTTGCCTGAAGTGGCCCGCAAAAGCCTGGACGCAAACTCCCGGCTGCAAGCGCTATGCGTTATCCGAACGCAAGCGGCGAATATAACTGGATACGCCCTGCTCCACATCGTTCATCTCGGCCTTGAAACCAGCAGCCCGCAGCCGGGTGGTGTCAGCCTGCGTAAAGCTTTGATAGCGTCCTTTGAGATCATCGGGGAATGGAATATAGCGAATCAGCCCCTCGCGGACCAGCGCATCCAGCGACAGGCGCGCTTCGTTTCTCTCTTCCCTCAGGGTATTGACGACCGCGCAGGCGATGTCGTTAAAGGGCTGCGCCCGGCCGGTACCGCAATTGAAAATACCAGACTGTTCCGGATGATCCAGGAAAAACAGGTTGACTGCGACCACATCATCTACTGAAATAAAATCGCGCCGCTGACCGCCGTCTTCGTAGCCATCCCAGCCGCCAAAAAGCCGCACATGACCTTCCGTCAGAAACTGGTTCATATTGTGAAAGGCAACAGAGGCCATACGGCCCTTGTGCTGTTCGTTCGGACCGTACACATTGAAGTAGCGAAGACCCACGACTTGTGCCGTACGATGCTCAAAACGCTCGCGCACGACCTGGTCAAACAGGAACTTTGAATAGCCGTATACGTTCAGTGGCTTTTCATTTTCGAGCGCCTCGATGTAATCGGGTCCCCCACCGTACACTGCGGCGGAAGAGGCGTAAATAAAGGGAATACTGCGTGCCTGGCAGAAATTAAATAGCTCCAGCGTCACCCGATAGTTGTTATCCATCATGTAACGACCGTTTCTCTCAGTGGTGTCCGAACAGGCGCCCTGATGAAAAATGGCCGTAATCGGGCCGAACTGGCCGCTGTTGACGCGGGTACGAAATTCGTCCTTGTCCATATAATCGGCAATGATTCCTGACCGCAGATTGACGAACTTGTCGCCATCGGTCAGATCGTCTACAGCCAGAATATTGGTAATGCCCCTGTTGTTCAGGCCACGCACGAGATTGCTGCCAATGAAACCCGCGGCTCCGGTTACGATAATCATGTCAGTTCCTCTGCACTTACAATAGATGTTCCGAGTTTACCTACTACTATACCACCGGCCTGGTTAGCCCATTCGACGGCCTCATGCCAGTCTGCGCCAGCGGCTCGGGTCACGGCCATGGTCGCCAGAACCGTATCGCCGGCCCCGGAGACATCAAAAACCTCTTGCGCAGCTGCATCCACATGGAATCGCCCGGCCTCGGTGTATAACGTCATTCCCTGTTCCGAGCGCGTAATCAGCAGCGCCTCAAGCGCAAGCCGTTGGCGCAGGCTCTGTGCAGACAACGTCAGTTCTTCTTCCGTCTTCCACTTGCCAACTGCCTGCTGCATTTCTCCGCGGTTCGGAGAAATCAGGTTCGCGCCCGCATAACGGTCATACTCTTCCCCTTTGGGATCAACCAGGACCGGTATGTCGCGTTCGCGCGCCAGTTTAATCAGCAGTGCACAATGCGTGAGCACACCTTTGGCATAATCGGAGAGAACCACAATATCATGATCGTCCAGCAGGCGGCGATACTGTTGTTCCAGCCGCTGCAGGGTCTGTTCGTCGGGCAGATAGTCAAAGTCAATTCGCAACAATTGCTGCTGACGCCCCAGTACACGCATTTTCAGCGTTGTATGCATGGAGGCGTCGATCAATAACTGGGTATCGATACCGGCTTCGCGCGCCAGCCTGGCGATCTGCTCGCCGGCCTCATCGTCGCCCACGATGCCCAACAAGGTGACCCCACCGCCGAGCGCAACAATGTTGCGGGCCACGTTGGCCCCGCCGCCCAACCGGTCTTCCCGTTTGGCCACGCGCACTACCGGCACTGGGGCCTCTGGCGAAATACGCTCGACTTCTCCGAACCAGTAGCGGTCAAGCATCACATCGCCCACCACCAGAACACGGATCTGTCTGATTTTTTCTATCGGAAATGCACGCATACGACTATTCCTCTGGGCGGCGTGGCGAGTAAGTTTCCCATGAATTGCAGCCAGGGCATTGCCAGTAATAGGTCTGTGCCTGGAATCCGCAGATCCGGCAGGCATATTTGTCCATACGCCGGGTGTGCTTGTCAATCATGGCGCGCAATAAAGGCAGGTCAAAATCGGGCATATGTTGCTGCAGTTCGCCCTGCCCGCCCGAATGCTGCTCTTGCGCCAATTCGCTTTGCAGCACTTTGTCAAAGCCTAGCAGAGACGGATGCTGGCGCAAGGAGTCCTGAGCAAACTGCCAGGCGGGGGCAAACCCCTGCTTGCGCAATGCGGCAAACACCACTTCGAATACATCCAGTGAAGGATGCGCAAAGTAATGACCCCTGAGCAGGCTGAGTGCTTGTTCTTCCTGGCCGCTGGCAGCGAAATTATCCATGATTTGCTTGGCCACCAGGCCGGCAAACTCAGGTGATCGTTCCAGCGATGAGAGCAGCCACTGGCGCTCGGTACTGGCGTCGCCAGGCGGCGGGCCAGATAGGCGCGCAACATGGCGATACGCGCATAAGACGCCTGGGAACCACCTTGCTCCATGTTGTGCCTGGCTTCGCGCTCGGCGGCATCCAGCTCTGCGGCAACACGGTCAAAATCCGGCTCTTTCGCACTTAATGCGGCCTGAGCCCGCTCGCAATGATAATGGACGCGTTGCGGCAACGGTTCGTCGGTCAGTTCGCGCAGGCGCGCCGCGGCGGCAATCGCTTTTTCCCAATCGTGCTCTGCTTCGTAAATACGAATCAGCGCCCGGGTCGCGGAAACGCCATAACTGGTATTTTGCACTTCCTTGAACGCATTTTCAGCGCGGTCAAACATACCCGCCTTGAAGTAATCCTGGGCGATTTCATGCAGGGCATGCTCTCTGTCGGGGCGCGGTAAATCTGAGCGGGACAGCAGGCTTTGATGTACCCGAATGGCTCGCTCGATTTCGCCGCGACGCCGAAACAGGTTGCCAAGCGCAAAATGCAATTCGGTTGTTTCCGAATCGAGCTTGGCTACTTCGACAAATGCATCAATCGCCTTGTCATGATCTTCATTGAGCAGAAAATTGAGCCCGCGAAAATAGGAATCGGGCAAATTCCTGCTTTCAGAGACGATCTGCCGGACATCCACCTTGGCTGCGATCCACCCCAGTCCGAACAAAATGGGGATCAGAATCAGCACCATGCTTCAAAGTCCAACTGCGGTCTCCCGGGCAGGCGTGTTCAAGGCGGTGCTTGTTGAGGCAACGCTGCTGCGCAGCCGCAATTCTTCGGCCTTGAGCGCTTCCAGCGACTGGCGGGTATCTGCCACATCACGGTTCAGGCGCTCTACCTCGCCCTTGAGACGCCCGACTTCACGGGTTTTGCGCAAGCGCGTTGGAATGCTGACCAGCCAGGCAAACAGTGCGCCAACGAAAAATGCAAGCAATAGCACGACAATGAGCGGTACACCGGCAAAGGTATAATCACCAAAAAACCGCACAGTGACGGGGTCGGTGTTTTTGAGTGCGAACAATAATACCAACAGAAAAACGATGATTCGCAATGCCCAGACAATGTAACGCATTGGCCTGCTCCTGAAATTGAATTATTCGTCATTGTAATGCGAATTGGCTGTCTAAAAACAAAAACCCCGATTTTGTAATCGGGGTTTTTGGACTTCATTAAGAAACGAACACCTGCCTGATTTAATCAGAGATTGGCTACCTTGGCCGCCTGGGCGTCAAATTGGCCATTCTCGGATGAATCCTGCTTGGTATCGTCAGCAGAGGTAAAAACAGAATCAACGCGCTCGCGCAATTCTTTGCCCGCCTTAAAGTGAGGCACCCGTTTGCCGGGGACCATCACCTGTTCGCCGGACTTGGGATTGCGCCCAACCCGTGGAGCACGCGTTGACAGCGAGAAGCTGCCAAAACCGCGAATTTCAATGCGCTGACCTCTGGATAGAGCAACGGTCATGGCATCAAGCATCGTCTTGACAGCGAAGTCGGTGTCACGGGCAGCCAGCTGTGGATAGCTGGCCGCTAGTGCTTCAATCAACTCTGATTTAGTCACAGCTTAATCGTCTTTAGCTTGGTCGAGCTTCGCCTTGAGCAAAGCTCCCAGGTTAGTCGTACCGGATGACGCACTGGTATCGCTCATGCGTTGCAACGCCTCTGCGCGGTCTCAGCATTGTCACGTGCCTTGATTGACAACTGGATTGAACGCGCCTTGCGATCGACGTTCAGGATCATGGCTTCGATGTTCTGGCCTTCTTTCAGGACAGTGGTCGCATCTTCGACACGGCCGGCTGAAATTTCAGAAGCGCGCAGATAGCCTTCAACCTCAAGTGACAGCGTAACAACTGCACCTTTGGCTTCAACAGACTTGATCACGCCAGGAACAACGGCGCCCTTGTCGTTCGTTGCAACGTAGTTGTTGAACGGATCGCCTTCGAGCTGTTTGATACCAAGAGAAATACGCTCTTTGTCGGTATCGATCGCCAGTACCACGGCATCAATCTCGTCGCCTTTCTTGAAGTTGCGCACGGCTTCTTCACCAGAATCGGCCCATGACAGGTCAGACAGGTGAACCAGACCATCGATACCGCCAGGCAGACCGATGAATACGCCAAAGTCGGTAATGGATTTGATTGCGCCATGGACTTTGTCACCACGTTTGAAGTTGGTGGCAAAATCTTCCCATGGGTTCGCACGGCACTGTTTCATGCCAAGTGAAATACGACGACGATCTTCGTCGATTTCCAGAACCATGACTTCAACTTCTTCGCCCAGGCTAACCACTTTGCGCGGATCAACGTTTTTGTTGGTCCAGTCCATTTCGGAAACGTGTACCAGACCTTCGATACCGGTTTCGACTTCAACAAACGCACCGTAGTCAGTAAGATTGGTGACTTTACCGAACAGGCGTGTGCCTTGCGGATAGCGACGTGCCAGACCGACCCATGGATCTTCGCCCAGCTGTTTGACGCCCAGGGAAACGCGGCTCTTGTCCTGATCAAACTTAAGAACCTTGGCCTGCACTTCCTGACCAACGGACAGGACTTCAGATGGGTGGCGAACACGACGCCATGCCATATCGGTAATGTGCAACAGACCGTCGATACCGCCCAGGTCAACGAATGCGCCGTAATCGGTAATGTTTTTGACCACACCGGTAACCACTGCGCCTTCTTTCAGGTTTTCCAGCAGTTTCTGACGCTCTTCGCCCATGTTCACTTCAAGAACAGAACGACGTGACAGCACGACGTTATTGCGTTTGCGATCGAGTTTAATAACTTTAAACTCCATCGTTTTGCCTTCGTATGGCGTCGTATCCTTGACAGGACGCAGATCAACCAGTGAACCAGGCAAAAAGGCGCGAATGCCGTTAGTCATGACAGTAAGGCCGCTCCTTCACTTTTCCAGTGATGGTGCCGGTTACCATTTCGCCAGACTCGAGCGCTTTCTCGAGTGACAGCCATGCAGACAGACGTTTAGCACGATCACGGGACAGGATGGTGTCGCCGTAACCGTTTTCGAGTGAATCAATGGCAACAGAAACGAAGTCACCTTCGGCAACTTCCAGTTCGCCCTGATCATTCAGGAATTCTTCGAGAGGGATGAGAGATTCGGACTTCAATCCCGCATTAACTACGACAAAGTTGTGATCGACACGGACCACTTCGGCTGAAATCACTTCACCTGATTTCATATCCTGGTTTTTTACGCTTTGAGCAAATAGATCAGCAAAGCTTTCGCCACCAGTGGCGTCTTGTAAAGAAATGGATGACATTAGAAAAATCCCGGGACCATCACGGTCTCCTGGCCTTAAAAACACGCTTTGGCAGAACAGCCTGCCGCGGCGGAGTGAAAAAACCTTTCGTCTGAACTCAGACGAAAGCCCTTGAAATTCAACAGTAACGCAGGTGACTTTCGCGCCTGCCATGACCGTTGAAAAACTGCTCTGTGCCCTATGGGGCAGCCATAATACTGGCAACCTCAGGGGAATATTGGTACTGCTACTGCAATCCTGCTGCCTGACCGCGCTGGTGCATCGGATATGAATGCGGACGATGCTGAACCGAAAAACGCTGAACCGACGACTGCTGAACAATCACCCCCGGTTCCAGCCGACTTACCGGCCCGCTCATTCGCTGTTACGTTTTGTTGCGCCAGTGAGCCAGGATGCGCTCGACGGTCTGATCAATTCCCAAATCGGAAGAATCGACCACTACGGCATCATCTGCTGGTTTCAGTGGCGCCACCAAACGGTTCTGATCCCGGTCGTCGCGCGCTTTCAAATCCTTTAACAAGTCGCCAAGATTAGCAGAAAAACCTTTTTCGATCAACTGCTTATAGCGTCTTTGCGCACGCGCATCAACGTCTGCAATCAGGAAAATCTTAAGAGAAGCATCTGGAAATACGACGGTTCCCATATCCCGACCATCGCAAACCAGGCCTGGAGCCTGCCGAAACGCCCGCTGGCGCTCCAGCAAGGCATCGCGCAATGGCTGCAGCGGTGCAATTCGCGAGGCCATGTCGCCGATATGCTCCTGGCGCAACTGCTCGGTGACGTCGTCGTTGTCAAGCAACACTTTGTCGCCCTGAAAGCGGACATCCAGCCCTCGTGCAATATCGGCCAGCGCATTGTCGTCAGTATCGGCCACACCGCGCCTGAGCGCTGCGAGCGCACTCAGACGGTACAGCGCGCCGCTATCGAGGACGGACCAGCCCAGGGCATCGGCCACCCGGGCAGCGACCGTGCCTTTGCCTGAGGCGGTCGGGCCATCAATGGCAATAACAGGAATAGGATCGTCCGCCCGCACTCGGCCAGTCATGACACCCCTTCCTGCGCGGTTGTAACAAGCGCATCATAAACTAAGAAATAGTCTGGAAATGTCTTGCTGACGCACGCAGGATCCAGGATGGTAACGCCAACCGGCCCGAATACGGCCAGCGAAAAGCACATGGCCATACGATGATCATCGTAGGTCGCAATCTGCGCTGTTCGCCATTTGCCGGGCTCGGGCGGGGTAATACGAATCCAGTCGGGTCCCGATTCAACCATTGCACCCAGTTTGCTCAACTCGGTATGCATGGCATGAATGCGATCCGTTTCCTTGACGCGCCAACTGCCAATATTGCGCAACATACAAGGGCCGTCAGCGTACAGGGCCAGCACCGCTGCTGTCATGGCCGCATCGGGAATCAGGTTGAAATCTTCGTCAAATGCCGGCAAAGGCTGATCAGCGACACTTTGCTGTCTCTCGGAGATCAGACATTGGTCCTGATAGGTAATTTTTCCGCCCAGCCGCTCGATAAATTGCGCAAACGCAATATCGCCCTGAATGCTGTCCCTGCCGATACCGTTGATTTGTACCGGCCCCTGGCCAAGCAGCCCCAGGGCCAGAAAGTAAGATGCGCTGGAGGCATCGCCCTCGACAGCAACCGTACCGGGACTGGTGTAGCGACTGTCCGCCGCGATGGTAAAGCGTTGCCAGCCTTCCTGCACAACGGTCACGCCAAATCGCGCCATCAATTGCAGGGTAATGGCGATATACGGCCTGGAGATCAGCTCTCCCTGAACCTGCAAGGTGATATCGTGGCCGACACGCGCCGCCAGGATCGGGGCGATCATCAGAAAGGCGGTCAAAAACTGACTGGACACATTGCCCTGAATCGGGATCGGGCCATCAACATGCAGTTGCGCAGGTGAGATCTGCAGCGGCGGGTAACCGACTTGGCCCTCATAGCGGATCTGTGCACCCACAGCCTGCAGTGCCGTGACCAGGTCTCCGACCGGACGTTCATGCATACGGGGCACGCCATGCAGACGGTAATGCCCCTGCGCCACCGCCAGCGCTGCGGTCAATGGGCGAAACGCTGTACCGGCATTGCCCAGAAACAGATCTGCCTGCGTTTGAGGAAACGACCCCTTGCCGTGCACCACAACCTGATTCTCGCCTGCCTGATCAATCTGTAGCCCAAGCGCGCGCAACGCGGCAAGCATGACGCGCGTGTCATCCGAATCGAGTAGCCCGTCAATGTGCGTGTTGCCTTCTGACAGGCTGCCAGCAAGAGAACCCGGTTCGAAATGCTTTTCGATCCAGGCAACGCCATTTTCCCCTGGACCCGTACAGCCGGGGCCAGATATTGACTTGCTTCACTCATGATGGTGGATTCTCCCAATCTCGCCGCGCCTGGGCCGCGGCTGCCAGCCATGCCTCAAACGCGTCGTTGTTGCCGCTCTCCAGTATTTGCCGGGCTTGCTCCAGACACGCTTGAAAGCGGGTAATTTCCTCTAACATGCACTCGCGATTACTTGAAAATATATCGCGCCACATGACCGGTGGACCGGCGGCGATTCGCGTGAAATCACGAAACCCGCTGCCCGCGTATTTAAGCTTGCTATCGGCTTGCTCAGCATCCAGCAGGCTGTACATATAAAGCGCAGACAGAAAGTGCGGCATATGGCTGACGGCGGCAAATATGCGATCATGCGCTGCAGCGCCCATCGAACTGACAGTGGAACCACAGGCTTCCCATAACCGGGTCAGCAGATCGATCTGCTCCGGCGCATTCTCCTGTAACGGCGCCAGGATAACCTGCTTTTGTTCAAACAGAAAAGCATTGGCCGCGGCAGGGCCAGATGTTTCAGCGCCTGCAATGGGATGTCCGGGAACAAACTGCCTCACGCGGTCGCCCAGCGAGCGTCGGGCCATGCCAGCCACCTGTTGCTTGGTGCTGCAAACATCGGTAATGATCGTGCGTGGCGCTAAAAATGGCTTGATCGCATTGCATACCGATTCAAATGCAGAAACCGGCGTTGCGATGACGATCACGTCTGCCTGCGAGACCTGCTCGAAAGACGCAATTGTGTCGATGATGCCCAGTTCCAGCGCCTTGTTGATGCTTGCCGGATCCTGACTGATGCCCAGGACCTTGCCGACAACCCCATTGCGCTTGAGCGACAATGCCAGTGAGCCGCCAATCAGGCCGACGCCAACGACGGCCAGAACCGGAATCCGAAGCTGCGGCGCTGCAGCCGCATCTTGCGCACTGGCCTTGCTTGCCATCACTTGCCCAGCACCTCTTTGAGCGCGCTGATGAATTTGGCGTTCTCCTCGGGTAATCCGATAGAAACGCGCAAATGCTCGGGCAGGCCGTCGCCGACAACTGGGCGCACGATGACGCCTCGCTGTAGCAGCGCTGTATTGACAGCTGCCGCATCGCCTACACGCAGCAGAATGAAGTTGCCGAAGCTGGGGACAAATTCCAGGCCCATTTCGGTAAACTGCGCCGAGAGCCAGCGTTTGCCATCACGATTCAGTTCGTAGGTTTTCTCAAGAAACGCTGTGTCCTTGAGTGCCGCAACTGCAGCTACCTGCGCCAGCAAATTCACATTGAACGGCTGGCGAACGCGATTTAAGTAGTCAGTCATTTCCGGGCGCGCAATGGCAAACCCCATGCGCATCCCTGCCAGACCATAGGCTTTGGAAAACGTACGGACCACAATGACATTGGCAAAATCTCTGACCAGTTGGGCACTGTCAAACCGCAGTTGCGGATCCAGATACTCGTTATACGCTTCATCCAGCACCACAGTGACGCGATTGCCATAGGCGGCATGCACTTTTTCAACAAAACTGCGGATTACTTCGCCGCTATGGAAGGTACCGGTGGGATTATTTGGATTGGCAATAAAGACCAGACGTGTATCGTCGGCAATAGCCTCGAACATGGCTTGTAGATCGTGACCGTAACTCGCCGCCGGCACTTTAATATGGGTGGCGCCGCGCGCCTGCGTTGCCAGCTGGTAAACAATGAATGCGTGCTCGGCATAAACGCAGGATGCCTGTTGGTCGAGAATGGCCAGCGAAATAATTTCCAGCAGATCGTTGGAGCCATTACCGACAGTCAGCCAGTTGGCAGGGACCTGGTAATGCGCCGCCAGCGCCTGTTTGAGTGAAAAGGCATTAGGATCGGGGTAGCGACCCAGCGCCTGTCCAGGCACGCTTTCAAGAAAGGTGCTGATTGCCTGGCGCACCGAATCGGACATACCCAGCGGATTTTCATTGGATGCCAGCTTGACAATGCTGGCCGGATCAAGCCCGTACTCTCGCGCCAGATCCTCGATAGGCTTGCCTGCCTGGTATGGCATCATTGCATCGACATTACTGGATATACCGAACCCATTGGCTATACCGGACATTCAAATCACCTTCTATTGCATTGGGTAGGAACCCAGAATTTTAAAAAATGCGGACTGCTGTTTCAGTTCTTCCAGCGCCCGGGCCACGTTCTCGTCAGAACAGTGGCCTAATACATCGACATAAAAATAATATTCCCACTGACCGGTACGCGCTGGCCGGGATTCGAAACGGGTCATTGACACGCCATTGCGCGCAAACGGGCTGATCATCTCGTATACCGCACCGACGCGATTAGGCACCGCAAAAATCAGGCTGGTCTGATCGCGCCCGCTGGGCGCTGTTTCAATATTGCCAATAGCCAGAAAGCGGGTTTTGTTATTGGCGTCGTCCTGAATACCTGAAGCCACCAGCCCGAGGTTCCAGAAAACAGCGGCAGTTTCGCCGGCGATTGCCGCAACGCTTTCGTCCTGAGCGGCATGTCTGGCCGCCTCGGAATTGCTGGCTGCGGGCACGATGTCAAGCGTCGGATGATGTTGCGACAGCCATTTCTGGCACTGCGCCAGTGCTTGCGGATGCGCCATGATGCTTTTGACGCCATCCATGGTTCCATGCTGGCTCATCAGACAGTGACGGATGGGAATGGAGCGAACCCCATGCACCTTGACGGTGGAATTGAGAAACAGATCCAGCGTTCTGTTGACGGCCCCTTCGGTGGAGTTTTCCACTGGCACCATGCCGACATCGGCCTGCCCTGCCTCAACGGCACGAAACACCTCATCAAAGGACGGACACGGCAGCGCATGGACCGAATGACCGTAGAACTCCATGGCAGCCTGCTCGGAAAACGACCCTTCTGGACCCAGATAGGCCACGGTCAACCCTTTTTCCAGGCCTCGGCACACCGAAATGATTTCTGCCCAGACGGCCCGCACACCAGTTTCAGTAAAGGTACCGTAGCGATTGAGCTCCTGCAGCGCCGGATGACCTGGGCTTCACGCTCGGGCTTGAGTACGGCGCTGTCAGCCTGATGCTCGTGCTTGACCCGACCTACATCGATTGCGGTTTGCGCCCGCTGATTAAGCAGTTCAAGAATATCGCGGTCGATTTGGTCAATTTTGTCGCGCAGCGGTTTGAGCGCATTCTGTAGTGAATTATCCATGCGTGCGCTCGAACTCTTTCATGAAGTCAATAAGTGTTGTAACGCCTTCCATGGGCATGGCGTTATAGATGGATGCACGCACACCGCCGACAGACTTGTGTCCTTTGAGCGCCAGCAGATGTTGTTGCGCGGCTTCTTTCAGAAAACGACTGGTCAGCTCTTCGCTGGCCAGCGTAAACGGCACATTCATGCGCGAACGGAACGCAGGTTGTATCGGATTGGCGTAAAAATCGCTGCTATCTATCTGGGCATACAAGGCTTGCGATTTGGCCAGGTTGTGTTTTTCAATCTCAGCCAGTCCGCCCAGTTGGAGCAGCCATTTGAACACCAGCCCGCAAATGTAGATGCCGTAGCTCGGTGGCGTGTTGTAGCGGGAACGCTCTTTTGCCACGTTCACATAATCGAAAGCCGATGGCGTGCATGCAAGCGCGTGGCCCAGCATATCCCTACGCACAATCACCATAGTGACGCCGGCAGGGCCTGCGTTTTTCTGTGCGCCCGCATACACCATGCCCGTGCGGGAAA
Source organism: Advenella kashmirensis WT001 (assembly GCF_000219915.2). NCBI lineage: Bacteria > Pseudomonadati > Pseudomonadota > Betaproteobacteria > Burkholderiales > Alcaligenaceae > Advenella > Advenella kashmirensis. The sequence goes on along the minus strand of NC_017964.1, from coordinate 1,834,402 downwards.
CATCCAGCGGACGTGACAGAAAATGCGAAGACGCATCAAGCACCAGCGGCACATCAGGCACACCCAGCGCCTGCATATCAGGCATTTGCGCTATTTCCACGCCACCAATGGTTTCATTGCTGCAATAATGCAGATAAGAGGCATCGGGCTGTACGCGCCAGGAATCAAGCGGCGGCACCCAGCTCCAGGCACCATACGTCACGCCATCGATCTGCATGTCTGTATCAGCAGCAGCAGCTACGCGTGCATTGCCGTAGCGTTGCGCCTCTTTATGTGACTTGACCGACCAGCTGCCGGTAAGAACGTAATCGGCGCTATTGGATGGATTGCGCGCAATCAGGTTCATCGGGACAATGGCGTTTTCTGCCGTGGCACCACCCTGCATGAAAATCACGGCATAATCGTCAGAGACGCCCAACAGGGTGCGCAGGTCGTCTTCAGCCTCGTCGCAGATTTGCGTAAATTCGGCGCCCCGGTGACTCATTTCCATGACCGACATGCCACTGCCGCGCCAGTCGAGCATTTCGGCGGCTGCCTGCTCCAGAACAGGCTTGGGCAGGACAGCCGGCCCGGCCGAAAAATTCCAAAATTGCGTACCCATTGTTTACCCTGAAATTAAGGTGATTTACTCTGAAAAAATCAGGCCTCTGTATCGGTGTCCGGTGTCTCTGAGCCTGGCGCATCGCCCGATGGCTCGTTATTGCCGTCGGCTGGTGCATCCGGCTGCCCGGCGACAGGCAACGCAGGTGTGTCAGCCTCATCGGCGTCAACATCGGCATCGCTTTCCACCACACGACGTACGCCAGACAAACTGCTGCCGTCATCGACACTGATCAATGTAACGCCCTGTGTGGCGCGGCCCATTTCCCGCACTTCAGAGACCCGGGTACGAACCAGAACACCACCGGTGGTGATCAGCATGATTTCGTCTGACGGGTTCACCAGGACAGCGCCTACGACCTTGCCGTTGCGGGCGCTGGTCTGGATGGCGATCATGCCTTTGGTGCCACGACCGTGACGTGTATATTCCGAAATAGAGGTACGCTTGCCGTAGCCATTTTCGGTGGCGGTCAGCACGCTTTGAGACTCGTCACCTGCCACCAGCAGCGAAATCACCTGCTGATCGCCGTCCAGATTCATGCCGCGCACGCCACGTGCAGTGCGACCCATTGGACGCACGTCATTTTCGTCAAAGCGTACTGCCTTGCCTGCATCGGAGAACAACATGACGTCGTGCTCACCGTCAGTCAGATCGGCGCCAATCAGATAATCGCCTTCGTCCAGGGCCACGGCAATAATGCCCGCCTTGCGCGGATTGGAGAAATCGGACAGCGGGGTTTTCTTGACAGTACCACGAGACGTTGCCATGAACACGAAGCTGGTGTCGGAAAATTCACGCACCGGCAACACAACCGTGATTTTCTCGCCATCTATCAGCGGGAACATATTAACGATCGGACGTCCGCGAGAACCACGCGTTCCTTGCGGCACTTCCCAAACCTTGAGCCAGTACACCCGGCCACGGTCGGAGAAACACAACAGGAAATCGTGAGTGTTGGCGATAAACAACTGATCGATCCAGTCGTCCTCTTTCATTGCCGTCGCCTGCTTGCCCCTGCCGCCTCGCTTCTGTGCACGATATTCGGACAGCGGCTGGCTTTTTATATAGCCGCTATTGGAAAGCGTCACGACCATGTCGGCTGGAGTAATAAGGTCTTCGGTATCCAGTTCGGTCGCATTCATGACCACTTCGGAACGCCGTACATCCTTGGCGTTGGTCGAGAACTCAGCCTTGATGGCAACCAGCTCGTCGGAAATAATTGCGGTAATTCGTTCGGGTTTGGCCAGGATATCCAGCAAATCGGCAATGGTGTCCATGATTCCACGGTATTCATTGACGATTTTATCCTGCTCCAGCCCGGTCAGGCGTTGCAGGCGCATATTCAGGATTTCCTGAGCCTGGATGTCGCTTAAACGATACAGTCCATCGCTTTGCAGCCCGAAAATGTCAGCCAGGGTTTCCGGACGATAGGCGGCACTGCCACCCAGCACACTGCCATCGTCTGCCCGCAGCAGCAGCTCGCGTACCAGAGACGAATCCCAGTTACGTGCCATCAGTTCCTGTCGGGCTACCGGTGGCGTAGGCGCACCCTTGATGATCGCGATGAATTCATCGATATTGGCCAGCGCAACGGCCAGGCCTTCCAGCAAATGACCGCGTTCGCGCGCCTTGCGCAACTGAAATACCGTACGGCGCGTGACCACTTCCCGGCGATGACTGAGGAAGTACTCGACCATCTGCTTCAGGTTAAGCAGTCGCGGCTGCCCTTCCACCAGTGCAACCATGTTGATACCGAAGGTATCCTGCAATTGCGTATGTTTGAACAGATTGTTCAGAATGACTTCGGGAACTTCGCCGCGCTTCAGTTCAATGACCAGGCGCATGCCGTCTTTGTCAGACTCGTCGCGAATATCCGAAATACCCTCGATTTTCTTCTCGTTGACCAGCTCAGCAATGCGTTCCTGCAGTGTCTTTTTGTTGACCTGGTATGGCAGCTCGTCAACGATGATGGACTGACGATTGCCCTTTTCCATGTCTTCGAAATGGGTTTTGGCGCGCATCACGACACGTCCGCGTCCTGTGCGGTAGCCCTCGCGCACCCCGGTAATGCCGTAAATAATACCGCCGGTGGGGAAATCGGGTGCGGGAATCAGTTCGATCAGTTCATCCAGCGTGCAGCCCGGATTACGCAGGCAATACAGGCAACCGTCGATAACTTCGCTCAGGTTGTGCGGCGGTATATTGGTTGCCATGCCGACGGCAATACCTGAGCTGCCGTTGACCAGCAGATTCGGTACGCGCGAAGGCAGCAACAGCGGTTCCTGCTCACTACCATCGTAGTTCGGGCCAAAATCGACTGTTTCCTGATCGATATCGGCCAGCAGTTCGTGCGCAATTTTGGCCAGGCGGATTTCCGTATAACGCATGGCAGCCGCACTGTCGCCGTCGACCGAACCAAAGTTACCCTGCCCGTCTACCAGCATATAGCGCAAGGAAAAGTCTTGCGCCATGCGCACGATGGTGTCGTACACCGCCTGGTCACCATGGGGGTGATACTTACCGATAACATCACCGACAATACGAGCGGATTTCTTGTAAGCCCGATTCCAGTCGTTGTTCAGCTCGTGCATGGCAAACAACACCCGGCGGTGCACCGGCTTTAACCCATCCCTGACATCGGGAAGCGCCCGGCCCACAATTACGCTCATGGCGTAATCAAGATAGCTTCGGCGCATTTCCTCTTCTAGCGATATTGGCAGGGTTTCCCTGGCAAAAGAATCCATAGTACTCATAACTTATTTTGATTTGATACAACGTCAGAAAATCCGGCAGGCGTTTTCCGGTCTCGCACGCGGGGCGAATCCGTCATTCTATCATTGTTACAGCCCGTTCAGCGCACCGGAACACGCGTAATGTGAACATTTATGGCCTCTTTATATATTTGAGACTTTACTTTAAGTATTGAGCTTTAATTTTTCATTTCCTTCAGGTGCTTGCTTCGGACAATGCGCTTTTGCAGCAAATTTGAAACAGGGTTTGTGGTTGAAATCCAACAAATTTGGTGCATAAGAGACAATATTGGAAAGTTCCCTTAAAAATGTAGGACTTAGTCTCGGCAAAGACTTCAAAAATCGCTTAAGATTGAACCACGAACAAGGGAAAACTAGTGCAACCCTTTGAATCCATATCCAAGCGTTGCTATACTGACCCTGAATTTCAATCTGCGGCGGGTTTCGCTGCGAGTCAACTTTTAGCTATCAAGCTCAACGAGGAGAAACATGAACAAACCCTCTAAATTCGCATTGGCATTCGCCGTTGTTGCAGCCGCAACGTCAGGTGTAGCATCAGCGCAAACCGTCGATAACTGGGTTAATCCATACGGTCTGGTCTGGATGAACGGCACGAATGAACACTGCTGGCGCGACAATTTCTGGACACCCGCAACCGCAGCTCAAGGTTGTGGCGCTCCTCAAGCTGAAGTCGTTGCCAACAAAGTAACCTTCAACGCTGATACATTCTTCGACTTCGACAAAGCAACACTCAAACCAGAAGGCCGTAACATTCTGGATCAAGTTGCCCAGCAAGTTACTCAATTGAACCTGGAATCTCTGATCGCTACTGGTCATACCGATTCTGTTGGTACCAATGCATACAACCAGAAACTGTCTGAGCGCCGTGCTGCTTCAGTCAAGAACTACCTGATCTCCCGTGGTGTTCCTGCTGACCAGATCATTGCTTCCGGCCGTGGTGAAACACAACCTGTTGCCTCCAACACAACTCGCGAAGGCCGTGCTAAAAACCGTCGCGTAGAGATCGAAATCGTAGGTACACGCCGCTAATCCAGCGTCTCCTGCAAAAAGGCTCCTAGTAGCAGTAAAAAGGGCTCCTTCAAGGAGCCTTTTTTACGTCTGGCGAAATCCATCCCTGGCGCGTTCTCTGGACCCGATTGCCCGAGCTTGTCTCCCCTGCGATCCCCAGTGGTGTAAAATGCAGCTATCACTTTCATATACACACGGTATCACTTTCCACCACTGCCTATGTCACAGACCAGCACGCCCTCTTCCCTGCCCGTCAATGCCAGTCAGGCCGAACTGGATAAATTTGGCGACCTTGCGGCAAAATGGTGGGACCCCACCAGTGAGTTCAAACCCCTGCACGCCATTAACCCGTTGCGCCTGGAGTGGATCTCGTCTCTGGCCGGCGGTCTGGGGGGCAAGACCATCATTGATGTCGGCTGTGGCGGCGGCATTCTTGCCGAAAGCATGGCTGCCAGCGGCGCATCGGTCACCGGTATCGACCTGGCGCAAAAATCCCTGAATGTAGCTCGCCTGCATGGTCTGGAAAGCGGCGTACAGGTGGAATACCGAAATATCAGCGCAGAACAGATCGCCAGCGAGCGTCCCGCCCAATACGACATTGTGACCTGCATGGAAATGCTGGAACATGTGCCCGATCCGGGTTCCATTGTCCGCGCCTGCGCCACGCTGGTCAAACCTGGCGGGCTGGTCTTTTTTTCCACGCTGAACCGCAATTTCAAATCCTTTCTGTTTGCCATCGTTGGCGCCGAGTACGTGCTTAACCTGCTGCCACGCAATACGCACAACCACAGCAGTTTTATCCGCCCGAGCGAACTGGCAGCCAGCGCCCGCAATGCCGGACTGGAACCCATGGCCATGAAAGGCATGCAATATAACCCGATAACCGATGTCTACTCACTGAGCAACGACACATCGGTCAACTATCTGATGGCGACCTACAAATGATCACCACTGTGCTTTTCGACTTTGACGGTACGCTGGCAGACAGCGCTCCTGATCTGGCGCACGCCGCAAACCTGCAGCGCCAGTATCGGGGAATGCCGCCACTCCCTTATGAAATGCTGCGCTGTGTTGCATCGCAGGGGGCACGCGGGCTGCTGAGGGTCGCATTGGCGCTTACCCCGGACGACGAAGACTACGAACCAACGCGCCTGCGGTTTCTCGAAGATTACCGCGCCTGCATGACCCGGAATACCACGCTGTTTCCGGGCATTGAACAGTTATTTAGCAAACTGGAAAATTCCGGCCTGCGCTGGGGTATCGTGACCAACAAGGCCGAAGCGCTGTCGCTGCCGATGTTCGATTATCTGCAACTGACCGATCGCAGCGCAGCCAATGTCTGTGGCGATACGCTGGCCTATTCCAAACCGCACCCTGCGCCGCTGCTGCACGCCGCAAAACTGGCCGGGGTTGCGCCCGAAACCTGTATCTATGTAGGTGATGATGAACGTGATATCATCGCAGGCAAGGCAGCTGGTATGCCGACTGTTGCCGCCGCTTACGGCTATTGCGTTGATGCTAATGAAGTAAAGGCCTGGGATGCTGACCAGATTGCACTTATGCCTGAAGATGTATGGGATGCCGTCGTAAAAATCAAAGAACAGGCAAGCATAGGAAAATCATGAAACTGAGCGCGCTTATACGGGCCCTGGTGATGGCAACGGCAGGATTGCTGCTATCGGCCTGTGCATCTTTCGGCAATGGCGGCGTGGACAACCCCGGCGGCGGCATTGCTGTTGACACTAGCGGACTGCCAGTGATGCAGCGCAGTGTCACTACGCCAAGCAACTGGAACGAACTTATCGGGCAGATTCGTGCCTCCGATACCCAGAATCTGGGCATTCAGGTCAATCGGGTGCGCGATGGCAGCCTGCGTGTGATTTTACCCGGGGGAACAGCCTTTCGTGGCGGCAGCGCTCGCCTGAATAACAAAATGAAGCCGGTGCTCAACGCCGTGGCAGGCGCTTTCGCTGAGTCGCCCTATTTGCGCATTAAGGTAGTCGGACATTCAGATTCTCAGGGAGATCCGGTTACCAATCAGACGCTCTCGATCACACGCGCCACTGCCGTTGTCAATTATCTGATTCAACGCAATGTGAAAAGCGTGCTGATTGAGCTCGAAGGTCGGGGATCAATTGACCCGCTCATGAGCAATTCGACAGCGCAGGGACGCGCCGTAAACCGGCGGGTTGAACTTTATCTTTACGAAATCCGCTAAAAAAACAGGTATCTGGCATACAAGGGACACACTCCCGACAATGCAACACCTCGCCTTGACAAGGCAACCGCAGCCAACCACCTCATATGTTCGCCACGCAATGAAAAAGGGAGCCGAAGCTCCCTTTTTTATCCGTTCTGTTGCCAAGTGGATAAAGCTCCTAGCTAGCCAGTATTAGGCTGCTAATGCGTAACTTTCGTCATTTGCATTTAAAGGTTTTGCTTGATTTACGGTCATCGCCTACCGGCTGCCGATCTTCCTATCTTTTCCTGTCGAAACCATGGCGTCCCCATCAGCAGCATACTTGAATCCGTCTTATGGATACAGCAGCAAATACACTGTTGGTGGAGACGGCGGGAGTCGAACCCGCGTCCAGAAAACATTCAGTCAACCAGATATACAGCTTAGATTACATAATACCACAAACCATGCACAATCCACAATACCACAATCACTAGAAAAGCTATTGCATTTCAATAGGTTACTCTTGATCATCCTGCAACAGCCGATGCCATCCCTCGTGCCCCAGCGCCCGGACCACGTCGATATTGCGCTGAAAAATCACACTGGCATCCGGGTACTGCTCTGCAGCCTTATCCAGGCTGTCTTCACGCAACAGATGCAAAATCGGATACGGTGCACGGTTGGTATAGTTGCTTAGGTCGTCCGGTTCGGTGTCGGCAAACTGATATGCAGGATGAAAACTCGCAAGTTGTATTTCACCGACCAGTTCCAGCTCATCCAGCACCGCTTCGGCAATATCCAGATAATCGTTAAAATCGCTAAACTGCTCGAACATAGAGGGCACAACCAGCAGCGTGGTGTCTGTCTGTTGCGCCGGCGTACTGGCCAGCAACTGCAACTCCTCGTATAACTGTGCCGTTAGCGTATGTTTGTCCTGCGCATGACATATAGCAATCCGAACCTGGTCTTTGACATAAACACTTTTGGCGAAAGGACAAAGATTGAGGCCGATGACGGCTTTTTCAAGCCATCGGCGCACACGATTTTCAATCTGGCTGATGTCGTTCATATAGAAAAGCATTCCGGGGTAGTTATCATAAGCACAGGCGAGTGAACAGTTCGTGTTTAAGGTGTCGTGTTTAAGCGATTGCGCAGAAGGGATCGTGCCCCATTTACCCGGCAGCGGCACTTGGGGCAGCCCAAGCTTGCGTAACTTGCTAAAATAGCCGGTTTACTTGGCATTATTCCGGGCCATAGTGTCCGCGGCACTTACTCATGACAGATACTAGCACAAACGCGCTTTTCATTATTACCAGCGCCACCAACGCGCCTTATGCTGGCAGCGCAGGCCTGCAGCAAGTCGGCGATCGGGCCGGTAACGGCGCATCGGGCGAGCACACGCATGATAACGGCCATGCGCAAGCCGCTGGCAGTCAGGCGACGCAAAGCTATGACAATCTAATGGCCACAATCGCCAGCATTAACACCCACGCACCCGGCTCGCGCATCGCACTCGTGGAGTATTCTGCCTATCCCTTGTCCCAGCCGCAGCATGATGCCTTGATTGAGCAGGTTGACTACCTCATGAGTTATGCTGGCAACGAACAGATTCAGGGCTTTGATCGCACTCTGGGCAGCCACCAGACGATTGCCGCCTTCAGTGAACTGACGTGCCTGCAATGGTTTCTGCAAGTCGGGCAACACCATGATCTGTACAAATCGTTCAAAAGAGTATTCAAAATGTCGCCCGGCGTACAACTGGTGTCGGCAGCAAGCGATACCGTGCACTTTGCCGACAGAGCTCAGGAACGCTACGTATTTCCAAACGCAACACTGGCCGCCAATGCCGCCGGCGCACTGGCGCTGCAGTTTTCCAATGGCTACTGGAGCATGGATACGGCGCTGGTGCCGTCTTTTATCGCTTTATTGCAGGAGATGCTCGAGTCCATGCGTCAGCTGAACCAGCAGGGACAGACTGTCTGCGTCGAGAGCATGCTTTACAAATTTATTGATGCAGGCAAGATTTTCTATGACCTGAAACCGGCCATCGCAGGCCCATCATCACAATAGGAAGCGACCATCCCTGGCCTCCACGCATAGCGCATCCACAGTAGCGTCAACGCCCTGCTGCCAGCAGGGCAGCGACAGGCCGAAAGTACCGGCCAGCTTGCTGGTGTTCAGCCTGCTATTCAACGGTCGCCGTACAGCGCTGCCGTATTCCAGTGTGCTAACCGGCACGACACGATCCAGCGCCAGATCCAGCCCGTTGGCGCGCATGCGTGCAAAAACATGGCAGGCATAGCCGAACCAGCTGGTTTCTCCGCTAGCTGCCAGGTGATATAAACCGTCTTCAATCGCCGCCGGATGCCTACGATATTTATTAAGTACCGCGGCAGTAATTTCAGCGATCAAACATGCACTGGTCGGCGCGCCGATCTGGTCGTTTACCACCCGCAAGCACTGACGGCGCATAGCCAGTTGCATCATTTGCTGCAGAAAACCACGGCCCTGGCGACCATATACCCAACTGGTCCGAAAGATCAGGTGCCTGCAACCACTGCGCGCAATTGCCTGATCTGCAGCCAGTTTGCTGTGCCCATAAACATTAACCGGTCGGGCAATATCAGTCTCGTTCCAGGGCCGTGTTCCGCTGCCGTCAAAAACGTAGTCAGTGGAATAATGGATTAACAAGGCGCCACATTGAGCAGCTGCCCGCGCCAATACCGCCGGCGCTTGGGCATTAACCAGCAAGGCGGTGGCCTGATTGTTTTCGGCCTCCTCAACGGCGGTGTAGGCGGCCGCATTGACGATCACATCAGGCGATAAGGCAAGCGTGCGCTCGTACAAACACGCCGGATCCAGGAAATCGGCCTGCCAAGGTTCATGCCGATTGGCCGATTCAGCCGATACCACTGACTGCCCTGACGCGTGCCGCGGCCTGTCTGGCGCAATGACCTGCCCCAACGGTGCCAGCACCGGTTGCAACGCTCGCCCCACCTGGCCGGTTTTTCCGAAAAGCACAATGTTCATTGTCCGATCACCCTTGTCTATCCCCTTTCGTGTTGTCCTCTACCGCTACGGCACTGGTTGCCGCGCTTGTACCGGCTGCTGAAAGTGGCTGCGCCTCTTTGTCACACTGCTGCCGCACCAGGCATAGCCACGGCCATACCTCACTCCGGATCATTGAACAATTTACCCGTATGGCGTCGGAAAAAGCCACTTACATCGTCCACAATCAGGAACACCGCCGGAATCACCAGCAAGCTCAGAAACGTGGATGTAATCAGCCTCCGAGCACGGCGATGGCCATTGGTGAACGAAAGGCCGGATCTGCAGCACCCCAACCAACGGCCAGCGGCACCATGCCGGCGCCCATGGCAAGGGTGGTCATCAAAATCGGACGAGCGCGCTTGTGGCAGGCATCCCGAAGCGCGTCCAGGCGCGTCATGCCCTTTTCCTTGATCGCCAGAATCGCATATTCGACCAGCAGAATCGAGTTTTTGGTCGCAATCCCCATGAGCATGATCAGACCGATCAGCGACGGCATGGAAAAACTCTTGTCGGCCAGCAGCAGGCCCACGAAAGCACCACCCAACGATAGCGGCAACGCGGCCAGGATTGTCAACGGCTGAAGAAACTGCTTGAAAAGCAGCACCAGGACAATATAAATGCAGACAATCCCAATGACAATCGCCAGCCCAAAACTCTGGAACAATTCTTCCATGACCTCGGCATCGCCGATATCGATGACTGCCACGCTGGCGGGTAACGACTTCATGGCAGGTAACTGCCTTACCTGCTTGACCACGTCGCCCAGCGCGATGCCCGAAAGTTCAATTTCAAATGTGATATTACGGGCCCGATCATAGCGATTGATGACCGCCGGACCACCACCCAGGCGTACATCGGCCACGCTGCTTAACGGCACCGGCCCGTTTGCACCGGGCACGCGTAAATTCTCAATGAAATCCAGGTCTTTGATTGCCCATTTTTCCAGTGCAACCACGATCGGAATCTGGCGCTGATCCAGATTGAGTTTGGACAATGCCACTTCAAAGTCGCCGGCCGTGGCAACACGCAGGGTATCGGCCATTGCCGCACTGGTGACACCCAGTTGCGCCGCATCATCGAAACGCGGATGCACTTCTATTTCCGGACGAATCAGGCTGGCCGAGGACGAGATATTACCCAGCCCCTCTATAGACCGCAGTTGTCGTCCAACCTGTAGTGCGGTCTGCAACAGCACATCGGGCTGCTCGCTTGAGAGCACCAGCATATATTTCTCGCCCGAGCCGCCCAGTCCCACTTTGAGCCGCACGCCCGGAACGACTTGCAGGCGCCGGCGAATATCAGCCTCAATCTCCTGCTTGACCGGCCGCTCGTTGCGCGCCTGCAACAGCACCGTCAACGTGGCCTTGCGCTCTTCCTGGGTCTGGCCGCCGGCAAATGGATCGCCCCCCGCCGCCCCGCCACCAATACTGGTGTACACCGACCGCACCGATGGATTTTCCATGACCAGCTGGCGCACCCGCTCGGCCGTCTTCTCGGTTTGCGACAATGGCGTGCCCGGCTGCATTTCCACATAGACTTGCGTCTGCGACAGATCATCGGCAGGCATGAAGCCCGTAGGCAGTAGCGGAATAATAACGATCGAACCAACAAAGAACAGACCAGCAATAAATACGGTAACCCATCGATGCCGCAGCGAGCGATCCACCCACTTCATATAAAGCCTCATCCATGCCGGATCTTTGGGCACCTGTTTCTTGCCTTTCAAAATGTAGGCACACATCATGGGTGTGAGCATACGGGCCACGACCAGGGAAGCAAAGACAGCCATGGCGGCCGTCCAGCCAAATTGCTTGAAGAACTTGCCGGCAATACCGCTCATAAAAGCCGTAGGCAAAAACACGGCAATCAGGGTAAAGGTGGTGGCCACGACGGCAAGGCCAATTTCATCGGCCGCCTCCATCGCGGCGCGATAGGGAGACTTACCCGACTGCAGGTGTCGCACGATATTCTCGACCTCAACAATCGCGTCATCCACCAGAATACCAACCACCAGGGACAAAGCCAGCAGCGTGACGCCATTGATCGTAAATCCAAAGAAATACATGCCGACAAATGCCGGTATGATGGACAAGGGCAAAGCGACGGCCGATACCAGGGTCGCCTGATATCGCGCAAAAACAGCCAGACGGCCAGCACCGCCAGCAACGCGCCCTCGTACAGCATAGTCATGGCCCCGTCATATTCAGACTGGACCGGCTCCACCATATCGAATGCTGTGCGGAAGGTCAGATCGGGATACTGCGCCTTGATCTGCTCCAGCGCCTGCATCACGCCCCGCCCGACATCGACCTCTCCCGCCCCGCGACTGCGTGCCACTTCGAACGCCACGACAGGCTTGCCATCAAGAAATGCAGCCGTGACCGGGTCGGCAAAACTATCGCGCACGGTAGCCACTTCGCCCAATGTAATGACTTTGCCGTTGCTCAGTGGTATGCGCAAATCTTCCAGCTCTGCCGCGCTTTTTACGGCGCCAGCGTACGAATGGGTTGCTTCTGCAGACCCAGCTCAGCCTTGCCCCCCGACTGTTCCTGCTGCACAGATTTGAGCTGCCGGGAGACGTCGGCAACCGTTGCACCCAACCCTTGCAATAGCACCGGGTCCATGTCTACGCGTACCTGCCGGTCACGCCCGCCCACCCGGCTGACCTTGCCAACGCCAGAGACCGTGAGCAGTTTACGGGCAATGGTATTGTCTACCAGCCAGGACACATCCGTTACATCACGACGCGAGGAACTGACGGTGAATGCCAGGATCGGCTGCTGCGCCAGATCCAGTTTGGTGACGATGGGTTCCTCGGTATTGGCCGGCAACTCATTGCGCACCGAAGCCACTGACGAGCGTACGTCATCCACCGCTTCCTGTATGGGTTTTTCCAGTTCAAACTGCGCAGTAATGGTCGCCACGCCATCCTGCAAGGTGCTAAAGACATGATCTATGCCCTGCACCGTTGCCAGATTATCCTCGATCTTGCGAGCGACATCATTCTCAAGCTGGCTTGGCGTTGCCCCTTCCAGGACGGTCGTGACCACCACCGTAGGCAGATCGATGTCCGGAAAATTCTGGATCCGCATTGCATGAAACGAATACAGCCCCATCAATGTCAGCAGCACGAACAACATGCATGCAGGCAACGGGTTTTTTATCGACCACGCAGAAACGTTCATGTTCAGTTCTCGGAGGGACCGGTAGCAGATGCGGCCGGCGAATCAGGTCCAGTGCCTGCCGGTTTGCGAGTCTCATCAGCAGACGGCGCCGCTGCGGTCTGGACCACCCGCACTGTATCCTGGTCATTCAGAAACGCCGCGCCTTGCGTCACGACCCGATCGCCTTCGCGCAGACCCGCTGTTACCTCTATCGTATTGCTGACTGCGCCACCGAGTTGTACCTTGGTTTGCGCGACCTTATTGTCGTTTCCGAGCACAAAAACAAAATAGAATCCATCACGCAGCACCAGCGCCTGACGCGGCACCGTCAGCCCCTGTTTAAGCGGCAACTCAAAGCGCCCTCGCAAGAACATGCCGGCGCGCAATTGCGGATCAGATGCCAGATCAACATAAACAATACCCTGGCGCGTCTGCTCATCCAACGTGGGGCCGATCTGCCGCACCCGCCCCGCTACCCTTCGGTCATTTGGCAAAACAAGCTGCACCGGCATGCCTTCACTAACCTGCATGAGATTGCGCATACCCAGTTGCGCCTGCCACTCCAGGCGGTTATCGACAACCAGATGAAAAATTTCCTGACCTGGATTGACCACAGCACCGATAACCGCGTTACGCACCGAAATGACGCCATCGGAGGGCGCCAGCAATTTCGTATAGGAGCTGCGTTGTGTCTGGGTTTGCAGTGCCGCCTTGGCAGCAGTGACGTCGGCCATGGCATTTTTTTCACCTGACAGGGCCTGGTCTACTTCGGATTGACTGATGGCGCCGCTGCCGCGGATTTTCCGGATACGGTCTGCATTTCGCCTGGCCGTATCCAGCGACGCCTGGACGTGACCTGCCAAGCAGCGCCTCAGCCTGGGTCAGATCGCCCCGACTGGAGGTATCTTCAAATTCCGCCAGCATCTGTCCCACTTTGACTCTATCGCCCACATCAGCGTACAGCGCTTTGAGCCGAAGACCGCTGGTCTGGGCGCTGACGCTGGCATCATGCCAGGCGCGAACATTGCCGGTGGCCCCAAAACCGGGGATGATCTGTGTGGAATTGACTGTTTGCACCGTCACGGTCAGCGCGGGGTTTGCGGACGGTTCCTGGGCTTGAGTTACGCCTGGATAGAAGACACTCATCGTAGCGACGATGAGTGCACACTGCATCAGCTTTGGAAACGGAATCAGCACGGGTATCTGCCTGCTCGATTGCAAAAACAGACATATCGTACGGGTAAATGCGATATGTCTGTTTGCGCGAGTTGTGAATCGTTGTAACCAAATGCGCCGAAAGACTACTTCTGTTTTGCCAGATCCGCCACGATGTTGGCAGCTTCCTTGATAGCAATATCCAGGCTTTCCTTACGTTTTTTCTCGTCCGCCAGCTCTTGCGTCAGATTGCTTCCCCTGCTGCCAGGCCATCATCAAGACGGAAAGAGTTAACATCGGATTCACCCAGTTTTTTACGGCGCTCTTCAAACTGTGACTGTTCCATGGACATTTTTTCACGCTCTTCCAAACGTGTGGCATAACGCAGTGAAATAACTTTCTTGTCGGATGTCTTGCGGGCGTATGCCAACTCGTCTAGCAACAGCTTCCAGCTTTCCGATTGCTGCGTACGCTGCTCGTGCATGGTTTTGAGTGGTCCGATTTTTTCAGCGAGCGAATCGTATCCACTGTACTTGGTCGGCGCGATTTTACTCCATGGCATCGCGTTCTCATAACTGGACTCGCCCAGTTCAGTAGGATCAAAGGCTGACGGGAACACGATATCGGGTACAACACCCTTTGCCTGCGTAGAGCTGCCGTTGACACGGAAGAATTTCTGGATGGTCCATTTGAGCGACCCCAGCTCCTCGCCTTCATGTCGCCGCAAAAACTCATCCAGACCTCGAATGGTCTGCACGGAGCCTTTGCCCCATGTCGGATCACCAATGACGACGCCGCGCCCATAATCCTGAATTACAGCGGCAAAAATTTCCGATGCAGAGGCCGAAATGCGATTGACCATGACCCCTACCGGTTTGTTCCAGACGATTTTGCCCGTTGCACTGCGAACATTGGACGTGGTTCCCTCGGCGGTACTGACCTGCACGATCGGATTGGGGCCGCCCAGGAACAGACCACTCAGGTTGGCCGCTTCGCTCAGCGAACCGCCACCATTGTTGCGCAGATCCAGCAGAACGCCGTCCACGCCTTCCTTTTCAAGCTTTTCAAGAATCACCCGGACATCGCGGGTCAGGCTTTTGTAATTGCTTTCACCGCGCGCTTTCGCGTCAAAATCTTCGTAGAAGCTGGGGATCGTGATGATGCCAACCTTGCGCTTATCACCATCGGCCCCCGCTTCATAGATACGATAGCGGGCGGCCTGATCTTCCATGGTTACTCTCTGGCGGACGATAGAAACCGTCGTGTGCTTGCCTTCCATGCCCCTTTCGGCCGGAATGATCTCAATACGCACCGTTGTGCCGCGCTTGCCGCGAATCAGCTTGACGATATCATCCAGACGCCAGTCGACCACGTCTTCCATGGGGCCCGATTCACCCTGGCCAACCGCTACAATGCGATCGCCCGGATTGAGTTTGCCGGATTTGGCTGCCGGGCCACCGGGCACCACTTCACGGATTTGTCCGTATTCATCGCGCTTTTGCAAGACGGCGCCAATGCCTCTACCGACAGGCTGATTTGTACGTCGAAATTTTTTGCAGAGCTGGGGCTGTAATATGACGTATGTGGATCGGTGCTGTTGCCGTAGGCATTCAGGAACATCTCGGCAACGTCTTCGCCGTTCATGCGCATGATCTGGTTGCGATTGTTTATATAGCGCTTTTTGAGTTTCTCGACAATGACGCTGTCTTTGCTGCCGGCCAGTTTCAAACGCAGATAATCATTCTTGACCCGCTTGCGCCACAGATCGTTGATCTGCTGTTCAGAAGTCGCCCATTCCGCTTTCTTGCGATCCAGATTGAAGGATTCTTCAACGTCAAAGTTAAACGGCTTATCCAGCAGGGCCAGAGCATGATCGAATCGTTGTTCAACACGATCGCGATATTTTTCAAACATGGCAAACGCCGGCGCAAGACGACCGGTCATCAGCATGGTGTGAATATTCTGGCGCACCGGCTCGAATTCATCGATGTCCGACTTGAGCAGATACAACTTTGCCGGATCCATCATTTTGAGGTATTCCTTGAATACCGCATGCGACATATTCTCGTCCAGCGGCTTCTTGTCATACTCAAAGCGCGTCAGGATATTGGCCACGATAATGGCAGCCTTGGCCTGATCGACGGTGGGTTCCAGCGCTTTTTTCTCGGGCTTCTTCTGCGAGACCGGCGCTTTAGAAGCATTGGCCGAAGGGCTGCTGTTCTGAACCAGCAACTGATGCTGCGTGGATTGCGACTGCTCAAGCCGTTCGATACGGTTCAGCGCTTCTGAGTCGGCGTATACACAGGCCGAGGTAGCCAGAAGTGCCAGAGCCGTTGCCAATACTTTCAACTTCATACAATGCAATCTCAACGAGTGAATAGGATAATGGATACTGATTCTAACGAACTGCGGTCAATTTTACCCATGTTTTCCGCCAAACACATGAAATCACAAACAAAATGGCACATACGTTAGAATTTGACTTCAATCCATTACACGATTCGATCACAATCAGGAGCAGTATTCATGCCTATCAGCCGCTCGCGCCGTTCTCATTCTCGCTCACTGCAGCGGCTTGCCATATTAATTACAATTGGCATTCCGGGCGCGGCGTTTGCACAAAACGGCGGCGATTTTGCCGCATGCCTGCAAAAACTGCAACCACAGGCAGCCCGCGCCGGTATTTCCACGCAATCCTTTGCCCGGTTTACCCAGGGCGTCACGCCGGATATGAGTATTCTGGAAAAGCTCAATTACCAGCCGGAATTTCGCCAGCCAATCTGGGACTATCTGGCCGGGTTGGTGGATGAGCAACGGGTTAGTGAAGGCAAAAGCAACCTTACCCGCCATGCCGATGTATTACAGCGTGTATCTGCACAATACGGCGTAGACCCGGCCACGGTCGTGGCGGTCTGGGGTGTAGAAAGCAACTTCGGACAGACACAGGGTAAATATCCGCTGGTACAGGCGCTAGGCACGCTCAGTTGTTACGGACGTCGACAGGCCTACTTTCAGAAAGAATTTTTTGCCACGCTACGGATTCTGCAATCAGGCGACATCCAACCGCAGCGCCTGGTCGGTTCCTGGGCGGGCGCTTTCGGACACACGCAATTTATGCCCTCCACCTTTGAGCGGCTGGCCGTGGATTTCGATGGCGACGGGCGCCGCGACCTGATGGACAACTCGGCTGATGCGCTGGCATCGACCGCCAACTTTCTTGCCAAGGGCGGCTGGCAGACCGGACAACCCTGGGGATTTGAAGTGCGCCTGCCTGCCGGCATGAACACGGCGGGTGAAGGCCGACGTAATAAAAAATCCATCTCGACCTGGGCTGCGCGAGGTGTCACGACCATAGACGGCCAGCCGCTGGATGCGCGTGTTTCAGGCAACCAGAAAGCGGGCCTGCTGACGCCAGCGGGCGCTGCCGGACCAGCATTCCTGGTATTTCGAAATTTCGACGTGATTTATGGCTATAACGCGGCCGAAAGCTACGCCCTGGCCATTGCGCATTTAAGTGATCGGCTGCGCGGCGCGGGCCCCTTTGTTACCGCCTGGCCCACGGACGACCCCGGCCTGTCGCGAGCCGACCGGGTAACGCTGCAAAAAGCCCTGCTGGGCCGAGGCTACGATATCGGTGAACCCGACGGTCTGATCGGCAGCAAAACGCGCGAGGCCATCAAAACAGAGCAAAGCAAGCTTGGGCTGACGCCGGACGGACGCGCCGGGCAGAAAATCCTGCGTGCGTTGCAATAAAAAGCTTGCGCAGAAAAAAAAATCCTGATATAGTTTCATGCTTCATTCAGTTGCTCTGCGATCAATCAGGTTTTTTGTATGCAGCGCCAGTTTGAATGAAGCCTCATTTTTGTGAGGTGAAAGCTGTGAGAATGGCTCTTTAGCTCAGTCGGTTAGAGCGACGGAATCATAATCCGCAGGTCCCCCGTTCGAATCGGGAAGAGCCACCATTTACACAGTTTTATTCTATTGCAATATCAAATACTTAGGCCGCCTCGCACGCGGCCTTTTTGTTGTCTGCAACAAACTCAACAACTTGCGGCTGCCAAACGATAACCATGTTTGCGTGGATGGTCGGATGTTCCGCATTTGCTGCGCATACCTCTTAAGCATTTCAGAATCCCCCGCTTTCCTTAATCACAAATAATGGCGTGCCGACCTAAGCGTGCCAACTTGCCCATGTGCGTGCCAACAGCGGCAGGTTTGTATCTGCGCGGTAATTTTCCCAAATACTCAAAAAAATGAAAAGCATTGGTGACAGCACTTAACGGGATCCGCTTCAAGACAAGCAACGCACATGCGATACCAAATAGACACCTGAGAGTTTTTGTGAAAATCTTGGATCTGGCGGCTTCACACGACTAATTCGTTCAATCGAGCTATATTATTCCTTTTGAACTCACGAATTCCGCATGAAAAACGCAAACAACACACATGATTTGTACGATGTTTTCCAATGGAATGAGAACGTTATCGACCATCACAGCGACGAAATAACGCCAGACGCCTCCTGGGATCAGGACGGCATCCATCGCATATTCGTTACCGATGGAAATTCCATTGATCTGCTCCTGCACAATCATGTTCTGCTCGATGAATGCAGCCCATCACAAGAACGTATTTTGCTGGTGGGATTTACCGGCGATATGGCGCTTCGAGACAAACAAAAAGGTCCGTTCTTCTTTGGACTTGATATTGCGGAGCAATTGCGACTACCCGTTTTAGCGGTTGCAGATCCGACAATCTCGAAATCCGAGGATCTCAATATTGCGTGGTATACCGGGAACGAGAATGCACCAAAGGCGATTGAAGTCATTGGTACTTGGCTCAACAAACTTGCTCGACACTATAATGCGCGGTTAGTATTATTCGGCGGCTCTGCAGGTAGTTTCGGCGCCTTATCTGTTTTACCGTACATGACTGAATCCACGGGCTGCCTTGTTTGGAATCCTCAAACTTCCTTAGCCCAATGCGACAAGACATTTGTGATTAGCTATTTGAAAAATGCCTTCCCGACACGTAATTCAGAATTAAGTATAAATGACGAAATTTCGCAGCAGGACTTAGCAGCCCGCCTAGTTCGCGAGGGTATATATTACGACTTGCAACGCAATTATCAGATTCCGAGTGCTGTAAAGCTATTGTTTCTGGAAAACAAAACAGACGTGCATGTCGCGTCACATGCAAGTCCATTCTTAAACAATCTTGGATTTGCTATCGATAGCAAAAATCTTACAAATCAACGCGTGAATAATGTATTTGCCCACTTCGACGTACTCGACGAAGGACTGGATGCGCCCAATCAAAAAACGGTCACAACTTGCTTGAAGTGGTTAATAGACAATTCGGATGTACCACTCGACTTAACAGATCCGAAACAACAAAGCGATATACCTATCGGCTTGACTGCTTTGGCACAACAAAGCGACACACCCATAGATTTAGTGGTCGCTTCGGAACAACAGAGCATCGACACTGCGCAAGAAGAAGAAAAATTTGAAGTGACCGCAACGCTAGATGGTTCGAATTTATTGGCGTCAGTTCATGTAGTCCCTGGTGTTTTTATTAAACCCTTTTTCGCATTCTATCTTTTCATAGATGGTCAACGAACATCGATCAAACCGTACTCCCCTGAAAATAGTACGCTATTTGAGATCAGTGGACGTCCAAACAAAATTGAAGTTACGGGTTACGTTCTTGATAATGGGAAGCGCGACAGCAAGCGGATCAATGTTGATCTTCCTGCGCAATAGTTTCACTGCCCGCATGACCACACACAACTCTGCACTGCAATTTTTTGAATACCACATCTAAAATATGCCGCTCCTCATTCAACAAGTGCCGCCAACGCAAGCGCCAATTGATCTATTGCTGCTTGCCGACCCGTCCGAGGAAAAGATTCGCTCGTATCTTCACCAATCAGGATGTTTTGTCGCTTCCCTCGGCGCAATGGTGATTGGCGCATGCCTGGTACGGCCGTTGGGACCCACATCGCACGAAATCATGAGCATCGCCGTGCATCCGGAGCACCAAAAATCAGGTACAGGCACGTTGCTGCTCAAGTGGGTTATCGATTTTTATCGTCGATCCGGCGCTCAACAATTGGAAGTGGGAACAGGGTCGTTCGGATACCAACTCGCCTTTTACCAACGACAAGGCTTTCGAGTGACTGGCATTGAACGTAATTTTTTCATCGACAACTACAACAAACCTATCATTGAAGACGGCATCAGGCTTTATGACATGTTACGCCTGGTGCTGCAGCTGACCAAGACTGAGTGTGGACCAGAATAAGGGCCAGAGCCATCTGCTGATCCCCGGACCACCTCGCCACCTCGCCACCTCGCCGCATCACTGCATCATTGCATCACTGCTTTGACAGCATACAATTGCCGTATCTGCTGTATAGTGGGCAATTGAGCTGGGAGACAGCGATGGCATTTGAAAAATGGGCTGTACGTAAAGGCGATGCATTAGGCGTGGTCTACGAAGCTTACCGGGTGGGCAAACAGCTATCACTTGTGAAATACTATATGAACAGCCATCGGGATGGATTTGTGCTGGTCAAGGAAAACGCATACGACAAACTCGGACCAGAACGTCTGGATGCATTATTTGACGAGTGCTGGAACAGCCCGAACGATTTCTATCAAATTGATGAATCGGGTGTAACCAAGGTCGGCAGACGAGCGCCCAACTTCGGCTGACACCCTGTATTCGGCCAGTGAGCGGCACTTAACCCTGCTCGATCGGAAACACAATTGTGATTGTGAGCCCAGGCCGGCGGTCCTCAAACGTCAGCGTTCCTTCGTGCATGGCCACAATGGCCATGGCGCTTTTGAGCCCAAGCCCAAAGCCGGTGGCATTGGGATCCAGTTGATAGAAGTGTTTGCCGACATTGCCATATTCGCTGGCAGGTATACCAGGGCCATCGTCTTCAATTCGAATCGATAACTGGCCCTGCTCTGCATGCAAACTGACCCAGACATGCTCACTGGTGTATTTCAATGCATTGTCCACCAGGTTGGCCAGCATGCTGGCCAGCAGGTCCGCATCCCCCTGGATATGGCAGTCGCCTGGATACTTAACGACAGCTGGTGATGCCGATCTTCGGCAAAGGCACTGTAAAGGTCAATAACATCGTCTGCGATCGCTGAAAAATCACAGATGCGAAAGCGTTGCCGATGTACGCCGGCTTCAATCTCGGAGATCTGCAATAATTTCTCAAATAGCTGATTCAGATTTTCAATTTCCTGAACGGCAAAATGCGTGGCCTGCAGCACCTCCTGCGCCGAATGGCCAGGCCGTTGCACAGTGCGCAGCCTGCTGATAATGCGTGTTAGTGGCGTACGCAGATTATGCGCAATCGTATCGGACACATGGCGAACGCCTTTCATGAGTGCCTCGATACGATCCAGCATTGAATTGATTTCACGGCTCAGATGATAAAACTCATCGTGTATTTCAGACAGTGGTATTCGCGAGGACAGTTGCCCACTGCTAATTTGCGTGGCTGTCTTATGAATGCTGCTGACCCGGTAATCAAGCTCGCGCCTGAATATAAACGTTCCCACGATCACCAGCATCAACGCAACAAATAGCGTGACCAGGCAGGCCTGCCCGATCAATGCGATGGTTCTATTGGTGTCGGCCAGATCCACACCGACAATTAGCGTGCTACCGTCATCCAGTGTCGATATCTTGAACCGGCCGCTCAGCGCAACTCCCTCGTTGCTCACCTCAGCTTCCGCTATCTCCGACAGCCGCGAGAGCGGCGCCGCATCCAGGTTGCCGATCACCTTTTCACCGGTCTGATTGAGCAACAGATACAGCCCCTTGTCTGAATCCACGTCATCGGACAGCGTAAAGGCAAGGGAACGGATAAGCCGGTCTGAGCCACCGGCTTCGAAATCGGTCACCAGTCTATGAGTGGTGGACGCGATTTGCCGCTGCAATTGGGAATGCAGCGCACCGACCACCTGCAAATAAATAAATGCCATCAGGATCAGGATGGAAAAGATGGCCAGCATTCCATAATTGAATGTCAGTCGAAAGGAAATCGAATTCCATGTCCGATCCAGAAAACGGACAAATTGACGAATCATGATGCGCGTTATCCTGCCCGCTGGCCTGTCCCTGAGCCGACAGCACATAGCCCTCGCCCCATACCGTGTGAATCAGCTGGGTTTGAAAGCCGGTGTCAATCTTGCGGCGCAGGCGACTGATCTGAACATCAATCACATTCGATTGTGGATCAAAACGATAATCCCATACAGATTCGAGCAACATGGTGCGGGTCACCACGTTGCCTGCGTTCTGCATCATATGGACAAGCAGACGATATTCGCGCGGCTGCAAATTGATAAGTTTGCCGCCACGCTCTACCTTGCGGCTGATCAAATCAAGCGTCAGATCCCCTACTCGCAACTGCTTAATGGTATCGTCACTGCCGGCCCGCCGGATCAGCGCCTCGATCCGGGCGATCAGCTCGGAAAAGGCAAAGGGTTTTGTGAGGTAATCATCGCCGCCCGATTTGAGGCCACGAACGCGTTCGTCCACGCCCGACAGGGCGCTGAGCACCAGCACAGGCGTCTTGTTGCCCAGCGCGCGCAGTGTGGAAAGAATAGACAGGCCATCTATATTTCCAGGCAACATCCGGTCCAGGATAATAATATCCCATTGCTCTTCACAGGCGCGTCGCATGCCGTCCGCGCCATTGCCGCAGACCACAGCATCGTGCCGCAACTCATTCAGGCCATTGGCAATATACCTTGCGTTTTCATAATCATCCTCAATGACCAAACAGTGCCACATGAGCGTCCCCTATATCTATACCTTTTGCCGGCGTTGCGCCGCCACCCGAGCATCATACAATTTCATGCCGCGCGTGTGCCGTACTGATCCGAATTCCAATATACATTTTTATTCAAATGCAATCATGACAAAACGGTAATGTTTTCGTCATCCTCTGCAAGACTTTTGTCTCTATACAATCCTCAGGCTATACACCTGCAATTTTAGTGGAGACTTAAAAGGTAAATTATGCAGATAAAAAATCAACAGGACTTCTGGTCCGGCCTGATGTTTGTGGTCATCGGCCTGGGCTTTGTCATATTTTCCTACAGCTATGACATGGGCACGCCAAGCCGCATGGGCCCAGGCTATTTCCCTTTCTGGCTGGCTGTCTGTATGGCATTGCTGGGCGCAATCGTCACATTCAACGCCCTGCGCGGCGAGCCGGCCGAGGACAGCGCTGTTGGCCATTTCGACTGGGATATTCTATTTCTGATTATTGGCAGTATCTGCCTGTACGGCATTATGCTGGACCACCTTGGGCTGTACATTGCCACTCCACTGCTGGTCATTTTCTGCAGCCTGGCCAGTCATGAGTTCAGTCTGACAATAGCCGTGGGCAACGCCATCTTCCTGACCGTGTTCGCCTGGCTGGCCTTCGTCAAAGGCCTGGGTCTGATATTCCCACTTTGGCCGGAACCGATTGCCGAATGGAGCACTCTGGCACAGATCACTATCCCGCTGGGTGTGGTGATTGCAGTCGTCATGCTGGTACGTCGGATCAAAGGAAAATAATCATGCTGGACTTATTACAACATCTGGCCCTGGGGTTTTCGGTTGCCTTTACGCCTGAAAACCTGGCCTATGCCCTGCTCGGATGTATTCTGGGCACCCTGATCGGCGTCTTGCCCGGCATCGGCCCTGTGCCCACGATTGCCATGCTGCTGCCGTTAACCTACATTCTGCCCCCAACCGCGGGCCTGATCATGCTTGCCGGGATTTATTATGGCGCGCAATATGGCGGCTCGACCACGGCTATCCTGGTCGCCTGCCTGGCGAGACATCGGCAGTCGTTACCGTGCTGGACGGCCATCAAATGGCCAAAAACGGTCGCGCCGGCGCTGCGCTGGCGATCGCTGCAATGGGCTCGTTCTTTGCCGGCTGTTTTGCCACCCTGCTGCTGGCTGCCTTTGCGCCGCCCTTGGCCGAAGTTGCATTCAAATTCGGACCCGCCGAGTACTTCTCGCTGATGGTACTGGGTCTGGTCGGCGCTGTCGTACTGGCTTCTGGCTCCCTGCCCAAGGCAATTTGCATGATCCTGCTGGGGCTGTTGCTGGGCATGGTCGGCACCGATGTGAACTCCGGCGTGGCCCGCTTTGACTTTGGCATTCCCGAACTGCAGGACGGCATTGACTTTGCCGTGGTTGCCATGGGCGTTTTCGGTCTGGCCGAAATCATGAACAACCTGGCGCAGAAAGAAAATCGGGTGGATATTACAGACAAGATTGGCGCGCTGTACCCGAACCGTCAGGAACTACGTGAAGCGGCACCGGCATGTATCCGCGGCACGCTGCTGGGATCGGCGCTGGGTATCTTGCCCGGAGGCGGCGCTGTGCTGTCGTCCTTCGCTTCTTACACGCTGGAAAAGAAAATTTCCAGGCAGCCACATCGCTTTGGCAAAGGTCATCCTGCCGGACTGGCAGGACCTGAGTCGGCCAATAACGCCGCTGCGCAGACATCCTTCATCCCATTGCTGACGCTGGGTATTCCCGGCAACGCCGTGATGGCATTGATGGTCGGCGCCATGACTATTCACAACATCCAGCCGGGACCACAGGTCATGTCCAGCCACCCGGAACTGTTCTGGGGCCTGATTGCTTCCATGTGGATCGGTAATCTGATGTTGGTGATTCTGAACCTGCCGCTCATCGGTCTGTGGGTCAAGCTGCTCAAAGTACCCTACCGAGTCCTCTTCCCGGCCATTGTTCTGTTCTGCACTATCGGTGTTTACTCGCTGAACTATAACGTGTTTGATATATACATCATGGCCATTTTCGGTGTGATTGGGTATCTGTGGAGCAAACTCAAATGTGAAGGCGCACCGCTGTTGCTGGGACTGGTACTGGGCCCGATGATGGAAGAGAATTTCCGTCGCGCCCTGCTATTGTCCCGTGGTGAATTCAGTACATTCGTCACTCGTCCGCTGTCCATGTCACTGCTGATCCTGGCCGCGGCGCTGGTGGTGCTGGTTGCACTGCCCTCGATTCGCAAGAAACGCGAAGAAACGTTCGTCGAAGAAGAATAAACCACCGCCCCAGGCAGACCACATGCCCGGGTCTGCCTGGCAGCAGTTAACGACCGCCCTGTGCTCACCAGCACAGGGCGGTTTTTTGATGGTCGAGGGCCGCAGGGTATACTCTGCAGGTTAACTCCCTGTTCGTGTTCCCCGACCTTCACAGGAATTTCCTTATGATTATGCTAAGCGAAATATTTCAAATGCAACAAACATTCGGCGAGGCCTTTTTACGCAGTACGGCCATCTACTGGGGCATTTATCTACTATTCCGGTTCGGCGGGCGACGCAACATCGGCTCATTGGGTTTTGCCGACATCGTCGTCGTAATGCTGGTATCGGAAGCCGTCGGCAATGGGCTATCGGGATCTTCTGACACCGTCACGGATGGCTTGCTCGTGGCAGCCGGCATCGTTCTTTGGTCATTTCTGGTCGACCGCCTGGGATACTTCTTTCCGGTGGTAGACCGTGTGCTCTCGCCTGATCGGCTGTTACTGGTCAAGGATGGCATCCTGCAGCTTAAAAATATGCGGCGCGAATACGTCACCCGCGCCGAATTACTGGAACAGTTGCGCATCAATGGCGTAGATGAGTTGGTGCAGGTCAAGCGTGCTTTTCTGGAAGCCAATGGCGAAATCAGCGTCATCAAGGCCGACACGCATAACGGCTCAGATGGCGCAGACAGTGCTGGCGCTGCCCCCCAAGCCGGTCATCAGCCGCGACGATTCAGGCGACCCGAACCTGGGACGACAACGACCAATAGCCGGTAAAACCAGCTACCCTGCGCGCTGACCCGTTTTGGCCTGATGTCATCATTTCGAAACACAAAGAGCAAAAAAGCAGCTAAGATGACGCCCATCGCGTTTTTTCGGGACAAACCTGAGCCGCGCATCCCATTTTTTCGTTGCCCGACCGCAACACGTCTTACGTTTTCCTGCAGATACGGATCAGCCTTTGCCGCCGCGCGTCTGAGCTGGTACCCGTGGTGCTGCTGCCCACGGTTCTGCCGGAACACATGCATTCTGGAATAATGTCATGACTTTGCAGCATTTTTTGGCCGCTATCGCCCGCGGCAATCTCGTTCGCCAGATCATCATCGGTCTGGTTCTTGGTATTTTATTTGGCGTATTTTTCCCACAAGCCGCCCAAGCGAGTCAGATTATCGGCACCTTCTTTACCGGCGCCCTCAAGGCCGTCGCACCGGTGCTGGTCTTTGTCCTGGTCATGGCTGCAATTGCCCAGCATCGTAGTGGCACCGAAGTTTATATCAAGCCCATTTTATTACTTTATGTGCTGGGTACATTTTCGGCGGCATTGGTTGCCGTGGTGGCCAGCTTTGCCTTTCCCACCACGCTCACCCTGGTAACCAGCCAGGTTACGCAAAGCGCCCCGGCAGGGATTGTAGAAGTGTTGCGATCGCTGGTACTCAACATAATCGATAACCCCGTCAATGCCATCCTGACAGCCAATTATATCGGCATCCTGAGCTGGGCCATTTTATTGGGTGTCAGCCTGCGTCACGCTAGCGCGGGCACCAAATCTATCCTGAGCGACGCCGCGCAAGCCGTGACCAATGTCGTGCGCTGGGTGATCCGCCTGGCGCCATTGGGCATTTTCAGTCTGATTGCAGTGACCGTGGCAACCACCGGTCTGGGCGAACTCAAGGCCTATGGCCGACTGTTGCTGGTTCTGGTGGGGTGCATGTTGTTTGTCGCACTGATCGTCAATCCGCTTATAGTGTATTTCAAAATTCGCCGTAATCCCTATCCGCTGGTATTTCGGTGCCTGGCCGAAAGCGGTGTGACCGCCTTTTTTACGCGCAGCTCTGCCGCCAACATTCCGGTTAATCTTCTGCTTTGCAAAAAACTGGGCTTGCACGAAGATACCTACTCGGTCTCCATCCCGCTGGGCGCAACCATCAACATGGCCGGGGCCGCTGTTACCATCACAGTGCTGACATTGGCTGCCGTCCATACATTGAACATTCCGGTTGATATTCCGACGGCACTATTGTTAAGTGTGCTGGCAACAATCGGCGCTGCGGCGCCTCGGGCGTACCTGGCGGTTCGCTACTGTTGATTCCGATGGCCTGCAGTCTGTTTGGCATCAACAATGATCTGGCCGCACAGGTGGTTACGGTCGGCTTCATCATCAGTGTGGTGCAGGACTCCAGCGAAACGGCGCTCAATTCATCGACCGATGTGTTGTTTACTGCTGCGGCGGACCAAGCCATGCAGAGCCCGGGGGCAGAACGCCAGAACGCAATCTGAAACAGCACGCTTTGCAAGCTGCACTGACAAACAGCAAACCGGTTCATGGCACTGCCCATGGCCGGTTTTTTTTCTGCCGTGAGTTCGATGAAAAGAACCACCGGCCAAGGCGCGCTCTGCGCAATATGCTCGCTGCGCTGATCCGGGCCGTTTACGCACATGCTGCGTCTTTGCACTTGCCCAGACCAGCATACCCCGCGCCCCATCCCGGTTGACCGGCCCTGAACGAATTAGCCTTGTCCTGTTGCGCTTACTCGCTCAATCCAGCTCCAGCTGGACATCGTCACGTTCGCTGGCCACCGCCCTGAAAATATCCAGCAATCCTTCATAATACAGCTCACCCAGCTCAATCGCGCTTCTGGCATGGCCGTGCCAGACAATCCGGTAAGGGCCCTTTACATCCGTGCTCAGGCTATCGTATAGTGCATCAAGATTGCGACCGAAATACTGGGGCAAATGCAGCGCGATTTGCAACTGGTCGTAAACGTCATCAATCGAATGAATATGCGTCAGTTCGCAGGTCTTGAGCGGCGCGGGGGTGCGGCGTTGGGCCTTCATTCTCCTGCGTTTGGAGGTTCTCATCGACATGCTGGCACCTTGTGAAATGTCTCATAATGATCCACGGTCACGTACTGCTGGCCGCCCTGGCCGAAGACCAGTCGTTTGGCGTTGCGTTTTTTCCCGCGGTAGTCCAGATCGGCCTCTTTCCATTGTCCTCTGGGCAGTCGACGCTCATAGTTGCCAAAATGGTCACCGCCGATAGACTTGCCACGCAATGCGGGTATATCGGACAAATATTGTCCTGGCGACCACCCCGCTTGCCGGGCCTGTTTTTTGGTCACAAAATAGGCGGGTAGCTGCTTGCGCGATGTCAGGGAGCGCACGATGTCGGCAAGCTGCGCCGTATCAATCCGTCCGCCAAGCGCGGTCTTGTTGAACGAGTCCAGCACGACTTCACAGCGATCGGCGCCGCCAGCCAAAGCGTCGCTGCGCTGGGAAGGCGCCGATGCAGGCGCAGCCCAGCCCATGGCATACGCCGGCGCGCAGATTGCTAATATCAATGTTGTCAGGAACCGTTGCATATCGCCACTCGCAAACGTGTTTTCGGTGCTCAGAGTTTAGCCGATTGTGTTGACAGAATGACGAAATTCTGACAGATCCAATGATACATTTTAACTAAACCGCTATTCCTTAACCGCGAACCTGCATTTTGGTTTAATGTTGCGACTGTTGTTTCTGTCCGGCAGGTCCCGCTGCTGTAACATATATTTTCATGACAAATCCCTCTTCCCACGATACTGCCAAAAATGGCGTTGCATCTGACGATGCGACCCATATCATGCTGCAACGGCGTTTTGCCCCCTATTTCTGGACCCAGATATCGGGTGCGGCCAATGACAATCTGTTCAAGTTTGCGGTCACCATCATGCTTACGTATCATGTTTCGGTCAGCTGGTTGCCGCCGGAAATGGCCGGCGTCGTGATCAATGGCATGTTCATTATCCCGTTTTTACTGCTGTCTGCAGTGAGCGGGCAAATGTCAGACAAATTCGAAAAAGCGCGCTTCATGCGCTGGATCAAAACTGCTGAGATCGGCATCATGGCATTGGCCGCGTTCGCTCTCATTTACCAGCACGTGTACATTCTGCTGCTATGCGTGCTGCTCATGGGCATCCATTCCACCGTTTTCGGACCTGTCAAGTTTGCCTATCTGCCCCAGGTCTTTCACGGCACCACACTGGTCAGCAGCAACGGCTGGGTTGAAATGGGCACTTTTGTCGCGATTCTGCTGGGCAATATGGCAGGCGGGTTCATGGCCGGCATCGAAGGCTTCGGTTACCATTATGTGGCTGCCAGTTGCGTATTAATTGCAATTGCAGGCCGGCTTTGCTCAGGACTGGTTCCGCCCACCCCCGTATCTGCTGCCGATCTGAAGCTGGACTGGAATCCGATCGGCGGCACGATAGAAAACATCAAGTACGCCTTTCATGATCTGCATGTGTTCAAAAGCATTTTGCTGATCAGCTGGATGTGGTTTTTTGGTGCGGTGTATCTGAATATATTCCCGGTCTTTGCCAAGGAAATTCTGCGTGGCGACGAACAGGTTGCTACCCTGCTGCTGGGCGTATTTTCCATCGGTGTGGGATTTGGCTCTGTCCTTTGCGGCTGGATCGGCAAAAAAGGGCTGAATGTGCTCAAACTCGTTCCCGTGGGCGCCGCCGGCATGACCGTCTTTTCCATTGCACTGTATTTTCTGGCCCATGATTTGAATGGCACGCATCTGCTGGCGCTGCACGAATTTATCAGGCTACCTGCAAATTGGCTGTTGATCGCCGGCCTGTTCCTGCTGAGCATGTCGGCCGGACTGTACAGCGTGCCGCTTTATGTGCTGATCCAGCAAAAGACACCAAAAACCCATTCCTCGCGTGTGATTGCTGCCAACAATATCATGAATGCCATTTTCCTGGTGGCCAGTTCGGTCATTACCGGCCTGTTGATTACCTTCAGTACGGTCCCGTTGATTGTTCTTTTCCTTGGCATCGCCAATGCCATTTTTGTATTTGTCGTCATGCGCTCCGACCATTCGTACATTACTGAAATGCGCGAACCCATGGAGTAATTGGCAAGCACGCTGAACAAGGAGTGATTATGTCTGTCCGGTCCCGTTGCGGGCTTGCCGCAATGCTCATGGCCGTCAGCCTGCTGACGGCATGCAATACATCTGCTGTTCCCGAACCAAAGGCGGCAGTGCCTACCAAACAGGTGGCACGCGGCGACATACTCTGGCATTTTGTGCATGACCAATGCATCCCCAATCAATTGGCCGGCAAGAATCCGCCCCTGCCATGCATCAAGGTTGATATGGATAAGGGCTACGTCATCTTCAAGGACAAAAACGGACCGTTACAATATTTGCATATGCCCACCCGGCACGTGACGGGTCTGGAAGATCCGACGCTGCTGAGTGCAAGCCGTACCCCGTATTTTGCGCAAGCCTGGCACGCTCGCCATTACATGGATCGATTGTTGGGCAGAGCCATCCCCGTGCAGGACTATTCCTTTACCATCAATTCAAAGTCGGGCCGCAGTCAGAATCATCTGCATACCCACATTTCATGTATTCGCCCCGCCCTGCGCGAACGCCTGCTTGCCATGCAATCGCAGTTCAATTCGCAGTGGCAACCGGTGCCGGGTGGCATCAATGGCCATGCGTACCAGGCGCGGACCCTGTCGCTGGGCGAGCTTGAGCAGCGCGGCGCCATCGCCTTGACCATCACCACGCTGGCACACGCACGACAGGACATGGCCAATGTCAGTCTGGCGCTCTACCCCTTGTCTGAACGGCAGTTTCTACTGTTTGCGACCCACCGCCCCGGCGCGTCGTCTGAAGGAGACTTCCAGGACCATCGCTGTCCGCAATTGCTGGCAAGCCGCTAGGCCGTTTAGCCCCTTGCTTTTCGCTGAAACAGGTAAATTGTGACAATGCCAACACCACGCCGACCTCGGCAGGATGACCGTATGATTTCGTAAATATGTTTATCGGTTACTGAATTTTCTGACCGCCACAAATAAGTTATAGTATATTGATTCGTCATAGTCAGGAACGGCGGTTTGTACCTCCGTTCACAAGCGTAAGGATATACATGAAATCGTTCATAAAGTTGCTCATTTTGCTGCTGATTGCAACAGCCATTGCCTTTGGTGCGTGGAAAATTATTGAGACAACACTGTTCAATGACGACGATGTCGAACTACCGCAGCAGTCAGAATTGCGCCAGCCTCCTCCAGCGCCAGCGCCGCCGCCCAAGCAGGAAGACCCCTACCAGAATGCGCAAGGTGAGGACGCCAGCACTGATACCGCGCCCGTCACGCTTACCTGCACCGATGCAGGCAAGATCATTGCGCAGCTTTATGATATGCGCATAAATGGCAAGACGCAGGATGAAGCCAACGAAGCAGTCAGCAACAACACGGCCATTCCAGACGAACGCGTCTCCTCATTTATCGAGTTTGTCGAGCTGCTGTGGTCTACGCCCAAAGAGAAAATCGCAGAAAAAAACCGCTTCATCAAGGATTTCACGGCAAATTGCGAAAAACTGGCGCGGGCAGCATCATCTGCACCAGCAACCCCTGCTGCACCAGAGACACCCGCCAAGCCAGCGGCACCCGCCGCGCAATAAGCTGCTGCCGCGACCGCCTGTAGCGAAAGCCCGGGCAATATCACCAACCCCGCACTTGCAAGGCGTCAACCGATAACGTGTACGCCTTGCACTCTTGACGCCGGGCTGCGCCTGCGGCCCTGACGGCAAGCAATTTAAAGCGGTTGCAGCGCCTTATCGAACGGCGCATCCTTTTCTACCGATTTCTCACCAGCCTGATAGCCGGTGTTGATCTCGCTGGCGACCAGATCAATGGAGCGCGCTGGTTGAAAAGAATGCGCCTGAGCCAGCGGCCAGCAGACCTCGAAAATCTTCAGACGATAACGGCCTTTGAGCAAGTCGCCCTTTTCCAGTTCCGGGTATATCGCCGACAGTACTTTGACTTCGGAACTGGATATACGCCGCACCACATGATGCGCTCGCAATTGGTTGGGGTGTGTCAGCCCGGCGGCCTGCAGCAGCTCGGCCAGCGCATGCACTGAATTGCGATGAAAATGCGTCACTCTGTCTGCCTTATCCATCACAACAATGGCGCGCTGACGTGAAGGATCCTGGGTAGCCACGCCCGAAGGACACTTGCCGGTATGACAGGCCTGTGCCTGAATACAGCCTACGGCAAACATGAAGCCACGTGCGCTATTGCACCAGTCTGCGCCCAGCGCGAGTGTTCTGAGCATATCAAAGGCAGAAATAATTTTTCCCGATGCGCCAATCTTGATGCGCTCACGCAACCCGACACCGACCAGCGCATTGTGCACCAACCGCAACGCCTCTTTAAGCGGCACGCCCATATGATCGACGAACTCCACGGGCGCTGCGCCGGTTCCGCCTTCGGAACCGTCCACCACGATAAAGTCTGGCGTGATATCGGTTTCCAGCATGGCCTTGACGATGGCAAACCACTCCCAGGGATGGCCAATACACAACTTAAAGCCCACCGGCTTGCCGCCGGATAGCCGGCGCAGACGCTGGACAAACTGCAATAGCTCGACCGGCGTACTGAATGCCGAATGCGCCGCTGGCGAGTCGCAGTCAACGCCTGGCGTCACGCCACGCACCTGAGCTATTTCAGCTGTGACTTTGGCACCGGGCAGGATGCCACCATGGCCCGGCTTGGCACCCTGCGACAGCTTGATTTCAATCATTTTTATATTAGGCATGGTCGCTTTCTGGGCAAATGCGCTATCGGAAAAATGTCCGTTTTCATCCCTGCAACCAAAGTAACCGGAACCAATGTTCCAGATCAGATCGCCACCGGCTTCAAGGTGATAGCTGCTGATTCCGCCTTCTCCTGTGTCATGGGCAAACCCACCTGCCTTGGCGCCGCGGTTGAGCGAGCGGATAGCGTTGGCCGACAGCGCGCCAAAACTCATTGCAGAAATGTTGAACACGGATATGTCATAGGGCTGACTGCACTGCCCCTGTCCCACGGTGATCCGAAAATCGCGATCAGGAATATGACTGGGCATCATGGAATGATTGACCCATTCGTAATCGTCGCTGTAGACATTTTCTATCGTCCCAAAGGGACGCTTGTCAATTTGCTGTTTGGCCCGCTGATAAACGATAGAGCGTTGTGCGCGCGAAAAGGGCAGCGTATCGGTATCGCTTTCGATGAAGTACTGGCGCAATTCGGGCCGAATGAATTCCAGCACAAAGCGCAGGTTGCCGATGACCGGATAATTGCGTTTAACCGAATGACGAGGCTGAATAAGATCATGAATGCCAAGCATTGTCAGTAGCAAAAACACGAGCGCAGCCACATACCATCCCGCGGCAACGGTTATGCCAAGGACCAGGCAGACCACCGTACCGAGAATGACGAGGAAAAATGCCAGAAAACGAACAGGAAATAGCGACAGCATTGTGCACCTTTATTGGACATCAAGCACCATAGAATACGACTTATACATGACAATATCAAAGGTCGTAAAAAAGCCTCGCCACAAGGCGAGGCTGGTATTGCCACTTACAAAACAGGTGGCAATGCAGGCAGCTGAAATTATTTAGCTGCTGTTTTTGGCGCGATGGCCTCGACAACGGATCCGGCAACCTGATCATCCCGGACCATGAAGAGGAAATCGTTATTCTGGCGAATACCCGTGAGGGAAGCCAACTGACCACCTACGGTTGTCGCATAGCCCTGTTCCTTGGGCGCTGCATTCAAAGCGGCAACACCGGCAGGATTCAGAGACAGTTTGACAAAAGAACGGCCCTGGCTGTCGCGAACACGATCAACGCTCGTCAAATTGGCGCGAGTGATGATTGGTGTTTTGCTAACATAAATGGTCTGTTTCTCACTCAGCTTAACAGGACGATAACTTTTGATGACTTTGTCAGAAGCCAGGAATACGTCTACTGCAGTACCTTTTGCAGCAGGGGTCTGTGCAGTGCCGGGACTGCTCTCGGTACCAGTCTTCATTGAGTTACATCCGGCCAGTACCGCAGCCAGAGGAAGCACAATCAACGCAACTTTTCTGGATAATTTCATAGTATTTCCTAATTAAAACTAATTTGAGAACAACTTCGCATAAAGTCGTCCGTTTACGTTACAACAGATTCAGAGAAAAAACAACGCTCAATTGTTAACAATATTCAGAGTGAACACTGCAAGCAACGCAACCGGTACATCAAAACCGAAGACCCGGATGATCTTATTTTTTACCACGAATAATGTCTGCCGCTGTTTTGGCGTTATTCAACGTAGCCATGGGCATCAGCAGCACGCCATCGTCCACGGCGCCAGGCGAAGCAATCGTTGTTGAAAAAATGGAGTCGTTCAGGCTGGCCAAAACCATTTTCCCCTTGACTGATTTGCCGGAAATTTCGGCGTTCAGCTTGCGGGCGCCTTCTGGCGTTACGCGCAGCCCCAAAGCGGGACGATCACCAGCCTTGGTCACGAAAACATTCTTGATATCGGCACGGGTAAGAATGGGACCAACACCCTGGTAAGTCTGGTCTCCAACCTGCAGAGGAATGGTTTTGGCTGACTTGCCCTTGGTCGCTTTAGGCTTGGCTGTCGAACCCACATATACTTCCAGATTACCGGCACCAGTCGTCTGAACGGCGGTCGCTGAGCCGCCGGGCGTGGTTGATGTGGCGGCAACGGTTCCTGATGTGGCCTTTTTTTCAAAAAAACTGCATCCCGCAACAGCGGTCGTCACTGCAGCGACCGTAACAAGCGTAATTAATTTCATAGTTTGCCTTTCTAATAAAATGAAAAAAATGCTGCAATAACACAAAGCAGAGCTTTTCCTGCCTGAATTTAATCATTAAAGCCGGGTAAATTCATTGCAAAATGTGAATGAAGCAAGTTGTATGTGGAGAAAAACGCTGGGCGCCGGATAACATGGATGATCACCCATTGCCGCAAATCAGCCGATAACTGCATGATTAATGAAAATAACCCCGGCATTTGTCGCTGTCGGACAGATTGATTGTATTTGTCCCAGGAACAAGCCGTACTTTTTTGGCCAGCAATCCGCCATACTGGACGGCGCCCGAGAAGGGTTTGGTATCCATCCAGTAAAGCCGCGTGGTAAGGTAATATTCGCCGGCAGGCACGTTGGTGAACGCAAACTGGCCGAAAGAATTGGTTTTGGACGCATAGGCCCTGGCCGCGTAGCGCGGGTCTGCTTTGCCTGCCAGTACATTACCGCGACGACAGACTGCATTGAACCACTGGTCACTCATGGCCGATACGGGATTGAGCACGACGTCGACATTCCCGCCGCTGCGTTCCCCACCGTTAATGGCATCATAAATGAACGCGCGTCCCACCAGCATGGTGGGCTGCCCTACCGGCAAGGCATAGGCGCTTTCGTCATACTCGATTCGCTGCACTTGGTCGCGCGGGGAATGGCTGATTGAGCGGTCCCTGCCGGTTTTGGTCGAGGAACACCCTGCCAGCACGGCTGCTGCAATGATCGCAAGAAGAACTTTAGTTGAACGCGACATGAGTACCTGTAAGCTGATTTAAATAGTTCGCTTATCATAGACCAACTCTGAGGCAATTACACTGCAAATGTTAAAATAACGGTAAAGTCGGGCAATGGAATTCGGCTCGAAAGCAACCTGCTGGAAAATGACGAATGAATAATATCAGAGTCTGGGATCTGCCTTTGCGACTGTTTCACTGGCTGTTGGTTTTTTGCGTGGCAGGCGCCTATTTTTGCGTCAAGTCTGCCGGTATTACGGAAGGCTGGCTGTCCGAAACCGGCCTGGACTGGATGACCTGGCATTCCCGTTTCGGCTATGCCGTGCTTACCCTCATACTTTTCCGCCTTATCTGGGGCTTCATGGGTCCGTATTACGCGCGGTTTACACAATTTGTCGTGGGGCCACGGAAAATTGCCGCCTATTTACGTGCCGCAAAATTACGCACAACAACATGGGCTGGCCACAACCCATTGGGCGCATGGTCTGTGGTTGCCATGCTGCTGGCTTTCGGATTGCAGGCAACCAGCGGGCTCTTTGCCAGTGATGACATTCTTTTCGAAGGTCCGCTAAGCGGCCTGAATCCTTCGCTCAGCCGATTTTTCAACAGTATCCATCACGCAAGCGAATGGATACTGGTTGCACTGGTAGCATTGCACCTGTGCGCAATTGCCTATTACAGTGTGTTTCGCCGGCAGCCCTGATACGCGCCATGGTAACGGGCGACCTACCGGCAGATCGGAATGTGGCGGCAAAACCGCCAGCGCACAGCCAGGATAATGCCGCCGTCGCGATTCGTGCATCCATCATATTATTAGTGTGCGCTGCCTTTGTGTTCTGGCTCTCGCGATTCTGAGCAGCCCCGGGGGTTGGCCTCGCAGGCAATGGATGCCTTGGCCGACCCCAGCAAAACCGCCCGTTGCTGTCCCTGTGACGTTCCTTTACATCTGGAATATCCGTTTACGTCCGATAAGCCGGCTGCGGCATGGCTGTTCCTTCAGCGCAACAATATATTGGCCGCAGCGCAGCGGCATCCGGCATTGCCGGCAAGCCCGCATCAGGCTTTAATCGTCCTTGCGGTAATTATCATGACAGGCCTTGCAGCTTTGGCCAACCCCGCCGAAAGCGACCTTGATTTTTTTCATATCACCAGAGGGCGCTTCGGCGGCAAGCCGGTCTACCGCAACCAGCATTTTATCTTTGGCTTTATTAAAGCCTTCGGGATCTGAAAACACCTCATCTTTTGCATCCCCGCCCTCTGTACCTTTGTAGAAAGCTTCAAAAGGCAATGGTGCAAGCGTCTTGAGCAGATTCGCGTATTTGATGAAAGCCTCCTTGTCGTATGGCTGCTCACCTTTGACCATATGGCCCATGCGTTTGAAATTGTCCCCAATAAATTCCATGCCGTGATGACGATAATCCTTCGCTTCCTTGGGTTCGAGAAACTGTGCATGCGCTGTCAAAGACAGCAAGGTCAAACAGGCAGCAACAACAAGCGATGTTTTCATTACATTGACTCCCGGAGAAATGACTCACCTATGATAGCGCATATCCCTTATTATTTGCCATCGCCAAAAAGCACAAAAGGCAGCCGATACAACGTTCGACTGCCTTTTGTGCCGGGCGGGCCCGGTTGACTCAATAAGTAGGCGTGCAACCTGCGGTTGTCAGGTCACATTATGCCGCGCCGCCTCTTAACCGGCATCGGTTCAGTATCGGCTGACTGTTGTGGCTACCTGATGTGTTGATCAGATTTTGGCCGCCAGTTCTGCTGCCAGGCCGATGTAGCTGCGCGGCGTCATCTGCAATAGCCGCTGCTTTGCATCCTCGGGCAATTGCAGCCCCTGGACAAACGAGCGCAATGCATCTTCGGTAATCCCGCGACCACGCGTCAGCGCTTTCAACTGCTCGTAGGGTTCCGGCAGGCCATGACGACGCATCACGGTTTGAACTGGCTCGGCCAGGACTTCCCAGCACTGGTCAATATCGCGATCAATGGCCTGGGGATTGAGTTCCAGCTTGCCAAGACCCTTGCTGCAAGAGTCCCACGCTACCATGCAATAACCCAGGGCGACACCCAAGTTGCGCAATACAGTGGAATCGGTCAAGTCACGCTGCCAGCGGGAAACCGGCAATTTTTCGGACAAGTGTTTCAGCACTGCGTTGGCAAGCCCGATATTGCCTTCGGAATTTTCAAAGTCAATCGGGTTAACCTTGTGAGGCATGGTTGACGATCCCACTTCTCCTTCGCGCAGACGCTGTTTGAAATAGCCCAGCGCGATATAACCCCAGATGTCCCGGTTCAGATCAAGCAAAATGGTGTTGGCGCGCGCAATGGCATCAAACAGCGCAGCCATCCAGTCATGCGGTTCGATCTGGATGGTATAGGGATTCTGTGTGAGAGACAAATCGGCGAGCACTTTTTTGCTCAGCGCAGGCCAGTCCAGTTCCGGATAGGCCGAGTAGTGTGCGTTATAGTTGCCGGTTGCACCATTGAGCTTGGCCAGGGGCTTGACTGCGCAAATAGCGGCAATCGCAGTCTCCAGGCGCGCCGCCACGTTGGCAAATTCCTTGCCCATGGTAGTTGGGCTGGCTGGCTGACCGTGCGTGCGGGCCAGCATGGGTTGCTGTGCAAACTGGCGGGCATCATCCTTGAGCATCGATAGCAGGTTCTGCAGCGCAGGTACAATCACCTGGTCACGCGCACGTGTCAGCATCAGGGCGTGCGACGTATTATTGATATCTTCCGACGTGCAGGCAAAGTGGATGAATTCGGCCGCGGCCGACAATTCATCATTACCCGCCGCTTTCTCTTTAAGCCAATACTCCACGGCCTTGACGTCATGGTTGGTTTTTTTCTCAATATCCTTGATGCGCTGGGCATCGGCTTCGCTGAAATCCTGCACCCAACTGCGCAAGGCGTTTTCGGCATCGGCAGAGAACGCCGGCAACTCGTTCAGGCCAGCCTGCGACAAAGCGATCAGCCAGGAAACCTCGACTTCCACACGATGCGCCATGAAGCCGGCCTCTGACAGAAAGGGCCGCAAGGCGGCTGCACGAGAGGCATAACGACCGTCCAGCGGGGATAACGCATTGAGCGGGGTAATCGAATCTGAAATATTCATAATGAAATAAAAAAATAAAAGTGAGAATTAGCGGCAGACGGTCGTTGCCCTGCCGAGCGAACTTCAGGCAATAATGCCGCCACCCAGACAGATATCGCCGTCATATAGAACGCTGGACTGACCGGGTGTAACAGCCATTGTGCCTGGGGAAATTTCAAATGCAATCGCCCGGGATCGCTGCCCGGGAGCAGTTCACACGGCGCGTCTGCCTGCCGATAGCGTGTCTTGGCGCCATACGGTCCTGCGACAGGGGCATGTCCGGCTACCCAGCTGACATCCTCGGCCTGTACCTCATGCTGCAGCAGCCATGGATGATCATGGCCCGATACAACATACAGCGTGTTGTTTTGCAAATCTTTGCGCGCAACGTACCAGGCGTCGGCGATGCCGTCGTCATTCTGCCGGCCTTTGATGCCGCCGATGCCCAATCCCTTGCGCTGGCCCAGGGTATAGAAGGCTAGCCCGTGATGCTGCCCCACCTGCTGACCATCATCGGTAAGAATGGGACCTGGATTGGTTGGCAGATAGCGGTTCAGGAACTCCCGGAAGGGACGCTCACCGATAAAGCAGATGCCGGTGGAATCCTTTTTCGCCGCATTGGGCAGACCCAGCTTATGGGCAATCTGGCGCACTTCGGTTTTGTCTATTTCACCCAATGGAAACAAAGCCTTGGACAGTTGCGCCTGATTAAGCCGGTGCAGGAAATAACTCTGGTCCTTGCTGGCATCCAGCCCCTTGAGCAGTTCATATTCAGTGGCGCCATGGCGTTGCACCGCCCGCACGCGAGCATAATGTCCGGTGGCGATGTAATCGGCTCCCAGCGTCAGGGCGTGATCAAGAAACGCCTTGAACTTGATCTCGGCGTTGCACAGCACATCGGGATTGGGCGTGCGACCGGCGGAATATTCCCGCAGGAACTCAGAAAACACCCGATCCTTATAATCGGCGGAAAAATTGACCGCTTCGATGTCCACGCCGACCAGATCGGCCACGCTGGCCGCATCAAGCCAGTCCTGACGAGTTGAGCAGTATTCGGAATCATCGTCATCTTCCCAGTTTTTCATGAAAAGACCGATGACTTCATAACCCTGCTCTTTAAGCAGCCAGGCGCTGACCGACGAGTCTACGCCGCCAGACATGCCCACCACCACACGAGGTTTTACAGAAGATTGTTCAGTCATGGACGATATTTTACCGTCCCGGCTGCCCAAACGGGGAAATCAGCCTCTTCTAGGCACTTAAGGCAGCATCTACTACTTCAACCCAATGGCGTACCGGTGTCTGGGTTCCGGTCTGCAAATGGGACATACAGCCCATATTGGACGTAATAATAACTTCCGGCGAGACCTGACCGATGGCTTGCAGTTTGCGATCGCGCAGACCCGTAGCGATTTCCGGCTGAAGCACTGAATATGTCCCGGCAGAACCGCAACACAGATTGGCCTCGCCAAACGCCTTGAGGTCGAAGCCCAGCTCGCTCAGCAACGACTCAGTGAGCGGACGCAGCCCTTGCCAGTGCTGAAGCGTACAGGGCGGATGAAAAGCAGCCGATGCCGGCAGCGGTTTTTTGAATTTGGCCTTCAGAGCTGCTGCTTCGGGTGCAATCACTTCGGCAATATCCTTGACGTGCTGCACCAGATAGCGCGCCTTTTCCACATATGCCGGCTCATTGCGAAGATAAAACGGATACTCTTTGACAAAAGCCCCGCAACCGGAGGCGTTCATGATGACGGCCTCGACCTGGCCTGACTCCAGTAACGGTACCCAGGCGTCGATATTGCTTTTCATCTGTTCGAGGCTGTTGTTTACCTTATCAAGGTGGAAATTGACGGCGCCGCAACATGTATTGCGACTGATATCGACAGATGAAATGCCCGCGGCATCCAGCACTCTTATGGTCGCAGCATCGATCGAGGGCATCAGTGCGGGCTGAACGCAGCCCAGCGGCACCAGCACCTGGCGTTGGTGGCGGCCGACCGGCAGCGCTCCAGCCGGACGGGCTTCCGGCAGCTTGGCTGCCAGTGTCGCAGGCATGAAAGAGCGCAACATGCGGCCCAGCTTCACGGCGGGTGCAAAAACCGGGGAATTGAGCCCCGCCGCCAGCAGCGTGCGTCGAAAACGGTCTGTCGGCGTCCGGGTAACACGCTCTGCAACCAGTTCGCGGCCGATATCGACCAGATGGCCGTACTGTACACCCGATGGACAGGTAGTTTCGCAATTGTGGCACGTAAGGCACTGGTCCAAATGCTTCTGGGTGATACTGGTGGGCTCCTTGCCCTCGACAATTTCCTTAATCAGGTAAATGCGTCCACGCGGGCTGTCGCGCTCATCGCCAAGTATCTGATAGCTGGGACAGGTGGCAGAACAGAAGCCGCAATGCACGCATTTGCGCAAGATTGCATCTACTTCTTCGCCATAGCTGCTGTTTTTTGCCCAGTCGGCAAGATTGGTCTGCATGATACGTTAGATATTCCTGAATAACCGGCCTGAGTAAAATGTGCCCAGCGGGTCTAGATTGCTCTTGAGACGGCGAGTAATGGCGGCAATTCCGGCACTGACCGGCTGGAACACACCATCTACGGGCTGGCTGACACCCGCGCCAGCGCGAAACAATGTTGCGTGACCACCGCGTTGCGCTGCGGCATGACGAATATTGGTCACATCGCTGACCTGTCGCAGCCAGCGCTGCGCGCCGCCCCACTCCAGTAGCGGAACCGATTCGTTCACCGTGTCGGCCAAAGGCGGTACAGATACGCGCCAGACCGTGTCGCCAAAAAACGGATGAGTATGCTCCCTGAGCGATAGCCATAAATCTTTGGCCGTCTGCTCATCCACCCGCTCGCCGCCCAGCACGCCGCATGCCTGCTTCACGGCAGGCTGGGCACCGGAGACGCGCAGATAAAGCACGCCCTGCTGTGTATCGCCCTCCGGGATCCAGGCTGAGGCACTGATACCCAGCGCCTTGGCCTGCCACTGGGCAAAGCATTCGAATGCTTCCCTCAGGGTGCAGTAGCGCTGCAGCGTGACTTCGCAAATCGGCTTAGGCAGCACCTTGAACGACACTTCCAGAATCGGACCGAACACGCCCATGGAGCCGGTAAGCAGGCGCGACATATCGTAGCCGGCGACATTCTTCATCACCGTACCGCCAAAATGCAATTGCTGCCCTTCGGCATTGAGTAACACCGTACCCAGCACAAAATCACTGGCACCGCCGGCAGCCATGCGTCCCGGACCGGCCAGTCCGGTGGCAATGGCGCCGCCGATGGTTGCCTGCTGGCCAAAATGCGGTGGCTCCCATGCCAGACGCTGGTTCTGTTCGTCCAATGCAGCTTCGATGTCGCGCAGCAGCGTGCCACAACGGGCAGTCATGACCAGCTCTGACGGCTCATAACTGCTGATCCCGGTATAGGGCGTCACATCCAGCTCCACCAGCTGTTCGGTATCGGCGATCGCGTTGCCGTAAAAAGCTTTGGTGCCGCCTCCGCGGATAACAATCTGCTTGCGGCCTGCCACAGCTGCAGCAACCTGTTCTGCCAGATCTTCTTTAATGAATTTCATAGAATACTTAAAAACGTTCGATATCGGGAAAAGCGATCTGACCGCCATGTACATGCATGCGGCCGTATTCGGCGCAACGATTCAGCGTCGGAATCTGCTTGGTCGGATTAAGCAGCATATCCGGGTCGAACGCTTTTTTCAGCGCAGTAAAGGCGTCGAGTTCTTCGCGGGTGAACTGGGAGCACATCTGGTTGATTTTTTCCAGACCCACGCCATGCTCGCCGGTGACGGTCCCGCCCACCTTGATGCACAGCTCCAGGATATCGGCACCAAAATCTTCAGCGCGTCGCACCGAATCCGGATCGTTTGCATCAAACAAAATCAGCGGATGCAAATTGCCATCACCCGCATGGAACACATTGGCGCAGCCAATTGGTATTTCTCTTCCATTTTCACCATTTCATTGAGCACATAGGCCAACTGGCTTTTCGGAATCGTGCCATCCATGCAATAGTAATCAGGTGAGATGCGACCCGCAGCGGGAAACGCATTTTTGCGACCAGCCCAGAAACGCAAGCGTTCCTCTTCAGAATTGGACGTTTGCAGACGCGTAGCCCCGCAGTCGGAAAAGACTTTTTCCATGCGTACGATTTCGTCCTCAACCTCGGCCTCGGTGCCGTCCGATTCGCACAGCAGAATCGCCTCGGCATCCAGGTCATAACCGGCCTTCACAAAGGGCTCGACCATGTGCGTCGCGCGCTTGTCCATCATTTCAAGGCCGGCAGGAATAATGCCCGATCCAATAATATTCTTGACTGCCTCGCCCGCCGCCTCTACAGACGCGAAGCTGGCCATGATCACGCGTGCCAGTTGCGGCTTGGGGATAAGCTTGACCTTGACTTCAGTCACAATGCCCAGCATGCCTTCCGAACCAATGAAGGCCGGCAGCAGATTCAGACCGGGTGCATCGGGCGCATCTGCACCCAGTTCGAGAATATCGCCATCAATTGTCACAATGCGCAGGCGAATAACGTTATGAACCGTCAGGCCATATTTAAGACAATGCACACCACCGGCATTCTCGGCAATGTTGCCGCCGATTGAACAGGCAATCTGGCTGGATGGGTCTGGCGCATAATACAAACCGTAAGCAGCGGCGGCCTCGGACACGGCCAGATTGCGCACGCCGGGTTCAACAATAGCGGTGGCTGCCTGCGAATCAATGTGTTTGATTTTGTTGAGTTTGGACACGCCCAGCAACACCCCCTGCGAATGCGGCGTCGCGCCGCCCGACAGGCCTGTCCCTGCGCCGCGCGGTACCACCGGCACGCCCATTTTTTTACAGGTTTTCAAAACGTGAATGATTTGCTCCTCATTTTCCGGAAGCACAACCACACCTGGCATTTCCTTGAAAAGCGTCAGGCCATCACATTCAAACGGTTTTTTTTCTTCAACACGGGATAACACACAATGCGCCGGCAGACCGCGATGCAACTCGGCGATCAGTTCAGAAAAATCCGGCTCGCTTTCAGCGGCCTGCGGTGCATGTCGCAGTTGCGCACTCACATCCATGACAACCCTTTTTTATGACAACTGGTATAAACGTCAAAGTATACCCTGCCCTGCCATGAACCAAAACGTGATTAACCCTAATGATTGTTCACTCCTGCGGCAAAGCAAAATAACTTCGGGGCATATAATGCCCCGAAACAGGCCGCAGCCGCAACGCGCCGAATCGCGTTATTGCCGCCACGGCATCCAGCTTACGCGGACTCAGGTATTGATATCTGTTTTCTGCTCACGGCGCGTGCGCACGGCCTGAGCCAGACGCTCCAGCACCTGAACGGACGTGTCCCAACCGATGCAGCCGTCGGTAATGCTCTGCCCGTAAGTGAGCTCGACACCTTCCTTCAGATCCTGGCGGCCCGCAACCAAATGGCTCTCCACCATGACGCCACAAATGCGATGGTCGCCGGTTTCAATCTGCTGCGCCACATCATCGATCACCTGCGGCTGATTCTCATATTTCTTGTTGCTGTTGGCGTGACTGGCATCGATCATGATCCGGCTGGCCAGGCCCGCCTTGGACAATTGCTCGGACATCAGGTTGATGCTCTCTGCGTCATAATTGGGCGCCTTGCCGCCACGCAGAATGACATGACAATCGTCATTACCAACGGTAGATACAATTGCTGAATGACCGCCCTTGGTTACCGACAGAAAATGATGAGGCTGCGACGCGGCATTGATGGCGTCAATGGCAATCTTGATATTGCCGTCGGTTCCGTTCTTGAAACCGACAGGGCAGGACAGG
Source organism: Advenella kashmirensis WT001 (assembly GCF_000219915.2). Classification (NCBI taxonomy): domain Bacteria; kingdom Pseudomonadati; phylum Pseudomonadota; class Betaproteobacteria; order Burkholderiales; family Alcaligenaceae; genus Advenella; species Advenella kashmirensis. The sequence goes on along the minus strand of NC_017964.1, from coordinate 1,790,066 downwards.
CCCGAAGCCAGTTCACGATGCACCTGGCTCTCGGTCGTACGTGCACCGATTGCGCCCCAGGATACAAGATCAGCAATATATTGCGGCGTGATCATATCCAGGAATTCGCAGCCGGCAGGCACGCCGTTCTCGTTAACTTCCAGCAGCAATTCACGCGCCAGTCGCACACCCTTGTTGATATTGAAACTGCCATCCAGATCCGGATCGTTGATCAGGCCTTTCCAGCCCACAGTGGTACGGGGTTTTTCAAAATATACGCGCATGACGATTTCCAGATCGTCACTGAAGCGGTCGCGCTGTTCCTTTAAACGCTTTACATACTCGCGCGCTGCGGCCGGATCGTGAATGGAACACGGGCCAATAATGACAACCAGCCGGTCATCTTTGGCATGCAGAATGCGATGGATGGCCTCGCGCGTATCGTGCACCAGGCTGGACACCTGAGCAGAACAGGTGAATTCGCGCATCAGATGGGACGGCGGGCTAAGCTCTTTAATTTCGCGGATACGTAAATCGTCGGTATTGTAGGACACGGAAAACTCCAGATATATCGTTAATCAATCAATCGAATCGGTTATAAGTTTGCCCAGCCAGGCAGTGCATCGCCCAAACAAAAAAGGCCACCAGATATTCTGGCGGCCTTTTGGTGTCTTGTAGCTTGTCTCTGCTTTCGCTAAGTACGCAACGTCCTTTCCTCCGCCTATCGCGTCGAAAATGTAAAATAAAAAAAGAAAAAGACGTAGCTAACTTGTTTCATAACAGCAATCCTAGCACAGGTTTTTGCACAGCGGCGCATCAATCTGCAGTCAACGCCAAAATATACCAAGGACTGTACCCGTCGGGCCACAGAATGCGCTGATCTTGAGTAGTTGAACCTACTGTCGCGAAAAAAGCCGGTTCGCCCGGCCATCATCGTTGCGCAGCGCCCAGACTCGCAAGGCAGCCTGCCCGAGCCGTCCCCGCAAGCAGACGCCGCCAATTAAAAGACTCAGGCTGTTCCACCAACCGTCAGGCCATCCATGCGGATGGTGGGCATGCCAACGCCTACCGGCACGCTTTGGCCTTCCTTGCCGCAAGTGCCTACACCGGAGTCGAGCGACAAATCGTTGCCGATCATCGACACCCGGTTCATGGCGTCGGGGCCGTTGCCGATCAGGTCGCGCCCTTGACCGGATAAGTGATGCGACCATTTTCGATCATATACGCCTCACTGGCCGAGAACACGAACTTGCCGCTGGTGATATCGACCTGCCCGCCGCCAAAATTGACGGCATACAGGCCTTTCTTGACCGACGCAACAATATCCTGGGGATTGTGGTCTCCGCCCAGCATAAAGGTATTGGTCATACGAGGCATGGGCAGATGAGCATAGGACTCACGGCGACCATTGCCAGTGACCTTGGTCTTCATCAGGCGTGCATTCAGCGAATCCTGCATATAACCACGCAAAATACCGTCTTCAATCAGCACATTGCGCTGCGTCGGATTGCCCTCGTCGTCCACATTCAGGGAACCGCGGCGATCCTTGATTGTGCCGTCATCAATCACGGTGACCCCCTTGGAGGCAACGCGCTCACCGATACGATCGGAGAAAATGCTGGAACCCTTGCGGTTGAAATCACCTTCCAGACCGTGGCCGACGGCTTCGTGCAGCAAAATACCCGGCCAGCCGGAACCCAGCACAACCGTCATTTCCCCTGCCGGCGCATCCCTGGCATCCAGGTTCGTCAGCGCTTCGTGTACCGCTTTATCTACATATTCATGCAGCAGCGCATCCGAGAAGTAGTTCAGGCCCAGACGGCCGCCGCCGCCGCCGTGCCCCATTTCTCGCCGGCCATTGCGCTCAACAATTACGGTGACCGACAGTCGCACCAGCGGCCGGATATCGGCAGCCAGGCGGCCATCACTGCCGACAATCATGACCACGTCATATTCCGAACCCAGGCCGGCCATGACCTGAATCACATGAGGGTCTTTGGCACGGGCAATGGTTTCGACCCGCCCCAGCAGCGCCACTTTTTCGGTAGCAGGCATGGCAGCAATCGGGTCATCCTGGCCGTACAGGTCGTGCGCCTTGTTTTTGCCGTTGCCGATCACCTTCATGCGCCCTTCGCCCTGCCGCGCAATCGCCTTGACTGTTGTTGCCGACTCCATAAGGGCTTCGGGCGAGAGTTTGTCTGAATAGGCAAAGGCGGTTTTCTCGCCCGCCAGCGCCCGCACGCCTACGCCCTGGGAGATGGAGAAGCTGCCGGTTTTGACAATCCCCTCTTCCAGGCTCCAGCTTTCACTGCGCGTGTATTGAAAATACAGGTCGGCGTAATCGACTTTATGGGTAAAAATCTCGGCCAGCGCGGCAGCCATATGGTTTTCATTCAGGTCCCAGGGATCCAGCAGCAGGGATTTTGCCGTTGCGACTGCCTGGAGATCGGATTCAATAGGTTTCATGTATGGGTGTCTTCTAAGGTTTCTTTACTGTAATGGGAGGCGCCATACCTGCAACGCCTTCCTTGTTGCGTTCAAACTCAACGGTGCGAACCTGACCGTTGTGGCCGGGGAACTGGTCAAACACCGAAGCGGCCAGATAGGGTATGACTTCGGGCAGACTGCGCTCACGCGAATCGGCCACGGCGCTGGCACGAAATACCTCATTGCCATTTTGCTGCCTGTCACGAATATACACAGTAAGCGAATAGCGATGGTACGGTACCGGAACCAGCTGATAACGAGGCGTCATGGCAAAGCCAAAGCTACTGTAAAACGGGCTGCCATAATAACCATAGGGAAAGCCCATGCCCAGCCCCAGTGTCGGATACAAATCATAATTGCCGGTTTCCCGCTGGACCATTTGCTGCCGCACTTCGGTGCCGGTGGTAAAGCCAACTTCAAAACGGGCGCGCTGGCGGCCCATTGCTTCGGTCAGGCCGGTGCGGAACATGTTATTGCGAATATGGCCGGTATAAGCCGCCTGCTCCAGATTCTGCTGTTTGCTATCGACAAAGCGGTAGTGCTGCCCTGCAACGGCAGCGGGCCATTGCTGAAACGAGGTTACCTGCGTCGTAAATTCACTGCTTGTCGAGCAGGCGCTCAAACCTGACAGAAACAACCCAGCCAAAACGAGGTTCCGAATACGGGGCACTTGCAGATGTCGCATGCTTCTTTCTCCTGCCATTCACACGCTCATATCATAGGCGGCCTGCCGCGCCCGACATGCGCCGCAAACTGTACTCCAATTTTGACACAAAACGTCTTTTAAGGTTCCAATTCAGGGCAAGCCCCTATAATTAGGACAAATAGCTACGAATCGCTTTTTTTCAAGTGAATACCGGCGGATGTACCGCAAATTCACTTTCCGTTCACCAGCACCACAGTGACCACCATGCCTACAGAATTGATCGAAAAAAACAGTCCGACCGTCTATCGCAGCGACTACCAGCCCTACCCGTTTACGCTTGATGCGGTGGCGCTCAATTTCGAGCTGGACGAAAACCGCACTGCCGTCACCTCTACCCTGAGATTCACCGCCAAAGACAAAGCGCCTGCCGATCTGGTGCTCAATGCCGAAGACATTAGTCTGGACGCCCTGTATCTGAATGGTCAGGCGCTTGGTGCTGAAGCCTATGAATTGAATCAGGACCAACTGGTCATTGCCCAGCTGTCCGGCTCCTTTGAACTGCGTGTTTGCACCACACTAGATCCGGCCGCAAACTCCCTCTTCATGGGCCTGTATAAGTCAGGTAGCGGCTTTTTCACTCAGTGCGAAGCCGAAGGCTTTCGCCGCATCACGTACTTCCCGGACCGTCCGGACGTGATGAGCATTTATACCGTCACGCTTGCTGCCGACAAGAAAAAATACCCCTATTTGCTGTCCAACGGCAATCTGCTGTCGTCAACCGACCTGCCTGACGGTCGTCATCAAGCGGTCTGGCACGACCCGTTTCACAAACCCAGCTATCTTTTCGCGCTGGTCGCCGGCGATTTCGATGTTCGCGAAAAACTGTCAAAACCCATAATGGCCGCGACGTGCTGCTGCAGATATACAGCGACAAGGGAAGCCGGGACAAAACCGAATGGGCACTGGCTTCGCTGGAGCGCTCTCTGGTCTGGGACGAAAAGCGCTTCGGCCTGGAACTGGATCTGGATCGCTTCATGATTGTGGCTGTGCGCGACTTCAATATGGGCGCCATGGAGAACAAGGGATTGAACATTTTCAATTCAGGTTATGTCCTGGCCGATCCCGATACGGCCACCGATGCCAATTTTTCTGCTGTGGAAGCCGTGATCGGTCACGAATATTTCCATAACTGGACAGGCAATCGCGTCACCTGCCGCGATTGGTTCCAGCTTAGTCTGAAGGAGGGTCTGACCGTCTTTCGCGATCAGGAATTTACGGCGGACATGATGGCCGCAGGACTGGATGAGCAGGCGGCCGCCAGTGCCCGCGCGGTCAAGCGAATTGACGACGTAAGCGTATTGCGCGCCGGCCAGTTCCCCGAGGACGCAGGTCCCATGGCGCATCCCATTCGACCCGACAGCTACGAATCGATTGGCAATTTTTACACCGCTACCGTCTATGAAAAAGGCGCCGAGGTAATCCGTATGCAGCACACGCTGCTGGGTGCTCCCGGCTTTCGCGACGGCATGGATGAATACTTTCGCCGCCATGACGGCCAGGCTGTCACCTGCGATGATTTCGTCAATGCCATGGAATACGTTTATACAAAATCCCATCCGCAACGCGATCTGTCCGTTTTCAGGCGCTGGTATTCGCAGGCGGGCACGCCACGCGTGACAGTAGCCATGCATCACGACGCCGGACAGCAAACGGTGATCTTGACCCTGTCGCAGCAGACACCCCTGGTGGGCGTCGAAAAAATCCGCAAGGATTTCGTGAAAAAGCCGTTTCATATTCCCTTTGCTATCGGCCTGCTGTCATCTGACGGACAGCCGCTAATGCTAAACGAGGTCAACGACAGCGCGGGCCATGTCGCCACTGCGGACCCTGCCGGCGAACACACACGCCTGCTGGAACTCACGGAACAAAGTCAGTCCTGGACCTTCACCGGCATCACCGCCAAACCCGTTCCCTCATTGTTGCGCGATTTTTCCGCGCCGGTCATTGTGCAGTATGAATGGACAGCGACGGAACTGGCGGTCCTGGCCCAATCAGACCCAAATCCCTTTGCCCGCTGGGAGGCGGGTCAGGCGCTGGCAACACGCGAGATTCTGGGGCTTGCCAATGTGCTGCAAAAAGGTGAACAAGCGACCCTGTCCGAAACGTTTGTACAGGTTTGGAAAAACAATCTGCAGGATGCGGGCCTGGACGCCGGTTATCGTGCCCGCCTGCTGGCATTGCCTTCGGAAAAATTCCTGGCAGAGCAAATGGATCCGATAGAACCGGTATGGCTGGCCAAGGCCCGCAATGCTGTTCGGGAATGCCTGGGTAAAGCGGCTGCCTCCGAATGGACCGCCACCCTGCAGGGCAACAACACGCCTGGGCCTTATAGCCCGATCCGATCAGCGCCGGTCGTCGCAGCCTGAAAAACCTGGCGCTGGCGTACCTGATGGCGGCAGGCGATCAGGCAGCATGCCAGCATGCACTGGCGCAGTACCAGGCAGCGCAGAACATGACCGATTGCATGGGTGCGCTGGGCGCCATCGTTAACTATCACCACGGAGATAAACGCCAGGAAGCCATTGTTGATTTCTACGAGAAATGGCAACACAACCCACTGGTTATCGATAAATGGTTTGCTCTGCAGGCAACCGCCGCCGACACCCGCACGGAAACGATCCGCGGATTGATGGCGCACCCGGCATTTTCATTACGCAATCCAAATCGCGCCCGTTCCCTGATCTTTCAGTTCTGCATGAACAACGCGGAAGGTTTCCATAGCCAGGACGGTTCGGGCTATGCGTTGTGGACCGAAGCCGTATTGGCGCTCGATGCCATCAATCCTGAGGTCGCTTCCCGTCTGGCACGTGTCATGGATAACTGGGCGCGCTATACTCCTGCACTGCAATCACAAATGAAATCATCGCTTGAGCAGGTCCGCGATCACGCGGGTCTGTCCAGCAATGTGAGCGAGATTGTTTCCAAAGCATTGCGTATTTAATTATTTTCCGGAGACCTTATGTCACGAAAAACCCTTACCCAGTATCTGGTAGAGCAGCAGCGCAACAATAAAGCCATAGAGGCAGAAGTGCGCCTGCTGGTAGAAGTTGTCTCACGCGCCTGCAAGGCCATCAGCCATGCTGTCAGCAAAGGTGCGCTGGGCGGCGTACTGGGAAGCCTGGAAAGCGAAAACGTTCAGGCGAAGTGCAGAAAAAACTTGACGTAATGTCAAATGAAATTCTGCTTGAAGCCAACGAATGGGGCGGCCATCTGGCAGGCATGGCGTCCGAAGAGATGGAAACCATCCATCACATTCCCAACCGCTACCCCAAGGGCGAATACCTGCTGTTGTTCGATCCCCTGGACGGCTCATCCAATATTGATGTCAATGTGTCCATCGGCACGATTTTCTCTGTCCTGAAGGCGCCTGCCGACATTTCAGGCCGTGAAGTAACTGAAAAGGACTTTCTGCAGCCGGGCAGCCGCCAGGTGGTGGCCGGCTATGCCGTGTACGGTCCGCAAACCATGCTGGTAATCACAATCGGCAATGGCGTGATGGGCTTTACACTGGATCGCGAACTGGGCAGCTGGGTCCTCACGCACGAGAATATGCGTGTACCGGAAGAGACCAAGGAGTTTTCCATCAATATGTCCAATATGCGCCACTGGCGCCGCCGATGCGCCAGTACATTGAAGACTGCCTGGCCGGCACGACCGGACCGCTGGGCAAAGACTACAATATGCGCTGGATCGCCTCGATGGTTGCCGATGTACATCGGATCATGACGCGCGGCGGCATTTTCATGTATCCCTGGGATGCGCGTGATCCCAAAAAACCGGGTAAGTTACGCCTGATGTATGAAGCCAATCCGATGAGCTTTATCATCGAGCAGGCAGGCGGCATGGCCACTGACTCGGTCAACCGGATCATGGATATCCAGCCAACCGAGTTGCACCAGCGCGTGGGCGTAGTGCTGGGTTCCAAAAACGAAGTAGCCCGCGTTAAGGATTACTGCGCCGGATCAAAGTGATTTAACCGGATTGCATCTATTTCCTGCATGATCTGGCTGTCCAGCTTAAATCCGCTGACAGCCAGATTTTCTTTAAGCTGATCCGTTGTCCTGACCCCAATAATGGTGCTGGCAACCTGCCATTTGGTATTACAAAATCCCAGCGCCAGCTGCACCGGCGTCAACTGGTGCTTGCGGGCCAGCGCATTATATACACGCGCCGCATCCAGTGAGGCTGCACGCCCCCAACGCTGCTTGCGCACCGACTCGTACAGTGTGATCCTGGCCTCTTTCGGGGCCTGCTCCCCGGTTGTGCCAGACTCATCATATTTCCCCGTAAGCAACCCATAACCCAGTGGTGAATAGGCCAGCAGCGACACATCAAGATGATGGCAGGTTTCGTCCAGGGCGTTCTCGTAGGAGCGGTTCAGCAAACAGAACGGGTTTTGTATGGTGGCCACTCTGGGCAGATTTTCGGCCTGGGCAATACGGATGAACTCGCTGACCCCGTAAGGCGTTTCATTGGACAGGCCAACATAGCGGATTTTCCCCTCTCGCACCAATCTGTCCATGGCCCGCAACTGCTCTTCAATGCTGCTTTGATCAGGATTGGTTTTCTCCGGATCGAAATAGCGATTACCGAACGCCGGTACAGGCCGTGCAGGCCAGTGAATCTGATACAGATCAATGTAATCGGTTTGCAGGCGTTTCAGGCTGCCTTCGCAGGAACGAACGATATCGGCGGCCGTCAGTCCTTCGCCTTCGCGCACCCAGGGCATGCCACGCGACGGCCCGGCAACCTTGCTGGCCAGCACGACCGACTGGCGCGCCTGCGGACGGCGGCTGAACCAGTTGCCGATAATTGTCTCGGTCGCACCAAAAGTTTGCTCTCGGGTTGGCACGGCGTACATTTCGGCCGTATCCAGAAAATTGACACCCTGGTCGATGGCCAGATCCAATATTTCAAATGCAATAGACTCGCTGACCTGTTCGCCAAACGTCATCGTACCCAGGCAAATATCGGTCACTTCAAGATCACTTTTACCCAACTTTATTTTCTGCATAACCATCCTTCGCAATTAAGAGAACTTGTCCGATTGTAATGCGACTTTGGTGCAGCAAAAAATTTGAACATATAATCAGAAGATCTATCCTCCAGCGAAAGCAACATGAACACGCCCCCTACCAGAGAAATCCATCAGGTTCTGACGCCGGAAACCATCCAGATGCTGGTGCTGATCGCGGAAAAAGGCAGTTTTGCCGCCGCCGCCCGCGAATTGAATCTGGTCCCCAGCGCCCTGACCTATCGCGTCAGACAGGTTGAAGATGCGCTGGACGTCCTGCTGTTTGATCGCAAGTCCAGACATGCCGCGCTAACCCCAGCAGGCCGGGAACTGATCGACGAAGGACGACAATTGCTGAACTCGGTGGAGCAGATCGCCCACCGCGTCAAACGCATTGCAACCGGCTGGGAGCCGCTGCTGACGATTAGCGCCGACACGATCGTGTCGCGCAAGGTGCTGTTTGAACTGTGTGAAAAATTTTTCGCACTCAATGTGCCTACGCAGTTACGTATCCGCGAGGAAGTACTGGATGGCACGTGGGAAACACTAATCGCAGGCCATTCGGATCTGGCCATTGGCGTGAGCAGCACCTTGCAAAGCTCGGACATTCATTCTATGCCGCTCAGCAAAATTTCATTTGTGTTTGTTGTATCGCCCCAGCACCCGCTGGCCGCCGCGCCAGAACCACTTGAGGAGCAGCTGATCGCCCAATACCAGTCTGTGGCTGCTGCGGATTCAGCACGATACGCGCGCCGTATTTCCTATGGCGTACAGGCGATGCAAAGAGTCTTTACCGTGCCCAATCTGCATGCCAAGGTGCTGGCGCACCGCATGGGCCTGGGCTGCGGTTTTCTACCCTACTCGCACGCCAAGCCCTATCTGGAAACCGGCGAACTGATTATCAAAAAAGTCGCAGCCTGCCCACGTGTCGTGCAAAGTAATTATGCCTGGCGCAAGCCCGCTCATGGGCGCGCCGTCGGCAAAGGCCTGCACTGGTGGCTGACCCAGCTTGAAAGCGAAGACACCCGCCAGGCGCTGATGGGTGACGAGTAAGAAAGACAACGGGCCTTGTTACCACGGCCCGTTGTCAAAACCCGCCAGCCTGATTCAGCCTAATCCAGCGTAATCACGGTTGCGCCAGTCGTCTTACGCGCGGCCAGCGCCTGATGCGCTTCTCCGACATCTTCCAGGCTGTAGCGCTGATCGATCTGCACCTTGATTTTCTTGCTGCGGATCATGTCAAACAGCTCATCGGAAGCGGCTTTGAGTTTCTCAGCCGTGTCCACGTGCGGACCAAGGGTCGGCCGGGTCACGTACAGCGCGCCCTTGCTGGCCAGAATACCCAGATTGACGCCAGTCACCGCCCCGGATGCGTTGCCGAAGCTGACCATCAGACCACGCGGCTGCAGGCAGTCCAGCGAGCGCTCCCAGGTGTCCTTGCCCACGCCATCATAAACAACCGGCACTTTCTTGCCATTGGTCAGCGACAGCACGCGTTCGACCACGTCTTCCTTGCTGTAGTCGATGGTTGCCCACGCACCGTGCGCCAGGGCGATATCCGATTTTTCAGGACTGGAGACGGTACCGATCAGCTTTACACCCAGGCCCGGGCCCACTGGCAGGCAATCAGACCCACGCCCCCTGCCGCAGCATGAAACAGAATGGTTTCATGTCCCTGCAACCGGTATGTTTGCCGGAACAGATATTGGACGGTCAGGCCCTTGAGCATCACCGCCGCCGCTTCATCGAACGACAGAAAATCCGGAATCTTGAGCACGTTGACAGCAGGCACGTTACGCAGCTCAGCATACGCGCCGATAGGGCTTTGCCCATAGGCGACGCGATCGCCCTTTTTCAGGTGTGTGACGCGACTGCCCACGGCCGCGACGATACCGGCGGCTTCAAAACCCAGTCCGTGCGGCAGCGATTGCGCATAAAGACCGGTTCGATAATAAATATCGATGAAATTGAGGCCGATCGCCTTTTGTACGATTTGCACTTCATTATCCGCCGGCGCGCCGACCTCTTCGGTAATCACTTTCATGACCCCGACATCGCCGTGTTCGCTGATCTCTACTTTTCTTGAAGACATTGCCACCCTACCCTCCTGAGTTTTCTATTAGCCACAATGGATGAAACAGATTAGTGTATTTAAGACGATACGCTGTATTAAATCAACGGAGTCAGTTAAAATAATTATTATGATACAGTCAAAATCTGCTTAGGCAGCAATTAAAATGAACAAAGGCAATCCTCCCCTTTCTCCTGACGCCGCCAAACAGGATCCTGTGCTCGAGTCCAACGCGATCAGCGAGGCTTGCGGCCCTTTTTATACCAATGCGGCAAACAACAGAGGCCTCAAGAATATCGGCTATCTGATCCGGCTCAATTTTCATTCGATCTCGCAAATGATTGAAGCGGAAATGGAGCCGCTGGGCCTGACGGCTTCGCAATGGCACCCGATTGCCATTATCGGGCTGGAGAAAGCCAATACGCCGGCCAGCGTCGCACGCACCGCAGAGGTCGATACCGGGGCCATGACCCGCACGCTGGACCGCCTGGAGAAAAAGGCTTTCTCAAGCGTCGCCGTTCTACAAATGATCGCCGTGTCGTGGAACTGGAACTGACGGAAAAAGGCCATACAGTTACCGAAAAACTGATGCCAGCAGTCTCGCGGGCGCTCAATGCTCACCTCAAGGGATTTACAAACGAAGAAACCACGCTGCTGATCAGCTTTTTGCAACGAATGCAGCAAAATGGCAACACCGAGACTTACGAGCGACTGCTCAAGGAACTTGAGAACGACGAGGGCTGCGTCCTGTCCTGTAACAACACCCCGTCATCAACCTGATTTCGCACATTATTGGCAGCCGCCGCAATGAGGCGGATCACAGATGGCATCGACGCACGGCCTGGCCGCGCGCCCACCAGAGTAGCGGCGGCAGCCTGCCGCCGACGATCTACCGACGTTTACCAACCAGCGAGCCCAGTACGCCGCGAATCAATTGCCGTGCAGCGCCGCGCACATAGCTTTTGGCCACCTGCTGCACGACGCCATCACGACGACCGCCGCGCGGACCGGTAGAACCGATCATCAGGTCCTTGACCATGCCCAGGAGCCCCTCATCTTCTGCACCACCTGCCGATTTGGCTGATGCCTGCTCCGTATTTTTTTCGTCGGTCCGCTTGGCCAGCACCTCGAACGCCGATTCCCGATCGACGGGCTTATCGTATTTACCCCCAAATTGCGACTGACTGCGTAACGCCTGGCGTTCCGCATCGGTGGCAGGGCCGATACGACTGGCCGGCGGCAGGACCCAGCCGCGCTGCGTAATACCTGGGCTGCCCTTGGCATCCAGAAAGGACAGCAGGGCTTCACCAACACCCAATTGCGCAATTGCCTGGGTAATATCCAAATCGGGATTGGGACGCATGGTTTCTGCGGCCGTTTTCACCGCACGCTGATCCCGTGGCGTAAAGGCACGCAGCGCATGCTGTACCCGGTTGCCCAGCTGTCCCAGGACCGTATCGGGAATGTCCAGCGGATTTTGTGTCACAAAAAACACGCCTACGCCCTTGGAGCGCACCAGCCGCACAATCTGCTCGATTTTCTGCAGCAGCGCCTCGGGGGCATCGGTAAACAGCAAATGAGCTTCGTCAAAGAAAAACACCAAGCGTGGTTTCTCGGGGTCGCCGATTTCCGGCAAGGCTTCGTAGATCTCGGCCAGTAACCACAATAGAAATACCGCATACAACTTGGGCGCCTGCATCAGCTTGTCCGCCGCCAGTATATTGACCACGCCCTGTCCGCTGGCATCGGTGCGAAGCAGGTCATGAATATCGAGCATGGGTTCGCCGAAGAAGTGATCGGCACCCTGCGACTCCAGTTGCAGCAATGCGCGCTGGATGGCGCCTACCGAAGCGGCCGACACGTTGCCATAGTTCTGCCGCAGCTCGCTGGCGCGGTCCGCCACGTTTTGCAGCATCGCCCGCAGATCCTTGAGATCAAGCAGCAATTGCCCTTCATCGTCGGCCACCTTGAACACCAGGTTCAATACCCCTGCCTGGGTATCATTCAGATCCAGCATGCGGGACAACAATAGAGGCCCCATATCGGAAATGGTGGCGCGTACCGGATGCCCCTGCTCACCGAATACATCCCACAAGACGGTAGGCGCCGCGCCCCATTGCGGGGTTGGCAGAGCGTATTTCTGCAAGCGTTCCTGCAGTTTGGGGCTATCGACCCCGGCCTGCGAGATGCCGGTCAGGTCACCCTTGACGTCCGCCATGAATACTGGTGTTCCCAGGCGGGAAAACGACTGGGCCAGCACCTGAAGCGTGACCGTTTTGCCGGTGCCGGTCGCCCCCGTGATGCAACCGTGACGATTGGCCATTTGTGGCAGGATGACGACATCTGCCTGCCCACTTTTTGCTATAAGTACCGGATCTGCCATGAATTTCCCTTTGTATCGATTAACGTGCTGATGACGCTTTCCGAGCCCGGTTCCGTGCGCGTTGCACTATCCCCTGCCGGCGCTGCGATGTAGCATATACGATGAAGCCCGGACCAATCGCGACGCTGCCCGGGGCAGCCATCCCGCCCGAATGTCGGTAAAACGACGTAAACAAGCCGTATTCTATAAAAGTTTATGACTGTTCAGGGTAAAATTCTTTATTTTGCTACTTCAAGAGTTAATCAAACCATGGCAGGTCACAGTAAATGGGCAAATATCCAGCACCGCAAAGGTCGCCAGGATGCCAAGCGTGGAAAAATCTGGACAAAAATCATTCGTGAGATCACGGTCGCTGCGCGTGCCGGCGGCCCGATCCGGATACCAACCCGGCCTTGCGCCTGGCCTGGGACAAAGCCACGGCTGCCAATATGCCAAAAGACAACATCCAGCGCGCCATTACACGCGGCGCTGGCGGGGCCGATGGCGAAAACTATGAATCCATCCGTTATGAAGGTTATGGCATCAGCGGCGCTGCCGTTATCGTCGACTGCATGACGGATAACCGGACCCGCACGGTGTCCGATGTGCGCCATGCGCTTACCAAGCATGGCGGCAACCTGGGTCAGGACGGCTCGGTGGCCTTTATGTTCAAGCATTGCGGCCAGTTTATTTTCAGCCCCGACTATTCCGAAGACCAGATCATTGAAGTGGCGCTGGAAGCCGGCGCCGAAGACGTGGTGACCGACGAGGAAGGATTGATCGAGGTGTTGTGCGAGCCCCCCCTGTTTTCCGATGTGCGCGCCGCCTTTGAAAAGGCCGGCCTGAAACCGGAAATGGAAGGCGTCATCATGAAGCCGCTGAACGAAACGGAGCTGACCGGCGAGGACGCAAAAAAAATGCAGAAAATTCTTGATCAGCTCGAAAGCCTGGATGACGTGCAGGAGGTGTACACCACCGCTGTCTTCAATGAAACCGAAGAAGGATAAGATACCCCATGAAGGCACTTGTAATTGGTAACGGTGGACGCGAACACGCCATCGCCTGGCGTCTTGCGCAGTCGCCACGTATTTCAACTGTATTTGTCGCCCCAGGTAACGGCGGCACTGCCACCGATCCGGCCCTCACCAGCCTGCCGATCTCCGATCTGCAGCAACTGGCGCAATTTGCGCTGGATGAACAGATCGCACTTACAGTAGTCGGTCCGGAAGCGCCCTGGCTGCCGGTGCAGTAGACCTGTTTCGCAGCAAGGGCCTGGCCGTTTTCGGCCCGACCCAGGCTGCCGCGCAACTGGAAAGTTCCAAGGACTTTGCCAAAGCGTTCATGCTGCGACATCATATCCCCACGGCTGCCTATGCGACCTTTACCGATCCGCAAGCCGCGCATCAGTATGTGCGTGAGCAAGGCGCGCCCATTGTGGTCAAGGCCGATGGACTGGCTGCCGGCAAAGGCGTGGTTGTGGCGCAAACTGAAGACGAAGCGCATGCCGCCATCGACAGTATGCTGGGCGACGGCTCTCTGGGCAGCGCCGGCGCTCGCGTGGTAATCGAAGCCTGCCTGGAAGGCGAAGAAGCCAGTTTTATCGTCATGTGCGACGGCACGCATGTGCTGCCCATGGCCAGCAGTCAGGACCACAAGCGCCAGCTTGATGGCGACAAGGGTCCGAACACCGGCGGCATGGGTGCCTACTCCCCGGCTCCCATCGTCAGCGAAGTACTGCATCAGCGCATCATGGACGAAGTCATCTGGCCGACCATCAAGGGCATGGCCAGCGACGGGATTGAATATACCGGCTTTCTGTATGCCGGCGTAATGATCGGTGACGGCCCGGACGCGACCCGCCCGATCAAGGTGCTGGAGTTCAACTGCCGCATGGGTGACCCGGAAACCCAGCCCATCATGATGCGCATCCGTAACGACTTTTCCGAGGTCGTGGAACACGCCATTGCCGGCACGCTGGACCAGGCGCAGATTGACTGGGACCCGCGCACCGCCCTGGGCGTGGTCATGGCCTCACACAATTACCCTGGCACACCCCGTACGGGCGATGCCATCACCAATATTCCCGGCGCCAGCGCCGACTGCGTGACCTTCCATGCCGGCACCCACCTGCAGGAGGGGGTGTTGCAAACCTCGGGGGGCCGGGTGTTATGTGTGACAGCGCTGGGCGATACGCCTGCTGCTGCCCGCGACATTGCCTATGCAACCCTTGAGCAGATCCGCTTTGACGGCAGCCAGTACCGCAAGGATATCGGCTGGCGCGCCCTGAAGCCGGCATGAAAAAAATCGGACTCCTGGGCGGCAGCTTCAATCCAGTCCATCTGGCTCACCTGGCCATGGCCAGGACGGCATTGCATGCGCTCAACCTGGACGAGGTGCAACTGATTCCTGCCGGCAACCCCTGGCAGAAGCAGCCGCTGCGAATCAGCGGTGCCCAGCGCCTGGAAATGCTGGCGCTGGCAATCGCCGATGAACCCGGCATTGTGATCAACGATATAGAAATCAATCGGGAAGGGGCAACCTACACCATCGACACCTTGCGCAATCTGCCGCGTAATGCAAAGTACTACTGGCTCTTGGGCACCGATCAGCTCAACAATTTCTGCACCTGGCAGAACTGGCAGGAAATTACAGACTACGTTACGCTAACCGTAGCCTGGCGCACCGGTTATCCCTTGCATATCCCGCAGGAACTGGACGCCTTGTTGCGACGGGATGGCAAAGGCCTGATCACCCTTCCCTTCAAGGCCATGGATGTGTCCTCCACCGAGATCCGCTCCCGCATTCAGCAAGGGCAGGATGCCTCGGCGTTTGTTCCCGCGCCCGTTCTGGATTACATTAATACTCACGGACTTTACCGATAGCAGATTGTCTTGCTGCCCCTTACCCCGAAAACCGGAAAACCTTATTACCTATGAATATACAAAAACTGCAACGTCTGGTCATCAATGCGCTGGAGGACGTCAAAGCCCAGGATATCCGGGTGTTCAACACCAGTCATCTGACCAGTCTGTTTGACCGGGTCGTTATCGCCAGCGGTACTTCCAACCGCCAGACGCGCGCCCTGGCAAGCAGCGTCGTCAATGCAGCCCGAGCGCACAAAATACCCATTATCGCGCTCGAAGGACAGGAATCCGGTGAATGGGTGCTGGTTGATATCGGCGATATTGTCATCCATTGCATGCAACCGGCGATTCGCCAATACTACAATCTGGAAGCGGTATGGGGCGACAAACCGGTTCGCGTCCGGCTACTGGAGCAATCCAAGGGTCCTGCCGTGCAGGGTTTTGCCGAAGACGATGACGACAACATGGAAGAATAAAGCGTCCCATGAAGCTCATTGTCATCGCTGTCGGCAACAAAATGCCCGACTGGGTCACTACCGCATGGAAAGACTATGTCAAGCGGATGCCTGCCGATTGCACAATAGAGCTGCGTGAAATCAAGCCCGAACCCAGAACGTCCGGAAAAACCCCGCAGCAGATGATGGAAGCCGAAGGCCGTCGCATTCAGGCGGTGCTCGCTGCCGACAGTCTGGTCATTGCACTGGACGAACATGGACGTGATCTGACCACCATGGACCTGTCGCGGCAACTGGAAGGCTGGCGCGGCAATAGCCAGGACGTCACCTTTCTGATCGGCGGCCCGGACGGACTGGATGCAGACCTCAAAAAGCGCTGCGCCAGCCTGATCCGCCTGTCGTCGCTGACATTGCCACACCCGATGGTGCGCATCGTACTGGCTGAACAGCTGTACCGCGCCTGGGCCATTCTAAGCAACCACCCCTATCATCGTGCCTGAACACGCTGGTACCGGCACAACGCCTTAATCATGACTGCATTGAACAACACCGTATCGGACGCTGCCCCGCCCCGGCAGGATCCCTGCTGACGAAGGTGCAAACACAACCCATTTTCCTGGCCTCAGCCAGTCCGCGTCGGCACCAATTGCTCACCCAAATGGGCATCACACACAATGTTCTGCAAGTGCCGGCGCCACCCGGCGAGGACGAACCATTGTTGCCCGGCGAGCATCCTGCCAGCTATGTGAAGCGCACCGCCCGTGAAAAGGCTGAGCGCGCAGTGGCGCATCTGCGTGCCAGCGGCTTGCCGGTCCGTCCGATCCTCACAGCCGATACAACCGTGATGATGGACTCGCAGATTCTGGGGAAAGCTCATACAGAAAATGACGTGCGCGAGGCGTTATTGGCACTTTCCGGGCAGACGCATCAGGTGCACACGGCCATCGTGCTGGCCTGGCGTGAGCGCCTGTATGAAGACGTCTCTATTACAGATGTGGTAATTAAACCTCTCACCGCAGACGAGATCGACTGGTATGTACGCTCGGGCGAGGGTATCGGCAAGGCCGGCGCGTATGGCATACAGGGCCTGGCCTCCGCCTTTGTGGCATCAATCAGCGGCAGCTATAGCGGCGTCATGGGACTGCCGCTATTTGAAACGTGCCGGCTGCTGGGGCGCGCCTATTCCGCGTCGGACTGATTGTCGGGCGCTGCATTGATAAACGCTTCTTCCTTGTTGCAGGCAGCATCGATGCGGACTATCGTAGGATACGGATTCATATCCAGGTTAAAACGGCGAGCATTGGCCACTTGCGGCACCAGGCAGAAATCGGCCATGGTCGGCGTATCGCCATGACAGTAAACCCCGGTATCGGTTGAAGAGGCCAGCATTTTTTCGAGCGAATCAAACCCCTGACGGATCCAGTGCAGATACCACTCGTTTTTGACTTCTTCGGTAACGCCCAGCTCGCGTTTAAGGTACTTGAGCACCCGCAGATTATTCAACGGATGAATGTCACATGCAATAAACTGCGCCAGTGAACGCACACGCGCCCTGCCGGCCTGCGTTTCAGGCAGAATGGGCACCTGCGGATATGCCTCCTCTAGATATTCCATGATGGCAATGGATTGGCCAATGCTCACATTCTGGTCGATAAAGGTGGGCACCAGTGCAGTTGGATTGAGCTCGCGGTAGGTCTGCGCCAGTTGCTGGCCACCGTCACGAATAAGGTGCACAGGCACTGACTCGTATCCCAGCTGTTTGACATTCAGCGCAATTCTGACCCGGTAGGCCGCCGAACTTCTGAAATACCCATATAGCTTCATCTGCATTATCTCCCTGCCTGTTGTTTGCGTGACAGTTCCTTTGGCAAGGGGAACGTCACGTTTTCTTTTGTTCCGTCCATTCTGCGAACCGAAATGGCGCCCAGCGCCTTCAACCGCTCAACCACCTCCTGAACCAGCACTTCGGGAGCGGATGCGCCGGCCGTAATGCCTATTTTTTTGGCATCCCGGACCCACTCAGGGCGAATGGCCTGGGCATTATCGATCAGATAAGCCTCGCAATCGAGCCGTTCGGCCACTTCACGCAGCCGGTTCGAGTTGGAACTGTTGACGCTGCCCACCACAAAAAACACATCGCAATCGGGCGCAAGCACCTTGACTGCATCCTGGCGGTTCTGGGTCGCGTAGCAGATATCGCTTTTCTTGGGCTCGACAATGCCGGGAAACTTTGCCCTGAGCGCATCAGCCACCCGCTTTGCGTCATCGATGGAGAGTGTCGTCTGGGTAACAAACGCCGTGTTCTCTGGATTGTCGACCTGCAAGGCAGCGACATCTTCCGGGGTTTCCACCAAATGCATGCGGCCGACTGCCTGCCCAAGCGTTCCCTCCACTTCGGGGTGCCCCCTGTGGCCGATCATGATAATCTCCAGGCCCGCAGCGTGCATTTTTGCCACTTCGATGTGTACCTTGG
Organism: Advenella kashmirensis WT001; assembly: GCF_000219915.2. Lineage (NCBI taxonomy): Bacteria > Pseudomonadati > Pseudomonadota > Betaproteobacteria > Burkholderiales > Alcaligenaceae > Advenella > Advenella kashmirensis. The sequence goes on along the minus strand of NC_017964.1, from coordinate 1,771,655 downwards.
TCACCAGCGGACAGGTTGCGTCGAAAATACGCAGATCACGCAATTGCGCTTCGGCGCGTACGGCACGCGACACCCCGTGAGCAGAAAACACGACGATGGCGCCGGCTGGCGCCTGATCCAGCTCATCAATGAAAATCGCACCTTTGCTGCGCAGGCTTTCAACCACAAATTTATTATGGACGATTTCATGACGCACATAGATCGGCGCGCCGTGCAACTCCAGCGCACGCTCTACTATATCGATGGCGCGGTCAACGCCCGCACAAAAACCGCGCGGTTCGGCCAGGATGACTTCGCTATTTTGAGCCATTACAGAACTCCAAGCAGTTTGACATCAATACGCAAATCGACGCCTGCCAGTGGATGATTGAAATCAAAAAGTGCCGTATCGTTATCCCACTTGCGGAAAATACCGGAATAACGCCCACCGTTTGGCGCCGTAAATTCAACCATATCGCCAGGCTCGAACTGCGCATCGGGGCCCGCGTCGCGATCCAGCATCTGACGGGTAACGCGCTGCAACAGTTCCGGGTTGCGTTCGCCGTACGCGTGCTGCGCAGGCAGCTCGTAACTGAACGATTCACCTTCGGCATGCCCGATTAGCGGCGCTCCATGGAGGGAGACCATTGTCCCGTGCTCAATTGCAGCGTGCCTGGCTTGCCGGTAAAGGTGTCAATAAAAACCGAATCGGCACCTGGCCCGGACATCAGCGTAATGCGATAGTGCAGGGTCAGGTAAGATTGGGCATGGACAATTGGATTCATGGACTGGGAATTCGCGGTCAAAATCTGTCACCGTAGTGCGTTTTCTGTAAAACCTCATTTTAACTGACAATGAACACGTACACCGCCATTTACCCTGATTCTGCCAAGGACACCGCCAGCGGTGCAGCCCCAATGCCTGACGGTGCGCTGCGACCACGCGAAAAACTACTGGCCCTGGCGCCGCCGCGCTATCGAATGCCGAGTTGCTGGCCATTTTGCTGCGTACCGGCTCGGCACAGATGAATATCATGCAATTTTCCCAATATGTGCTGGATCAGGTCGGCGGCCCGCGCAATCTGCTGCTAAGCAACTATGAATCCCTGAGAAAAATAAAAGGCTGGGCGACGCTAAAATCTGCTCGTTTCTGGCCGCAGTCGAGTTTGCCCGACGCCATATGCAGGATACCTTGCAATTTCATACGGAATTGAACCGTCCTGCAGTGGTGCGCGATTTCTGCATCAGCCTGCTATCACACGAAGTCGTGGAAAAATGCCTGTTGCTGCTGGTCAATACGCGCCACCAGCTGATTCATCACGAAGAGGCCTCGCGCGGTACGCTGAACCAGACGGCAGTCTATCCTCGCGAAATTGCCGCCACCGCGCTGCGTCACAATGCCTGGGGCGTGATTCTGGCACACAATCATCCTTCGGGGCTGGCGCAGCCCAGCCTGGCCGATATCCAGCTTACGCAGCAATTGCGACGCGGCCTGGCGCTGCTGGACATCCGCCTGGTGGACCATATCATCGTGGCCGGTGCAACGGCCATATCGCTGGCAGAACTGGGCAAGCTGTAAACAATGACAACTGCTATACTGCCTATCAGGCCAGTGCGTTCTGGCTCTTGCAGCACATCGCCTTCTTAGTTGACCCAGCAGGCCCCACATCATGAGCAACAAACAACTATGGGATATTTCCGCAGCCGTGGATACGCAGTCACCCGTCTTTCCGGGAGACACGCCGTACACTCAAAAATGGAGCTGGACCCAGTCGGCCGAATGCCCTGTCAATGTCAGTGAAATTACGCTCAGCCCGCATGTAGGCACCCATGCCGATGCGCCCCTGCATTACGACAGTGATGGCCGTGCCGCAGGTCATTTGTCACTCACACCCTTTATCGGTCCATGCCGCGTCCTGCATATCTTGCGCGCCGACGGCCTGATCTATCCCAACGATATTGCAGGTGCCATGGCGAGGTGTCCGCCTCGACTGCTGGTGCGCAGTTGCCAGCGGGCGCGCACCAGCGACTGGTCGGAAACCTTTGCCAGCTTTGCCCCTGAAACGCTGGATTTACTACATCAGCATGGCATTGTTCTGATTGGCATCGACACACCCAGCATTGATCCAGCCGCTAGCAAATCGCTCGAGAGCCATCAGCGCATACGCCAATACGACATGCGCGTCCTGGAAAATCTGGTGCTGGACCACGTGCCTGCAGGTGACTATGAACTGATCGCGTTACCGCTCAAATGGATCAGCGCGGATGCCAGCCCGGTTAGAGCAATATTGCGATCGCTATAATTGCAGACACCGAAACGATAATTGCGATTGCCATCTACCTGGAACAACAATGACCAACCGCGCTTTCTACGAGAATCTTGACGCTATCGATCCGCTCAGCCCTTTACGCAGCGAATTTCACCTGCCGCCGGACACGATTTACCTGGACGGTAACTCATTGGGAATCATGCCTCTGGCGGCACCGATCCGGGCCAAACAGGTCATGCTGCAGGAATGGGGCGATGATCTGATTGCCAGCTGGAACAAGGCCGACTGGATCAATCTGCCCATGCGGCTGGGCAACAAAATCGCCCCACTAATCGGCGCAGGGCAAGACGAAACTGTGGTTTGCGACTCCACTTCCCTGAACCTGTACAAGGTGCTCTATAGCGCGATTCAGATTGCCCGCAAGCGTCATCCTGCCCGACGCAAAATTGTTAGCGAAAAAACCAACTTCCCCACTGATCTTTATATTGCCCAAAGTCTGTGCGCGCAATTTGACATGTCGCTGGAACTGGTCGACGGCGAGGCAATCGACTCGATCATTAATGATGATCTGGCAGTGTTGTTGCTCACTCACGTGAACTATCGTAGCGGCGCAATTTACGATATGGCGCAGATCACCAGCCAGGCGCACGCACACAACGCGCTGGTGATTTGGGATCTGTGTCACTCTGCCGGCTCCATTCCGGTCGACTTGTGCGGTTGCCAGGCTGATTTCGCCGTGGGTTGCACGTATAAGTTTCTCAATGGCGGCCCGGGTTCACCCGCCTTTGTCTGGGTCCATCCGCAACATGTCGATCAAATCACGCAACCACTAACCGGCTGGATGGGCCACGCAACCCCCTTTGCATTCGAGACAGATTATCAGCCGGCTGCCGGTATTCGCAGTTATCTTTGCGGCACGCCCTCGATACTGGCGATGTCTGTTCTTGAGAGCAGCCTGGATGTCTTTCTGAAGGCGCAGGGCTATGGCGGCATGCCTGCAATCTACAAAAAGGCGCAAACATTAACCAGCCTGTTTATTCAACTGGCCGAAAAAGAATGTGCCGGCTTTGGGTTGTCGCTCGTATCGCCACGCGATCCCGAAAAACGGGCCAGCCAGGTCAGCCTGAGCCATCCGGAGGGTGCCTACGCAATCATTCAGGCATTGATTGCGCAGGGCGTGGTTGGCGATTATCGCGAACCCGGCGTACTGCGGTTCGGCTTCACGCCGCTTTACTTGCGTTATACCGACGTGTGGGATGCCGTAATGCAATTGAAATCGGTGCTGCAAGGCGAGGCCTGGCGATCCGACACATTTTCGGCAAAACAGACAGTCACCTGAGCCTATCGGGACCTATCCCGGTTGCCTTAATTATCCCGGTTGCCTTAATTTTGATCTCGTCACAAACAGTGACGCCGCCCTGCCCTGCCCTGTAGTGCCAACCAGGAATTTATACGCCCAAACCATTGTTTTGGGTGCGCGCCCGGATGGTTGAGTAAACTGAATCGGTCGCTGCATCGTTCTTGACCAATAGTCGCAACGTTGCAGACGCCCCCAGGGCGAGGCCAGCCCCACGACTAATTTGCCAGCCGGCTCAAAGGAATCCAAGCATGAAAGAACCGACAGCACCCACCTCTGCAGACGCAATGGCCAGTGAAAATGCCAAACTGGATTTCTCGCGCGATATGAGTTATGGCGATTACCTGCATCTGGATGAACTGCTGGGCGCACAGCATCCGCTGTCCCCCGAGCACAATGAAATGCTGTTCATTATCCAGCACCAGACCAGCGAGCTGTGGATCAAGCTGATGCTGCACGAACTGAATGCGGCTATTGCCAGCCTGCGCAACGACCAGTTGAACCCGGCTTTCAAAATGCTGGCACGGGTCGGACGCATCATGGAGCAGTTGGTTCATGCCTGGGACGTGCTGGCCACAATGACGCCGCCGGAATATACGGCACTGCGACCGTGGCTGGCCGCCTCCAGTGGCTTTCAAAGCTTTCAGTATCGGCAAGTCGAGTTTTTACTGGGCAACAAGAACGCCGCCATGCTCAAGCCTCACGAGCACCATCCGGATCGTTACACCCAGGTATTGCAGGCCTATGAGCAGCCATCGCTCTACGACGAGGCATTGCAGTTGCTGGCCCGACGTGGCATTGCAGTCCCCCTGGATCACCTGGACCGGGACTGGACCCAGCCGTATACAGCCAGTGACGGCGTCATGCAGGCCTGGCTACAGGTATACCGAGAGCCCGATGAGCACTGGGACCTGTACCAATTGGGCGAAAAGCTGACCGATATTGAAGACGCCTTCCGCTTGTGGCGCTTTCGCCATGTGACGACTGTAGAGCGCATAATCGGCTTTAAGCGTGGTACCGGCGGCACCTCGGGCGTAAACTATCTGCGCAAAATGCTGGATGTTGTTCTGTTTCCCGAAATATGGACATTACGCACCCATCTGTGACCGGCAACCGCAGCCCGGATTGGGTCGCGCGTCCGGCCGTACGGATCCGAAGCGACCAACGATGCAGCATCGTCTCACATTGTCATGATCGTGACAGTATTTTTTCGTCATTTTTTCTACAGTGCAGTTTGTGCGCTTTTGCCATTACGCCCGGAGGTCCCATGCGCTGCGACGTCAACTTTATTTTTTCCGCAACCCAGTCCCTACAGGTTCAGCTTAATATGGAGCCCACCTCCGCCCTCGCGGCGCAATCGCAGCAATGGCTGGTTGATAAATGGGAAGAACTCGAATGCGAACCGCTGCGCCCCAGTGGCAAGGTGCTGGTGCTAGACCGGATTCTGGGAGTGACCGATGCCATGGGTTACGATTTTTTACAGAACCATCCCGACCAGCGCGAATTGCTGGCGCGCCACTGCATCAATGCCCTGGGCTCGCCCAGCATTACCGTCGATTTGCCGGGACTGACTGTCAACGCCTGAGCCAGGGCCAGGCATAGGCCGAGCTGCCAATCGCTGCCGGTTACGGCCCTTGAGGCTTGGCTTAGGCCAGCGTCAATCGCAGAACGCCAGCCAGGCGCTTCCCCAGAAACATATGGATCATAAGGCGCACTATAGGCCGGCAACATGCCCCTCGCCAATGAAAATAGCCGTGCCATCCATGCCTGTCCGTAAAAAAAAGGGCGTTTACCTGTCGTTTTTTCAACGAATATGCTATGTATTCAATGACTTCTGTGCTAGAATGCTGGATTAAATTTTTGGATACGTTGCTTTTTGCACCTGGCATTTGAGCAGTGGCACAAGGCTGGCGACCCGTCAAACCCTCAGGACTTAATCATGAAAGATAGTATTCACCCAGAATACCGCGAAGTCGTGTTTCTGGACCAGCAAACTGGTTCAAAAATCATCAGCCGCTCTACGCTGAACTCACGCGAAACCATCGAACTGGATGGTAAAACCTACCCGCTTTTCAAATGTGATGTGACTGCCGAGTCCCATCCTTTCTACACTGGTGCGCAAACACGTATCGTTGAAACAGGTCGTGTTGAGAAATTCCGCGCCCGTTTCGCCACCACTGCCGGCACACGTAAAAAAGCTTCCTGATTTTTCGGCACCGGTTCTACGGGAACACCGAGTCCGGCAGCCACTATCATCAGCCAGCTTGCATTGGGCATAAACTGAACAGCACTACTGCTCAGTTTATGCCCAATGTACTTTTAATCAATGTACTTTTAATCAATGTACTTTTAATCAATGTACTTTTAATCAATGTACTTTTAACCAATGTACTTTTAACCAATGCACCTTTAACCAATCTGTTTTTAGCTTATATCTGTATCATTAATTGCGCCTTTACCGCTCACTAAGCTCGCGCCTGAAACTTTTAAGCTTGCACCCCTCCCTTGTAAGCCGGGGCTTTCAATTTGCGCCGTGAGATGGGTATTTACAACCACATAATCACGCATTCATCGTCCCAATCACCAGCCCCCCCATCCGCACACAGACCTGCTGTTCTCTAATCTGTCTGACCACCCATTCATCGCCCCATCCTCTGCATTTTGCAGCAAGAGCGCTCGAACCAGGACCTGACTGAAACACCACCAACACAAATAACGAACATTCATTGCCGCCATAGCTCCTTACACTATGACATATAAGCAGCAATCGATCTGACCCAAAACCGAACTGCCCCCCTTTGCCATAGGTACGTCCCGTCATTGCAGCGCCACCACATCAACGGAAGCACGGTGACATATTTTTGTTACTCTGGCGGGAAACAAAAACAGCAGCGGGGCTTTTAGCGCGGCTTTTTCAGCTAAAATGCGTGGAATCCATCAGTTGTACTTCCAATACTCATACATGCAACGCACGACGCCCTCCCGCCTGACCGAAATCGCCACCCGCAAACTTTCCCGAACAGCGTTGCTGGTAGTTGGTGTGCTGTATATTTTTGCCGGGCTGTTCTATCGCGATCCATGGAAAACAGATGACCTGACTGGCCTGGCCACCATGCTGACTGCATTTCGCGGACAGGAGCATGCTTGGTTGCTGCCGCAAATCGGCAATTACGCGTACGCCCAGGAGGGTCCGCTCCTGACCTGGATAGGGACACTGTTCATTCAAATATTCAGCCCCGTCTTTATGCTGTTTCAGGCACCGCTGGAAGCGCAAATCACCGCCGCCCGTCTGCCCATCTTCATTTACTTTTTCGTTATTATCTGGGCGACATGGTACGGAACCTATCTTCTGGCACGACGCGAGGAATGCCAGCCGCTCGCGCTGCCGTTTGGCGGAGAACCCAATCCCCAGGACTACGGCAGGATGATTGCCGATGCTGCGGTACTGTTTATTATCGCTACGATCGGCATCGTCATCCGCATGCACGAGACCTCCAATTTCCCCTTGATCATGATGTGCCAGCCGTGGCATTCTACGGCGTGGCGCGCATGCTTGACCATCCCATACAAGGCAGCACACTGGCCGGTCTTGGTCTGGGCGCTGCGTTTCTGACGCGCGGGCAATCGGTGGACGTACCTGTATTGCTTACCTTGATCGCGCTATTGTTTTTCCGCAACTTCGGCCGACAACAAAAGCTCTGGCTTGCCTGGAGCGTCGCCTTGGCCGCCGCCTGCTGCCTGATCTGGCTGGCTGTAGCCAGCAATACCAGCAGTTACTGGACCAACAGTTACGTTTTCTGGAACAACTCGCTGTTCAGCCTGCCTTCGCCAACCGAGATTTTTTCCACACTGCGCGATCTGTCGTGGTTTCTGTGGCCAACCTGGCCCTTTATGATTATTGCCTTGTGGAACTGGCGCAAATGGATGGACGCGCCGCATATCTTCATTCCCGCACTGCTGCTTGGTGCTGCCATACTCACGGTCGTTTTTCAGAAAGATGCATTCGAATCCGAATACGCCATGCTTGCCGTGCCATGTGCGATTCTTGCCGCGCTCTCACTGCCAACGTTGCGTCGTTCATTCGTCAACACGCTCGACTGGTTCTCGATCATGATTATGTCGCTGGCCATGGTCGCCACCTGGCTCGGATGGGTCGCACTCAATTTTGGCTGGCCCCCGAAAATCCATCACAATATCACACGACTATTAACCGGCTTTGAGCCCGACATTTCCATCATTGCACTGATTCTGGCCAGCGGCGTATGCGTTGCCTGGATCTGGACTGTCTCCTGGCGCCTGCGCAGCAACCCAGCAGTTCTCTGGCGCGGCATCGTTCTGTCGGCAACCGGCCTGACCCTCACATGGATGCTGCTGGCGCTGCTGTGGCTGCCATCGATCAATTACAACCGTAGTTATAAAGCCGTGTCCAAAGAACTGGCCACAGTCATTCAGCAAAACAATATCCCGGCCGACTGCATTCGGCAGCATGGCGTGGGTCTGGGGCAGCGCGCCGCCTTCTATGTATTTGACGGACTGCAGTTTGCCTTTGACCCCAAGTGCCAATATGTATTGCTGCAGACGACCTTTGAGAAAATAGAAGACGAGGCCGAGCCATACCCGGATAATGCCACCGTGATCTGGCAGGGAAAACGCCGGCCGGACCGACACGAGGTCTTTCGCCTGATTCAACTGCCTCCCAGATAATCGACCATGTCATTGCGCCCCATCCGGACGGGCGGACATGGTCCCGTCCGCAAGATAGTGCGCCTGGCATGGCCGATGCTGATCAGCCAGTGGGCAGGAATCGCTTTTGCCGTGCTGGACAGCACCATGCTTGGCCATACCAATCCCGTGTCACTGCAGGCCATGGCGCTCTCGGTCTCAATCTTCATGACAATTCATATCGGGCTGATGGGCGTCATTCACGCCTGGTGCCTATTTGCGCGCAATTGTTCGGCGCCCGGCGGCATGCCGAAATCGGCCGTTTCATTGGACAGGGAATCTGGCTCTCGCTGTTTTTATCCGCGCTGGGCGGCGCCCTGCTCCTGTTTCCTGATATATGGCTTAGCTTCTCTGGCGATTTACCCTTGCAGGTCCGGCAGGAAGTGGCCGTTTACCTGCGCATTTGCTGCATAGCGTTACCGGCCGCGTTGATGTTCCGCTGCGTCTATGCGCTTGCAACCGCCGTACAGCGCCCACGGCTGCTGATGTATGTGAGCCTGGCCTCTGTGCTGGTCAAACTGCTCTTTAACTGGCTGCTTATTTTCGGATATGGTGGTTTTCCCGCCCTGGGCAGCGCCGGCGCTGCAACCTCTACCGCCATTGTGTCCTGGCTTGCGCTAATGGTTGGCATCGTGGCTATCCTGCGCGAGCCGTTCTACCGGCAGTTTCAGCTCAGGCTGGGCAAACCAGCCTGGCCGGCGCAAAAAGAAATTTTGCAACTGGGCCTGCCTATGGGCGGCTCTTATCTGGCTGAAGTCAGCTCCTTTACCTTCATGGCCTTGCTGGCCGCACGCGAAGGCACCTTTGTCTCTGGCGGGCACCAGATCCTGGCCAATCTGGTTTCATTACTGTATATGTTCCCTTTGGCTATCGGCATCGCGACCTCATCGCTGGTTGCGCAATCCCTTGGGGCACAGCAGCCTGAGCAGGCCCGGCGTCTGGCACGCATCGGCATCGGACTGGGCCTGGGTGGCGTCGCCCTCAGCCTGGCGGCAGTCATGGCGGCCAGGCCACAGATCATACAGATTTACACCTCCGATCCGGCGATCGCCGCCATGGCCTATGCATTGCTGACGATACTTCCCCTGTTACATACCAGCGATGCGTTACAATGCATGCTCTCCTATATATTGCGGGCGCACAAAATAGCGACCATGCCATTTGTGATCCAAACCGGATCGCTCTTTGGCATTGGCCTTCTGGGCGGCTGGTATTTCGGCTTCGGCCCGGGCTACCGCCTGCTGGACGGTCTTGCCGCCGTGCTCACACCAGGCGCACCGCCAGGCGTAGCTTCACTCTGGATCATGTGCAGTTTCAGCATGCTGCTCTGCGCCATCACACTTGCCATTTGGTACTGGAAGTCAGTCAATGTCCAAAAAAGATAGCGTGCACAGCACAAAGTCAAAATCCATCGATAAAAAAGTACCCCTGTGGTTGTGGCTGTTGGGTCTGATGACCGCCATCGGCCCGCTCACCATTGATATGTATCTGCCCTCTTTCCCTGCAATTTCGGCAGATTTGCAAGTCCCGCAACATCGGGTCGAGCTGACGGTGTCCACGTATCTGCTTGGCTTGGCACTATCACAGTTGTTTTATGGTCCGATCGCCGACCGCTACGGGCGGAAAAAACCGTTACTGGGTGGCCTGATGATATACATGCTGGCCACTATCGGTTGTGCGCTGGCTAGCAGCGTCGAGTCCCTGCTGTTTTTCCGCTGCATCCAGGCCTGTGGGGCGGCGGCTGCCATGGTGATTCCGCGCGCCGTCATTCGTGATCAGCTCAATACCCGGGATTCAGCCATGGCCATGTCCATGATGATGCTGATCATGGGTGTTGCACCCATTCTGGCGCCGTTAATGGGTGGCTACCTATCGCCGGTCACCGGTTGGCGCGGCCTGTTTGCCGTCATGCTGTTCTACAGCGCCATTATGTTCTTTCTGGCTATTTTCCGGCTAAGGGAAACCATGCCGCCAGAAAAGGCAGTGCCACTGCACTTGCGCACCATCGCAAAAAACTATGCCGGTCTGCTGCGCGACCGCAATTACATGGGCTTTTCGCTGGCCGGCGGTATCGGCATGTCGGGCCTGTTTGCCTATATTTCGGTCTCGCCCACTGTTTTTATTAATATGTATGGCGTGCCGCAACAGCATTTTGGCCTGTTTTTTGGCTTAAATGCGTTCGGTCTTATTGTAGGCTCGCAGATCAGCGCCCGCCTGCTGCGCGTACACTCGCCCCTGGGCATTTTGCGTACCGCCCTGACCTGTGGCTTCGTGAGTATTCTTATCGGCCTGAGTCTATCCCTGGCCGGGATGCTCAATCTCACACTGCTTACGCTTACACTGCTGGGTTTTACCACCAGCCTGGGCTTTATCCTGCCCAACGCAACGGCATTGGCCTCCGGGATCAAGGACATCGACTGGGCGTTGCCTCTGCATTAATGGGCTGCCTGCAGTTTCTATTCGGCACACTCAGCAGCAGTATCGTGAGCAGCAGCCTGGCCAGCACCCCCGTGCCGCTATTTGTCGGTTTGGCCATTTGTACCTTGCTGGCACTGCTGTGTGGCAAGGTGCTGGCCAAGCCAGCAGATCGTTATTTTGGCGGCTGATCCGAGCGGCCGTTGTGAAAATTGGCCGCTGGCGTGGGCACAATCCCACGGTTTGGCAATAAATGCTTGAATTTATTTCGTTTTTCGTCTTATAATCTATGGCTAACCTTGATTGAATGTCTAAAACTTAACGTTGTGAACTAAACGTTGGGTAGCGATATGCGTTCAAAACATGAACGTCGGGTCTTATGGCAAAACGTGTCTTATAGAGCGAGCCAAATAGGAACGAGCCTTATGGCAAAACGTTTTTCAGGGTAATATTTTTTCAGCTTCTGTCTCAGGACTTGCCTGCAGTCAGAAGCCCCACAGAAGGCTGGCCTGGGCCAAAAATCAGGTCTTCAAACTTAACGAGGTCACGATCATGGCAAAAGTATGCCAAGTCACCGGCAAACGCCCAATGTCCGGTAATAATGTTTCACACGCAAACAATAAAACAAAACGCCGTTTCCTGCCTAACCTGCAGAGCCGCCGTTTCTGGGTTGAAAGCGAAAATCGCTGGGTTCGTCTGCGCGTTTCTACAAACGCCCTGCGCACGATCGACAAGAAAGGCATTGATGTCATTCTTGCTGAAATGCGCGCCAACGGCCAAAGCGTTTAATTCATTCCTACTAACGATTAACTCCAGGAGCCCATCATGGCAAAAGGCATTCGCGAAAAAATCAAGCTGGAATCCACAGCTGGTACTGGTCACTTCTACACAACGACCAAAAACAAACGCAACACCCCAGAAAAAATGCTGATCAAAAAATTTGATCCCGTTGCGCGCAAACACGTAGATTACAAAGAAACAAAGCTCAAGTAATCTGCTGGTTACCCAACACCAGGCCCTGCGGCCGCCTGCTCGTCACAAAGCAGTGCAAACGCGGGGCTTTCTGTTTTTTGTTTGGGCCGTTTTACTGTTCGGGCCGAGCCGACGATCTCACAGAGTCCAGAAAGCTGCGCATCAGCCGGCCCTGATAGCGCGATCGATGATAAATAATGGACAACTGTCGCGTCAGGTTCAAAAACGGCGTATGAAGCAATGCCAGCCTGCCGGAACTGACCGCATGGGTGACCGCAACCTGCGGTAAAAATGCAATACCCAGTCCGGCAATCACTGCCTGCTTGATGGCCTCGATCTGACCCAGTTCCATCACCACCTTGGCCTGTGGCAATTTATCCAGTTCCACATCGCTGACCGCTCGTGTAGCTGACCCACGCTCACGCAAAATCCAGCGCGCGTCAACGAAATCAGCCGGCTGCAGATTGCGGATTGCCGCCAGCGGATGATCCGGACGGGTGCATACGCATAGCGAGTCGTCCATCCAATGCACCGACTCGATGGCCTCGTGGTGCACGGCGCCTTCCACACAAGCCACATCTATGCTGTGGTCGACAATCTGCCGGACAATTTCATCTGTGTTTGCCACATTCAGATAAACCGTCACCCTGTCATTATTGAGCACGAAACCGCTCAACAAATCACCGACCCGATAATTGCCAACGGTATTGCTGGCGCCAATCCGAAACTCTCCTGTCAGGACATCTGCCTGATCATCGGCGCGCTGGCGAAACTCAATCATTCTTTCAATGATTTCCTGCGCCATTGGCAACAGTCGTCTGCCTTTTTCGTTCAAGTACAACCTGCCCTTGTCGCGATCAAACAACGGACCACCTAGTTGCTTTTCCAGTTCAGCCAGCGCCATGCTGGCGGCCGGCTGAGTCAGATGCAAAGAATCGGCGGCAGCTTGACACTGCCCAGACGCGCGATGCTGATAAAAACATCAAGCTGTTTCGGACTGAATGAAGCCATCAGTTTTCCTTATTCTACTTATAAACTATTGTAACTTTACTTATACCATATCCAGGCCTATGATCGATACCTATCAGTAATAAGCTAATGGATATTTAATATATTATGACACTCACGGCCACGTCTTCCCACGCTTTGTCAGCCACTGTCACACCTGCTGCAAGCAGTGTGCATCCAGTGAAAGGTAGCAGCTCTGCCCAGCCTCGCAAAAACTCGCTCTGGCCAGGACTGTTTCTGTCGGTGGCGATTGCCTGGTGGCCGAGTTTGCCGGGCGCGCCCTGCCCATTATTGGCGGACCTGTTTTCGGTATCCTGCTGGGGATAGTTTACCGGAGCGCATTTGGCCTGCATGCCACCTTGCAGCCCGGCATCACCTTTTCTTCCAAGAAAATTTTGCAGGTCTCTATTATCCTGCTCGGCTTTGGTCTGAGCTTTACCCAGATCATGGCAACCGGCGGAGAATCGCTGGCGGTCACATTGGTAACCGTAGCAGTGGCGTTTGTGAGTGCCTGGTTGCTGGGGCGCCTGTTGCGCACACCGTCTGACCTGACAACATTGATCGGTGTAGGCACCGCCATTTGCGGCGGATCGGCCATTGCCGCAGTTACGCCAATTCTCAAACCCTCGGAGCATGATACGGCTTTCGCCATCTCCACCATTTTTCTGTTCAATGTTGTCGCAGTACTCACCTTCCCGGCTTTGGGACATATGCTGGGGTTGAGTGACTACGGTTTCGGCATGTGGGCGGGTACGGCAATTAACGATACGTCTTCTGTGGTGGCTGCCGGTTATGCTTATAGCCATGCGGCCGGGGATTTTGCCACGATCGTCAAATTGACCCGCGCTACCCTCATCATTCCGATCTGCCTGTTTCTGGTTGTTCTGGTCGGTATGCGCAATCGCCGACAGGGCAATCAGTCTGTCAGCCTGGCAAAAATATTTCCATGGTTCATTGTCTGGTTTCTGCTTGCTTCGCTAACGCGCAGTACTGGCCTGATGCCCGAAATCATGCTTGACTGGATCAATGTCGCTGCCAAGTTCCTGATTGTTGTCGCACTGGTCGCAGTCGGCTTGTCTGCCGATATGCGCAAAATTTTTGCGACCGGCCCGCGCCCTATTCTGCTGGGTTTCCTGGTATGGATGGCCGTATCGGTCAGCAGCCTGATTGTGCAATACATGATGGGGCAGATGTAGAAGCGTTGCCATCTGTCTGAGCCTAAAAAAGGACCGCCCCTGTTTTACCGGAGGCGGTCTTTTTTTTACGACACCTAATTGCTAACGGGTAAGCGTAAGGGATAAACACACACTGTATTGGCATCCCACTTACCGGTTGTCGCTAGTATTTTAGCTGCCAAAATTATCATCGCAGATAATGACGACTGTCATTCTGGCCAATCACTTGCCGCTGACCGCCACGATCAGATCGCTGCGGTTCTGGTCTGCAGCCAAGTCAGCGCGTGACCTGATACCCGAGGCGCCAACCGGCGATAAACCTCTTCATGATAGGCGTTCAACCAAGACAGCTCCTGCTCACTCAGCAATTGCCGTTCAATACAGCGCGTATCAATCGGGCATAGCGTCAGCGTTTCAAACTTAAGGTAATTGCCAAATTCTGACTGGCCCGCCGGTACTGCGCAGATCAGGTTTTCAATACGAATGCCCCACTGACCCGGACGATACAGGCCGGGTTCATCTGAGGTAATCATGCCGGCTTTCATCTCGGTATCGGGAAAACGGTAGGCGCGATGCGAGATCATTTGCGGGCCTTCATGCACATTCATAAAATACCCGACTCCATGCCCGGTCCCGTGGCCGAAATCCAGTAACTGTGCCCATAGCGGCGCACGTGCCAGCGTATCCAGCAAGGGTGCCGGATAGTCTTCCGGAAACACGGCAGCGGCCAGTCCAATCATGCCTTTTAGCACCAGCGTGAAATCGCGGCGATGCTCAGCACCGATCTGACCGACAGGCACCACCCGCGTGATATCGGTGGTGCCGTTCAGATACTGACCACCTGAATCAATCAGCAACAAGCCATCGCCTTCAATAACGGAGAATGATTCGGGCGTTGCCATGTAATGTGGCATAGCCCCGTTGGCGTTGAAACCGGCAATGGTGGAAAAGCTGGGCGAGACAAAATGTGGCTGGCGAGCACGGGCTGCGGTGATCTGTTCATCAATCGTCAGCTCGGTCACCAGTTCGCCATTTTCCATAGCCGTTTCGAACCAGGCAAAAAACTCACACACTGCCGCGCCGTCCTGTTCCATGGCCTGTCTCACATTCGCAATCTCGGCCTGGTTTTTGACGGATTTGAAGCGTTGCGAAGGATTGAGTTTTTCGATCAATGAGACCGAACGAGCATGGGCAAGCAACCCCACTGTTGTCCGCGCCGGGTCAACCAGTAGCGCCTCGTGGGGCAATGCCGTTAATGCACCCTGAATATCATCGTATCCCTCTACAGTGACACCATCGGCGGCAAGTCGGGCGATCAATTCGGGAACCAATTTTGTCTTATCGACGAAAAGAACAGCGCTGTCTGGTCCGATCAACAGGTGCGACAGAAAGACCGGATTATAGGAAACGTCGGAACCGCGCAGATTCAATACCCAGGCAATATCGTCCAGCGCGCTGATCAAATGCCACTGCGCGCCAGCCTGGGTCATGGCCTGGCGCACCGCCTGCACATTCCGCTGGCGGCTGCGTGTGGCAAAGGGTGCACTATGTTCAAACACCGGCGCCGCCGGCAAACCCGGCCTGTCCGGCCAGATTACCGCCAGCAAGTCGCTATCGGTTTTCAATATGCTGTCGCTGCGCGTCAGAGACTGGCGCAACTCCTGCGCCGCTTTCAGGCTGAGCACGTGACCATCTACCCCAACGACCTGCCGGTTTGCAAGATGCGCTTCAAGCCATGCGTTGACACTGGCACATCGGCCTGTCCCTGTTTCATCAACGTCAGACCACTATTGTCTAGCTGCTTTTCCGCCTGCTCCCAATAGCGCGAATCCACCCACAGCCCGGCAAAATCGCTGGTGACGACCACGGTACCGACAGACCCGGTAAAACCGCTGAGCCAGCGTCGCCCCTGCCAGTACTCCGGAAGATATTCAGACTGGTGGGGATCTGCAGACAAAATGAGGTAGGCATCAATATGCTGAGCAGCCATTGCGATGCGCAATTGCTGCAGGCGTTCAGAAGCGGTTGACATAGTAAACGGGAACTCCGGGAAACAATCGTATATGCATCACCGCAACAGACATCACAGTGTGCGCAAACATTTACAATACACCATCATCGCAAAAAAAACATGCGGTCGGCCCAGATATATTCCAACACATTGCCCTATGACTACCTTCTCTGCTTTAATTCGCGGTGCCGCCATCAGCGGTTTTATCGGCGTAGCCGCCGGTGCATTCGGTGCCCATGGCCTGAAAAACCATGTGGACCCGGCGTTGCTGCCCATCTGGCACACCGCCGTACTCTATCAGCTTATCCATACGCTGGCGATCTTGATGTTGGTGGGCCTGGCCGCCCATATCAACGAAAGCGCCCTGCGCTGGACCGGCCGGCTTTTTGCAGCAGGTATTGTTATTTTCAGCGGCAGCCTGTACGTGCTGGTACTGACCAACGTAAAATGGTTAGGGGCCGTTACACCTATCGGCGGCTTATGTTTTCTGGCGGGCTGGTTATGCCTGGCTTTGGCCGCGAGCAGCAAAACCGGGCGATAACCGTCCAGACACATCCAGCAAAAGACGCTGCGCCCGGGCGGTACCGAGCCTGGGCCGGCCAGCATAACAGTATTGACATGGCAAGCCAGCTGGCAACGCAATGGCTGCACAAGAGTATGTCATGACATCTGCAGAAGCAGCAATGCGGTCAGATCGCGGCACACGAATGCGGCGGTCGGCGGGCACAGGCAGATGCGTTATCCGGCATATAGCGCAAAGTCAAAGCCCAGAATGCCAGCGCCACTCCACTCATGCCTGCTCCCAACCAACAAACGCCTTGCCAGCCGAACTCCGCATAGACAGCGGTCGCAGCAATGGCACCCAGGCCGCTGCCGACTGAATAAAACAGCATATAACACCCTACCAGGCGACTATGGGCCTGCACTTGTGTGTTGAAAAGCATGCTTTGATTCGTCACATGAATGGCCTGACCACCCAGATCCAAGGCAATGATCCCGATTATGAGCCACCACAGAGAGTGAGATATCAACGACAGGGGCAACCACGACACCAGCAGCAGAATGAGTGCGAGTCCACTAGCCCTTTGCGCAAAACCCCGGTCTGCCCAGTGCCCTGCGCGGGCTGCGCCCAAAGCACCTACCACACCCACCAGGCCGAATGCGCCGATAGCGGTATGTGAAAAAGAGTACGGTGGCGCACTTAAGGGCAGAACCAGCGCACTCCAGAAAACGCTGAAAGCGGCGAACATCAGCAAAGCAATCATCCCGCGAATCTGCAACACCCGCTCCTGGCGTAACAGCGTAAGCATCGATAGCATCAGTTGCCCATAGGATAGCCGCCGTACCGGCGCCGCTTGTGCCGGCAGCGCGCGCAGCAACATCAGGCCCAGCACTAGCATCAGCAGGGCCGAAAAAAAATACACCCCGCGCCAGCTTGCCAGATCCGCGACTACCCCGGCCAGCGCCCGTGCCGACAACAATCCGATGACGACGCCGCTCTGGGTTGCGCCTACCACCCGTCCCCGCTCGCCCGGCGCGGCTGCCGTGGCGGCATACGCAATCAATCCTTGTGTCATTGCCGTGCCCAGCATTCCTACCATCAACATACCAGACATTAAAGCCGTGGTGGACCAGGCCAGTCCAACGCCAAGTAGCGCGACAAACAGCGCGACTAACTGGAGGCGCACCAGGCGACGCCGATCCATTTGGTCGCCCAGCGGCACCAGCAGCAACAAAGCCAGCGCACAGCCGATCTGGGTGAACGTGATAACACCGCCAACTGCCGCATGAGTGATGGAAAAATCTGCTGCCAAGCATCCAGCAGCGGCTGAGCATAATAGACGTTAGCAACACTTAACCCGCTGGCGCCGGCAAACAGGGCGACGAGCGCACGCGGCATTCGACGCTCCGAGTTCGGTTCCCAAGCCTCTTCGTATCCAGGCATATCAGCTCCTAAATCAAACCAGTCTCAAATAAAGACTAGTTTGATTATAAGGCAACTGGTACTAAAATGATACTGATTTGATTTTTTTCCAACGCATCAGGCAATAAACAAGGAATCAACATGGCCGTACAGCAGAAAAAACAGGACGAGACATGTCCCGTGGCGCGTTCAGTAAATCTGGTCGGGGACCGCTGGTCGTTACTGCTGGTGCGGGACGCCTTCGATGGCAAACGCCGATTCAGTGATTTTCAACGTGACCTGGGAATTGCAAGAAGTATTCTGACAGATCGCCTGCGCAACCTGGTGCAAGCCGGCATTTTTGAGGTGCGGCCGGCATCTGATGGCAGCGCCTATCAGGAATACGCGCTCACCCCTAAGGGAGAAACGCTTTTTCCGGTCATAGTGGCACTTCGACAGTGGGGAGAACAGCACTTGTTTGCGCCGCAAGAGGCGCATTCACAGCTTATCGATATCCAATCGGGGAAGCCATTGCGTTTAATGCAGCCGGTTTCTCAGGAGGATCACGTTGTCGCCGCAAGCGCAACGCGGGTCATTAAGCCTGCACCATCAGTGCAACGCCTTGCTTCTGGAAACAAAAAGCGCCCGACATCAAAGACTCATACACCTGCGAAAAAGCGGTAAATGAGTCAGACGATGCCTGGCGCTTACTCAGCAAACGGATGCCGATCAGGCGAATGCAGAAAGATCCAGTTTTGCCTTGGTTTTTTCCTGTACTTCTTCGATGGTGACATCAGGAGCAAGCTCGGTCACTTTCAAGCCGTTGTCCGTCACTTCCATGACGCACAGATCGGTAATGATCACATCAACGACCCCCACGCCGGTCAATGGCAGGTTGCACTCGGGCAACAATTTGATGTCGGTAGTGCCGTCTTTTTTACGAGCGACATGCTCCATCAGCACAATGACACGGCCCACGCCGGCCACCAGATCCATCGCGCCACCCATGCCCTTGACCATCTTGCCGGGGATCATCCAGTTGGCCAGGTCGCCCTTTTCAGATACCTGCATGGCGCCCAGAATAGCCAGATTGATTTTGCCGCCACGAATCATGGCGAACGAATCTGCAGATGAAAAAATAGACGAGCCTGGCAGCGTTGTGACGGTCTGCTTGCCGGCATTGATCATGTCCGGATCAATTTCCTCTTCGGTCGGAAAAGGGCCGATACCGAGCAGGCCGTTTTCCGATTGCAGCCACACTTCCACACCTGGCGGTACGTGGTTGGCCACCAGCGTAGGCAGGCCAATACCCAGATTCACATAGAATCCGTCCTGCAGTTCTTTTGCTGCACGCGCAGCCATTTGATCGCGATTCCAAGCCATGTTTATTCTCCTTTGGACGGACGTGTGGTGCGTTGTTCAATCCGTTTCTCAGGATTCTCGTTCAATACGATGCGCTGCACGTAAATGCCGGGAAGGTGAATCTGATCAGGATCCAGATCGCCTATTTCAACGATTTTTTCCACTTCGGCCACGGTGATTTTGCCGGCCATCGCCACGTTGGGGTTGAAGTTGCGAGCTGTCTTGCGGAAAATCAGGTTGCCACTGCGATCGGCGATATAGGCCTTGACCAGTGACACATCGGGTGTCAGTGAACGCTCCATCACGTATTCGTGGCCGTCGAACTCGCGAATTTCCTTGCCATCGGCAACGATGGTGCCCACCCCGGTGCGTGTAAAGAAAGCAGGTATGCCCGCGCCCCCGGCGCGCAATTTTTCCGCCAGAGTGCCCTGGGGCGTAAATTCCAGTTCCAGCTCTCCATTCAGATACTGTCGTTCGAATTCTTTATTCTCACCCACATAGGAGGCGATCATTTTTTTGACCTGCCGCGTATTGAGCAGCTGACCAAGTCCGAAACCGTCAACACCCGCATTGTTGCTCACGCACGTTAAGTTTTTAACGCCTGAATCGCGCAGCGCCGCAATGAGTGCTTCGGGAATGCCACAAAGACCGAACCCTCCAACGCCGATCATCTGCCCGTCGCTACGATGCCTTCGAGCGCCAGATTGGCATTTGCAAATACCTTATCCATTTACTCTTCCTTTACTGATAATGAAACATGAATGACAAGCTGGTACGCCTTTCGGCTTATACACCGGCGTGTGATGGGGCCGCCGCAAACTGCCTTTGCAACTGCTCGAGCAGCGCTGCCGGCCATGGACTTGATTTTCCCGATGCCAGGTCACTGAGGACCACAACTGCGCGGGAACGCGCATAGAGGATCTCGGGCTCGCCTTGCTTGCGTATAAGAATATTGCATTCCATGCTGGAGCGACCAATTCTTACAAGGTGGTGCACGACTTCGATATTGCCTGGCCAGCTCATGGGCTTGAGAAAATCACATTCCGCGCGTGCCAGCACGACACCGATACCCGGGCCAAACAGATGCCGCAACGGCCCGAAAATCTGCATGCGGGCCTCTTCAATGGCGCGAAAATACACGGTATTGTTTACGTGTTGCAATGCATCCATATCGGCCCATCGCAGGACAAATACATGGCGGTGTTCGCCTTGCACGGAGCCGCCCTGTTCAGGCGCCGACAATACACTATCGGGCATTAATGATCTCCTTCAATGACCTTGTTTTCACTGGAGATACTGTAGCAGATTTCTGTTACACCAACCCGGCGCAGGCCTGCCTTATTGGTACTTGTCCTAGGTACAACGACCCGACTTGAATATCGGTGCAATACGGCTCTTTCTTTTCGCACCGCAGCATGAACAGCCAGGATCGGGTCGCCTGATTAGCCCCTCATCCGCATGCACCCCCCCCGAATGTTCGCCCCTTTTTTGATTTGCGACGCCCTTAACCGCCCAGCACGACCGAACGGTTTTTCACCCGATAGTCAGGCATCTGACGTTGTCTGTTCCGCCAGTCAGATCATTCTGCCGTTTCACCGCAGTTAACAACGACTTCAGGCATAAAGAACTGCATTTGCGCCCTCATTGCAATACAATCGACATTAAATACAGAATTACATTATCTCAGGAGTTAGCGCGAATGTCAGAACGCGAATCAATGGAATATGACGTTGTGATCGTCGGAGGCGGACCGGCAGGTCTGGCTGCAGCGATCAAATTCAAACAGCTCTGTCAGGAAAAGGGACAGGATTACTCAGTCTGCGTACTTGAAAAAGGCGGCGAAATTGGCGCGCATATTCTTTCAGGCGCGGTCATGGATCCGCAGGCATTGACCGAACTCATTCCGGACTGGAAAGAAAAAGGCGCGCCGCTGGGCGTAGAAGTGACCGAAGACCAGTTTCTGTTCCTGAGCGAAACAGGACAAAAAGCCACGCCAAATTGGGCGCTGCCACCCTGTTTTCATAACGAAGGCAACTATATCGTACGCCTGGGCTATGTAACGCGCTGGCTCGGTGAGCAGGCCGAAGCACTGGGTGTTGACATCTTCCCCGGTTTTGCAGCCACCGAATTGCTATACAACGAGGCCGGCGGTATTCGCGGCGTAGCCACTGGCGATATGGGCCTGGACCGTGATGGCAACCAGACCGCGCATTACCAGCCAGGCATGGAGCTACATGCAAAATATACCTTGTTTGCCGAAGGCTCGCGTGGCCAGCTGGGACGTCAACTGATTGAGAAATACAAGCTCGACCAGGGTCGTGACCCGCAAAGCTACGGTATTGGCATCAAGGAAATGTGGGAAATTGATCCGGCAAAATTCAAAAAAGGCCTGGTGGTTCACACCGCAGGCTGGCCGCTGGATTCAGATACCTATGGCGGCTCTTTCCTGTATCACCTGGAAGACAATCTTGTCATGGTCGGCATGGTGGTGGGCCTGGACTACGCCAACCCATGGCTGTCGCCCTTCGACGAGTTCCAGCGTTATAAAACCCACCCAAGCATCCGGCCGTATTTTGAGAACGGCAAACGTATCGCTTATGGCGCTCGCGCCATTACCGCTGGCGGTCTGCTGTCCCTGCCCAAACTGGTTTTCCCCGGTGGCGCGCTTATCGGCTGCGAGGCTGGCTTTCTGAATGCCAGTCGCATCAAGGCAGCCATGCCGCCATCAAGACCGGCTCGCTGGCGGCCGAGGCAGCTTTCGAAGCACTCACCGCCGAACGCAGCCAGGACATTCTGTCGGCTTACCCCATCGCGTTTGAACAGAGCTGGTTGTATGAGGAGCTGAACAAGGCTCGCAACTTCAAGCAATGGTTCAAAAAAGGACGGCTGATCGCCACCCTCATGACTGGCATTGAGCAACTGGTCTTCAGGGCAAAATGCCCTGGACGATTCATCGCACCAAAGCCGATCACGAGTGCCTGAAACCGGCTGCCGAGTGTGCCAAGATAGATTATCCCAAGCCTGACGGAAAGCTCACCTTTGACCGGTTGACTTCGGTATTTATTTCGAACACCAACCATGAAGAGAACGAGCCGGTGCACCTGACGCTGAAAGATGCCTCGATCCCGGTCGACACCAATCTACGCGTCTATGCCGGGCCCGAGCAGCGCTACTGCCCTGCCGGTGTCTACGAGTTCGTCAAGGACGATCAGGACCAGGATCGCCTGCAAATCAACGCGCAGAACTGCGTACACTGTAAGACCTGTGATATCAAGGACCCTACGCAGAACATTGTGTGGGTAGCGCCTCAGGGCGGTGAAGGGCCGGTATATAACGGCCTGTAATACGCGTCATCCCAATGGTCGGCCGGGCACACTAGACCGACCGTCGCCATCCTACAAGACCAGCTCAATAGAAAGCCTGCCAGCATGTTTACCGTGCTGGCAGGCTTTTTGTTCGTCTCTGTGCTTCGTTGTTAACCGAAAGCACTAACACAATAAGCTGATCACCGGCGAAGTACACCTGCAATGAAGTACAACACCGCCTGTGCGCGCCAACATACTGCGTCTACATGCCGATAGCCAGAAGGTTGAATGGTGCCTGTACAAAAAAAGCTGAAACCCGTACATGGGTTTCAGCTCTGTTCATTGCCGGCCTTTAATGAATGCGGCCCAAGTCGGATTCAATATCGCCAATGATTACTGAACTGTGATACTCAGACAGACTCAGTCAATTGCTCAAGAATAGCCGGATTTTCAAGCGTGGAGACGTCTTGCGTGACCTCTTCGCCCTTGGCCACCACGCGCAGCAAACGCCGCATGATTTTACCCGAACGCGTTTTTGGAAGATTGTCGCCAAAACGGATGTCCTTGGGCTTGGCAATCGGGCCGATTTCCTTGGCAACCCAGTCGCGCAATTGCTTGGCGATCTCTTTGGCTTCGTCGCCATGAGGCGTTCGCGCTTGAGCACGACAAAGGCCACGACTGCCTCACCGGTAGTGGCATCAGGCCGGCCTACCACAGCCGCTTCGGCAACCAGTTCATGCGACACCAATGCAGACTCCACTTCCATGGTGCCCAGGCGATGACCGGAAACGTTCAGCACATCATCGATGCGCCCCATAATCCAGAAATAGCCGTCGGCGTCCCGCTGCGCGCCATCACCAGCCAGATAGTATCCTCGGTACTCCGGAGGGAAATAACTGTTCTTATACCGTTCCTGATCGCCCCATACGTTGCGGATCATGGCCGGCCACGGTTTTTTAATGACCAGGAAACCACCCTTGCCGTCCGGCACGTCTTCACCTGTTTCATCAACAATGGCAGCAAAGATACCAGGCAGCGGCAATGTGCAAGACCCAGGCTTAAGTGGTGTTGCCCCAGGCAATGGTGTAATCATCTGGCCGCCGGTTTCTGTTTGCCACCAGGTATCTACAATGGGGCAGCGCTCTTTACCTACATTTTTATAATACCAGACCCAGGCTTCGGGATTGATGGGCTCGCCCACAGAACCAATGATACGCAAGCTAGATAGGTCGAAGCTGTTCGGATGGACCTTGGCGTCTGCATCAGCAGCCTTGATCAGCGAGCGGATCGCGGTGGGAGCCGTGTAAAAGGTGGTGACCTTGTGGCGCGCAATCATGTCCCAAAAGCGGCCAGCATTTGGATACGTTGGCACGCCTTCAAATACCACTTGAGTGAGACCGGCTGCCAGCGGACCATAAGTGACATACGTGTGGCCAGTGATCCAGCCGACGTCGGCTGTACACCAGAACACGTCGCCCGGCTTCTGATCAAATGTCCATTTGACGGTAAGCTGCGCCCACAGCAGATAGCCAGCAGAGGAGTGTTGAACGCCTTTGGGCTTGCCGGTAGAGCCTGATGTGTAAAGGATAAACAACGGGTCTTCTGAATTCATGGCCACCGGTTCGCAGACATCAGACTGCTTGCCTTCGAAGTCGCTCCACCAAACGTCGCGACCTTCGGTCCAGGCGGTTTCGGTGCCCGTGCGACGATAGACAATGACCGAACGCACCTTCTCTGTATTGCTTTGCGCCAGTGCTTCATCGACGGCAGGTTTCAGCGGCAGCGCCTTGCCCCCCCGATACTGCCCATCTGCGGTAATGACCAGTGTGGCACCCACATCGACAATTCGTTCATGCAGGCTCTTGGCCGAGAAGCCGCCAAACACCACGGAGTGAATGATCCCCAGACGCGCGCAAGCCTGCATGGCCACGACCGCCTCGATGGACATGGCAGATAAATGATGGCGGTGTCGCCCTTCTTGTATCCAGCCTGCTTGAGACCATTGGCAAAACGACTGACTCGCGCCAGCAATTCTTTATAGGTAACCGGCGTGACTGCTCCGTCATCCGCTTCAAAAATGATGGCAGTCTGATCACCCCGCCCCTCGACGACATGCTTATCCAGACAGTTATACGAAACGTTCAGTTCGCCATCGGCAAACCACTTATAAAATGGCGCTCCCGACGCATCCAGAACCTGGGTGAATGGCCTGATCCAGCGCAGATGTTCGGTTGCCTGGCGTTTCCAGAAGCCTCAAAGTCATCTTCAGCTTCCTTATAGAGTGCTTTATAAGCATCCATACCCGATACCACAGCATTCCGGACAAAATCGTCATTGGGCGGAAATACGCGGTTTTCGACGAGTACGGACTCAATTGAAGTGGACATATAAGCGGTCTCCTGTACGTATAGTGTGAAATAGTTAAAGCTGATATTCCGTGCTGGGCTCGATCACGCAGTGCGCGTCAGCCATGTTCTATATATATTAGCCGAGAATAAATCAAAAGGTAATCCGCAACAACCTGTATAGAACACGCTACAGGTCAGCGGCCAAACGCCGGTGTGATCTGCCGCCCGGCCGGAGCACGGGTGGCCCGGGGCGTTAGCGACAACAACGTAACCGGCATCCGGCACCAAGCATTCGGCACCAAAAGCGACAATATAAACATCACCGCAAGCAAAGAACGACGCTCTATAGCGGGCAATTAGCCTGCGTGAGACGGAGCGCATCTTAAGGTTGCCCACGGATAATGGTAGCGCCCCCAGGTGATGATCACAAAGCCGCTGCGTTATCGGACTAGCTCTGTTATGCCATTGCAAGATATAACGAATCCATTTAAATTCATTTGACTCACATCACGTTGCCCATGAATAAACTGAAATAATATTAAACTTCGTCTTTTCTTCGCATCTGAGCCAAATCGCACTGGATTATTGAAATAATGCTCCGATTTTTGCCTGACTTGCCTGGCAATTTGTTCTGCCGCACCATTAAGTCACAATTGAATTTTATTTTTACATTTTCAGCCTACAAACCTGACGTAACATTGAACTGACACAATCACGCAAGTTACCGTAAGAAACACCTAAATTCATCCAACTTCCCGCATCTCCGAGATCGATTTCAAACACAAAATCAAATGATCAATTTTTGCCCAATAATGTAAATTTTTCTTAATTTCATTCTAGAAAATCTTTATAAATCAGTTGTGACTGCATTGATTTTTATGTAAAATTTGCCCAGCTTTTGGAAAAGCTAGTTCGGACACCCTATAATTTACGATATGTAACGACTATGCCCCACACTCCCTTGGCTCAGTCTTCAGCAAATACCGCAACCGTCTACGACGGTCTTTACTCTCCCTCCTCTGCATTTCCCTCAGTAGTTTCACTTTCTCCCAAGTCGCCATCGCCGACGATCTCGATCAGGAACAATCCCAGAAACTCATCATCACCCAGAATGGCGTGGTTGATGCAACCACTGAAAAACCTGTATCGGAATGGGATCCCCGAATTTCAGACCCTATCGGTGATTTGATTGCCCAGGCCAAGCTGCGTCGCAATAACAAGGACGCAGCCATCGATTCGCCGGCGCAGCCTCAAGCGAACTGGCCGAAGCCGCACTGAACTATCTCGGCGTGCGTTACCGTTTTGGCGGCACCACGCCCAAAGGCGGCTTTGACTGCTCTGGCCTCATTTACTACACCGCCAGCAAATACATGGGCGTGAACTTACCACGCGTAGCCGCGTCCATGGCAAAAATAGGCGAATCGGTCAGCCGTGACGAACTTAAGCCCGGCGATCTGGTATTTTTCAATACCCGGGGCAAACGTTACTCGCATGTCGGAATATATGTGGGTGAGAACAAATTTGTTCATTCGCCACGTACGGGTTCTGTCGTTCGTGTAGACAAGATGGACAATGTCTACTGGAACAAACGCTATAACGGCGCACGCCGTCTTGAAGGACAGCGCGTCGCCTCTCGCTGATCTGTGATTGTGATTAGCGACAGCTCGCAAGCGGCCAGTAATGTTCGCGGGCGATCAGACCATGGCATGGTCAAATGAGTACGATCAAAAAAACCGGACGTTTTCTATACAGAATGTCCGGTTTTTTTCATTTCCGATGTATTGAATACAACTAACGGCTATCTGATGCATTGGCGATCTGTTGATTATGGATTAACCATCGACCGCCACCTCCATCGACCATCATGCATCTTCAGTCGAAGATTTTGCATTGAACACAACAGCCCTGCGTCTTGCGAGAAAGGCGACGTTTCAGCACCCAGTGCTGTCCGCAAAGACAGGACAAATATTCGCGGCCTGACATGCCGCAAGCACAGTTGAGTACCACCGCAGGCGCAGGTCATCCCATGCCCTGCAACACCAGAACAGCCCAGAGCCAGTTGGGCCGCCTAATCAGTTATTGTTGCTGGTTGCCCTTGCCTGCCTTTTCACGCTGCGGACAATCGGCACAGCGAAAACCCGATTGCGTTAGCGCCTGCTGCATACTGCATAGTGAGCGACGACAAGCAACCACAGGAACACCTGCTTTTTGCGCCGCAGACCGAAATGACTTCATGACGTTATGACCAAGAAAGTCTGTCAGCAAAATAACCATTTGCGTCCCGGTGGGCAATTGATAGGTTTTCTTCTGATGGGATGGATCGCGCCCGCTGATGTGCTGCTTGATTTCAATATTATGATCTTTTAGAAGCACCGGGATATTGCCCAGACGATCTGCGCCAACCACTACTGCACTCATATTTCCAATCATAGTCTTCTCCATAAAAACTGAATTTATTATAAATGAGAATCATTATTATTAGCAATGTTATTTTTCATAAATTTATCAGAGATCAATGGAATGACATGTTCGCCCCTTCCAAATGCAATCTTTAGTGATGCATTTATTCGGTTTCCCTATGCGGAGAGACAAACCGTCTCACCCATAGCCTCATCCATTAGCCTGACCGACGACTTCACCAATGCTCGCCTGCTCAGCTCAAAAGCCACAGCCTTTCATACGAAGCGCGCCTTACCCGGACGATATGAACCCTGTTGCGCAGCCGCACGCGCTAGGGTTAATCCTCAATGGATATTTACACTGAAGAGGCATAGAATTAAAACACTTGTTTAAATCACCTGTTTAATTATGGCCACCAGTCGCAGCGAAGTAACCCGCAAATCGATTCTGAATGCAGCGGAAACCCTGTTTGTGAAGGCAGGCTACGATGCAACCTCACTGCGCCAGATTACATCGGCCGCCAGTGTCAATCTTGCGTCCATCAACTACCATTTCGGCAGCAAGGAAGAACTGGTACGGGCGGTACTGAAGCGGCGTCTTGAATGGATCAATCGCGAACGTATCCGCTTGCTGGACGAACTTGAAAAAGCCGCCGCGCCCAATTCGGTCAAACCGTCCCTGCTGGTCGATGCGTTCTTCGGCACCCTGCTGCGTCACGCGTCCGATCCGGAACATGATGCAAACATTTTCATGCGCCTGCTCGAGCGCACCATGACCGATCCGTCCAATTTCATCAAGACCCTGTTTGCGCAGGAATACGTCGAAGTCGTCTCCCGCTACAAAGCCGCATTTGTGCGCGCCATGCCCGATGTGCCCGAAGCAGAGATCATCTGGCGCTTCCATTTCATGCTTGGCGCTACCTCTTATGCGATCGCCGGCATCAACATTCTGCAGGGCGTTCTACCGGATATGACATCGTCGATGGTTGACGAAAATGTGTACGACGAACTGCTCTTGCCCCGATTAATGAGTTTTCTATTAGGAGGACTGCGTGCCCCTCTCCCAACAAATTAAAGCGTTTCGCAAACGTCACATCAGCCGCCCCCTGCTGAGCAAGTTCAAGAAGGTGCTGCCTTCCATGTCGGACACTGAAAGGGATGCGATCGAGGCTGGCACCGTGTGGTGGGATGCGCAGCTGTTCAGCGGCAAGCCGGACTGGACCATGTTGCAGCAGTTTCCGAAACCGACCCTGACTGCCGCCGAGCAATCATTCCTGGACCATGAAGTGGTTCATGCATGTTCATTGGTCGATGACTGGAAAATCACAACTGAAGATTTCGACCTGCCGGCCGAAGCCTGGCACTACATCAAATCCAAGCGCTTCCTGGGCATGATCATTCCCGAGCAATATGGTGGCCTGGGATTTTCCGCCTTTGCCCATTCAGAAGTGATGACTCGGCTATCCACCCGCAACTCGGCGCTGGCCGTATCGGTTATGGTTCCCAACTCGCTGGGGCCCGGCGAATTGCTGGTGCACTATGGCACTGAAGAACAGAAAAACCATTACCTGCCGCGTCTTGCACGGGGTGAAGATATCCCCGCCTTCGCGCTGACCAGCCCCTGGGCCGGCTCCGACGCGGCAGCCATTCCCGACAGTGGTGTCGTCTGCATGGGCGAATGGAATGGTCAGCAGGTGCTGGGCATGTCGGTATCCTGGAATAAACGCTACATTACGCTGGCGCCGGTCTGCACCTTACTGGGTTTGGCATTTCGCCTGTTCGATCCCGACGGCCTGCTCGGTGACAAAAAAGATCTTGGCATTACCTGCGCGCTGGTGCCGCATGATCATCCCGGCGTACAGATCGGGCGTCGCCACTTTCCGTTGAATGCCATGTTCATGAATGGCCCGACCGAAGGTAAAAATGTCTTTATGCCGCTGGATTTCATCATTGGCGGCCCGCAAATGGCCGGCCAGGGCTGGCGCATGCTGATGGAATGTCTGGCCGCCGGACGTTCCATCTCGCTGCCCTCTTCCAATGTTGGCATGGCGCAGATGACCGTTCGCGCGGTCGGCGCTTATTCACGCATACGCAAGCAGTTCAATCTGTCCATCGGTAAATTCGAAGGCATTGAAGAAGTGCTGGCACGCATGGGCGCCTATACCTATATGACCAACGCCGTAAGGGTCATGACCGCCGGTGCGGTGGATCTGGGTGAAAAACCGTCAGTGGTTTCGTCCATTGCCAAATACCATGTGACCGAGCGCGCCCGCGTGATCGTCAATGACGGCATGGACATCATTGGCGGTAAGGGTATTTGCCTAGGCCCCTCCAATTTTCTGGGCCGTGCCTATCAACAAATTCCGGTTGGCATCACCGTGGAAGGCGCCAACATTCTCACACGCAGCCTGATTATTTTCGGACAGGGGGCCATTCGCTGCCATCCGTACGTTCTCAAGGAAATGGCAGCCGTGCAGGAAACGGATCCGACGATCGCGCTAGCCAAGTTTGACGATGCCCTGTTCGGTCATATCGGCTTTGCCTGCAAAAATGGCGTGCGCTCGCTGTTTAGCGGTCTGTTCGGCTCTGCTGTGCTGGGCGTAAAGGCTGGCACCGCCCTGGCGATGCGCCCCTATTATGGCCAGATCACCCGCCTGTCGTCTGCATTGGCGCTGAGCGCAGACGTCGCCATGCTGGTGCTGGGTGGAAGTTTGAAGAAACGCGAGAAAATTTCCGCGCGCCTGGGCGATGTGCTGTCCCAGTTATACCTGGCCTCGGCCACCTTGAAGCAATTTGAAGATCATGGCGCGCAAGCCGACGAGGCTGCCTTTGTGCACTGGTCGGTTCAGGATGCGCTGGAAAAGGCGCAAGCCGCATTGCTCAATGTGTATCGTAATTTCCCAAATCGCTGGATCGGCGCAGCGCTGCGTCTGATCGTCTTTCCCTGGGGCGGCGTATTCCGCCGGCCCAATGATCGGCTTGATCGCGCCATTTGCGAGCAATTGATGCAACCGGGCGCCGCCAGAGATCGCCTGACAGCAAATTGCTATATACCTGACAGCGACCAGGATCCGATTGGTGCCATTGAAAAGGCCCTGCGCGCTACCATGCGCGCCGAACCAATAGATGCGAAAATCCGCGACGCCGAAAAACGCGGCGTGTTCGACGGACATCCGGCCGGTAATGTGCGCGACATCACTGAACTGGCGCACCAATTGAACCAGATCAGCGACGAAGAATATGCCTTGTTGCGCGAACGCGACCGACTGCGCGACAAAGTCATCCACGTCGACGATTTCCCGTTTGATCTGGGCCTGGCAAGAATGCAGGCCGCAACGGGCTCTTCAACACCACACACCACCAAGGAATCCTGACCATGACATTCAAACCTGTTTATGTCGTCGATGGTGCCAGAACACCCTTTCTGAAAGTGCGAGGCGGTCCCGGACCCTTTTCTGCAAGTGACCTGGCCGTACAGGCGGCACGCGCCTTAATGCTGCGCCAGCCTGTCGAGACAACCGCACTGTCCGAAGTCATTGTAGGCTGCGCTGCCCCAACGCCCGATGAAACCAATATCGGTCGCGTGGTTGGCCTGCGCGTGGGCACCGGCCATCGTGTGCCGGCCTGGACCGTTATGCGCAACTGCGCCTCCGGCATGCAAGCGCTCGATTCTGCCTGCGCCAATATTCAAACGGGACGTTCTGATCTGGTGCTCGCTTGCGGCACAGACGCATTATCACGCGCGCCCTTGCTGTTTTCCGACGCGATGGTCGGCTGGCTGGCCAAATGGAATAGCGCCAAATCCACCGGGCAGAAACTGGGCCTGCTGAGGCAGTTCAGATTGAGCAATCTTGCGCCCGTTATCGGACTGCTCAAAGGCCTGACAGATCCGGTCATTGGCATTTCCATGGGGCAGACTGCTGAAAATCTGGCCTGGGAATTTGGCATCACACGCCGTGAAATGGACGCGTTCAGTGTTCGCAGTCACGAACGCGCGATCTCGGGTCAGAACCGCCATGCGTTCGCAGAAATTGCCGCCATCATCGACGAAAAAGGCAATGCCTATACTGAAGACGACGGTGTCCGTCGCGACTCCACGATAGATAAACTGGGGACACTCAAACCGGTATTTGACAAACCCAGCGGCAATGTCACGGCAGGCAACAGCTCCCAGGTAACTGATGGTGCCGCTGCCCTGCTGCTGGCCTCGGAAGAAGCCGTGAGCAAATGGAATCTGCAGCCGCTGGGCCGCA
The DNA here is from genome assembly GCF_000219915.2 of Advenella kashmirensis WT001. Classification (NCBI taxonomy): domain Bacteria; kingdom Pseudomonadati; phylum Pseudomonadota; class Betaproteobacteria; order Burkholderiales; family Alcaligenaceae; genus Advenella; species Advenella kashmirensis. The sequence goes on along the minus strand of NC_017964.1, from coordinate 1,740,177 downwards.
TCGTAGACGCCCAGTGGGCTGCACTTGATCCGGCACAAATGGGCCTGGGCCCAGTACACGCCAGTGTGCCTATCCTGCAGCGTCATGGCCTCGGACTGAATGATCTGGATCTTTGGGAAATCAACGAGGCCTTTGCCGCGCAAGTGCTGGGCTGCATCCGCGCCTTTGAAAGCGAAAAATACTGCCAGACCCATTTTGGCTTCCCGGCGTTCGGTACGCTGGACCAGGACAAATTGAATGTGGATGGTGGCGCCATTGCATTAGGGCATCCGGTTGGCGCCTCTGGCGCACGCATCGTATTGCATCTGCTACAGGCGCTACGCGCACGTAATCTCAAGCGCGGCATGGCGTCCATTTGCATCGGTGGCGGCCAGGGTGGCGCGATGCTTGTCGAAACCATGCAGTAAGGATCAATCATGACAACTGTGAAAACATACCAGAACTGGGCCCTGCACAACGATGCGCAGAATATTGCATGGCTGACTATTGACTGCCCGGACCGCAGCATGAATGCGCTGGCAAGCGACGTTATGGAAGAGTTGGCCGACATCATCGGCAGCCTGGAAGCCGCACCGCCCAAAGCCTGATCATCCGCTCGGGCAAACGCAATGGATTCATTGCCGGCGCCGACGTCAAGGAATTTCAAAACGTCGAGAACGTGGACAATGGCCGTAAGCTGATTGAACGTGGCTGGCATTTATTCAACCGTATCGAAAAGCTAGCCTTTCCTACACTGGCACTCATGCACGGCCCCTGCCTGGGTGGCGGGCTGGAACTGGCACTGGCGTGCCGTTATCGAATCGCGATCGATTCTCCCAAGCCGGTGATCGGCCTGCCTGAAGTCAAATTGGGCATCTTCCCCGCCTGGGGCGGCCTGATGCGACTACCCCGCCTGATTGGTCCGCAAACCGCCCTGAACATGATGCTGACCGGTCGCACACTGGATGGCCGCAAGGCCAGGTCTGCCGGTCTGGTAGATTTGCTGGTCGCACCCCGAGTTGCAGAGAAATCGGCGATCGATCTGGTCACGTCGGGCAAACCGGCGCGTCAGGCTCGCGGCCTGGCCGGCTTGCTCAATCGTGCACCGTTCAAGTCGCTGGTGGCTGCCCAGGCACGCAAAAGCGTCAAGCAAAAAGACCCTTATGGCCACTACCCCGCCACCCTGACCATGCTGGATCTGTGGGAAAAACATGATGGCGACCCGTTGGCCGATCCCCAGGCGCTGACCCGGCTGCTGCAATCGGATGTCACCCGCAATCTGATCCGTGTATTTCACCTGCAGGAGCGGCTCAAGGCGTTTGGCAAGAAGGATAATGCCACTCCCGTCAACCATGTTCATGTGATCGGGGCCGGCGTGATGGGCGGTGGCATCGCTGCCTGGTGCGCGCTGCAGGGCATCAAAACCACCTTGCAGGATACCGACGCCCAGCGCATCGCCGGGGCGTTCAAAAACGCCGTCTCCATTTATGCCCGCAAGGATCGGTATACCGCGCAGGCAGCCCGCGATCGCCTGATTCCGGACCTGGCGGGCCACGGTATCGCGACGGCTGATCTGGTGATTGAAGCGATCAGCGAAAATCCGCAAGCCAAGCAATCGCTCTACCAGCAGATCGAACCAAAAATGAAAGAAGGCGCCATTTTAGCCACCAATACATCCAGTCTGTCCATTGCGCAGTTACGCAGCGTGCTGGTGCACCCCGAACGTTTTGTCGGTATTCATTTTTTCAATCCAGTCTCACGCATGCCGCTGGTAGAAGTGGTACATGCCGATGGCATCGCCCAGGAAACTCTGGACACCGCTGCCGCCTTTGTCGGCAAAATCGGCAAACTGCCGCTGCCGGTTCAGGACACGCCGGGCTTTCTGGTCAACGCCGTGCTTGCTCCCTATATGCTGCAAGCCATGCGGTGCATTGACGAAGGCATGGATCCCGAAGTCATCGATACCGCAATGCTGGAGTTCGGCATGCCCATGGGGCCGATCACGCTGGCCGATACGGTTGGTCTGGATATTGCCATGGCAGCCGGCAAACAGCTGTCCGAAGGCCAGGAGCCGCCACGCTGCCTGCAAGAGAAGATTGCCCAAGGCAAGCTGGGTGTCAAAAGCGGCGAAGGCTTTTACGTGTGGAAAGACCGCAAGCATGACCAGCGCAGTAGCAAAGCCATCCCGCAAGGCCTGGCACAGCGCCTGATCAAGCCGCTGATAGAGCAGACCGAAAAACAACTTGCGAACAACATCGTGCAAGATGCAGATCTTGCCGATGCAGGCGTGATATTCGGAACCGGGTTTGCGCCTTTTACCGGAGGACCCATTCATTACAAACAAAGTAAAGGAGGACTATGACAACACGCAGCGGGGCAATAAGAATCACCCCTTTATATTACAAATGTGATAAGACTTGACAGCCTGCGGCAACACCATTGGCTATTAAACAAGCAATCACCGGTTTTACACTTAGGATGGACGTATGAAGAGACATACACATAAACTCCAGCGGACGCTTCTGAGCGCAACATTGCTCGGACTGGGAATATCAAACGTCACAGCGGTGCATGCCGCTGGCTTCGGTTTGCAGGAACAGAATGCCAGCGGACTGGGCGTTGCCTACGCGGGCAGTGGTGCCGTGGCAGAAAACGCTTCCACCATTTACTACAACCCGGCCGGCATGACCAACCTGCCCGGCCTGAATATATCAGTAGGTGGCAACTACATTATCCCGTCGTTCAAGTTCAGCAATGACCGCAGTTCGCTGCCTGCGGCCTTCGGCACAGCCAACGCCCGGTTCTCCGGCGCCCAGTTGGGCGACGAAGGCGATAACGCCGGCGGCGGCGCTTTTGTACCCAATGCCTATGTCTCTTGGCAGTCTCAGATCGTTTGTTCGCCGGCCTGGGCATCGGCGCACCCTTCGGCCTGGCGACAGATTATGGTGATGGCTTCATGGGCCGCTACCATTCGAAAAAGTTTGACATCGAAACCATCAACTTCAACCCGTCGCTCGCCTACAAGCTGAACAATAGCTGGTCTATCGGTGCTGGGATCAATATCCAGCGCATCAAGGCTGAATATGAGAAAAGCACCGTGGTTGACATGCGCAGCCAGGTAGCCGGTGCGGTAACGCAAAGGTACATCGCTGCCGGCGTTCCTGCCCAACAGGCTGCAGCCATGGGCAAGGCGGTGGGCGATCAGTACGGTCCCATCCTGGATGGCGAGGCCAAGGTAAAGATGAAGGATACGGCCCTGGGATGGAACATCGGCGTCATGTTCCACCCCAGCGAGGACACGCGCATCGGCCTGTCCTACCGGTCCCGTATCAAGTACAAAGCCACGGGCGATACCGACGTGGACATTCACCGCCCATCGGCCGCCATGATTGGTGCCATGCCCGCGCAGTTGCAGGAAATCTACGGCTTGGTGCCAGGATCGCTGACCACTTCATCCAGCGCCAGCGTGACACTTCCCGATACTGCCCTGTTTAGCGTGTATCAACGGATTAGCCCGCGCTGGGAACTGCTGGGAGATATTCAATGGACCGGCTGGAGCAGCCTGCCAAAGTTGACTATCAAGAGCGACACCCTGCCCGAGGCCGGCCTGGATCTGCGGTTCAAGGACTCCTGGCGCATTGCAGTAGGCGCCATGTATCAGGTGGCGCCACAATGGAAGCTGAAGGCCGGTGTTGCCTGGGACCAGTCACCGGTGCGCTCTGCGGAGCACCGCCCGGCCTCCTTGCCGGACAATGATCGCTATTGGTTCTCCGTGGGTGCGCAATATAAGCCTTCGGAAAATACCGCGATCGACGTAGGCTATAGCTATATGTACCTGAAAAAATCGCATGTAGACAATACCAACGACGGCAACCTTGCGCAATACGGTCGTCTGAGCGGCAGCTACAAGTCTCACGGCCATATTTTCGGCCTGCAGGTTTCGCACCGCTTCTGACAAGGTACCGGCTGTAACGTCAGCAGGATGCACTGTGCATGGCTCGGGCTCGTTCCGAGCCATGCACGGTGGCCTGCGCCACAACAAGAATTTTAGTCGGAGACAACAATGAAATTCAAGGCATCTTTTCTGGCCACAGCACTTGTCATTCTGTCGACCCTGGTGCTGGATGCCAACGCCCGGACTGTGGACGGACACACCGTGCCTGACACGCTGCAGGTCGGCAACACACAGCTGGTCCTCAATGGCGCCGGCATCCGCAAGAAAGTGGTATTCGACGTATATCTGGCGGCGTTGTACACTGGTAAAAAAACCGACCAGGCCCAGGCGCTGATCAGCAGTACGGCACCACGGGCCTTGCGGTTGGTGCTGTTGCGTGACATTGACAGCACTGATCTGGCCGATGCATTAAATGAAGGATTGCGAGACAATACGAATACAAGCCAATGGCAAGCGATACAACCGTCTGCCCAAAAATTTGCCGGGCTGCTGCTCAAGCAGAAAAGCCTTAAAAGAGGCAGTGTGATTGACCTCATCTTTTCCGGCTCGCGGGTGTCGGTTTCGGCGCTAGGAGGACAGCAAGGCGCGGTCGATGACGCGGGCTTTGCACAGGCACTGCTTGCAGTATGGCTGGGCAAAGACCCCGCCCAATCGTCGCTGAAACAGGCGTTGCTTGGTGTGGGTTGACGCTGCGGTCCGGCGTTAATTTATAGTCCTTTTACTCCCAGGATACGACATGGAAAAAATCTGGCTAAAAAATTATCCGACAGGCGTTCCGGCGGAAATTAATATAAACGACTATGCCTCGCTGGCGGACCTGTTCAATGAAAGCTGTGAACGCCATGCCAGCTCGACGGCGTATATCTCCATGGGACAGTCTCTGAGCTATGCCCAGTTGCATGAGGCAGCCCGCCACTTTGCCGCCTGGCTGCAGGAGCAAGGCGCTACGCGTGCACGCGCGTTGCCCTCATGATGCCCAATATCCTGCAATATCCGATCGCGCTGTTTGGCACGCTGCTGGCCGGATGCACAGTGGTGAACTGCAACCCCCTGTATACGGCCCGGGAACTGGAACATCAACTCAAGGACGCCCAGGCAGAGTTCGTCGTTGTCGTAGAGAACTTTGCGCATACGCTTGAAGTGGCCAGACCGGCGCTGCCAGATCTGAAACATGTGGTGGTAACAACGCTGGGCGATATGCTGGGCACGGTCAAGGGTCTGGTACTGAATCTGATCGTACGGCATGTGAAGAAGATAGTGCCCGCCTGGTCCCTGCCCGGTCATATTCGCTTTGCCGATATCATGAAACGCACCAACGTCAACGACTTCAGGCAGGTCAGCCTGGATCATTCAGACATGGCGTTCCTGCAATATACCGGCGGTACAACCGGCGTGGCCAAAGGCGCGGTGCTCAGCCACGGCAACCTGGTGGCCAATCTGTGCCAGGCATACGCCTGGGTCAAACCCTATGCAAAGGGCAATAATAAGGACTTTGTGGTCACTGCCCTGCCGCTCTACCATATCTTCGCGCTCACCGCCAATTGCCTTACTTTCATTCGCCTTGGCGCCACCAATCTGCTGATTCTGAACCCGCGCGATATTCCCGGCTTTATCAAAGAATTGCGCAAATATCCGTTTACCGCGTTCACCGGCGTCAACACGCTATTTAATGCGTTGCTAAACAATGCCGACTTCAAATCGGTGTCTTTTGAGCATCTGAAGCTCACGCTCGGCGGCGGCATGGCCGTGCAACGCCCCGTGGCGGAACGCTGGAAACAAGTGACCGGCAGACCGCTGACACAGGCTTACGGCCTGACCGAAACGTCGCCCGCGGTTACCATCAATCCATTGGATCTGAAAGAATTCAATGGCTCGATCGGCCTGCCAGTCCCTTCTACCGAGATTTCGATTCGCGACGACCAGGGCAAGGAGCTGGCCATCAATGAAACCGGAGAGCTGTGCGTCAAGGGTCCCCAGGTTATGCGGCAATACTGGAACAAGGAAGCCGAAACCCAGAAGGCCTTTGAACCTGATGGCTTTTTGCGCACCGGTGACATGGGATATATCAACGAGGACGGTTATATCTTCCTGGTCGATCGCAAGAAAGAACTGATCATCGTATCCGGATTCAATGTATATCCGTCTGAAATCGAAGAGGTGGTCGCCTCTCACCCGGGCGTCAGTGAGGTCGCCGCCATCGGTGCTGAAAACGGCGCATCAGGAGAAGTGGTCAAGATCGTTGTGGTCCGCAAGGATGCCGCGCTTACCGAAAAAGCATTGATTGATTTTTGCAGGAGCGAGCTGACGGGATATAAAGTGCCCAAGATTGTTGAGTTTCGTGATGAGCTGCCCAAGTCTGCAGTGGGTAAAATTCTCAAGCGCGAATTAAAACAGGCGCCTGACAAGCACTGAGAACGCAAACGCAGCGCCTTTCGGGCAAGGATTAAGAACGGCCTCAAAAGTAAAATCGAAGATGTGCTTTCGAGTACGCGCTGAAAACCAGGAAGGCGCGCTTTTGCAACTGAACTGAAACCGCCCGATGCCCGCTAGCCTGATAGTCTATAAAAAACACCCCAACGGCTGGTTTGATGTCCAGTTGTTGGGGTGTCGTTCAATGTCTTCAGGGCAGGGCTATTGACTGCGTCTGCGCGCCCTTGCTCGCGTCGGCCGACAGCCACCAGCACACCTGCCACGCTGGCCTGCGTTAACTTTATGATACCCGGCGCAGCGGCAGCGCAAAATCATTATCAGTATCGCCCGAGCCATTGGAATTGACTGCCGCCTCAACCGCATCGCGACTTAATTCCGGTGTCAGCATGGCCAGAAAATCGTAGACGTAATCGCGCAGGAATACACCGCTTTTGAGGCCGATGCGGGTGATATGCGTGCCAAAAAGATGCCCTACCGGAATACCCACGAAACCCGAATCGCGCCGAGGGTCAAACGCCACGCCGGCAATGATGCCAATGCCCATTTCAACATCGACATAAGTTTTAATCACATCGGCGTCAATGGCTTCCAGAACGATGTCCGGCTTGAGTCCTTTGTCGGCAAACGCCTGATCGATCGACGTGCGCCCGGAAAAAGCCCGATCATACGTGATGATGGGAAACTGGACAATCTGTTCCAGCGACAGGTTTTTTGCCTGCGATGACGTCAGCTCCGTTAGCGGATGATCTGGCTTGACTACCAGGGTATGCTCCCAGCTGTAGCAGGGCAATGTCGCCAGCCCGTTCACTTCGGATAAAGACTCAGTGGCCAGTGCAATATCAGCCTGCTCCTGCAACACCATTTGCGCCAGTTGCATCGGGCTGCCCTCGGCCAGGGACACATGAACCTTGGGAAAGCGGCGTCGAAATTCCGGGATGAATCGGGGCAGAAAATAGCGTGCCTGCGTATGTGTACATGCAATGACCAGGCTGCCCTCGTCGCGACGCGCAAATTCATCGCTCACTTTCTTCAGGTTATCAACCTCGATCATGATGCGCTCGATAATGCTGGCCACCGCTGCCCCGGGTTTCGTAAGACCTTTGATGCGCTTGCCGTGACGTTCGAAAACCTTGACGCCCAGTTCATCTTCAAACTCGATGATTGCCTTGGACACACCGGGCTGCGAGGTGAACAGAATTCGGGAGGCCTCGGTCAGGTTGTAGTTGCGTCTGATGGTTTCACGTATAAAACGAAATTGCTGTAGATTCATTATCCTTGCCTTTTTGATCCACCTGACCGCTGCAGGCGGGAACGCCGGAACAGTAACAACAGCACAGTGGGCCATCATAGCCCAGGACCGTCGCGGAACCCGCTGGTGGTGACAGCGTGCCGCCGCTAGCGGCAATACGCATTATCGGATTATAAGTTATAACGAACCGTATTTATATAATTATTAGATATATACATATAGTCTATTTCACTGACGGACTATATGTATATAGGAACGTTTACTAAGCCGCTGATTTTTTTGGTATTTTTAAACGCATCCGGGTATAGAACGCATACAGGCACAGTGCCAGGACAATGACATGCAAAGATAGGGTTCCGGTCAGAAAATCTATTTTTCCGTTACCGATCCAGCCACGCATCAGATTGATCATGTTCATATAGAGCAACCCGACCAGGCCCGCCAGCAGCAAGTCTCCGGAACGCCCCAGGCGGGGATTGACCGCACCCAGCGGAATTGCAAGCAATGCCAGATTCAGGGCGGCCAGCGGCAAAGAAATTCGCCACATGATCTGGGCCTGGCTTTCCGCCTTGCGGTCCTGTATCAGATTGGTGGTTGGGCGTGATTTCATCTGGTTCAGCGCATTCTGCCGGGCGATTTCATCGGCGCTGGTGCCCGAGGTATTTTCCAGCCGCAAGGTATAAGAATCGAAGCTGACCATTCGGAACTCGGCACTGTCTGTCTTCATGTCGTAACGATTGCCCGGTCCCAGCACCACGTAGCGATCACCATTGTCCTCGCGACGGATCCGTGCGTTTTTCGAAGTGACGATGGTGTACCAGTCGTTGTCCAGCACGCGGGCAAACACGGCGCCAATCTCATCTTGCGGGTCCGTGGGGGCTTCGGTGAAAAACACGCGCGCGCCGCCAGCCGATTCGATAAACTGCCCGGCGGTAATCTTGGACAGGTCGGAGCGCTGCTCGTAACGCTGGCGATATTCTTCGATCTGGCGATAAGCCAGGGGGTTACCTCCAGCGTCAGGATGGCAATCAGGACGCACACTGGCAGCGCCACACGCAATACCGGCGCAATCCAGTCTTTGAGCGAGACACCGCTGGCAAACCAGACCACCATTTCAGACTCTCTGTAATTGCGTGAAATGGTTGTGATGGTCGCAATAAACAGTGCCACCGACAAAATGGTAGGCAAGGCAGTAATACTCGACAGTGCGGCAATACCCAGGACGATGTCCGCGCCGATCTGCCCTTCGGCAGCCTGACCGAGCAGACGCACCAGCAGCACGCTCAGCCATACGATGACCAGCGTTGAAAAGACAACGCCACCGTGACTGGTGATTTCTGCAACAACGGACCGTTTGAATAGCGACATAAGCAAAGATGGGGGATAATGAGGGCATCTTTCCGACGCCTCAAGGTAGAAACAACATGGAATTTAACACACAAACAAGCCGCTCGATTCAACAAATCAAAACCGCCGTCTTATTCGTCGGCGTGTACACCGAGGGCGTGCTTGGAGAGACAGCGAAGCTCATCAACCACGCCTCTGACGGGGCCATTGATGCCGTCCTCAAACGGGAATTCAAGGCGGCCACCGGCACATTGTTCGATCTGCGCGCCCTGCCCGGCGTACGCGCCGAACGTGTTGTGCTGGTCGGGCTTGGCGCCAAGGAAAAATTCAACAGCAACGTAATGTCCAAAGCGCATGTGGCCATTGCCGGTTATTGCAGCGACGGTTCGCTGACCGAAGCAGTATCTACATTGCTTGAAGAACCCTGCCCCGCCACCACGTTGCGCCAGAGCGCGCAATTGGCAGCAACCGCCGCCGGCAACGCCGTCTATAAATATACGGCAACATTCAGCAAGGAGAAACGGCCGGCCACATCGTCTTTCAAGAAACTCATTTTCACCATCGACAAGCCCGATCAGAAACAGGCTGAGCAAGGCATTGAGCATGGCGCGGCGATCGCCAAGGGATTGCGCCTGACACGCGAACTGGGCAATCTGCCGGCCAATGTGTGCACTCCTGCGTATCTTGGCGACCAGGCCAAACAACTGGCCAAAGACCACAAAACCATTACCGCAGAGGTGCTGGAACGCAAGCAGCTGGAAGCATTGAAAATGAATGCATTCCTGTCGGTAGCAGCAGGCTCGGAGCAACCACCACGCTTTATCGTGCTCAAGTATTCACCTGACGGCAGCAAGAAAAAACAGAAATCCGACGGCCCGGTTGTTCTGGTCGGCAAGGGCGTGACTTTTGATACCGGCGGCATTTCCTTAAAGCCCGGACTGGGCATGGATGAAATGAAATTCGATATGTGCGGCGCCGCGTCGGTGCTGGGCGTATTCAAGGCGCTTGCGCATATGGAACTGGATACTGAAGTAATTGGGCTGATTCCAGCGACGGAAAACATGCCCAACGGTCGCGCGACAAAGCCTGGCGACGTGGTCACCAGCATGTCTGGCCAGACCATTGAGATTCTCAATACCGATGCCGAAGGCCGGCTTATTCTGTGCGACGCACTTACTTATGCCGAGCGCTTTGAGCCCGCCGTAGTTGTCGATATCGCGACGCTGACCGGCGCCTGCATTGTGGCGTTGGGCAATTTCCATAGCGGGCTGTACGCAAGCGATGACGATCTTGCAGACAACCTGCTAAGCGCAGGCAAGCGTGCACTGGATACCGCATGGCGCATGCCGCTGGATGACGAATACCAGGAGCTGCTCAAATCCAATTTCGCCGATATGGCCAATATCGGCGGTCCCGCTGCCGGCTCGGTTACCGCCGCGTGCTTTCTGGCTCGTTATACCAAAGCCTATCGCTGGGCGCACCTGGATATTGCAGGAACAGCATGGCTCAAGGGTGGCAAGGACAAAGCGCGCTCCGGACGCCCTGTCCCCATGCTGTGCCAGTTTTTGATTGAACGGCAGGCTCAAGCGAATGCGCATTGATTTTGCCTTCGGCGCGGCAGACCGGCTTGGCATGGCCTGCGACGTCGTGCGCAAGCAGTATCAGGCCGGCCAGCCGGTCCTGATCTATTGCACAGATCCCAAACGGCTGGCTGTTTTCTCGCGCAAGCTTTGGGCTCTGGAAGATACGCTCTTTATACCGCATGATGAAGTAGGGCCGGACACACCGGCAGACAGTCCGGTACGGGTAACACGCCATAGTCCGGCCCAGGCGCTGCAAGACGGTATTGCCGTTCCCTGGTTGCTGAATCTGGATCTGGCCTGCCCGCCTGACACCGAAGGCTTCACGCGCTTGCTGGAAATTGTCTCCAATCACGAACAGGACAAGGCTGCGGCCCGGTTGCGCTACAAACAATATACGGCTGCCGGCCATGATGTCCGGGCTCATAATATATCGAGCCACTGACAAGCTGGCCGACTCGTTCAAGGAGTCTCTATTTATGTCCATTACTTTCAGAAAACGCCCAGACCATACGCTGTCGGTCCCCGAGGCGAAAGAACCACACCTGGATCTGCATTCCATCGACGCCCGAGCGGATTCAGCAGCGGCTGATGACGATATCCCGGTCCTGCTGCCCGAGCCGCCTGCATCAACGCAATCGGCGATGGGGCCAGGCGCTACCGGTACGCCGACCGCACGCCAGCAGGCAGGCCCGCCTGACCGAGCCGATAGCCCGATGCCCGTTCAACAACCAGAACACACAGGTGGTGTTCATATTCCTGCGCCGCCACTGGGACCACGACCTCAGTCGCCTGCGCAGAACACGCCAGCCTGGCAGGAGCAAGCCGATGACATGCCAGTGCTCATGCCTACGCAGCGTCCTGCGCAAGTGCCACCATTTGGGGCATCAGCGTCGCCACGGCCAGCGCCCCCCCCCTATTCTGGCAGTCCGTCTGCAGCGCAGGCCGGGGTGGGCCCAGGACGGCAGCCAGATGAATTACGCCATGGGAAGGTGGAAACAACACAGGCAACGGGCCAGTCAGGCACAGCGCCCTCTTCGCCCACTTCCGCACCCTCGTCGTCCCCCCTATCGGGCGCCGGCGGTACATCTGCGCCGTCATCCGCGTTCCCGGGACACCCCACACCGGATGACTATGCCCCATTTTTGAGTACGGCCCGTGCTACCCATGGCCATCACAGCAAACCGGAATTATATGTCTGGTCGGATGACGAAAACGACGCATTCAGCCAGGCGGCACAGGGCGACTTCAAGCTGAACAGAATCCAGCCTACTGCCGGCCGACCCACCTTTGATGCCTCGCTGTTTCGGGCACCATCCCGCCCCGACGCTCTTGCCGCAACAGCGGCGCCCACAGCATCCGGGCAGGGAGATACGGCAGCCGACATGCAGGCGGAAATTGATGCGCTGGTAACAGAACTGCTGGACGAATCCCATGAGTATCTGAAACGGCGCCTGCTCGAAGAGATTCCGGAAATTATCGCCAAGTATCGCCACGATCAGTAATGACCACTGGCAGTGGCTGTTGAATTTTTCGCATTTCAGGTAAAATTCAGGGAACTGTCAGATTAAATTGCAGTCTGATGTATACTGAAATTCATGAAAATTGACTTGTTATTGGAGAGACCATGACTGACTTGCGCCAGACTCTACCCCAGGAAGGCTACGCACCCGGCCAGGTGGTGCGCAATCGTGTATTGCGCAATACTTACTGGTTGCTTGCCGCTTCCCTTATCCCCACCGTACTGGGCGCAGCCCTCGCGTTGCAACTGAATCTGAATGCGATACTCGCTCCGGGCATATCCACTATCGTCTTTCTGGTGGGCGCCTTCGGTCTGATGTTCGCCATCGAAAAGAACAAGAACAGTTCGCTGGGCGTTGGCCTGCTGCTACTGTTCACATTCTTCATGGGCATGATGCTGTCACGCCTGATCGGTCACGTACTCGATTTCCGTAACGGCGCGCAACTGATCATGCTCGCCTTCGGCGGTACCGCGATCATATTTGGTGCGATGGCGACCATTGCCACCACCAGCAAGCGCGACTTCACCGGTATGCAGAAAACGCTGTTCATTGGCGCGATCGTCCTGCTGTTGGCAGCCGTAGCCAATATCTTCCTGCAGATCCCGGCACTGGTCCTGACCATTTCCATCCTGGCTGTGGTGATCTTCTCAGCCTTCATGCTGGTGGATGTGCAGCGTGTAGTCAATGGCGGCGAAACCAACTATATTTCAGCAGCGCTGGCCATTTACCTGGACATTTATAACGTGTTCGCCAATCTGCTGGCCCTGCTGGGTATCTTCGGCGGCAGCCGCGAATAAGTGTGACGCCTGTGGCCAACAAGGCGCAGGTATGACACATCTGAATAGGCTTGTCACGGACAACCGGCGAAGCAACAACAACCGCTACCACGCGCAGCCGTGATAGCGGTTTTTTCTTGCTTGTCAAATTTGGCTCTCGCAGTATGGTAGCGATTGTGCTGTGAAATACACCTTGTCTGACGGGTAGGGAGATATCCGCTATGCGGGCGACGTATTCATCTGAGCAATCGGAAGACGCCTGAGCATTCAGCTACACGCATCCTTATCTTAACAATTTTTAACGTTTCAGCCCAACCATCCACCTGCTATGCAATGCACGCGGATAGCTGGGCACAACACGAATCGGATCATGCGCTCTGTTGCGTGGTTAACGGTTGGCCGACAACACACGCAGGATGTCAATTTTCGCCCTGTTTTCAGGGATTTAAGGGTAATTATCTAGTGACGGCTTGCGATAACCTGACTAGACTAAAAGGTTGATTCGTCCGCAACGATTTCAAATCAATAAACAGAATACAGGAACCAAATGTTACACACACTGAAAAACGCCCGCCTGTTCGGCCATATTGCGCTGGCCTTCGCCATGACTGCAGGTACAGCCATGGCTGCCGATTATCCCGACCGTCCGGTCTCCATGATTATTCCGTTTACTGCGGGTGGTCCAACCGATAATGTCGCCCGCTCCCTGGGCGAAGCCATGCAAAAATCCCTGGGTCAAACGGTTGTGATCGAAAACAAGGCCGGTGCCGGTGGCACGATCGGCACCACGCAGGTCGCCAATGCCAAACCTGACGGTTACGACGTCCTGCTCATGCACATCGGATTTTCTACCGCGCCATCCTTGTACAAGCGGCTCGGTTACGACCCCGAAAAAAGCTTCCGGCCCGTCGGCCTGGTGGTCGACGTACCAATGACGCTGGTGGCTCGCGCCGACTTTCCGGCAAATAATATGAAAGAACTGGTTGAATATCTGAAAACCAATCAGGACAAGGTGACCCTGGCCAACGCGGGTGTAGGCGCTGCCAGCCATCTTTGCGGCACCATGCTGATGGATGCGCTTGGTGTAAAACTGCTGACCGTGCCATACAAAGGCGCTGGTCCGGCAATGAACGACCTGCTGGGCAAACAGGTTGATCTGTTGTGCGACCAGACCACCAACACAACCCAGCATATCAAGGCGAAAACGGTCAAGGCTTATGCCATTACCAGCGAAAAACGCAATGCCCAGTTGCCTGATCTGCCCACTATGCAGGAAGAAGGCTTCAAGGACTTCAACGTTGGTATCTGGCACGGTATGTGGGTACCCGCAAAAACACCGGATAACGTTGTTGCCAAATTGCAGTCTGCATTGAAAGATGGGCTGGCCAGCCCGAAATTCAAGGAACGCATGGATGCACTGGGCGCCACGATTCTGACAGAGCAGGCAACCCCGGAAGCGCTGGATGCCAAAGTCAAAGAGCAAATCCCCGTCTGGCTGAACTGTTCAAGAAAGCAGGCGTCAAGCCTCAATAAACACGCCATGCAATCCGGCCTGATACACGCGAGCCATCGCGTTGTGCACCAGGCCAGTACGATTGCATTGTGAAATGCGGAATCATCCCCGTTACCTGCAAAGCCGGAGTCTGATCTCCGGCTTTGCTATTTGTAAACGCGCTTGCACATTGATGTGCGCACGATGACCTTCGAGGTTGCGCCATGGTTTACTTAAAAAAGGTCATAGCGTCGTACGACACAACTGCCTGATCCGATCATGACGGCCGGACAAAAGCCTTATGGCAGTCCGCTCACATCCAGGCTCTTCGGATACTGAACGGAGAATTTCAAGACCACGGTGCGCTCCTCTGCCGCTTTCAGCGTCAACGTCTGCTCGAAACGACCGTCACCCTTGAGTGCGATGCCGCCACCGGTGGGTTCCAGTCGCTTGATATCAATTTTTTCGTCGCCTGAGACCGGAAAGCGGTCGTGCAATACCAACTGTACCGGTTGCTTCCGGTTATTGCGAATAATGGTTTTGTACTCGTAAGTCAGGCGGGTGCCACTACCGGTCAGACCCGTGGATTCCGTAAAACGCTGCAAAGGTTCGCGCTTGACCGAAATGGCCTGATCCACGCCCATTGCCAACTCCAGTTGCTCTTTGGGGAAAACGGTCTTCATGTCCGATGCAGCAATGAATTCATTATCAAAAAAGGCATTGACGTTACCGGCCAGCAATGGGAAATCTTTTCCGTTGTTCATTTTAACGGTGGCAAAAACGGCAGGCGCTTCGGATGGAACAAGCTCGTAAGACAGCTCGGCGGTTTCCGTCAATGTGGTCAGCGGCACACGCTGTTGCTGACCGCCGGTTTTAATTGTCTGCTTGCCGGGCACCTCGAAGGTAGTGTTGGTTGCGCTGGTCTGGGTATTTGCCGGCACGTAGCTCGCTGCGTCGGCCATCTCCATCGCCGGTGCAGCGCCGGCTGCCAATGTGGATTGGCGGGCGCTCATTCGCGGCACAGGGGCCGGTGCAGGCGGCGCTGCCACATCTACCCGCCATGGTTCCAACTGCGGCAGCGAGACGCCGGTTACCGGCTGCGCGGTAGATAAGGTAATGGCCACATTTGACCAATCTTCGGATGTATCCTGGCTGATCTGACCAAAGTAATTCAGAGAGAGTTTTCCGGTGGTCGAGTCATATCTTGCATCATAGACCGGCGACCAGGCGGCACCGGCAACCACATAACTGAGCGCACTGTCGATGATTGCAGGTTCAGCAGCACGCAGCGTCACCACCACTTTGCGCGTTTCGTTATCTGCGCTTTGGGCCAGTTGCGCTTTGCGCTGTGCCAGCACTTTAAGGCGAGCCACCAACTGCTCCTTGTCCTGCAGATGACCGCGCCGCG
This sequence comes from Advenella kashmirensis WT001, assembly GCF_000219915.2. Lineage (NCBI taxonomy): Bacteria > Pseudomonadati > Pseudomonadota > Betaproteobacteria > Burkholderiales > Alcaligenaceae > Advenella > Advenella kashmirensis. The sequence goes on along the minus strand of NC_017964.1, from coordinate 1,724,438 downwards.
TTTGCATGGCCTTGATCAGTTGCTCACCGGTAAATGACATCAGGCCAATAAATGCATCCTGCGACAGCGGCGGCACGTCACGCATCTGCACACTATGCCCGTTCTGGTAATTGCGGATGAAACTGATCTGGTTGTCGTCCACCTTGATCTGATCTTCCAGCCGGGCTATCTGCTGCTCCAGTGCATCAATCTGTCCGGCCACGTCATTGATTCCGCTGGATGCATTCGTCTGGCGCACATCCGGCGTGCTGGAAACATGCAAAATCTGCACGCCCGCGCCAGCCGTATTGGCATTGAACTGCAACGAATTTTCATCTATGTCCGCCGGAAGATTGGCAAAGACCAGTTCATGCTCGCCGGCCGGAATGGCCTGGCTTGCCACGCGATAGACCAGTGCGCGATCGGGGTATACCGTCACTTTCTCGATATGGGAGTCGGCATTGAGTGTGTCGGCATACACCAGTGGCAGATGCAGCGCAAATAGCAGCGTGCCGGCAATGATCCGCTTTTGCAATCGGCAATCCGGATGGTCTGTGCGGCCGGTATATCGCTCACGTGGCAGGCTACACTGAAAAAGTTGTACGCTCATAAATGCTCTCCCGAAGTCTTATCTGAAATAATAACCGAGGTTAGCGCCATTCATGGTCAAGCCGCTGATAAATGATGTACGAAATTGCATAGCCCTCCCTCCTTGTGTCACGGACGATAAGCTGGGCTTACGATGACTGTAAGTGCGGCAGGTTTTGCTCAAAGATCGCGGCGGGCGTCATGCAAGAAAATCCATGCTGCGAAACGACGGCGGAAAAACTCAAAAAACTCAAAAAACTCAAAAAACTCAAAAACTCAAAAAACTCAAAAACTCAAAAACTCAAAAAACTCAAAAACTCAAAAACTCAAAAACTTAAGAACAAGGGAATTAGGGAGTCGGCCAGGACAGAAAAAACGACAGAGAGAACAATCGTAATAAAAGACGAATTGAAAAAAGAAGGAAGCAAGGAAAGAGAAAGGAAAAACGTCGTGATCTTGCACAAACTTACGGGCACGTTCGCCAACGGTGCAACATCATGGAATCAGCGTGATGATGTGATCCGCACTATCGATGCACACCAGGTTTAATACTGTTTCAGCGACAACAATACGTTTCGCGTCATCAGCGGTTTTTTTTCCAGATGTTCGTCGATGCGTTCACGCAGCATGCGACGCAAGCCGGGCTCGGCTGCAGGTTCGTCAAAATCAGGGCGAGCGCCCGGAACCCCATAACCTGTTTCCTGCAGCAGGGTCCATTCAAACCGGCGCAACGAACCTGAAGCACGTTCGCCAATAGCAAGTTGCTGCAAGGCCTCGCAATAGGCGTCAAATAACTGGGGATGCGCGTCTTCACCTGGCAGCATACGAATCAACAGCTCGTTCATATACCAGGCCGACATCAGGGACTTGCCGGCCAGGCCATGCAGGCCGGCCAGCTCGGCGCGAGTGAGCGTTTTGACTTCGCCCTGCCCCGACCATGACACCAGCAGGGCTCGAAGGCCGACAGGACAGGACGCAGCACCGAATACGGTCGCTTGGCTCCTTTGGCCACAACGGTCACAATGCCGTAATCGCGGGCAAACAAACGGGCAATCAGCGAGGACTCGCTCCAGGCGGTGGCCTGCAACAAGTAGGCGCCCGCATCCTGCACCCGACTACCACGTTTACTCATAGCCCAGATCGCGCAGGGCACTTTCCTTTTCCGACCAGCCTTTGCGCACTTTGATGTAGATTTCAAGAAACACCGGCTTGTCCAGCAAGGCTGAAATATCCTGGCGGGCCTCGGTGGCAATGCGTTTCATATGCGTGCCTTTGGCACCCAGCAAAATCGGCTTGTGAGTTTCGCGCTCCACCACTACGCAGGCCGCAATGCGCGCTGCATTCTCATCCTCGTCCCACTGCTCAATGACTACAGTACATGCGTAGGGCAATTCATCGCCCACCAGACGGAAGATTTTTTCACGAATCAATTCAGCCGCAATAAACCGAATTGGTCTGTCGGTCAGCGCATCTTCTTCAAACATGAATTCGCCTGGGGCAGCCGCTGTTCAATCTCGGTCAGCAGTGTATCGAGCTGCACGCCTTTGACTGAGACTGCCAAGGCACCACAGCATCGTAGGCGAACTTGCCCATAATGCGACCCACGAAATCGAACAGGTCATTCTTGTTCTTGAGCGTATCAACTTTGCTGACAGCCAGAATGCATTTTTTCGATACCGGCAGCAAAGGCACGATCTGTTCGTCACCGGCAGACCATTTGCCCGCCTCGACCACATGAACAATGACGTCCACATCGGCCAGCGCCTGCGTGACAACACGGTTCATCATGCGGTTCATTGTCCCGCCATGCCGGGTCTGAAAGCCCGGCGTGTCAACAAACACAAACTGTGTCTTGTCACGCGTGAGCACGCCATGAATACGGTGCCGGGTAGTTTGCGCCTTGCGCGATACAATTGATATCTTGCTGCCGATCAGCGCATTGGTCAGCGTAGACTTGCCCACGTTGGGCGCCCACAACCGCGATAAAACCGGTTTTGTACGGGCTGCTTTGCGCACCGTCATCTTCGGTTGGCACAATAGGTTCCTGACTCATTTTTTCTCCTGTTCGACGGCGACCGGCAAGGTCAGTTGTGCAACCTTGCGCACCCGCTTTTTGGCACTGCCTTTGGGCAACACCTTTTCCAGGGCATCCAGCATTTTGCGCGCGGCAGCCTGTTCGGCTGCGCGACGGCTGCTGCCACTGGCCTGGCTGCGCATATCCAGCTCCGCAATAAAGCATTCAACCTCGAACTGCTGGTCGTGAGCAGCACCGCTGGTAGCGACGACGTTATAGACAGGCAAGGCAAACTTGCGGCCCTGCAACACTTCCTGCAACAGGGTTTTGGCGTCTTTGCCCAGTGTATTGAAATCAACTGAGTCCAGCAACGGTGTATACAGCCCCTCGATCACTGCCTGCACGGATGGCACATCGCTGTCCAGATAGACCGCGGCAAAAATCGCCTCCAGTGCATCGGCCAGTATCGAGGGACGACGAAATCCGCCACTTTTTAGCTCACCTTCACCCAGCCGCAAAAACTGCGGCAATTCAAGTCGGTGTGCAATATCGGCCAGGGTTGCCTGCTTGACCAGACTGGCGCGGATTCGGGACAAATCTCCTTCGTCCTCGCGCTGCAATCGATGAAACAGAATAGCCGCCACAGTGAAGTTAAGGATGGAATCGCCCAGGAATTCGAACCGCTCATTGTGCGTCGCACTATGGCTACGATGCGTGAGTGCCTGAACCAGCAGACGCTGGTCCTTGAATTGATACCCGAGCAGTCGTTCCAATCTTGACAGGTTCATCACTTAAAGGAACCTATGCGACTCAGATCGCCAAAATTCATCCATATGAAAAATGCCTTACCCACAATATTGCGGTCAGGCACGAAGCCCCAGTATCGACTGTCCTCGCTGTTATCACGATTATCACCCATTACAAAGTACTGGCCTTCGGGCACCTTGCAACGAAAATCCGTGCCTTTGTATTCGCAATTTTCCCTACCCGGGAAATTTGTCATCCCCAGCAGTGCGCCCATGCCTGGCATATTCAGAATGGCATGCTCATGCTCACCCAGCTTTTCTTCAAGCGCCTCGGGCGAGCCGCTTTGCTGTGAAGGATTCACATAGGGCCCGATACGCGTGACCGGCACGGTTTGCCCGTTGATGCTCAGGCGCTTGTTCTGATAAATGACCTCGTCACCCGGTACACCGACCACTCGCTTGATGAAATCCATGTCGGGATTGACGGGATAGCGAAACACCATCACGTCGCCACGTTGCGGCGTATTGATCGGAATGATTTTCTGATCGACGATGGGCAGGCGGATGCCATAGGTAAATTTGTTCACCAGGATCATATCGCCGTTCTGCAATGTCGGCAGCATGGAACCTGAGGGAATCCGGAACGGTTCAAACAGAAAGGAGCGCAGGACAAAGACAAACAGAATGACGGGAAAAAAGCTCAGCGAGTACTCGATCCACCAGGGACGGTGCGCCTGCTCGTCCTGACCATACTGGGCCACACGCCGCTTGCGAAAAACAAGGACATCAAGCAGCTTTACCAGGCCTGTGATCACCAGCAATACAAACAGGATCAATGCAAAATTCATCTTCTACTTCCTTATTTATCTTCAACCTGGAGAATGGCCAGGAACGCTTCCTGTGGAATTTCCACACTGCCCACCTGTTTCATCCGCTTTTTACCTGCCTTTTGTTTTTCCAGCAGTTTTTTCTTACGCGAAATATCTCCGCCATAACACTTGGCGAGCACGTTCTTGCGCAGCGCCTTCACATTTTCACGCGCAATAATTTCCGCCCCAATCGCCGCCTGAATCGCAACATCGAACATCTGGCGCGGGATCAGGCCGCGCATTTTAGAGACGACTTCGCGGCCACGATAACGGGCGTTGGCACGGTGCACGATCATAGACAGGGCATCAACCCGCTCGTTATTGATGAGCAGGTCGACGCGCACCACGTCGGCGGAACGATACTCGAGGAATTCGTAATCCATGGACGCATAGCCGCGCGATACGGACTTGAGCCGATCGAAGAAATCAAGCACAATCTCGGCCAGCGGAATTTCATAAACCAGATGCACCTGACGGCCGTGATAACTCATGTTGATCTGGTTGCCGCGCTTGGCTATACACAAGGTAATGACTGCCCCGACATACTCCTGCGGCATGAACAGCGTTACCGTGACAATGGGTTCGCGGATGTCGGCAATCTGCCCGACCTCAGGCATGCGCGAAGGGCTCTCGATAGTCAGTATTTCGCCGTCGTTGCGTTCAACCTCATAGACCACCGTGGGTGCGGTGGTGATGATGTCCATGTCAAACTCACGCTCAAGCCGTTCCTGCACGATTTCCATGTGCAACAGCCCCAGGAAACCGCAGCGAAAGCCAAAGCCCAGCGCCTGCGATACCTCCGGTTCGAACATAAGCGAGGAATCGTTCAGGCGCAGTTTTTCAAGCGAGTCACGCAACTGGTCGTATTCGCTGCTTTCCACAGGATACAGGCCGGCAAACACCTGCGGCTTGACTTCCTTGAAACCTGGTAACGGAGTGCTGGCCGGCTTGCCGGCAAGCGTAATGGTGTCTCCTACCTTGGCATCGGCCAGCTCCTTGATACCGGCAATCACAAAGCCCACTTCACCTGCTGAGAGCAATGTGCGTGGCTCTGATTTGGGAGCAAACACACCCAATTGTTCACACAGGTGCGTTGCACCGGTAGCCATAAACAGAATCTTGTCCTTGGGTCGCAATACTCCGTTTTTGATTCGTACCAGCATGACCACGCCAACGTAATTGTCAAACCAGGAATCAATAATCAAACCCTGCAAAGGTTCGTCAACATTACCGACCGGCGGCGGCACCTTGGCCACGATCATTTCCAGAATTTCGTCAATGCCCACGCCGGTCTTGGCACTGGCCTTGATGGCGTCGCTGGCGTCAATACCGATCACATCTTCAATTTCCTGGCGCGCCTCTTCAGGCTCGGCCGACGGCAGGTCCATTTTATTGAGCACCGGCATCACTTCAACACCAAGCTCGATGGCGGTATAGCAGTTTGCGACCGTTTGCGCCTCTACGCCCTGGGTGGCGTCCACCACCAGCAGTGCGCCTTCACAGGCAGATAAAGAACGACTGACCTCATAGGAAAAGTCCACATGTCCCGGCGTATCGATCAGATTCAGATTGTAGATTTTGCCATCTTGCGCCTTGTAGTGCAGTGCAGCGGTCTGGGCCTTGATCGTGATACCCCGCTCGCGCTCGATGTCCATGGAGTCGAGCACCTGCTTGGACATCTCCCGGTCTGCCAAACCACCACAACGGTGAATAAGGCGGTCCGCGAGCGTAGATTTGCCATGGTCAATATGGGCAATAATCGAGAAATTACGTATATGTTGCATAAAAAGCGCAAAAGTGCAGTGCTGGCGCTGACTCAGATGAGTACGCACGCCTGTTTCACCACAGTAAGGATGCCAGGGGCATCGGGAATGGTTTGGCTGCAGAGCCTGCACCCGGACTGCGGTCTGGCTCGGAAATACCACGAGCCGGACTGTTACAGCGGTTCAGACTCAAAAAAAGGGGCGCATGAAGCGCCCCTTGGCCTGCATATCGTATTGTAGCCTTATTTTGCAGGTGTTACAGGTACCCACTGGGTTAAATTGTCACGCCGTACCAGCAGGGCCGCAGCCTTGCCTTTTTCAAGCTTGCCTACGATTTCGCGGAAATGCTGGACATCCTTCACATCCTGGTTGTTCAGTGCGAGAATCACGTCACCCGGCTGAATGCTGGCTTCCAGCGCAGCGCCCTTGACATCCTTGACCAGCACGCCACCCTTGATGTGCATACGGCTTTGCAGCGAAGATGGAACAGGTTCCACGATCAGGCCCAGTCGATCGGCACTACCGGCCTGCTCCTGGGGCTCGTTGCTATTGGCGGTATCGGACGGCGCACTTGGTATTTCCGCAATCTTGACCGTCAATGTCTCGTATTTACCACGGCGCCATACTTCCAGCGAAGAGTCTGATTCGGGCTTGGTCTGTCCAACCAGGCGTGGCAAATCGGACCATTTTTTTACCTCAGCGCCGTTGAACTTGGTAATGACATCGCCTGCCTGAACACCGGCTTTGTCAGCAGGACCACCCTGCTCGACATTGCTGACCAGTGCGCCAGCAGCCTTGGGCAGGCCTATGGCCTTGGCGACCTCTTCGCTCACTTCGCCAATCTGCACGCCAATACGACCACGGGTAACCTTGCCGGTAGCCTTGAGCTGTTCAACTACACGCATAGCTTCGTCTATCGGAATAGACAGGGAAATTCCCATGAAGCCGCCGCTTTGCGAGATGATCTGGGAATTGATGCCCACTACCTCGCCGGACAGATTGATCAGCGGGCCGCCCGAATTGCCGGGATTGACCGCAACATCGGTCTGGATAAACGGCAGGTATTCACCCGTATCGCGGTTGATGGCGCTCACGATACCGGAGGTTACCGTGGAGTCCAGGCCAAAAGGCGAACCGATAGCCAATACCCACTGTCCTTTTTTCAGCCTGTTGGAATCGCCGATTTTCAACACGGGCAGGTTGTCGGCCTGAATCTTGATCAGCGCGATATCGGTGCGCTTGTCAGTGCCGATCACTTTGGCCTGATATTCGCGACCATCGTTCATGGTGACCGTGATTTTTGAGGCGCCATCGACCACGTGGTTGTTGGTCATGATGTAACCGTCTTTGGAGATAATAAAGCCTGATCCCACGCCGCGCGGTACGCTACGCTCTTCACCTTCGCCACGGGGCGAGCGCTCAGAACGCGGATCACGATCACGCGGCGGCATGAAGTCGGGACCAAAGAAAAAGCGGAACAGGTCTTCGGGACTGTCGCCCGGGCCAAAGCCCTGCATCGGGCGCGATGATATCTTTTCCATGGTGCGAATATTGACCACGGCGTTTTCGGTTGCTGCCACAATAGAAGTAAAATCAGGCAGCGCAGTCACGGCAGTTGAGGTCGGCACCGGTGCCGCAGGCGCATTCTGCGCCATGCCGGTATTCGGTAGCAACACAGTCGCACTGCCCAGTCCGATCATTGCCGCGACGATAGCGGTCTGTAGCGGTTTTGTGACCTTGTTATTCATGAGTAGCCCTTTTCAGTATTTACTGTTTTGAAACAGGTTGAATGAATTTTGTAGAAACGGCCAAGTCTTTGAGTGTAGCCAATGGGATTGCGCCAATGGCGGTAAGCCAGTAATCGTCAACCCGCTGGCGGAATACATTCATCGAACCAACTCTGGCATCACCTTGATTATTAAAGGTTTTTTCAGAATCCTTTACTTTCTGGATAAATACCGAGATGGAAGACAGACCGTCTGTAAGTATTAGTTGCTTTACGTTCTCTTTAGTTCCTTTCGGACGAACGATGCTCATGATGGGCGCAAAGCCTGCGGGGTACCGAATTCGCCAGCCTTCCTGCGTCAGATCCACGGCCACGGGCTTGTGCTCAACGCGCTTCCATTCTGAATAATCAAACGCGGATTTCAGATTGGCGGTGTCCACATTACTGCCCACCGACAGGCCCGTGAACGTCACCTGTTCGATCACGGTGCCCTGCTCATTCACCGTCTGCGACTTAAGCAACAGCCGGGATTTTTCATCAGCGCAAAACCGATAGCCATAGCGATCCTGAACCCGGGGGTTTACTTCGATCAAATCGCAAGGACGGCCGGCAACGCGCGTGCTGCCGTTCTGCGCCCGGATTTCGTAATATTTTTCAAGATTGTCGATCGGACCGAGCAACAGCGCGGGAAAACGGTCCTTGCGCGGCTTGTCCACGATCACTATTTTGCGAGCGGGCAGCAGGCTTTCCACAACATTGTTGTTGCGCAGGTATTCCTGGGCGTCGCCATCGAGCACTTCCAGGCGCTCCTTGACGCCTTCGCCGTCAACCACATGCGTTACCCTTGAGGTAATCATGACATTGCCCTGCTGATACAGGAACGTACCGCTGTAGTCGGTGGATTCGGCCGCTTTCTGGATTTGCATGAGCAACTGCGCAGGCGAGGCGGCATATACCGGCAGACAGGGGGTGATGGCCCAGCATACGGCCAGCATGACGCTATGAGAACGTCGGCAAGTCAAACGCAGCCTCTCCTGTCCGATCACTGCACATCCCCGATTTCATACGACACCTGACGAACCGGGTAGGCACCTACCATTTGGCTGTGCGCCGCCACGTAATCGTGAAAGTCATGCTGCGGAATATCAGCCGGCGGCGCCGACTGACCGGCAGCAAGCGTTGGCGGCGCAGGTGGTGCAAGATCACTCTGGAAAGGATCATTGAACCATACCAGCGCGGCCACGGCCGCTGCCGCGGCAATGCCTGAGGCACCCCAGCGCAGATAGCCGCGGGCCGGTGCGACGTGATGGGTCGGCTCGGCCGCGATCAGTTTGCTGATGCGGGCATTGAACAGATCGGAGGGCTTGATGGCCAGATGCTCGTTGCGCATCACATCGCCGATCAGATGATAAGTATCCCAGGTCTGGCGACCATAGGGCGTATCAATTCTGGACGCATCAAAGGCATCGCATTCGCCATCCACCATTTCGGAGATGGATTCATTCCAATCGATCGCAGGAGGAGTTCTTGTGTTTTCCATTATGTATTCCTTACCAGCGGCGATCCATGGCCTGTCCCAGGACAGGTTTGAGCTTCGCCGCGATGGCTTCCCGTGCACGGAATATACGGGATCGTACCGTACCAACCGGGCAGGCCATAGCCTGTGCTATTTCTTCGTAACTCAGGCCTTCCAGTTCCCTTAGCACAATTGCCATGCGCAGATCTTCGGGCAATGTTTCGATCGCTTCGTTAACGGTCTGGACAATTTCCTGCGTTACCATGCTCGATTCAGGCGTGGCAATATCTATAAGATTGTCTGAATGGGAAAAAGTTTCACCATCTTTGTTTTCCAGCGTATCCGGATAATTCAGCTTGCGGTCCGAAGAAGACAGCCAGTTGCGGGCGGTATTGATGGCAATTCGGTACAACCAGGTATAAAACGCACTTTCCCCGCGAAACTGGGGAATGGCGCGATAGGCCTTGATAAATGTTTCCTGCGCGATGTCCTCGACTTCGCTGTGACTGCCGATCATGCGGGCCAGCAGCCCCATGATCTTGCGTTGATATTTCAGGACCAGCAGGTCAAAGGCCTTTTTATCACCCTTCTGGACCCGCTGCACCAACTCCCAGTCTACGTCGCGCTCACTCATATTGCGATCCTTGCAGCGGCACTCTGCGCATTTGTCCATTGGGCAGACTGCACCAGCGCGCAGAAGCGTCGCCAGGCATCAGGCGACTGGCCAGACGACCAGACCGTCACGATATCGGGACGTGAATGAGGAAAATAGGGATCGCGCAGTACCAGGGTAAACCACCAGGGGCCCTGCCAGTACTGTTGCAGAATGCGGATGTCGCCGGCTTGCGGCGAGCAGGCCTTGCGGAAAAGCCGATAGTACCCGTCGGGGCCCACTTGAACCATACCGATGTTGCCGGCCCTGTGGCTGGCCAGGTGATGGCGGCCAGCCAGGGCAAGCAGCGCAAACACAACCGCCGCCTGGGGACCGGCAATACAAAGCATGGCCAGGGTTGCCACAACGTAATGACAAACTGTAATGTAACCGGGCTGCCCGACATGGAGTCGAGCCTGCCAGTGCCGGTTCAGTTCGTACTGCAAATCAGACCCGTCTGACAATCATGGACCCGTTGGTGCCGCCAAATCCGAAGGAGTTGGACAGCGCCACATCAATTTTCATTTCACGAGCGACATTGGCGCAGTAGTCCAGATCACACTCGGGGTCCTGATTGATCAGGTTGATCGTGGGCGGTGACACCTGATGATGCACTGCCAGCGTGGTAAAGACGGCTTCAATGCCACCGGCCGCGCCCAGCAAATGGCCGGTCATGGATTTGGTCGAATTGACTACCGTTTTATAGGCGTGCTCGCCCAGTGCCAGCTTGAGCGCCTCTGTTTCGTTCTTGTCGCCCAGGGGGGTTGATGTGCCATGAGCATTGACGTAGTCGATCTGGTCAACATTAAACTTGCCGTTTTTCAACGCATTCAGAATGCCACGGCGAGGGCCGTCACGATCCGGCGCAGTGATGTGATGCGCATCGGAGCTCATGCCATAGCCGGCAAATTCGCCATAGATGCGGGCGCCGCGGGCTTTAGCGTGTTCGTATTCTTCCAGCACCAGCACCCCTGCCCCTTCACCCAGAACAAAGCCATCCCGGTCGATGTCCCACGGACGAGAAGCCGTCTGGGGATCGTCATTGCGGGTTGACAACGCGCGCATGGCGGCGAACCCGCCAATGCCCAGTGGTGACACCGTCGCTTCAGCGCCGCCGGCCAGCATGACGTCGGCATCGCCATACTCAATCAGTCTTGAGGCATCTCCGATTGAGTGCAAACCGGTAGTGCAGGCAGAGACGACCGCATAGGTTGGTCCCTTGAGTCCGAGCATGATGGAAACCTGACCGGAAATCAGATTGATCAGGGAGGCGGGAACGAAAAATGGGGAAATGCGGCGTGCACCTTTTGCAAGGTATTCAGTCTGGGTCTCTTCAATGCGCTGCAACCCGCCGATGCCCGAACTGACGATGGCGCCAATGCGATCGGCGTTCTCTTCAGTAACAGTGAGGCCCGCATCTTTCCAGGCATCGACACTGGCAGCAATGCCGTAATGGATAAAGGTATCCATTTGTTTGGCTTCTTTGGCCGACAGGTATTGCGTGACGTCGAAATCCTTGACTTCACCAGCGATCTGCGCATTGAACCCGGAGGCGTCAAAACGCGTGATGCGGTCAATGCCGGAACGTCCGTTGACAATATTATCCCAGGCCTGCGGTACTGTGTTTCCGACCGGGGATACAATTCCCAGTCCGGTGATGACAACGCGTCTTTTCACGGTTGGCTCCTACCCTATACTGAAGTAAATATGAATCAAAACCCTGAAATAAAAAAAGGGTCTGGAAAAGGTTTATACCATCCATATCTCAAGGGATATGGATGTGAGCCACTTTCCAAAACCGCTTTTTTTATTGCAACCGGCTGCTCGCGCGCGCCGGTTGACTCGCACAAATTAACCTTTGTGAGAGTTGATATAGTCGACTGCCTGCTGAACAGTTGTGATTTTTTCAGCTTCTTCGTCAGGAATTTCTGTTTCGAACTCGTCTTCAAGTGCCATGACCAACTCAACCATGTCCAGTGAATCTGCACCCAGGTCGTCAAGAAATGAAGACTCGTTTTTAATTTCTGCTTCATTTACACCAAGTTGTTCTGCGACGATCTTCTTGACGCGTTGTTCGATGCTATCCATGTAAATCTCCAAAGGGGGAAAATCCCGCAATTTTAGCCAACTACAAACCGATTGCAAAAGGCTTTATGTGAAAAAAATATTTTAGCGAAACTGGTTTCTGAAAACAGTAAAACTAAAACACAGTTTAAAAATAAACAACTGCTCTTTTACGTATCCTGCATTTTAGTAAAATTTCAGCTCTGTATAAGAAAAAGAACCCGACTGCCTCAAATTACCTGCCCTGCCTGCGGTATTTAACAATAACACAGGCCCAGTTGCTGCGCGGACATGCGGGCAATCAAGCCAGCCGACCCGCAGGGGCAACTGATTTACTGCATGAACATGCCGCCATTGACATGCACCGTTGTACCCGTAATATACCCTGCCCCAGGCCCCGCCAGAAAGGCAACGGCATTGGCGACATCGGCAGGCTGGCCCAGCCGACCCAGGGGAATCTGGCCCAGCAGGGCCGAGGTCTGATCATTACCCAGGGCACGTGTCATATCGGTATCGATAAAACCGGGCGCCACACAATTGACAGTAATATTACGACTACCCAGCTCGCGCGCCAGTGCGCGCGTCATTCCTGCTACACCGGCCTTGGCGGCCGCGTAGTTGGCCTGCCCGGGGTTACCGGCAGATCCTACCACCGAGGTTACATTAATGATGCGGCCGGCACGTGCTTTCATCATGACTCGCAAAACACCACGCGAGAGCCGGAATACCGAATCCAGATTGGTGCCGATCACGGCAGACCAGTCGTCGTCTTTCATGCGCATGGCCAGGCCATCGCGCGTAATACCTGCATTATTGACCAGGATATGAGGACCACCCTCCTTACCCAGCTCGGCCAGCAAGGCATCGCAGGCGGCTGCATCAGTCACATTGAGCACCACGCCCCGTCCCTGACTGTCCGCAAGCATGTCGCTGACGGCCTGTGCGCCAGCTTCGGAGGTGGCGGTGCCCACAACGGTAGCACCGCGTTTGGCCAGTTCAAGCGCAATTGCCTTGCCCAGGCCACGGCTGGCCCCGGTGACCAATGCAATCTGGCCCGTAAGTTCTTTCTGTTCTGACATGCCTGTTCCTTATGCGTTGATTTGAGCGAGCGCGGCATCCAGAGATGCCTGATCATTGACAGATACCGTCACCAGCTCGGGTTCGATACGCTTGATCAATCCGGCAAGCACCTTGCCGGGACCGCATTCCACCACATGGGTAACGCCGCGAGCTTTCATGGCCCTGATCGTTTCCACCCAACGCACCGGATGCCAGGCCTGGCGCACCAGCGCATCGGCGATATCCTGGGTGTTGGCGGCGACCGCAACATCGACGTTATTAATGATCTCTGCGCTGGGCATATTCAGCGTCAATTGGCCAAGCGCCTGTTGCAGCACCGCTGCCGCTGGCTCAAGAAGCCGCGAGTGAAATGGCGCAGATACCGGCAACAGCAGCGCCCGCTTGGCCCCTTTGGCCTTTGCCAGGTCGCAGGCGCGCTGCACGGCGTCTTTGTGCCCGGCAATCACGACCTGGGCCGGCGCGTTAAAATTGACCGCTTCGACAATGGTATCAGTGCTGGCTTCGCTGCAAACAGCGAGGACGGTTTCGTCATCCAGTCCCAGAATCGCTGCCATGCCACCCGTACCTACAGGGACGGCGTCCTGCATCGCACTGGCGCGAATACGCACCAGGCGCACGGCGTCTTCCAGCGAAAACGTGCCTGCTGCGGTCAGCGCAGAATATTCACCCAGACTGTGTCCGGCCATAATCTCGGGCTGAGGACCGCCGGCTGGCGCCAGGCATCATACATGGCCACACTACATGCCAGCATGACCGGCTGCGTATTGACGGTGAGATTGAGGTCTTCGGCAGGTCCCTGCTCGACAAGGCGCCCAGATCCTGGCCCAGCGCCGTGGATGCGCGCTGCATGGCAGCGTCGATGGCCGGGTTGCCCGCCCATCCGGCAAGCATGCCGACGGTTTGCGAACCCTGTCCTGGAAATACGAATGCGAGTTTCATGGTTTTCTGTGTTGAAGTGAAAATTCAGATACGGGCAAGGATGGAGCCCCAGGTAAAACCGCCCCCCACGCCTTGCATGAGAACCAGATCACCCTTTTTAATACGACCATCGCGACGCGCCACATCGAAGGCCAGCGGCACGCTTGCAGCAGAAGTATTGGCATGTTCACCCACCGTTGCAACCACTTTTTCACCGGGAATGCCCAATTTGCGCCCCAGGAAATCGATGATCCGGATATTGGCCTGATGCGGTACCATCCAGTCCAGATCGCTGAGCTGAACACCCGCTTTCTCGCACACTTGGCGCGCCGACTTATCCAGAACCGTCACAGCCTGCTTGAACACAGACTGACCGTCCATGCGCAGGAAGGGATCGCCAGTAACCTGACCGTTTTCGATCCGCCCGGCAGTATTCAAAATGGTGTGCAGAGAACCATCGGCATTCAGTTGCGAGGCCAGAATACCAGGCTCATCGGAAGCGGTGAGCACCATGCGCCGGCGCCATCGCCAAAAAGCACACAGGTGCCGCGATCATTCCAGTCCAGAATTCGGGAGAATACTTCGGTGCCGATCACCAGCGCGTTGCGCGCATTACCTGCCCGTATAAAGCTGTCTGCGGTGGCCAGTGCGTACACAAAACCGCTGCAGACGGCCTGGACATCAAACGCAGCACCACCCTTGTTGCCCAGTTTTGCCTGAATCAGGCAGGCAGTACTGGGAAAAATGAAATCAGGCGTGGAGGTTGCGACAATGATCAGATCAAGGTCAGCCGCAGCGATACCGGCATCGGCCAGGGCCTTTTCGGCGGCCAGAAAGCCCAGTTCGCTGGAGGTGACGCCAGGGTCGGCCAGATGCCGCTGATGTATACCGGTGCGGGTCACAATCCATTCGTCGGATGTTTCAAGACCCCGCTGGGCCATATCTTGCGCAAGCATCGTGTTGGTGACACATTTTGGGGGTAAATAACTTCCCGTACCCACGATGGTTGAATAAGTCATGTATGGCTCCGAAGACAATTTAAATAAGTAAAGCAGGCAATTTTATAGTTTTTATGACTATTATGCGCTGCTTTCCGTATTTTTTGAGCGAATGAGCTGACTGATCTGCAGCACGGAGCTGGACGTTTTTTCCAGCAGTTTGCTGGCAACCGCCGCCCGGGCGCGCTCAAGCGCGACTGTGTAGGCGTAGATATCGGCAGAGCCATGACTTTTGATGACAACGCCACGCAACCCAAGCAGGGCCGCACCATTATGGTTACGTGAATCAACCCGGTTGCGAAAGCGGTTCAGCACAGGCCGTGCAAACAGACCGGCGGCCATCGTGAACGGATTACGCATGAATTCGTCGCGGATCATGCTGCCGATCATCTTGGACAGACCCTCAACGGACTTGAGCACCACATTGCCGACAAAACCATCGCAAACGACCACATTGGTGGTGCCCTTGAAGATATCGTCGCCTTCGACATTGCCGTAGAAATTCAGGTTGCTGGCGCGCAGCAGCTCGGCTGCCTCCTTGACCACATCATTACCCTTGATGGCCTCTTGCCCGATATTGAGCAGACCGATACTGGGATTTTCAATGTGTTCAACCGATTGCGACAGCGCCGCGCCCATGATGGCAAACTCAAGCAGATGCTCTGCCGAGCAATCGACATTGGCGCCCAGATCAAGCACGGTCGTAGTGCCACCTCGCTGATTGGGAATAGCAGCAGCAATGGCCGGACGATCGATCCCATCCATGGTTTTAAGAACGTAACGGGAAATGGCCATCCACGCACCGGTATTGCCTGCAGAGACGCAGGCATCGGCACGATCTTCCTTCACGCAGGTCACCGCCACGCGCATGGAAGAGTCTTTTTTCTTGCGCAGCGCCATATCAACCGGATCGTCCATGGTAACCACTTCGGAGGCGGCGACAATTTCAAATTGCGCGGGATTTGCCGGACGCGCCTGCTTCAGGGCAGCGGCCACCTGATCAGGCAGACCTACCAACAGAAAACAGGTATCAGGAAACTTTGCGGCGACCTGAACGGCCGCCGGAACGGTGACGGGAAGGCCGTGATCGCCTCCCATACAGTCAATTGCAATTCTGATCACTATAAATAATGTTTCCGTTACGGTAATACACAAGAAGCGGCCAGGAACGCATCGAACGACAGCGCCGACAGACGGCCTCTTCCCTTACCGGTTAAACAGAGAATTATTCGTCGTTTTTGGTTTTCAGAACTTTGCGGCCACGATATACGCCGTTAGGGCTGATGTGGTGACGCAGGTGCAGTTCACCTGTGGTTGGCTCGATTGCTGTCGCTGGTGCGGTCAGGAAATCGTGCGAACGGTGCATACCGCGTTTTGAAGGTGTCTTTTTGTTTTGTTGAACGGCCATGATGACTCCGAAAATAAAACTGCACAACCCGAAAATTATGCAGAAAATAGGTTAAGTTACTGCTTCTTTAAAGCTGCCAGCGCCGCAAACGGCGATGGTTTTTTGTCTGCCCCTTCGGGCGTTTCCTGATTGTCATACTGCACGCATGCATAATCATGCCTGGGTATGCTAGGGCAGACTCAGAATTAATTCGTCTTCTACCAATTCCAGCACCGACTGACTGGCCTGGGCCAGAATCCGGTCCGGGCCTTCCATATCCGGATCGTCGCCCTGCTCGTCGTCGTCCAGGCGACCTGGCTGGTGACCACTTCCAGCGGTACGGCACTGTCTACTTCATAGACAAAAGGCCGCATACAACGCTGGCAGATAAGTATCGGCCTGGCGCTGACTTCCAGATGAAGATAACGTTTTCCGTGTTGGGTGCGCTCTCCACGCACAGACCAGCGTACCAGGCCATCTGCCTTAGCGCTATCTGCATCATCCGAAGGCAACACCTGCGCTGGCAGTAGATCGCTAATCCGTGAGAATGCCGACAGAGGCGTCTCGCCGCTTTGCTCTGCACCGCGGGAGATAAAATCCAGTACGTCGATCACAGGATGACCGGGTTTCATAAAATAGCCAGATATTGTATTACAGATATCTGCCTGCGGAACATTTTCAAGCGGATTAATCCAAATGGGTTATATAACAAGTGGTTTATAAATAACAAACGATTTATAACCCGAACCTTAATAACCCCGATTACAAGCCGGCCATGCTCTGGCAAACAAATTCGGTCTTTTCCTCAGATTTCGCTGCGGGTTTTCATTGCTCACCCACACATTCCCCGGAAAACATAAGATAATAACTTGTTCACATCCGATAAGTCAATGAAAACCATGTCATTTTCCCCTCCGCGTCTTATTCTCGCGTCATCTTCGGTCTATCGCAAGGCCATGCTGCAACGCCTGGGCCTGCCCTTTGAGGCCATTTCGCCCGGTATCGACGAGTCTGCCCTGCCCGACGAGGCGCCTGAAGCCCTGTCCCAGCGCCTGTCACTGGCCAAAGCACAGCATGTCGCCGTCCAACACCCAGGCAGCGTGGTGATCGGCTCTGATCAGGTCGCTACCCACGACGGTCAGCCGATAGGCAAACCAGGCACCTACGAGCGCGCCTTTGCACAATTGCGCGAGCTATCCGGAAAAACCGTGGCATTCCATAGCGCGTTGGCTGTCACCAATGGCGCGCGCAGCGCCGTTGCCGATGTGGTAACACGCTGCGTATTCCGCGAATTGACCGACGAGGAAATCAGGCATTACCTGAGCGTGGAAAAGCCATTTGACACCGCTGGCAGCGCCAAGGCCGAAGGCCTGGGCATCAGCCTGATGCAATCGATGCACAGCGACGACCCGACAGCCATCATCGGGCTGCCTCTGATCGAACTGTCCCGCATGCTGCGCAGTTTTGACCTAAACCCCACGCTTCTGGCCCAACCGTTATGATCAACACCCTTCACCTGCTTCCTGTGAGCCTGGGCAGTGCCCCGCTTGAACAATGGCTACCCGCCGGCGCCCGGCACCAGGCCTCCATTCTGAAGACCTATATTGCCGAAAATGCCAAAACCGCCCGTGCATATCTGAAACAAACCGGCACTGAAGGCGCAATCCAGGACATTACGATTCACACATTGGGCGCAAAAACGCCTGAAGCGGACATTCGTCGCTGGCTGACCGAGACCAGTGGCGATATCGGCCTGGTATCGGAAGCCGGCTGCCCAGCCGTGGCCGATCCCGGTGCGCGCGTGGTGCTGCTGGCCCATCAACTGGTATTCAGGTCGTACCCTGGGTAGGCCCCTCCTCCATTCTGCTGGGCCTGATGGCCAGCGGCCTGGATGGACAACGCTTTACCTTTCACGGTTATGTACCCATTGCACCAGCCGAACGCAGCAAGCAGCTCAAAGGCTGGGAGCAGTTATCCTCCCGCCACAACCAGACGCAATTGTTCATTGAAACCCCGTACCGCAATATGGCCATGTTCGCAACACTGGTCGACACCCTGAACCCGACCACCCGCCTATGCATTGCCCGCGCACTGACAACAGCCGATGAATGGATCAGGACTGATACCATTGCCGGCTGGAAACAGCACCCGGCACCGGACCTGGACAAATTTCCAACACTGTTTCTGTTTCTGGCCTAGCACTGCCACCCAACCGCCCGGCCGCAAGCGCTATTGCCGCGGCGCGGGCATCTGGCGCGCCAGGTCTTCTGCAATGGCCAGGGTCTGCCTGTCGAGGCGACCTCTATACTCTGCAGGTCGATAATGCATCTGGAAGGCACGAATGACCTGCCGGGTCTGCGGATCCCATATACCGCTTTGCACTATGGGGTAGCCGATGCGCGACAGCAGCCCCTGAATATACGCGGCATTCTTGAGCTCACGCGCGCTCAGTAGCGGCATGCGCCGAGCCACCGCCGCTTCGTCATACCAGCGTCCCAGTCCCTGCCGGGCCAGCGCTTGCCAGGGAAACGCCGGACCAGGATCGCTCTTGCGCAAGGGCGCGATATCGCTGTGAGCCACAATATTCCAGGCACTGACATGATGACGCGACTGGATATCGTGCAGCAACGCTGCCAGCATGCTGATCTGTGATGACGAATACGGCGCCCAGCGGGTGTGCGCTGCGTCCAGTGGCCCGGCATTGACAATTTCAATACCAATGGACATGGCGTTCAGGTTAGGATATTCAAACCATTGACTCTGCCCCGCATGCCAGGCGCGCCGGTTTTCATCGACCAGTGAAAAGATTCTGACCGGCTCGTCGGTAATCAGATAGTGTGCGCTGACCCGATCCTGGGTAAGCAAGCGCAACGAGTCGCTGCGATTTTCCGAAGTATAGTGCAGCACGATAAAGCGAACCCGGCTATCCTGGCCGGTCGCACGCAGCGATGTGTCTATCGGTAAACCTGTGCTGCAGGCGCCCAGCCCCAATGCCACGCCCGCCAGTAGCAGCCAGGCTCGTTTTTGCATGATTCGCCCTCTTTTTATTCGGGTTAAGTCTTTTCTGGTGCAGACCGGCGTTCCGGCGCAGACCGCAACCCATCAGCCTTCGACAACACAAAACGACATTAAGTCGCCGCCGGGCGCCGTCGATGTCGCCACGCGCGCAAGATCCGCCAGAGCAATAGCAGAGCCAGCAGCGTACCATACAGAATCGGCTCGGCAAAGTCATTCTTGCCGGCACGCATCAGCCAGAAATGCACAATACCAAGCACGCCGATGGCATAAATACTGCGGTGCAGACGCGTCCAATTCATACCCAATCGGCGCATCCAGCCCTGTGTGGACGTCAGCGCCAGAGGCAGCATCAGCAAAAATGCCGCCATCCCGACAAAAATGAAGGTGCGATCGAGCACATCCTTGATCATGGACGACAAATCCATATTCCGATCGAGGACAATCCAGGTCAGCAAATGCAGCACGACATAAAAGAAGGCAAACAGTCCCAGCATGCGCCGCACACGAACCAGCGCAGGCTGGTCCAATATCTGCCGGACCGGTGTGACCGCAAGCGTAAGCAGCAACATGGCCAGTGTCCAGAAACCCGAGGAGCGGGTAATGAACTCGACTGGGTTGGCTGTCAGACCATCGTTATATCCCAGGTAGAACCAGCGCAGAAAAGGAATCAGGCAGAGCAAAAACAGTACGGGTTTAAAGCGCGCCACCTGACTGGCCGTCCAGCGTCTGCGCGTCATTGAGGCAGCCCTGGCGCTGGCTGCAGGCGGGGCCGCGCCGGTAGATTCAGACATGAAGAACACCCTGTTGCTCAATAATTGGCACGCAAATCCATTGCACTGTATAGCGAGGCGACCTGCTCCCCATAGCCGTTGAATTTCAAGGTTGGCACTTTGGGATCAAAGAAACCGCCGCCAATCACGCGTTCATGCGACTGACTCCATCGTGGATGCGGAACATCCGGATTCACATTCGCATAAAAGCCATATTCCGAGGGGGCAATGGCCACCCAACTGGTTTCGGGCATGGTTTCGGTGAGCACGATTTTGACAATGGACTTGCCTGACTTGAAGCCATATTTCCAGGGCACAATAATCCGTAACGGCGCCGTTCTGATTAGGCAAGCGCTTGCCATAAAGCCCAAAAGTAAGCAGGGTCAGCGGATTCATGGCTTCGTCCATGCGTAATCCCTCACGATAGGGCCAGGGGATAATACGATCGCTCAGGCCAGGCATCGCCTCGGGCTGGGTATCGGTCACAAACTGGACAAATTTGGCCTTGCTGGTGGGCTGCACCTGCTTGAGCAGCGCCGATAGCGGATAGCCGACCCATGGGATCACCATAGACCAGGCCTCGACACACCGCAGTCGGTACACCCGCTCTTCCTGCGGCGCCAGCTTAACCAGCTCGTCCAGGTCGAAAGTTCGCGGCTTTTCCACCTCGCCGCTGACCTGCACCTGCCAGGGCTCAATACGCATTTTTCCCGAGTAATCTAGCGGGTCGCCCTTGCCGGTCCCGAATTCGTAAAAATTATTGTAGGACGTAATGTCCTTTTCCGTAGTGAGCTTGCGATCAATTTTTGCTGCAGCGTATTGCGGATTGGGTCGCATGCCGGCAATCGGCGGCAGCGTATTTGCCGCAGCAGCCACCTGAGGCAGCGTAGCGCCCAGGCCCGCCAAGCCGGTTCCGGCAGCGATGCCGGCCATGTGTTGCATCCACTGCCGCCTGGCTTGCCAGACCGGCTCAGGGGTAATCTGCGAAGACGGAATACGGGGATAGCGCGGGCGTAAGGACATGGTGGACTCCGGTGGCTTGCTATGCAAAAAATGACAGCAATAATGACGAATTCGCTACTTGAAAATTTAGACAGCCATTTTTCGACAATGTTCCAGCAAAAACGATTGTAATTGCGTTGGCGTCTCGGCAATCAGCGTAGGTTTGCTGGCAATCAGCTCCTCGGTGCTGTGTGCCCCATACGTAACCGCAATACTGTCCACCCCGGCGGCCTGTGCCATCTGAATGTCATGTGAGGTATCGCCCACCATGACCGCCTGTCCGGCAGGCACGGCCAGTTCCTCCAGAATTTCCTCGAGCATTCTCGGGTGTGGCTTGCTGAATGTCTGGTCCGCAGTGCGGGAGGCGTCAAAATAGTGCCCCAGGTTCATTCCGGTCAATACCCGGTCCAGTCCGACCCGGCTTTTTCCCGTCGCCACCGCCATCAGCACACCCTCGGCCTTCAGTGTGTTCAGCATATCGATAATGCCATCGAACGTGCGTAAATCAGGATCCCGGAGCAGGTAGTGGATGCGATAGCGCTCAAGAAACCGCGGCAACTGGGAAGGCGTCAGATCGGGCACGGCGCGATGCAAGGCCTCATCGAGCGACAGCCCGATAACCCAGCTGGCCTGCGCAACGCCGGGTACAGGCAGCCCCATATCACGACAGGCAGCCTGGATGGCTGCGACAATCGTATGAGTGGAGTCCATGAGAGTTCCATCCCAATCGAAGATGGCAAGTGAATAACGCATTCTATTTTCCATATAGTGAAATTCTCAGAGGAAGCGGTGCATTTGAACAACATAAACTTCAGGTTCCTGCTGTGACGCCGCTTGCGCCAACTACAACGACTCCTGCGCTCAGCGGCGGGCAGCCAAATTATCGAGCAATTGCTGGCACACGTCAGGCAGCGGCGCAGTCAGCGATAACGGCTCCTGCGTCACCGGATGAGGGATTTCCAGCGTATGGGCGTGCAGGAACATGCGGGCAAACCCCTGCCGGGCAAATGCAATGCGGGTTTCATCATTGCCATATTTCTCGTCGCCTACGATAGGGAAACCGCTGGCGGCCAGATGCACGCGAATCTGATGGGTACGTCCGGTGCGCAGTTCGGCCTTGACCAGTGTATAGCGGCCAAAACGCGCCTCCTTGCTCACTATCGTATGGGCCACTTTGCCGTCAGGGCGAACCCGCACCCGCCGCTCGCCATCGCGGGTCAGGTATTTTTCCAGAGGCAGCCGGATATGCTGTCGGTCGTTCACCCAATCTCCCTCGACCAGAGCAAGATAACATTTGCGCCCGCGGCTTTCTTTGAACATGCCATGCAATGCGACCAGCGCAGCGCGCTTCTTGGCGATAATCAGCAATCCGGAGGTTTCTTTGTCCAGGCGATGTGCCAGCTCCAGGAACCGGGCTTCGGGCCGGGCTGCCCGCATCTGCTCGATAACCCCGAAAGACACGCCGCTGCCGCCGTGAACGGCCACACCCGAGGCTTATCGATGACAATCAGCGCATCATCCTCGAACACAATCGGAAACTGGCCTGCCGGCACAACCCGGTTTTCATCGGGCGTAGCCACCCGCAAGGGGGAATCCGGATTTCATCGCCGTCTTTTACCCGATATTCTGCCTGCACCCGCCCCTTGTTGACGCGGACCTGGCCGCTGCGGATGGCCTTGTAAAGATGGCTTTTAGGCACCCCTTTGCACTCACGGATAAGAAAATTATCGATGCGCTGACCGTCGGATCCGGCATCTGCCCGTACCAGCCGGACAGAAAAAGTTGGTTTTTTATCAGAAGTTTGTTTGCACATACTCAAAAGAGCCTTATAATTCGGAGACCACAAAAAGACTGAATTAAAACCGTCCGGCGTTGAGAAACCCGTAGTCCAAGAAACTGCAAGCAGGTCTCCGCCCGTCAGCCAAATACGCATTGTACCGTCCTAACGTCAATCCGCTATCTGTATTTCAGTCTTTTGAGTGACTGGTCTATAAACACTGCGGCGCTTGTCGTATCTGTTATCAACGCGGCAGGCCATACATCATCTGCCCACAGATATCACCGCCATTGTGTTTATAGCGTACAGAATGAACGAAGCGCCCTGGTTTTTATTTTGTCCTGACGGCACCGCAAGGAAACGGCAGGATAAAACACAGAAGAATTCAACAATTGAAATTACTTTACTCTGTTAATTTTCTGACTGGCTCTGCTGCACGTCGCCATCCGACGGCAGATAGTCCCACATAAAGCGCCCCGACCTCGTGCGGGATCCGCGCGAGTCAGTCGTCTATTCGTACGTTTCACCAGTTATTCGTGGTGAGTGCAACGGCGTTCGTTGCACTCGTTTAACGGAGAAACTGCTCTATGAAACGCATGTTATTCAACGCAACGCATCAAGAAGAATTACGCGTTGCGATTGTCGATGGCCAGAAGCTGATCGACATCGATATCGAAACCGCCGGCCGTGAACAACGCAAGGGAAGCATCTACAAAGGGGTCATTACACGTATTGAACCCGGCCTGGAAGCCTGCTTTGTCAACTATGGTCACGATCGCCACGGTTTTCTTCCCTTCAAGGAAGTGGTCCGCAGCTATTTCAAGGAAGGCGTGGATGTGCGCAGTGCACGCATCCAGGACGCCCTGCACGAAGGCCAGGAACTCATCATTCAGGTAGAAAAGGAAGAGCGCGGCAATAAGGGCGCAGCCCTGACCACGTTCATTTCCCTGGCAGGTCGCTATCTGGTCCTGATGCCCAACAACCCACGTGGTGGTGGCGTATCGCGTCGCATCGAAGGCGAAGATCGCCAGGAACTGCGCGAAGCCATGGAGCAGCTTGACCTGCCTTCAGGCATGAGCATTATTGCCCGCACCGCCGGTATTGGCCGCAGTGTTCCCGAACTGCAGTGGGACTTGAAATACCTGCTGCAACTGTGGACCGCCATTGATGCTGCCGCCAAAGACTACCCCGCTCCCGTTCTCATTTATCAGGAATCGAGCCTGGTTATTCGTGCCATCCGCGATTATTTCTCGCCGGACATCAGCGAAATCCTGATCGACACCGAGGCCATTACGCAACAGGCCACGGCATTCATGCAGGACGTCATGCCTGACAATGTCAATCGCGTCAAACGCTACCAGGACGATATCCCACTGTTTTCGCGATTCCAGATCGAACACCAGATCGAAACCGCCTATTCACGTACCGTCCAGTTGCCTTCCGGCGGCTCTGTGGTTATTGACCACACAGAAGCCTGGTCGCCATCGACGTGAACTCGGCCCGCTCTACGCGCGGCGCCGATATCGAAGAAACGGCCATGCGCACCAACCTGGAAGCGGCCGAAGAAGTGGCCCGCCAGTTGCGCCTGCGCGACCTGGGTGGTCTGATCGTGATCGACTTCATCGACATGGAAGACAACAAGAACCAGCGTGCTGTCGAACAGAAACTGCGCGATGCCCTGCATGTTGATCGTGCCCGGGTCCAGATGGGTAAAATCTCCCGTTTCGGCCTGATGGAACTGTCGCGTCAGCGCCTGCGTCCCGCTCTGAACGAAGGCTCTCACATCACCTGCCCCCGCTGTAACGGCACGGGCGTCATCCGTGACGTCGAATCCAGTGCCTGAATGTGCTGCGCCTGCTGCAGGAAGAAGCCATGAAGGAAAATACCGCTGCCCTGCACGCGCAGGTGCCAGTGGAAGTAGCTACATTCCTGATGAACGAAAAACGGGCCGATATCGTCAAGCTCGAGTCTCGCCTGAAAGTCAATCTGGTGCTGATTCCAAACAAGCATTTCGAGACGCCACACCATCATATCGAACGCATCCGCTACGACGACTCCCGCCTGGATGATCCCAAGGCCAGCATTGACCTGATCGAAGCGCCGGAAACCACGGTCACATGGGAATCCACCAAGGAAAAATCCGAACACAACGAGCGCCCGAGGCACTGGTCAAAGGCATTTCTCCTGATCAGCCTGCGCCGAGTGCAATCAAACCACAAGTGGCCGCACAGCCTCAGGTAAGCGCAGCCGCTGCTCCAAGCATCGGCGGCATGTTCCAGAAAATCCTGTCATGGCTTGCTGGTCCTAAAGCGGCTGCGCCTGCAGAACCGCAAAAAGACGCCTCTGCCACTGAAAAATCGGGCGCACGCAATGCGCGCGGTGGTTCACGTACCGCCGCCAGCGGCGAACGCGGCGAGCGCGGTGGACGCAATCGCCGTGGCGACAAACGCACATCGGGCAAGTCCGAGGAAGACGGCGAAAACCGCCGCAGTCCGCGTGGACGCCAGCGCAAGCAGGACGATAGCGACGCACAGGACACCGGTGCCGAGAGCAAAGCGCCAGCCAGCGCCCATGCCCAGGCGAACGCCAGCGCGGAAGACAGCGGTGGCCGCAGTCGCAACCGTCGTGGCCGAGGCCGCAACCGCCGTAACAGCGGTGACGAAACCGAAGTTACAGCAGCAGCCGCAGTAGCTACGGAAAACACCGAGCAGGCACAGGCCTCAGAGACCGCACAGACCGACACAGCACCAGCGCCACGCCGCAGCCGTGCCGCCAGCGCAGACACTGCCGCCCGTCCGACCCCGCTTGAGCAGGACCTGATTGACGACGATTCCGAAGAGGAAAATGATCGTACGACAGAAGGCGAAGACACACAGACCGGTGATGCTGAACCGCGTCGTCGTCGTCGTCGCAGCCGTCGTGGCCGTCGTCAGAATGATTCAGTAGAGACGACAGACACTGAAAAAGCATCCTTCGTACCTAACGAAGTGCTGCTGGCCACAGGCGCGGGCGCCACTGCTGATGCTGTCACCACCGCACAAGCAGACGCCGCAGAAAGCCAGGCTGCCACTACACCGGCAGAAAACAATGTGGCATCTAACGATACCGCAACGCCTGCGCCAAGCGATCAGTCGACTTCCGTGTCGGATACCCCTGTGGCCAAAACCGCAGCAACTGCTGCGCCGGCCGCTGATCATCCAGTGGCTGCCCTGGCCGAACCGGCTGCTGCCGAGCCCGTTGTCCCCTCAACTCCCGTTGAAGCAGCGACACCAGCCGCAGTTGTGGAACCAGCACAATCAGCCACCCCTGCCAAACCAGCAGAACCGGTGGTCGCTACTGCAACTGACACTGCTCCGGAGACCGCAGCTACCAGCGTTGCAGCAGCCGAGACTCCTATTGAGGTCGCGGCAAAAGCCATAGCGCAAACAGAAGCGCCTGTCGAGCAGGCAAATCAGCTGGTTGAGCCACAAGCGGCACAAACTGCTGAAGAGCCGGTAGCACAAGCAGCAACGGCCCCGGCATCGGCGCCAGCGTCTGCGCCAGCTGTTTCTGCTCCGGCCGTTACCGCCAACAAGGAAGTGCTAAAAGAAATCGTTTCTGGCGTCGGTATGGAATGGGTCGAAACCCGCTCCGGACTCACGGAAGAGGCGATGATGGCCCCTCCTCCAAAACCTGCCGGCCGGCCTCGCAAGGCACGTAACCAGGTTCAGGCGGAACCCCTGGAAATCGTGGAAACCCGCGACGAGCAGTAAACCACAGTCGGCCTGTCTCCAGTATTGGAAGCAGGCCGTACAATGGAAAAAGCCCCTTGTCTGTAGCGCCGTGATAAACACGGTGCAATGACAAGGGGCTTTTTATTTGTCTGCGACGATCAACGCGAAGCCGTATATCTACCTTAGTGCGTGGTTTTGTTACTGCTAGCGTTATTATTGCCGCGTGATTTATGACTGCATGGCCTATTGCCGCATACTGTCAATGCCGCGCGGCATATTGCCACATAATTTTACTGCAGTGTGATGTTCCCCGCCTTGATAATTTTGGCCCAGTCTTCGCGTTCCTTGTCGGAATAAGCTTTGAATTCGGATGATGTCATGGGCATAATCTCTACGCCCAGCGCCTGTACTTTTTTGCTCACCGCTTCACTTTCCAGTGTGGCTTTCAAATCCGCATCCAGCTTTTTCACGACGTCGTCAGGCATACCCGCTGGACCGACCAGGCCCTGCCAGGCATAGGCAACAAAATCACCCACCCTTCCTGAGCCATGGTAGGCACATCCGGCAGCAATGCCAGACGCTCTGGCACGGTCACGGCCAGCACCCGGGCTTTGCCTGCCTTGATATTGGGCAGTGACGAGCCCAAATCACCAAACATGAGGTCAACCTGGCCGCCAATCAGATCCTGCAGGGCCGGTGCCGCGCCTTATAGGGCACATGCACGATATCGGTTTTAGTTAACTGCTTGAAGCGCTCAAGCGCAAGATGATGCGGGGAACCGGCGCCGGCTGAGCTGGCCGTCAGTTTGCCGGGCTCTTTTTTGGCCGCTTCAATCAATTCATTGACCGTTTTGAATGGAGAATTGGCGGGCACTGCCAAAACCAGTGGAACCGGGCCAGCCCGCCAATATAGGTGAACTTCGCGGGGTCATACGTCAGGCTTTTGTAGAGCGACGGGTTAAATGCCAGCGTGCCTGAATCGGCTGTGCCAACGGTGTAGCCATCCGGCTTGGCACGGGAGATTGCCGATGCCCCAATGGCAGTGCCGCCGCCAGGTTTGTTTTCGATCACAATGGTTTGTCCCAGCGTTTTTTCCAGGGACGCAGCTACTGTTCGGGCGATCACGTCTGTGCCGCCGCCTGCCGGATAGGGCACGACCCAGGTTACCGGACCCGCCGGCCACGCAGCATGGGCAGCCATCCCGGCCAGACTCAGGGTAGCCATGGACAGCCACTGTTTGATGTTCATTTCTTATCTCCACTAATAGGTTTTTATACTGACGCGCCGATGCGCGCGCCGGCATTGCCAGAGCCCGCGTATAACGCTAAAGCAAATGACGGATGCAGCATAAATCATGCCATTTTGTTCAATTTATGCATAGTGGCAATTTCCATTAGTCGGCCTGTGCCGCCTCGTCAATCAGCCTGCAAATGACGTCTGGTTCCCCGATTTGCTCGCTCATCAGCAACGCCAGCCGTGTCAGCATCAGTGTGCGGCCAGATTCGGGAATGGAATCCAGGGTTTCGGCCAAATGATCATAGACCTGTTCCAGCGCAAGTGTCTGAATACTCATCTCAATTCTCCTGTTTGCCAGCGCTACCCGGCAATTGTCCGAAATATTGCTCAAGACATCCCCTGGCATACTGCTGCCAGCGCGCACTCACGTGATGATCCGGCCGGATCACATACACTTCGCCGCCTTTGACCGCATAGCGCTGCTGCAATACATCGGTGGCGACATGGTAGGCGGTATGATCGGCGCGCGCTTCAACCGCAGCGTCTCCTGACCCGAGCACATGCAGGGTCACTGGCCTGCCGATGGCACGCAAGGCGCTCACCTCCTGCATTAATGGCTCGGGCGCCGCTTGCGGCCCTTGACCACCCGCCATGTAGACAACCTGAAAACCTTCGCCAAAATGATCGTACAAATGGCTGCCATCGGCCAATTTCAAGTTAGCAAACACGCTACCATTTTCATTGGCGGCAGGCATGATCGCATTATCGTCCTGCGCGCTGTTCAGGGGCGATTCCCGATAGGCGTGGGCACGCGAGGTACGCCAGTGAAAAAGCGGTCGTACAAAATCATGTTTAAGCGACAAGGCGAGCGTGGCATCGCGCAGCAGGCGGAAACCTCCGTGGCGGCGCCATGAAACGGGTGCTCTTGCCAGCCTCTGCGATGATTTCCCTGGCGGCACTTACCCGGTCTGCGCTATAGGTTCGCAGCAATGCGGTATCTGCCTGGCCGTTGACAACCGCCGCCAGTTTCCAGCCCAGGTCCATTGCATCCTGAAACCCCGTATTGGCACCCCTTACGCCAAAAATAGGAAGCAAATGCGCCGCGTCTCCCACAAACATGACCCTTTGGTGCACATAGTCGGGCAAAGTGAGCGCGCGCGCCGAATAAACCGAAGCCCAGTCCATTTCCCAGCTTTTATCCTGGTATCCCATCATCTGCAGTTGCGCATTGACCGCCGCCGCCAGATTCTCGGGTTTGAGCGCTTCTTCGCTGCTGATGCCGGCATCCAGCTGATAATCAAAACGCCAGATATTGTCCGGCTCTTTGTGCATCAGAATAGTGTTGCCTGGATTCCAGTCTGGCGAAAAGAACGCCAGCCGCTCCGTGGGCAGATCCAGATCAATGCGGATATCCACAATAACAAACCGGCCTTCGTAGCTATCGCCTTCCAGGGTCAGCCCCAGTTGCTGGCGCACCGTCGAGCGGGCGCCATCGGCGGCGACCAGCCAGTTCGTGCGGCAGGTATATTCACCTTCCGGCGTATCAACAACCAGAGCAACGCCTGAGTCGTCCTGGGTAAAAGAAGAGAGCCGATTCCCCCAGCACAAGCGGATCAGGGGTTGCGCCTGCGCGGCTTCAACCAGATAGGTTTCCAGCCAATTTTGCTGTAGATTATTCAGTGGCGCGAAGCGGTCGTTATCGTCGACCGGCGTTTCCATGCGAAATACCCGTTCCCCTTTATAGTACGAGTTGCCACTGGTCCAGGGCAGTGCCTTGGTCATGATGCGTGTTGCGACGCCGGCAAAATCCAGGATTTCCATTGAGCGTTTGGTAAAAACAATGGCCCGGCTGCCTCGGTCACCTGGCATTCCGATATTAATACGTTCGAGCCGATACCATGACGCGCCAGAATAAGCGCGGTAACCAGCCCGATGGGCCCGCCGCCCACAATGGTTACCGGGGCTGTGGCGTCCTGACCTGCGCCGGGGTGGTACGGCGCATAGACGGTATACGGGTGATACAAAGAGGCGCGCGGCTGCCGCAAGGCTGATGCATGAGAAGTCTCCTGATGCTGTTATCCTGAAACGCCGCAAGCCTTGCGGCATTATTTTTTGGCAGTTTAATTGAAAAATCAACTAAATTCAAGAAAACACGTATGCGTATTTACCCGCGATACAGCGGCGTGAACGCCGATCAAGCTTGGCGCCGGAACACCGTTTAATCAGTCAGATTCTGGTGGATTTTGCTGAACAGTCCGAACAGCGTCTGTTTTTCGCGCGGAGAGAGAGATTTGAGCGCCACTTCATTGCGCTGTACGATGAGGTCTACGATATCGGTGTAGACCAGTTGGCCGGCCGGGGTCAAAAACAGTTCAAATGCCCTTGCATCCCGGCTGTCGCTGCGTTTTTCTATAATGCCTTTTTCAACCAGCGACACCACTGCCCTGCTCGCCTGGCTCTTGTCCAGATTGGCCAGCCGGGCCAGCTGGATTACCGACAAGGTCCCGTAATAGCCCAGGACGGCGATCGTGCGCCCTTCGCCGGCATTCAGGGCGATACGTTGGATATCTGAGTAGTCGACACGCCGATCGATCAGCCTGGATAACTGATGCAACTGATAGGTCAGCGTTTTTTCGAGTCGAAAAGCGTCAGAATCCATTCGCGCCTCCGGCCTCAGGCAGACACTGCTTCGCTGGATTGACGAGTGAGCAAGGCCATCAGGCGTGCCAGTTCCGTACGCAACTCGCGTCTGTCAATAACCATGTCCACCGCGCCTTTTTCAAGCAGGAATTCGGCGCGCTGAAACCCTTCTGGCAACTGTTCGCGAACCGTCTGCTCAATCACGCGCGGGCCGGCAAAACCGATAAGCGCCTTGGGCTCGGCAATCACGACATCACCCATGAAAGCGAAGCTGGCAGACACGCCACCCATTGTCGGGTCGGTGAGCACGCTGATAAACGGCAGTCCTTCCTGAGACAAGCGGGTCAGCATGGCGTTGGTTTTTGCCATTTGCATCAGCGAGAACAGACTTTCCTGCATACGTGCGCCGCCAGAGGCAGCTACACAGATAAACGGTGTCTTGTTCTGGATGGCTGCACGAACGCCGCGCACGAAACGCTCGCCCACCACCGAGCCCATGGACCCACCCATGAAATCGAATTCAAAGCAGGCAAGCACAACGGGAACGGTACAGATGCTGCCGCTCATGACGACCAGCGCATCAGATTCACCTGATTTTTGCGTGGCCTCGGCCAGCCTTTCCGGGTACTTGCGGCTGTCCTTGAACTTGAGCGGGTCGGTAGAGCGAATGCCTTCGCCAATTTCTACACGACCATCGGTGTCCAGCAGCGCGTCAATCCGCGCACGCGCGTTCAAACGCATATGATGGCTGCATTTGGGACATACATGGACGGTTTCGACCAGGTCGTCGTTATACAGCACCGCCTCGCAGGACGGGCATTTGACCCACAGCCCCTCGGGCACACGTCGGCCCTGCTGCTCGGTCTTTTTATTAATGCGCGGTGGAAGAATCTTGTCTAGCCAACTCATTGTCAATCCTTATTTCTGAATGCTTATTTTCTGTTCTGATCCAGCGCCTGCCGGATCGCGCGCAACCAGTCGCCAGCAGCGGTTACTGCCACGTCGGACGGGTTGGCCGATGGTTGTTGGGCGATCGCCTGTGTCATGGTTTCGATCAGGCGACTACCGATAACGACTGCGTCGGCGGCTTCGGCAACCTGTACAGCACTGGCTGCATCGCGAATGCCGAAACCGACGCCAACCGGAATGGATACATATTTCTTGATGCTTGCGACCCGTTCGTGCACCTGGCTGATGTCAATGGCCGATGATCCAGTGTGCCTTTGAGGGACACGTAGTAAAGATATCCTTCGGCCCGTTTTGCCACTGCCTGGATCCGCGCCTCGGTCGAAGTTGGCGAAAGCAGGAAAATCGGCGAAATTCCCTGAGCGCGAAGATCGCCCGCAAAGTCATCATATTCTTCTGGCGGACAGTCTACAATCAATATCCCGTCCACACCCGATTTGCCGGCCTGCGCTGCAAACTGCTGCTGTCCCATGGCTTCAATCGAATTGGCATAGCCCATCAACACGACCGGGGTGCTTTGGTCCATCTTGCGAAACACAGCGACCATGTCCAGCACATCGCGCAAGCCCACGCCCTGGGCAATGGCGCGTGCTGTGGCCTGCTGAATCACGGGGCCGTCGGCCATGGGATCGGAAAACGGCACGCCCAGCTCGATAATATCGGCCCCGGCCCTGACCAACCCATGCATGAGCGGAACCGTTGCCGCCGGATTCGGGTCGCCTGCCGCGATGTAAGGAATCAGGGCGGTACGCCGCCCCAGCCTTGCAAATGTCTTATTGATCCGTTGCTGGCTCATTCCCGTTCCTTACAACGCAATGCCGGTATATTCGGCAACGGTATGCATATCCTTGTCGCCGCGACCGGACAGGCACACCAGCAAAATGGCGTCGCGTGACAGGGTGGGAGCCAGTGTGGCTGCGTAGGCCAGCGCATGTGCCGACTCCAGGGCCGGCATAATGCCTTCCAGTTGGCAACATTTGCCAAACGCGTCCAGGGCGGCATTGTCATCTACCGCCACATAGGTGGCGCGTTTACTGTCGTGCAGCCAGGCGTGTTCCGGTCCGACACCGGGGTAATCGAGTCCGGCCGATACAGAATGGGTTTCCTGAATCTGCCCATCGCTATTTTGCAGTACGTAAGTGCGATTGCCATGCAAGACGCCCACTTTGCCGCCGTTGATGGAGGCTGCGTGACGGGGGGTATCCAGGCCCTCGCCCGCTGCTTCAACACCAATTAGCTTGACCTTGGTATGCGACAGATAAGGATAGAAAATGCCCATTGCATTGGAGCCGCCACCGACACAGGCGATGACTGCATCCGGCTGGCGACCGGCACAGGCAGGCATCTGCTCTATGCATTCCTGGCCAATGATTTGCTGGAAATCGCGCACCATGGCCGGATAGGGATGAGGACCGGCAACGGTGCCGATAATGTAATAGGTGTCGTCAATGCGGGCGACCCAGTCGCGCATGGCTTCGTTCAGGGCATCTTTGAGCGTACGCGATCCGGATTCCACCGGCACCACCGTCGCCCCCAGCAACTTCATGCGATACACATTTGACGCCTGCCGCCGCACGTCTTCGGCGCCCATATAGATCACGCATTCCATGCCATAGCGCGCGGCCACCGTCGCGGTCGCAACGCCATGCTGGCCCGCGCCGGTTTCGGCAATAATGCGCTTTTTGCCCATTTTGCGCGCCAGCAGGATTTGTCCAATGCAATTGTTGATCTTGTGCGCACCGGTGTGATTCAGGTCTTCACGCTTGAACCAAATTTGCGCCCCGCCCAGTTGTTCAGACCAGCGGCGGGCATGATAGACCGGGCTGGGACGCCCGACAAAATGCGCCAGTTCGTACCGGTACTCGGCGACAAAATCCGGGTCTGCCTTGTACTTTTCATAGGCTTCATTCAGTTCCGAAACAGCGTGCATCAGCGTTTCGGCGACAAAAATGCCACCGTAACGGCCGAAATGGCCCCTGTTGTCGGGAAAGGAATAAGCAGTCAAATTGGCTCCTGGCGTCGGATTCAGACGAGCAGTAAAGGGCTATTTTACATGTTTTAACAGCGTGCAGCGCTGATAATTCCAGGGATATCCAATATGGCGTTCATGGCCTTTCGCAGTTGTTCGCCGTCCCGCACCTCAACGGTAAAATGCAGATGGGCAATCGAGGCCTTGCTTTGGGTGTTGACCCCCACCACATTCAGTTTCATGCGGGAAAACAATTCAGTCAGATCTTTGAGCAGACCGCTGCGATCCTGCGAATGGATGGCAATATTGACCGGATAGACCGTATCTCCGGTATCGCCCCAGGCGACCTCGATAACGCGCTCGGGACTTTTGCTTTTCATGACCGCAAACGACGGGCAATCGCTGCGGTGAATGGATACGCCCCGCCCCCGCGTAACAAAACCGCCGATCGGGTCCGGCGGCGCTGGATGGCAGCACCGGGCCAACTGCGTGAGCAGTGAATCGACACCAACCACCAATACGCCGCTTTTACCTGTCTTGACCGCGCTTTGGGCCCCGGACTCGCGCGCCACGATGGTATCGTACGCGGCGCCCGGGTCAGGATCAGGTTCCTGAAAGGCCGTTGCAATTTGCCGCAGACTGAATTCATCCTTGGCGACGGCGACATACAGATCATCGCTGTTGGCAAAGCCCAGGCGTTCGGCCAGTTGCTCCAGATTGATCGCCGTTTTGCCCAGTCGGGCCAATTCCTTTTCCACCAGGTCCTGGCCCGTGGTTATCCGCTTTTGCAATTCAATGGCATTGAACCATAAGCGCACTTTGGCACGGGCCCGCGGACTGGCCAGATAGCCCAGCTGGGTATTGATCCAGTCCCGGGACGGCCCACCCGACTTGGCCGCGATGATTTCCACCGTCTGGCCGTTGAGCAGCTTAGTGTTAAGGGCGACCATCTGCCCGTCTACCCGCGCGCCCCGGCAGCGATGCCCCAGGTCGGTATGAAGGTGATAGGCGAAATCGACCGGCGTGGCGCCTTCGGGTAATTCAATGACGCGCGCCTGCGGCGTAAGCACATAGATGCGCTCTGCAGTTTTTTTATTGTGACGTTCCTGCCGCAGCTGACCTGCTTTGGGCTCCGGTGCAGCAGGCACGCCTGCATCAACCGACGCCGCTGCATCAACCGCTCTTTCCGTCTCTGGCCGCGCCTGCAGTGAACTGTCCGGTGGATCGTTGACCGGCAGGCCGACTTCTTTGCGCCACGCGAGCAACTGGCGCATCCAGGACACCTGACGGTCGTACATGGACACGGCTGCGACCTGGCCGCCCTTGGGGCCCGCCTCTTTGTAACGCCAGTGCGCCGCCATCCCGTACTCGGCAAAGTCGTGCATCTTGCGGGTGCGGATCTGGGCTTCGAAAGTATGGCCATCGGCGGTTTTGAGCACCGTATGCAAAGAGCGGTACCCGTTGGGCTTGGGACGGGCAATATAGTCATCAAACTCGTTCATGACCGGAGTCCAGCGCGCTTGCAGCAGCGACAGCGTGGCATAGCAATCCCGTTCATTGGCAACAATGATACGGATAGCCAGCAGATCATACAGCTGGTCGAAAGTCAGGCGCTTGTTGCGCATCTTGTTGTAAATACTGTAGATATGCTTGGCGCGCCCCGAGACGTCGGCTTCAATACCCATATCGGCCAGCGATCCGGCTATGTCCTCGGTCAGGGACTGGATGCGCGCTTCGCGCTCGATGCGCTTGCCTTCGAGCTTACGGGCGATGTCCTTATAGATCTCGGGGGACAGGAACCGGAAAGACAGATCTTCCATTTCCCACTTGATTTGCCAGATACCCAGCCGGTTGGCCAGAGAGGCGTAGACATCGCGCGTTTCTTCGGCCAGCTCTATCGGACATGGATTCTTGGTTTCGGCGTACCAGCGCAGCGTTTGCAGGCGCGAGGCCAGGCGAATTAGCACAATGCGAAGATCGCTGGCCATCGCCAGCAGCATCTTGCGCAGCATTTCCCGCTGGCCCGACGATTCATTGTGCCCTTGCGACGAGGCATTGCGTGCGATTGCCCCAATTCGCAACAGCGCCCGCGAGCCGTTGATGAGACTGAACGTTTCCAGACCGAACAGCTTGATCAGCTCATTTTTCTGATCCTGTGCAGACTCGTCCTCCAGATCGATGGGGATAGCCAGCACCAATGCCGCAACCAGCGTGGCGGCATCCAGTTGCAACAGGGAGAGGATTTGCAACATGCCCTTGGCGTGATGGATGGACGGCTCGCCGGTTGCGATGGAGGCATCCTGCAATATCGGGTCGCACCAGGCCACGGCCTGCTCCACCATTTTGCGGCCAGCATCGTCCAGACCGGCACATACGGCATTCATCCATGCGTTGTCCTGGAAGGAATCCGGTATGAACTCGGGTTCTGTGGTTTTCATAAGCGGGAGCAGGTGGAATAATTGGCAATATCGTTAAAAGCGGCAACAGGCTGCGTTCCCTGATTGTCAATCTTTTCCGGCAGCGCCAGATGGACAAAAACAATTGGGCCAGCAACGGCGTGTTTATGCAAATTGGTATTTTAACGCCGCTGGCTCAAAAAGAGCAGGCTTGCGTGAATTGTTTATCCGGTAGACAATTTGATGAGTAAAGTAAAACAGATAAACAGCCCGCACTTTAATCTATGTCAAATGAAATTACCGGCAGCGCGCTGCTGATCGTGTGGCACTCCAGAACCGGGGCCGCTGAAGCCGCCGCAAGGCAGGCATACGATGCAGCGCTGGCCATTCGCAGGGAACTAGGCGAGCACCATAACGTCTACCTGAAGCGCGCCTGCGACGTAACCCCCCAGGATATGCTTGAAGCAAACGCATACTTGTTTTGCGCACCGGAAAATCTGGCGTCGCTCAGCGGCCAGATGAAAGAGTGCCTGGATCGGCTGTATTATCCGGTGCTGCACCGCATAGAAGGTCGCATTTTCAGCGTGATCATTACCGCCGGCAGCGACGGCGAAGGTGCGCTGCGCCAGGTGCGCCGCATCTGCAGCGGCTGGCGGCTCAATGAGCGGGTGCCCGGCATTATCCTGAACATGCGCAGTGATACTGAAGCGGCCATTCTGGCGCCCAAAACGCTTTCCGAGGCACAGCGGCAGCAGGCGGGGGAAATCGGCGCAACCCTTTTTGCGCTGCTATAAGCCTTTGTTGCACCACCTTGCGGCCTATTGATCAGGCATTGGCCTGCCGGCGTCACCTTTTTTATCTTGTGGGGTAGATAGTGTGTCTGGCGCCCACCGATATCGTCGACGGGCGTCAGGCCCCAGCGTGTGACTGGCCGGGGCCCTACTTGCACAACATCAGATAAGCTGCAGGCTTACAGCGCCGCTGTTGCGACGATTTCCACTTTATAGTCAGGGTTGGCCAGGCGAGCCTCTATAGTGGCGCGCGGCGGGGCATTTTCTTTTGATACCCACTCGTCCCAAGCCTTATTCATTTGATCGAATTCTTTCATATTGGCCACGAAGATCTGCACCATCAGCAAACGCTCCTTGCTGGTGCCCGCTTCCTTGAGCAGGGCATCAATGGTGGTCAGCACCTGTTTGGTCTGGCCTTCCATATCGAGCGTGGCATCGTCGGGCACCTGGCCGGCAAGATAGGCTACGCCGTTGAATACGGCCATATCGGAAAGGCGGCTGCCTACGTTGGTACGCTTGATCTCACTCATGACTGACTCCTGTTTGAACGTTGTCGAAAGCGTGCATTATCACACAGCCGGCGCCGTTGCGGCGCAAACAGAATGTCGTTTTTCAATCACGCCGGCGGCAAGTCAAAGACGTGCCTCAGATAAGTCAGATAGGCCGGATCGTCGCACATGGTTTTTTCCGGTTCGTCCGATACCTTGGCGACCGGCTGCCCATTGCAACGCACCATTTTCATCACGATCTGCAGTGGCTTGACACCCAGATCATTGGTCAGGTTGGTGCCAATCCCGAAGGAGACCTTGCAGCGCCCGCTAAAGCGCCGATGAATATCCATGGCTACCGGGAAACTCAGGCCGTCGGAAAACACCAAGGTCTTGGTGGACGGATCGACCCGGTTATTGCGGTAGTGGGCCAGCAGCCGCTCGCCCCATTCGAACGGATCGCCCGAATCATGCCGGGCGCCATCGAACAGCTTGCAGAAATACATATCAAAGTCACGCAGGAATGCATTGGTGCCGTACACATCGGACAGCGCAATTCCCAGGTCGCCGCGATATTCCATGGCCCATTTTTCCAGCGCAAACACCTGAGAGTCGCGCAGGCGCGGCCCCAATGCCTGGCAGGCCTGCAAGTACTCGTGGCCCATGGTTCCCAAAGGCGTCACACCGTATTGCTTGGCCATCAGCACATTGCTGCTGCCCGCAAAGTTAATGCCCATCTGTTTTTGCAGTGTCTGCACCACTTCGTGATGCCACTCACCGGAAAAACGGCGGCGGGTGCCGTATTCGGCCACCTTGAAGTTGGCCATATCGGCCGAGCTGGTGATCAGCTGAATTTTTTCTTCGAGGCGTCGTCGCCCCTCTTCGTAGTCCAGATCCGGCGCCTTGTTGCGAAAATACACCTCATTGACAATGGCCAGTACGGGTATTTCGAACAGGATGGTATGCAGCCAGGAACCTTTGACTTCAATTGAAATTTCGCCGGGTTCCTGCCCTGGGGTGACGGATATGCATTTTTCGGGCAGATGAAACAGCCCCAGAAACTCGACAAAATCCCCTTTGATAAAGCGCAGATTACGCAGATAGTCCAACTCGTCTTCGGAGAACTTCAGTTGGCACAACGCGTGGATTTCACTGCGGATTTCTTCGATATACGGCTGCAGGTCAATGCCCTTGGAGCGGCATTTGAAGCGGTATTCGACCTGGGCCCCCGGAAAGTGATGCAGTACCACCTGCATCATGCTGAACTTGTACAGGTCTGTATCGAGTAGGGATTGGATGATCATGGTAACGTCATAGGTGTTTTCATAACCATATCACAGCTATAGGGTTTTGAGCATATTCCCCTAAAGATTAGGTAAAATCCTAATTTGACAAATAAATATTTAATCTGGAGTGGTAATGACTCACGTCGTGACCGAAAACTGCATCAAATGTAAATACACCGATTGCGTCGATGTCTGCCCGGTGGATTGCTTCAAGGAAGGCCCTAATTTTCTGATTATCGATCCGGACGAATGCATCGATTGCGCCGTCTGTATACCCGAATGTCCTGCGAACGCCATTTTCGCTGAAGAAGACGTACCCCAGGATCAAATGAAGTTTATCGCCCTCAACGCCGAGCTCAGTGCTGATTTTACGACCATCAGCCGGTCTGTCAAGCCTTTGCCTGACGCCGACGAATGGAACGGAAAAGAAAATAAACTGCAATACCTCGAACGTTGACAGAAGGCACGCGCCGCCGTATGACACAGGAAAAATACACAAGCCAGATCGTTACTGCCCGTACAGAGTGGATTCCCGGGAAACTTTTCTCTATCGTTACGACCAAGGATCCCGCCTTCGCGTTTATTCCCGGGCAGTTCGCCCGGCTCGGCCTGCCGGAAAACCCGCAGCCCGATGCCAAACCCGATATCTGGCGTGCTTATTCCATGGTCACCCCGCCGCAAGCCAATGAATTGGCGTTTTATTCCATTGTGGTCCCGGATGGCCAGTTCAGCCCGCGCCTGCATGACCTGAAGGTGGGCGATGCCGTGTATATCGACAAAACCGCCTTTGGCTTCATGACCATTGAGCGATTCCCCCAGGGAGGCCAATTGTGGATGCTGGCCACGGGCACCGGCCTGTCTGCGTACCTGCCCATGCTGGACGATCCGCAAACCTGGCGGCAGTTTGAACGCATCATCCTGGTGCATGGCGTCAGGCAGGCCGATGAACTGACCTATCAGGACGATATTGCCCGCTTTGCCCGCTCCCATGCGGCCAGTGACCAACAGTTCGTGTACCTGCCGGTCCCCTCTCGCGAGCCGCTGGCAGGGATGCCGCAGGCTCGCATTACGGCATTGATCGAATCGGGCCAACTGGAACAACTGGCCGGCGCCAGCCTGGATCCGGCGGTGGCCCGTGTCATGCTCTGCGGCAACCCGGCAATGGTCAAGGACGCTCGCAAAATCCTTGCCGATCGTGGCTTTGCCCCCGGCCGCCGCGGCGTTGCCGGCACACTGGCGGTGGAAAACTACTGGTAAAGATCCCGGGCACATTTGTGCCCGTTGTACTCGGCCAGGCGGGTAAGTCCGTATATAACCGCATGGTATTTCATGAAAAATCTTGGTAATATTTGCTTCGTACCTATTGCTGCGCAGCAACATATTATCGTTTCTTGGCGATTCTTAACAAATGCGCGCACATATTTCACATTCTTGCCCGTAGCGAGTGTTAGAATTTTTTTCATTGAACGCCGACCTTCGTTGGATATGGACCGAATATGATCATGCTTTACCAGCTCCATGAGCTAACCCGCAGTTTTCTTTCGCCGATGGCATCGTTCACACAAATCGGTTCAAATCTCTTCACCAACCCCTTCAGCCCCTACACCTACCTTCCTCTGTCAAAAAACATTGCCGCCGGCTTTGAACTGTTCCATCGCCTGGGCAAAGATTACGAAAAACCCGAGTGGAATATCGACACTGTCACGGTGGGTGGCAAAAAAAGCAATATCACGATTACCACCACCCAGGCCAAGCCCTTCTGCAATCTGATTCACTTCGAACGCGAACACAGCAAGAATCCGGGCGGCGATCCAAAAGTGCTTATCGTGGCCCCCCTGTCGGGCCACCATGCCACCCTATTGCGCGACACGGTCAAAACCATGCTGACCAGTTTCGATGTCTACATTACTGACTGGGTAGACGCCCGCATGGTGCCACCCAGCAAGGGACCATTTCATCTGGATGACTACGTGGACTATGTTCGTGAATTCATCCACGTTGTCGGCCCGACATGCATATCATGTCTGTCTGCCAGCCCACCGTACCGGTGCTGGCCGCCGTCTCGCTCATGGCCTCTGCCGGCGAGCACCATGCCATGCCCAAATCCATGATCATGATGGGCGGCCCCATCGATACTCGTCTATCGCCTACACAGGTCAATAGCCTGGCAGATTCAAA
Source organism: Advenella kashmirensis WT001 (assembly GCF_000219915.2). Lineage (NCBI taxonomy): Bacteria > Pseudomonadati > Pseudomonadota > Betaproteobacteria > Burkholderiales > Alcaligenaceae > Advenella > Advenella kashmirensis. The sequence goes on along the minus strand of NC_017964.1, from coordinate 1,683,909 downwards.
CCCGTTTTCCTGGTTCGAAAACAAGCTGATTCACGTTGTGCCCGGCCGCTATCCCGGCGCCGGTCGCAAGGTTTACCCCGGTTTTCTGCAACATGCCGGATTTGTTGCCATGAATCCGGACAAGCATATGGAAGCACATTATGACTTCTACATGAACCTGATGTCCGACCAGTTGTCCGAAGCAGAACACCATCGGCGGTTTTATGATGAATATAATGCGGTGCTGGACCTGCCCGCTGAATATTACCTGGACACCATCCGCGTCGTATTCCAGGATCACCTGCTGCCCAAAGGCGAATGGCAAGTGCGCAATGAACTGGTCAAACCCCAGGACATTACCCAAACCCGCCTGTTGACGATCGAAGGTGAAAACGACGACATCACTGGCTATGGCCAGACCGAAGCGGCCCAGAAACTATGTTCCGGCCTCAAAAAGGAGGACAGGAAGCACTTTCTGGCTAAAGGCTGTGGTCACTATGGCATTTTCTCGGGTTCCAAGTGGAGAAAGCAAATTTTCCCCGTGGTAGAAGCTTTTATCACCGAAACCGAAGAAAAGAGCGTAAGTCAGGCTGTTGCTGCCGCCTGAAAGCAACTGGCGCTGCCGTTTTCGGTACAATAAGAGGGACGTAGCTTTGGCTGCGTCCTTTTTTATTGCCTCCTATGAACCATGCCCTCCTGATCGACCGCATAGACGCGGTGTTACCCCAAACACAATGCACCCAATGCGGCTACGACGGGTGCCGTCCGTACGCCCAGGCCCTGGCGGCCGGCACCACGCTAATCAACCGCTGTCCGCCTGGTGGCGATGCCGGCATTGAAAAGCTGGCCGCGGTGCTCAATACGCCCGTTTTGCCGCTGGATGAATCCTGTGGCCAGCCCGGACCCTTGCTCGTGGCGGTGATCGATGAAGCCCATTGTATCGGCTGTACCCTGTGTATCCAGGCCTGTCCTGTGGATGCCATTATGGGGGCCAATAAATTCATGCACACGATCATTCCCGATTTATGTTCGGGTTGCGAGCTGTGTGTTGCCCCCTGTCCGGTAGACTGCATCGCCATGGTCGATGCCAATCGCCCATGGACGCAGGACGACGCAAATGCGGCTCGAACGCGCCATGAACAACGGGCACAGCGCCTGCAACTGAACGCTGCGGAAAAAGAAGAAAGGATGCATCGAGCAAGCGCCCAGACGACAGCCGCCAACCAGCAGACAAGCGCCCTGGACGCACATTCCGAGCAGCCTGCTACTCACCAGACAGATTCGGCCCAGGCGAGCGCGCCCACCGCCGAAGACGCCAAAAAAGCAGCCATTGCACTGGCATTGCAACGGGCACGCGCACGTCGCAAAACAACCAATCCATCGGGTAGTACTTCATGAATGCAGCAAAACGCAAACTCATTTTCGAACGACTGGCCGCCGCCAATGCCAACCCCACCACCGAGCTTGAATACGAAAACACATTCCAGTTGCTGATCGCCGTATTGCTGTCGGCGCAGGCGACCGACAAATCGGTCAACCTGGCCACCCGCCATATTTTCAACACCTGTAAAACCCCGCAAGACATTCTGGATATGGGACTGGAGACCTTCACCGAAAAGATTCGTACTATCGGGCTTTATAAAACCAAGGCTAAGAATGCACTGGCCACCTGTGCCATCCTGCAGGAGCAATACCAGGGCGTTGTGCCCGATAATCGCGAAGCGCTTGAGACGCTACCCGGTGTCGGACGAAAAACCGCCAACGTTGTCCTCAATACCGCTTTTGGCCAGCCAGCCATGGCCGTGGACACACATATTTTTCGGGTGTCAAATCGCACCGGCCTGGCGCCGGGCAAAAACGTCCGTGAAGTTGAAGACAAGCTCATGCGCTTCGTGCCCAGGGAGTACTTGCTGGATGCACATCATTGGCTGATTCTGCATGGCCGGTATATTTGCGTGGCGCGCGCACCCAAGTGCACGCAATGCGGGATTGAAGACCTGTGTGAGTTTAAGGAAAAGAATCTGGGCGGCGCTAAGCGTCAACCAGCCAGAAAAACGGGCGCAACCCCACCAGCAAAGAAAGCCGCATTAAAAAAGAGTGCAAAACCGGTAAAAAAAACCACGATGGCAGTGGCATAACAGCGTTCTGCGAACCTTCGCACCCATGCTTAAAAAGCAGCAGCCCCATTTCACTTTTGCAAAAGCGGATGCCAGACACTGCCCTGTGTATTTTTAGATCACCAGACAACCATCGGTATTTGCATTTCACTAACACTTCGATCGATGCGGGTTGATAACGGTAGACGAATCACTTGCCCTGTCTTTGCCTTTGCGAACGCTTGGGTTTTGCGTCGCCAGCCTTCGGCTGTATGACGCGCAAAAGCTGTAGAAACTTCGGACATTGCATATGACTGGGCGCGGGGCACTCTGCCACATGCCGTAGCGTATCCCGGAGCGCCTTTAATCGGCGAACCTGATCGTCAATGGCATCAGCACGGTCACGCAAAACAGGGCGAGACAGATTCGGCGCTCCGTCCTGTCCGAACATTCCCTTGATCTGCTCCAGAGAAAAACCGGCTGCCTTTCCCAGGGATATTAATGCCAGTTGGGTAAGGGTTTGCTCGTCGTACTGGCGCCTCAGACCATGCCGTGCGCAGGATTGGATCAGTCCGAGTTCTTCATAGTAGCGCAGCGTTGACGTGGGAACGCCACTGCTTTGGGACAGCGCGGCAATATCAATCAGATTCATGGCTTGACTTAAAGTTGGCTTGAAGTTGCATAATACTTGCCAGAACATCCACAGGCAAGGAAAAATCATGAATGCACTTCCCGGCAAACAAGCAACTACGCTCTTATTGACGGCGCTGGCCGGCGCAATGCTGCTGGCATCACTTGGCGTGAGCATCGCCACGGTGGCGCTACCGGCTCTAACGCGGGATTTCAATGCAACGCTGCCCGCGGTGCAATGGGTCATGCTTGCGTACCTGATCACAATCACGGTCGCAATCGTCCTGGCAGGCAAACTTGGTGACCTTATCGGTCATCGCCGTGTGCTCATTGTCGGGTTGACGCTCTTTGTGCTGGCATCAGGCTTTGCGCCGCTGCCCCGACGCTGGATATGCTGGTGCTGGGGCGAGTGCTCCAGGGCGTGGGTGGTGCGACTCTGATGGCATTGCCCATTTCCATTGCCCACGCGTTCGTAACAAGAGAGCGGGTCGGCTCAGCGATGGGACTATTCGGCACCATGTCTGCTATCGGCACTGCCTGGGTCCCTCGCTCGGTGGTGTGCTCATTGGCAGTATGGGCTGGCGTGCAGCGTTTATCATGCTGGCCCTGCTAGGCGCTGGTCTGTTGCTATTGGCAGCAAGGGTCATTCCAGCAGTTCCCAGCAACAAAAGTCTGGCCCCCACCACGCCAGACTGGAAGGGCGCAGTTCTGTTGACGGCAACGCTCATTCTGTACGGACTGGGCACGGTCGGCGGCGGCAATACGACAATGGATGCACCCCTGCTCCTGGTGTGCGCTGCCGGCACGCTTGTCCTGTTTCTTCGGGTCCAGTCGCAAGCGCCCTCACCCCTGGTGCCGCTCGTACACTTGCGTGACCCGCAAACGGGCACGGCGCTGCTGATGAATCTGCTGGTGTCCATTCCGATGATGGCCACCCTGGTCATCGGGCCTTTTTTCCTGTCCTTCGGGCTTGGCATGAATGAAGCAGGAATCGGCCTGGTGATGGCAGTCGGCCCGCTGGTGGCCGCTATCTCCGGGGTGCCGGCGGGCCGGCTGGCCGACCGCATTGGCGCGCAGCGCACACGCATGGCGGGCCTGATTCAGACCACACTCGGCCTGATCGCACTGGCCTATTTCCCGCGGTGGCTGGGCGTAGCCGGCTACATCGTGGCGCTGATGCTATTGACTCCGGGTTTTCAGCTTTTTCTGGCAGCCAACAGCACTGTCATCATGCTGGGCGCATCTCAGGCCCAACGCGGACTTCTCTCGGGTTTGCTGGGATTGTCACGCAACCTGGGGTTGATGACCGGGGCATCGCTCATGTCGGGCGTGTTCTCCATGGCACTTGGACCACAGGACATCACTGACACTGCCACAGAGGGTATCGCCCAGGCATTTACAATCACGTTTGTAATTATCGCCGGAATTTGCCTGTTGGCCCTTATTCTGTCCTGGTGCATACGCCCGACGCAATCAAAGCAGTACGGAGCATAATGCAAGCGCCCTGCCAGATGCTATCGACGCAAGCCAGTCCTGTTTCTCACTGCCCAGTTGCAACAACAGTGTCTTCGATATGGGTCAGTCCTGCGCCTGATTGCTATTGCCGTGGCCGAGCCCCAGATAACTTTGCGCCACCTTGGGATCGGTACGCAGAATCTGCGATGAGCCTTCCATCGCTACTTCGCCCATTTCCAGCACATAACCGTAATCGGAAGCCTGCAGCGCGGCTCGCGCATTCTGCTCGACCAGCAGTATCGACACGCCGGTCTCGCGCAGTCGCAAGATAATGCGAAACACTTCCTGCACCACGCGCGGCGCCAGTCCCAGACTGGGTTCATCGAGCATGAGCAAAGTGGGCTTGGCCATCATCGCGCGACCTACGGCCAGCATTTGCCGCTCGCCACCGGAGAGCGTGCCGGCGCGCTGATCGCGACGCTCCAGCAAACGCGGAAACAGCTGGTAAACCTGGTCCAGCGTATCGCGCCAGCCGGCAACGCGCTGGCGATACTGGCGAAACCCGCCAAGCAGCAGATTGTCCTGCACCGACATGCTGGTAAACAGCTCGCGCTTTTCCGGCACCAGGCACAGGCCTGCCGCCACGCGCTCTTCCACGGGCATCCGGCTGATGTCCTGGCCGCGATATAGAATGCGCCCGTGGGCACGACCAGAGGTCGGCAAGGCGCCCATCAGGGTATTGAGCAGCGTTGATTTGCCGGCGCCATTGGCGCCAATCACCGTCACGACCTGCCCCTGATCCATGGCCAGAGATACGTCATTGACCGCAAGCACCTTGCCGTATTGCGCATTAATATTATGTGCTTCCAGTAACCGGCTCATACGCGTACCTCATTATTGTCGGTCGTGTCGATCGCAATTTCATCTGTAATAACATCATCGTCAATCCCGCCCAGGTAGGCTTGCAGGACTTTGTCGTTCTGCTGAATCTGTGCCGGTGTGCCTTCTGCAATTTTTGTGCCGAAATCCATCACCACCAAATGGCTGGTCAGTTTCATTACAAAGTCCATATCGTGCTCTACCAGCAGGATGCTCATGCCCTCGTCACGTAACGCAGACAACACGGCAGCCAGTTCCTGTTTTTCCATATAACGCAGGCCCGCTGCCGGCTCATCCAGCAACAACAGTGTTGGATCAAGCGCCAGCGCCCTTGCCACTTCCACGATCCGCTGTTTGCCCAGCGGCAGATTGCCAGCCAGCTCGAACATGCAATCGCCCAGCCCAACGCGCTCCAGCTGAACGGCTGCTTCGCGCAGCAGAGCTGCCTCATCACGCCGATCCAGCCGCAAGATGCTGCGTATGGCGCCGGCCGAGCGCCGCAGATGCGCGCCCAACGCTACATTTTCCAGCACACTCATCTGCGGCAGCAATTGGGTATGCTGAAAGGTACGAGCGATACCCAATCGGGCAATATCTTCTGCCCTTGCCGCCTTCAGGGGTTTATCGCGAAAGACAATCGAACCACGCGTCAATGGCATGACACCGGTAATCAGATTGAAGGTCGTGCTTTTACCGGCGCCATTGGGCCCGATCAGACCCACAATCTGACCGGCAGCCACGCTAAAGGAGATATCGTTCACCGCGACCAGCCCGCCAAACTCCTTGCGTAATTGCGTTACCTGCAGCAACGGTCGGCCTGCCGGGGGCCTGTCGGTTTTAGGCAATAACGGCGCATCGGCCCACCATTGCGTTAAAGCGCCACTGGCCACCTTGCGTTGGCTGTTGCCGGAAAAAAAACGGGTCACGATCGGCCATAGTCCTTCCCGCGCATGATGCAACACCAACACCACCAGCACGCCAAAAACAATCAGCTCAAAGTTGGTAGATGTATCAAACAGGCGCGGCGCAATGTCCTGGATCTGGTCTTTGAGCGTCAGAATGACGGCGGCGCCAAAAATGCCGCCCCAGACAGAAGATACACTGCCCACCACCATCATGAACAGATACTCAATACCATAATTGATGCCGAACGTGCTGGGGCTGACTGCGCGCTGCTCGTGCGCATACAGCCAGCCGGCCAGGCCAGCCAGCACAGCCGCGTATACAAAGGCGATTACCTTGTAGCCGAATGTATGCACGCCGAATGAAGCGGCCATTTTTTCGCCATTTTTCAAGGCGCGAATAGCGCGACCGCTGCGTGAATCCAGCAAGTTGATTGCCGTCCAGGCCGCCAGCAGCACGACCAGCCAGATCAGATAATAAATACTTTGGGCCTGCAACAATGGATAGCCAAACAACGAAATTGGCGGGATGCCCGGAATGCCGTCATGCCGCCCCAGAAACGGCATGTTCCCGTACAGGTAATAGAAAATCAGGCAGACGGCGATCGTCGCCAGCGACAGATAATGCCCAGACAGGCGCAATGTCACCTGCGCCAATATAAAAGCCAGCAGCAATGTCAACACAATGCCCAGCACCAGTCTCCAGCCAGGGTGAGCCGTCCATAGTGGCAGACAGCCACGCGGTCGCGTAGGCACCGATACCAACAAACGTTGCCTGACCAAACGAGGTCAGCCCGCCCACGCCGGTTAATACCACCAAGCCGATAACGACCAGACTGGCAATGCCGATCGCATTGAGTTGATTGATCCAGAATTCGGGTACGCCGGGCACCACCGGCAGCAGGGCCAGCAGCACGATAAACACCAGTACAGACCATTTTTTCATGGCTTACTCCTCTTCGTCGTGACGGCTGGTCACAGACAGAATCAGCAATACCGGGATGATCAGCGCAAAAACAATCACTTCCTTGTACTCACTTGCCCAGAAGGTGGAAAACGATTCAATAATGCCTACCAGCAGCGCGCCGGCAGCGGCTATCGGATAGCTCATCAGTCCACCGATGATGGCCCCCACAAAGCCCTTCAGACCAATCATGAAACCAGTTTCGTAGGTAATCGAAATAAACGAGACAATCATGATGCCCGAGAGCACCCCCACAATGGACGACAGCAAAAAGGTAAGAAAACCGGACATATTGGTGCTGATGCCGACCAGCCGCGCGCCGCGCCGATTCACAGCGGTCGCGCGCAATGCCTTGCCGTACAGGGTATAGCCGAAAAACAGCCACAACGCAGCGATAATAATAGCTGTCATCGCGATCACGAACAGGCTTTGATACGTCCAGTTCAGACCGAACAGTTCAAGCTGGCCGTCAAAAAATGGCTGGGCAACCAAACGCCCTTCGGCCCCGAAAAAAGCCAGGCCCATGCCAACGAAAACAAAGTGCACGGCAATGGAAATCACAAAAAGCGCCAGCACCGAACTGTCGGCCATGGATTCATAGGCAAGCTTGTAAAGCATGGGACCCAGCGGGACGACCAGGAACAAGGTCATCAATGCCTTGATCCAGAGCGAAGGCGTTGTACCCAAAACAGCCGGCACCGCGAAGAATACGATAATGGGCAACACCAGGCAAAACAGCGCAGACCGGATCAGTGTCGCCGCGGGCTTGCCACGGAATACCAGCCACAGTTCGCGCACAAAGACCAGCAGACCGGCAATCACCAGCAGCCAGCGGGTGCCCGGCACCTGATCATCGGCCAGGACCGCAAAGGTAAGTGCCCCATAGGTCACGAACTCCCCCTGCACAATCAGAATAATGCGCGTGACAGCAAACACCAGCACCAGCGATACTGCCAGCAATGCATAAATGACGCCCGTCACCAGCCCGTCCTGCATGAGAATCTTTGCGATTGACCAATCCATTGTCTTTCCGTTGTTTTGCCTGCGGTTTTTCTTTAGTTCAGGTCCTGGGCAAATTCCCACTGGCCGTTCTTGACGCGCAACAGCACCCGGGCGCGTTCGTCCAGCCCTGAATGGTCTTTGGCAGACATGTTAAATACACCATGCACGCCGACCACATCCTTGGTGTTTTCCAGCGCATCGCGCAGCGCCTGGCGAAAGCCTCGGTGCCGGGTTTCGCACCCCCTGCCAGCGCCTTGGGAATGGCAGCAGCAACCAGCGCACCAGCATCGCTCATATGTCCGCCGAACCCACTGACCGAGCCCTTGCCGTATTGCGCCTCATATTTCTGTGTATAGTCCAGGCCGGTAACGCGCATGGGATTGGCCGGCGGCAACTGATCCGCAACCAGAATCGGGCCTGCCGGCAAAACCAGTCCTTCGCAGGCGCTGCCACACATTTTCAAAAACTCGCTGTTGCCGGCCCCATGGGTCTGATAGATCTGCCCTTTGAAGCCGCGCTGCTTGAGTTCGCGCTGCGGTAGTGCTGCTGCCGTACCGGAACCGGCAATCAGAATGGCATCGGGTTTGGCGGCCAGTAGCTTGAGCACCTGGCCGGTCACACTGGTATCAGGACGGGCGTAACTCTCCGTTGCTACGATCTCTATCGGCTTGCCCTGCAGTGCATTTTTGAGCTCCTTGAGCCAGTTCTGGCCATAGGCATCGGAAAAACCAATGAAACCGATTTTGCCGGTTCCGGCTTTTTCCATCGCCTGCACCACGGCGGTGGCCATCAACACATCATTTTGCGGCGTCTTGAACGACCAGGTGCGTGCGCCCTCCACGGGCTGGACAATGCTGGCGCTAGCGGCCAGGCTGATCATGGGAATTTTCTTTTCCGCTGCGACATCAATCATCGCCAGCGAACCGGGCGTGGCAGTGGTGCCGATAATCACATCTGCATTATTTTCGCTGATCAGCTTGCGCATATTGCGCACTGCCTGCGTAGCGTCGGTCGCATCGTCAAGAATGGTATAGTTGACCTTGGTTGATCCGATCTGACGCGGCAGCAGCGCCACGGTGTTGCGCTCGGCAATACCCAGCGACGCGGCCGGGCCGGTAGCCGACACCACGACGCCTACATTAACCGTTGCATCCTCGGCAAGTGCCGAATGAGCGCTGGCGGCAAGTGCAACGCCAAGCAGGCAGGGCAGGAACTTTTTCATGATTTGTCTCTCAAATATTATGATTTCGCTAAATTACAACTGTCTTAAGATAATGGGATGCACGCTATAGTCAAACCGGTGGACAATAATATGTCACACTTAAACGCGTAATCATACAGTTTTGTCCTGGTAATTCAGGAATGAGGCCCCAATTTACTTTAAAATAGAATGGTTACAGCCTGCATTTTTGAATACAAGGCGCAGGGTGCCCCAAGCAGCGTGCGACCGGCAGGCTGCAGGCATTTTATTTAAAGAAACCCGGTACGGCGGTTCAGCGTTTATCCTGACAGCCGCCACCGTTTTTGATGTAAAGGCCACCATTGAAAGTCATCAAGTCCGAACAGCAATGGCGTGAACTGCTCTCTCCGGAAAGCTACCACGTCACGCGGCAGAAAGGCACAGAGCGCGCCTTCACAGGAGAGTACTGGGATCATTTTCAGCCCGGTATTTATACCTGCGTCGCCTGCGGAACACCACTGTTTGCGTCAGATACGAAATTTGACGCCGGCTGCGGCTGGCCCAGTTATTTTGAGCCCCTTAATCCGCACAATGTGCGCGAAGAAGTCGACACCTCTCACGGCATGACGCGCACCGAAGTGCTGTGCAATGTCTGCGATGCGCATCTTGGTCATGTTTTCCCCGATGGCCCTCCTCCCACCGGCCTGCGCTATTGCATCAATTCGCTGTCCCTTCGCTTTGACCCTGCAGAATGAAAAAACTCCTGTTCGATTTTTTCCCACTGGTCCTCTTTTTTGTGGCCTTCAAGGTTGCAGACATCTACGTGGCAACCTGGGTTGCCATTGCCTGCAGCGTCCTGCAGATACTGTGGCTGAAATTGCGCGGTCGCCCGATAGAAGCCACCAACTGGATGAACGTAATCATTATCGTGGTGTTTGGCGGTGCCACCATATATTTCCATAACGACACCTTCGTCAAATGGAAGCCCACGGTGCTGTACTGGATGTTTGCCCTGATCCTGCTGGGTGCGCGTCTGCTGATGAACAAAAACGTATTGCGCAAAATGCTGGCAACGCAAATGCGCCTGCCGGATCGTATCTGGGATCGCTTGTCTGATACCTGGGCCGGCTTTTTCCTGTTTGCCGGCGCCCTCAATTTAGTGGTAGCCTTTTCCGGGTACTTTACACTGGAGCAGTGGGCGGCCTTCAAGGCCTTTGGCATGACCATTCTGCTGGTCATTTTTGCGATTGGCCAATCAGTCTGGCTGGGCCGTCATATGCAGGAAGTGCCTGCAACGCCCGGGCCCGTTGCCTTGCCGGAGAAAACCAATGACTGACACAGATCGCATCGCACTGATCCGTGAGCGCCTGGCTTCGCTGGAACCGCAGACGCTTGACATTGAAGACGAGTCCCATCTGCACAAAGGGCATGCAGGCGCCAGCAATGGCGCGGGCCATTACCGCCTGAGTATCCGCTCTGCCCGCTTTAATGGATTGTCCAGGGTAGCCAGTCAGCGTCTGGTTTATGATGCGCTGGGAGATTTGATTCCCTACCCGATTCATGCACTGTCCATACAGACCCTACCGATTTCTTAACCAAAAGGAAAACTATGAAACGTTTTATTTTACTTGCTGTAACTTGCGCCATGACAGTCCCGGCCTTGGCCCAGAACGTGGCCACTGTGAATGGTAAAGCCATTACCAAAGATCAGGTAGATACGGCAGTGAAAACGCTCATTGCCCGTGGCGCGACAGACAGCCCAGCGCTGCGCGAACAGATTACAGAACAGCTGATCAATAGTGCCGTCCTGTCCCAGGAAGCCGAAAAACAGGGCGTAGACAAAAACCCTGAAGTGCAGTTCGCCATCGAAAATGCCCGCCAGGAAATTCTGATTGGCTCCATGATGCGTGACTGGGCCAAGACTCATCCGGTCAGTGATGACGACATTAAAAAAGCCTATGACGAGTTCAAGGCCCAGTCCGCCGGTGAACAGGAATATCAGGTCAAACACATCCTGGTCAAAGACGAAACAGCCGCCAATAAGCTGCTGAAAGATATCAAGGCCAAAAAGGTCAGCTTTGCCGATGCCGCCAAGAAAAACTCCATTGACCCTGGGAGTGGCAAAAACGGTGGCGATCTGGGCTGGGCTCCTGCCGAAAACTATGTGCCTGAATTTGCCGAAGCTGTAAAAGCGGCGAAAAAAGGTCAGTTGCTGGACAAGCCTGTTAAAAGCCAATTTGGCTGGCACATCATCCAGGTGACCGACTCACGTCCGGTCAAGGTGCCAACCCTGGAAGAAGCCAAACCGCAAATCAGCCAAATGCTCAGTCAGCAGTCACTGCAGGAACAAATGAAAAAACTGCGTGACGAAGCCAAGATTGAGAAAACCGCTGCTGAAGGCGCTGCCGACAAACCTGCGGAAGCGCCCGCAGTAGAGGCACCCAAGCAGTAAGGTATTGTAAGTCGGGTTCTTTATCCGATTTATCCCGTCAATGACGACTATCCCCCATCTACCGTTATCAGGGCCGATGGGGGATTTTTTATTGTGGAGGTCAGGATGGGATCCTGATACGGGCCGCCTGACAGACAGGATAGATCACCTTTTGGATGTGCCAGAGATAGGACACGCGCTGCTGCAGCTTACCACCCAAGTACGCATCAAACCGATTTTTCCGGTAAGCAGAGCCGGCCGGGTAACTCACCTGGCGCACCCTATCGGGCAAGATTCAACAGGTACACCAATGTATCCTGCTATGGCTTGATCTGTGTGATCTGAGAGATGAAAGGACGAGCGACGCCGATAATCGGGATGTCAGGCACTGTCGGCATTGGCCGACCTGGGCCGACTTATTGTCTGAGCAAGTCCAGCAGCCTTCTTCGTCAAGTACCGGCACGGACAGATCACGGGCTTTCTCCAGCTTGCTGCCAGCCTCTTCACCGGCAACCACATAGCTGGTTTTTTTGATACGCTGCCGCTTACCTTGCCGCCGGCTTCCATGATCAGCTTGCCAGCTTCGTCGCGCGTCAGCGTCGGCAATGTACCGGTCAGGACAAATGTCTTGCCCTGCAGCACCGTGCTTTTGACAGACTCGGGCATTTTGACGGTTACGCCGGCTGCGCGCAGCGCATCGAGCACCGCAATATTATGGGGCTCAGCAAAAAATGCCCGTAGCGATTCGGCCACTACCGGCCCGACATCATTGACCTGAAGAAAAGCAGCTTCATCGGCGGCAATCAGGGCATCAAGCGAGCCAAAGTAACGCGCCAGATCCCGTGCCGTTGTTTCGCCCACATGACGGATGCCCAGCGCATACACGATGCGGGACAACTCTACGTGCTTGCTTTCTTCAATGGCCGCGATCAGGTTTTCTGCCGACTTGCGGCCCATCCGATCCAGCCCCATGACCTTTTCTACCGACAGCGAATACAGATCGGCGATTGAGCGAACCCAGTCGTGATCAACCAGCTGGTCAATCAGTTTTTCACCCAGCCCTTCAATATCCAGGGCCTTGCGCCCTGCGGCATGCAACAAGCTTTGCTTGCGCTGGGCGGCACAAAAAAGGCCACCCGTACAGCGGGTTGCTGCCTCGTCGGGCAAACGCTCCACCGCAGAGCCGCACACCGGACACTGCGTCACCATGGCAAACAGCCGGGCATCGGCCGGCCGCATTTCCAGTACCGGACGCAGCACTTCCGGGATCACATCGCCGGCCCGGCGCACGACCACGGTATCGCCAATTCTTACATCCTTGCGGCGGATTTCGTCTTCATTATGCAGGGTTGCATTGGTTACTGTCACGCCGCCGACAAAGACAGGCTGGAGCCGGGCCACCGGCGTGAGCGCCCCGGTGCGGCCCACCTGCACCTCGATATCCAGTAGCACGGTCGTCGCTTCTTCGGCAGCAAACTTGTGGGCCAACGCAAACCGGGGTGCGCGCGAAACAAAGCCCAGTTCCGTCTGTGCCTTCAGCGAATTGACCTTATACACCACCCCGTCAATATCAAAGGGCAGACTCATTCGCGTCTGGCCGATTTCTTCATAAAAGGCCAGCAGCGCATCTGCACCGGTGACGCGCTTGCGGTACTTGCCCACGGACAAACCCAGGGAAGATAACCAGTCAAGCATGCCGGAATGGGTCTCGGGCAACGGGGCGACAAGCCCATCCAGTTGTCCCCAGCCGTAGGCGAAAAATCGCAGAGGCCGTTTGGCTGTAAGCCGCGGATCCAACTGGCGCAGGCTACCTGCCGCCGCATTGCGCGGATTGACAAAGGTCTTGTCCCCGGCTGCGGCCTGTTGTTTGTTGAGTTTTTCAAAGTCGCTGCGGTGCATGAGCACTTCGCCGCGCACTTCCAGCACCGCTGGAAAACCTGGCGAGAGCGTGAGCGGGACCGAGCGCAAGGTGCGGATATTGGCAGTCACATCTTCGCCGGACAAGCCATCACCACGAGTGGCGGCGCGCACCAGGCGACCGTTCTCGTAACGGATGCTGATGGCCAGCCCGTCCATTTTGACTTCGCAGTTATATTCCACTTTTTCTGCCGGCTCGAGCATGCCGGCAGCACGCAGGGCGTCACTCACGCGTTTGTCGAAGGCAGTCACTTCTTCGCTGCTGAATGCATTGCCCAGCGACAGCATGGGTACGGCGTGACGGACACTGTCAAAAAAAGGCAATGGCGCGCTACCCACACGCTGCGACGGAGAATCGGCATTGACCCATTCAGGATGCTCGGCCTCGATGGCCAGCAACCGCTGCATCAGGCCGTCAAATTCCGTATCGCTGATTGTTGGCGCATCCATAACGTGATACGCGTGATTGTGTGTATTAATTTGTGCACGCAGGCGCTCCAGTTCGGCCTGCAACTGTTGTTCTTTGCCCTGCGTCATGACACATGCCTTTAGGAGAAGACCCGCAAGGCGCGTGGCGAGCCGGCTTGCAGACCCTGCTGCTCCAACTCTTGGTAAATACCGCGAATCTGTTCATCAATCGCGTGTTCGGACCCTTCCATCACAGGCGGCCGGAATCATCAATCAACTGGCCGTCAAGCGACAGCGCCAGATCACGGGCCACGGCCATCATGCGCGCAAAAGGCGTGTCGTCCGGCGGACTGCAGGGAACATCCAGCAGCAGGTCCACGCGGCTGACACCGGCATTTGCCGGATCATCGGCATGCTCTCCGGCCAGCAACAGGACAAAGCGCGGCAGACCGTCATGGTTCATCCACGCCAGGCCGTTGCGGTACTCAGTAAAGCCCTTGGCGCGGGCAACGTCAATCACGCTACGAACAGGATGGGGCTGCGCCAGTTGCACAGTCAGGCCTACTTGCGTATCGAGATTGGCGCAGACCTGATCCAGCTTCCCGGCGCGACGCAGCAAGGCAGGCACATCGGGGCTTTCAACGCTGGCATCAAATTCGTGAGCAATTTCATCGGCCTTGGCCCAGGCCTGCGACCATTCGATTTCGCCCAGCGCACCGGAGCGATTAGCCAACAAAACGGCCATCTGCAACGATACATAATTCTCGTCAGCGCGCAAATCAGCACGATGCAGGCCGTCGTCAGTTTCGGCAAAAAAGCGCAATGGCTTGGAACCGGCGTACAGGGCGCTTCGGGTGTAACGGTGCAGATCGGCGCCACCAACAGGAGCCGCAAAATGCAACTCGATAACGCCTTCGGTCATTTCGTCCACGGCCTCTTCGTCATGCTGTCCTTCCATATCATGGACCGGCATTGGCGCGGTTGCAGAGGTGGCGACAGGTGCTGTGGCCGCAGGCTCATCCAGGTCGCTGGCAAAGACCGGATCCTGCCGATCAACCGGCGCTTTATGCACTGGCGCAACCGGTTTACGATCCTTGAGCAGGACGTCATTCTCATGTTCGTCGCCCATACTGAACTGCTCGTGCATTTGCCTGCGCACTCGTTGGTCCTGCCACCAATTGAACAGCAGCACCAGCAGAATCAGCACGATTCCGATCGCAATTAAAGCCAGTTGCAAATTACTCATTGTGTGATTGACCCTTTTGTTTACGCTTCGCCAACAAGCTGTACGGCGGACTCGATATCCACAGCAACAATTCGGGAAACCCCTTGTTCTTGCATCGTAACACCGATTAACTGCTTAGCCATCTGCATGGCTATTTTATTATGAGAAATAAATAAAAACTGCGTCTGTTCGCTCATGCTGCCAACCAGGTTGGCGTACCTTTCGGTATTGGCATCGTCCAGCGGCGCATCCACCTCGTCCAGCAGGCAGAATGGCGCCGGATTCAGCTTGAACAACGCGAATACCAGTGCCGTGGCAGTCAATGCCTTCTCACCGCCTGACAGCAGATGAATCGTGCTGTTGCGCTTGCCCGGCGGTTGCGCCATGACCTGCACGCCGGCATCCAGAATCTCCTCGCCGGTCATGGACAGGCGCGCCTCGCCGCCGCCGAACAGCTTCGGAAAGAGCTCACCAAAATGCGTATTGACCTGATTGAACGTTTCCTGCAACAGATCGCGCGTTTCCCGATCAATGCGACGAATTGCGTCTTCCAGCGTCTCGATGGCCTCGGTCAGATCCGCGTGTTGCGCATCCAGAAACCCCTTGCGTTCGCGCGACTCGTTCAGTTCGTCCAGGGCGGCCAGATTGACCGATCCCAATGCTTCGATCTGCCGGGAAATTTTCTGCACTTCGGCATGCAGCCAAGTCACTTTGGACCAGTCTTCGGGCAAATCGTTCATCTCGATCTTGAGTGCCGCCCGATCAACCTCGTGTTCGTCCAGTTGCTCGGAAAACTGCTCTACCGCCAGCCGGGCAGCCTGTTCATCCAGCTGCAATTGCATAATATGGGCGCGGCGCGGCTCCAGCGACTGCTCGGTGCGCATGCGCGTTTCATCAGCACCGCGCAGCGTGGCAGCCAGATTGTCCAACTCAAGACGAGCAGCAGCCAGCGCTTCCTCACGGATCACCCGGGTTTCCAGCGCATCCTGCAGCCCGGCCTGGGTGGCGGACTCGTCGAAATCAAACAGCTCGGTTTCCAGGTTTTCCAGTTCATTACGGGCCTGGTTGATCTGGTTGCCGGCCAGGTCTCTGTTGCGGGTCAGATCAGCAATCCGCGAGGTCAGACCACGCTGGGTAAAACCCGCTTCCTGTACGCTACGCTCCAGCTCGCGAATTTGCTGACGCGCGGCTTCAGCCGTTTCGGCCAGCGTCTCGCCGGCCATTTCCGCTTCAGCATAGGCTTCCTGTAGCGTGGCCAGCTCATTGTCCAGTGTTTCAAAACCGGCTTCGGACTCTTCCTTCTGGGCCAGCAATTCTTCCTGCTGTATGCGGATGTCGGCCAGATCTTCGTTGATGCGTGCGTTGCGCTCTTCGCTTTGCTGCATCTGTGCGTGCAACCGGGAATGCTCCATCTGCAGATCATGCACCCGACGGGTCAGCTCAGACAGGCGCTGGCGCGCCGGTGTCATCGATTGCGACAGCGCTGTCCAGGCTGCTTCACTGCGAGCCAGCTGGGTAACAGCCTGATCGGCTATCAGCTGGCGCGCCTTGATTTCGCGCTTAAGGTTGTCAATTTCCTGCTGGCGAGCCAGCATACCTGCCTGCTCGGAATCGGCCGCATAAAAGCACAGGCCATGCGCATCGGTCACATGTCCTTCGCGCACCACCAATTGCACGCCGACCGGCAACGACTGCCGCTGCCCCAGCGCTTCGGTCAGCGATGAAGCCGTGTAGACGCCTTGCAACCAGCGTCCCAGCAGGCTTTTCAGATCAGGATCGTTGCAGCGCAGCAGCGACAGCAGCGGCGTATGGCCCGGCAACGCCGCCGGCAGCGCCTCGGCTGTCGGCTTCTGGTAGAACGCCAGGCGCGACGGTGGCGGATCGTCCGTAAAGGCGCGCGCCATATCCAGGTCGCGCAGGGCAGCGCAGTTAAGCGCTCACGCAATACGGATTCCAGCGCAGCTTCCCAGCCCGGTTCAATATGTATTTGTTGCCAAAGCCGGCCAAAACCGGCCAGATCATGCTTTTGCAGCCAGGGTTCAAGCGCCCCTTCTTCTGCACATCTTCCTGCAGGGCGCTAAGCGCGCTTAGCCGGGCTTCAAGCCTGGCCACATCCTGCGTTTCCTTTTGCGAATTCGTTTGTGCGCTGCGGCGTGCCTCGTCCAGCTGCGGCAAGCGCTCCTCCATGTCCTGCAGGCTTGCCTGTACTTCTTCCAGCTGGGCTTCGGCCGCGTTGCGGTCACCGGTCAGTTGTTCAAGCCGTCCTGCATCGGGGCTCTGGATCTCGCCCAGTTCCCGTTCCAGGCGTTCCCGGCGTTGCTCCAGCTGCTGCAACTGGCGGTCGGCATCACGCTGCGCCTGGGCCGTGAGCGCCAGCTTTTGCTCAACGCGGGCCAGCTCGGATCGCATGGTTTCGCGGCTTGCCGACGCGCTGCGCACTTTTTCTTCCACTTCAGGCATGTCGGCCTGGCGCGATTCCAGTTCATCCTGGACCATGGCTGCGCGCTCGGCTGCGGCGGCCAGCTCTTCTTCGAGCTCGGCAATCTGTTCCGTGCAGTGCGTCAGCTGATCCTGCCATTCCTGCATTTGGGTATTGAGTGTCGTCTTGCGCGCCTGCAAACGGTTGCGCGCATCCACCACATGGCGGATTTCGGTCTCAAGGCGGCTGACCGTGGTATTGGCCTCGTACATGGCAGCCTGGGCTGCGTGCACTGCGTCGCTGGCCTGGTAATGCGCCTGTCGGCGTTTTTCCACTTCGCTT
This sequence comes from Advenella kashmirensis WT001, assembly GCF_000219915.2. Taxonomy (NCBI): domain Bacteria; kingdom Pseudomonadati; phylum Pseudomonadota; class Betaproteobacteria; order Burkholderiales; family Alcaligenaceae; genus Advenella; species Advenella kashmirensis. The sequence continues at coordinate 1,666,080 of NC_017964.1, read as the reverse complement.
TCTGAAGCGCGCAGTTCTGCGAGCGAGGCCTCCAGTTCTGTCTGGGCCTTCTCGATCTCCTGGGCTTTTTTCTCCTGATCGGCGCGGGCATTTTCTTCGCGGATCAACCAGAGTACATGCTGCTTTTTTTCACCGTCGTTCTGCAGGTCACGATACTTGCGCGCCACCTCGGCCTGCGCTTCCAGCCGGTTCAGCTGCGACTCAAGTTCGCGCATAATGTCTTCGACACGGGTCAGGTTCTCGCGGGTATCGCCCAGACGATTTTCAGTCTCACGACGCCGCTCCTTATATCTGGAAACGCCAGCGGCCTCTTCCAGATACACACGCAGCTCTTCGGGCTTGGCCTCAATCAGGCGATTGATCATGCCCTGGCCAATGATGGCGTAGCCACGCGCGCCCAGACCGGTACCCAGGAAAATATCGTGAATATCCTTGCGGCGTACCTGCTGGTTGTTGACGTAATAGCTACTAGTGCCGTCGCGTGTCAGCACTCGTCTGACGGCGATTTCTCCGTAAGTACTCCACTGCCCGACCGCACGCCCGTCGCTGTTGTCAAAGACCAGTTCAACCGACGCCCGTGCTGCGGGCTTTCGGTTTCCCGATCCATTGAAGATCACGTCCTGCATGGATTCGCCGCGCAGTTCAGAGGCGCGCGTTTCTCCCAGCACCCAGCGTACGGCATCGATAATATTGGATTTGCCGCAGCCATTGGGACCAACCACGCCCACCATCTGGCTGGGCACCGGAATGACCGTAGGATCAACAAAAGACTTGAATCCAGCTAGTTTGAGTTGGGTGAGACGCACGTAGGAAACAATACAAAGTAAAAAAAATGCCCTGAAGCGGTGCCGATACAGGTCCGGCCCGACAGTCAGGCTCCAGCCCAGTATGATAACCCAGGCGATCCGATTTGATAGTAAACAAAAGTCATAATAGCAATATTTGCGCAGGGCGCAAGTCCTCGCCCAAGCCTGCAGCGACATACCGGCTTGTGGCCGCCAACGCAAGCCTTGACGCGTTCCGGCGCGCATGGCAATCGCTCACTGCCGCATGCGCAGCCGGTGCCGGGCGGCTACCTGTCCGGCAATAAATATTTCAGCCTGCTACATGGCCGGATAGAGAAATTTGGTTGGCAGCTCACTGCGCTGGTCTATTGCTGGCGCATTTGTTTGAATCTAATTCACCTGTAGTGGGGGCCATTGGGTAACGAAACACCACTGAACCTGATATTATGTTGCGATTGAGCACGACGGAAAACCCGGCACCAGTCTGGTCTTTCTGCCGGCACCATTTCATGACCACGACATATGGTTACTTTATCGTCCGGTGTTGCCACCGGATCCGGGTAAGCGATAACAAGTTAAAACGGGATATTCAGTTTGAAAAAAGGTTTCTTTCTCGTCATGTTGGCACAGGCGCTCTCGTCCCTGGCCGACAATGCGCTTTTTATCGCTGCCATCGCCCTTATCGCTGAACTTTCCGGACCCGACTGGATGACGCCCGCCATGAAATGGTTTTTTGCGTTCGCCTATGTCATTCTGGCGGCGTTCGTTGGCGCCATCGCCGACTCGTTCCCAAAGGGTCGGGTCATGTTTGTCACCAATGCCATTAAAATTTCCGGCTGCCTGCTGATGTTCGGCTTCGCCTTGCTGGCGCCGTCCGACAAGAGCCTGCACGCCTACATCGTCTGTTTCTCCTATGCCCTGGTGGGCATCGGCGCTGCTGCCTATTCTCCGGCCAAATACGGTATCGTTACCGAACTGCTGCCTCCACGGGATCTGGTCAAGGGCAACAGCTGGATTGAAGGGCTTACAGTGCTGTCGATTATTTTCGGCGTTGTCCTGGGGGGCAAGCTGATCGAACCGCCCCTATCCGATTTCCTTTTGGCCCTGCCCTGGATGTCGGTTCTGGCTAAAACGCCGGCCGAGGCGGCTATTGTTGTCATTGGCGGTATTTATATCCTGGCCGCTATCTGCAATTTACTGATTCCCAATACGCACTTCGTGTACCCGAAACAGGAATCCAATCCAGTGAAGCTGCTCAGCGTATTTGCCAGTTATGTGCGCATCCTGTGGCAGGATAAAGTCGGACAGATCTCACTGGCGGTCACTACCCTTTTCTGGGGCGCGGGTGCCACCTTGCAGCTGATCGTGCTGCAATGGGGCCGGGATCACTTGCAACTGAGCATCGCCCAGTCGGCCAATTTGATGGGTGTTGCGGCCATCGGCACCATTGTCGGTTCAGTTCTGGCCGGTCGGGTCCCGCTGACGCGCGCATTACATGTGCTGCCTATCGGCGTTGTGATGGGTTTTTCCGTGATGCTGATGACCATTGTGAAGGAAACCTGGGCGGTATATTTCACCCTGATCCTGGTGGGCGGACTTTCCGGCTTTTTCGTAGTGCCGCTTAACGCACTGCTGCAGCACCGCGGACATGTTCTTTTGTCGGCCGGCCATTCCATTGCCGTACAGAACTTCAACGAACAATTGAACATTTTGTTCATGGTGGCCGCCTACTGGTTCATGCTGGAAATGAGCTTGCACATCAATACTATCATTATTATTTTCGGCGTCATTGTCGCCCTGCTCATGACGCTGGTGATTGCCTGGTGCTATCGCAACCAGCGACGCTATCCGGCGACCTTTGCGGAAATTGGTGAAGAAGGTCATGGCCGGGCCCAGACGGGGCATTAGCGCCTGAGCGTTCGCTTGAATATCCAGAGCTGAACATTCGCATCCGGGGCTGCTGCCCGACGGCGACACCAGATCCGGCCGCGCAGCGGCCAGCGCACTCCTGTCACGATCTATTGGATTTCCGGCATCTTATACTGCAGCCTGCCGCAGCAACTGTCGCATACGTTTAAGATCGAGCCAGGCCAGCGGCTTGGCAGCCTGATTGGCCATGAGATGATTCGGATGAAAAGTGACCACGACAGGAATGGTTCTGTCCTGCACGGTAATCTGCAGGTCATGGACCTCGCGCAACTCGCCCACCGATTGTGTGGTGCCCAGCACCGACTGTGCGGCATTGCCAAATAGCAGGATACATGAAGGCTGCACCATGGCGATCTGCTGTTGCAGATAATCGGCGCAGGCTGCAATCTCATGCGGCTCGGCTGGCCGGCTCACCATTGGCCGGCACTTGACCACGTCAGTAATAAACGTCGCCTCACGGGATAGGCCAATGGCGGCTAGCATATTGTCCAGCAGCTGGCCCGCCTGTCCACTGAGGGGTTCGCCGCTGATTTCGTCCTGCGCGCCTGGCGCCTGGTCAATAATCATCAAGCGTGCTGTCGCGCTACCAGAGCCGGGTACCGGCTGGCGGGCGTGCTCCGACAGGCCGCAACGGGTGCACTGCCGGATAGTTTCAGCCAATACCGGCCACTCGATCCGGGCATCTGCCTGCGGCTGCGAAGCCGCCGGGCGACTGTACTGACCTTCAGGTACTAAGGCCCCGGATGTGCTGTTGGAAACAACAGCAGCACCCATCTCGTTCGTGGCCCCACGGGCATGGTCTTCTTTTTCACGACGCGTATCTGCGGCGACGCGCCCCCCCGGCCGACGTTGCCGCTGCATTTGTTCGCGCAGTTTAGCCATTGCCTGACGGGCAGGCGAAGCATCATTCTGGACTGCTGTTGTTGCGCCCGGCACTGTTTCTTTTACCACTGCCGATGGGCTGTCCGGCGCTTGTGTGGGCGCCTGGACCTGCGCCGCTGGGCGCGGATCCGAATCCGCCTGGGCAGGTTCTGCTGCCGATGCGGCGCCTGCCGCTGGCGAGTGTCTGGTATGCGCCGCAGGGCGTTTGCGGCGCCCGCGGACACGGTCAGCGCGCGCCCCCATAGACGATCAATCCCGCTCTCTTGCAACCAGAGAAGTTGGAGCGGGTTGACCGTAACATTGACCGGATGCGCCACGGGCTGGGCGCCGGCAGAAACTGAAGAAGAGTCCATAGCCATCAGGATACCACGGCTTTCTGCAAGACCCAGGCATCTTCGCTATGACCGCGCCGTCCGGGTAGTAGCCCTTGCGCACGCCAATCTGCTCATAACCCCAGCGGTGGTAAAACGCGATAGCCCGTGTATTGGACGGACGCACTTCCAGCACCTGGCTATCGAGCTTTTGCGCCAGCAGGCGCTCTTCACCCCAGGCAAGCAGGCCGGCACCAATGCCCCGGCCCTGCCAGTCGGGCGCAACGCCAATAAGCAGCAGATGAGCCACATCGGGTGCCATCAGTTGCAGGGAAAACGCAACTACCTCGTTACCATGGCACACGACCCAGGCCTCGTAGCCGGCTTTTAACGCATCAAAAAAGTTGCCCTCGGTCCAGGGGTGGGACTGCACACGACGTTCAATATGTACTACCGCCTCTATATCCTGCTGCGTCATGCGCCGGATAGTATGCATCTGCTGCAGCGACATGATCATCTGGCTGCGCGTCTGACCTTCGGGCGACACGGTCACTTGCCCGCCTGGCGTGATCTGTTGAGCCGATAGCGGAATAGCTCGCGGATTACCTCCCTGCCCAGCCCCTTTCCTTGATCGTAAATGCAACCTTATCACGCACGTACAGCGGCGCCGCCTGATCGGCCGCGATAAATCGACCGGCGAGCCAGGCGCGCAGGCCGATACGGGCCATGATCGCAGCACGCGGTTCAGCATCCGCCACCAGTTTAACGCCGGGCAAATGGGCCAACCCTGAACATACATGCACTCCCGAGCCGACCAATATAATAGAAGGTTGCCCGTCCAGGCCGGGTTCGCGCGCTGCCAGCGGCACAGTCAGATCCGGCAAGATCTCGTTTGCACCGTCAGCGTTTATATCGCCGGCGCCGCTGATCCCCTTTAGCCAGAGCGGAACCTGTTCTGCGGCAATCAGGCACGGCGCTTGAACCTGAACGAGCTCGCTCTGGCCGGTTTCCCTGAAACAGGCCAGAAACACTTCCTGCATGCGGCATCCAGCAGACTGACAATCAGCGTAGAGGCGCGACCGGTCTTACTGTCTCGGCAACGGCAAGCAACGACGATACCGGGAACACCGGGATATCCAGGCCCAGGCCCAGCCCTTGTGCCATGCCCGCGGCAATACGCAGGCCGGTAAATCCACCGGGTCCCTGGCCGAAGACGATGCCACTGATATCGGCTCGGTCAAGTCCTGCCGAATTGAGCAGATGATCAAGCATTGGTAGCAATTGTTCGGCATGACCGTTGGCCTGGTTGCTGACCTGCTCGGTCGTCTGCGACTGTCCACCGTCGTAGCGCAGCAGTGCCGCCGACGAACAGGTGGCCGAGCTTTCCAGGGAGATCAGATTGACATTCATATACTACGCTTTTGAGAAAAAAGTTTATGGCCGCATGCCTGGCGGTTGGCGGTTGGCCGTCCGTGAAACGGTCTGTTATACAAATGGCCGACATTTGGGCTGGCCATGCCGCAATTATAAACAGGAAGCCGGTTTTGACCGGGACGATTTGCGCTAAAATAGATAGCACAGTTCACTTGCACGTTCCGTCCGTTTTTGGACAAGCATCACACTAGCTTCGCAGCGTCTTATTATTTGCAATTTGAAACAAAATGTATCTATTTGCTTCCCATTACCAATACACACCCAGAGAAATATTTTTAGTGTAACTGATGGTGAAAATTAAGCCATGTGCGATGGCAGAAACTGTAACATGTGCTCAAATAGCCCTGTCACTTCTCTCGGAAGCTCTTAACCTATTAGTATGAATACACACAAACTGCCTCGTCAACACCTCCACGTAAAATTCTGGTAGTCGATGATGACCCTCGCCTTCGCGACCTGCTGCGCCGTTACCTGACTGAACAGGGGTTCAATGTGTTCGTAGCCGAAGACGGGAAGGAAATGACCAAGCTCTGGCAGCGAGAACATTTCGACCTGCTGGTATTGGATCTGATGCTGCCCGGGGAAGATGGTCTGTCCATCTGTCGCCGGCTGCGCGGTGCCAACGACAATACGCCTATCATCATGCTGACCGCCAAGGCCGAAGAGATCGATCGCATCCTGGGCCTGGAGATGGGTGCTGACGATTATCTGTCCAAGCCGTTCAATCCTCGTGAACTGCTCGCGCGGGTAAATGCCATTTTGCGCCGCCGCGGCTCCGAAGAACACCCCGGCGCACCCAGCCAGGAAAATGAATCGATCGCTTTCGGGCCCTATACCCTGAATCTGTCCACACGTACGCTGTCGCGCGGCGAAGAAGTCGTCGCCATCACCACGGGTGAATTCTCTGTGCTCAAAGTATTTGCCCGCCACCCCAAGGTGCCGCTATCGCGCGACAAACTGATGGAGCTGGCCCGTGGCCGCGAATATGAAGCCTTTGATCGTAGTCTTGACGTCCAGATTTCCCGTCTGCGCAAGCTGATAGAGCCGAATCCGGCCAAACCGGTATTTATTCAGACCGTTTGGGGATTGGGTTACGTCTTCGTTCCGGACGGCGGTAACTAAAAGACGGGGCCGCCATGGCCGCTGCTCCGGTTCAGCCTCCTCAACTGCAGAATTTCTCGTCAAAGATCCGGCTGAGCTTGTTCAGCCGGTCTTTTTTCCTGCTCGCGGCATTGCTGGCCGTCAGTCTGACGTGCTGGCTGATCGTGTTTTTCAACATGCAGGAAGAGCCGCGCGCCTCGCAAATGGCCGAACGCGGCATTACGGCACTTAAAATTACCCGCAAGTCGCTCGCCTACGTTCCGCCCAATGATCGGAACGCATTGGTGATCGACCTGGCCACCACCGGGGATATCCAGGTCTTCCCCCGGCAATTGGACGACGTATTGCAGCCGTTGCCAGATACCACATTCTGGCGTATCTTCGCAGACAAGATCCAGCGCTCCGACACCCAAAACATCACCAAGATCGCATCCAGCATGAACGGCGAGCCGGGCATATGGATCAGTTTCAATGTGGGAGAGGAGCTGTACTGGCTGCTACTCAAATCATCGACCGACAATCTGCCACAAATGCGCGAATGGATAGGCTGGGGCGTGATTGCGCTGCTGCTGGCCCTGATCGGGGCTGCGATCAGCGTCCGGTTTGTCAATACGCCACTGTCACGGCTGGCCAAGGCCGCCCAGCAGGTTGCGCGGGGCGAGAACCCGGCGCCCCTGCCTGACGATCAGGGCCGCTGGAGATCCGTGAACTCAATAATGCCTTTAACCGCATGGCGCGCGATATCCGTCAGACCGAAGCCGATCGCGAATTGATGCTGGCTGGTATTTCTCATGATCTGCGCACGCCCCTGGCGCGCATGCGCCTGGAAATTGAATTAAGTAATGTCAGTGATGAAACCCGCAGCGCCATTGACGAAGATCTTGGACAGATCGATCACAGTATCGGCCAGTTAATGGAGTACGCCCGTCCGGCGGGGGTGCTTCCGGAAAGAGCCATCAACGTTTCCTCTATTTTGCGGGATATCACCGACAGGGAAAAAGCGCATACGGAATCATTGGGTGGCACATTGCGCACAATGATTCAACCGAATCTGTACGCCAGGATAGGGGAACTGAACCTGAAGCGAATTGTCAGCAATCTGATTGAAAACAGCCGCCGCTATGGTCGGTCTGTGGCTGACGGCCAGCCGCACATCCTGGTGCGGGTCCGCGAGAAAGGCAGCATGATCGAAATAGAGGTTTGCGACAATGGCGCAGGCATCAATGCCAAGGATACCGAAAGACTGCTGCGTCCCTTTTCCCGCGGTGAAGCCGCACGCACCGGCGTATCCGGCGCAGGCCTGGGCCTTTCCATCGTCGAACGGCTGCTGCAGCACGTGGGTGGCACCCTGAAGTTGCTTCCAAATCAACCCACCGGCCTCGTCGGGCACATAGAAATCCCCAAAGCACGAGATAGAAATTATCAATTAGACACCCAGTATTGATAGTGTAAAATAACATTAAAACTTATATTGGAAAGTGGACGGGGCCATTGTGGCAAATCGTCCACCCCCTTGCCATGCCTTGCGGCGCGGCCAATAAGCAGGCCCGGTATCACCGGGCGGTTGTTCAACTTCTTATGAGGAACAGTTATGAAAACAGTTGGTGAAAAGCTCGAATCGTTCAAAGTCGTCGGTGTCAAACCTGGTTTTAACAACCATGAAGAAAACGGCGTTTCTGCGTTCGAAGACATCACAGAATCTTCTTTCCCCGGAAAATGGAAAGTGATCTACTTCTATCCAAAAGATTTCACATTCGTGTGCCCTACCGAGATCGTTGGCTTTAACAACCTGGCCAAAGACTTCGAAGATCGTGACGCCGTACTGATGGGCGGCTCTGTGGACAACGAATTCTGCAAACTGGCATGGCGCCGTGAGCATCCTGACCTGAACAAACTGGGTCACTATTCATTTGCCGACTCTACCGGTTCCCTGATCGATCAATTGGGCGTGCGTGAACGCAATGAAGGTGTTGCCCTGCGCGCTACATTCATTGTTGACCCGGACAACGTCATCCAGCATGTTTCAGTCAACAACCTGAACGTGGGACGCAACCCGGAAGAAGTTCTGCGTATTCTGGACGGCCTGCAGACAGATGAATTGTGCCCATGCAACCGCGCAGCGGGTGGCGACACACTGTAATTTGCATCAAGCCCGGTTCGCCGGGTTTTTCCTCCTCTTTTTAATAGGAAAAACTATGCAATTTTTAACTACGATTAAAAATGAAATTCCCGATTGGGCCAAGGACATACGCCTGAATCTGGATGGCACCATTGCCCGCTCCTCTCTGAAACCGGCCGATGCAGTGGGTGTGGCTCTGGCTGCCGCCTATGCCGCGAAAAATCCTTTTCTGATCGAGCAGTTCAAGTCTGGTTTGTCCCCGGAAGATGTCAATGGTGTGCTGACTGCAGCAGCCTGATGGGGATGAACAATATCTGGTATCCCTATGTGGAAATGACCGACGACAGTCAACTCAAAACCCTGCCGCCGCTATTGCGCATGAATGCCTATTCCTCGCATGGCGGCATCGAGCAGGATCGTTTTGAATTGTTTGCCCTGGCTGCGTCGATTGTCGGCAAATGCCACTTTTGCGTTAAATCGCATTTTGACAATCTGAAAAAAGCAGGCTACACGATCGAGCAGTTGCGCGATGCCGGACGTATCGCCGCGGTGGTCAATGCCGCTGCGCTGGCGTTAACGGCCGAAGGTAAATAGTCAGTCTGCCGCTCAATGAATGTCATGCCGTGACACAATGTCGCGGCATTTTTTTGGCTGGTGAACCTGCACCAACCGACTTTTCGTACATTCTGCCGCCCGTTATGGCCGTCCTATTGCCGGGCCAGCAAGGCGACCGCCGTGGCTGCAATGCCCTCCTTGCGTCCAAGATAGCCCAGATGCTCGTTCGTCTTTCCCTTAACATTCACGCAGCCAGGATCCAGCGCCAGATCAGCAGCAATATTGCTTACCATGGCCGCCGCATAGGGCATGATTTTCGGCGCCTGGGCGTGGATAGTGGCGTCCACGTTCACAACCTGCCAGCCGGCTTCGCGGACACGACGGTACGCCTCGCGCAACAGCACCCGACTGTCACTGCCTTTGAATGCAGGATCGGTATCGGGAAACAAACGACCGATGTCGCCCAGCGCCGCTGCGCCCAGGATGGCATCGGTAATCGCATGCAATAGCGCATCGGCGTCCGAATGTCCCAGCAGACCGTGGGTATGGGCAATGGTGACTCCCCCCAATATCAGGGGCCGCCCCTCCTGTAACGCATGGACATCGAACCCCTGTCCAACCCGCAAGCCAATTGTCATACAGCACTCTCCCTGTCTATTGCGTAAACTTCATTCTTTAATTTCATTTCAACATGCGCAAGGCATTCGTGCCGTGCCGCAGGTCAACAACACTTTATTTTTAGGCCTGCCGCGGCACCGCTGCGGCATACGACAGCCACCGTTCCATCATGCAAAATCTGCAGGCCAGGTCACTTTCATATTTTCGGCCGAACCACGTACCAGCAAGGGACGCATGCCTGCCGCCTCCATGGCCGAAGCTTCGTCGGTAATCTCCAGTCCCTGACTCATCGCGTTGCGCAGCGCATCCAGCAGGGCGCGGGCTGGAAATAGCTGTGGTGTCTGCGCCAGCCACAAGCCGTCACGCGGGATGGTCTGCGCTACACATACCTGCTGTTGCTCATCTACCGTTGCGCGTTTAACGGTATCGGGCACAGGCAAGGCCAGCAACCCGCCTGTCTTCTGCCCCAGGCAGGCATCAATCAATGCCGTAAGCGCATCGGGCTGCAAGCCCGGCCGTGCCGCGTCGTGCACCAGTGCCCAGCCGTCATGATCGTCACGGTCCAGAACCGCTTGTAACGTAGCGCTGACGGTGAGCGCCCGCGTGGCGCCGGCAGTGCGATGGACGTAGACATTGGGCCCCAGGTCCAGCGTATCGATCCAGGTATCCTCAGCCGTGACCCCAATATGGACGGCAGCGACCCGGGTATCTGCACGCAAGGCATTGGCGGCCAGTTGCAACATGGCCACGCCGTTGATCGTGCAATACTGCTTGGGAATCTGCCGGTCGGCAGTCAGGGCCCGACTACCCACGCCGCCTGCGGGAATAATCGCAAAGATGTTCTCAGTCATAGTGGTCGCCGCGGTTGAAGCAGCAGTCGCATCATTCAAGAGATCAGATAATATCATGCCACTTCGCTGCCAGGCCGGATCGCAGCCGGCGGCGCGACGGTGCGCCCAGCGCCGGCCAACACAGCGCCGACAGCCTGCTGGCAGACCGTTGCCCTGGCCGCGGCGAACTGCGGTCCCGGCAGGCGGCGAAACGCCGGTATCTGATAAAATGGGCAGATTCGATTCCCTGCTTCTGCCTCTGTGTCAAACACTAGCCTCACTCCGCTTCTTTCTGCGCTTAAACCCGGTCAACGCTATAGCTACCCGCGTCCACCGGGTTCGGGTGACGCCTGGCTGTCGGCCGAACTTGCTCGCGCCGCCGGCAAGCCGCTGGTGCTGCTCTGCGCCGATCCGCTGCAGGCGCAACGACTGCATGACGAAGTGGTGCTGTTTGACCCGAAACTGCGAGTGCGCCAGTTTCCAGACTGGGAAACACTGCCCTACGATGGCTTTTCGCCCCACCAGGATCTGATTTCCGAAAGACTCAAGACGCTGTCCGCGCTCATGCAGGGCAAAGTCGACGTTCTGACGGTGCCGGTCACAACCGCCCTGTATCGCCTGGCGCCCACTGCGTTTCTGGCGGCCTATTCCTTTTCGTTCAAAAAAGGCGACAAACTGGACGAGGCCGCGCTGCGCGACCAGTTGATGCTGGCCAATTATGCACACGTCTCGCAAGTGGCCGCGCCCGGAGAATTCTGTATCCGGGGCGGGCTGATCGATTTATTCCCCATGGGTTCGGTGCTGCCCTACCGGATCGACCTGTTTGACGACGAAATCGAGTCTATTCGCAGTTTCGACATGGACACGCAGCGCAGCCTGTATCCGGTCAATGAAGTGGAACTGTTGCCCGGCCGCGAGTTTCCCATGGACGAAACCGCCCGCAACCATTTTCGCTCGCGCTTTCGCGACCTGTTCGAAGGTGACCCATCCCGCGCCATGCCCTACAAAGATATGGGCAACGGCATTGCCTTTGCGGGCATCGAGTATTATCTGCCACTGTTCTTTGACGATACCGCAACGCTATTTGACTATTTGCGTCCCGAAACCATCACGATCACCGTGGGCACAATCGAAGAGGCCATCCGGCAGTTTTACGACGACACGCAAAGTCGCTACCGATTCCTCAAAAGCGATCGCGAGCGGCCCGTGCTGGCGCCCGAGCACCTGTTCCTGTCTGAAGAACAGTTTTTCGTTCATCTGAAGTCCTTTGCCCGACTACATCTGGACGAAACCTCTCAGAATGCGCAATTTTCGCCGGCCCCTGATATCGCCGTACTCAGACGCAGTGATGATCCTTTTGCGCGCCTGCGCGCCTGGTTAAAGCGTGGCGAACAGCGGTTGCTGCTCTGCGCCGATTCGGCCGGTCGCCGCGAAACGCTGTTGCAATTGCTGCGCGAACAGCAACTGGAGCCCAGTGCCGCCTTTGATAACGTTCAGGACTTTGTGGCCTCCGATATCGATTTTGGCATTGCCATTGCGCCGCTGAACACCGGTTTTATCATCCGTGACAGGCAACTGTGCCTGGTCACCGAGAATGACCTGTACCCCGGTTCGGCGTCGGTCGCCCAGCGCCGTCGCAAGAAACAGGAACGCAGCAGCAACGTTGACGCCATGGTGCGAGACCTGTCCGAGCTGCGCGAGGGCGATCCGGTCGTTCATATGCAATACGGTATCGGTCGCTACCATGGCCTGGTGACCATGGACCTGGGCGAAGGCGATATCGAGTTATTGCATCTGCAATACTCAGGCAACAGCACGCTCTACGTCCCGGTCTCGCAACTGCACGTAATCTCCCGCTATAGCGGTGCTGATCCCGAGCATGCTCCGCTACATCAATTAGGATCCGGGCAATGGGACCGAGCCCGCAAGAAGGCCGCCAAGCAAATCCGCGATGCGGCAGCCGAGCTGCTGGCTTTGTATGCGCTGCGCGCCGCACGTGAAGGCTTTTCGTTCAAGCTGCCCTTTTCTGACTATCAGACCTTTGTCGAAGGTTTTGGCTTTGAAGAAACGGCCGACCAGCAGGCCGCCATTGATGCCGTGATTGGCGACATGACCTCCGGCAAACCGATGGACCGACTGGTGTGCGGCGATGTGGGTTTCGGCAAGACCGAAGTTGCCCTGCGCGCGGCCTTTCTGTGTGTCGCCAATGGCAAACAGGTTGCCCTGCTGTGCCCCACCACGCTGCTGGCCGAGCAGCATGCCCAGACCTTCGCAGACCGGTTTGCCGACTGGCCGGTGCGTGTGGCAGAACTGTCGCGCTTTCGCAGCACCAAGGAAGTCAAAGCGGCGCTGGACGGCTTGCAGGATGGCACGGTCGATATTGTCATCGGCACGCATAAGCTGCTGGGCAAGGAAGTCAAATTCAAGCGTCTGGGGCTGGTCATTATTGATGAAGAACATCGATTTGGTGTGCGCCAGAAAGAAGCGCTCAAGGCGCTGCGCGCTGAAGTGGACATTCTGACGCTGACCGCAACACCCATTCCGCGTACGCTGGGCATGTCTCTGGAAGGCATACGCGACTTTTCCGTGATTGCCACGGCACCGCAAAAGCGCCTGGCTATCAAAACTTTCGTACGGCGCGAAGACAATGGCACCATCCGCGAAGCCGCCCTGCGTGAATTGAAACGCGGCGGCCAGGTGTACTTCCTGCACAACGAAGTGGAAACCATTCAGAACCGCCGCGCGCGCCTGGAAGAACTGCTGCCCGAAGCGCGTATTGCCGTGGCCCATGGCCAGATGCCCGAACGCGAACTCGAAGAGATCATGAAGGGCTTTTATCAACAGCGTTTTAACATTCTGCTGTGCACCACCATTATCGAAACCGGTATTGATGTACCCAGCGCCAATACCATCATTATCCATCGCGCAGACCGGCTGGGCCTGGCGCAACTGCATCAGTTGCGGGGTCGCGTGGGCCGCTCGCACCATCAGGCCTATGCCTATATGCTCACACCGGGCGAAGATGCCATTACCAGCAATGCAAAGAAACGGCTGGAAGCCATTCAGTCCCTGGAAGAACTGGGCTCGGGCTTCTTTCTGTCCATGCACGATCTGGAAATCCGGGGTACGGGCGAAGTGCTGGGCGAATCGCAATCGGGCAATATCAACGAAATCGGCTTTACCATGTACAGCGATCTGCTCAACGAAGCCGTGCGGGCGCTCAAGGCTGGCGAAGAGCCTGATCTGGAGACTCCGTTCAACTCCGTTTGCGAAGTTAAGCTGCACACTTCTGCCCTGCTTCCGGCTGATTACTGTACCGATATCCATGCCCGCCTGTCCCTGTACAAACAGCTGGCCCACGCCAAGACCGAAGATGACCTGCTGGCCATTCAGGAAGAGCTTACCGACCGCTTTGGCAAAATGCCTGAGCCGGCGCGCATGTTGATCGCCACGCACCGCCTGCGCATTCTGGCCGAAGCGCTGGGCATCATCAAGGTCGACATCAGCGATGAGCAGGCGCTACTGGTTTTCGGTCCCAAGACCAGCGCCGACCCGCTTAAAATGATAGAACTGGTGCAAAAACAAAAGCACATCCGTTTTTCGGGGGCGGATAAATTACGCATTGAACTGAATAATATGCCCGACATCAGTCGCCGTATCGATACCATTCGCCTGCTGCTCAAGACACTGGCGGCCTGACTCCTTTTTATCCGGATTTTCCTTAACATGCATCTCGTACTTCAAGCCCCCGGCATTCGCCATGACCTGATCGAACAGGCCGCTGCGCTGGTCAGCGCCAACCGCATTACCCCCCTGAATGCCTGCGCCATGCGGCTTGAAGAGATAGACCAATCTGCCCTTGCCGAGCTGCAAGCGTGGGCCAGGAGCAAACATGTGGACGTCGCCGCGCTCGAAGATATCCGGCCGCTGCATGATATGAAAGTGCTGGCCATGGATATGGATTCGACCCTGATCAATATCGAATGCATCGATGAGATTGCTGATATGGTCGGTAAAAAGGCCGAAGTCTCCGCCATTACCGAGGCGGCCATGCGTGGCGAAATTACCGATTTCAGCGAGAGCCTGCGACGTCGCGTCGCCCTGCTCAAAGGCGTGGCCGAAACAGATCTGTTGCGTGTCTATAACGAGCGGCTCCAGTTGAATGTGGGTGCCGAGAAACTGATCCGCACAATGAAGGCCGCGGGCGTCCATGTTATGGTGGTGTCCGGCGGCTTTACCTTTTTCACTGAAAAACTGCGCGCACGCCTGGGACTGGACAGCGCGCATGCGAATGTTCTGGAAGTCAATAACGGTAAACTGACGGGACAGGTATATGGTGATATCGTAGACGGCAACAAAAAAGCCGCGCACCTGCGCTCGCTTGCCCTGTCGCTAAACGCCACACCCGAACAATGCATTGCGGTCGGCGACGGCTCCAACGACCTGGCCATGCTGAGCAATGCGGCTTACTCCGTCGCCTATCGCGCCAAGCCGGTATTGCAACAGGCCGCGGCATTTCAGATCAACTACGCCGGCTTGGATGCTATTTTGAACTGGTTTGACAGCAAGGACGCCACACAGGCCGCGCAAGCCCGCTGAGAGCAACGGCCATTTTGCCGCTGCCCATCGTCCCGCACCCGTTTAGTCAGACGGCATATGCGCGTTGAATGCGGCCAGTTGCGCCGCAAACGCCCGCTTGAAAGCAGGTCGCGCCTCGCCTCGCGCCACATAGTCCCTCAGGTTCGGGTAGTCGGGTAGCGGGCTCTGGTTCGATTCATTCAAAATCCGCAGCACGGTTACCATCAACAGGTCTCCGGCGCTGAACCGATCTTCAAGCCAATCAGCGTGTCCGAGCCGGCGACTCAGTTGATCCAGCCGAACGCGTATCCGCTCCTGCAGAATGTGCTGGCGTTGCTCATACCAGCTCTGCTCAGACTCCAGAATCCTGCCCATGACCCACTCCCAGATGGGCGGTTCCAGGCAATTGAGCGCCGCAAACATCCAGACAATGCCACGCGCCCGTGCACCGGGATCATCCGGCAACAGTTGCCCATGCTGCTGGGCAATGTGCAGCACGATGGCGCCTGACTCAAACAGAACCAAATCGCCTTGCTCATAGCTGGGAATTTGTCCGAAGGGATGCTGCGCATAATACGCAGGCTCCTTCAATTGCGCAAACGACAGATAACGCACAAGATAAGGTTGCCCGGCTTCTTCAAAGGCCCAGCGCACTCGCATATCCCGCGCCAGCCCCCTGCCCCCATCGGGAGACTGCGCAAAGGCAGTAATGGTGGGCGTCATTGCGCTATGCCGCCAAAGCGGCACCTGCACCCTGACCTGGGGTACTGAACGACAGCAGTGTGAGTCACGATCATTGCTCCTCCCGGTTTAAGCGTATCCTTTCGTTTGCATGTGAGTTGCACCCCGGCCGCATCTCGGTTTGCGCTTCAATTACACTCAGGTTGCCCTTCAAACGACCGCTATGCGAAACAGATTAACAACCGATCCGTAGCGCGTCAAGACTACCTACCACTTCAGCCGCCCTGCGACATGCTTGCCCAATGCCTTTCTGGCGGTTTTCGCCATTCGCCATTCGCCATTCGCCAGTGCAGCCGCTGCAGCTCGCGTCTTGCGGCGTGACTGCCCAACGCCGAACTGTTGAGCCGGCACAGCGCACTTTAAGGCGCATCGGGCAGCCTTCACAGTGCCCACTGGCAACATCCGTACAAACCGACCTGCGCCAGTGCGCCAGGCGTTGTATGCGCAAGCACCCAGATCAGTTAAAATCATGCAAATCAGCAGCTAATCTCGATCAGAACGACACATCAACTCACACCGGGGCCTGGATGGCAGGCAATCCGTGCGAACGCGGCTCAGAACCAGGGCAGTTGAATATCCAGCATCTGCCACCCGACCTGCATACCGGCATACACACCGGCTATAGTCAGCACCACAGCAACGCCGTCAGGGCGTGATCAACGTACCGGCCATCGGAGGAACCAGACTCATGAAAGTCAAACGTATTGTCGCCAATATCCAAAGCCCTAATGTCGCAGCCGCCAAAGCGTTTTATCAGGATGTACTGGGCCTGGATCTGCTGATGAACCATGGCTGGCTGGCCACTTACGGCTCGGACCAGACCATGCAGACGCAGCTGAGTATCGCCAGTGAAGGCGGATCAGGGACCCCGGTACCCGATCTGTCCATTGAAGTGGACGACCTGGATCAAGCCCTGCAGCGTTGCAAGGCGGCAGCCATTACACCCGAATATGGCCCCGTGACTGAACCCTGGGGGGTACGTCGTTTTTACGTGCGCGATCCCTTTGACCGCCTGATCAATATTCTGGTTCATCTGTGAGTGACGCAAGCAGGTATAAAATAACCCTGAAACAACTCTGTCCATGAAGGAACCATACACTACCCGACAGACGACAACCCATTGCCAGGGACATATCATGCAGTTGAATCAGGCTATCGTTGAGCATCTGAAACGCTTTCCTCCCTTTCAGAACATGCAGGAGCACGTACTGGAAGCATTGGCGGGCCGGCTGACCATCAATTACTTTGCCAAGGGCGAGACGATTATCCCGGCCAACGCGCCGCCACCGGAAACCTTTTATATCGTCAAGCAGGGTATTGTGCAGACCGAGCAGCTGGCCAGCTCGGCCCGCCAGTATCGCGATACGTTCGAACTGCACGAAGGTGAATGCTTTCCCCTGGGCGCGATACTGGCCAGCCGATCCCCAGGCAGTCAGTTCGTCGCTGCGACCGATACTTTTGTGTATGAACTGAGCCTGGCAGGTTTTCAGAAACTGCGGGAAGAATCGCCGGTATTCCGGGATTATTGCGAACAGCGCACCGCCCTGCTGCTTGAGTACTCCAAACAGATTATCCAGGCGCAATATAGCCGCAGCAGCGCTGAACATCCGGCGTTAACCATGCCCTTGCAGCAACTGATCCGAAGAGAGCCGGTGACCTGTTCGTCCGGCCTGGCGCTGCGCGACGCCTTGGAATACATGAAGGAGCAGCAGGTCGGCTCCATCATCGCGGTAGACCACAATAACCAGGCAGTCGGTATTTTCACATTGCAGGATCTGCTTACCCGGGTCGCGCTGCCGCAGGCCGATCTGGATGCCCCTTTTTCGCGCTATATGACGGCAGATCCCGTTTCACTGCCGCCGGATGCGCCAGCCTCCGAGGCAGCGCTCATTATGGCCAGGCGTGGATTCAGGCATATCGTGGTCGCTGACGCCGATACCGGCAGGCTGCGTGGGATGGTATCGGAAAAGGACCTGTTCTCGCTGCAGCGAATCAGTCTGCGACAAATCAACCTACGCCTGCAGGCAGCACAGTCGGTTCAGGATGTTTCCTCCTGCTGCGACGATATTCGCAAGCTGGGCGACAATATGATGGCCCAGGGTATCGCCGTGGAGCAGATTACACAGATTATTTCTGCCTTGAACGATCTGACGCTGTGCCAGATTTCACGCTTAATGCGTGAACGACATCCGCAAGTGCAGACACTGGACTATTGCTGGCTGGCACTGGGCTCCGAAGGTCGCATGGAGCAAACGCTCTATACCGATCAGGACAACGGCATTATCTTTAGCGCCACCAGTGCACAACACGCTGAAGCGGCACGCCCTATCCTGCTGGCATTTGCCAAAGAGGTCAATCAGGCCCTTGATACCTGCGGCTTTCCCTTGTGCAAAGGCAATATTATGGCTTCGAACCCGCAATGGTGTCTGAGCGCCGAAGAATGGCGCGCCCGCTTCAGTGCCTGGATTAGCAGCCCCGATCCGCAGGCCATCATGCATTCCACCATCTTCTTTGATTTTCGTGCGCTAGATGGCAATGAGCAACTGCCCAGGTCGCTGCGCCAATGGTTGAACCAAGCGCTGACACAGCACCCGCTGTTTCTGCGTTTTCTGACGCAGACTGCGCTGTCACGCAAACCGCCATTAGGTCTGTTCCGTGATTTCGTGACCAGCCAGGACAATACCCTGGATCTGAAGACCCAGGCGGCGGTGCTCTTTGTCGACGCCGCGCGCATACTGGCGCTGCAGACGGGCAGCAATCACACCAATACAGTATTGCGCCTAAAAGAAGCAGGGCCAAAAGCCGGGCTGCGCCAGGAACAGGCCGACGCCTATGCAGAAGCATTCCTGTACATCCAGTTATTGCGAATGCAATTGCATCATCAGGCTGCTGCAAAAAATCAGCCTTACACGAACCAGATTGATCCTGGCACGCTTAATGCCCTGGATAATCGAATCCTGCGTGAAGCCTTCCGGCTGGCCAAGTCTCTGCAAAGCATGTTGGGGGTGAAGTATGCACTGTAAGATGCAACGACAGCTATCAGAAGCGTTCCCTCAAGCCATCGGAAGCGAGTAGTCATGAGTCTGCTTGAGTTTTTCCGTGCAGGCAACACACATCCACGCCCTGCCTCGCTGCAAGCGCGCTTCGAGGCGTGGCGTACGCTGCCACAACCCAGTGGCACTCAGGCGGTTCACGAAAGCAGAATTGTTGTGCTGGATGTGGAAACCAGTGGACTCAATCTGAAAAAAGATACCCTGATCGCCATTGGTGCGGTTGCTGTCGAACATGGGCGTATCATGCTGGACGATGCCTTCGACATTGTTCTGCGGCAAGAGCAGATCAGCAGCAAAAGCAATATTCTGATCCACGGCATTGCAGGCGGCAAACAACGCAGTGGCATTGACCCGGCCGAGGCGCTCATGCAGTTTCTTGAATACATCGGCCCCGATCCCTTGCTGGCCTTTCACGTCGCCTTTGACCAGACTATGCTCGAAAAAAGCCTGAAAATGTGGCTGCAAACTGATCTGAAAAAAAGGCAATGGATAGACCTGGCCTATCTGGCTCCTGCCCTGTTGCGTGAACAAGCCATGAGCCACAGAACATTGGACGACTGGATGCAATTGTTTAATATACACAACCATCGACGCCACAACGCAGTGGCCGATGCACTGGCGACTGCCGAGCTATTTCTGTGCATCAATAAAAAATGCGAGCAACAGGGTTGGCGCACGCTCAATACCCTGGGCGTCGCAGAGCGGCAATACCGGCAAATACTCGGACAATAAACCGGCGCATCGACTCACAGGGATTCAACCGATGTCCACGCCGGTGCAGCTGCATTCGAAAAAAAACCCGGCCAGTGCGCACACTGCCGGGATCTGATCTGCCAGCCTGTCTTCAGGCTGCTTTATGGCGCTTGGGATGCTTCATCAGATGGCGCCAGACAAAACCGGGATACCCCAGCACCACGTACAGACACGCTGCAATGGCATAGAACTCCCAGTTTTTCACTGAAGGATTCGCGTAGTTAGCCTCAATCGCAAAGCCGATCGCGCCCACCACAAAAAAGCCAATCAGCACTTCCAGCAGGTGAGTACTCACATGCTTGACCGGCACGTGTGGCGTGACCACGGCGCCAGGCACATATAGCGTCAGACTCAACAGTAATACACCCGCCAGCATATAGGGCAAGTTGCCGGCCTGCGTTCCCAGCAACCAGCAACCGGCGCCAATCGCCGCATACGATAACAAGGCACGCAAGGGATAGAACCAGAACGGCTTTTGCTGCTCGCCCGCTTGCGGCCAAAGCGTAAACACAAAGGTCCTTTCGGTCAGAAACGGTGCGATGGCAAACACAAATGCCAGCACAATGAAAACCCAGATCGACTCAGCAGGATACATAACAATCAGTCCGTCAGAATTTCAGTGAAGCGTCAATCACCTGCACGCACAAGGTCATCAGGCCGCCGGGCAAGATACCCAGCACAATGATCAGCAGACCATTGACGGACATGACGCCACTACGGAATGACCAGGTCGTATCAGGTGCCGGTACACCTTGCACCGGCTCATCAAAGTACACTACCTTGACAACGCGAAGATAATAGAAAGCACCGATCAGCGAACACAACACAGCATAGATAGCCAACCATACGTGTCCGGCTGACACGACTGCCTGCAAGACGACCAGTTTAGCGTGAAAGCCGACCAGTGGCGGAATACCGGCCAGCGAGAACATCAGCAGCAGCATGCCAAAGGCCATCAACGGACTGCGTTGGTTCAGCCCCTTGAGATCGTCGATGTTTTCGCATTCAAAACCCTGGCGGCTCATTAACAACACCAGACCGAAACTGGCCAGGGTGGTGAGCACATAGGTCACGATATAAAACAGCGAAGAGGCATAGGCGCCACTCATGACCGTACCGTTGGCGGCCACGCCCGAAAGCAGTCCCAGCAACACAAAGCCGACATGCGAAATGGTGGAATAAGCCAGCATCCGCTTGAAGTTGGTCTGCATGATTGCCGTCAGATTACCGATGGCCAGCGACAGCACTGCCAGAATGATCAGCATGGGCTGCCAGCTCAGGGCAACGCCATTGAGTCCTTCGATCAGCAGGCGCAACGTAATGGCCAGCGCGGCCAGCTTCGGTGCGGCACCGATTGTCAGCGTAATGGCTGTAGGCGCCCCTTGATACACGTCGGGAATCCACATATGAAATGGCACAGCACCCAGTTTGAATGCCAGGCCTGCAACAACAAAGACCGTACCCAGCACCAGGGTCATTTCGCCAGCCTGGCCACTGCGGATAACCTGCATGACGCCGGCCAGATCCACGTGGCCGGTTGCACCGTACACCATTGAAATACCGTAAAGCATGAAGCCGGAAGCCAGTGCGCCCAGCACGAAGTATTTCATGGCCGACTCGGTAGCAACCAGTGAATCCCGGCGCAGCGCAACCATCGTGTACAGGGCCAGGGACATCAGTTCCAGGCCCAGATAAATGGTCAGCATGCTGCTGGCCGAAATCATCACCATCTGCCCCAGCAGCGCACACAGCGTCAGCGGATACAGTTCTCCTGACTTGGACATGTCGCGATCCACCACATACTGGCGGCTGTAGATCAGCGTGACCAGCACCGCCAGATATGACGCGATCTTCAGAAAGTGCGCCAGCGGATCGGCAACATACATACCATAAAAGGTCGTGCCGCCAATACCGCTATTCCACTGCATCAGTGATACCACAGTCAGAATGATCAGCGCGCACAGGGAGAAAACATAGGTGGTTTTGCGACTGGCTTCATGACTGAGTGCATCGTAAACCAGAATGCCCATGGCCATGATCGCCAGAATGATTTCAGGCGCTGCAAGTGCAAAATTAAATTGATTTTCCATGATGACTCAGTCTTACAATTTAGAAACGGCCACGTGATCCAGCAATTGCTGGACAGACACGTGCATCACATCGGTAAACAGTTTTGGATAGATACCCATTACCAGCACGAAGATCGCCAGGATCGCCAGCAGTGCATATTCGCGGCAATTGACGTCTTTCATCTGCTTTACCGCTTCGTTGGTAATATCGCCATAGGCGACGCGCTTGACCATCCACAACGAGTACGAAGCCCCCAGAATCAGCGCTGTTGCCGTAAGCAGGCCGATCCAGAAGTTATGCTCGACAGCGCCCAGAATTACGTAGAACTCGCCAACGAATCCGCTGGTTGCAGGCAGGCCACTGTTGGCCATTGAAAACAGCACGAAGAACGTGACGAACTTGGGCATCGTGTTGATCACACCGCCGTAATCGGCAATGCGACGCGTATGCAGGCGGTCATACAGCACACCGATACACAGGAACATGGCGCCCGAGACAAAACCGTGCGAAATCATCTGGATAATTGCGCCTTCCATCCCTGCCGTATTGAACAGGAAAAAACCCAGCGTGACAAAACCCATATGGGCGACCGATGAATAGGCCACCAGTTTTTTCATGTCGTCCTGAACGATTGCTACCAAGCCGATGTAAATTACGGCCACCAGTGACAACACAATCATCAGACCGGCCATGCTGTGCGATGCATCCGGCGCGATAGGCAGGGAAAAACGCAAGAAGCCGTAAGCACCCAGTTTGAGCATAATCGCGGCCAGCACAATAGAACCACCGGTAGGCGCTTCCACGTGAGCATCCGGCAGCCAGGTGTGTACCGGCACATGGGCACCTTGACGGCAAAGGCAGCAAGCAATGCAAAAAAGATCAGCATTTGCGGCGTGTAACCCAGCTTGGCCTGCTGCCAGACCTGAATATCGAACGAGCCGGTCTGCGTATACAGGTAAATGAAGGCGACCAGTGTCAGCAGTGAGCCAAGCAGCGTATACAAGAAGAACTTGAACGCGGCATAAACCCGGTTCGGGCCGCCCCAAACGCCGATGATAATATACATCGGGATCAGCGTGGCTTCGAAGAATATATAGAACAGCAGGCCGTCCAGGGCAGCAAACACCCCTACCATCAGACCTGACAGAATCAGGAACGCAGCCATGTACTGGGCAACACGCTTGGTAATCACTTCCCAGCCGGCCAGCACCACAATCACGGTGATCAAGGCCGTAAGCAGCACCAACCATATCGAAATACCGTCCACGCCCAGATGATAGGTCGCAGAGAAGGCATCGATCCAGGGTGTCTTTTCGACAAACTGCATTTGTGCCGTCGAACCGTCAAACCCGAAATACACCGGCAAGGTGACCAGAAAGCTGATCACGGAGCCGAAAAGTGCCAGCTTGCGGGTGAAATCGGCGCGTTCGTCGCTGCCCATGATCAGAACCAGAATACCGGCAACGATCGGCACAAAAATTGCCAGGGACAGCCAGGGTAAGGTAGAAGTCATTTCGCCCATCTTAAAGTACCAGCACAAATATTGAAATGAAGGCAATTACGCCAACGATCATGGCAAATGCATAATGGTAAATATAACCAGATTGCAGATGACGACTGATGGCAGCCACCAGCCCGACCAGACGCGTACTACCCGAGACCAGACCGCCATCGATCACACCCTTGTCACCGACGTTCCAGAACAGCATGCCCAGTCCGCGTGCACCACGTGCAAAGATGTTTTCGTTGACCCAGTCTATATAGTATTTGTTTTCCAGGATCCGATTGATGCCCGACAGCGAGCGATACACGCGCGCAGGCAGCGCCGGATTGACCAGATAGCAGTACCACGCAACAACCAGCCCGGCAATCATCAGCCAGAACGGCACTGTGACAAAGGCATGCAGGCCATACGCAACCCAGCCATGGAACTCATGCGCCAGCTCCTGCATGGCCGGATGCGCTTCGGAAACGGCAATCACGCCCTTGAAGAAATCTCCGAACAGCAACGGATCAATCACCCAGGCGCCAATCACAATGGATGGAATCGCCAGCAATACCAGAGGCAGTGTCACAACCCATGGAGACTCGTGCGGCGTGCCGCCGTGGTGGTGATCGTCATGGCTGTGCGTATCGTGTGCTGCGGCATGATCGTCGCCGTGATGCGCATGACCATCGGTATTGAATCGCGGCTTGCCATGAAACACCAGGAAGTACACACGGAAAGAATACAGCGAAGTGACAAACACGCCGATCAGCGTTGCCCAGTAGGCAAAGCCGCTACCCCATACCGTTGCTGCGCCGGCAGCCTCGATAATATGTTCTTTGGAATAGAAACCGGCAAAGAATGGCGTACCCACCAATGACAAAGTACCGATCAGGAAAGTGATCCAGGTAATTGGCATGTACTTGCGCAAGCCACCCATATTACGGATGTCCTGGTCATGGTGCATGCCGATAATCACGGAACCTGCGCCCAGGAACAGGAGCGCCTTGAAGAACGCGTGTGTCATCAGGTGGAAAATGGCTATCGGATAAGCCGATGCACCCAGCGCCACCGTCATATAACCCAGCTGAGACAGAGTCGAATAGGCAACCACCCGTTTGATGTCGTTCTGGATGATGCCAAGAATACCCAGGAACAGTGCACCGATACTACCGATCACAATCACGAATGAAAGGGCTGTGGGAGACAGTTCAAACAGGGGCGAGAAACGGGCGACCATGAAGATACCAGCAGTCACCATCGTTGCCGCGTGAATCAGGGCAGAGATGGGCGTCGGGCCTTCCATGGAGTCTGGCAGCCAGGCATGCAACGGCACCTGGCTGATTTACCCATGGCGCCGATAAACAGGCAGATACATGCAACAGTGATCAATTGCCAATCGGTACCCGGAAAAGCGGTCGCCGCCAGTTTTTCAGACTGGGCGAAAACGTCGCCGTAGTTCAGCGAGCCGGTGTAGGCAAACAGCAGCGCAATACCCAGCACAAAGCCGAAATCGCCCACGCGGTTGATCAGGAACGCCTTCATGTTGGCGAAGATCGCCGTCGGCCGCGTGTACCAGAAACCAATCAACAGATAAGAAACCAGGCCCACCGCTTCCCAGCCAAAGAACAGCTGCAGCATGTTGTTGGCCATGACCAGCATCAGCATGGAGAAGGTGAACAGCGAAATATACGAGAAGAAACGCTGATAGCCCGGATCATCGGACATATAGCCGATGGTGTAGATGTGAACCATCAGCGATACGGAAGTGACCACGACCATCATGAGCGCAGTCAGCGCATCAACCAGAAAGCCCACCTCTGCAACACGGGTGCCGATCAGGCTCCATGTATAGACCGTATCGTTATAGTAAGCACCGTTAAAGCCGACCTGGTACAGCACGTAGGCCGAACCAAAGAAAGACACGGCCACCAGGATGATCGTAATCATGTGGGACGCACGGCGGCTGACCGAGCGACCGACAAAGCCGGTCCCGAAGAAACCGGTAAGGACAGCGCCCAGCAAGGGAGCCAGCGCAATGACCAGAAGCAGTGAAGATGATAAGGAGTTGTTCATTCCGGGTCCTTACCCTTTCAAACGACCGATGTCGTCCACGTTGATTGAATTGATTTTACGGAACAGCATCACAAGAATCGCCAGGCCGATAGCCGCCTCGGCAGCGGCCACCGTGAGGATGAAAAATACGAATACCTGCCCGGCTGTATCGGGCATGCCATCGGCACCCGGCATCCAGCTGGAGAAAGCAACGAAATTGATATTGACGGCCAGCAACATAAGCTCGATCGACATCAACAGACTGATCAGATTGCGACGGTTCAGAAAAATACCAAAGACGCCCATGGCAAACATAATTGCGCCAAGGATCAAATAATGAGCGAGTGATATGGTCATTTGCCTTCCCCTGCTGGTTTCACATCCTGCACTTCAGTCGTCGGCACTTCAGTCTGCGACGGAATATTGACCATTTTCAGACGATCGGATGCCTTGACGCGCAATTGCTGATCAGAAGTGACATATTTGCGATTACGGCGCTCGCGCAAGGTAAGCGCAATCGCAGCGATCATCCCCACCAGCAGCGTCATCGCACCAATCTGGATCGCATAGGAATACTGGGAATACAAGGCAATGCCCAATTGACGGGTGTTGTCGTAATCAGCCGGCATGGAGATGGATGGACCCGAACCCAGATACATATTGCCCAATACAAAAGCGATTTCCAGCACCATCACGCCACCGATCACCAATCCCAGCGGCAGATAGGTTTTGAAACCGGAACGTAAACTGGCCGGTGTGATGTCAATCATCATAACGACGAAAAGGAACAGCACCATCACGGCGCCCACATAAACCAGAACCAGCAACAGTGCCAGAAACTCGGCGCCCAGCAGCATCCAGAGCATGGATGCCGTAAAGAACGTCAGAATCAGGTGCAGCACCGCCGTTACCGGGCTGGTCGCAGTAATGACCCGCGCACCTGCAATGATCAGGATAACGGCCAGAATATAAAAGAGAACAGTTGTAAACATGGTTATCTTCTCATTTGCCTTTATCGATACCGGGCATCGGCTTCGCGACGCGCAGCGATCTCGGATTCATACTTGTCCCCTACGGCGAGCAGCATATCCTTGGTGAAGTACAGGTCGCCCCGCTTCTCACCGTGGTACTCGTGAATATGTGTCTCGACGATAGAATCGACCGGGCAGCTTTCTTCGCAAAAGCCGCAGAAAATGCACTTGGTCAGATCGATGTCATAGCGCGAGGTGCGACGGGTGCCGTCATCACGCTCTACCGACTCAATGGTGATGGCCAGGGCCGGACACACCGCTTCGCACAACTTACAGGCAATGCAGCGCTCTTCCCCGTTGGGGTAGCGGCGCAGCGCATGCAGGCCACGGAAACGCGGCGAGGCCGGCGTCTTCTCGTGAGGGTACTGCAACGTAATCTTGCGTTTGAAGAAGTACTTGCCCGTCAGACTCATGCCTTTCAGCAATTCAGTCAGTAACAGGCTGCCAAAAAAATCCTTAATTGCACTCATGTCTCTGTCAGCCTATTTCCAGATATTAAAGGGCGTCTGCATCCAGATCGCGACCACCAGCAGCCAGACCCCTGTGAGCGGAATGAATACCTTCCAGCCCAGACGCATGATTTGGTCATAGCGATAGCGGGGAAAGGAGGCGCGGAACCAAATAAACAGCGACACCACGAAAAACGCTTTCAAGCCCAGCCACAACCAGCCCGGCACCCAGGTAAAGGGCGCAAAATTGAGCGGTGCAGACCAGCCGCCCAGGAACATCACCGAAGCGATGGCGGACAGCAGAATCATGTTGGCGTATTCGGCCAGGAAGAACAGCGCAAAGCCCATGCCGGAATATTCAACCATATGGCCGGCCACAATTTCAGACTCCCCTTCGACCACGTCGAACGGGTGGCGGTTGGTTTCGGCCACGGCAGAAATCACGTAGATAACGAACAGCGGCAACAGGGGCAACCAGTTCCAGGACATGAAAGTGACGCCATGCGAGGCAAACCAGCCTTGCATCTGCCTTGCACGATGCCGTTCATGTTCAGCGTACCGGATACCAGCAAAACCGTGACCAGCACGAAACCCATGGCCAGCTCATACGACACCATTTGTGCCGAGGCACGCATGGCGCCCAGGAAAGCATACTTGGAGTTAGATGCCCAGCCCGCAATAATCACGCCGTAAACACCGACAGATGTAATGGCCATGACATACAACAGGCCGGCGTTGACATTGGCCAGAACCACTTCAGGACCGAAAGGCACCACTGCCCAGGCGGCCAGCGCCGGAATCAGGGTGAGCACCGGTGCAATGAAATACAGCACCTTGTTCGCCTGCGCCGGCACAATGACCTCTTTGGTCAACAGCTTGAGCACGTCAGCAAACGGCTGCAATATACCACCAGGGCCGACGCGATTGGGACCGCGACGCACGTGCATGTATCCAATCATGCGACGTTCCCAAAGGGTGAGAAAGGCCACGCAGATAATGATGGGCAGAGCGATAACGACAATCATGACCAGCGTCCAGAGGACGAGCCATGCCACCGGGCCGAGCAGATCGGTTCCCCAGACATTCACTGCCTTGACGCCGTCGGTAAACCAGGACCAGATATCCATCAAAGTTTCTCCACGAATACGTTACCGAAAGCACTGCCAAGTGCGGCAGTTTGTGCAAAGCCCTGGGCGATGCGAACTGTGTTGTCAGCCAGGCGGTCATCCTGCTTTGCCTGGATCCGGATATCGTTTCCGTTACTGCCGCGAACCCGCACGGTGTCGCCGCTTTGTACGCCCAGACGGGCAAGCGTTGCCGCATTCAGGCTGGCTACGGGTGCTGCACTGGCTGGTGCCAGTTGCAACGCCTCGGCACGGCGCACGATGGCGTCAGTGCGATAGATCGGCAGATCAGCAACGCGCTGCAGGGCCCCGTCGGCCATCGGCGCTGCTGCCGATGCACTGGCCGTTGCGGTCACCCGGTTGGATAATTTTGCGGTAAAGCCATTCATGAGCACACTATCGCGCACCGACTCTGAAGTCTCGTCTTCGAAGTCGGTCAGCTTCAGAATATTGCCCAGTACCCGCAGTACTTTCCAGGCCGGACGACTATGTCCCAGACCGGCAACCACACCCTTGAAGCTTTGCGCGCGGCCTTCAGCGTTCACAAACGTGCCGGAGGTTTCAGTAAATGGCGCAACCGGCAGCATGATGCGTGCCCAGTTCTCGGCCGCCGATTTATATGAAGTCAGTGCAATGGAGAACGCACCGGCCAGCATTTTTTCGGCCTTATCGCCATCATCCATGTCCAAAGCAGGCTCGGCGTGCAGAACCAGATAGGCCTTAAGCGGATTGCGCATCATCTTGGCCACATTCATTCCATCTTCGGTCGCCACGGCGCCGGCAAGATAGCCGCCTACCGTATTGGCGCCCGCGGTCAGAAAGCCCAGTGTGCCATTAGCCGTCTCAGCGATGGCCTGTGCCTGAACAGCCAGTTGTGTCGCCTGTGGTGAGGCAACGGCCATATTACCCAGGAACACGCCGCACTTGCTGCCGCCAGCCAGAATGGCCGCGACATCAGTTGCGCTCAGGTCCTGACCGTTAGATGGCTGTGCGCCCTGCTCTGCCGCATTACCGGCAGCGGCCACCTGGGCCACAAAATTAAGCAGCTGATCCGGCGCAACGGTAATCCGTTTTGCTGTCGGGATCAGTGGATCCTCGCCTGTCGTGTCAATAATAACGATCTGAGTGCCATGTTTGGCAGCCTGGCGCAAGCGCTGCGCAAACAGCGGATGATCCTTGCGCAGCACCGAACCGATAACCAGTACGCGATCCAGTGTATTGAGCTCGGCAATGGGCATGCCCAGCCACGGAGCGCCCTGCAGCGCATGCTCAAACCCGGCATCGGTCTGGCGCAGACGAAAATCTATATGCTGCGAACCCAGGCCACGCGTCAGGCGTGCCAGCAAGGCCAGTTCTTCGACTGTAGAGTACTCTGTGGCCAGTGAGCCGATCTGGCCATCACCGTGCGTCTGATTGATCCGCTCCAGCACCTGGGCAGCTGCCGTCAGTGCTTCATTCCACGACGCTTCGCGCCATACACCGTCATCACCCTTGATCATGGGCGTTTGCAGACGGTCTTCAACATTAAGGCCTTCGTACGACCAGCGATCCTTATCGCTGATCCAGCATTCATTGATATCTTCGTTCTCGAACGGCACCACGCGCATCACGCGATCACCCTTGACCTGCACCACCAGATTGGCGCCGACACTATCGTGTGCGCTGATCGAGCGGCGACGCGCCAGCTCCCAGGTGCGTGCGGTATAACGGAACGGTTTGGAGGTTAGCGCACCAACCGGACACAGATCAATCATATTGCCGGACAATTCGGATTCGATGGCATTGCCAACAAAGGTCTGGATTTCCGAATGCTCACCGCGGTTGAGCATGCCCAGTTCCATAACGCCAGCCACTTCCTGACCGAAACGAACACAGCGGGTACAGTGAATACAACGGGTCATCTCTTCTGCAGACACCAGCGGACCGACGTCCTTGTGAAAGACTACCCGTTTTTCTTCACGGTAGCGCGACTCGTCACTGCCATAGCCTACGGCCAGATCCTGCAACTGACATTCGCCACCCTGGTCACAGATCGGGCAATCTAGCGGATGGTTGATCAGCAGAAATTCCATCACGCTTTTTTGCGCAGCAACGGCTTTGGCCGAGCAGGTGTGCACCACCATGCCCTGCGTGACAGGCGTAGCACATGCCGGCAGCGCCTTGGGCGCTTTTTCGACTTCTACCAGACACATACGACAGTTGGCCGCAATGGACAGCTTCTTGTGATAACAGAAATGCGGAACGTACAGACCCAGTTCGCTGGCGGCATGCATAACCATGCTGCCTTCGGGCACTGCTACGGGTTTTCCGTCTATGGTAAGTTCAACCATGCTTTGACCTACAGATATTGAGGAACCACACATTGCTTATGCTCAATGTGGTATGCGAATTCATCGCGATAATGCTTCAAAAACCCGCGGACCGGCATTGCCGCCGCGTCGCCCAGCGCACAGATGGTGCGGCCCATGATATTGCCGGCAATGGTATCGAGCAGGTCCAGGTCTTCCTGGCGACCCTGCCCGTGTTCAATGCGGTTGACCATGCGATAAAGCCAGCCTGTGCCTTCGCGGCAAGGCGTACACTGTCCGCAGCTTTCTTCAAAATAGAAATACGATAAGCGCAGCAGTGACTTGACCATGCAGCGGGTTTCGTCCATGACAATGACCGCCCCGGAACCCAGCATCGAGCCGGCTTTGGCGATAGCATCGTAGTCCATGGTAGTGTTCATCATGATATCGGCTGGCAATACGGGTGCACTGGAGCCACCCGGAATAACTGCCTTCAGCTTGCGCCCACCACGCATGCCGCCGGCCAGTTCCAATAGTTTGGAAAAAGGCGTACCCAGCGGGATCTCGTAATTGCCGGGCCGCTCAACGTCGCCGGTAATGGAAAACAGTTTGGTCCCGCCGTTATTGGGCAGGCCGATGTCCAGGTATTGCTGGCCACTATTGCGAATGATCCAGGGGACCGCCGCAAAAGTTTCGGTATTGTTAATCGTCGTGGGCTTGCCGTACAGGCCAAAGCTGGCAGGAAACGGCGGTTTGAAGCGTGGCTGCCCTTTCTTGCCCTCAAGCGACTCAAGCAAGGCCGTTTCCTCGCCGCAAATATACGCACCGTAACCATGATGGGCATGCAACTGGAAAGAAAATTCGGAACCCAGGATCTTGTCGCCCAGAAAACCGGCTGCGCGTGCTTCTTCAAGCGCTTCTTCAAAACGTTCGTACACCTCGAAGATTTCACCGTGGATGTAGTTGTAGCCTACCGTGATACCCATAGCATAGGCAGCAATGGCCATGCCTTCGATAACAATATGCGGATTGGAGCGCAGGATATCGCGATCCTTGAACGTACCCGGTTCACCTTCGTCGGAATTGCAGACCAGATATTTCTGTCCCGGGAAATTGCGGGGCATGAAGCTCCACTTCAGACCCGTGGGAAACCCGGCGCCGCCGCGACCACGCAGCCCGGAGGCCTTGACTTCGGCAATGACCTCTTCCTGCGTCATGCCGGTAGTCAGGATCTTGCGCAATGCTTCGTAGCCGCCGCGCTTGACATAATCTTCAAGACGCCAGTTCTCGCCATTGAGGTCGGCCATGATTTGCGGCTGAATATGACGTCCGTGCAATGCCATGGAACCGTTCAGATCACCGGCAGGATTGGCATTGAGCCCCTGCGAATATTTACTCAGAATCACACTCATGCAGCGTCTCCCTGTTGGGCAAGCTCAGCCAGCATGGCATCGATTTTTTCGGTCGACATACGTACACACATATGGTGGTTGTTCACAATAAGAACGGGCGAGTCACCGCAAGCGCCCATGCACTCGCCTTCCTGCAGGGTGAACAGGCCATCGCTCGTGGTTTCACCCAGTTCGATACCCAGTTTTTGCTTCAGGTAATCGGCAGTTTTCTCACCGTCGCGCAAGGCACAGGGCAGATTGGTGCAGACACTGATCTTGAACCGGCCCACGGGCTTAGTGTTGAACATGTTGTAAAAGGTGGCAACCTCCTGGACCGCGATCGGCTCGACGCCGATATAGCGTGCCACATCGGCAATAATCTCTGCCGATACCCAGCCTTTTTCCACCTGCGCAATGCGCAGGGCCGACATAATGGCAGACTGACGCTGGTCGGCCGGATATTTGGCCAGCTCTTTGTCTATCCTTGTATACGCCTGTTGAGAAAGCAACATTTTTTAATCCAGTAATCCGCTGTGATCAGCGGTCAATTTCACCAAACACGATATCCTGAGTACCGATAATCGTGACAGCATCGGCCAGCATATGGCCGCGGGACATTTCGTCCAGTGATTGCAGGTGTACAAAGCCCGGTGGACGGATCTTCAGGCGATACGGTTTGTTCGCGCCATCTGACACCAGGTAAATACCGAACTCTCCTTTCGGATGTTCGACCGCGGAATACACTTCGCCTGCAGGAACCGGAAAACCTTCGGTAAACAATTTGAAGTGGTGGATCAGCTCTTCCATATTGGATTTCATGCTGGTCCGCTTCGGCGGGGTAATCTTGTGGTTATCATTGATAACCGGACCGGGATTGTTGCGCAGCCAATGCACGCATTGCGAAATAATGCGGTTACTTTCCCGCATCTCGGCAATCCGCACCAGATAACGGTCATAGCAGTCGCCATTGGTTCCTACCGGAATGTCAAATTCCAGGCGATCGTACACTTCATAGGGCTGCATGCGACGCAGGTCCCAGCTTATGCCAGAGCCGCGCAGCATCGGACCGGTAAAGCCCAGGGCCATGGCGCGATCGGGATCAACCACGCCAATGCCCACCAGACGCTGTTTCCAGATCCGGTTATCGGTGAGCAGTGTTTCATACTCATCGACACACTTGGGGAACCTCTCGGTAAATGCTTCAATAAAATCCAGCAGCGAGCCATCGCGGTTCTCATTGAACTGCTTGATTTCGCGCTTGCTGCGATATTTTGAATCCATCTTATGCTGCGGCATGCTATCGGGCAGATCACGATATACGCCACCAGGACGATAGTAAGCTGCGTGCATGCGTGCGCCCGAGACGGCCTCGTAGCAATCCATGAGATCTTCACGCTCACGGAAGGCATACAGCATGGCGGCCATGGCGCCCACGTCAAGCCCGTGCGTGCCAACACTCATCAGGTGGTTCAGCAGGCGGGTGATCTCATCGAACATAACGCGAATGTATTGGGCGCGCAACGGCACTTCAATACCCAGCAGTTTCTCGATGGCCATGACGTAGGCATGCTCGTTGCACATCATAGACACGTAATCGAGACGGTCCATGTAAGGCAAAGCCTGCAGATAGGTTTTATGTTCGGCCAGTTTTTCAGTGGCACGATGCAGCAGACCGATATGGGGATCAGCCCGCTGGATGACCTCGCCGCTTAACTCCAGGATGAGGCGCAGCACACCGTGCGCAGCCGGATGCTGGGGACCGAAGTTAAGCGTGTAATTCTTGATTTCTGCCATATTAACGTCCTACTCCGTAGCCTTCCTCGCGGATCACGCGTGGGGTAATTTCGCGCGGCTCGATGGTTACGGGCTGATAAATCACGCGCTGGGAAGCTTCGTCGTAACGCATTTCCACATAGCCTGACAGCGGAAAATCCTTGCGGAACGGATGCCCGATAAAACCATAATCGGTCAGGATACGACGCAGATCGGGGTGACCTTCGAAGACAATACCGTAAAGGTCGAATGCTTCACGCTCAAACCAGTTGACGGCGGGCCAGACATCGATCAGCGAAGCGGCGACCGGAAAATCGTCATTCGGCACCCAGGTACGTACCCGCAGGCGCCAGTTATGTGTCAGCGACAGCAGTTGCACGGCAACCGCAAAGCGCGCCGGAAACGTACGCGTGGCGTGCACGCCGGGTTGGCCGTAGGTCAGATAGTCCACCCCGCACAAGTCAATACAGGACTCAAAGCGGAAAGCGGCATCATCACGCAGAAACCGACAGGTCTCTATCCATTTTTCGGCTGGAATTTCCAGGTTAAGCTCGCCATAGGCGCTGGTCAGCACGAACGACTCTTTGTCGCCGAACTGTGCGCGCAGGGCTTGTTCCAAGGTTTCTAAACGGGTCATAACATTGACGCTTTTACAATAAGAGGTGCGGCCGCTGGCCGGTTACGCTTCGCGTGCGATGGTATTGGTACGACGAATCTTGTTCTGCAACTGCAGCAAGCCATATACCAGAGCCTCTGCAGTGGGCGGACAGCCCGGCACGTAGATATCTACCGGAACGATACGGTCACAGCCGCGCACTACGGAATACGAATAGTGATAGTATCCACCGCCATTGGCACAGGAACCCATGGACACCACCCAGCGGGGCTCGGCCATCTGGTCATATACCTTGCGCAGCGGCGGCGCCATTTTGTTGCACAGTGTACCGGCAACAATCATCACATCGGACTGTCGGGGGCTGGGGCGGAAAATAATACCAAACTGATCCAGGTCATAGCGGGATGCACCAGCATGCATCATCTCTACAGCACAGCAGGCCAGACCGAAGGTGACCGGCCACATGGAGCCGGTTTTCACCCAGTTAAGCACGGCATCGGTTGAAGTAACCAGAAAACCCTGCTTGTTCAATACGTTTTGTTCAGAAGACATAATGACATACACTCCAGGGACAGGTTAATCCCAGTCTAGTGCACCCTTTTTCCATTCATAAATAAACCCGACAGTAAGCACTGCCAGGAACACGATGACCGTCCAGAATCCGACCAGACCGACCTGCCCGTTGGCAATGGCCCAGGGGAACAGGAAAGCGATTTCCAGGTCGAACAAAATAAACAGAATGGCCACCAGATAATAACGGACATCAAAGCGCATGCGCGCGTCTTCGAAAGCCTCGAAACCACACTCGTAAGGTGAATCTTTTTCGGCACCGGGCTGACGCGGTCCAAGGAACGATCCCATTGCCAGCAATGCGACACCAATGACGCCTGCAACCACAATAAAAAGGAGGACCGGGAAGTATTCAGCGATAGACATAATACGCCGCCACAAAGGTTGAATATGAAAATTTATAAACTTTTAGATTGTATCATTTCATAAACATCCGCGCGCGGATTCATCCGGTAAAAAACAGATAATTAGGCCTGTGCAGACACCTTGATACAACATTTCCCCGGGCAACTGAATCACAGCTTAACAGATTGATCTTTCAACCAAAATAGCAGTCTCCAAGATAAAAATTCCGGTAAGCTATGGGGCCGGAATGATCTCGGACATCCGATTACTCTGGCATTCCCCACCCACATTCCCCACCCACATTCCCCACGCAAATTGACCAGTCGCTTAGCGCCTGGTGATTTAGGGAGGCCACTGGAGCAAAGCCCTTTTCCACCCCGAGGTGAACACCCCCCCCCCGGGCCTATCTGACAATCGGGCACAACGAAACCGATATATGCGAACCATGACTTGGCGAGTCCCGATAGCCAACCAAATACCAGCCAAGCCCGAGCGCCAACATAGATAGAAGCAGAGAAAAAGAAAAATAGAAAGAGCGTACTGGACAATAGCAAAATGCGAGAAATACTCAAATTGAACACAATCCCATACAGAGCCATAGTGCAAACCAGGTTACGCAACAAACTACACCAGAGTCACTCGCAAAGCCGATGTATAGACCACCCATAAAAAAACCACCCCGAAGGGTGGTTTTCCTTGCTCTATGAAAACATCGCTATGCGATGCATTTCATTAGAAGCGGTGTTGCATACCTACACCAACCAGAGTTGATTTCAGTTTAACGTTTTCTGCGTTTTCAAACTTCAGTTTGCCAGTACCGTAAGATGCGATTGCATACAGGCTGGTACGTTTAGACAGGTTGTGTACATAACCCAGGCTGAAGATGTGCAGTTTGCCTTTCACACCGTCAAATGCTTCGCCAGTGTTTTTGGAAGTGTTGCCTTGGTAAGAGAACATCGCTTTACCATCATCACCAACTGGTGCTGTCAGGCCAGCCATCCAAGACTGTTGACGATAGCCGTTAGTCTGTGTGTAGTTCAGGTTGTCGTTAGCACGCATACCAGAAGTGAAGTCAGCCAGCGCGCCGTTCAGGCCAACGCTACCAACACCAGCTTCAGCAACAACGTCGTTAGCTACAGAACCGCGGATCTGACCGTAGCCCAGGTGCAGTTTAACAACTTCGAAGTCGTAGGCGCCAAACAGGTTCCACATATGTGTAGTACCTTTGAAGTCGCCTTGTGTGCCACGTACGTCTGTACGGAAACGATCATAAGAAGCGGCTACAGAGATTGGGCCATTGTAGTATGCCAGACCAGCTGTGATCCAGTTAGAAGTATCGCGTTCTTCTTCCTCGAAACCGAAGCCGTCATCAGATTCAGTTTTGGTGTTTTTACCAGCATAACCGATAGCAGCTTTGAAGCCTGCGAAATCAGGTGTCATGTACTTGATGGAGTTATCCATGCGAGCAGATGGTGAAGAACCGAAAGCACCATCAGTGATACCGGCTTGTTTGAAGCTTGTACCAAATGGATCGATTGGAGAGATGAAATCATCAGCAACGTTGTACTGACGACCCAGAGTCAATGTACCCCAGCTGTCACCAGTCAGACCAACAATTGCTTTACGACCGAACAGACGACCACCTTGTGATGAACGACCGTTACCCAGATCAAAGCCGCTTTCCAATTGGAAAATGGCGCTAGTACCGTTACCCAGATCTTCAGTACCTTTCAGGCCCCAACGGTTGCCGTTTTTAACGCCGTTGATCAGACCGATATCGCGTGTTTTTGTGTAAGCATCACCCTGAGTGACTTTGGTTTGTTGATAACCAATACCAGCGTCAACCAGACCATACAGCGTTACAGAAGTTTCTGCGTGAGCTACACCAGCGAAGCCGGTAACCAGAGCTGCAGCAAGCAAAGTCTTTTTCATTTGTTAAATCTCCGTAGATTTTGAGTGATCAGAGCAGCGATCAAGACGTTATGTTCTACCGCTCTATAAAACTCCGCGAAGGGAAGTTGTAGTTATTGCACCAAATTTTGGCCCATCTGGCTACCTTGATCTGCATCAAGAACCGTTTTTTTTGCTTTTTTGTAGGTTGCATGCAACAAAACCACAAATTAAACGGCAAACAACGACTGAAAAATCAAAAGAAAGTCGTGCTTAAGCTAGAAATTACTTTAACTTGGCTAATCTCAAGGAAATCAGGCACCTACAGCCTTGCTGAGTTTCTACCAGGTGACAATTAAGCAATCGCGTAGCGAAAACTCCACAGTCATACTCAGGTTAACAGATCCACTCGGTGATGTGTTGTAGATTCAACACATAATGTTGTATATGCGCAAATCAGAGCGCTAGCGCGCGCTATTGAAACCACCAGTCCACGCCAGACTCACACCTCTTTTTCTTGCATCACCGCACAACAAGCAACCCTGACCCGAGCACACCGTCAACACAAATGAACGGAAAAAATCAGCACAAAACCGCGACCTCCACACCAACACCCCCGCCTTCTCGTTCTACGCTCCTCCCTTCATTCTATCTGAGCGGCCATACGCAACCCACCCTTTGTCACCCACCCGCCCCACCACAAGAACAGATTCGCAGAAAAATATGCCGAAAAAGAAAAACCTCCCGTTTCTCGGGAGGTTTTCGTCAGCAGAATCAATAGTGCGGCGACAAAACGCCACACATACGCATTTTATTTAATGCATTAATCTACCAGCTTGACAGTGCCTTTCATCATCGCACCATGACCAGGGAATGAGCAGAAGAACACATCATCCCCAGTGAGTTTGTCGACAGGCACTTTGACCGAGTCGGATTCGCCGCCACCAATCAGCTTGGTATGCGCGATTACGCGCTCGTCGCCTTCTTTGACATAATTCTTATCAGCACCCGCCGCAATACCGTCCGTTTCCACGCCCTGCATATCGGCAGACTTGGTGATCACAATATTGTGGCCCATCGCTGCTTTCGGCAATTTACCAGTATGCTTCAGATTGATCGTGAACTCCTTGCACGATTTGCTTACCGCAATTTCCTTGGTATTAAATTGCATGGCGTCATTAGCCTCAACGTCAATTGAGCACTCAGCAGCCATAACGGGCAGTGAAGCAGCAGACAATGCCATCGCGGCCAACGCATGTTTCAGTTTTAACTTAAAAGCCATTATGTACTCCTTGGGGTTGGTGAAATAGACTAGGCTTATAACTATACCATCTTCACTCATAAGGCTGCATCGATATCAATAGCGAAATTGATCTGCTTCAATGCCAGCACACACGAGTCAATAACAGATCCACTCCATGCCATCATTCACACACCCGAATGGCGCCCGCCGCCCGCGTCGACGCACAAAGCAGCACAGCAACCCTCCCCGGAGCGCACGCAACAGGTCGGATGCGAGCAAGACCTCGAACAACTGCCCCCCCCCTCCGCCAGCCAGAGCCGACCAACCCCAAGCCATTTAACCGTTTAGCCCCAACGCTTGAGTACAAAAAAACACGACAACTCAAGACGCACAAACAAAAAGCCCCTGCTCTATAAAAAAGCAAGGGCTTGATGACTACGGAATACAGCTTAAATTTAACAGTTGGTGCTCACGGCGAGACTCGAACTCGCACAGCTCTCGCCACTACCCCCTCAAGATAGCGTGTCTACCAATTCCACCACGTGAGCATCTGCAAAGACAGAAGATTATAACACCATTTAATCAGAAACGCTTACTGTTTTGTCTCGGTATCTGTACCCGGCTGCGATTCTGGTGCAGCAGGTGTTGTATTTTCAGCAGGTGGCGCGCTCTCGGCTGCGGGTGCAGCCGGGGTCGCTGCGGACGACTCAGGCGTTACCGGCGTAGCAGGTGCGGGTGCCACGGGCGTTTCAGATGGAGCCGCAGGCGCCTCTGGAGCGGGCGGCGCTGCGGGCGTAGCAGAAGAAGACGGGGCTGCGGGCGTCTCTGCCGGCGCCGGAGCTGCAGGCAGATCCGCTTGCGGCTGAGCCGCCGGCGCTTGCGAACCAGGGGCTGGCGCAGGCGCTTCGTATCCCTGCATCACACCACCGCCTGTTGCCGGACCTGCACTACGACCGGCATTGTTACCGATATAGGCAAGACCCAGTGTGCAGGCGAAAAACAGGATGGATACCCATTTGGTCGCACGTGAAAAAAAGTTTGCCGCACCAGTAGCACCAAAAAGACTCCCGGCAGAACCGCCACCAAAAGATGAACCCATATCAGCGCCCT
The DNA here is from genome assembly GCF_000219915.2 of Advenella kashmirensis WT001. Taxonomy (NCBI): domain Bacteria; kingdom Pseudomonadati; phylum Pseudomonadota; class Betaproteobacteria; order Burkholderiales; family Alcaligenaceae; genus Advenella; species Advenella kashmirensis. Next base: position 1,626,950 of record NC_017964.1, on the reverse strand, counting down.
TGCCTTGCTGCAACAGCACCAGGACGATAACTGTCAGCGCAGACAGAACCTGCACGACAGCCAGTAAAGGGTATATAAACGATGGCATTTAAGTATTACTCCAAAAAAATTCCGTATAAGGAATAGGACACGCTGCTAGGCGTTGGCAATTCCCTGAAAATCTGTTGCGACCAGCGAGGCGCCGCCTACCAGCGCGCCATCAATATCTTCCTTGGCGAACAGGCTTGCTGCATTTGCCGCCTTGACGCTGCCGCCATACAAAACGCGCTGTTCGGGCGCACCCGCTTGAACCAGCAAGCTGCGAATATGCGCATGCACTTCCTGAGCCTGCTCTGGCGAGGCAGTAAGGCCCGTGCCAATAGCCCATACCGGCTCGTATGCGAGAACCATCTTACTGACCGCTTCCGCGCCCAACGCAAGGACTGGTTCAAGCTGGCTGCTGATTACCCGCAGTGTATTGCCCGCCTCGCGCTCGGCTTGTGTTTCGCCAATGCATACGACAGGCGCAATACCGCCGGCAATTGCAGCCGCAGCCTTGCGTGCAACAACATCGCTGGTTTCACCATGATAAGCGCGGCGCTCGGAATGACCCACAATAACCCAGGCGCAACCGAACTCCGCAAGCATGGCAACCGACACTTCACCGGTATAGGCGCCCTTGGCATGTTCACTGGCATCCTGACCACCCCAACCGATAGCACTATCCTTCAGGGTATCTGCCACTTGTTGCAGGTAAGGAAAAGGCGCGCATACGGCCAGCTCTGCTGCAGCCTCATTAGCCGCAGCGGCATTCTGCAATTTGACCAGATCCGAAAGCAGTTGCTGGTTTTCAGCCTTGCTGCCATTCATTTTCCAGTTTCCGATGACCAGACGCCGACGCACACTCATATTTTCCTCGGTAAAAAGGGATTTTAACAAAACCAGAGATTATAACCTTTTCATTTCTAAAAGGAAACTTAAACCGTCAGCACGATTTTCCCGATGTTCTCGCCTTTTTCCATCATGGCATGGGCATCGCTGGCCTGAGCCAGGGCAAATGTGGCATGAATAACGGGCCTGATTTTGCCGGCATCCAGCAAGGGCCATACCTTTTGCTGCAGCGCCTGGGCGATCTGCGTTTTGAACGCGACACTGCGCGGACGCAGGGTTGAGCCGGTAATAGTCAGCCGACGTCGCATCACTTGCGCCGTATCGATCGTTGCCTTGCTGCCACCCAATTGAGCAATAATGACGATCCGTCCGTCATCGGCCAGGCACTGGATATTGCGATTGATGTATTCGCCGGAAACCATATCCAGCACCACATCCACACCCTTGCCATCGGTCAGTTTCTTGACTTCCTCAACAAAATCCTGGGTCTTGTAATTGATTGCCTTGCTGGCGCCCAACGCCTCGACGGCCGCCGCGCGCTCATCGCTACCAACAGTTACAAAAACCTTATGTCCCAGCGCCCGGGCAATTTGAATTGCTGTGGTTCCGATACCACTGGCGCCGCCATGGACCAGCAATGTCTCGTCGCCGGATAACGCGCCACGATCAAACACATTGGTCCAGACGGTAAAAAACGTCTCCGGCAGCGCTGCCGCTTCAACATCGCTGAAACCCTCAGGAATAGGCAGGCAATTGCCCGCAGGCGCAACACAATACTCGGCGTATCCGCCCCCGGGTGTCAGCGCACATACGCGATCGCCAATCTTAAGAGAAGTACCGGTGAGGTCGCCCTCTACGATTTCACCGGCCACTTCCAGCCCGGGCAGATCGGAAGCACCGGGCGGCGGGGGGTAGGCGCCTTTGCGTTGAAATACATCGGGTCGGTTGATCCCGGCAGCCGTCACGCGAATCAGGACATCGCCCTGCTTTAATACGGGTTTTTCACGCTCTACCAGCTTTAATACTTCAGGGCCACCCGGGGTCGAAATTTCAACTGCCTTCATCTGTCTTCTCCTGCAAAAATAATGGAGGTCATGCGCACGAATGCCATGCCTGACTATCAATCAATCACGAGATTTTAACGTCGAAACCCATGCGCGCCCCCACGACAAGGTCCATTAGGGAAATAAACGAGCACTGGCGCGGCTGGTTCATGCATTGTGTCTACCTTATCTTTTCTGCTGCCCCCCCAGCGACCTCGCTTATATGCACCTTCCCATATCACTCACCACGCATACTTACACACAGCTGAATATCGTGATAATCTTCACTTTTTAACATGCCTGTACCGACACAGGGCTTGCTGACTATGTAACCTGACGGCCCATGTCAGTCGCGCTATGCGGCCACACCGCAAATTATGTGGCGCAACGATGTGACGACACAATGGCACGCCGTAACCGTTGCCGACAGGACAGCAGATTACCTGGAGTGCAGCCGAGCCGGGCGTGTGCTGTTTTTTGGGCGACATATACTAACCCGCATGCGTTTATCGCTGTCGGTGATCCCTGGCAACTGCGGGTTGCGACGCAACAGACAGCCCAAACAGGCCGATGCGGGATCGTAGCAGACGCGCATACCGGCCCGGATATCCAACAGAACTTATGAAAACAACACCGGAGAACTCTACCGCATTTGATGGGCGCAACAAACTGATTGTTGCCGATCTGGAAATCGACCTGCATAGTAGCCAGGTGAGGCGTTCCGGCGTGCCAATCACGCTATCTGTTACCCAGTTTCGCATCCTGCTGTATCTGGCCGCCAACCTGGGAACGATCATCCCCAAATCAGCATTGAATGCCGTCCTGGGCAAACAACCAACTTGCTTGAACTCCAATGCTGTTGACGTGCACATCGCGCGTTTGCGCCGCAGAATCGACCAGGATTTTTTCCCGAATCTGATCCATACCGCAAGAAAAAAAGGCTATTTTCTGTCGGAAGGGTTTCGGAAAAAAGAAATGAGCTCGCAATAAAAACACCATCCAGAGCGGACAGCTATATCTGTCGCATGCGACGTTGATGGCCGTCGCCAGCAGGCGCATGCGCCCGCTACAGGCGCGTGACGAGACGCTCTATCACCCCCCCACCGGCCTATCTATCCTTACGCATCGGCTGGCGCCGACCCGGCCCCTTCTCGCAGGCAAGCACCAGGAAGCCGGCTCGCTCGCCTGTGGCAATCTCGCAGTCGAGATAACATCGCTCAGCCACGACAAGCTCACCCCCCCTATCGCATGATCAATACGGGCACCGGACTGGTTCTCAACAGCGTCGTTGTCAAACTTCCAACAATAAGCTCGCGAATCCGCGAATGCCCATAGGCGCCATCGCCAGCAAATCAATATTATTGGACAAAATATAGTCCACGATCACCGTCTCAGGCTCGCCGGCCAGCACAGTCACTAGCGGCTCAAACTGCATCGCGGTCAGCGCAGACCTTACCCAGTCCATATGCTCTGTGGCCTGCTGCGAACCCTCACCAACATAGAGCACATGGCATTGCAGATTCTCCAGCAGCGCACTACCGGCCAGGCGCTGCACCATGTTACGCGCCGTATCACTACCATCGAAAGCAACCAGAAAACGCTCGGGCGCATGAAACGACTCCACAACAACCAGTACCGGCAGATCAACCGATCTGACGATCTTCTCTACGTTATGATCAAAATAACTACGATGGGCCCCCATGGCCTGTTCGTGCTGCCCCAGGATAATCATTCTGGCCTCGCCCTGCAGATCCAGCAGGCTTGATGTCAATGCGCCGTGTCGCTGACGCGTATCAACTGCAGTTAAGCCTGCAGCCACAGCACGTTTTCTTACTACCTCCAGAATATTTTTCCCATGCAATTGGGCCAGCTTGCTACGCTGCTCATCAAGCTCGCTCAATTGGCTCAGCAACATATCATGGGCGTCAAAACCGATGCTTCCGCTCAAATCAACGATCGATGCCCTTTCCGGATGCCTGTCCAAGACATGCAGAAAATCAACGGGGGTATTCAAATGCTGCGATGCCCAAATTGCATAATCACACACGGCAAGCGTATGTCTGGCACCATCAATGCACGCAATAATCTTTTTCATTCGTGTCTCCCTTTTTAATGGTTCGTCAGCTTGCCTGCCCCCTCCGGCTTGTTGTGAACAGCAAAGCGATCCACCAGTGTGGTGCTGGCCTGGTCCAGTCCTTCGATGTTGACTGCCGTACCCTCACGCCGGAACTTCAGGATGACCGTATCCAGCGCAGCAATCGCTGTAATATCCCAGAACCTTGCTGAACGCAAGTCAATGGTAACCTCATCCACCACTTCCCTGAAGTCAAAATTCGAAATAAACGCCTGCGCCGAGGCAAAGAAAATCTGCCCAGTCACATGATAGGTTCTGGCTGCCTCGTTACCGGCTTTTATTGAAGTCACCCTCAGCACCTGCCCCACTTTGTGAGCAAAGAATATCCCGCTTAGCAGTACGCCCACCAGCACGCCTTTGGCCAGATCATGCGTGGCCACCACCACCACGACCGTGGCGATCATGACGATGCTCGAGCTTTTGGGGTGGCGGGTCAAATCACGCAACGAAGACCATCTGAAGGTACCGATAGACACCATAATCATCACCGCCACCAACGCCGCCATTGGAATCTGCTTGACCCACGGCCCCAGAAACACAATAAGGATTAACAATACGCTACCGGCAGTCAGGGTGGACAAGCGTCCGCGCCCGCCGGACTTGACGTTGATCACCGATTGTCCAATCATTGCGCAACCGGCCATCCCCCCAAGGAAACCAGAGGCAATATTTGCCACGCCCTGTCCTACACACTCCCGGTTTTTATCACTGGGCGTATCGGTCAGGCCATCGACAATCGCTGCCGTCATCAACGACTCCAACAGCCCCACAACGGCCATCGGCGCAGAGTAAGGCAGAATAATCTTCAGCGTCTCCCAATTGAGCGGCACATCCGGCAGCAGAAAGACCGGCAGACTATCGGGCAGTTCCCCCATGTGACCCACCGTTCTGATATCCAGTCCCAACACCATTGACACAGCGGTCAATACCAGGATACATACCAGCGGCGACGGAATCGTTCTGGTGATATAAGGAAACAGATAAATAATCAGCAAACCCGCCGCAACCATGGCATAAACAACCCATGTCACGTTCATCAGTTCGGGCAACTGAGCCATGAATATCAAAATGGCCAACGCATTGACAAAACCGGTCACAACAGAGCTGGACACAAAACGCATCAACGCCCCCAGGCGCAGCATGCCCGCCAGGATCTGCAACACGCCAGTCAGCAAGGTTGCCGCCAGTAGATATTGCAGGCCATGCTCCCTGACCAGAGTCACCATTAGCAGCGCCATGGCGCCGGTTGCAGCAGAGATCATGCCAGGCCGGCCACCGGCAAAAGCGATGACCACCGCAATACAGAAGGAGGCGTAAAGACCCACTTTAGGGTCAACACCCGCAATGATTGAAAACGCAATGGCCTCTGGAATTAGTGCGAGTGCAACCACAAGGCCTGCCAGCAAATCTCCTCGAATATTGGAAAACCAGTCCTGCCTGATAGTATTTTTTGTAAACATAATTTTAAACATTTAATCGGCTGCCCTTAATGCCCATCAATCATGGACTACCCACGCGCAAGTGCCTGGGCGCGTCGGTTGTCATCGCCTCTCGGGCGATGAAGTTCCATGTGAAGCGGCGGAAAACCAGATGTTGAATACGGAAAAAGACGACAGCAGAAGGCGGCATGTTGCCATGCTGCTTCAGCTATACATTAGCGCGAGCAGAAGAGATCTGCTGATAGAGAATCCAATTACATGGGTCTGATTATTGGAAGAATAATAGAAAGCTATATTGCCAGGGTGCCAGCAATTTCTGGGTCAATCACATTTGAATTGCGGGCAAGTTTAGCATACCCGCGCAGCGAGACCGAATTGATCAACCAGCTTCCGTTAATGGACATCATCTACCAACTCTTGGTTAGCGCGGCTCTGCTTTGCGCGCTACCGACTCTCTTCCTGAACCGAGAGCACAGGCGCCCTTTTTCGCCTGGCCAGCGCCAGCGTGACAACTGCAAGCACCAGCGGAATAAAGGACACCCACAATACCGTATTCCATCCATAAACGCTAAGCAGCCCGCCGGACGAAAAAGACCCCGCAGCCATCAGACCAAAAACAATGAAATCATTGAGCGATTGTACGCGGGTTTTCTCTTCGGGCCGGTGACACTCAAGCACCAGCGCAGAAGCGCCCAGAAAGCCGAAATTCCAGCCCACCCCAAGCAGGATCAGAGACCCCCAAAAGTGGGCCACATCAATACCGCCCAGCCCCACAATCGCAGATAGCCCGGTCAGCAACAAGCCTACTGCTGCCACACGACCGGCCCCGAAGCGGGAAATAAGATTACCGGTAAAGAAACTGGGCGCGTACATCGCGATCACGTGCCACTGCAGGCCCAGATTGGCTGACTCCTGTGAGTGGCCACTGATATGCATGGCCAGCGGCGCAGAGGTCATCAAAAAATTCATCAACATATAGGCGACTGCCCCACTGATCGCCGCTGCGATGAATCGCGGTTGCGACGCAATGACAGATAGCGGCCGCCCGCCGGTCTGTTCGGTTACCGTAGGCGCAGGCAGGCGCACCCCCAATAGCAGCACCGCCGATAACGCAGCCACTACGGCCTGTACCAGGAAAGTCGCGGCAAATTTATAAGGGACCCACATGTCCATGGTCCAGGTCACCAACTGCGGACCGATGACGCCAGCCACGACCCCACCGGCCATGACAAGAGACAGGGCCCGCGCGCGCCTGGCCTTTTCCACCCCATCAGCCGCAGCAAAACGAAACGTCAATACGACCGCTGCATAGCTGCCACCAAAGAATGTAGCCAGACAAAACAACCAGAACCAGGCCTGGATCACTGCAACCATCGCCAGCAGGCCGGTCAGAACCCCAGCGCCAGTTCCCACCAGAAAAGCGGCACGCCGCCCATGACGCTGGGCAATTTTGCCCACCGGCAGGATACAGGCAGCCATGCCCACCACAAAAATGGAAATAGGCAGCGTCGCCAGCATTGGCGTTGGAGCCAGATTCTCGCCCACAATAGACCCGGTAGCATAAACCACGACCGAGTTGGCGCCGGCCAGCGCCTGCGCAGTGGACAAACGCCAGATATTTCCCCGCTGGACGTTTTCAGGGAGTATTAAAGAAGAATCATCAGTGGCGGCGTTGCTGGGTTTCATGTCAATCGTATTGGGTTATGCAATTTGATATCGGGACCAGATCCATACCTTACTGCGAAATGCCACGCATCACCAAAATGACCCGACTGACAGCGCTGGTTATTATTTCTGGTTATTAACGTATTATTCTAAGTCATTAGAGGCAGCATCGCACAATACCCAGTCAGTACCGGAAAAATCGACGTAGCGCCCAATCCGGTTGCGGCCGGCCACTTGTATTGGATAATTGATTGCACAGCAAAACCATACCCGGCCATGAACAAGGCAATAAAAAACCCCGCAATTCAATGAATTAACGGGGTATTTTTACTATGCCCTGCTTGGGCATATGAATTTTGGCGGAAGCTGTGAGATTCGAACTCACGGAAGGTTTAACCCTTCGCCGGTTTTCAAGACCGGTGCATTCAACCGCTCTGCCAAGCTTCCTGTTGATGCGAGACCCATCTCTGGTGCACTCGGCCGGAATCGAACCGGCACGGGCGCAATGCCCGAGAGATTTTAAGTCTCTTGTGTCTACCTATTTCACCACGAGTGCGTGAACTGGAGAAACGAGAATATAGCACATCTGATTTACAGGCGTCTACACACTCAGCGGAAAAATCTCACAAACCAATCATTGCATCACTTATTCGTGACATCAATGCGACACCCTGTCCCTTCGCAACGCATTTTGAGCAGAGGCAACAAGCGGCTTATTGCGCTATTTTATAACGCTACTCGTCCCATTAGGTTAGGCGATATGGTGGCGCGCGGTATCCATACCCGGCTTCCATGCTTCGCAAATATTGCCAAAAACAAGCAGCAAAAGAATCCATTCAGGGCTGTCGACCGATGCGCTAGGCCAGGCGGGACAATACCCTGATGACAAGATGAACACAAGAATCCGACCGACACCACAATGACAACGAGGACCTATTTTTTCGGATGGCAAACATTTCGATTCATTACAGATTATTATCTTATATATCAACAGCCTACATATAGATAGCGTTATTTGTAACAGACTGAGTTCCATACCTTGCATCTGTCGTATTTCAGAAACACATTGGACACACAATAAGAACGATAATTAGCGTGACAGTATCCTCGTTTACATGTGAATAAATGGGATATATGCTTTTGCATAGCAATAGAAACAAGAATTTCAAATCTGGAGGTCGATATGAGAAAAATATTGGTCATGTTTTTGGTAGCACTAGGTGCCCTGAGCGGCTGTGTCGGCTACGCTGGCGACGGTTACGGGCGTTATTCTGATCGTTATGATGGTTACGGCGGAGGCTATGGCTCCAGCTACTATGGAAGCGGCTATCGCAGCGGTTACCGGAATACAGACTATCGGCGCAGCGACCGACGCGATTGGGAACGGCGCCAGGAAGCACGTCGCGATGCGGAACGCCGCCGCGACAGAAATGATTGGCGTGACCGCCGCGATCACGATCGCAGCAACTGGAACCGACGAGATAACGACCGGCCGAGCGCCTCTTCATACCGTCGGACTCAGCGCGGCATGGAAGGCGCCAGCCGTAAACTGGAGCAATTGCGCAACAATCAGGGACGCTAATGGGTAAAAGTGTAGACTTTAAAGCACACCCCACTTGTCATTAAATCGTAGTTTATGTTAATATCCTTTTCTTCGCTGATTTAGTGAATACGTCGGGGCATAGCGCAGCCTGGTAGCGCATCTGGTTTGGGACCAGAGGGTCGTAAGTTCGAATCTTACTGTCCCGACCACAAAAAATATAGTGAAATCAAATACTTAAGTCGTTTAAAGAGCCAAATTCTTTAAGCGGCTTTTTTATTGCTGTGGGACTTTTCCTAAGGCCCTGATCTGAGCGAGTCATGGCATGTAATTTATGAGTAGTTCACTGGCTGAAGACCCAGATCCGCTTCTTCCTTTGCGTAATCGCCTATAGGTAAAAGCAAATCCCCGATTTTTTCTTCGGGAATATATATAGTTCGCGAACATGTCGCGAACTACTCTATCGCTTAGCGATATATACCCCTTTAGAACCTGTGTTGCATACCGACACCAACCAGCGTCGACTTCAGTTTTATGTTGTCTCTATTACCAAATTTAAGCCTGCCTGTGCCGTATGTTGCAATGGCATATAAGCTTGTGCGTTTGGACAGGTTATGCAAATATCCCAAGCTCAAGATATGCAGCTTTCCCTTGACACCATCAAAAGCATCACCAGTGTTCTTGGTTGCACTTCCTTGATAAGAAAATAGAACCTTGGCTTGGTCACTAACAGGCATCGATAGACCAGCCATCCAGGCTTGTTGACGATATCCGTTGGTCTGCGCGTAATTCATGCCAACAGCAGAACTATTGGGATTGGTTACTGTGGTGAAACCATTGAGGACGGCATTCAGGCCCGTATTGCCGGCTCCATTTCGCACAATAATGTCATTGGACATCGCGCCACGTACCTGACCATAACCCAGAAACAATTTCACGACATCCAGGTCATAGGATCCAAACAGGTTCCACATATGCGTGGTGCCCTTAATATCACTATCCGTATCACGGAAATCCGTAAGGAAGCGATCATAAGAAGCACCAACTGTGATCGGCCCACTGCTATACCCGGCACCGAAAGATATCCAGTGAGACGTATCGCGCTCTTCAAAATCATTGAAGTCGTCGCTGTTAGTGGTCTTGGTGTTTTTTCCGCCATAGGCAACACCCAGTTTGAATCCACTGAAATCAGGTGTTACGTATTTGATAGAGTTGTCCATACGGGCAAAAGTCGATGCACCGAAAGCACCGCCAAGAACGCCGGCTTGCAGGAATCCCGCACCAAAGGGGTCAATTGGCGCCACGATATCAGCGGCCAGATTGTACTGACGCCCCAATGTCAGAGCACCCCAGCCGTCGCCTTTCAAACCCACGTAGGCCTGACGACCGAACAAGCGGCCACCGAGTGATGAACGACCATTACCCATATCAAAGCCGCTTTCCAATTGAAATATTGCACTTGTACCGTTACCCAAATCTTCAGCACCTTTAAAGCCCCAGCGGTTACCGTTTTTAACACCGTTGATAAGCCCGACAACGCGTGTCTTAGTATAGGCATCACCTTGTGTCACTTTAGTTTGCTGGTAGCCAATACCGGCGTCCACTAAGCCATAAAGCGTTACAGTAGACTTAGCTTGTGCGATACCAGATAAACCGGTAACCAGAGCTGCCGTCAGTAAAGTTTTTTTCATTTATTGTGTCTCCTCGTTAAAAATTCTAGTTTTTTATAAATCGTTTTAGTTTGATGCCACAGGATATGGGCCAGAAAAATCAGACATCAGGGTCTTGAGGCTGTGCAGAGCAAAAGCATCGCAGGAGTGCCACATAATGATGGCTCGTCCATTGCTTAATGATCGCGTTGCAGGTACGCCGTTACTACAAAGTTCCCAGGCAACTAGTCAGTGAACTACCTTTGATAAGCACACTAATACTCTTCAGACAATCTAACCAATCTGAATGTCAGACCAGCAGAACTTTGCTCACCGTATGGGTACGTGAGCCCTTCGAACCAACTCTTGCCAGTGGGCTACTTCTGCCTTGACCTCGTTATCAAATTGCTCCCGCGTTCTCCAGGAGGGTATGTAGCCGTTCAGTTTCATGTAATTGATCACCGCAGGCGCGTGTGCAGCCTCTTTAATTGCTTCGTTCAGTTTTGAAATAACAGCGTCGGGGGTTCCCGCCGGGGCAAAAATACCGTTCCAGACTGCAGCATCAACTTTGGGACCACCACCTTCTTCGATGGTGGGTACGTCGGCATAGGCAGGCCATCGCTGCGCCGAAAGAATCGCCAACAGCTGGGCTTTATCGTTTAGCGTCGTTCTGAAAGCAGGATCATAGATCAGAAGATCGATCTCGCCAGCCATTAAAGCGGTTGCGGCCGGGGATCCTCCTTTGTACGCAACGTGAACCATCTTTATGCCCGCGCGCTCCATGACAAGCTCCATATTGAGATGGGTCACTGTTCCGACACCAGCCGAGCCAAAGTTCAACTTCCCCGGGTTCTTCTTCGCGTACTCAATGACATCCTTAATGGTGGTAAAGCCATTATTCTTTGCAGCAAAAACTGCCAGTGGAGCCTCCAGGGTTGTTGTCACTGCAATGAAATCCTTGCGTATGTCAAAGCCCGGATCAGAAAGAATTGCCTGAGTACTCGTGGCAGCGCTTGAATGCCACAGTAAAGTCAATCCGTCAGGAGCCGATGTTTTTACATGTCGAATTCCAGCGACCCCCGGTCGATTGTGAACAATGAAAGGCTGCCCCAATTTGTTGGAAAGCTCCTGAGCATACAGGCGAGCAGTAACATCGCTAAGACTTCCTGGAGCAAATGGGACTACGAGGGTGACGGGCTTAGCAGGGTATTCTTGCGCTGAAATAGCGGGACAAATAAATACTGCCGTCGTGAGTGTTAAACACTTGACAACTCGTGCTGCAAAACGAAACATGGTTCTCTCCTACCACAAAGTGGCCGCTTCGTTCGTCGCGGTCCATTGTAAATATCGGTTATTCAATCTGTGTTTTCCCGTATAGGTTTTTGTGCGTTCATTCACTTTCTCATGGAATCTGCCTTTAGACAGCCGGTACGAATGAGCTCATCGATGGCTTCGTCTGTTATGTCAAGTCTGTCCTTGAGAATTTCTCGACTATGTTCACCATGCATGGGAGGGGGAAGCCTTACACCACGCGACGTTCCCTCAAAGAGAACCGGATGGGCCATTGTTTTCATCGTCCCCCCAACTGGATGTTCATATGTCATGACAACATGCCGCGCTGCCAGTTGTGGATCCTCCAGGGCGGTATCGAGGTTGTTAATGGGGGACGACGGGACGCCTGCCACAACAAAAATGCGAGTCCACTCTTCTATTGTTTTTTCAGAAATAATGTCCTGAACAACGTCCAGCGTGTCGCGCCGATTGTCTACACGCGCGGCATTTGTGAAAATTTTGAAGATGTGCCCAGGTGTGGCATGCCAACAGCATCACAAAATTTGCGCCAAAGGCCATCGCTGCCAATAGCAAGCAATAGAAATCCATCCTTTGCCTTGAATGCCTGATAAGGGCATAGTGATTCATGTCCCGACCCCGGCGGTGTCGGGCTTTCTCCGGTCATCCAATAGGTCTGTGCATGCCAAGCCATAAATCCCATCGCAGTTTCCAATAGGGATACTTCAACGAACGTGCCATCACCAGTCCTATCGCGTAAACGCAGTCCTCCGAGAATTGCACTAACAGCATGAATACCTGTGGTCTGGTCCAAAGGCGAGAAGCCAATGCGCAATGGGCCACTGCCAGGTTCACCCGTTGTCAACATCAGACCAGAGTGCGCTTGCATCATGAGTTCGTATCCGGGCCGTTCTCCTTTCGGTCCAGTCCTGCCAAATCCGGATATGCTGCAGTACACAAGACGCGGATTGAGTTTTCGCATATCTTCCGGACCAATTCCCAGCCGATTTGCCACCCCAGTCCCGAAACTCTCTATCAACACGTCTGCCTTGCAGATTAACTGTCTAGCGACATCACGCCCCTGTGAGGACTTCAGATTGAGTGCCAAGCTTCGTTTGTTGCGATTCATCCCATAAAACATGGCTCCGTCGCCACCAATGAATGGCGGCATACCCCTTAGATCATCCCCGCGGTCACAATCTTCGATCTTGATCACGTTCGCTCCCATATCTCCCAAATATTGGGTGCATAGCGGTCCCGCGATGAACTTGGTGAAATCAATTACGGTCACGTCATCAAGCGGGCTCATGTCAAACTGCCTTTATCGGACAGGTTCGTCTGCTCTCGCAGGTCATTTGGAAACCGGGCTCGCAGCAGGCTCCCATGCTCGTCGAGACGAGGAGCGCTTCCTCTGGCACCGTGAAAAACGTTCCCCGGTAGGTTTACGGCTTTAATGGATGATTGATTCTGCCCAGGGATTTCTTCCCAGGCATCTCGGCTCTGGAAGTGCGGCTCCCGAAAGACGCCAGTTTTATCATTTACGATTGAATGCGGCACGTCATGCTGTGCAAGCACGTGCAGCCAATGTTGAATATCGTGTTCGGCTATTCGTGCGCTCACCTGTTCACGCAGGAGATTGCCCGCTATTTGACGCGACTGTTCGCATCTCGCGCGTTCAAAGGTTTCTGCCATTGAAGCTGCCTCGCGCCATTGCGCAGCTGCTCCAAAATTCTTCCAGAATTTTTCCTCGACAATTCCCAGGGCCAGGTGCCGCCGATCTTTCGTAGTGAATACGTCATTGCCTGGCCATACATGGTTCCAGCCATAGGTACCATCACAAGATTCTGCGTGGTCTGCGAATCGCACCTGGGTCCAGTGCAGTACGGACTCAGCAATCGATAGGTCGATATATTCCCCATTCCCGTTGACGTCCCTGGTTCTAAGGGCGGCGACCACATTGATGGCTCCGTAAAGACTGGCCGCGAGATCTGCCATGGGTAACCCACTGCGTCGAGGCGACTCTCCCCAATGAGCAGGTATGGAGAGTGCACCTGCGAGCGCGAGATAATTAATGTCGTGCCCCGCAACTGAAGCAAGAGGCCCTGTTTGCCCGTACCCCGAGATAGATAGATAAATCAATGAGGATTGTGGGACGAAAGACGGTCATAGTCCACCTCCAGCCGTTGAGCAACTCCTGGGCGGAACGATTCAACTATAACGTCGCATTCCCTGACCAGATATTCGAACTCGTTCCGACCGTGTTGCGTCTTTAGGTCAATGGCAATGCTCTTTTTCCCTCGGTTGATAAGCATGTAGGCTTCCGGCAACAGATCGCGGAGATAGTCTCCGCCCTCTGGCTTTTCGACCTTGATGACTTCCGCGCCAAGCTCCTTCAGGATATGCGTGCAAAACGGACCAGGAAGGAGCCAAGTAAGGTCAAGGACGACAACACCGGCAAGAGGTAATTTGGATTCGTTCTCGTTTGTTGCGACCATAATGCGACAGCTATCTCCTCTTTGTTCGTATTTTCGAATCATATACGTATATAAGAATATAGGCTTTTAGCAACTTGGTCAATAAAATCTACAGACGCGGTACACAGATATTGAGCTGATTGGCCAATGCTCAGCCCAGCCTGTTCAGAGCCTGCTGATTTCGATAACACGGTCGTCTCACCCTCACAGGAACTGGCATCTACTACGAAAGCACCATATCGCCCGCCCTGCAAAATCCTGAGTAGAATAGGAGACTGGGTATCTCCCCTGCCTCTGCACTTCAAACAGTACTTGCGCCCCTCAGCCCCTCTTGCCCTCTAACTCAGCGTTGCTCACAGCAACGGCGACATCTCCGTAGCGCGACCCGATGCTGCTCTGTTTCTCATGGCGCAAAATGAATGTGCTTCGCACAGGATTACGCCACATGAAGCAGGTGAGCCCGTGCTTCCTACGCACCGCAGCAGAGATAAAGCCAACTGTAATAAACTGCGGCATCGCTCACCCCACCGGCCTGGAGATCCATCTGATCTCTAACGTCTAAGCGCTGAGCAAAGTAAATATGCTTCTTGACGCAGCAATTAAGCGGCCCATTCTGAACCCTTCAATTGGAGGTCGCACCGCGGTCAATTTACTCACCCATTGATTTTCGTGTTTTGGGGACGCTCAGGAGCAGGATGAGGAATCTCGCATGCATTTGCTGGAAACTGGACAATCATCAATTTAAGCCCTCCTTGTCCTCCAACTATTTCCAACGGCGCCTCGTTTGCGTCCGTCCACACAATATCTAACCGAGTCAGGCGCGGGTTCATCTGCCAGACACCGTCAAGGACAACATAGAAACGACCAGATCCATTATTTAACAAAGGAGAGGCCACCGATTGCCCCTCAGGAACAGTCAACAACCAAGCCCCGAGACCAAGCGTATCTTCCGGGAGTAAGGTTTGAATCACACCATCATTCGAGAGTGCGCCTTCCACGCCGAATCGTTCAAATCTTGGAATATTGGGATTTCTATAATGACTTGCCGCCGGCATAAAAAAGGCGGCGCCTTCAGTAGCCGCACGGAGCGTTAGATATGACAACCCACGCTCTCCCGATCTGAGCGGCCCATATGCCGTCTGCTGACCGGCATAGTGAGCGGTACATACGCGTAAGTCATGCCTACCCAGCTTCCCTGCTCCATCTACAATAATCTGAAATTGCCCGTACCCATGAAAATGGACTGGCAAGGTCGTTAACGGCGCTTGCTCTACCAAATATGCATTCGGAGCAGAGGGCGTCGGTTTGGTCGGCCCAATAATAACCGTCTTGTGCGCGAACGGAGTCCCATCTTCCCCAGTGTATGCAGTCCTTGCTTTCAGAGACTCTTTGAATATTCCAATCTCAATCATTATTACCTCCACTAAAAAACTTTATTAGTATTTGCGCATAGTTCCGCTATGGACACTTCGAAATCCCTGAATGACCCTGCTAAGCTAAAACAACTTGAGATGGCGCGATTAGAGGTCCAGCACTAATGGCGATGTCCTTGCACGTGAGCAGCACGGAAGGAACTGATCGTTTACAGCACGCTCTGCCGGCGAGAGGTAGTAGTCACGATGATCGGGTATGCCAGAAAGTACGCGGGTAGCGCAGGTGCCGCACAAACCCTGTTCACACGAAACAGGTATAGTTACACCTGCGATCTCAAGCGCTTCAACCACGCTCTGATCTTCACTGACATCAATAATTCTCCCATTGCTTTTCAGTTGCACCTGGAAGCTCGTATTGCCAATAGCGTCGCTTACTGCTGCCGAGAAAAGTTCATGATGCACCTGCTCATCTGTCCAACCCGCAATGGATGCCATTTCAAGGACGGCGTCCAAGAACCCTTTTGGACCACATACATAAAGTTCTGTGTTGCGGCTTGGGGTCTTTTGCAGAAACGTAAGATCGAGGCCACCAGAGGTACGGTCGTCATCAAAGTAGAATCTCGATCTGGCGGAGAAAGAAGATCCCGCTATATATTCCCGAAAAGCGGTGTGCACTATTGAACGAGTGCAATAGTGCAACTCGAACGAGGCACCAGTCAGAGAAAGCTGCTCGGCCATGCAAAGAATTGGGGTTACCCCAATGCCCCCGGCCAACAAAATACTATGCTCTGCGGTTGGCACAAGTTGGAAGTGGTTCCGCGGAACACTGACGAAAAGCGTGTCACCCTCCTTTACTTCTGAATGCATTGCATTTGACCCTCCCCTTGAGGATGGATCTCGAAGTACAGCTATCACGTACCGATGAGATTCGGCAGGGCTATTACAAAGGGAATATTGACGGATCAAACCGCCCGGGATATGTACGTCAATATGTGAGCCGGCGGAAAACGCCGGTAAAGGCTTATTTTGGGCATCAATCAACTCAAAAATCGCTATATCCCGAGTTTCCAGGCGCTTGCGTGAAACTATAACTTCCATCTATATCTTCCTTTGATTCCGTGAGGTAAGTTAGCCCACGCCTTACTCAGCGAGTAATCCTGGATTGAATGTCATATTCCGAAGGGTTTCCCGCCAAAACCAAATCAAACAACAGTGGTATTAAGTCCGGGCGGAACCGCCTCCTGCTCCGTGGCACCCGGGCCCAACACAGCACCCGAACTCATCAATTCCTGAATTCGTTCAGGCGAATACCCCAACTCTTGCAAGACTTCGGTTGTATGGGCCCCCAAGGTCGGTGGAGGACGGCGAACTGACCGTTTTTGGCTATTAAACACCACAGGCATCGCTAGCCCCTTCTGTGGGCCACGTATTTCATCGTCATAATCAAGTACGATATTTCTCGCCAGCGTATGGGGAATATCTAAAGCTTCGTCCACGGTGTTTATTGGCGAATTAGGTATTCCAGCGATGGTCAACACTTCGGACCAATAGGCAACCGAATATTTGCGCACTTTATCGCCGACTCGTTGAACTGTTTCATCAAAGTGAGCGACCCTAGCAGCATTAGTTCTAAACTTCGGATCATCAGAAATATCCTCCAGACCCGCAACCTCACAAAACTTCACCCATAGTTTGTCGTTACCCACAGCGATTAAAATATATGCATCGCTGGCTTTAAACGCTTGATATGGGCATAGAGACTCATGTCCAGAGCCGTTGGGCTGAGGTCTTTTGCCATTTACCCAGAACGTCTGTGCTGTGTAATTAAGAAATGCCATAGATGTTTCGAACAGCGAAACCTCCAGGTATTGTCCAACTCCTGTAGCGTCTCTTTCTCGAAGGGCTGCCAATATGCCCAACGCTGCCCATATTCCGGTCGTTTGGTCAATTGGCGAGAAAGCGCTTCTGACAGGACCACCGTGCTTCTCGCCGGTAATACTCATAATCCCACTGAACGCCTGAACCATGACGTCGTAACCCGGCAACTCTGATAATGGGCCAGTTCGACCGAAGCCCGATATGCTCGCGTAGACGATCCGGGGATTCAGTTGCTTCAGCGCATCGTATCCAAGGCCAAGTCTTTCCATGGCCCCTTTTCTGTAGCTTTCCACCACAATGTCGGCCTCCTTCGCAAGTCGAAGTGCGACTTCCAGGCCAGCAGGCGACTTCAGATCCACCACAAGACTTCGCTTGTTTCTGTTAGCACTAAGAAAAACAGCGCCATCGCCCTCAACATACGGGGGCCAGGATCGAGTATCGTCACCACCGCCACAGGCCTCAATCTTGATCACGTCGGCGCCCAGATCGCCAAGATATTGGGTACAAAGTGGTCCAGCCAGTACCTTGGTGAGATCGAGTACTCGTAGACCAGCGAGCGGCGAGAATGAGCCAGGAGTCGGGGAAAACTCTGACGTGGTAGACGATGTCTGAAATAGTTTCATGTCGGTTGAATTCATTTTAAGTTTGCCGTTGCCGCTGCGTCGCGAAGCAATCCGAAAGCATCAGGATTCACAAGAGCAGAAAGGTCACCTGGTTCATGTCCCAGGCATGCAGCGCGAACCAAACGACGCATGACTTTCATATTGCGCGTTTTCGGAAGCTCATCCACGAAGATAATGGCTTGAGGCTTGAACGGAGGACCCAAGCCTTTGACTACAGCCCGAACAAGCGCGTTCTGTGTAACCTTGTCGGCGACAACACCCCGTTTAACAGTTACAACACAGACGACAGCTTGCCCCTTAACCGGATCGGGCAGCCCTATCACCGCTGACTCAACCACAAGTCCGGTGCCGGCAATTAAAGCCTCAATTTCGGATGGCCCTGTCCGCTTTCCTGCAATTTTCAATATATCGTCGGACCTGCCCGTAATTTCCCACCAGCCATCGGAGTCTTCCACTGCCCAGTCTCCATGGCGCCATACGCCAGGGTACGTTGACCAGTAGGCATCTAAATAGGTATCGTCGCTGCGCCATAGGCTTCGTGTCCTTCCTGGTGACGGTGACGTTAGAACGAGCTCACCTACTTCACCTCGTAGCACTTGCTTACCGCTTTCATCGAATATGCGTGCACCCATGCCGGGGATAGGCCGAGTAAAGGCGCAGGGCTTAATTGGGTGAATTACCGTGCCACAAAGAATTCCACCTCCAATCTCGGTGCCGCCAGAATAATTGAGCAACGGAATTTTTTTCTTGCACACGTTCTCAAAAGTCCAAAGCCATGCTTCTGGCGTCCAGACCTCTCCTGTAGAAACACACACCCTCAAACTAGTCAGAGAATATTTTTCGATCTGACTTCCGTCGTTACGTATGAAACTTCTCGCCAATGTTGGTGCCAGTCCCAGGAAGGTTACTGTGTGATCATCGATCAGACGCCACATCCGATCCTCGTCTGGATAATCCGGACCACCTTCCGCCAGAACCACAGAGGCTCCGTGGAGCGGGACGGCGGCGGCAACTATCGGACCCACGAGCCATCCCATGTCGCTCATCCACAGCATTCTGTCGGTGGCTTTTAGGTCCATGACCAGTCCGACATCTAAAAGCATTTTCGTTGCAAACCCGAGATGGGTATGCACTGTACCTTTCGGCTTTCCGGAAGTGCCGGATGTATACATGAGCATTAGCGGAGCGTCGGCTGCCAAATGTACCGTGGAACACTCAATGCTCTCATCACCGACCAAATCGTCCAGCCAATGATCACGACCACTATTCCATACGACATCTATATCGGCGTTCCTGACGACAATGACATGCTTGAGCTCGCCGAGCGTTTCGACTGCCTCGTCTGCGACCGCCTTCATGGAGATTCCCATGCCACGTCGAGATGTCCCGTCAGCCGTGATAACAGCAATAGCTCCCGCGGCTTCTAACCGGTCTTTTAGTGCGTTCGACCCAAATCCCGAAAAAAGGGGGAGTGCAATAACTCCCTTCTTGGCACAAGCAAGAAAAGCCGCGATAGCATGAGGAATGTTCGGCAAAAAAAGCCCGACAACATCACCCACCGTAATAGCCAACCGGTCTAGGGACCTTGCGACCCGGCAAACTTCTCGGTGCAAATCAGCATATGTCCACCGGACCACCTCTCCACTTTCGGCCTCCCACACCAGGAACTCTTTCGACCAGGTACTAGTGCCTTGATGACGGTCAAGACAGTCCAACACTATGTTTCCCTCTCCTCCAACGCACCACCGTGGGAATTGGACACCGCCAGAAAGATCAAGCAGGGTACTGTAGGGTTTTGAGAACGTCACTCGATCAATAATCAACTTCCAGAACCATTCAGGGTTTTTCTCAGCCTTTTTAAGAAGCTCGTCGTAGTCATCAACATCAGCGAGATGCAGAAACTTCGCGATATTGCTGGCCTGAATAGTCTCCATTGGCGGGTACCACACGAAGCGCTGATCACTCATACCGAATCCGATTCCGAAGTGTTTATGCATTTCATTAGCGCCATACGCCTGACGCGCGCGACTATCTCGTTCCGCTGATTAAATCCCCTGCTTTCAAACTCCACAATACCCGCGTCCGGACGAGAGCTGGATCGCCGGCAGTTGATCACTTCGGTCTCTGACCGGATCGTATCTCCCACACGGACTGGATTTGGGAAGGATATTTCTCCAAAACCCAGATTACCCAAGGTGGTTCCCAAAGTTAGCTCTGTAACCCCAACGCCGACCACCAAACCGAGCGTATATATACTGTTCACCACTCTGCCCCCATAAATTGACTCTCGTCCAAATTCTTCGTCAAGGTGCAAGGCTGGGTGTTGTGAGTGAGCGCACAGAATAATAAATTATCTGTCTCAGTGACGGTTCTCGTCACTGCATGTTGATATACGTCGCCTGGAGACAACTCTTCCAAATACCTTCCTCGAGTTTTTTTCATTTTTACCTTCATATCAAATGGTATGGTGTGGTCGGGCTGTGACAGCTAATTCAGCGAAAGAATCCGCTTGCTGGAGAATTAATCGTGCCGTCTTTACATGTGCAGAATCGATGTGTTCACCATCGTATATAACTGCTGCGCGTCCTTGGGCCTCAGCCTGTTCAAAGGCTTCAATCATCCGCGAGTAATATCGGAGCTCTTCTTCGTCAGGACTATATGCTGCGTTGGCTTGCGCAACATGGGACGGGTGAATGAGTAGTTCACCCGTAAAACCCAACTGGCGATGCAACGCGACGGCATGGCTGAAGCCTTCGAGATCTCGAACGTCCTGCCATAACCCGGCAATGGGTTGTTTACCAGCGGCCCTTGCGGCGATAATCGCTGCAGACTTAAAGTGCAAGCTCTCCAATCCTTCTCGCGTCCACTTGAAACCAACTGCTCGTTGGACATCTCCACTACGCGCCGATGCACAAGCGATTCCCGTGACCCGAGGATGTGTAGCAATCTCATATGCAAACTGAAGGGACTTTGCGGTTTCGAGAGTGGGAATCAGGCCTACTGAACCTATCGGAATGCCACGTTTCAACTCCATTTCCGAAATCATAAGGTGGGCCATATCTACGTCGCGCGGTCCATCAGGCTTGGGAAGCAGAATCCCTTCGATACCGGGTGATATCACTGCTTCCAAATCCTTCATACTATATAAAAAGACGCTCTTATTTATCCGCACATACACTCTCTGGCCAGTGCTCGCGAGCATCCCGATCCTCGAACTTACGATATCGCGAGCGCTATCCTTAGCCGAGTCGGGGACACTATCCTCAAGATCAAGAATTAAAGCATCTGCTCCGGTCTGGTCAGCTTTTTCTACCCAGTCTGCCCGGATACCGGGTATAAAAAGAAACGAACGAATTTGTTTCATTACGCTTATGCAAACCTCATTTAATAGGACTTTGGAAGACCCAGCACTTTTTCCGCGATATTACAAAGTATCAACTGCGGACTCACCGGAGCTATGCGCAAAATCATCGCTTCGCGGAAGTAGCGCTCCACATGGTATTCCTTTGCGTAGCCAAATCCGCCATGGGTCAGCATGGCAGTTTCGCACGCATGCGTAGCTGCTTCAGCCGAAAGCAACTTGGCAGCATTCGCCTCGCTGCCGCATGCACGCTTGCTGTCGTACAGCGACGCAGCTCTAAACGTCAGGAGATTAGCAGCTTCAAGTTCTGCCCAGCATCTAGCCAGCGGATGCTGAATACCTTGATTCATACCGATGGGCCGATCGAAAACGATACGCTCTTTTGCATACTGAGTAGCCTGAGCAAGGGCTGCGCGTCCGATACCCACCGCTTCGGCAGACACCAGAATTCTTTCAGGGTTCATTCCATGAAGGATGTACTGAAAACCCTTTCCTTCCTCCCCGATCAAGTCAGCAGCAGGAACGGGCAGCTCATCTATGAAAAGCTCGTTAGAGTCGACTGCCTTGCGTCCCATTTTGTCGATTTCTCGCACTTCTATATATTTTCGATCGAGCTTCGTATAGAACAGGCTTAGCCCATCTGTCGGCTTTTTCACCTCCTCAATCGGGGTGGTTCTGGCTAGCAGCAACATGTAATCGGCCACTTGAGCGGTTGAAATCCAGATTTTTCGTCCATTAACAACGTAGTCACTACCCCTTTTAATGGCCCGGGTAGTCAGTTTTGTCGTGTTCAGACCAGCATCGGGCTCAGTCACGGCAAAGCATGCTTTGGATTCACCCTTAATTAGCGGTGTTAGCGCCTGTTTTTTTTGATCCTCGGTACCAAACACGACAACGGGGTTGAGACCGAAGATATTCAAATGGATAGACGATGTAGCTGACATGCCTCCTCCAGACTCTGCTACAGCCTGAAGCATTAACGCCGCCTCGGTGATTCCGAGGCCCGCTCCGCCATATTCCTCTGGCATTGCAATTCCCAGCCACCCCGCTTTAGCGAACGTCTGATAGAACTCTTCTGGAAAACCCCCATCACGATCCTTCTCTAGCCAATATTGCCCGTCGAATCGCTCACATAAGGTAAGTACTGCCTCGCGAAGCTGCCGCTGATCCTGGTTGAAATCGAAGTCCACATTCACTCCTTCAGTTGTGCCGCCCATTTAGCGCAGCAACTATTGTTCGGTTATACGAATATTATACGAAAATACGAACAATGGCAAATTACCTTTTATGGAGCATGCCCACTTAAACAAGATTCAAAAGAGACATATTTTTCTACGTTAGACAATCCGATTAATGATGCTCAACCATGGATGCAACCGGTCGCGTGAATTATCTGGAAAAGCGTAACGGCTCCACAAGAGTCCTGTGTGGCGTGCTGGGTGGCAATACGCGTCAGATGAAATACTTGTGAAAGACCTTGATCCGGACCCGTGCGTAACCAATACTGATCATCGAAGCGACTGCGGCAATCAAGTATTATTACTTCCCGTAGTTAAGTTTCTAATGGCTGGGTTCGAAGCCATTTCCCAATGTTATATAGTGAGTGTGACGCCATCCTGCAACACTCAATCGTATGATGGTATACGATACCAATATGTGAATAATTCGAGAAATTGCTCGTACGTTGGCGCCAATGTCGTTCGCTCGCCGCAAGCACCATCGCGATACAAATTAGAAGGAATAGTTATGAAATCTATAAAGGAGTCCGATTCTATGAGCCTCGCAGCATTAGATAAGAAACCCGATGTCGGGCCGCGATCTTTGATTAGAACCTTACGAATCCTGGAACGACTGGCGGGTGCTCCTGACGGCATGACGTTAGGGGATTTCAGTTCTGAATTGGAGTCTCCGAAAAGCAGCCTCCTGGGGCTTCTCAAACCATTGTGCAGCTATGGCTATGTGGTGCGGGATGCGGATCGATATACACTCGGACCGGCAGCGTATCGACTGGGCACTTCAATCATGCCGTCTTTGTCTATGTCCCGTATCGCGGCGCCCATAATGCGTGAACTAGTCGACCAAAGCGAAGAAACAGTGTTGATAGCTGTGCTTGATCGGGATGCTGGCGCCACTACGTATATCGAAAAAATAAGAGAGCAGTCGATCAATCAGATATACCGTCGCACTCGGCACATCCCGCCCGCTGTACTGTTCGGCAGCCGGCCGTGTCTTATTGGCTTATGCAGATGTCGAATACATAGAGCATTATTTAAGAAATGCCACTCTTACGCCATTGACACCGCAAACGCTTACAAACCCCGACGAACTTCGAAGACGTTTGCCACACATCCGTGAGCAAGGAATGGAGATAACCATAGGAGAAGTGTCCAGTGATGTGGCCGGTTTCGCAGCGCCCATATTCGATCATCAAGGACGCATAATTGCTGCGCTTGCCATGGCCGCACCCGTAAGCCGTACCCAAAACAGACCCGAACACTTTGCCGTTCTTATACGGGATGCTGCCGAGTCTATCTCATTTGGTTTTGGACACGCTGGTGCCGCTCTTAAATTCGCGTCCGATCCCGGCGAGCGTTAAGTCCCTTTTGCAAACCATTAACAATAATTATTCAGCAAATAATAGCGGAGAGAAAATGACGCGTCCTATGGTAGCAAGAGGGCCGTGAATTCAGTGCGCTCCACATCTGGAAGAGCTTCCCATTCTGCTTGGAGGACCCGCGTGATGTGCTCATCAAAATCGAAGTTTGGCGGGCGTTTGCATGAGGTAGCCACACGCAATGGGGCCATTGCTACACATGTCGCCCGATCAAGAAATCTCCCATGAGCAGCGTGAACGCTTTGGCGATAGTGGACTCGTGGTGGCTAACTCAAATAGCAGACCACGACGGTTGATAACGCGGCTTTGACTCCATCCCTTTTGATCTCATTGCTATTGTTGCCCGTGCGATGAGCGTTAAGTTCGATGCGATTTCAGAATTTTCTGGCATCCAGATGGGTTTCTGCTGGCCGAATCGCCCCGATGCCAACAACGATTCCGGGAAGTGCACCAAGAAATCCATATCAGAACACTTGACAGCATTTTGAGTTATGAGCTAAATTCGAACGATGTTCATATATACGAAAGTCGCAATAAGGACTAAAGATGCACTTGGTGGTTCTACGCATTTGGGGTTTTACGCTTCCCGCCGTGGTCAATGACGCTATTAGCATAGACAGCACAGGAAACCCGGAAAACGTATAGAGGCTTTCAAGCGCTCCATACCTCTGGAAAAGAGTGAGTTATCCAGATGATCTCCCGGGCGTCGTTTTGTGTAGACAAAGAGGCAGTTTATTTATTCGTCAGCTACTAAAGTGTTTCGGGTTGTCTGACTATGGACGATCGATCACCCGTCATTCAATTTACGAAAAGGCAATTTCATGGAATTTGAAGATATTCTTTACGAGCCACGCAACGGTGTGGCCTGGATCATTATTAATCGTCCTGACAGAATGAACGCATTCCGAGGGCAAACCTGCGACGAGCTCATTAAGGCTATTAATCACGCTGGGTACGACAAGAAAATCGGCGCGATTGTGTTGGCTGGCGCTGGCGATCGTGCTTTCTGCACTGGTGGTGATCAGTCAGCCCACGACGGCAACTATGACGGACGTGGAACTATCGGCCTCCCAATGGAAGAGATGCACGATGCGATCCGCAATGTTCCTAAACCGGTTATCGCGCGTGTTCAAGGTTATGCGATCGGCGGAGGCAATGTGTTATGCACGATTTGTGATCTGACGATTTGTTCCGAAAAAGCTATTTTTGGTCAAGTCGGCCCAAAAATGGGATCCGTTGATCCAGGCTACGGAACTGCTTTTCTGGCCCGTATTGTCGGCGAAAAAAAGGCCCGTGAAATCTGGTATATGTGCCGACGTTACACGGGCGCAGAGGCAGTTGCAATGGGTCTTGCAAATGCCTGCGTTGCTCACGATGAATTAGACGAGGAAGTTCAGCGCTGGGGGGAAGAGCTATGTGAACGCAGCCCTACCGCGTTGGCTATCGCGAAGCGAAGTTTCAATATGGATACTGCTCACCAGAGCGGCATCGCAGGAATGGGTATGTATGCACTGAAACTCTACTATGACACTGAGGAATCGCGCGAAGGTGTCGCTGCTCTGACCGAAAAAAGAAAGCCAAATTTTCGCAAATATGCTAAATGACGCAGGGCTTAATCCTCTCGCGTTAATGGCGTGCGCAGCCCTTCGTTTGGCGCAGGCTTGATAATGACCGCAGATTAAATCGAGCTCTAGCTTCTGCGCATCATCTCTGCGGCTATCGTTGATTACAAAAGACGGACACCGTCAGTCAGAAGGACTTAGGGGGAGATTCTATGCAAATACGATGGAGTTACACAACGACATGAAAGCGCAAATGGAACTGCCTCGCTGCAAAACGGGCGGCCAACATAATTCATAAATTCCAGACGCGGCACAACTATATTCTAAACAGGAGACAATCATGATAATGAAACGACGCAGGTTCACCCAGATTCTAGGAGCATTGGCAACCACTGTCGTATTTCCAATTTCGTACGCCGTTGCAGCAAACTACCCCGGTGGAAAACCCGTAACTATCGTGGTTTCTACAGGTGCTGGTTCGGGTACTGACCAGACTTCGCGTCAACTCGCCCAGGGCCTGTCCAAGGATTTTGGAGTCCCTTTTGTGATAGAGAACCGTACTGGCGCTAGCGGTGTCATCGGCGCGGTGCATGTCGCCAAAGCAGCGCCCGATGGCCATACGCTGCTTGCCACCTATGCCCAGCATTATACTAACCAGCTAGTGCGGGACACGCCCTACGACGCTTTGTCAGATTTCGAACCATTGGCACGTTTCGCTAATTCTGCGCTGGTGATATCGGTAGCGGCAAACTCCCCATATAAAACGTTGGCGGATGTCGTTGAGGCAGCCAGGACGAACCCAGGAGCCATCTCCTACGGCTCATCCGGCCAAGGCACCACCTCGCATATGGCGGCAGCGCTGTTTTCCAGCAGAGCAGATATCTCGCTAAACCATATTCCGTATAAAACCCCCACGCAGGTCGCGGTCGACGCGGCTGGCGGCCAAATTGACCTGAGCTTTAATGGCACGACATCCGTACTTCCACTGATCAGGGACGGTCGACTTCGCGCGCTTGCTGTGACCACTTCCAAACGCACCCAGAGTCTGCCCGACGTGCCAACAGTAGCGGAACTAGGCTACCCCGGCTACGAAGTGGATTCCGCTCTCTGGATGTTCGCACCGCGCGGTACTTCGCCAGAAATTGTAAAGCAGCTATCGGATTCACTTTTGCGTCAGATGCAGACCAAAGAGTACAAAGAAGTGTGCGCGCGCCTTGGTTTGGATATAGATCCGCAGGACGCGGCCACGGTGAAAGCCAACGGGCCCGCGGAAATCACAAAGTGGCGCAAGCTTATGGAAATGACCGGCACTAGTAAAAATTAACGCGTCAGTGGCCGCGTGGATCGTAACGGCACGCCATGGTGGCAATACCCGATCGACTGCATGTGGGCCTACGGGTTCATCTATTTCTAAATAAGTGATTATGATCCCTTTGCGTTTTGCTCAGCCAGCTGCGCCTCGCCCCAGGTGCACATCAGATTAATCACAGGTAACAGGGACTGCCCACGCTGCGAAAGGCTGTACTCGACTTTTGGCGGAATTTGCGGATATTCCTTGCGGATAACCAGCCCGTCTTGCTCCATTTCCTTGAGCGTGCTGCTCAACGTCTTGTATGAAATCGTCCCGATGCAGCGCTGCAGTTCGTTGAATCTGAGCACTGGCTTGTGCTCGGACAGCCAATACATAATTGTCATCTTGTACTTGCCGCTAAGCCGTGCCAGTGTGTAGCCAAAACCGGTCTGCTCCAGAGGAATTTCCATGGCAAAGCAACTGGGCATCTCTTTGGGAGTTGGTAGTTTGGCATTCATTATTTTGTCCATAGTTATACTATCATTTAGGTAAGTATATAACGTGATTGTGCGTACTTTTATTTTTTACCATAATCTATATCATAGTAGCGTCATCACTCACTATGGATCGCTCGAAATGAAAACATTGATAATCGTCGCTCACCCCGATTTGGAAAATTCACGGGTAAACAAAGCCTGGATCAATGAGTTAAAAAAACACCCAGACCTGTACACTGTCCACGATCTTTACGGCACCTACCCAAACTGGCAATTTGACGTCGCCCGTGAGCAAGCGCTGATTGAAGCACATGACAAGGTTGTCTTGCAATTTCCCGTGTTCTGGTTCAATTGCCCGCCGTTGTTGAAAAAATGGCTGGACGATGTTTTTGTCTATGGCTGGGCTTATGGTTCGAAAAGCGGGTACAAAATGCGCGGCCGCAAGCTGGCGCTGGCCGTATCTGCTGGCGTGCGGGAATATGATTATTCGCCCCAGGGCCGCTACCAGTACCGGCTAGAAGACATTCTCAGACCATTTGAAATTACCGCCAACTACGTTGGTGCCGATTACCAGCCGTTTTTTGCCCTGTACGGCTTCGAAGATGAACCGGGGCAAGACTACCAGTTCAATCAGCCGGCGCTCAGCGCGGTACCTCGGATTATCTAGCTTATCTTGCCGAAGCACGCTAGCGCCGTATGCTACCTGAGCAGTGGAAAAGGCGGCGGTTATCTACCTTGAATAGCAGACTTCACGGTCCGTGTTATGCGCTTTCAATACCCAACTCCCCACTTAAACTTTGCAGAAAAAGGCGGACTGCTGGATTTTCATTTTCGCGCCGCCAGACTGCTCGTACTTCTTGCGCCGTGCGCGAGAAGGTCAAAGGTAGTACGGCAAGTAATTTTCGATCGACCAATTCAACAACGTAAGCACGCGGCATCAAGCCTAACAGCTGGCTATTCGCTAAAAGCGCTGGCAGGACAGCAATTGAGTTCGCAGTTATCGTTCCCACGCCCGGGCGCAATGAGTGTTTTTTATATAAACGCATTAAGCCATCGTGAATGGCCGAACCGTCTGGTGGCAGAATCCAGGTGTAGGGAGAAAGATCAGCCCAACGTAGTGACTTACGCCCTGCTAATTGATGCAAGCTGGAACACACGATGACCAGCGGATCCTTACTGATCAAACGCTCTTCCAAAGCCCCATACTCCTCCACGGTTCTGTCGATACGAGTACGCGAAATCACCATATCCAGATCCCCATCCCGCACCGCCGGAAAAAGTGTATCGGTAGTAGCTTCAGTCAGTGTAATAGTGAGCCCGGGGGCCCGTTGGCGCAAGCGCACGACGCCTTTGGCTACTTGAGTGGGCATGGTCGTCGCTACAGCGCCTATTTTCAGATGCCCAACGCCCCCTTCCCTCAATTGCTCCAGTTCACGCTGTGCAGCCTCCAAATTGTAAAGGATTTGTCTACCGTACTTTAGCAATACCTCTCCAGTGGGCGTCAGCACAACTCGCCGACCAGAACGGGCGACAACCGGTGCACCCAATAACTGCTCCAGTTCGCCTAGCTGCTTAGAAATGGCCGGTTGCGTTACGTTGAAAAGCTCTGCTACACGGCTGACACGCCCTACTCTTGCAAGCGCTGTAATGATGCGCAAGTGCCCAAGCTTCAGGCCGTAGCGAAATGCGCGTTCCAATGTGATCGGCGAAATCGGTTCCATAATTAAATACATTACCTTTTGGTAATACCAAAAGAAAATAATATCACTTTTATTCAATAACGAATTGATCGATACTCTTACCAAATAACGCTATTTTTATAATAAAGGAGACAGCCCATGGTTATGGCTATCCGCAAGACATTGCCAATGATCCTAATGGCCTGTATGACTTTGGGTGCTCATGCCGCAGAGTTGCCCACGACGCTTATTGTTGGATTTCAGGCAGGTGGTGGGCTGGACTCGGTTGCCCGTGCTCTGGCCAATGAACTCAATAAAACGGGAAAACACAAGATCGTTGTCGAAAATAAGCCTGGTGCCAGTGGAATGATGGCTATTGACGCAGTACGTAATGCCTCGCGCAATAGCGCTTTGCTCGTAATCATGCCTGGTGGCAGCATAACCATGACACCCCATACCAACAAACATTTCCAGTACAACCCCAAAAAAGATCTTGTGCCAGTCGCACGCCTGGCAACCTACACTTTAGGCGTAGCAGTTTCGCCAGATGTGAACGCAGCAACCCTGGCGCAATTTCTGAAATTGGCGGACAATTCGCGAAAATTGGCCGCATACGGCACTGCTGGCATAGGTTTATCGCCACACTTTGTAGGCGAAACGATTGCTAAGCAATCCAGAGTCAATCTGGTTCATGTGCCATACAAGGGCGCAGGCCCCGCTATCAATGATGCGCTGGGCAAACAGATACCTGCGGTCATCTCCACCGTGCCTTCTCTTTTACCAATGGTGCGTGATGGACGGCTAAAGCTGTTGGCAACCACAGGTACCCATAGAGATAAACACGCACCCGGTGTCCCCACCCTCAAGGAACTCGGTTACCCAGGCTGGCAATTGAAGAGTGGTTTGGTATTCTTGCTCCAGCTACTATGTCTTCCGATGCAGTTAAAAAGTGGAACACCGCCATTAACAACGCGCTCAATTCAAAGTCACTGCACGATACCCTTACCTTACAAGGTTTTTTGCCGGCACCCATGTCTGCCGGCGACTTCAGGGATCTGGTGCTGCACGATTACGCAATGTGGGGTAAAGCCTTATCAAACTCTGGCAACACATTTTCAAACTGAACGCATTCCCATAAAGCCATGACATCTACATCGAATGTTCTTATCCTGCTGTCCGACGAGCATAATGCCCGCATTATGGGATGCGCCGGAGACGCCATCGCCTATACCCCTAATCTTGATAAATTGGCCCGGCAAGGCACCCGCTTTACCAACGCTTATACACCTTCGCCCATCTGCGTGCCGGCAAGGGCGAGCCTCGCAACAGGTCGCTACGTACATCAGCATCGTTGTTGGGATAATGCATTGGCATACCAGGACATCCACCCTCCTGGGGGCACCGGTTACAAGCAGCCGGTATACCGGTACAGTCTATCGGCAAACTGCACTACCGAAATGGAAATGACGCCACAGGCTTTGACCAACAACTGCTGGCGGCACATATTCAGGACGGTATTGGCCAGGTTTGGGGTTCGGTGCGGGATCCGTTACCAGATCCCTTCCCAACCGCACCTTTATTCAAGAACATAGGTGCCGGAGAATCCAGCTACAACCGATTTGACCGCGCCGTGGCTCAAGAAGCAGCTCAGTGGCTGCATAAGCGCAGCCGCGTGACAGACTCATATCCCTGGGTACTATTCGTTGGCCTTGTCGCCCCTCATTTTCCACTTATCGTTCCGCCGGAATATTTAGAGCGCTATCCCGTTCATGATATGCCACTGCCCCGACTGCATCCCGACAGAGGTTACCGCCGCCACCCATGGCTGAACGCCACGCACGCTTTAGCGGACATGACGAACAGCTGGGAACAGATGAGCGACGCCAGCTGGCTTTAGCCTCTTACTATGCATTAACGTCCTTCATGGATCATCAGATCGGCAATATTCTTAATGCGCTGGCTGATTCAGGCATGGCAGACAATACGACTGTCATTTATTCCAGTGACCACGGAGACAATATGGGAGAGCGCGGATTGTGGAACAAATGCATGCTGTACAGAGACTCAACATCTATCCCGATGATTCTAAAAGGGCCCGACGTGCCAGTGGGTCAAACTGTACAGACCAACGTCTCGCTGGTCGATATATTTCCGACAATACTGCAGAGTGTTGGCGTTGCACCGACCGAGCCCGACTCGGATCTTCCCGGTCTATCTTTGGTTGACAGTGCCAACAAACCTTATGATCCAGCACGGCTTGCATTTTCTGAATATCACGCAGTCGGTTCGGAATCGGCTGGATATATGCTCGCTGACAGTCGATACAAGTACCATCATTACGTCGGATATGAACCTGAGTTGTTTGATCTAGAGAACGACCCACTTGAGACACATGACCTGGCTCACAATTCAAAATACGCTGACGTAGTTGAGTCCATGCAAAAACGGCTATTCAGCGTAATTGATCCTATTGAGGTCGATGCCCAGGCGAAATCCGATCAGCACGAGTTGATTCAGAAATTTGGCGGCCGCGACGCCGCGCTCGGTATCGGAACCCCCGGGGCAACGCCCGTTCCATCCTCATGAATATGTCAAAGGTTTATATAGCGGGTAAAATTTGCGTGGCATTCATTTGTCCCGGCGCAAGCTCGCTCTAACAAAGACTTGTTTGCCACACGATGTCTATAGAATCAGAAGTTGATTTACACGCCTCGGGCAAGACTTTACATCGATAATATTGTTGGCAGGCCCAAGCGCCGGATTAGCATCCAGCCCTTGAGGCACAACTCATAATACAGCCGCCCTATTTTGCGCTTATTGTCATACTTAATCATATTCAGGCGAGTTCGCCTGGATGCCCTTTCTCGTGGCCGCCCACAACATGGCTCAAAAAGCAGGCGCCGCTTGCCCTTCCATCCTGATATTGATGCATGTTGCGCCAGAATGCTTGGCAGCTTTGCTAAGTACCTCATCCAGTTGATCGGCTTGCTCTGCATAAGCACCTTGTGCACCCAGCGCAGACGCCAGCAGATCATAGCGGGCGGAGTCGTTCAATGTGCACCCGTACAGCCTGTCAGGCCCATACTCGCGCAGTTGAATCATATACTCGGCATTCCAGCGCGAATCATTGCCAACAACTGCAATAAACTTAGCATTTTCCCGTGCTGCTGTTTCAAACTCGGTACTATGAAAGCCCACGGTCCCGTCGCCCATCATGGCAATAATCGTTGCATTGGGTCGAGCGATACTTGCAGCGATCGCATAACATAAGGCGCCGCCAATCGCACCAGACAAACCATTGATAATCCGCGTCGGCGCCCGGCAAAAGGCCTGCGCCCATTGGCCGAACTCTCCACCATCAGATATCAAAATAGGGTCTGCCGCTTCGTCCAGTATTTTCTGAACCGCCTGGCATATCGCTTTTGGCCCTGGATTGGCCGTGTTTTCATCAGATGGCGACTTCAGCGTCCGGTTTGAAATGGCGCCATCGACCTCCTCCAACCATGCGTCGCGCTTGCCAGGATAGGTGTAGTTACTCAGTTCGCGTAAAGCGGCATCTGAATCTGCTAGCGCGTGTTTGAACAAACGCGTTCCCAATAGTTGCTTTGCACGATCGATCATTGTTTCATCGGGGTCTATCACAACGATGTCCGCACCCGGATTCATACCTGCTGATCGGCCAAAATTCAGAGTGAAGTCCAGCGTTTTGCCAACCAGGACGACCAGATCCGCTTTTTTCAATACCTGGGGAAAGTGCCCCAAAGAGGGATCGCGCAGGCCGCGAGGGCTTTCCATGGCAATAATCGGTGCCTGCAGAACGTTACTGGCATTTTTGACTAAATCTGGCGCACGACTCGCATTGTTCATCGGGCCTACCAGCACCAATGGCCGTTCTGCTTTCGCGATTCGCTCTTTGATTTGCTGTGCATCAGCCGCCGACAGAGACGTGCTGACCCGCGCGGGCACCTGTCCGCGCTTTGCTTTGCTGATATCAACATCCTCCTGCAACAGATCAAACGGCATGGCAATATGGACGGGACCAGGGCGGCCCGATAGCGCCAAAGATATTGCCGATGTCATATCCTGGTCTATGTCTTGAGCGCTCGCTAACCGCAAGGATTTTTTGACAAGCTTTTTTGTTACCTCTATCTGGTCCAATTCCTGAAATGCACCCATGCCATCCTGTGAGAGGGGTGAATCTCCCGAGAGCAGCAAGATGGGGCTTTCAGCCAGACGGGCTGAGAATACCGGCGACAGGCAATTGGTAATGCCCGGCGCTGCCGTTACCAGCGCTACGCCGATTTCACCAGTCAGTTGCGCCCACGCATCAGCCATATAAACTGCAGCGGCTTCGTGACGCACATGAACAATGCGAATGCCGGCATCAATGCAGGCATCGTAGATGGGCATGATCTGATTGCCTGAAAGACTGAATATCGTTTTGACGCCTGCACGTTGCAATGCGTCTGTAACAAGATGAGCTCCTAGCATAAACAAAAGTACCTTTATAAAATTTAGCAATGGCGACCCCACTACTGCTGGCCGTCTTAAAACCGGAGCCCCTGAAATATCGTGTCTCGCGTACCCAATTATTAAAGCGTCTCCCCTCTTCAATTTCTCATGCTTTGTTCATTGTGCCATCAGTCATATCCTCGTTTACGTCGCGTTGCTATCAGGTTCGCAATTTATTTTTAACTGACTGAATCACTTTGGATTGATTTTCTGCTCTGCAATAATTGTTTTCCAGGATGCCAATTCGTTTGTGATCTTTTGCGTCATATACTCCTGCCCCTGCTCTGCTGCCGTCAACCCAAGATCCTGGAATTTTTTCTTCATGCGTTCAGAGACCATTGCGGTCGCGATGCCTTGCTCCATCTTTTGCACGATGTCATCTGGCGTGCCTTTGGGTACGACCACGCCAAACCAACCCTGAGCGTCAAATTCCTTATTGATTTGCTCCTTTACCGTTGGGACATCAGCCAGTGCAGAAGATCGTTCGCTGCTGGTAACGGCAATCGCCTTTACATCACCGGACTTTATAAATGGCATGAGCGCAGCCAGGTTTCCGGTGACTACCTGAATCTGGCCGGCAATCAGGTCTGTCAGCGCCAGCGTTTCGCCGCTATAGGGGATGTGCGTCATTTTGCTGCCGGTCACATGCATCAACATTTCGGATGCCATATGCGTCTGGCTGCCGACGCCAGATGACCCGAAATTGACAGCAGACTTGTTCTGCCCGATATAAGAAAGCAGCTCTGCAAGATTATTGGCGGGGACCTTTTTGTTGGTTGCCACCACAAATGGACCAATGGAAACGATGCTGACATTTTTGAAATCGCCGACCCGATAAGGAAGATCCTTGTATAAATTCGGATTTACCGTGAGCATACTTCCGGAAACCATCAACATGGTGTATCCATCCGGCCGTGCCCTGGCTACTTGAGAGGCGGCGACTGCGCCGCCAGCACCCACCTTGTTTTCCACTACGATCGTCTGCTTCCATTGCTCACTGAGCTCCTGGCCCAATGACCGGGACAGAATATCTGCGGTCCCGCCGGCGGGAAAAGGAGAAATCAGCCGTACCGGCTGGTTCGGCCAGTCGCTCGCAAGCACCGGGGCACCCATTAGAAAACAGCTTATACAGGCTGCGATACTGCGAAAAATCTGCTGCGTAAACACGCTTTTTGCTTTGCACATCTTTGCCTTCCCCTTGAATTACTTTTGAAATAAATAAATCCGGATCCAAGCAAAAGGCGTTGTCAATAAAATGATCGACGGCAATGCGGCCACCTTTTGTTACTCTTTATTATTGTTTAAAGACAAGCCAAAGTAAAAGCAAAAAATTTCACTCATTAAAGTAAAATTTTAAATCCTAATTACACAAAGCCTACGCCCATTCAACGCTCAATGCTGACAACAAGCCCCGCATCTCTGAGCACTCGTCAAGCCACGACAAGGGACACTAGGCACGCTCAAGTTCGTGCACATCCGCAGCGACGAACAGGACGCCCTCCCCATCCACGGACGGCGCAATCAAAACCCGCGTATCTGGCGGAAATTCGTGGCGGCGCCAGTCGCGCGCGCGTCTTAAACGATCCATGGTCACGTGGGAAAGGTTAGCATTACGAAGCACCAATGCCGCCTGGTCCTGTAAGTGCCAATTCTGAAAAAATATCTCGGTTACAGCATGAGGAGTTATTGCAGTCGCAATAGTTGCAGGCCAGCAATGCAGCACTCTCTCCACGACTCTCCTGGGGAACCAGGCTCGGGGTGCGGGATGCAACGTCAGGCCATCTCGCAGATCTAACGTTAAAAAACAGTCGAAATGCGACCGTACCACTTGCTGCCATCGTTTCTGCAACCGCCCGCATAATGGGTTCCGGAACGCCTTCGTCAATGGGGAGCGGAACGACGTCCCAGGTAAGCAACGCCGCTGTGCTATTGATCGGTCGGTAATTGGCGGTCTGCTTGCTGGCCTCGTCCCACTTGTACAGAATTTGGACAAGCATGTCCGAACTGTTGATCATCTCGCCTCCTTAACGGTCCATCGCATTAGCTGGCAAATGACGACAGAATGAGCATTCCAAGCTACGACCCATATCAACCAGCGATACCCTGCTCCTGATGTTGAATCAGACGTGCATAAGGTCCATATTGAGTAAGCAATGCATCATGCGTGCCCTGCTCAACCAGTTTTCCGTCATCCAGTACCAGGATCTGGTCAGCGTCTCGAATGGTCGCCAACCGGTGCGCAATAATCAGGGTCGTGCGCTCATGCATCAGCAGCGTAAGCGCATCCCGCACCTGCATTTCACTCAGACTATCCAAATGCGACGTCGCCTCATCCAGTATCAAAATGGGCGCGTTCTTCAAAAAGGCACGTGCAATGGCTATACGTTGTCTTTGTCCGCCTGACAATTGCGTGCCACGCTCACCCACGAGCGTATTCAGACCTTGCGGCAGCGAGGCAACGAACGTTGATAACGCAGCAGAGGCCAGCGCTTCGCGTACTTCGGCTTCACTTGCGTCAGGACGAGCAAGCCGAATGTTTGCCGCCAGGGTATCGTTAAATAAATAGGTGTCCTGCGTGACCAGAGCGACATGATCTCTGAGGTTGTCCAATTCGAGCTGGCGAATATCAGCGTCACCGATCCGTATCGCTCCCTCACTGACATCCCAAAACCGCAGCAGCAGGTTGGCAACCGTGCTTTTGCCGGCGCTGACGCGCCTACCAATGCAGTGGTCGTACCGGGCGAAAGGGAAAATGAGAGCGCATCGAGCGTCAGGCGCGCTTGCGGTGTATATCTGAAACTTACCTTATCGAAGTTGATCGACAGCCCTTGTGGTGTGAGCGCGAGCCGACCCGGCCCGCTTCTGACAGGCACCGGCTCTTGATGCACCACATGCAACCGCCGGCTGGCAGCCACGGTGTCAGCCAACTGGCGACTAACCTGGGAGATTTCAGATACTGGCAAAAATGTTGCGACTGCCACGAGCACCAGCAAGGGCACCATGGTCGGATCAAGCGCACCGGCATTAGCCAGCAAGGCCCCAGTCACGGCAACCGCCAATCCGCCCAGCCCCATCGCCATCTCGAACCAGGCGCTTTGCGCTGATAAATCATCCAAGATGGCTTGCCTTTGAGCGCTATAGGATTGGGCAATATCCAAAAATTGCTTGCGTCGGCGTGCTGTCGCCTGAAACGCGGTCAGATCGGCCATGCCCTGGATGGTGTCGGTCAAGTGCGCACTCATTTGACCAAGGGATTGACGGGCCTGTTCTCCCAGCGCATCAATCCGTCGTCGGTTGCGCACCGGTGACAACAACGCATAAGCAAGAAAAGGCAGCAAAGCCAACGCGACAGGCCAACTATAGACAGCCAGGAACCCCAGTACAGAGGCAGGAACCAGTATCGATACGATAGCTGGCGCAATGGTATGGGCATAGAAGTATTCAATCATTTCCACGTCCTGTGTGGCCAGTGATACCAAATCACCGGAGCGGCGCTCCAGGAGATATGCTGGCGCAAGCTGTTCAAGCTTGTCATACAAATCGATCCGCATGTTGGCCAGCAACTTATAAGCCATCGCATGCGCAAGCCAGGACTCCAGCCAGTGAAATAACGCGGCCAGGGGGGCAACAACCAGCAGTGCGGTGATCAGCATCTGTGTTGGCTGACCATTACGCAAAGCGGCAACCACAAGCGCACTTAATGCGCCCACCCCGATAAAAGCCGCAACCCGCGCCACGCCCAGCAAGATGGTCGCAATCAAAGTCAGACGCCATGGTTTGACCACCGACAGCAGCGTGGCCAGTACGTCTGGCCACCCCACCCGGGCGGCATCTTGCTCCAGTGATCTTGGTTTGGGACCGTTGGCGCGGTTTGGTACCACTATAGGGTCAGCCTGCGTATCGGCCTCTTCCGAGATCTGATTGACACTGCTCTGTTCCCGCATCAATCGATAGTACAACCCTCCTTCTTGCATCAATGCCTTGTGAGATCCAGACTCGACAATTCGCCCTTGTTCCAGCACCAGGATTCTATCGGCATTAATTACACTGGCCAGGCGGTGCGCCAGGATCAGCGTGGTTCTTCCTTCCATAAGCCGGTCCAGCGCCTCCTGGATCAGAAACTCGTTCTGCGAGTCGACCGATGACAGCGCCTCGTCCAGGATAAGAATTGGCGCGTCTCTCAACAACGCACGGGCGATACCGACACGCTGCCGCTGTCCGCCAGACAATTGGAGGCCGCGATCCCCTACCTGCGTCTGGTAACCGTCGGGCAAAGTCATAATGAATGCATCTATATTGGCTGACCGGGCAGCCGCGCGCACCTGTTCAGGCGTCGCATCGGGGCGGCCCAATCGTATATTTTCGTCCAGGGTGCCATGGAATAAGGTAATGTCCTGGCTAACCAATGCAATACGCGATAGCAATGCCTCTTCGGAAAGATCACGGATGTCATAATCTCCCACGTATATATGGCCACGCTGCGGTGTCACTTCGCGCAAGAGCAAGCGAACAATAGTGGATTTACCGGCGCCGCTAGGGCCGACCACGCCGATGCGCTCTCCGGCAGCTATGTCAAAG
Organism: Advenella kashmirensis WT001; assembly: GCF_000219915.2. NCBI lineage: Bacteria > Pseudomonadati > Pseudomonadota > Betaproteobacteria > Burkholderiales > Alcaligenaceae > Advenella > Advenella kashmirensis. The sequence continues at coordinate 1,588,878 of NC_017964.1, read as the reverse complement.
TTCAGGCCACTATGCGCGGTCCTCTCGGGCTGATACGCAAATGTCACATCTTCAAATCGAATACGCGGCGCTATATCCGTGGGCGACAATGCCCGCCCCGATGCAGGATCGACTCGACGCGCGCCATTAAGCGCGTGAATGCTGGATGCTGCCGACTGCCCAAGCATCCCCTGGTGCAGCACGGAGCGCAAGTCGCGCAGCGGACGAAAAATTTCAGTCCCCGCCATCAATACAATAAGAAGCGCTTCCAGACTCATCTCGCCTTGCACCACACGGGTTGCGCCCAGCGCGATCGCTATCGCAGCTCCCATGGCAACACCCAGATCGCTCATGCCCCGCGTGAGTACGCTAACAGACAGGACCCAGAATGTTTTGTCTGACAGATGGCGTGCCCGCTGCGCCAATCGCAGGCCGAAGTTCTTGCCCTGGCCAAACGCCTTGAGCGTAGGTAAACCCTGCATGGCATCCAGAAAATCCTCTCCGAACTCTCTAAGTGCCTGTGCGCGCTCACGGCTGGCACGCCGGTCCAGCGCATGCACGGCAGCGGGCGCCAGCAACGAGAAAAGCGCTGCGATAAGCAGTACCGAGGCCGTTGGCACGTCCCAGAATGCAATAACTGCAAAGATAGCAATGGGTGCGATAAGCGAAATGGCGACCTGGGGTAAATAGCGACCAAAAAAGGTCTGCAATTGCTCGACACCATCGATGACACTCAACATGACGCCCCCGGTACGCTGGCTACCAAGCCAGGCTGGCCCCAGATCGACAATACGATCATATAAGCCCGCACGTAAAGTAAGCTGAATCCGGGACGCGGACCGGTTAGCCTCGACGGTTCGCAGATGATCCAGCCAGGCTCGCAGCAGCACCATGGCCACAGCACACAACGCCGGAGTCAACCATTGCTGCCAGGGTTGCTGATCGAATACGCGGGCCAATAACTGACCCAGGAAAACGTAGCGGGCGATCCCCGCCAGCAAGGCCAACAGACCAAGCATTACCCCGCCGATCATGCGGGTGCGCAATCCGGCGGTCATCAGCCACAGACGATAGTCAAAGTACATAGCCTCTCCTTTACATCACGCTATCTTACTGACAGAGCAGGCTGAAGACAATCGATTGTAGTCAGGCGGGAATATTGCAACGGCGGGTAATGTTCAGCCGTGCGTCAAGATATCGGGCCATACAGACGTACCGCACCCATGCAAAAATGAGGCAGATCGAAGAGACGTGAGCTCGTCGTATGCAAAAAACTAACAAGTCACTGCATAAAATTCGTTTGCAGCCCATCCTGGTACTCCCTATCCCGCCTATCCAGCACCAGCATAGTTCAAAGCATGTTAAACCGCTTTCTATTTACCCTGACTCCACGAATCGGTCAGCAACTCAGACGCCAGCAACCTGACTCTGGACGATACAAGTCTGGCACCTTCGGATAACGGACGCTGGCGGCTCACGCTCAAGGCGATCGTTCTGCGTATCCCAGGACTGATGATCAGGCTGGCGCCCAGTTCGCCGGCGGCAATTTCCTGGGCCACTGCAGTCATGGGCAGTAACGTAAATGCATGGCCACCGGCAGCAACGTCTTTCATTGCAGTAGCGGTTTCCACTTCCATGACGATATTCAGTTTCGTATCGTGGCGACGAGACAATACATCCAGCGTCGCGCGCAAGCCATTAGGTACCGCGGGCAATACCAACGGAACGCCATCAAGGGAATGAAAAGGCAGGCTTTTTGTGGCCAGTTCGGGCAGACCAGCTTTGCCAACCAAATACGTGTCCAATTTGCCAAGCGCATCCTCTCCACGCGACGCGGAAGAACCATAGCGATTGACCACGATCATATCCAGGCGCCCCGACGCAAGCTGTTCATCAAGGGAGCCGCTAAAGCCCTCCGTCACATGCAGACGAAGTTGGGGTGCGCGTTCACGGATATCGGCCAGCAACAGCGGCAATAATTGCCTTGCCAGCGAAGGCAAAACCCCAATATGCACTGTCCCAGTCAATATGCCGGCAGCCTGATGAGCGGTGGTGCCTAGCTGTTCGACCTGATCAACGATGCGCTTGACTTCGGGATACATGCGTCGACCAAATTCGGACAGCACCATGCCCCGCCCGGTTCTGTCAAACAGACGCTTGCCCCATTCTTTTTCCAGCACGGCGATCTGACGGCTGACCAGCGACTGCGCCATATCCGATGCAATCGCTGCGCGCGACAACGACTGCATGTCCGCCACCAACAGGAATGTTTCCAGCTGCTTGAAATTCATGGTTTCACTTAAATGGAAATCTGAAATTATAAACTGTCTATTTATATATATCTCAATTGTGGATAAGCTTGTATCCATCAACATAGAACAAATAAGGAGACAAACTTGAAACCCATCCATTGCCTCACTGCGGCATTTGCCGCAACCTGCCTGCTGGCCTCATCTGTTGTGAATGCGCAGGAAGCGTCGTATCCAACCCGCCCGGTCAACCTGGTTGTACCCTTTGCTGCGGGTGGCCCCACCGATGCCATGGCGCGGATCCTGGCGCAAAGGCTGGGCGAGCGACTTGGCCAGCAAGTGGTTGTCGACAACCGTGGCGGTGCAGGCGGCAGCATCGCTGCGGAACTGGTGGCTCGTTCCAAAGCAGACGGCTATACCCTGTTTTTTGGCACGACCGGCACCATGGCGATCAATCCGAGCCTGTACGCCAACCTGCGTTACGATCCAGTCAAGGATTTCGCGCCCGTCAGCCTGATGGCGACAACGATGAATGTCCTGGTTGTCAACCGCCAATTGCCCGTAAAGACACTTGATGATCTGGTGAAACTGACAAAAACAAAGCCGAACGAACTCACGTATGGATCAGCGGGCAATGGCAGTTCCAATCACCTCTCGGGCGAGCTATTTCGCTCCGCCGCCGACATCCGGATCAACCACATTCCATATAAAGGCTCGGCGCCTGCACTCGTTGATCTTCTGGCCGGTCGCATTTCAATGATGTTCGACACTATTGCACAGCAGACCCAGAATATTGCTGCCGGCAAAGTGACAGCTCTGGCGGTCAACGGCCCAACACGCTCGCCATTGCTACCTGACGTGCCCACGGCCCAGCAGGCCGGGCTTGATGATTTCGACGTCACCATCTGGTATGGCGTACTTGCGCCAGTTGGCACACCTGAATCCATCGTGAACCGACTGCAGCGGGAAATTGCAGCCATCATGGGAACCGAAGACATGAAAGCGCGCATGCAAAAGGACGGTGCTACCGCGCAAAGCACCACGCCCGCAGAGTTTGCCGATCTGATTAAAAACGATACCGCCAAATGGGCACCGGTTGTGAAGAACTCCGGCGCCAGCCTGAACTGATACGAGCAGCATTCATGACAATTTCTCCTGATCCTCGCCTGCGCACTGCACTGGTTCCACGCAGCATCGCCGTGATCGGCGCGACGGAAGACCCCAATAAGGTCGGGGGCCGCCCTCTGCATTATATTAAGCGCTTCGGATTTTCCGGCGCAGTGTATCCGATAAATCCAAGACGCAAGATAATACAGGGCATGCAGGCATATGCATCGCTCGCTGAACTGCCGGAGACACCCGATGTCGCCATCGTCGCAGTGGGCCAGGATGCCGTTGCTGACGTCATAGAACAATGCGCTACACAGGCAATTGCATGCGTCATCTTGATGAGCTCGGGTTTTGGCGAAACTGGCAGCGCGGGAGTACAGCGGCAAACCGCACTTGTACAACAGGCTCGCCGACTGGGCTTGCGGCTGGTGGGCCCCAACGCGCAAGGCGTGGCTAATTTCCACACCGGCGCAGTCATGAACTTTAGCACCATGTTCATGGAGATCGAACCCGAAGACGGGCCGGTTGCCATCATCAGCCAGAGTGGCGCCGCCAGCGTCATGCCCTACGCCATGCTGCGTGAACGCGGTGTGGGGGTGCGCTATCTGATTGCCTCTGGCAATGATGCTGATGCCTCTGTGTGCGAATTAGCGCTGGCTGCAGCCGTCGATCCGGAAATCCGGGTCATCCTGTTGTATATCGAATCGCTTGCGGATCCCGCCATGCTGGCCGAAACGGCCCGACTGGCCATCTCGCGCGGTGCAGCGGTCATTGCCCTGAAGGCCGGACGAAGCGTACACGGTGCGAAGGCAGCGGCCTCGCACACAGGCGCGATGGTCAACGATGATGTCGTCGTGGAGGCCTTTTTCGAACGCCACGGTATCTGGCGTGCCGCCGATGTGCACGGACTGATCAATGCCGTTGAACTTTATCTGGCACTGCCTCCCCGACCCGCAGACAGCCTGGTTGTCATGAGCCACAGCGGCGCTGTCGGGGTACTGTGCGCGGATGCAGCCGAAACCCTGAACCTTCCGTTAACGGAATTGGCCCCTGCGGTGGTACGCAACTTGGCCGATATTATGCCCAGCTTTGCAACCGCGCAGAATCCAGTAGACTTGACCGCCTCGCTGATGACCCAAAGCGGCATGTATGCCGCTACGCTCAATACCCTGGCTACCGATCCGCAGGCAGATATGTTTCTTATCGGCGTACCCGTGGCCGGTCCCGGCTATGACGTGCAGGGCATGGCAACCGATACCGCCACGTTTGCAGCCAATACAGGTAAACCAGCCGTGGTGTCTGCGCCCCAGGTGTCGGTGCGCCAGATTTTTCGCGAAGCCGGAGTACCCGTGTTTGCGCACGAAACGGATGCCATCAATGCGCTGCACCAGTGGAGCCGCCATGGCACCCTGATGCAACAGGCATCGGCACGCGACCAACTGGAAGCAGCGGCAGCATCAGTGCTCGCCCTCCCGGACCGAACCAGTCACTTTCTGAGCGAAGACGAAAGCCTGGCCGTACTGGCAAGAGCGGATATTCCAACAGTGCCGTATTTACTGTGCCGCAATGCGGATGAAGCCCTCACCGCCTGGCGTGCACTCGGACAGGACGTTGTGATGAAAGCCTGTTCTGCTCACATTCCGCACAAATCCGAGCATGGATTGGTATTTATTGGCCCGAACAGCGAACAGCAAATCATTGATGCATGGAAAAAGTGCGTACAGCGTGTTGCCGCCCTGCAGGTCCCATTTGATGGCGTCATTGTCGCCAGGCGCGTTTCAGGTCGGCGTGAGTTTGCGCTGGGCGTTCGGCAGGATCCAGCCTTTGGCACCGTGGTCATGATCGGCGATGGCGGCAAATATGTAGAAGCCCTGCGCGACTTCGTTGTGCTGCTACACCCGTTTTCTCAAGATGACGTTATCGCCAAGCTGCACACACTTCGCATCGCGCCGATTCTGGCCGGTGTACGCGGCGAGGCGCCCATCGACCTTGATACTGTAGCGCATACGGCCGTGGCGCTTGCTCGCCTGGCCGCATCTCATCCGCGCGATATTACATCCATCGATCTTAACCCGCTGATTGTCGGCGATACGGGCAGCGCAGGCTGGGCCGTCGATGCCGTCATCGAACGTTGCAAGGAGCAGGCATGACCTCTCAAAGTACCGTAGTGACAGACTACATCGACGAGATTGCCGTCGTTCGCCTCAATCGCCCGGCCGAAATGAACGCCGTAAATGCCTCGTTGCGCGCAGAACTCACAGACACTTTATATGCGCTCGAGGCTGACGACACAGTCCGCGCCATTGTGCTGACAGGTACCGGCGAGCGCGCCTTCTGCGCAGGCCAGGACCTGGATGAGGCGGCCACGATCGACACTGGCAATCTTGCTGACTGGCTCAATCGCCAACACGCCATGTATCAGGCTGTACGCGACATGACCAAGCCAATTGTTGCGGCACTGAATGGTACTGCCGTTGGCGCCGGCTTTCAGATCGCCTGATGTGCGACTTGCGGGTAGCCCATCCAGCGCTACGCATGGGACAGCCCGAAGTCAAGGCCGGATTGGCGAGTATTGTCGGTTCATATCTGATGTCATTACAAATTGGCCATTCCCTCAACCAGGAGCTCTCGCTGAGCGGAGAACTGATCACGGGCGAACGGGCGCATACACTCGGGCTCGTCAACGACCTGGTATCTGCCGATCAGGTATTACCTCGTGCCCTGGAACGGGCAGCCAAGCTGGCTGCATTGCCGCGTACCGCTGTCCGCTTGACCAAGCAGCGCTTCAGGGAACGCACGCAGCCCGGCTTTAACGAGGCGTGCAGCGCCGGCATCCGCTATCAACTTGAATGCTATGCATCCGGGGAACCACAACAGGTTATGCGCGCGTTTATCTCTCGACGCGCTTCATCCACATCGGCCCGCCTCCACAAGGATTAACTACCCATGCTTAAACAGACTCACTTATTCATAGACGGCGTCATGACAGCCGCAAGCGGCGAGCAGGAGTTGCCCGTCACGGACAGTTTCACTGAAGACGTCTTCGCTCGTTATCGTTCTGCCTCGCATGACGATGTACATCGCGCGGTCGCAGCTGCACGCGCAGCATGGATCGGCTGGTCCGCCACGCCCCTGGCCGAACGCATCGCGGCAGTGCGTCGAGTGGCTGCCGCGCTGTCGGAAAAGGCCGAAGCGCTGACAACAGCAATCTCCCGCGAAGTAGGAATGCCGCGCAAATTAGCTGCGCGTATCCAGGTGGGCGCACCCATTGCCGCGTGGAATAGCTATGCCGATCTTGCGGCTGAGATGGTTTGGGAAACGCGCATGGGTCATTCCCTGGTGCAGAATGTACCGGTGGGCGTGGTGGCCTGCATTACGCCATGGAACTATCCTTTGCACCAAATCACCGGCAAGGTCGCACCGGCGCTGCTGGCCGGCTGCACGGTTGTCCTGAAACCCTCTGAAATCGCACCGACCAGCGCTGCCCTGTTGGCCGAAGCGATCCAACAGGCCGGTTTGCCACCAGGCGTATTCAACGTGATATATGGCACCGGCCCGGATATCGGAGAGATGCTGGTCTCCCATCCCGGTATCGATATGGTCTCCTTCACCGGTTCCACACGCGCAGGCAGTCATATCGCAGCCATCGCCGGCAGCCAGATCAAGCGCATGGCTCTGGAACTGGGCGGCAAATCTGCCGCACTCGTGCTGCCCGGCGCCGAGCTGCCGACAGCCGTCAAAGCCACCCTGGCCAGTTGCATGCTCAACTCTGGGCAAACCTGTTCCTCCATGACGCGCCTGCTGGTACAACGCGATATGCTGCCAGAAGTCGAGCGACTTGTTCGAGACCTTATTGACACCTATCGCATGGGTGACCCGGCAGACGCAGCAACGCGACTCGGCCCCCTCGTTTCTGCGGACCAGCGCGAAAAAGTGCAGGCAATGATCGATAGCGCCGTGGCCGCAGGCGCACGTTCCGTGGAGATAAACAGTCCGTTCCAGATCATGGTTTTTTCATTCCCGCGACGGTGCTATCGGACGTCACACCCGCAATGACAATCGCAATGGAAGAAGTGTTCGGCCCGGTCCTGTGCATCATGTGCTATGACGATATCGAAGATGGCATCGCCCTGGCCAATGGCACCGAATACGGGTTGGCCGGCGCTGTCTGGGGGCCCGTCACGCTCGACACGCTGGCTGTGGCGCGCCGCATTCGCGCAGGCCAAGTCGACATCAATGGCGCTCCATTCAATCCCTCTGCGCCTTTCGGCGGTTTCAGAAAATCCGGCATCGGACGCGAAAACGGTTGTCACGGAATACAAGAGTTTCTTGAGCCGGTCGCCATCCAGCTTCCCACCTCCTTCCTCGAATCACTCTGTGAATAATACCCTGACTATGACATATGAAACATTGAACTACGCCGTCGACGACGCAATCGCCACTATCACGCTGAACCGACCCGAACGCATGAACGCGCTGACCAAAGTCATGGAGACAGAACTGCGCTCAGCCATCGAAACAGCTGGCCGTGACGACACCGTGCGCGCCATCATATTGACCGGTGCGGGGCGTGCATTTTGCGCGGGCATGGACATGGACGAACTGGAAGTGCTGCCTCCCGAAGATATCAGGGCCGAACAATGGATGCGCGCCTACGACATGAATCGTCGTGCAGACTTCCAGACACGTTACTCCTATTTCCCTGCTGCGCCCAAACCTATTATTAGCGCTATCAATGGCGCGGCAGCCGGACTGGGGTTAATCATGACGCTCTACAGCGATTTTCGGCTCGCTGCTGATAAGGCAATATTTGCAACCGCCTTTGCCCAACGTGGTCTGATTGCCGAGCACGGCATCGCCTGGATTCTCCCCCGCATCGTCGGCCATGCTCATGCGACGGACCTGCTGCTGACCTCACGCAAAATCGACGCCGAGGAAGCACTCAATTTAGGCTTGGTCCATCGTGTTGTTCCCGCCGATTCCCTGTTGGCGGCGGCCCGGCAACTGGCGCACCGGCTTGGCACCGACGTATCACCGCGTTCGGTACGCATCATGAAACAACAACTGTGGGAAGCGCCGTTCCAGACACTGGGAGAAGCGATCTCGCACGCCAATACCGAGATGGTCATGAGTTTGCAAAGTGAAGACTTCAAGGAAGGCATCGCACATTTCATCGAACGACGCCCTGCCTGCTTTTCTGGCCATTAATTCAGAGTCGTGCAGATGTCATCGAATTTCCAGCCTACGCGGCCTAATGAAGATCAGCTCAGAATGTTTTGATAATTCAGGTACGCACCACTGACCAGATTTAAGCCCAGGCATATCAAGCGTGCACGTTCACTGGAGACCAAGGTATCATAAGCAAATAATACGTTGTTGTCCCTAATCAACAGTCACCGCCGCTTTGCCCCGCGCCTTATGCAATTTCCTATAACTGTCGATCAAGCGGTGATGCCTGTCAAGCCCCTCCAGTTTCATACTGGTAGGCGTGAGCCCGAAGAAGCGTACGCTGCCGTTCACTGACCCCATCACCGCATCCATCCGGGCATTGCCGAACATCTTGCGAAAGTTAACGGCATAGTCGTCCAGCTCCAGGTCATCATCAAGCTGCACTTCCAGCACCACATTCAATGCCTGATAAAACAGACCGCGCTCAACCGTGTTGTCGTTGTACTGCAGGAAAGCGCCGGTCAGCTCCTGCGCTGCCTCAAATTGCTGCAAGGCCAGGTTTATCAATAGCTTTAACTCCAGAACAGTGAGCTGCCCCCAGTCGGTATTCTCATCAAACTCGATACCGATCAACGTAGCAATATCGGCGTAGTCATCCAGTTCGTTGTTCTCAAGCCGCTCAAGCAGCGCGACCAACGCGGCATTGTCCAGGCGATGCAGGTTCAAAATATCTGTGCGGAACAAAAGTGCCTTATTGGTGTTGTCCCAGGTCACATCGTCTACCGGGTACACTTCCGAATAGCCGGGCACCAGAATTCGGCAGGCGATAGCGCCAGTTGGTCATAGACTGCCATGTACGCCTCTTTGCCCAAGTCCTCTAGAATACCGAACAAGGTCGCTGCTTCCTGAGCATTGGCGTCTTTACCCTGGCCGGAAAAATCCCATTCCACAAACTCAAAATCCGCCTTGGCGCTGAAAAAGCGCCACGACACCACTCCGCTGGAATCAATGAAGTGTTCGACAAAATTATTTGCTTCGGTCACCACTTCACTGACAAAGGTAGGCTTAGGCAAATCGTTCAGCCCCTCGATACTGCGTCCCTGCAGCAATTCCGTAAGGCTGCGCTCCAGCGCCACCTCAAAACTTGGATGCGCGCCGAATGAGGCAAAGACGCCGCCTGTGCGTGGGTTCATCAAGGTCACGCACATTACCGGGTAAGTCCCGCCCAGCGATGCGTCCTTGACCAGCACCGGAAAGCCCTGCTCTTCCAATGCTTGAATCCCGGCCAGAATGCCTGGGTATTTCGCCAGCACTTCCTGCGGCACATCGGGCAATGCAATTTCGCCTTCCAGAATTTCGCGTTTTACCGCCCGTTCAAAAATTTCGGACAAGCACTGTACCTGCGCTTCTACCAGCGTGTTGCCGGCGCTCATGCCATTGCTGACATACAGGTTTTCGACCAGGTTTGACGGAAAATACACCACATGGCCGTCTGATTGCCGTACAAACGGCAGCGAACAGATACCTCGCGACATATTGCCGGAATTGGTATCATACAGATGCGAGCCACGCAGCTCGCCATCCGGGTTATAGATTTGCCGGCTGTATGCATCCAGAATGTCTGCGGGCAGCGCATCCTTGGGCCCCGGCTGGAACCAGCGTTCGTCCGGGTAATGTACAAACGATGCGTTGGCGATGTCTTCGCCCCAAAATGAACCGGCGTAGAAGTGATTGCAATTAAGGCGCTCGATATACTCTCCCAACGCCGATGCCAGCGCGCTTTCCTTGGTCGCTCCCTTGCCATTGGTAAAACACATGGGCGAGTGCGCATCGCGAATATGCAGCGACCAGACATTGGGAACAATATTGCGCCATGAGGCAATTTCAATCTTAATACCCAGGTTAGCCAGAATGCCCGACATATTGGCGATGGTTTGCTCCAGCGGCAAATCTTTGCCCGTTATATAGGTACTGGCGTCGGAAGCGGGATTCAATGTCAGCAAAGACTGGGCATCAGCATCCAGGTTCTCTACCTCTTCAATGACAAACTCCGGCCCGGTTTGCACGACTTTTTTTACCGTACAGCGCTCGATAGAGCGTAGAATTCCCCGGCGGTCTGCCTCCTCGATGTCAGCGGGCAGCTCGACCTGAATCTTGAAGATCTGCTTGTAGCGATTCTCCGGATCCACAATATTATTTTGAGACAGGCGGATATTTTCCGTAGGAATATTACGGGTGACGCAGTACAACTTCACAAAATACGCTGCACACAAGGCCGAGGAAGCCAGAAAATAATCGAAAGGACCAGGCGCCGATCCATCGCCCTTATAACGGATCGGCTGATCGGCCACAACCGTAAAATCATCGAATTTGGCTTCAAGGCGTAGCTTGTCGAGAAAGTTGACTTTAATTTCCATGGGGAATTCTAAAAATGGAGCTAAAAAAAGCCTGTCTGGATTTCTTTGTGTACAGGGTACAACGACAGGAATGAACGGCGCGCACAGGTAAAACGTATACCGTGGCATCGCGTAAAAAATGACTGAGATGTTACTTTTGGGGGCTCGAACAATTGCCATGCGATGTGAAAAACGCAACAAATCTTCGAATTGAGGTTACCTATCAGGCCTATTGAGGCCTATTGGGCTTAGACACCCGACAAGCAGCCTGAATGGCTATCTGGCAGAACGTTTTTCTAAATAATATTCAATTAATTCAACATTATAAGGCCCTATTCGGGAAAGCCTTGGCTAATTTTGGCGATTGGCGATTTCTGTTCATTTTTCTGATACGGCGGATAAACAGCCCGGACAAAAGCCAGCGATCTAATTTTTAATAATCAATAACTTAATATTTGAAGCGCATGCCGCAGCAGGCGGCATCGTCAATTTTACGCGCAGCAGTTGCCGATATAATCTGTACGCCAAGGCTACAAAATGCCCATAAACGCCTGTGGCCAGCATTGGCTTTCTCACTGCGTATTTCCCAAATTGCCTGTTCAAATTACCTCTGTCACGACTCAAAATAAGTGAGTGCACTTGATTAATGTTAAAGCTATACTGACAAAAAAACACCGGCATAAGGAGACAACAGTATGGCTATATCCATCAAGCGCCGTGCATTGGTGCAATCTTTGGTCGCGATCAGTAGCGCAGCTGCATTGAACGTCAGAGCTCAACCTGCAAGTACAGAGTGGCCAACCAGGGCGATTCGGCTGATCGTTCCGTTCAATGCGGGCGGTGCCACTGACATTATTGCGCGCACGATTGCCGAGGCGCTCGCCAGCCGCATGGGTCAACCTGTGGTCGTGGAAAATCAGCCCGGCGCATCAGGCATTATTGGCACCAATGCCGTCGCCAAAGCCCGTCCGGATGGCTACACGCTATTGCTATCGCTTAGCACATCAATGTTGATCAACCAGTTTTTATATAAAAAATTACCTTACATCCCACAGAAAGACCTGCTGATGGCTGTCTCAGATCGCCATCGCCCCTGTCACGCTTGTTACGCACCCATCAGTGCCTGTCAACGACATGAATGCCTTGCTGGCCTATAGTAAGGGGAACAAAGGCAAGCTGACCTATGGATCCTGGGGTGTCGGGTCATACGCACATCTGGCCGGCGCCTATATGAGCAAAAGTATGGATGCCGGGATGGTGCACGTAGCATATAAAGGCGAGACGCCAATGCTTCAGGATCTGATTGGTGGACAAATCCAGATGTGCTTTGCCAGCGCACTCAGTACCAAGCCCTTTATCGACGCCGGCCGCATCAAGATTATTGGTGTGACCGGAACAGCGCGCATGGAAATCCTTCCGGCGGTGGCCACCATCAAGGAGCAAGGTGTGACAGACGCGGCCTATTCCATTGCGGGTTGGGTGGCAATGGCAGCACCGGCGGATACGCCGCGAAAAATCATTGACCTGTTGCAATCACACTTGGCCGAGATTGCGAAGAATGCCGATATCCGGCAGAAAATTCTGGCTGCAGGTTTTGAACCACTCATCAATACCCCCGAGGCGTTTCGCAACAATTACGAGCGTGATATGCCTATCTGGAAATCTCTGGTGGACCAATCTGGCGCCAAACTTGGATAAGAACATCGCAGGCCCGCATGCTGAAGGAACCCATAAAATGAACCCGTGCTCTCCCCTTAACATCGCAAACCGGCGATTAACCACCGCATTGGTCTGCATCCTCATGGGCGGATACCCGCTCTACACTTATGCAGCGAACCCCAAACTGGAAATGCACCGCGAAATGGTTCAGCAAACAGACGCGGATGGCCTGTATCCGGCAGAATCGACCAGGGGTCACTTCTCGGTAAAATCGCCATTGCCTTTTAACGACTACACAATAACAACAGAAGATCCAAACATCGGCACATTGACGATGCACGGCATTGGCAGCAGAAGCGTCGATGACATGGAGTTTGGCACGATTGAGACCATACGTACCGCAAGGCAAAAAGACATGAATTTGCGCGATTTTATTACACGCACGGCGGCCAGCCTGGGCGCGACGGCGCCTGCGATCAGCGTAAAGCAGGAAGGACCTGAACAGGTGGCGCGTACGGCCTTCGAAGGCACCTCGCGCGCAATTGTCATGCGCCTATCGAAAACCTCTGGCAGCGTATTCAACGTCATGTGCGATTATCCAGTCCACGCAGCAAAAACAGCCAGGCAGATGTGCGACAACTATGTATCCAGCTTCCGCCTGAAAAATTAAAGTCACGGTATCAACACAGTGCCTCCGATCACCTGACCTTTACGGCCTGTTGCGCTTATCTGCATGGGCGGTCTCCGAAAGACCAACCTCCATTAAGGGAAATGCCTCCCGAATGGCTCGCTGGCCCTGGGGTGTTACGGTCACAGCGCGAGTGCCCGCTGCAAGCCGAATCCACCCCTGGTCCAGATAACATTGGCATATTGCAGCGCCAAGCGCACCACCAATATGAAAGCGTCTTGCACTCCAGTCCAGACAAGGACGGCAGAACATGCGCCCTGTGCCGCGGCCTGACGCACGATGATGAGCAGAATCGACGTCAACCCCCAGTGATCGCAGAAACCTGTCACCCGCATCAGTCAATAAGCCGCCATCGCCAGATAGTTCAACGCAACCAGAGGCGACAAGGTGATCGGTCATGTCTACCGCCAACTGGCCTGCCAGATGGTCATAGCATGTGCGCGCATAGCGCAAGGCCTTGTCACGCGGGCCAGTCACCGGGCCGGCAGATCGCGGTCGGGCACCTTGCGTGTCCGGATCAACTGATAGCGACATGATGCTTTCGATCATATGAGCAACTGCCGGAGAGGCCAGGCGGTGATAGCGGTGCCTGCCTTGGCGTTCCATGACAAGCAGGCCAGCTTCTACCAGGCGGGTGAGGTGCCCGCTTGCGGTTTGCGGCGCAATACCGGCGACGCGGGACAATTCGGTTGCAGTCAACGCACGCCCATCCATCAGTGCTGTCAGCATGCTGGCACGGGCAAGATCACCAATCAACGATGCTGTTTGGGCTATGGAGGCAATACTGACCATGGTGGGCTCCTGGAACGTATCATGATTTTAACAAAGCGACCCTACGCCATTGTACGGTCTGCGCCGTAGCAATTGGCGCCCGTCACCGCCATAATGTACTTATATTCTCTCAACACAAAGTCGTCGTTTTCCACAAGCAAGGACAATCTAAATGGGCTCTTCTAAGATTAAACAAACGTCGACTTTTTTTGGTATTTGGGCTGTACGGGCGGCCTTTCTTCTGGCTATCCTGGGTTGGGGCGTGGGATTCTACGGTCCGCCGATCTACCTGGCAGAGGTGGCACAGCGTACAAACTGGCCCCTGAGCCTTATTTCACTGGCCGTTACCTTGCATTTTCTTGTTGGCACATTGGTGATCCTCAATCTGCCTTGTCTATATGCCAGGGTTGGATTACCCGCAACGACGGTATGTGGCGCCGTCATTACCGCTATTGGCGTCGTTGGCTGGGCGAGTGCACAGCAGCCGTGGCATTTGTTTTTGGCGGGCACCCTTACCGGCCTGGGGTGGGTCACGATGGGGGCCGTTGCGGTCAATACGATTGTTGCGACCTGGTATCACAAGCGTCGCCCTAGCGCTTTAAGCAAGGCATATAATGGCGCCAGCGTTGGAGGTGTGATCTTCTCGCCCTTATGGGTGGCCTTGATCGGCATTCTGGGTTTTACTGGCGCAGCCAGTATCGTGGGCGTGACGGTTATTATTATCGTACTACTGCTGGCCCGCTATGTATTCACTAAAACACCAGCAAACATCGGCCAGGCGCCAGACGGCAACAGTTCGGGAGCGACGACAGTTCGGCAGCATGCAACCCAAAGCAGCCAAACGCTGCCTGGCGCCGCGCTTTGGCGCAATTGGGCGTTCATCACCCTGTCTGCGGGAATGGCAATCGGGTTGTTTGCACAGATTGGTTTGCTGGCTCATCTATTCAATATTTTTTCCCCGCTGATCGGTGCCCAGCAAATGGGATGGCTTATGGGCCTGGGAACCGCTTGCGCCATTGGTGGCCGCACTATAGCTGCGCGGGCCGTTCAAAGACTTGGAAACCGACGTGCGGTTGCCGCTGGGGGATATGTGGTTCAGGCGCTTGGAACAGCAACGTTGCTGCTTTCTGGCGCAGACAATGTCTGGCTTCTTACCCTTGGCATCATGCTGTTTGGCTCCGGTATTGGGAATGCCACCTCTATTCCGCCGCTGGTTGCGCAATCGGATTTCGCCTCGGAAGATGTACCCCGAGTTGTCGCGCTGACTGTGGCCATTGCCCAGGGAACCTATGCTTTCGCACCTGCCTTCTTTGGTCTGCTGCAAAGCAATGCTCCTGGTCATTCAGGTGCCGGACAAGACATGTTCTTTGCCACTGCCATGGGTATACAGATCCTGGCTGCAGCAGCATATCTGGCGTATCGCGGGCCTCACACCATGTCCGATTTACAACGATCATAACTGCGCGCCAGGCTCAGACACTAGCCACTACGTTGATGGTACGCGCGTTTCCCATCTCTATATAGGGAGCGCACATAATCTCGATACTCCAGAAGCGACTTACGATCCCACGGGCCTCCCGACAACTGCCTTTCCTGCTTGGTATGTGGGCACTCCCTGCTACGATAAGCGGCGAGTGCTTGGTCGACAACGTTCCTAAACTGTCCAGGCAGATGAGTCATAGCCCATACACCTGCTTCTTCTTTTCCCGGCACGATACGGTCCGTCGCTTCTGCCATCATCATCCATCGGCAAAGATTCAGGACACAGTAAAATGGTGAGCTTAGAATATTTTCGCCTTCAAGAATCCAATCGATATCACCGTGTACCGATGCCAGATAGTCAGCCCATTGCAGCTCTCCGATTGCCTCATCAGGCTTAGACCATAGAGACTGCGCCCACGATACTTCGCTACTGCCAAATGGGCAATAAGATCCTCATCCGTTGGCGGCATGCCCGCCTGCCATGGCTGCCACCCGGTGGTAGTTTCACTAAAATGAACTTGACTGCGCAATGGATGCACGGGCGATTTTGCATCTTCAATGTGAACAACGCTCACTTCAAGGCCGCCAACATAGGGTCTGCGGGCATGATGATATTCGAAAATACTGTACAACTGACGGGCCTGCTCGGCGGTCAAGTGTTGCACGATAACCAGTAAATCCACATCGCTTTTAGGAGCATAAAACGCACCCATGGCGAGGGAGCCATGAAGCAATACAGATAATAGGTCATCTCCCAGTTCTCTTTTGAGATCGTCAACCAAACCCGTTATATGCGTCCTTAACATATCATCAGCAGTAGCCAGGCTCACACCGTGCATTTTTTTGTTCCCCTAGAGGTTGTTAGCGGAAAGTCGCGCAGACCATAGCCTGTGAGCAGAGTCGTTTTAGCCAGGAGCTGGTACTTTTCCCTGCAAGCTTTAGAATACCAGCGACCTATGGCTGTTCCATATTCAAAATGACAGATCGAAAAATTCACGACTTCAATATATTAGAAAAATTCGTCCAATAAACAAAAGAACTCAATCCGTTCCTCATCCGGCTCTGTACCGTAATCCTCAAAAAAAGGGTGCTGCTATGCGCAACTCAAGTCGATGATCAGAGGGGGCACTCCCAAACAGGTACATTATGCAAGGCGCGCAAAGCTGACGCTATAATGCTGATGATCCGCGAAGCAGGTATATCCTTTGCACCAGCCAAGTCACATCCTGCGACAGCACTCATTAGCAACCGATGGCGGCTATTTTCCGTCGCATAATCAAGCACTGCGGGACCAAGCAGACCGGCCTGTTTCAGCCATTTAAGGCGTTAAACTTCATTCGGCAACTCACTGTATTGACCAACAGGTTCAGACTTCACAAATAGACTAGGCCTTTTGTCATTGAAAATACGGAAAACATCAGCTTTCGACTCTCCAATAGCCTGCCGTTCAACTACGGTTTCGGAAAATTCATGAAGCCATTTCTTCGGAACTGACATATCGTCATTCAACTGTGCCTTAGGCATAGATTACTCTTGTTAAGCCACTTAAGTTTCCGATTATTGAAAACGCAGCAACCCATTTTAAGTCAAACCCTTTATTGTTATTCTCTATAGTACCGACAAGTCTTGGCATGGACCCAATGCCGGGGTTCCGTCAACGCCAGAGTCCATCCGCATGGCGGCTTTTCTCCCTGACTTTATCATTGCTTGAGGAGCCAGTACGCCTAAAATCAGCCCGCCACACCCCTAAACCCTGCATTGACTCCAGTGCTACTGATCTATTCTACGATAAGCAGTAATTCGCAAAATCGACGCATGGTTAATTATCCCCCACGCCCATGCGATCCAGATAGTCATCAAGCTCATCAAGTCTGTCTGCTGCAACAATCGCACCCACATACCCGTCCGGACGGATAAGCGCGCACTCACCTGGCGCCAGTCCATAAGCATCATGGATGTGCTCCCAAGCGTCGATCACATCGCCCTTTGGACCAATCGTGTGAACACGCAGTCCCGCTCTTGGCTCTGCCATCTCCTGTACCCCCGGTGCCTGCTGCTGCTCTGTCTGGAACAGCAACGTCCAATGCCCGCCTTTGAACAGTTGGAACAGTCGTGATGCCTGGCCGGCTGCACCGCGAATCGGTGCATCTGGTGCACGTTCTCCCGCCCGGACACCACTTTTGCGCTGCGGCAGTTCGATTGCCAGCGGCGAGTCCATGTAACCGATGTCCAGCTGGCGCGTCTCACGGCCGCGGCGCATACCACCTGCCTTTTGATCCTTCAGGAGCCGCGTTGACAGACCAAGCACAGATTCAGCCACCGGACGGCGCTCAGCCTCGTAGCTGTCCAGCAGGTTGTCTGGCGCTCCTCGCAACACGGCCGCCAGCTTCCAGCCCAAGTTGTAGGCATCCTGCACACTGGTGTTCAGTCCCTGTCCGCCGGTGGGCGGGTGGATGTGAGCGGCGTCGCCGACCAGACATACCCGGTCCACACGATAGCGCTCGGCCAGCCGGGCACTCATCTGGTAATCGGAAGCCCAGGACACGTCATGCACGACTATATCCGCAAGTCCCGTTCTGCTGGCGACCAAAGTAGTCAGCCCCTGTGCTGACAGGTCGACCTGCTCATCCGGTGGGACCGGCGCCTGGATCTGGAAAAACTCCGTACCGGCCAGCGGGCAGATGGCAACCATCCGCTGCATATCGCCGTCGTTAAACTGGTGCCACGCATCCCGATCCAGGCCGGTCAGCGTCACGTCGGCCACAATTGCGCGCACGTCCAGCGTCTTGCCCGGAAAGCCTATGCCAAGCGTTTTCCTGACGAAACTGCGTCCGCCGTCGGCGCCCACGAGGTAGCGAGCGCGAACAGTCTGCGGGCCAGCTGGTCCTGATAGCGTTACCGTGACGCCATCGGAATCTTGTTCAAAGCCGAGCAGCTCGCAGCCGAACTCCACCTGATAGCCGAGTTCGTTCAGGCGCTCACGCATGATTTGCTCTGTCAGAAACTGCGGGAGCATGAGGGGCAACTGATACGGTTCTGCCGGTGATGCATCATCGGGTTCCGATAGCATCGTTTCAATGTAGCTGCCATCGTCACGATAGCAGCGCTGCCGGGGATAGAAGCCGCCACGGGCCACGATTTTGTCCAGAATGCCCAAATCCTCGAACACTTCCTGGGTCCTGGGCTGTATGCCTTTGCCGCGGGAGCCGGGGAATGGCGTCGCCTGTTTTTCGATCAGCCGGAAAGAAACGCCGCGGCGGGCAAGGTCGATGGCCAGCGTCAGACCCGCTGTGCCTGCCCCGCAAATTAATACATCTGTACTCGAATGACTTGTCATGATTGCTCCAATATGTGTATTATGCACTTAACAGGAGCTATATTATGTCATTTAGAAAAAATGTGCAAGATACACATATATCGGAACAAATGAAATCCCTTCATGGATCATTGATCAGCATTCTTAGTGCGCTGAACCGTCCGCGAAACGATGAAAAAATGATCCAGGACGCCGGAATCCGGCTTGATCGGGCGTTGTTTTCCGCGCTCGTGATGATTGAGCGGCTGGGGCCGATTGGCGTGGTGGAGCTTGCCGATCGCTCAGGGCGGGATTACACCACGATCAGCCGCCAGGTCGCCCGGCTCGAAAGCCTGGATCTGGTCAAGCGTCAGGCCAACCCCACGGACCGGCGGGTGCGCGAGGCGGTCATAGCGCCAAAGGGCAAGGCAATGACAGACCGCATCGATGCTGCGCGTGAACGCATGGCCAATGCAATCTTCAAGGACTGGAGTAAAGACGAGCTTGATGCGTTCGTCAAATCAATGCGAAAATTTGCCGATGCCCTGGACGATGAGCCGCCAATCGGTGGGGTAAAGTCCGACTAAATGGATATTCGGACCCATCACGCTTAAACCGGGGGCCGTCGACGTTCAAGGCGATATATCTGAACAACACAGTTGTAGCGTCTTGTTGCGCAGACGTTCAATCGCGAAGTTTTCTGAGCACGCCGGGCACCCAAAGTAGCAACGCCAGGATTGCCCACGCCATGATCGCCGCGCCGGCACGGGCCTGCTCATCTTCCAGGTAGACACTGCACAGCTGCAGCGGCGCCTCGCGATACAGCAGGCCAACCACAAATGTCATCCAGAACGCATTCATCGTGAAAAACGCCTGCACAATGAATCCGGCCGGCTTCCAGGACAGTCCGGCCGCCATCCCGGCCGCCAGCAGACTGGCAACTTTAGCGATTGCGACCGGCGCAGACAACACGGCATAATCAAGCGCTGCGGGCACCATCCAGAGCGAGATCACCAGGAGCGCAAATGTCAGTCCGGGCACCCCGGCCATATTCCATGGCGCGAGTTTTTTCACCAGCGCCGGGCCACAGGCGTTTGCCGTCAGCCAACCCAGGATAAACAGCAAGGGAATCTCCACCCCCATATGCAGAACCATTGACTGCTCAAGCCGCGGCTGAAATAGTGCCAGGGTCGCACAAAGCAATCCAGGCAGCGCCCAGTGACGAGCCCACTTGTTCAAGGCGGTTTTTTTGGGGAACAGCAGTTTCATCCGCCCTTCCCTTTGGCGCGCGCCAGATAATCTGCCAGCGCCAGATCAGGACGGTCTACATCATATGCCCTGGCAAGCTGACCGTGCTCATCAATCAAAAACAGGCCAGCGTTATGCGAATAACCGCCCAGGCCGTCGGGCAAAACGATGATATCAAATAGTGCAAGCATACGATTCAGATCGCCCGTATCACGCACGGTTGCAAAACGCCACAGGTCGGCGTCCACGCCCATGCGCCTGGCATGCTCGGCCATGACCTGCGGGCTATCGTTTGCCGGATCAAAGCTCAAAGTCAGCAATCGCACTCGACCCTCAAGCCCGCGGGCCTGAATCGCATGCTGCATCCACGATTGGCCGGCGATGCTGGTACGGCAGACCGATTGACACTGCAGATAGACAAGTGTGATAAACGTCACGCGCTTCGAAGCACCGCCATAATCGCGCAATGAAAACATCGTGCCGCGAGCGTCAATCAGGGGCAGATCTGGGAGCGCCCTGGGGTTGCGCTTAAGTTGCACGCGTCTCACCCCATCGGAGGTGACTGCCGCAAAACCGGCCGTAACAGCCGAAAACGCGGCCAGCCCGAGCACCACGATGATGGCAAATGCAATAACTGAACGAACCCCGGACGTCTTCATGATCAATCAGATGCAGAGAACGTCAGGGCGGCCTTGCGCAGTTCCTCTTCACCACCCCACGGCGTGGTTCTATCCTTGGTCGCCCGCGGCTTTCCGGATGGTCGCCATCTCGATCGCAGAGGCACCGTTGCCCCATGCATCGCGAATATAGCTGAGCACAGCCGCCAGCTCCGCATCGTTGAACTGCTCTCCAAACGGCGGCATCATACCGTTATATTGCGCGCCCGCAACCTTGATTGGTCCGCTCAGCCCATGCAGTACGATCTGCACCAGCACAGCCGGATCGCCGGTTACCCATTCAGCACCCGCTAACGGCGGGAATACCCCGGTCAGCCCCTGGCCGCTAGCCTGATGACACGACTGGCAGGCGGTCGTGAACAACTGCTTGCCATCAATGACGCCGTTCTCGGACGGCGCCGCAGCCACCAGCGTAGCGGGATCGCGCCTATCGCCCAGGCCCGCAACACTATTGGGATTTGCAGAAAAAATATAGTACACGCCCCATACCACCAAGGCCAGAATAACGCCCAGGAGCACGCGCGGAACGGGATTGTTCAGCTCGTGCGGATCCGCATTTTCGGCAGCACGCGTCTGTTTCTTTACGCTCATTGCACTTGTTCCTTTTCTGAAGCTGCGCCCGATTGCGACAATACGTCCGCCTGTTCCGTAGACAGAACGGGGTAGGTGCGTTTCAGGCTGATCAGATACGCCACCAGGTCCAGTGCTTCCGGCTTGGCAACCACGGCCTTGCCAGGTTCAACCGTACCTGCTGGAAGATGCACGACCTTCTCGCCGTCGGCCACATCATCGGCGTTCCTGACTTCGAACATAAACGGATAGGCAGGCATATTGCTGCCCGGCGTATAGGCGCGCGGCTGGAACAGATGACCCAGATGCCAGTCCACGCTAGGCTGGCGCACGCCGATATTAAACAGATCAGGCCCGGTACGCATGGTGCCCAGCAACGGCGGATCATCATAGTGATAATCGCCCGCTACCGATGCGCGCCCCCAGCCACGGCTGGCATCTGCGATACCTGCACCAGTGTGCTCGGCTGCTGGGTATGACAGGCCATACACGCGTGCGCACGATACAGCTGGCGTCCGCGCAATTCCTGGCTGGTATAAGGCTTGAGCTCGGCAGGTGCCGGCTCATCCTTCAGTTGTAGAAAGGGCACGACGACCAAGGCTGAGGTTGCCAGCGATAGCGTCACCATCGCACCCACAAGTAGTTTAAGTTCGTTTTCCATACCGCGTTTATGTCAGTGAAGGGTTAGCCGCAGCAGCAGCGGGCGTTTTACGCTCGGTCAGGGAAAAGGCGCCGGAACGCACGATAATCAGAAAGACATGTAGCGCAAACACCAGATGGCCCAGCGTCATCAGCGCACCGCCAATCGACCTGCCCTGCAGCCATGGCATCGTGACTGCTACCGACTCCATGAACTCACGGGCAGGATCCAGCAAAGCCAGGCCCTGCAATACCCCGCCGATGCTCAAGGTAATCATATAGACTGCGAACCCCGCTACCACGAGCCAGAAATGCCAGGCGATCAGACTGGGTTTGGGCCAGGCCGTATTCAGAATGCGCGGCATGACAAAATAAACCCCACCGAAAATCACCATCGACACAAAGCCGTACATGCCTATGTGTGCATGCGCCACCGTAAAGTGGGTGAAATGCGTCGTGGCGTTGACCGTACGCAATGCCTGGAAAGAACCCTGTACCGATGCCAGCGTATACATCACGGCGCCAAAGACAATAAAGCGCAGCACCGGGGAATGGCGCAAGGCGCTAAAGTGCCCTTTCAGCGTCATGTGTTGATTGATTGAAAACGCCAGAACCGGGATGATCATCATCACACTTTGCACGATAGATAGTGTGATCAGCCACTCAGGATCGGGCCGCCAATCAAGTGATGCGCCCCCACCTGTCCATAGAAAAAGGCCAGTGTCCAGAAGCCCAGCAACGACAAGTTGTAAGAGCGCACTGGCCGGCCAATCACCTTGGGCAGGAAATAGTAAACAGCGGCCAGCGACAACGGTGTATAGAACAGCCCCAATACATTATGTCCATACCACCAGTTCATCGTGGCCTGCTCCACCCCGAAATGCACACCAGGGACTTTGGCCACGATATAAAGCGTTGGAAACCAGAACAGTGCGGCTCCCATATACCAGACAGACACGTACAGATGATTTACTTTACGGCGCGTCAGCATCAGGGCCATCGGCAAGCCAACTAGCATGCCGCCAATGGCGAACAGCACACCGATCTGCCAGGGGATCTCCAGCCATTCCATGCCTGCGTTAATGCCGATAGCCAGGCCACCCATCCCTGCGATCAGTGCGGCATTCCACAACAGCGCACCAAAAATGACCAACCGTCCGCCCAACAATTGCGTTCGCAAAAGTCGTGGCAGCATCCAGATAGCAAGTCCCAGCAGCCCCAGGGGTGCCCAGCCGTACGCAACGCCATTCAAATGCATGGTGCGCAAGCGACCGAAACTGAGCCAGGCGTGCTCTGTCATCAGATCTGGCCAGTGCAATTTGAGCGAAGCCAAAAGGCCTGCGAATGAAGCCACAATCAGCCACACAACCGAACAGCCAATGAGCACAAAGGCGGGCAAGGCACTGGATCGGTCGGCCGCCTCGCGGGCAGCCAACTCAGTTGGGGAGGTTTTGGTTTCGTCGGCGTCCAGATTGGTCCGCGATACTTCATCCAGGGCGCTCTGTTGAGCAGGCCCTACTGATGGCTCTTCAGGATGTCCGATTTCTCCGGTCGAAAAAATAGTACGCGCACCACTGGACTCCGCTTCAAACAGCCCCTTTCTCAGGGACCATATAAAAGCAAAAAGTCCGACAATGGACAAAATAAAAGTAGCCAGTAACAAGGCTGTGGGGTTCATGGGTTTCCTTGAGTTTCAAGGCATCGGAATGAATGCCGACAATCTGATAAAAGTCTGTATGGTAATATTTGAATATCACATTTTAAATATGCAAAGATAGAATAAATAACCATATCAGTTACTTTTGGAAACATACATCATGAACGCATATCACATTCTGGTTTTTTAGGGTTGGACAAATTGTCCCAGGCAGATCCGGGCTCTAATTCATATCAGATTTAAATATACGATAAAATATATTAAACACCGTATCAGTTGGTCTATCTTTGTCATTACCGTAAGTGGCAATTCCTGAAGGGGATATTCATGAAGTTATATGAAGCGCTGGCCGCCGACATCGCCGCGTCCATCTATTCTGGCGTATTGCGCTCTGGAGAAAAGTTGCCGTCAGTGCGGCAGGTTACCGCCAATCGCGGCGTCAGCGCCTCCACGGTATTTCAAGCGTATTACCTGCTCGAAGCGCAGGGGCTGGTGCGTGCGCGTGATCGCTCCGGCTACTACGTCGCGCATGGTGCCCGCCACCTGCCGCCCGAGGCAGATACGCCATCGCAGCCAACGGAAGACGCCGCGTCCGTGAATATTAATGATCTGGTCTTCGACGTCCTTGAATCGACCATGATGCGTGATGTCGTCCAATTGGGATCAGCGTTCCCCAGTCCTTTGCTGTTTCCACATGACAGACTGAGCCAGTCCATCAGCAGCACAACAAGGAATTTCGATCCGTGGTCCATCGTCGATGAACTGACACCTGGGCATACCGACCTGCGCCGCCAGATTGCGCTGCGCTACCTGGCCAGCGGCGTACATGTCAACACCGACGACATTATCATTACCAATGGAGCGCTTGAAGCGCTGAACCTCTGTCTTGGCGTCCTGACACAGCCAGGCGACAAGGTCCTGATTGAAACGCCAACGTTCTACGCCGCGCTGCAATCGCTGGAAGCGCATCACCTGGAAGCAGTGGAAGTGCCGACGCATCCGCGCGAAGGCATACAACTGGACGCGCTGGAAAATGCCATCAAGCGCCATCGGCCAAAAGCCTGCTGTCTGATGACGACATTCCAGAACCCGCTGGGCTATCTGATGTCGGATGAAAAAAAACAAGCGCTCGTCGAGCTGCTCACGCGCTACGACGTCCCTTTGATTGAAGACGACGTCTATAACGAACTGTATTTCGGTTCTACTCAACCTGCGCTCACCAAGCGCTTTGACACAAGCGGGATCGTGATGCATTGCTCTTCGTTTTCAAAAACACTGGCGCCGGGTTATCGGATCGGCTGGGTCGTAGCCGAACGCCACACCCGCGCCATCGCCCGTCGCAAGCTCACGACGACGCTAACCTGCCCGCTTCCGACCCAGATGGCGATCGCTCACTATCTGGAAAAAGGCGGATACGACAAGCACCTGAGACACTTGCGTAAAACGCTGCAAACACAACAGACACAATTTGCACAGGCTATCGGGCATTATTTCCCGCCCGGCACCCGCGCGACGCGGCCAAAGGGTGGCTATTTCATATGGATCGAATTGCCGTTGGGGATAAACGCGCTGGAAATTCACAGGCATGCCCTGTCGCTCGGCATCAGCGTTGCTCCGGGCCCGATTTTTTCCGCCAAGCAAGCATTCCAGAACTGCCTGAGAATCAACTACGGGTATGCCTGGGACGCCCGAACCGAAGCGGCGACTGCCACCCTTGGAAAACTGGCAACACTGGATGCGTAACCTGAACAACAGCTAAATAAACAATGGCGAGCTACTGATTTATTTCTTTGACCTTGTTTTCAGGGACGTATATCATCCTGCCATCATCCAGACGGTACGTTATGCCCGCGCGTGCCCCCTGTCCTTCACCAACCTTGCCACTGGATTCGTAGCGCGTCAGTTCTTTGCCCTCCTTGACCGTGATGCGCATGTCGGCCTGGCCCGGGCTCTCTACCACCACCACGTTCTCCCGGGCTAACGGACCTAGCGGATTCTGCGCGATCACAATCATCAGCAGCCCGATAATAACGAGAAACAGGTCAATGAGATTGACGACCGACAACATGGGGTCGGTGTCATCGTCTTCAAGGAAACGCATTACGCCGACTCCTCTTGCAATAACAGGGTACGTTCAGCCCGATGCAAATCCTGCAGTAGCCAACGACGACGTATGGTAAGGATAAAAAAACAAAGACTGGCAGCCAGTAACGCGAGAATAACAGCCGAAAATGCCGCCACCATGTTTTTACCTACTTCCGTCGCATCACCATTGCCCAGCGCCAGTAAGGCTGGCCCCATCGGAATCATGGTAGCGATAAGACCCAGCATCGGGGCGGTGCGCGACACGACCCGCAGCCATTCCAGCTGTTTCAGAATATACAGTTCCAGATCACCAGAAGATATTGTCTGTCGCCGTAAGTAATCTCTGGTCTGTTTCACTAGCCTGTCGGCGCCGCCCTGCCGACGTCGTTGCCAGCCTTCAACCAAAAAAGCCCCTAGCATTCCCACCGCATACAGCAAAGACAAGACGATGAGAAACAGTACCGGCATAAGAAAAATGCGGGAGACTGCGTATAGCAAATGTTCGATATCGGCAAAAAAGTCCATCAGGTTGTCTCGGGTTATAGAAATCAATTAAAAAATAAAAATGGATTCAGATCGAATCTGCGCGATGTGTGATGTGACGGCCATCCCACCACTGCCGCGCTCCGCCGGTCACCGCGACACATAGCAGCAAAAGCAAAACCAGTAGCGTCTCCGGCGAAGATTCGGCGGGAGCCTCCACGCGCTCCAGGATCTGCCCATTTACGGTTTGTATCTCCTGCTCTGTCGCTCCCGGATTATCCGCCGTTTGGTCTAGGGCGGGTCCTGACTCCATCTGGGGCGCCGTTTCTGCGCCCAAGCCAAAACCCTGGGCAATATCAGCGATATAGCGACGCGTCGCCTCGGCGCCGGTGTGCACATCAAACTGTTTGGCCAGTTGCTGCCAGCGCCGGACCAGGTCGCGTTGCGTTTGCTCGGACGCATTCCAGTAGCCCTTGCGCATGGCTTCGGCCATCCGTTCGAGTATCTGCGCCTGCGCCGTAGGATTGTGCCGCTCAAACCACTCGCGTGTGCCCAGTTCTCGTGTGTCGTTCACATAAGTATCGAACATCGCCTGCCATTGGTCATCACGCACAGACGCCGGTTCCATAGCCTGCCAGCCGAACAAATTGTTAGTGACATTGAGCACTTGCAGCGTGCCGGCATATCCTTCCTGCTGCATGGACTCAATCCATTGCGGGTTCAGATAACGTCCCCGCAGCTCATTGGCCAGAAAGCGCGCCAGCCCGGTTGTGCTTACCTCACCGTCACGCAAGTCGGAGATCAGCAATTGCGGAGCCTGACCATCAAGGTGTCGTACCGCCGCCGACAAACCTCCCAGGAACTCAAATGGGTGGTCGGTTGACAGCACACCATGCAGATTCGACGACCGGGACATAATCGCCGCTTGCGTACCGCGCAGTTGTTCCGCCAGCAGATTCGTTTTTGATAGACTGGCGCCCCATTGCTGCCTGCCGTATGCGTGCCTGCTGCTCGCAAGAAAATGCTGAGCCAGTTCGCCATCATCGTTCCATTCGGTAGAGCGTAAGGCCAGATCGGGCACACCCGTACCATATTGTCCGGGAGCGTTGCCAAAAATACGGTATCGGGCGGCGGCGACCGCCTGGTCTGATGGCATACCCTGTTGGCGCAAGAGCGTGGCAATACGCTGGTTATTTGCCACAATCGGATTACCCGGTTCTTCCAGTGTGGCCAGGCGGGCCAGAGCGTCGTCAAGCAGCCGCATGAAACTATCGAACTGGTCACGATACACACCAGTAACCTGAATCACAACATCCGTTCGCGGCCGTCCCAGTTCCCGGGTCGGGATAATATCCAGCGCAGTAATTCGCCCTCCTGCATCCCAGACTGGACGCAGGCCAACCGCATGCAGGATTTGCGCCTCAGTTATCCCCAAGTGACGAATCGCCTTCGACGACCATAGGCTAAACGCAAGCTTGCGAGGCCACTGGCCATCATGCTCGGACCGAAAAGCCTGAACAAGCTGTTCGTAAGCCATTGCAGCTGAGTCATACGCTGCTCTGGTGGGAATCTTGTCGGCCTCGAAGGCGTATAAATTACGACCACTCATTACATCGGGATTGCGTATCGGATCGCCACCAGCGTCCGGCGCAATGAAGCCACCCGCCAGTCCGGCAAGCAACGCCTCATTTTCCTGGGTGTCACGTAAGCGCAGATCATTCGCCCTGGCACGATCGGCAAAACCGGCAACACGGTCAGGCAGTGCGCTTTTACTGGATGGCTTCAGTAGTTGATGTAAGGCGAGATAGGCAGGATTGTCTTTCAACTGCTTATGATCTTCGACAAACAGCTCTTCCCTATCGAGCCCCAGCGCTGCATAGAATGGCTCTCCAAGCTGCTGCACGATGGTGCTGGCCCGGTGCTCGTCGCTCGCAGGCTGCCCAAAGGTATGCAATCCCAGAGGCGTGGCCGTACGCGCCAGTTCATGCAACTGGTTATGTACGGCTTGAAGAAAACCTGAAAAATCATCTTCCGCCTGTTGATCACCCCAACCCAGGTCCCGGTGCAGATTCGCAGCAAATGCCGTCTCCCGAATACGCAGTGCCACTTGCTTACGGACTATTCCCTCGTCAAGCTGCTGATACTCATGAATCAGGTGGTGCAAATCACGCAACTGGTCGTACAGTCCGGCAGGTGCAAAGGGAGGCGTCTGGTGACTGATAATCACAGCCCGTCCGCGCCGCTTGGCCTGGATGCTTCGCCAACGTTATCTTGAATGTAGGGATAGAATACCGGCATGCTACCCACTGCCAGCCACGGATAATCGCTAGCGGCCAGCCCGCGATCCTTGCCAGGAAGCCATTCCTGAGTGCCATGTGTTCCCAGGTGAATAAGTGCATGGGCAGCGTATTGTTGCTGCAAATACAGATAGGCCGCCATATAAAGATGATCCGGTACACTGGCGGTGTCATGATAGTGCTTAGCCGCGTCGGCATGGCGCGGCATCTGCGGCATTACCAGCAAATGTCCGATCTGCCACCGGGGAATAACGAAATAACGTTGACCGTTAATCTCTCGTATCGCGCGGTGCTCGTCAGGCGAGCCATGATGACGTAATTGTTTCTGCTGCTCATCCGGCAGACCTGCCAGCCAGCTTTCATAAGCCGACAGCGGATACAGTGCTGCCAGATCTTCTGCCAGTAGTTCGTCCAGCGATACGCTACCGTACAGCGCACCCAGCATGCGCTGACCTTTCTCGATAACCACTTTTTCGCTCACGGGCTCGCCCACATCATAACTTTGCCCCGCCAATGCGGCCTGAATAGAAACAATACTGCGCGGCAGATTCAGATTGGATGCGCCCAGGTTTTTCTCACCCGCCGGGTAATTCCAGAACATCAAGGCGAGCCGCTTATCCGCAGCACGGGTATGTCGCAAGCCAACCAGGCTTTGCAGCTTATCAATCAATGCTTGCGCTTGTTGCGGCAGGAGCTCGTCTATCCCTTCTGTGGCGGCAGACAGCACCAGCGGGTCACTGACACCCCATCCTTCAGGTCCGGCAAGGAAAACAGCGGCAGTACGGGCATTAACACCGCTAGGAGCAGCGGGCCAGTCGCGTGCTTGCCCTTCGCGAAAACGTAGCGTCTGGATTACCGGAACATTCAACGCTTTAAAGTCGCGGGTGCGCTGAGCACCGCCTCGCATATGCGTCAGGTTGACCAGCACATCTGCCGTAGCGTTGTGTAGCGCTCCCTGCAATCCTTGCGGATCATCTGCATCGGCCCAGAATACGATAGGCAGTAAGCCTGCGGCCTCACTGCGACGAATCAATTCATCCACTTCACCAGTCACAAAATCCGTCACTGTATGCCGGGATATCAAAAACGCCACCCGGCCAATGGAATCAGGCCTGGCGGGAGAAACGGCAGATGCATACCAATTCAGGTAGGACTGTACATTGTCGAACACTCGCGCAGCTTGCGAGTGATAAAAGCCTGTGGCCGGCAGTTTTTCAGGCGGCACAAGCAGATCAGGGGACGGCACAAGCCCTTCATCAATCGTGCTGACTAGCGCAAAAAAACGTCCGTAATTAGCCTCACCGCCTGCGGCATAGAGCTCGGCCAGTCTGCTGCCCACCGGCACCTCCAGGCCGTGCCAGACGGGCCGTCCCCCGCCAACGGTCAAGCGTCTAGCACTAAGGCTCTCCTGTTGTTGTCGTGCTTGGTCCAGCCGCTGTTCGACCATTGATCGGTCACCCGGTCTGGGCACATCCAGTACGGTGAGCGCAGCACCCGCAACAGCTGCACTTAACGCCTGCGACGATGTCGTCTCAACATTGAGATGCCGCAAGTCCACTCCTTGTCGTTTGGCGATAGTCTGCATATGCCGAAACTTTTCTGCTAAAACAAAATTATTGTGCAGCACTTGCACCACAGGACTGGCAGACACCAAGACAGGCGTCATGCCAGCCAGGCCAATAAGCAGAAAACAGGAGATCCCCTGGATCAATCGTGACAATCGCATCAGAACTGCACCCGCATGCCGACAAAGTAGCGCCGCCCCTCGTCCGCCCGGCTGAAAAGGCTGATATCATCGTTGGCCAGACGCTTATCCGTCAGGTTCTCTACACCAACCTGAACTGTGAGGTTGCGATTCACGGCGTAATCCATATACCAGTGCAATAGTGCATACCCGGGACGTTTGCCTTGTTTGTCTGAACGAAATTGCGCGCCGATATACTCGAGCTGCATTCGGGTAGACATAGACGCCAGCGGTTTCCAGGCCAATGTCGCGTTGGCGCGATGTCGGGAGCGATCTGGCATCGGTTCCCCTGTGATCTGATCGCGAGCATCCAGGTAGGTATAGTTGGCATCCAGTCGCCAGCGCTCGGAAAGATCGGTGCCTCCCGTCAATTCGACGCCCTGCAGGCGAACCCTGGCAACATTTTCGTACGCCAGACAAACGCGGCCGGGAGCAAAACAGGTGGGCTGTCTGACGGTATCAATCAGGTTGCGTACTTTGTTGTGAAAAAAGGTCGCACCGGCCGACCATGTATCCGACTCATAGGCCGCACCCATTTCATAGGAAAGATTGGTTTCCGGTTGCAAATCGGGATTACCCCGGATAACACCCCGCCCGCCCATCGCTGCCCAGGATTCGAATTCGGCAGACAATT
Source organism: Advenella kashmirensis WT001 (assembly GCF_000219915.2). NCBI lineage: Bacteria > Pseudomonadati > Pseudomonadota > Betaproteobacteria > Burkholderiales > Alcaligenaceae > Advenella > Advenella kashmirensis. The sequence continues at coordinate 1,558,046 of NC_017964.1, read as the reverse complement.
GCTTGAGCGTTGGTGCCTTGAATCCGCGGCCAACCCCGGCCTTCAGCGTCAAGCCTTCTACAGGATGAAAAAGCACATACGCACGAGGCTGATCTCCCACCCGAACTGCTCATGTCGGTCAAAACGACTACCCAGCACCAGTTCTCAGCGCTCGCCAAGCGCCATCTCGTCCTGCATGAAAAGCGCATAATGATTTTGCGCTTTTTTGCCGACGCGATTCACATTGGGATCTTCCAGGCTTTCCCGCCTGAACTGACCGCCTATGGTCAGCCTATGAATGGAATTGAGCGGAAAACTTGCTTGAGTATCAAAGACAGTATCGACAAAACGGTTGGGACCACTGGCCTGACCGCCGTCGCTACGCCATATCTGCCGGTCAAGTGTGCTGCGATACAACCTGGCCCGGGTGCTCCCCCAGTCCCACTCCCCTGTGTGAGATAAAGCATAACGGCGACGCTGAATTTCATTCTCGGAACGATAGGGAATGCCACGCGCCCCACCGTACACACCAGTCTGGGTCTCGTTGACCGCATCAACAGAAAGGTCGATACGCTGGCGCGCGTCCGGTGTCCAACTTAATCCTAGGTGGCCTGTCGTGGCCCGCTGTCGGTCCAGGGCGCTCAATGCCGTATTAGCGGTATCATGTAACATGTGACGCTGCCTGAACTCGCCCCAGGCGGTCAGACCCAGGCGCCCTGCGACAAGGGGGCCGGCAATATAGAATCCGTTTTTATATTGGTCGCCGCCCAGGCCATGATCGGTGGCCAATGCATAGCTGCTCAACGAGCCGATCCACCGGTCAGTCGCTGAACGGGTAATGACGTTCACAACGCCGCCAAGGGCTTCCGAACCGTACAGCGAAGACATTGGCCCGCGTACAACTTCCAGACGTTCGATGGCCTCGGCAGGCACCCAGCCCAGTTCCATATCAGAGTGCGCGATCGCCGAGGCAGACGAGCTGACACGTTGTCCATCGACCAGCATCAGGGTATGCTCCGCACTCATGCCGCGAATGGAAATACCTCTGCGCCCCTGGCCGACGTCTTCCAGGCTGACCCCGACCGTACCTTTAAGCGCATCTGCCAGATCATTCACGGGACGCCGACGGAGGTCTTCGCCCGACACAACCGTAATACTGGCAGGCACATCGCTGGAAGCGCGTTCGCTGGCAGTCGCCGTGACAACGACGCTTGGCAACATTGTCACATAACCATCCTGTTGCGTTGCGGCTGATTGCCCCGTCCTTTGTCGCCCTTCTTCCAAAGGCTGGGTTTGAGCCTGCGTTCCAAGACTACCGACCGCCACCACAAGCAGGCCCGACACCACTCTACTTCTTTTACTCATACCATATCCGGTTTGCGATTCGTTTGCTGACTCACATACAGCCTCGCAAGTCGTCATCGCATTTGCAAAATGATGATATGTTATAACATTACATTAAAAAGCGCCAGATCCATTTCAATTGATTATGGCCGAATGTAAAAATAAATAGCAGACGTCAGTACACCTGCACCGCTCGCCCGATAAATTGGATCGGCCCGGTTGGACGCCCTGTCGGTGACCCCGCGCGCGGCTCCAGCGTAAGCTCGAATAGTTGGTTTTTCTGCATGCCAGGCAGGTTATTGAGTGGCACGCTGACCCGCTCTCCTGGCTGCACAATTCCCAACGACACCGGCGCCTTCCAGTCATCGGCTTTGGTCCAGAACTGCAAGGACTTGTCGGCAGGCACTTGCAGCATGCCCAGCGGAATCAGCTCCACCCGCTTATCGGAACGAGCCTGCACGACCCAGCCCGGCGATTTATCTTCAGGTGCGACCAGCACCACCATGAATCGGGTCTGCGGCGGCTGAAACTGACCTGGCAACACCACCATCGCCAACGCCGCAGCCGTAAAGCCCACGACTGTCAGACCTCGCCAGAATGCCAGCGAGCGCCACAACGAATTGCATGCAGGCCGGGTGTCGCTTGGAGGCATAGCAGTGGCCGGTCTTTCCAATGCATCCAGCTGCGCACAACGCGCTGCCAGAGCCTTGGCGACGGCGGCACCGCCGGCACAAGTGCTGTCAATGGCAAAAGCCGGGCTTCCCATGCCTGTACCGCTGCCTGTAGCGCAGGCTCCTGCGCCAGGCGTTGTTCCACTTCGCGGCGCTGCCGGCCGGACAAGGTGCCCAAGACATATTCTCCTGCCAGCTCGGATAGATCATCGGCCGGGGAGGTCGTAGATAAAGGACTCATGTCAAGCACTCCCGTAGTGCAGCCAGGCTTCGTTTGATCCACGCCTTGATCGTACCCAGCGGCGCATTCAGGCGCTCGGCGATTTCCCGATGAGAAAAGCCATCCACATATGCATGCAGGATACAGTTGCGTCTTACCGGCTCAAGTTGTTCCAGGCAGTAGGTAATGCGGCCCTGACTGGTTTCCCAGGCGAAACTGTCGGTCATGTCATTCCAGGCCTCCAGCGAGGCCTTGTCATTCAGGGCTGTGGCCGCATCGTCATCCAGATCTATATTGCGACTGGTGTCGCGCACAGCATTGAGCGCCAGATGGCGAGCGACACTGTAGATCCAGCCCCGGCCAGTCCCTTTGGCAGGATCAAAGCCGGATGCACCAGTCCATATTTTGATGCAGGTATCATGCACTATATCTTCAGCCATGGCCTTGTCGCGCACAATCCGTAACACCACACCCAGAAGGCGGCCACCCTCGTGGTTATAAATTTGTAGCAAGGCATCGCGTTGACCCGCGGCACAGGCGGCCAGCGCCGCCTCGTAATCAAAGCTGTCAGAAGCAGGCGTCACAGTCACTCGATTCCCGGGTTGAATACGCTGTTGTACGGGCGGAACCACCATTGTGTCTCCGCCCGCTTCGGCTTATTGCGATTTCCAGAAGATATAGTCGGCCTGGTAGGCTACCTTGGCCTTCTCACCCTTGCGAGCAGTATTGCACTCCGTTTTTGGTGCTACTCCGCCCTTGAGCGCGACGCGCTGGATATACGTTACGCCAGTCATATTACCATCTCCCATCGCCGGATTAGCCTTCACCAATTGATAAGGCAGATTGCCGTCGCCGGCTGGCGCCACCGCCAATTGGGTTGCGGTTACTTTGGAACCGTCCATCGCCTCCCAGGTGGCTGGGGGGCCGTAATAATTACCGACATGCTTGCCTGCGCGATCTTTAAGCTGCGCCTTGGGGCCGGCGAACACCCATTCAGTCTGGCCCGCTGCGTTGACCTTCTCGCGGCACTCATAGGTGATGTCACCAGTTCCTACTGTTTCCCAGGCGACCTTGTTACCCTCAGGCACTTTGATGGAACTGGGTAGGCTGTCCTGCGAAAAGCTGCTGCCTGCGGCGTAGGCCATTGTGCTACCTCCGGCCAGCAATAGCACGAGGCACACTGGTTGAGACAGGCGGACGATCGATTGCAAAGTCATAAATATTCTCCAAAGGAAAGACTGTTGGGCAGCGGCAGTGTTCTGCCCTGCTTTACTGAATACACGCCAGAACAGTCTTTGGATGCAGCGATTGGAAAATATTTATTTTTTTGCTCGCAACAGATGAACTGCGAACCCTTGCCTTGTGTTTCAAGTCAACGTTTAACGGAAACGTCCCCATGAATGGGATCAACATTGTCTCGCGACAAGTGCGGGGCAACAGTATGTCAAATAGCCAAATAGAAAGGTTATACACCCTCAAGATTAATAGAACATTAAGCCGATGTTTATATACGTCAACAACAAGGATGGAAAATTATTTAATGCTTGAGAAGCTGAAAAAACCCGATCCGGAAAGATTCCCGTATTTATTGGCTTCCGGCTGCATTCATGAACCCTAATTATTTCAATTGAAATAATTATAAGTTCAAAATACGTTCGCTAGGGGTTTTCCCCATTTCGCCACTGTAGGAAAAATCGCATTCTAATGTTGCAGCATTTAAATGAATAACAGATTTTTTAAATTGGATGACGGATATGATCAGGAAAATTTCACTTTTAATCATCGGCGCCACGTGTGTTCTGGCCTCCAGCGTGGCGCTAGCCAAGGACAAGGTTGTTTACCATATAGACAATGCGGAACAACAGGCGCTCAAGGCTCTGCGCAATATTCGTAATCAAATGGACTTCAATCCCGATACGGATTTGAAAGTGGTCATGCATTCGGAAGGCGTAGATATGATGATGACGGACTATAAAGATTCTGCCAGTACCGCTCCCCTTATTGCGGCGCTGGCGGCAAGAAACGTCGCGTTTGAAGTGTGTGAAATTACGATCAAACGCAGAAAACTGGACAAGGATAAATTCATGCTGGAAGCTGACTTTACCCCATCCGGCGTTGTGCGTCTGACCCAATTGCAGAACCAGGGCTACGCTTACATAAAGCCTTGATTATTTTCAATACCTTTGATTTGCGGAGTGTTCAGCTGAATATCTCCGACCACTTTTTTGTCTTTCAGATAGCGACTGACCAGTTCCCAGATGGGCTCGCCCTGCTCGCTTGACTCCTGCACGGAAGCCCAGCCGGCAACCTTATAGATTTTCCCAGCCTCCAGAGGCTTATCGTTTAATGTCATATTGCTGATGCGATTGCCCATGGTCTGGTTCGGGTCAATCGTATAGTTCAAACCACCGACACGAACCATATCGCCACCTTGCTGGTAATAAGGATCGGTATTGAACAGATTATCTGCAACGTCTTCCAGGACGGTTTTGATCGTTTCACCGCTCATCTCATTGAGCGTTGTCCCTGGATACGTGATGGCCGTTTGATTCATCACATCTTCCATCGTAATTGCCTGTCCGGGCAATAAGGTGGTTCCCCAGCGAAACCCCGGTGAGAAAGCAATTTGCGCGCCTTTTTCCTGCAGCAACGCGTCAACGATGAGCTGATCAAAAGACCCATTGAAATTGCCCCTGCGATAAAGCAACTCGTTTGTGACTGCCAGCTTTTCACCCAGCTTATCCAGATACGGAGCACGTACGGACTGAATCAATTTTTCCATCTGGGGATCGGGGTCCAGGAAGTTGGAGAAAACCGGCAGCAATTTATACTGATAGCCCTTTACGCCCCCTTTATCGACATCCAGATCCAGCACCCCCAGATATTTGCCATTGCTGCCGGCATTAGTCACCAGTGTTTTTCCCTTGGCATTGGAAACAATCACCGGTTCAGGCACGCCATCGTGCGTATGCCCCCCTAATATGGCATCAATGCCGGTGACCTTGCTGGCAAGCTTGAGATCCACATCCATCCCATTATGAGACAGCACAATAACCGCAGCTACGCCTTTGCCGCGAACTTCGTCAACGGTTTCCTGTAATTTCTGATCCTGGATGCCGAAAGTCCAGTCGCTGACCATATAGCGCGGGTTGGCAATGGGCGTATAAGGAAAAGCCTGGCCAATAACGGCGACCTGTACGCCATTAATTTGGCGAATGGCATAAGGCTCAAATACCGGGTCGCCAAAATCCGACGTTTCAACATTCTGTGCCAGGAAATTGATCTTGCCCTTAAGGCCCTCTACCGCTTCCTGCACGCGATCCATGCCATAAGTAAACTCCCAGTGCGCCGTCATCATGTCCACGCCCAATAACAGCGAGGCATCAATCATATCCTGCCCCTTGGTCCAAAGGGAGGTCGCAGAACCCTGCCAGGTGTCTCCGCCGTCCAGAACCAGGGCATGCGGACGATCCGCCTTCAATCGCTTGATCAATGTCGCCAGATGAGCAAACCCACCCACCTTGCCGAACCTGTTCGCACTCTCGTTATAGTCCAGGGCAGTAAATGCATAAGCCTGCATGGAGTTTGCCTTCATGCCAAACTCTTTCAGAAAGGCATCCCCCACCAGATGTGGCGCTTTGTTCAGGGACGCGCCCAGACCAATATTGACCGACGGTTCCCGGTAATAGATTGGCAAAAGCTGAGCGTGAGAATCGGTGAAATGCAAAAAGCTGACATTGCCGAATGTCGGCATATCATAAAACGTCTGCATGTCCTTGTCAGCTGCCAGCACGTCTTTTGGAAAGGCATACCCTCCCGCAGAAGCGATTGCCAGAATCTGGAGAAATTCTCTTCTGTTCACCATATTTATCTCCTTTAATCAGTATTCATTTAGCGTACTTGCGCATATCCAGGACATCTTCCTCGAACATTTCCCCGGGTATGACTTCCTGGATAATGCTGTTTTTATCAACGACATACACCAAAGGAATAATTTTTATTTCACCAAAAACCGCTTTGAGCTCCGGAGTGAATTTTGCAGCCGCAAAGGTATAGTTATGCTTGGCCATGTAGTCGGACGCCGCTTTCAGATCTTTGTCGATTGACACCGTAACAACCTGCATATTCGAACCTTTCACCTGCTCGTGCAGTTTTTGGATATACGGGTTCTGCCTGGCGCAGTAAGGACACCAGGACGCCCAGAACGACAGCAACACAGGTTTATTTTTCAGCGATTCGCTGGCAATTTCACTGCCATCGAGCAGCGTAAATGCCGGCAAGGTAATGGTGTCGCCCTTTTTTAATGACGTAACAACGGCATGGGCTTGTACCGATATGCCCAGGCTTATTGCAAGTACAAAGAAAAACCTTATTAAAGGCGTTTGAAGATTGATCATGAATATGCTTCCTGTCGATGCATGCACCGCCGTTTTTCTGGCAACATGCCTATTGGTTATTCACCGGTGAAGCCGGATCAAAGAGCAATGCCATGACATCTTTGATTTGCTGCTCTGTCAGAATACCCGCGGTACCGAAACGCGGCATATTGGAGCAAGCCGTATAGGCATGCGAGTTATAGATTTTGTTCCAGGTATATTCAAGTATCTGCGGGGCGTTGCCCCGGTTCTTGCCATAATGGAGCAGCGACGGTCCGATATTGCCGAAGGCGATTTCCGACTTGGTCATCTGGTGGCAGGCATAACAGTTACCGCCAGAAGCAACGCCTGGTTTATCGCTAAACTGCAGCCCAACGCCGGATTGTGCAATTTTTTCACCGGCTTTCCAGTCACCAAGAAACTGTTTATCGGCAGGTGGCTTGATCGACGCCATGGCCTGCTTCAATAACTTTTCCATCACCTCTTTAGGGATGGCTTGCCCGCTTGCCGCCATGTCCGAACAGGCTTTTTGTTCTGGTGACTGCTCCAATCGTTCAAGCGTGACATCGCCCACAGGCGCAAAGGATTCTTTCAGCACCGTCATGACATCCTGATCGCTGGTACCGGTCAAAGGCTGTGCAAATGAATGGGCACCGACCAAAGACAGAGACGCAATCACCATCGCGTAATGTAATTTTTTCATTTTTTTTCCTAACGTTTGATTCCAGGAGCTGCCATTTTTCCCTCTTTGGCCCTGACGGCCAGGAAGGTCAATAGATCAATGGATGCCTGAGAGGCAAATTTGAGCTTTGGTAATCTTTGCTGCCTGAAGCAATCCTGCAAACGCATTGCATGGTTCTGACAACACCCTGAGACACGCGATAGCCCGGCCAGGTGGTATACGCCTGTTGCGCATCTTTTGCATTTAACAGATCGGGCAAATTCTGCAGGCGGATGCGCTTGTCGGCGGCACCATGGCAGGTGGCGCAGGAAAAATCATAGGGGCCGCTGCGATGAAAAAATATCTTCTGGCCGCGCTCGTAGGCCGCCTTTTCGGCCGCGTGGCTCTGCGGCGCAGCCATGGCAATCCCGGAAGACTCGCTGGCAACATAAGCAACAATTGCCTCCCAGTCGGTAGAGATGTCACCGGATTTGGAAAAAACCGTTGGCGTAATATCCTTTGGATTGATGCCCTGCAAGGTCTCCATGCAATACATAATGCGCGTCTCGGCATCCATGACCTTGTCCGCATCTTGGAAAAAACGCGGTAACTGGGCATAAGCCCCCTTGACCACGCCCGGGCCCAGCCCTAAATCACAGGTCTGGAGCGACACATTCTTCGGTCCTTTTTTTTCCTGCCACAGCTCCTTGCCGGTATCCACAAGCAAATCGCCGGGATTGCCGCCATCCGATAACATCTGCCGATAATCGTCAATGCCCTCCTGAGTACTATCTGCAGACTGGGCGCTTGCAGACCCGGATCCTGCGACCGCTGCGATCAGCAATAATGCTATCGCGCCCGGTAATTTTTTTTTTAATTGTCTTAACATTGTCTTCTCCTTAGTGACGGATACTTTCCCAAGCGCCCACCAGAATGTTTTTTATTTGATCTCGGCCGTATCCGTTCTGGTTTCTTTCTTGGTGTCGATCCACGTTATCTCTACTTTGTCCCCTTTCTTGGCGCCCTTGAAACTGAAAGCGAGGTACGGGTCCCGGGAGATCGCCGGACCCCATTGGGCGGAAAATACGTCCTTGTCATTGCATTTGGCCATCACATTGGTAATATGCCAGGCCGGCACTACTTTCCCTTCCTGGTCCTTGCGCTGTCCGGTTTCCATCACGTGGGCCATCAGTACCTTTACGTTTACTACCCCGTCCGTTTCTTTCGCGCGAATACGCATTGGTCTCGTTGCCATTTACTACTCCCATTTAATGTTCGAAAAAATTGAAAACCAACAGTAATCAGCCGCCACAACCACCCAGCGTCACCTTGACTTCTTTCTGAGCCAAATAGTATTTGTCGCCCGCCTTGACCAGACCGAAAATATCCGACGTTTTAGCCATTTTCACCCTGGTAGCGATGTTGGCCTCGGTGCCTTCAGGAATATTGAACATACCAGTCATGGTGTTGGGATTTTCGGGGATCAGAAACGCCATCATCGTGACGTTGTCCATATCAGCGCTCAAGGCAATGGGCACGACGGCGCCATTTTCCGCAATATCCGGCGCAACCAGCTTTACCTTGTCGCTTTTTTCGGGATTACTGGCCCCCAAAGCCTTGAATACTCCCTCATTGTCGGTCGCCTCAAACAGTTCCTTATTCCATTGCGTTTCTGCAGCGCGTGCTTCCTCGAGCGTCAGAACGCCGCTCATCACCGCAAAGCTCAATACGGCGCTCGCCTGTAGAAAATTACGTCTTCTTATATCCATCGTTGTCTCCAATAAAAATCAATCAAGGTACTCAATTATGTTCGGCAGAAAGTATCCATTTGATCACCAGTGAAATATCGCCATCGGCAATGCCTGGCTGTGGCGGCATCGGTATCGCGCCCCAGACGCCGGACCCGCCTTTTCTTATTTTTTCGCCAAGCTTGGCAGCGTCGTTTTCCGAGTACTTTTCACTGATCTCTTTAAACGACGGCCCGATCAGTCTGGTGTTCGCGGCGTGACAGCTGGTGCATGCATTGGTTGTCAGAATGGTCTTGACTTTTTCCTCGGTTGCCGCGTCCATGGCCTGGCCAGACGCCTTTGCTTCGCCCTTGCCGGCGCCCGCATCCTGCTTGGCATCAGCATTCTTTGCGCCGCCCGTGATCGTCTGCTTGGCATAAGCCCGTACCGCCGCAGCATTGTCTGCTGGCTTACCGGTAAGTTTCGGCGCATCGGAATTGACACCGATTGCCGCACCTACAATACGCATCTGCGCCGCATAATTGCCGTTCATATTGCGCGCATGCTCTGGCAACGCCGATACAACCTTGGCTTGCCCGGCACAATCTTGCATACATGCAGTATTTTGTGTATCCGGCTTGCCCTTTGTGTGCCAGAGCCCCGGATAGACCACCATGCCATCGCGGTTGGGCATACGCTTTTGCACATCTGCAATATTGCTATCGCTCAGCTCGAAGTCTGCATCAACGATGCTGGCTTCGCTCAGCAAATAGGCAACCACCGCATACGTTTCATCTGGCGTAAGCGATTTTGGCGCATTCCAGGGCATGGCCCGGTATATGAAATCCCACAATGTTGATACCGTACTGAGCTTCATCATCATGGTCGACGGCACATTGGCTTCGGCGCGCAGGTTACTGACCCTGCCGGCTTTCACATCCTCTTCGGTCGTGCCGCCCAGCAGCGGTGCAAAAAATTTATTGCTCTCGCCAAAGTCGCCATGACAGGAAGCGCACTTTGAAGCCCAGACCTCTTCCCCATCCGCCACACTGCCTTTACCAGGTTTCAAACCCTGGAAGTCGGGACGCACATCAATGTCCCAGGCCTGCACTTCCACCTTCAGGGCATCACGGCCAACATTATGAAAAGTAAGATTTTGTTCCGCCATTTTCTTAATGGTGGCATCAATCTGCGCCTGCTCTTCCTGTGTGGACGTCAATGCAGAGATATCAATCGGCTGGGCAATTGACAATTGTGCGAGAAAAACCGAGAGCACTACTGATAATGCCCGGACATTACTCAACGTGAACATTGAACACCTCCCCTGATTCGGCCACTTTCCATGACTGGATCGCATTGTTGTGATAAATGGAGCGAGTGCCGCGCACGGCCACCAGCTGGGATTTAGTCGGTTGAACATAGCCGGTTTCGTCCACCGCCCTGCTTTGCAAGATGGCGGGCGATCCATCCCAGTTCCATGCAAAATTGAACCGCGTCAGGCACTTGTCCAGAATCGGGGTATTGAGCGTGGCCGTTTTCCAGTTCCGGCCCCCGTCGACCGAGATATCCACTTGTTTTATTTTTCCGCGGCCAGACCAGGCAAGACCGGTAATGTTATAAAACCCCTTGGAAAGCAATGCCTGGCCACCAGACGGGCTGGTAATCACGGATTTGCATTCCTGAATGGAGGTATATTGACGCAGCGTGCCGTCGGGCATGTGGTCGACATATCCCAGGGTCTCGTCTTTGGCATTCCATGGCTTGTCGCCCACCTCGATCCTGCGCAGCCACTTTACCCAAGACACCCCTTGTACGCCGGGCACCACCAGGCGCAACGGATAGCCGTTCTCGGGACGCAGCATTTCGCCATTCATGCCCCAGGCAACAATCACATCGTCCATGGCCCGTGCCATGGAGATGGTGCGGGTCTCGCTTGAACCGTCATTGCCTTCAGCCAGGATGAACTGCGCGTTCTTGAAATCTGCGCCGCAATCTTGCAACAGGTACTTCAAGGGAACACCGGTAAACTCGCAACAGGACAACATGCCGTGGGTGTACTGGACCGTGGGCACGGCAACATTGCCCCACTCCATGGCGGTGTTCGCGCCACACTCGATAAAGTGCATCCGGGAAACCGAGGGCAATCGCATCAGGTCATCCATCGTATACACTTTGGGGTTCTTGACCATGCCGTTGATCATGAAGCGATGCTCTGTCGGATCTACATCCACCCACCCCTGATGATGACGTTCGAAATGAAGCCCGTTCGCGGTGATTATTCCGAACATGCCCTGCAGCGGCGAAAATGCAACAGATGCCTGCGGCACTGCCGTTAACCCGGGCGATTGCCGCCTTTGCAGATTCACTTCATATTTTGAAGGCTGCCCATAGGGATGAAAAGCGACCGGATTACCCAGCGACGTACTCCATGGGCGCGGTTCCGTAATCATCTGGTCCGGCGGGTTTTGCGTTGCAGCACGCGCTACGCCGCCGCCGGCGAGAGCGGCGCCCGCAGCCATCAAACTTTTACGAATAAAACTTCTACGCGTGTCGTCCCAACCGTGTTGGCGAACCTCAGATACAAATTCATCTGAAATAAAATTCTCTGGTGCATTGCGCAAACGCGCAAACTTTTGCGATGGACTGGACTTGTCTCTCATCCTTTTGGCTCCACATGATCAAATCGTTTTTATAGTCCTGCCGCAGGCACTGTTTAACGAAATCCGTTTTCCAGTGATCATCGGACAGGCGGGCTGTTGCCGCGAAATATTGCTTACGTTACCGCGCCAGAATTAAGGCAGTATTAAGAAAACGAGAAAATTGCGGATGCCGGAAAACCTGTTAAGATGAGCCGCTTGTTATTGCCGGGATATTCCAAAAATCTGGGTTTGATGATTAACGCCAACCAGGAAATAGGTGGCCATTATGCACGTACTACTTGTCGAAGATGATGCACTGGTGGCTAGCGGCATTGTCACCGGTTTAAAACTACATGGGCTGACCGTTGACCATGTCAATTGCGCGAGTCTGGCCGATACCGCATTGAAGTCCTCGCATTTCGATGTGTGCATTCTTGATCTTGGTCTGCCGGACGAAGACGGCATTTGCCTGCTGCATCGCTGGCGTGATCAGGGCCAGCAACTGCCTATCCTGGTGCTGACAGCGCGCGACGCCCTTTGCCATCGGATAACAGGATTGCTCGGCGGTGCCGACGATTATCTGGTCAAACCCTTCGATTTACTGGAGTTGCAGGCCCGACTGCACGTGCTAACGCGACGCCGCGCCGGACGCAGCAAAGACTTTGTCGAACACGGCGGCCTGGTCTTCTGTGCGTCAACGGGCGAGGTCCGGCTGCATGGCCGCCCGGTTTCATTGGCCAGGCGCGAACTGGCATTGCTGCGCGCCCTATTACAAAATCCGAAAGCGATCCTGAGCACGGAACAATTATGCGATAGCGTCTACGGTTATGAACAAAGCCTGGAGAGCAATGCCATTAATGTTCATGTGTATCACCTGCGTCGCAAGCTCGGCAACAATATCGTCGAGACAGTCAGGGGCCTGGGCTACCGGCTTGGATTGCCGGAGAAAAAGGACGAACAATGAGTCTGCGTGTACGGCTGCTTCTAATTATCGGGCTTGGCTTATCGGCTCTGTGGACTGCGGTCGCAGCGTGGATGTTTCTGGATGCGCGCCAGTCCCTCATTGACGCGCTGGACAATCGCCTGGCCGCTTCGGCACGAATGGTGGCCGGCATGGTTGCGCAGCTTCCTGAACCCGCCTATCTGACTGCGCAAAAAAGCGCAAAACCCTTTGATCTTATTGCCCGCGATGGCGTAGCCTGCGAAGTCAGCCTGTTGCGCAGCCAGATAACAGCCCGGGCGCTCGTGCGCACGGCGGGCGGCCCCGACCTGACTCAAGCCAATGCCGGCTTTGGCACGCATATGTATGGCAAGAAACGATGGCGCACTTATATGCTCAGGCAAGGCAATATCCAGATTGCTACTGCAGACAGCATGGATACCCGTGAGGCACTGGTCAAAGAGCTGGCTTTATCTGCCGGTGTCCCCTTTCTGGTGGCTCTGTTCGGCAGTCTGATCATGCTGTGGTTTTGCATCACTCACGGGATCGCGCCACTGGAGCGCGTCCGGGATGTTCTGGCAAAGCGCAAACCTGGTGACGATAGCCCGCTGGCCCCGATCAAGGCGCCGCTTGAGTTGCAACCGCTGTTAAACACCATAGAACAGCTACTCGAGCGACTACAGGGCGCCATCCTGCGCGAGCGGCGCTTTACCGACAATGCGGCACATGAGTTGCGAACGCCGCTTACGGGCATAAAAACACACATCCAGGTTGCGGGTCTGGCGGCCGAGCTGCCCGATGATAATAAAACATTGAAAACAGCATTAAGCAAAGCCGACCATGGTGTCCTGCAATTGCAGGGCATTCTGGATCGTTTGCTCAGCCTGGCCAGACTGGACGACGATGCAGTTCCAGCCGAAAGCTGTGACCCGCTTGAAGTGGTTTATACCGCCGCAGAACAATTGCAAGCGTCATATCCTGACATCAAAAACAGAGTCCTCATAAAAGCAGAAAACTCCGTCGCTTCGTTGAATGTTGCCAGACCGTTGCTGCTGTCGGCTACGCAAAATCTGATTGACAATGCCTTGCGCTATACGCCTGACGATATACCGATTATTGTTCAAATAACACAGCCGAATATCGGGCGGATCCGTATCAGCGTACTGGATGAAGGCCCCGGGCTTAATGCCCATGATCGGGCGCACGCGGTAAACCGGTTTTGGCGTCGGGATCGCAGCGTGCCGGGCAGCGGACTTGGGCTATCGATTGTGGATGCAATTGCGCGACGACATCATGGCACGTTCGAACTGCTTGCGCGTGCCGGACACGGACTGGAAGCACGACTGGAATTCCCTATATGAGACCAGCCAGTCAAGGAAAGGCGATGAGTCAGTGGCAAAAACTCGGGGTCAGCCTGATATTTTTCTTTCAAATTAATACCAGCTGGGGGCAGTCCGCCAAAATAGAGCCCGCTCAGTTCCTGGCCGGCGCCTGTATTAGTTGCCACACGTTGAATACAACAACGACATCTGCCATACCGAGCCTGGTCGGTGTCCCGTCAAAATCCATCCTGTCAGACATGCTTGACTATGCAAATGACAAGCGTGCCGGGCTCTTAATGCCGCAGATAGCAAAAGGCTATACCCGCGAGCAAATGGAGATGATCGCCAATTATTTTTCTTCGCTGGAACCATTATGAAGCGCCGGCATTTTCTCAAACAAGCCATTTTTACCTCTGCTGCCGTGCTCGGTGCGCCCGCTATCGGCGCCAAACGCAAGCCTCATGTCGTTGTCGTTGGCGGTGGTTTTGGTGGCGCCATGGCAGCCAAGTATCTGCGGGTTTACAGCCAGGGCAGCATTGACGTGACGCTCATAGAGCAGCATAAAGAATTCGTATCATGCCCGATGTCCAATCTTGTCCTGGTCGGCTTAAAACCATTATCTTACTGCACTCAACAATATGATCAACTCGCCAGTCACTGGGGCGTACGGATACTTCATCAGCGGGTGGAAAAAATTCAGGCAGCCTCTTCGCGCATTACGCTTGCCGACGCATCAGAAGTAAGCTATGACCGGCTTATTGTGTCGCCGGGAGTAGACCTGCAATGGGACCTGATAGAAGGCATGGATCATCCAGACGCGCACGATGTCGTGATCGACGCCTGGCAAAATGGGGTCGATAGTGGCCGCTTGGGTAAACAGATACAGGCCCTGCGTCCAGGCGGTGTCGTTGCCATTTGCATTCCGCTGGCGCCCTATCGCTGCCCGTCCGCTCCCTACGAACGAGCCAGTTTAATTGCCTGGTATTTGCAAAAACATAAACCTGGCGCAACTGTGCACGTTTATGACGCCAACCAGGAAATCACAACTGAAAAGGAACTATACCAGCGCTTCTGGCAGCACCACTACCAGGAAATTTTGTTCTATCACCCGCAAAATACTCTGGTGGCGGTTGATATAGAACAGAAAAAATGCATTTTGAGTTTGAAGACGCAGTCGCAGACGTCCTTAGCATTATTCCGCCCATGCGTGCAGGTCGGATTGCCATCAATGCCGGCCTGGCAACCGCAAATGAAAAGTGGTGTGAGGTAGACTTTCTCAATTTCGAATCTGTGGCAACAAAAAACATACATGTCCTGGGTGACTCCATACAAATCGCCCCACTTATGCCCAAGTCTGGCCATATGGCTGCCCAACATGGCCGCACCTGCGCCTATGCGATTTGTCATAGCCTGCTCAATCAAAAAGCAGCCATTACCCCGGTATATGCCAATACCTGTTTTAGTTTTGTTGCAGAATCCCATGCCATGCATGTCGCTTCAGTGCACCACTACTCAGAAGCGAATAAAACCATGGAACCAGTCAAAGTCACCGGCGGTGTTTCTGCTGCGCCCAGCCAGGAAGAAGTCCCCCTGGCCTTTGCCTGGCAGATGCCATTTGGCTGATATTTTTCACTAGCCGGGTGATTGAGCAATCAGGACGTCCAAGACCGCGGCCAGGTGCAGGCGCGCTATCGCAAGCGGATTTTTAATCCTGGAAATCCCTGAGATAGGTTTTAATTGCCTCGGCAACTGCCGCCGGCTGCTCCGGCAGCAAAGCGTGGCCTGCATTGGCGATTGCTACTGTCGTTACCCGTTGCGCTCCCAGATCCTTACTTAATTGCCAACCGGCTTCTTGCGGCGCAAAGGCATCTTCCAGCGCGCGAACATCCAGAATCCTGGCATTACCTGCTCCCCACCAACTGTCGATAGGTGTGGCCGCCTTGGCGGCACGCTGCACATCGGCTACTTCAGGATGCCAGCCATCGAGCCAAACGGATGCATCGCTTGCTTGGGCAAAAAAAACCTTTTTGATCCAGTCCAGTCGCACAGCGGCATCCAGGCTTTTATCCATACAATGCGGCAGACCGGCGCCCGGCCCTGGCGCGACTACACGCGGTCCGGCAGCCAGAATAATCACTGCCTGAACAAGATCAGGACGATCAACCGCTACGACGCGCGCCGTCCAATTGCCAAAAGCATGCCCCGCCACAAAAGCCGGCTTACCGCCTTCGGCCTCGATGACAGATACGATATCACGGCCGAAATCATGCAGTGTCAGATTAGTCATACGTCCGGTACTGGCGCCAATGCCCCGCGGGCTGGGGCAAGCCACACGATAACCCGCATCAGACAGGAGGGTTGAAACCGGTTCGAAATCCTCTACATCGCGTCCCAGAGACGGCAACATAACTATTAGCGGTCCTTCTCCCTGTACCCAATAGGAGATGCGGATCGCCTGTCGCTGACCGGCGATTTCTTCATAACGCGTCACGGTCTTAGAGATGGGCTGGTATCTGTTGGCGTTCAACATATTCATAAATTCCCAAGTGTAATCAAGGTCAATTTTTCCTGACCTTATTAGTTTCTTTAATCATCTAACTATAGTTTCTTATTGAAACTATTAATTAGTAGTTGAAAGTTAATAACAACTGAATTATAGTTTCAAAAATCAACTATTGTATAGATTGATAAAAATATATAGTTGCTTATTGAAACCAAACCAGGCGGTTCACAGAAATCGCAAAAACCTCTAAAGAGGAGACAAAATATGAAAAAAATTCGTTCATTCACCTTGCTCGCCCTGACCATTGGTACGGCTTTTTCCGCCCAGGCGCAGACCGCCGATAATTACCCGAATCGCACCATTCGCATCATCGTGCCGTATACGCCTGGCGCCATCAATGACATTCTGGCCCGGCGCATGGCGCAATACCTGGGTGAAGAGCTCAAGCAGACCGTCATCGTGGAAAACAAGCCAGGCGCCGGCACCGCGATTGGCACCGAGTTCGTCGCGCGGGCCGATCCGGATGGCTACACTTTGCTGCAGGCCGCTGCCGCGCATTCGATCCTTCCTTCATTGGTCAGGAAACTCCCGTATGATCCACTCAAGAGTTTCGAGTTCATCACGCTGGCCGCCACGTCTTCCTATGTGATGATCGCCACGCCAAAACTGCCGGCAAATAACGTGGCCCAATTGATTGCGCTTGCCAAAAAAGAGCCCGGCAAGTATGTCTATGCCTCTACCGGCAACGGCAGTTCCGCGCACCTGATGGGTGAAATGTTCAAAGAACTGACCGGGACCGACATCATGCATATCCCATACAAGGGTCTGGCGCAGGGCTTGAACGATGTTGCCAGCGGACAGGTTCACGTAACCTTTGGCACTTATCCCGGCTCGATGGCTTATTTGAAACCCGGACGCGTCAAGGCGCTGGCGACCACCGGCAAAAACCGCATGTCATCGCTGCCCGACGTGCCAACGGTCCAGGAAACGGTGCCCGGCTATGATGCGCAAGGCTGGTGGGGATATCTGGCGCCCGCAGGTACGCCCAAAGCGATTGTGCAGAAACTGAACACCGCGTTCAATAAAATCATTCGCAACAAGGCATTTGCCGACACGTTCACTTCCGAAGGCGTCGAAATGCTTGGCACCACCGGAGATGCATTCAAGAGCCACGTAGAACAGGAAATGCAGATCTGGGGAAAACTCGTCGAATCCGCCCAAATCCGGACCAACTGATGAAATTAGCCGATTGGTCGCTGCGCTTTTACCGGATTCCGTACGCCCACACCATCCATTGGGCCAATGCGGTTGAAGACGAAGGCGTATATGCCTTGCTGACACTGCGTAACGAACAAGGCCAGACCGGCTATGCCGAAGGCACGCTCAAGGCCACCTGGTCCGGCGTATCACCCGCCATGCTGCAAGCAGCCTTTTGCGACATACTGATGCCGCAGTTGACCGACACAGACTGGAGTGATGCCCAGGCCGTAGCCGCAGCGCTCGCGCCCATTCCTGAAAACCGGCTGGGCAAGGGCATGATCGAAACCGCCGCCCAGCTATTGCGTGCCGCCGCCCATCAACAGCCCTACTGGCGCTTTGCACAGGGACTACCCGCAGTTGACGTTGCCTGGACCCTGACGCGGCAATCCCCCGCACAAATGGTAGCGCAAGCCCTGGACCAATACACACGTCATGGCATTTACAGCTTTAAAGTCAAGGGTGGCCAAGGTATCGAAACCGATATTGCAGTGCTGCGCGCCTGCACGACGCCTGCCCGCCCACTGTCGGTATGTGGTGGACGCCAACAGCCATTACACACCCGCTGCAACGCCATACTATCTGGAACAATTGGCCGCGTGCGGCGTTGAATACGCCGAAGACCCTGCCCGCTCGAATCACTGTCTCTGTTTGAATCGTTACAACGGCAATCGCCGCTGCCGATTTTGATTGATCGCGCTGTACCACTGAACAGGATGCGGATCGTTTTTTGCAGGCAGGCGCACAGGCGCTGAGCACCAAGCCTGGTCGAATCGGCATGGGCGAAGCGCAGCGCATCGGCCAGCGGGCTGCCCGGCACGGTGCCAAAATCACAGTCGGCATTTATGCAGAAAGTGCGCTCGGCACCCTGATCAATCTGCAATGGGCTGCCTGTTGCCCAGCCGGGCTCAATGCATTTGCGGCCGAACAAACCTTCTATTTAAGCCTTACGGCCAGTCCGTTAAGGCACGCACTTGCGCTTGAAGGCGGCGCGATCCAACTGCCGGAACTGCCTTTGAATGACAATACGCTTGACCTTGCGGGCATTTCATTCAGGCCGGATTAACCGGCCGCACACGCTTGGCCTAGGCTGCCACCTTGTCAGTATCAAAAATCCAGCGCAAACCGGCTTGCGAGCGCAAGATGCGGGGGCCTTCATGCCCTAAGCGCGGTACGACTTCGAACGTATGCGACACAGGCAGTTCTCCGTACAAATCGACAAGATGATCACGATAGGCCAGGCAGCGATCCACCCGATTACGCCCTGCAACATGGCAGCCGGGCTGCAGTCCAGGTGGTTATCCGTCTGGTCATCGTGCTCTCCAACCAGGTATACCACCTCTTTGCTCGCATAGTCGTGCCGGATGCGCTCGGCGCCATCGCCCTGACATAGGCATTGGCATGCTGCAATCCATACTTATAATTGTCATAATCGGGACAACGCAAAACGGTCTGCCCGCAAGGCTCGCCGAAGACGCCTGCCGGCCCGTAGCCCGGACGTGCGCGATTCAAATACAGATAAGAGGATGGTCCTACCACGATATGGCGCAGGCCAATGCCGCGCACCTTTGCCAGACTGGCGCCGCGACCGACAGCGGCGTACCGCTGCACAAATTGCGCGCCTGCAGAATGCCCCACAATGACGATATGGGCCAGCGCAGGAAACTGATCACGGCACAACAGCTGCCGGATTAAAGCATCAAGGACCGAAAAAGAGCTTACCCCGCCCTTGCGTGATGTGTTTCCCTGTTTCCAGGCGTGCGAGCGCCAGGTAAGCGTGCTTTCCTCAAGTCCCCACTGAAAGGCCTGCTTGCGCACCAAAAATTGCGGCGCCAGCAGCAATGTCTGTTCCTGTACAGATGGACCTGCCCGACGCGCAGCCCGCGCCAGGGCCTTCCAATACCGATAGCCGTCCCGCTCAATGCCGTGCACAACCAGAACGGCGCGACGAATATTGGGCAACGTTTCGTTCAGGGAACGATCGCTGATATAGGTGCTGGCCTTATCATTGTCTAACCATAAATAACGCAAATACCTCAAATCCAAAGCTTGCGGCAGGTTCAAATCCTATTCCCATGTAATAAAGACCGACGTAACAACTTGCGTCAGTCGGCAAGTTCCATCAAGTTGTAGCATTTCATTAAGACAATATGGGCATTCTTACTTATTTTTAATCCAACCCTTGTCTAATTCTCAACTTGGCCATTGCTCATATTGCTATCTTGGAATCTCCCAGGCAATCATCCAGGAATTTCCATGAATCATCTGAATCTGCATCAGCGGCTGTCACAGAGCAAAGCAGCCTACACAACCCGACACATTAACTTATCGGAAGCCGCTGGCTTAATCACCACGGCTGAACCCCAGTCTGGCGATCTCGTTCTCGCAGAGGTCAGCAAGATAGGCCACCACAAGGCGCTGGAGCTGCGCGACGGTCGGCGTTCCAGCTTATTTGTCGGCGATGAAATTGTGGTGGCCTATGGCCATCGTTATGCACCTGATCAGTTTGAAGCGGAAATCCGCAACGATCTTGATCCATGTGATCTGGTCGCTGCCGGCGGCATTGCCTCCAGCGTGCTGTCACGCAGCGTAAAAACCGGCATCGCAACACGTATCGCGCCAATCGGATTGCTGGCAAACCGGCATGGACAAGTGATCAATGTCGCTGACGCAGCACTGCCACCCATGAATGTTGCCAAAACTGCACACGTATATGCTGTGATCGGTTCTTCCATGAACGCCGGCAAAACCACGACTGCTGTCAGCCTTGCTCGCGGCTTCATCGCGGCAGGTTACCGCGTCGGATCTGTCAAGGTGACCGGTACAGGCGCTGGCGGAGATATGTGGCGCATGATGGACGCAGGTGCGCGGCCGGCCCTTGACTTCACATCAGCCGGCATGGTGTCGACCTACAAGGTAGAGCGTGATCGGTTATTGCGCGCTATCTCTACCCTGACTGCCCATGCGATGAATACCGGTATTGAAATTTTAATCATCGAAGTCGCCGACGGCATATATCAGCAGGAAACCAGTATGTTGTTGCAGTCGCATGAATTTCGCAATCTGGTTGATGGCGTGTTCTATGCGGCACGTGATGCCGTGGGCGCCAAGGCAGGCGTAGACTGGCTAATACAGCAGCAACTGAAAGTGATTGCGCTCAGCGGCGTGGTCACCATGGCACCACTGGCGATTCAGGAAGCCACCGAAGCGGTGGGATTGATGGTGCTTAGCCTGACCAGCTCATGGATCCAGCCATTCTTGAGGACTTGACAAGCACACAATTTGCGCTGGCTGCAAGCCTATGAAGGGACATGGGCCACTGCCGCCCATTTTAGCCGACTCCCGACGCAAGCTGATGGCCTGGCTTCTTGCCAATGGCCTGGCCCAGGCAGCAATCATGAGCGGTATTGCCCTGGCCACACGCCAGGGTTTTGATGGTCTGCACCTCTCCCCTGTTGCGCCACAGTGATCATGGCAAATGCGGCGGCAGTCGCCGCTTTCGGTCTCATGCTAATGTGGCTGCGCGTGTCGAGCGGGCGACAGCAGAGAAACTGGGGCAAAGCTATCTGATGGCAACCCGGCTGCTACTGTTTGATCACGTCAACAATCTGCCAAGCCGTATTCTGCAGAAACGAACGCAAGGGGTCATGATGGTTCGCTTTGTAGCGGACCTGAACGCGCTTAATGACTGGGTCGGCCGCGGACTTGCCAGTCTGCTTGTCTCGGCGATTACCATCCTGGCAGCAATCGCAGTCCTGGCCTGGCTAAGCCCGCTCATTGCCGCTTGTGTCGCGATCGTGATCGCCATCGTTCTGGCCTTGCTCGCCATTGCTGGTACGCCACTCTATAAACGCGTGCGTAAACTGCGCAGCGAACGCGGTCGCCTGGCCGCCAACCTTGGGGAACGGCTGGGTGCATCGTCTCCGGTTCGCGTATTCGGGCGAGCGCGCGGCGAACGTGCTCGCTTGAAAAAACAGAGCAAACGGCTGGCCGAGGCGGCCGTCTCGCAGATTCGCCTGGCAAGTCTGCTACGCGCCCTGCCCGATGCGATCTCGCCCATACTGACCGCTCTCGTACTGGTGACCAGCCTGCTGCAATCCGAACGCATTGACTGGGGCTCACTGCTGGCGTCCATTCTCGTTGTTAATCTGCTGGACTCACCAATACGAGATCTGAGCCGAGTGTTTGTTTTTTTGCAAAATTTCCGGGCGGCACGGGACGTGCTGGGCAGATTCCTGCAATTGCCCAGTCTGGACTCCGGTCAGCAATTGCCACCGCTGTCTGCCGGGCCTGGCCAGCTTGTACTCAAAGATGTCTCGGTGGACGGGGTATTTCAACAGGTCAATGTGCAGGCCCAGGCGGGCACCCTTATCGCGATTACCGGCGCCAGCGGCACAGGCAAATCTACACTGCTAGGCCTGGCCACGCGCATGTTCGATCCCACCCAGGGCACGGTCAGCCTGGATGGTCAGAATTTGAGCGAACATGATCTTAACTCCATCCGACAAGCAGTAGGGACCATTTCACCCAGCGTCCCCTTGCTACGCGGCTCAATCCGTCGCAATCTGACATACCGCGCCCGGGCAGCGACCGATGCCGAAATCGACCAGACCCTGCGCTTATGCGGGCTCACCGAAGCGATTGAAGCCCTGCCCCGTGGCCTGGCCACCCGCATTGCAGAACATGCGACGGATATTCCCGCAGCCTTGCGGCAACGGCTGATCATTGCCCGGGCAATTATGGGCAAGCCACGTTTGCTGCTGATTGACGATGCCGATGTTTTGCTCGATACCGTTAGAACCGAGACGCTGGCGCCAGTGCTGCAAAACAACAATGCAACTATTTTATTGGTAACAAGTGATCCGCGATGGCTGGCGGCTGCAGATGCCATTTGGCATATGGATGTTACAGGTCTTCATATATATAAAAACAACACAACAGAGTGTTGCAAGAAATGACTGTACGCTTATAAGTTTGCCTCTATTGCGTCTGCCATGGCATTGGTAATCCGGCACGATTATCTGCCGGGCACGATGCAATGCGCGCCAACTATTTGACGAGAATCATTTGACCATCAAGACCGAATCTGGATTTTCCAGTTCATTGTGGCCTTTGCCGTCATTGCCATGGCTGCCACTTCCATTATCGCCTTGCATATGACAAAGCGTTACGCGGACCAAGTCACTGATGCCCGCAAGGAACTGTCCGCAACGGCGCGCCTGGCTGTTGACGCCAATCGCTACTCCGAGCAGATCGCCGAACTCATATTGATGGGCCCTTCGGAGCTTTCCGACTTTCAAAGCGCCCGTAACGACGTGCACAATTCTTTCCGGCGCCTGCAATCGATAGACCTTAAAAATGGCCCTCGTGCTGACGACCGCGCCGCGCCGTCGCGCTATACCCGTATGGGCTTATTGATAGACGACATCAACCACTCGGTTGAACGGCTTCTTGCCTTGTACTTAGCGGGCAAACGTGATGACGCCATTACCCTGTTTCGCATAGAAATCGAAAACCGCCTGGACCGGGAATTTGAACAACTTGTGGCCAAAAGCGCACAGGCCAAACGACGCGAAGTCGCCAGACTGGAAGCGGCCGCCGGCCAATTGCAACGCAATGTGACCGTAACCATGCTGACGCTGCTGGCGATCCTGCTGTCATTGACGTTTGTCTCCAGCCATTTTCTGACGCGCTCCATCAATCGTCCGATTCGTGCGCTGACGGCGGGAACCCGGGCCATTGAACAAGGCTCGCTCCAGTATCGCATCGGTAGCCAGGCCCGGGATGAGTTCGGCGAACTATCGCACAGTTTTGATGCAATGGCCACGCAGTTACAAATGCAACATGCCATGCTGACCAGCGCCAAAAACAAACTCGAAGAAGAAGTTGCACAGCGCACGCAGGATCTGGCGCAAGCCAACCTGCGTCTGACTCAGGTTGACCAGCAACGCGTGCGGTTCCTGGGAGATATCAGTCACGAGCTGCGCACGTCCCTGACCGCGGTGCGCGGCGAAGCTGAAATTGCACTACGAGGCAAAACGCAACCGGAACCCCTATACCGCGAATCGTTAACAGCTATTGTTGCACGCGCCCAGGAGATGACGCAGCTTATTGAAGACTTGCTGTTTGTAGCCCGCTCCGAGGGCGACGACATATTGTTCGATAAGAAAATGATTGAACTGCAGGAGGTTGCCCAGACAGCTTTGGATGACATCCGTGTACTGGCGCAAAGCCGCAACATCAAGCTTGTCATATGTTGTGATAACCCCTCGCACAACGTCAGCATTTTTGGTGATGTCGTACGACTAAAACAGGCAATCATGATTGCGCTTGACAACGCGATCAAATACTCCCGGTCAGACACCACAATTTGCGTTTTTATTCGCACCGATGGCCAGATGGCCGAACTGTCGATCAAGGATCAGGGAGTGGGCTGCCCTTCCGACGACGTACCTTACATTTTTCATCGATTTTATCGGGGCACGCTGGCCCAGACATGCTGGAAGGTCGGAAGCGGGCTGGGATTGCCTATCGCACGCTGGATTATTGACAAGCACAATGGCAGCATCAATTTCAGCAGCACAGTCGGCGAAGGCTCGACACTCACCATTCGCTTGCCCCTGGGGATAAAAATATGAATATAGCCAAGGTACTATTGATTGAAGATGATCCACGTATTATTTCGTTTCTGGAGAAAGGTCTGCGGGCTGAAGGTTATGATGTCGACGTGTCCCGCGACGGTCTGCATGGTTACGAGACAGCACGCGATGGAGATTTCGATTTGATTGTTTTGGACGTCATGCTGCCGAAACTGGAAGGGATCGAAGTCTGCTCGCGATTACGGGCAGATGGCTGCCAAAGCATGATCCTGATGCTGACCGCCAAAGCTGAATTGCATGATCGCATCACCGGTTTAAACCGGGGCGCCGATGATTATCTGACGAAACCGTTTGCTTTTGACGAATTGGTTGCACGTATGCAGGCGCTGCTGCGTCGCGGTCAGCAAAAGCGACGCTCAACGATGCTGCTGCAAGTAGGAAATCTGCAACTCGACTTCCGCACCAAGACGGCGCAACGCGGACAACGGCGCATCGAGCTTACAGCCAAAGAATTCGCCCTGCTCGCGTACCTGATGGAACATGCCGGCATCGTTGTCAGCCGAGCCCAGTTGCTGCGTGACGTTTGGCGTATGGATTTCGATCCGGGCACCAAAGTGGTCGATGTGTATATCCGCTATCTGCGATCAAAAATCGAACACGAAGGCGAGCCACCACTGCTGCACACAGCAAGAGGGTTTGGTTATATGATCAATGTTGAGGAAAAGGATATTATGTGAGACCTCAGGGATTACCAACAAAGTGAAATTAAAAAATGGAATGCCAAAACATGCAACCAACGATTGATTATGTTCGAGGCGCCTGGCACATGGCAAATGGATAAGCGATTACGATAAACAGTTCGCAGGCCTTATTAAGCTTGAAATAGAACAACGCCAGTCAGAACACAACGCGGGATAAACCGGCATATCAGTTGAAATGCCCGACCCGCGCCAACGTTACCCGGTGCCCGACCCATGATTTGAGCATACCCGATAGCCGAGAAAAACCCCGATTGACACTCACATAGGCGACCGGAAATAATAGCCGATTCATACTAACAACCTTGGCACCGGAGACCGCAGTGAAATTTAACATTCTATTTACAGCCCTGCTCAGTACTTGCGTCATGAGCGCCGCAGCAGCAGACAATTCCGTTGTGCGGATTGGCGTCTCCAACGACCGTTCCGGTATTTATGCCGATCTGGGTGGCCTGGGTTCGGAAGTGGCCGCCAGGATGGCCGTCGAAGATTTCGGCGGTGAAGTATTAGGCAAGAAGATCGAGGTGATCGGCGGCGATACCCAAAATAAGGTCGATATTGCCGGACAACTTGTACGTAGCTGGTTTGACACCAAGAATCTGGTTGCAGTGGTGGATGGCGGCGCCAGCTCTACCGGATTGGCTGCGGCTGCCATTGCCCGGGAAAAGAATAAAGCAGCCTTGATCAGCGGTGGCTTTGCTGCAGATTTCGCCGGCGCACAATGCGCTGAAACCACCACGCAATGGGCGCCCGACACCTATGCGCTGGCCAAAGCTGTGGTTCGCAGCAATGTACAGGCAGGTGCAAAATCATGGTATTTCGTTACCACCGACTATATTTTTGGTAAAACGCTGGAGAAAAACGCCAGCGAGTTTATCAACCAGGAAGGCGGCAAGGTTGTGGGCAGTGTTCGACATCCACTAGGTGCGCTGGATTTTTCTTCCTTTTTGCTGCAGGCACAAGCATCTGGTGCTGATATGATCGGCTTGCCAGTGCAGGCGGCGATCTGGTGAATCTGGCCAAGCAGTCGCAGGAATTTGGCCTGACGACAGGCAAGCAAAAACTGGCGACCTTTCTCACTTTCATCAACGATGTCGATGGAATGGGGCTGGACGTGGCCAAAGGCTTGGTATTTCCTACTGCCTTTTACTGGGACACCGATGAAGATACGCGCGCCTGGACCCGCCGCTGGCAACAGAAAAGCGGCTTTAAACGTGCCCCCTCGGTTGTACAGGCATTAACCTATGTGAGCGTGAGTCACTATCTGAATGCCGTCAAGGCGGCCGGCTCTTTCGATGGCGACAAGGCAACCAAAGCAATGAGCGATTTGCCGATTGGCTCAAAGCTGATCAAAAACGCCAGGGTCCGACCTGAAGACGGACGTGTCATTATGGATCTGGCACTGGTGCAAGTTAAAACACCGCAGGAGTCAAAGGCACCTTATGACTACTATAAGGTACTGTCCACGATACCTGGAGATGAAGCATTCGTGTCCCTGGCCGACAGCGCGTGTCCGCGAGTCAAGAAAAGTTGAGCATGCGCATTTCTTAGAAAAACACAGTACAGGGCGATCAACGCCCTGTATTTTCCGCTCCTATGCGCCAGAAGCCATGTCCCAGACCTTTTGTCCGATAGGATTTTGCTGCTCTTCGATAATGTGAGCCATAAGGCCTACAGAACGTCCAATCATCGTAAGTGCCTTGCCCAATTCAGGTGTTAATCCCATATCCAGAACAATCGCACCTTTCGCACCCGTAGCGTTAAGGGGAATTTTACGCCCCGACTGGCGCGCGGCAGCGGCAGCCAGCTCAACAGCAAAGCGCGAATAGTTGCCGTAAAAGCCGCAGTCCCTGGCAATCTCAAACATCCTTTGGCACCGGGGATCGCCGTCTACGTGGATGGGGTGCCCCACACCAGGAATTTTGCGTTTGGCCGCCCTATTGACCGTTACGCATTCCTCTGCAAACTGCCGCAGTTCCTCGTCGGTATAACTTTCTTGCTGCGGTAGCGCATCACGCAAAAAACGTGCTGAATATTCAATCACGCCCAGAAAACGTGAACCGGCGCCCAAAAGCCCAGCTGCCAGCGCCCCTTGCATGGACTCGGGCGCACCATGCAAAGTCAGGCGTGCCGACAGTGCGCTAGGGGTCAGGCCATGATCCGTCGCACTCACCAAAAACAGATTGAGCATGCGTTTGAGTTCAGGCGTTGGGAATTGCCCCAGCAGTTCCAGTGCAAGAACATCAATAAAATCACGATTGAAAAGATCATTGACCAGATCATGGCCACGGACCGAAATAGAATGGGCGTCGCCGCCACCAATTTGACTGTTAAGCATCGAGAAACTCCTTCGTTAAGCAATTGTGTTCCCACATATGTACGCCTCGCACCAACCGAAAACAGATGCGGGAAAGAATGTATTATTCAATCACCGCATCCAGCGCGACAATGCCGTGGCCGTTATTCAGTACTACCAGTGGATTGACCTCAAGCGACTGTGCCTGATCTCCCAGGCTTAGAAACAACGCAACAAGGTTTTGCACGGCATCCAGTAGCGCGGATCGATCTCGTGCAGGCAGACCACGGTAACTGGCCAAACGTCGCGCTATCCGCGTAGAATCTAGGATATCTTCCAGCAGAGTACGATCAGCGGGTAAACGACAACGCGCAACATCGGCCTCGACCTCCACCCATACACCACCCGCACCAATGCTCAGAATCGGTCCGAATACTACATCACGGTGAACTCCAACCAACATCTCCACGCCATCGGTGATCATCTCGGAGACAAGAACCCCGCGAATATTATCGTCTGCTACGCCGTTAGCACGCGCTGCAGTCATGATTTGCGCAAAAGCCTGACGCACTTGCGCCTCATTCCACAAGTTCAATTGCACTCCCCCAATTTCGCTTTTATGCAGCACGCCATCAGCCACCAATTTCAGGGCTACCGGAAAACCAATAGCTTGGGCCTGCATGGCTGCCTCATCTGCAGTCTGAACCTGCGACTCCTTTGGAGAGCGTACTCCATACTGCATTAACAGAGTTTTGGCTTGCGCTTCGTTGCTGGGCAATTGTGCTACAGAAACATTTCCAGAAAAATCTGCTGATTTGGCGCCACGATCGCGATTGCGCGCTCTCCACTCTGCATACCAGTTGATGCGCTTAAGTGCCTGCATGGCATTGCGCAGACTATAGACAGGCGCAAAGCCTTCGGCTACCAATAATTCATGTGCCGGTCCACGCCGGCTACTCATCCAGACGGGCACAAAAGCTTTCTTTGCCTGTTTTGCCACTTCAAGCATATTGCGCACCATGCCTTCCGTGCTGGCGGCATAGTTGGACGTAATCGGGTACAGCACGGCATCCACTTCGACATCATTGAAAAGGGGTAACAAGCATTTGCTGGCAAGCTGCGGATCAACCAGTGCCTTGGTCGTCAAGTCAACGGGATTGGTCAGGGCAGCATAGGATGGCGCATGTTTCGCCATTTCCGCCACGGTCTCCTCTGCAAGGGACGCCATTGTCAGTCCGGCCTCACCCACTTTGTCTGCCGACAGCACTCCTGCTCCACCTGACGATGAATACACACAAAGACGCCTCAGGAACTGAACACCTACACGCGAGAGCAGACTTGCCACATCGAGCATTTCATCCAGGTCGTCGACGCGGATGACGCCATATTGGGAGAACACCGCATCATTAACGACATCATCGCCAGCCAGAGAGGCGGTATGCGATTGCGCCGCCCTCTTGCCAAAATCGGAACGACCAACTTTCAGGGCAATGAGCGGTTTGCCTGCCCGGCTCGCTGCCTGTGCAGCAGCAACAAAACGCTCTCCGTCCTTAATACCTTCGATCACAGTGCAAATAATGTCCGTTCCAGGGTCCTGCGCCAGCCATTGGATAAAGTCAGCATTATCCAGATCAAGCTCATTACCGGTCGAAAACCAACGGGAAAAACATACTCCGCGCTCATTACCCTGCATCAATGACCGGCCAAGACCACCACCTTGTGTGACCAAACCAATACGCGAGAGTTTATTATTGCGACCGTCATTACGAAACTCAGTAGAAAAGGTCAGACCCAGACGTGGCGACAACATTGTCATGCCGGCGCAATTGGGGCCATACAGTCGCATCCCGGTACGCGCCGCAAGCGCCAGCATTTGCTGTTCGGCCTGGCGTCCCGTTTCGCCCAGTTCTGCAAAACCGCCGGTAAACACAATAGCGTAGCGTACGCCTTTAGCGGCGCATGCCTCCAATGTCGCAAGCGCCGAATTTGCCGGAACCAGCAACAGTGCCACGTCAATTTCCTGTGCAGGTACGTCGTCGATTGACGTATACAAGGGTCGGTCCTGCCACTGTCCGCCCCGAGGATTGACCAGGAACACCTGCCCATTGAAGTCTGAGTGTTCAATCAGATTTTGCACTGTGGTGTGACCCAGGGTGCCTGAGGTGGTGGATGCGCCGACAATCATGACGGACCTGGGCCGTATCAGGCCGGCCAAGCTGTCAAAAGCGGTACCCGACTGCAACGGCCCGGTTTTCAACTGTGATACGCCTGCGTTCATGCGTCCTCCTTTCTGCATGTCATGAGCGTCGTCCATTCGGTGTCGGCCACAACCTCATCATGCTGATTTTTAATAATGCGATGCATCAGAACCCTGCCGGTTCCTGGCCGCTTTTGCGATAACTTTTTTTTGCCGATGCGAAGCTCCACATAAATCGTATCGCCGATAAACACCGGCTTGCGCCATTGGCATCGCAGTTCCACCAGTGCGTACCGGGCACCATCCATCAGCCGGTAAACTGGCATGCGCGTAGTCAGCCCCGAAGCGATGGCCAGCGTGAGCATGCCGTGAGCTGCGCGCTGCCCAAAAGGATGCGCTTGCGCAAAAACGGCGTCCGTATGCAGGGCATTGAAATCACCCGAGATGCCGGCAAACTGAACCACATCTGCTTCGGTCACTGTGCGACGCGGACTGATCCAGCTTTGACCCTCCTCAATATCGTCGAAATAAAGGCGACGGTTCAAGTGCTCGTTCAAATCGAATGATGTGCTCATGCGTAACGTCCCCCCGTCACATGGACGGTTTCGCCAGTGGTGAACCCAGCCAGACGGGAAGCCAGAAAAGCGACGGTTGCAGCCACATCGGCCGGGTCGCCCAGACGAGCGACCGGCGTATTGGATTTGGCGCGCTCGGTCAATTCCTGATAGTCGGGCCGTTGTTGCATGCGTGGCGTAGAGATAACCCCCGGTGCCACGGCGTTTGCCGTAATGCCGAATTTTCCCGACTCCAGCGCCAGCGAACGAGTGAAGCCGATCAATCCGGCTTTTGCTGCAGAATAATTGGTCTGCCCGGGATTGCCCAGGTGCGCACGCGAGGCAATGTTAATGACGCGACCATATCGGTTTTCCATCATCATCGGGAGTACGGCACGGGTGCAATGGAAAGCGCCCTGCAACGTCACGTCCAGGACCGCATGCCAGTCTTCTTCGGACATTTTGGTCAGATAGCGATCCCGTGCAAATCCGGCATTATTGACCAGCACATCAATTTTTTTCCATTTATCCACAGCATGTTGCACAGCCTGTGCCACCGCATGCTTGTCCGTGACATCTGCAAGTACGCCAAGCACACGCCCTTCGAAGGCAGCAAACTGTTCGCAGGCCTTGTCAATGGACGCCTGGCTGGCATCACATACCACGACATTGCAACCCTCTTGCAAAAAACGCGTTGCCATTGCCAGGCCCAGTGTGCCGGCCCCGCCCGTTATCAAAGCGGTGCTGTCTTTCAATCCCAGATCCATATTTTAATTTCCCATCCAAAGTCTGTTTTCAATTGTGATCATGTCACTCTCATTCAATTTGTAACTTGGCCTTTTCCACCAGTGTTTTGGCCTCGGCACGTTCGTTGGCCCAGAATCGGTCAAATTCCTGCGGCGTACTGCCGACTAACGGTGTATACACGCGGGCAAACCGCTCGCGCACCACGGGGGTTTGCAGGGTTTCGCGCAGTGCCTTGGAAAATTTATCGATAATGGGCTGGGGCGTACCTTTGGGCATCACGACGGCTTGCCATGTTGTGACGTTAAAGCCAGGCACACCCGACTCGGCCACTGTCGGTATATCGGCACATCCGGCGCACGCTTGCTGCTGCTGATGGCCAGTGCGCGCAAAGAGCCATTCTCGATAAAGGGCGCGGTGGTTGAGCGGCTATCGACCATAAAGCTCAGCCTGCCCGCAATCAAATCCTGCAGCGCAGGCGCACTACCCTTGTATGGCACGTGAGTCAGCTTCGCGTCCAGCGCCAGTGCCAGTGAAGTCCCGGCAATATGCATGGAGCTACCCTGGCCTGCCGAACCGAATGTCAGCTTTTCCTGATCTTTCCTGATGCCGACAATCAAATCCTGCATGGTTTTATAGGGCGAGTTTTTGGGCACGACAACAATCAGCGGTGAATCTGTCAATTGCGTCACTGGCGCAAAGACTTCGCCCGGATCTGTTTTGACGTTCTTGTACAAATAGGTATTGACTGCAAGGGGACCCACGTTGGCCCACAGGGCTGTGTATCCATCTGGTGCTGCCGTCGCGACTGCGTTATTGGCGATGTTGCCGTTAGCACCAGCCTTATAATCGGGCACCACAGGCTGGCCCAGCTTTTCTGCCAACACATCCTGCACCATCTTAAATGCGATATCCGATGCGCCTCCCGGGGCAAAGCCAATGACCATGCGCACGGGCCGTTCCGGCCACTCTGCCATCGCGCTGGTAGCCAGTGAACATGCAGCAACTCCCAATGCCACTTTCATAAATAATTTCATCACATCCTCCTTGGATTATTAATTGCTCAAACACTCATGTCATATTTGACGTTTTTTAACTGCGTGTTTTCATAAATGGCTTCCAGTCCTCGCTCCTTGCCGATGCCGGAGAGCTTATAGCCGCCAAAAGGCGCATCAAATGACGTGCGCACGCCCGTATTAATGGCCACACTTCCCGCTTGCAGGCCTCTGGCCATTCTCAAGGCACGTCCGCCATCGCGCGTGAACACCACAGCGGCCAGCCCATAGCGGGAGTGATTGGCAATGCGCAAGGCATCGTCTTCGTCCCTGAAACGGATGACAGACTGCACCGGCCCGAAGATTTCATCCTGTGCCGATTGCATTTGCGCGCTCGATTGCAGCAGCAGTGTGGGCGGCACAAAAAATCCCGACGCCGTGCTCTGGTCCTGGACAAGCTCACCGAAGCAAGCGGGCCTGGCGCCCTCTTCTGTGGCGATCTGAATGTATTGTTCAACGCGCTGCTTTTGCGCTGCACTGACCAGTGGCCCATTTCCGTACCGACAGCCTCAGGTGCTCCAACCCGCACTGTTTTCAGGCGCTGTTGCAGACGATCAAGAAAATCGTCATGCACCGTTTCCTGCACGAGTATGCGTGTGCAGGCAATGCATACCTGACCGGAATTTTTTATGATGTCTCCCGCGGCAACTGCAACAGCCTTGTCCAGCGAGGCATCGTCGAACACGATCAGCGGCGACTTGCCACCCAATTCCAGCGTGACCCGCTTGAGCTCGCCTGCGGTGGTAGCAAGAATGCGCGCACCGGTTACCGTGCCACCGGTGAAGGACACTCGCGAGACTAGCGGATGCGTGACTAGCTGCTCACCCACAGTCGCGCCCGGGCCATTGACAACATTGACAACGCCAGGCGGGAAACCCGCTTCCTCGAACAGCCGCGCCAGCGCCAGGGTCGACAGTGGCGTGACTTCAGACGGCTTGAGCACGATGGTATTGCCGGCTGCCAGCGCCGGCCCTAATTTATTGATCGTCAACGTCATCGGGTAGTTCCACGGCATAATCAGTGCACACACGCCCAGCGGCTCCCGGATGGTGTAATTGAGAACATCGCTGTTGCCCACGGCGATGGTCTCGCCACGCACCGCAGCAATCATGCCCGCAAAATACTCCAATGAAGACGGCATGGCCTTGAGCGATTCGCGCGAATGCGTAATGGGCTTGCCAACATTCAGTGTCTCTATCCACGCAAGCTTTTCCCGATCACGCTCAAACAGCACCGCCAACCGTCTCAACAATCGGCCGCGCTCGGCGGGCGTGGTCCTGCCCCAACCATTCTCAAATGCAGCGTGAGCAGCCTGTACTGCAGCGTCCACATCCGTTGCGTGGGCCTGGTGTACCTGGGCCAATGGTTTTGCCGTGGCCGGGTTCAGGGTATCAAAAGCCAGCCCTTCCCGGCCGGCTTGCCAGCGCCCGCCAATAAGCATTTCGTATGGTTTGGAATCAATAACATTCATGACTGGATCCTTAATTGACCATTTGCAGGTACAGTGAGCTGATTTCTTCGTAAGAGAGACTGCGCGGGTTAAGCGACATGGACGCGCTTTGCAGCGCCTGGGTCGCCAGCTGCCCGGCTTGCTGTTCTGTCAATTGCAGATTGGCCAGATACAACGAGATATTTGCCTGTCGCGCCAACTCTTCCACGCGTTCGATCAGCGCCAGCGCATCGCGGTAATCATTGCCCGTGCCGGCGATATTCAACTGCCGGGCAGTATTGGCGTAAACACCAGCATGCGTCTGCACGGTGTAGCGCGATACTACGCGAAAGACCGGAGCCAGTACTTCGGCATGCGCCATATCTACGACCGCCTCCAGTGGTGTACACATGGCATGCACGGCATCTACTTTGCAGATGCCGATTGCTACACCAGCAAGATAGGCTCCCAACTGCATCTGGGTACGAGCTGCGAGATTATCCGGTTTGCTGAGTACCAACGGTAGTGCTTGCATGCAGCAGCGCAGGGCCTGCAAGGCAATGGCTTTACCAATCGGATTGAAATCCTTATTGACCAGCGCACCCAGTGCATGCAGCAACGCATCAAACCCGCCTTGCGCAGTCGGACGCATTGGCAGCTTTAAGGTAAGATCAGGTTGTAACGCGATCAATGCAGGGCGGGTTCGCAAAGAGCGATACAACTGCTTGCGTCCATCATCGCCCTGAATTAGCGCCGCTGAGCTACTCTCGCTACCCGTGCCAGATGTGGTGGGAATGGCAAGCAATAACGGCGCATCAAGCTGGACAGGTCGTCAAGCCATGCCCGACCGTGAGCTGCGGCCAGCTCTTCAGGCTCCAGCCCACTGCAAAGACATCCGTACACGACTTTGGCCACGTCAATAACACTGCCCCCGCCCACAGCGATAATGCTGTCACATCCGGAATACCGGGCCATTCGCAATGCTTTCCGTACCTCAGCCAATGATGGGTTGGTCACCACCCCATCGAACATCAGCCAATCCTGTGTCGATCTAGTGGCAAGCGCCGCTCGCACAACGGCGTTACTGGCATGCCATGCACCCGGATCGGTTATGACTAGCGGGCGACACAGCCTGGAACCTGCAGCCTCGATTATTTGCCGTACCGCGGAAGGCCCCCAATAACAGTTACCCGGCCACGATACGGACCCGTTTATTTGAAGCGTTGCCAAATGAGTATTGATGTCTTCCTTCATTTTCATTATAATTTGCAGTGCGAATTGTTAATTTGCTAATTGAATTATCATAATGAAAGAGGATATTTATGTCAAGACGCCCCAATCCAAAAGATGATGTAAATGCCATGACGTCCGACGCGCCTGACCGGCAGTTCGTCACAGCGCTGGCGCGCGGCCTGGAAATATTGCAATGCTTTGATGCGGAGCAAAGAACGCTGGGGACGACTGACATTGCCCAAATGACGGGATTAGCGCAACCCACTGTATGGCGACTGTGCTATACCTTGCAAAAAACGGGCTTTCTGTCCAACGTGCCGGGCAAAGACAAGTTGCAATTGGGCACAGCGGCGATCGCGTTGGGTGCGGCAGCTTGGCGGGTCAGGATGCCCTTGAAGTCGTCCGTCCCATGTTGCAGGCGATTGCCGACCGCTATCAAGTGGCCGTGGCCCTGGGGCGCCGGGAGGGCAACAGTATTGTCTATCTGCTGCGCTGTCAGGGAAATTCACCGCTGTTAATGAATCTGCGGGTAGGTTCACGCATCCCCTTATTTCACAGCGCGATTGGCTGGGCATATCTAGCAAACTGCAATCCAGAGGTACGTGACCAATTGCTCGCAGAAGCCCAAAGCAATGGCAAACTGGAAGACACCACCGAAGTAAAGGCAATGAAACAAGCGTTGGCGCGCTATCCAGATCGCGGCTTTGTTTATCACGAGCGACCCAAATATCAGATCAATACCGTGGCCTCGGGGATCAAGCTTCCCGATGGCGAACGGCTTGTAGTCAGTTGCGGTGGCCCCAGCTCCCTGCTACCGACCACGCTCATGCTTGAGGAAGTCGGCCCTCTAATCAATCAGTTGGCCCGGGAGTTGCATCCTGTTCTGTTATTGGGAAAAGATATATGAACATAAATGCAGCAGCGGACGGCGCAGCCGATATTGCCATTTGTCATCGCAATGCGGATATTCCGAATGAGTATCCGACGCGCATAACCCAACTGCTCGGCACCCGATGGCCTCTACTTCTGGGCGGCATGATGTGGCTTTCCGATGCTCACCTGGTCGCCGCAATGGTCAGGGCCGGAGGCATGGGTTTCATCACGGCGCGCAGTGCGAATTCCAATGAACAATTCCGACAGGAACTGCAGACATGTCATCACCTGACTGGCGGCATGCCCTTTGGCGTTAATCTGACGCTATCGCGTCGTATGCAGAACAATAACATCGTGCTTGAGCGCTTGCACATTGCTCTTGAGGAAGGTGTGCGCATTTTCGAGACTGCCGGTCTGCCACCAACTTCGTTATTGCCACAGTTGCGGCAAACCAATGCGATCGTAATTCATAAATGTGCTCATGTGCGGCACGCCGTTGCCGCGCAGAATCTCGGCGTGGATGCGGTAACCCTGGTTGGCATGGAAGAAGGCGGTCATCCCGGCAGCAACCAGTTGCCCACTTTTTTAAATGGCGCGTATGCGCTTGAGCATCTGCACATCCCGCTGGCATTGGGCGGCGGCATTGGTCACGGGCGGCAGATCGCTGCTGCGCTTGCCTTGGGCGCCGATGCCGTGGTCATGGGCAGTATTTTCACGCTCGCGCGTGAACACCCGCACACCAGGCATATAAACAACGCGTAGCGGCCACCGACCAACATGGCACCTGCACCGTTCTTGGATCCTTGGGCGACAGCTGGCGAGTCATAAACAATAATAATGCCCGCAAGGTTGCGTCAATGGAGCAGGCTGGCGCACGTGAGTACGCTGAATTCGGGGAGTTAATCAGTGGTGTGCGTACAAAAACACTGGCATACGAGCAGGGCGAATACGAGGAAGGTATGCTGTCAATGGGACCAGCGGTCGGTTTCGCGCGTTCGATTGAGTCCGTCGCCTGCATTGTTACTCGCTTACAGCAGCAAATGATGAGTGCAGTCAGCAGATTTCAAGACTTGACTAATCGGTAACTGGCGCGGACTACAACCTCGTATTCTTTGCCTCTCTACCTTGTCTCTCTACTATGCCAGCGGCCTCACCCGCCGCCCTGCTCGCCTTCTTTTACTGCGCGCTCAAGATCGTTTTCGGACAGTATCGCTTCATCCGGATCCATGGCGTTTTCCCGGTTTGGCTCAAACCTTAATTTTTCCATGTACGGGGTGGGCTTTTTCCGGCGATAGTCCAGAAATTCCTTGCCATAATATGCCCTGGCCTGTTCTACATTTTTCTGGCCGGTCACAATATCATGCATTAAGTTGAGCGCTAACAGATTCGCCTGTTCGTCATGACAGCGCGCAGACACTTCTCCGGCAGTTCTTTCAACAACGACACTGCCATCAAATAAAGCCAGCTCGTCAAATTTTTCTACCGGGACTTGATAGTCAATAACAGATTCGATGCAATCGATATGTGGCGCCGGAAAATTATGATGATAAAAAGTCCTGCTTGCGACGATCCGCTTCCAGGGGCCCGGGTGATGCCATACGAATGTCGTCTCCGTTGCTTCCTGCGGCTGGCCGTATTTATCAATAACCAGTTGGGTCGCTTCTCTGGACTCTTGCGGCCACTGGTGCAGCAGTTCGCTTGCTGTACTCATACCAGTCTCCTTAGATTTAGGTTTGTCAGACAGAGTATTCATGGTAAGACCGCGTAGCGCTTGACGTCAAGAGAACCGTAACCAGATCAATTCATTCATTTTCTATTTCAATTCTTACTATTTTCTGCCATTCTGTGTCTGGTATGCGGAATTGCCAGGTGTACTGCGCACGTACTCTAAGTATCACTGGCGAGACAGCGCTAGTGCTTGCGGCTTTTTCGCGTACGCCTTTCGGCATGGGTTTTTTCCAGCATCATTTGCGAGCGCTTGGCCTCTCGCTCACATTTTTCATGTAATTCTTCCAACTCCTTGTCTGTCATGGTTTCAATGCCCATAAACTGGTCATGTGCATCCGAAGACCGAATAATTTCATCCAGCTTGGTTTGCAGCGCAGCGCTGTCGCGATTCTGTGTGTTCTGAATCAGAAATACCATCAGAAACGTGATGATGGTCGTACCGGTGTTGATCACCAATTGCCAAGTCTCGGAAAAACCAAAAAAGGGTCCGGCAATAGCCCAAAGGACGACCGCTACCACGCAAACAATGAAAGTGAGTGGACTGCCCGTGGCATGCGAAATGGCTGTCGCGAATTTTGCAAATAGATGATCCATGGTGACTCCTTTATAGTTAAATTTTATGTAATTCAATTGTGATGGGCTCGCCTTCTATCGCCCCCCCCAAGCCAACAGCGTTATTCTACCTGTAACTTGAATGCACACAGGAAACAGGCGTGACAGGAACTGGCAGTCTGTTACGAGTCGTGTACTTGCTTTACCCCTGCAGATTAATGCGTTAAATTGTTTCTAGCTTTCGGGATTTTCGCCAGACCAAAGCGATCACAAATGAATTAACGCATCGCGCGTTTTCATGACACGTCAATTGTTCCCCGAAGCGTTTTTTGTCGGAGAAGCTCATGGTGAATCCTGACCATTCGATAGCAGATACGGAGAAGCCTGTGCCGCAGGCCATACCGGTCACGCTGCAGGTGAACGGCATCGTACATCATCTTAAGATATTGCCCTGGGTCACCTTGCTTGATGCCTTGCGAGATAGAATCGGCCTGACCGGCACAAAAAAGGGTTGCGATCATGGCCAATGCGGGGCCTGTACCGTACTTGTTGACGGGATACGCGTCAACGCCTGTCTGACGCTTGCCATCATGAAGGACGGGGCTGCCGTCACCACGGTGGAAGGACTTGAAACGGACGGCAATCTTCACGCCCTGCAGCAGGCTTTCGTGAAACACGATGCATTTCAGTGTGGATACTGTACATCAGGGCAGATCCTGTCTGCCCTTGGCCTGCTCAATGAAGGACAGGCCAGGACTAAAGAAGAAATTCGCGAACTGATGAGCGGCAACCTTTGCCGTTGCGGCACCTATCCCAATATCGTCGCTGCCATCCAGGAAGTGATGCAAGCCAAAGAAGGTGCCACATGACACCATTTACCTACACTCGTGCGAACAGTATCGACGAGGCCTTGCGTGCGGCATCCGGCGACGGCGCTTGCAAATTCATTGCCGGCGGCACCAACCTTCTTGACCTGATGAAAGAGAACGTTGAGCAGCCAACCCACCTGATCGACGTTACCCGATTACCCCTCAAATCAATCGAGGAAACGCAAGATGGCGGCCTGATGCTCGGGGCTTTGACAACCAATAGTCAAGTTGCTCATGATCCCCGTGTGCAGGAACGCTATCCCTTACTGGCCAGCGCCATCAGCGCCGGTGCCTCACCGCAATTGCGCAACGCTGCCACCACCGGCGGCAACCTGCTACAGCGCACCCGTTGTTTTTATTTCTACGATACCGCCGTCGCCTGCAATAAACGCAAGCCCGGTTCAGGTTGTGGCGCCATTGGCGGCAAAAACCGGATTCATGCAATCCTGGGTGCCAGCGAACAATGCATTGCCACGCATCCTTCCGATATGTGCGTGGCGCTGGCGGCATTGCGGGCCACAATACAGGTGGTCGGCCCTGACGGAAAACGTACCATCGCTTTTGCCGATTTTCACCGTCTTCCGCAAGACAGACCGCATGTCGACACCACCCTGCAACCGGGTGAGTTAATAACCGCTGTGACTTTACCCGCTGAGCGCTTTGCCACGCATTATACCTATCTGAAACTGCGTGATCGGCTGTCCTTTTCCTTTGCCTTGGTCTCGGTTGCCGCCGCGCTGCAGATCGAAGATGAGATCATTGTCCAGGCGCGTCTGGCGCTGGGCGGCGTGGCTCACAAGCCATGGCGCGAGCTGGCTGCGGAAAAGCTGCTGATCGGCCAGGTTCCCAATCGCCAGGCGTTTGGCGCAGTGGCAGAGCACATACTGAGCGGCGCACAAGGTCAAGGGGACAACGACTTCAAGATTGAACTGGCACGTCGGGCAATCTTGCGGGCGCTGGCGCAGGCTGCGGCAGCAACCCCACAGTCGCAGATTGATAAACGCATCAAGTGAGTAAGCCATATCATGACTACAGCAACCGATCACTTCTCTGGCCAGGATCCCACTTGCAGCAACGCTCATGTCGGACGCGATACTGACCGCGTCGATGGGCGAGCCAAGGTAACGGGTGCAGCCAGATATTCCGCTGAATTTACCACTTCCGGGCTGGCCCACGGATGCGTGCTCAACAGTCCAATTGCCCGAGGCCGGATTGTGCATATCGACGCCACCGCAGCCCTGGATTTACCCGGCGTGCTCGCCGTTTTTACCCATGAAAACCGACCTGATCTTCCGTGGTTCCACCGTGACCATCAGGACAAAGACACGCCGACGGCACATTTTCTTCCGCTGTACGACGACCAGGTACACTATAGCGGCCAGCCGATCGCACTTGTCGTAGCCAAAGACCCCGAGACTGCAAGCTACGCATGTACGCTATTGCAGGTGCAATACGAGCGAGAGCCGCACCAAACGAATCTGGCTGCCGCATTAGAAGATCCGACATACCGCAAAGTTGTCAGAAAAACGCCAGACCCACGCGGCAATGCAGCACGCGCCTATGCCAACGCTCCAATACAGCTCCGCTCGCAGTACCATTTCGCCATCGAACACCACAATCCCATGGCGCCACATGCAGCAACCGTCATGTGGCACGACGACGGCAGTATCACCGTCCACGACAAGACTCAAGGACCGATGAGTACACGTGACTATGTCTGCGATGTGTTCGGCTTTTCCAAAAAACAGGTGCAGGTCATCGCTCCCTATGTGGGTGGCGCCTTCGGCCTGGCCTTGCGTCCTCAGTATCAACTTTTCCTGGCTATCATGGCAGCCCGAGAACTCAGGCTCTCTGTGCGAGTTGTGCTCACCCGCAAGCAAATGTTTACGCTTGGCTATCGCCCGGCAGCCATACAGACAATCTCGTTGGCTGCAGACCGTGACGGCAGGCTGGTTTCCGTATGGCATGAAACCGTGCAAAATACTTCACAACTGGAATACTTTGAGGAGTCCAGCGTCAAGTGGAGCGCGCTGCTATACCAATGTCCCAATGTTGAACTTGGATATAAACTGGCGCCCCTGGATCTTTACACACCGACCGACATGCGTGCGCCCGGTGCCGCCACAGGCGTAAACGCTTTCGAACAGGCGATCGATGAAATGGCATACCGCGTGGGGCTGGATCCGCTGGCGTTTCGACTGAAAAACTACGCCGAGCGTGATCAAATAAAAGACAAGGATTTCAGCAGCAAAGCCTTGCGAGACTGTTATGCACAAGGTGCCGAGCGTTTCGGCTGGGCTCAGCGTTCCCATGAGCCGCGCACCATGCGAGATGGTCATGAACTGGTGGGCTGGGGGCTCGCCACCGGCATCTGGGAAGCATTCCAGCAAAAAGCAAACGCACGCGCAACACTCACGCGCGACGGCCATCTGGAAGTGGCCACTGCAGCGGCAGATATCGGTACCGGAACATACACCATCCTGACGCAAATTGCCGCCGATGCATTTGGGCTACCGTTGTCCGACGTGACCACGAAGCTGGGCGACTCCAGCCTGCCCTGGGCGCGATAGAAGGCGGCTCATCGGGCGCCGCCTCATTCGGTTCTGCGGTCAAGGCGGCCTGCGAGGCACTGAAAAAAGCGCTTGGCAGGCAGGCTATACAATTGCCGGATTCTCCGCTGAAGGCAGCGACGAGCGACGAACTGATTTTCACGAACGGTCAAATGTGCATGAGAAATGATCCCACCCGACGTGTATCGCTGGCTGAGTTGGTCCAGCTCAGCGACAAGGACACGATTCAGGCTGAAGCATCCGCCGCGCCAAACCAGGATGACAGGAAACGGTACTCAAGCTACGCTCACTCTGCTGTCTTTGTCGAAGTCAGGATTGATGAACAACTTGGGCAGGTTCGCGTCACCCGGGTTGTCAATGCCGTCGCTGCCGGAAAAATTCTCAACCCCAAGACCGCGGCAAATCAGATTATGGGCGGTGTCGTCTGGGGGATCAGCAAGGCGTTGTACGAGCACGGCATGGTGGACCATCATGCAGGGCGATTCATGAATCATAATTTGGCTGAATACCATATACCAACCAATGCCGATATTGACAATATAGAGGTGATATTCGTCCAGGAAGACGATCGGCACGTGAACGCGCTGGGCGTCAAGGGCGTGGGAGAAATTGGTATTGTGGGCACCGCTGCCGCCATCGCCAATGCCATTTTTCATGCCACTGGGAAGCGTTACTATGAATTTCCAATTACGGCAGATCAAATAATGCTGGACGCACCGGACACCGAAATACCCAATATCGGCCCACCCGGCACCAACGCGCGACGCAGCGCAGGATAAGTGTCTATTAATCGCATGCGATTTTTCTCGCGACAGCGTGATGGAAAGAAGCTTTGCACATACAAGGGCAAAGTAAATAATAATGACTCATAGGTTTTCTGTGCAATTCAGGCAGCTAAAGCAAATGCATTGGTCTGGACCAATCCCATAGCACAGCGATGACAATCGAAACAATGCGTCCGTCCGCTGTGAATCACTGGCGCTCCTACTGAATTATTTGCCATCTTCGTCCAGCAAAGGCTGTAGCTTTTTTTTTGCACGCAATTCCAGCATCGCCTCTCCGTAAGCCTCCTGTAGCTGTTTGAGCTGACGCTCATATTGCTCTTTGATGTCCAGCGGATTTGCCCGCAATGCATTCTCCATACCGCGTTTGCCATCAACCACCCAGTTTTCCACCTCGGATACAGGCAGGTTATAAGTGCGACTGGCTTCTGAAACCGTCGATTTACCCTTGATAATGTCCAGCACCAGCGCACTTTTACGCTTTGCTGTCCAGCGTTTGATTTCGTCGTCCATGATCGTACTCATTCGTGATTGTTCTAATTATCACATGAGCAGTTTTTCACTGGGTCATGACATGCCATGGCAACTTCCGACCCTCAAGATAAAAAAATGCCCGCCTGGTAGGCGCCAGGGCGCCGCCATGTGCCATTATCAATAGCGACGGCGCCTTATTTTTCCCTAGGCTGCCCAAACCGCAGTTCAAAGCAACCTGGCCTTGGGATAAAGAACATATTTCAGCCTCGCTAGCAGTTGGTTCGAATTTTTTATGATCATGCCAAGCCGGCATAATCAATTCGAACCGTAAAATGCACGAAGATCCTGCGTAGCCTGCGGCTGCACCCTTGGTCTGTCCACATATACTTCGGGACTTCGTACAGGCGTCGTCGCAACTACCCGATTGGTATTACGCTGACGCTGGCTGTTATTGATTCCGCTGTTATCAACGGCGGCAACCGGACGCTCAGGAAGGCCCTTGGCAGTTGCATAGGTTGGGCAATTTCGACCGGTGGACTCATAGGCTTTGCGGTTCACGTCTTCACCGAAACAGAAAAACCGCATGTCCGCCACATCTTTGTATCCCAGTTTGTACGCAATACTGGTATCTTCACGCGCATTACACGCTTCGGACTCACCGGCCAGCGAACCACCGATACCAAAGCCGGTCGCACCAATACCAAATGTGCTCGACTGGCCGCAGTTGTTCACGCCGCCAAACATACTGGGCGGTGCATATACATTTGGGGTTGTGTGGACGGTCTGTGTACGTCTTTGTTCGGAGCCGCCAAAGGTCAAATCAACCACCGCTGCGGCACCGGAATCGGCGGATTGATTTGAATTGGCGCTTGATCCGCTGTTGGCATTTGAATTCGAGCCCGAGATAGCACCCGCTGATTGGGCAAATACCGGAGGTGAAAGCAGTAACCCAAGGGTAACGACAAGTATCATTTTCATGGCAATTCCCTTACGGAGAGAGTGTGCTCTCCCCGAGAAGATGGTTTCGTTTAGCACTTGCTTGTGCAATCCGCACCCGCGTTAAGGTGTCCAGTGAACAAAGGAGCCGATCGTTCCAAAGGTGCCGCCCGCTCCTGATGTAAAGGCACCACCGGCAGTGGCATTAGAGGTCTGCCCCGCAAACCCGAGAGAAAAACCTGAGTTGGTTTGCGAAGATACAGATTGTCCCGCTGTCTGCGTCGTCACGCCTGTCGGCCCGCCCACTACCTGAGCAGCAGATGCGGTTTGATTGGATGCAGTAGAGGTATTGCCTGCGGCCGAAGTACCAAGCGAGCCCTGAGTGCCGGCTACCGATGAACCGCCACTGGCCGTACTACCGGCCCCACCGCTGGTTGCAAACGCGCCAATCGTAATCGTTTGAGCCGAAACCGCCGTCGATGCAATTACGAGCGCTGATAGCAATAATATTCTTTTCATTTTTATCTCCTTGAGTTGCTGTCTTAACTGGCATATATCCAAGGTAACCAAGTCAATGTTCTACGTCGATCTTCTGGCAACTGTTAACGTGTCGGCTTTCTGTGAACATAGCCTGGTTACGGTAAGTTATTGTCGAGTCAAGGGAAATTACGGTGTGAAGCTAAGAAAACCACCAATGGTGCCGAAATTGCCAGTGGCGCCTGATCCAAATGCACCCCCTGCGCTCGCATTAGAAGTCTGACCTGCCAGACCAAGCGCACCGCCGGTATTGGTTTGTGTGGACAATGAATTGCCTTCTGTAATGGTCGTGACGCCACCAAAGCTGCCGGTAACCTGTGCGCCAGACATGGTCTGGTTCTGAGCTGCCGATGTATTGGTCGCTGCACCTGCCAGAATCGAACCCTGGCTGCCGGACGCAGTGGAACCACCACCTGCGGTACTGCCTGCCGTGCCGCCTACACCATAAAAGCCACCGGTCAGAGTCGCAGCGTACGCGCCGCTTGAAGCCATTACCAAAGCAGATGCAGAGATTAATAGTAGTTTTTTCATTTTGCTGCTCCTTAAAGGATAGATAGCATTAAAGTCCCGGACGTGATGCCCGGTTTTTCAAATCAAATAAAGCAGCAAATTCTCTGTTGATCCACGCGATCAGCGTATTGAAGATTGATAGAGACCGCCGATTTATCCGGTCTGAAATCTGCGACCAGACAACCAATGACGTTACAAATATTTATTTACGATAATTAATTTTGGTAATATTTAATAATTAATTAGTTACCTGGTTTTAATTTTTATTGGTGCAGGCCATGCAATTAGGCCAGCGCTTTTTTGCCGATTATCGGAAATATTTGGTTATGAGATAATAAATCTTTCACGCGTATAATTTATTTTATTGTTTAATATCAATGTATTAAATAAATATTATATTAAATAATACGCATTAAATGCAGCAGCGATCCTGTCTCAGTTCTTTATATTTCATAATAATTATTAATTGAACTACGAGGCAGAGTGTGCGCGTTTTATTTTACATATG
This sequence comes from Advenella kashmirensis WT001, assembly GCF_000219915.2. NCBI lineage: Bacteria > Pseudomonadati > Pseudomonadota > Betaproteobacteria > Burkholderiales > Alcaligenaceae > Advenella > Advenella kashmirensis. The sequence goes on along the minus strand of NC_017964.1, from coordinate 1,513,203 downwards.
CAATGTATTTAAAAAAATAATATTGCTATATGTAACTTAATATAAATAATTAATAATAATGATACATAATTCTTCGATATGCACCCGCAACAATTTGGTTGCATTGACACATAAAAATCAGGAGCAGTGCAACCCCGCATAATCCTCGTTTTTATCCCCAGACAAAACAATCCGCTCAGGTTTTTAAGCCCCTTGTTTTTCATTCCCATTTTTTGCATTTGCAATAGAAAAACAGATTGTGTTGAACACCCAGGTGAAAGGATCATTCGTAAGTTCTGAAAATATCATGCGAAGCTGTTGCTATTTCGTATCACGTTAGTCTCGTCATTGCGCAGACAAATCGATAATTACCTCTTGAATAAATGCATTGATGATTTGAGACAGAGTGGATAGTAGCAAAGGATAAAATGCGTGGAACCAAATCACCAAGCGACCAGATTTTGTTTACCAACTTTGCACTTGCGCCCTATCCGGTGCTCTGCACTCAAACAATTGAATAAGATTGTGTTTGCAGATTGGGTCTTACACAGGCATTGGGGAAAACGTGATGTTGATATTTTTAGATACAGGTGTAATATTCGAATCGCGAACAGACGACAATATTTTAAAAATAAGCGCTGTTCGTTCTGGGCAAAGAAATTCTAACAATGTACCCAGTGATATTTAGAAAAATAACCTCGCCAAATTCTTGTGTGAGGTTTTTTTTATAAAAATTCAATTGCGAGTGAAAACAAAAATTGAGCACAATTCTGGATTATGGCTGTCGCTGCTTTACATCGACAATGGCATACAAAAAACTGCTTAGCGTTTCGTAGCAATGGTTTCCAGGCAGGCGCAAATAACGGTAATTACATTTGGGTGGTGAAAACATCTTGCCTGCATCGTCCTTTTAAACATCAAATTTTCCCATGGAAAAATTCTGTTATTTGTTCCAGAAGGACATTTTGTCCTGACCTTTTATTTACACGTGAAGGCAATCCTGCTTTTCACTTGTTGACAATCGAGTAGTACACAAAGCGTTACATTATCCCTTTCAATGTAAACCCTGGCCTTCTCGAGCAACAATCAAAAGCGGCCCGGGACAGTGGGTACCCAGCAATGCTGATAAAGCAATCAGTCAAAATCGTAAATTACTACGACACGCTCATTATCGTTCCACAATGGACCAAATTTCTGACCATGAATAAGGACGGAAAAATATTTGCCTGGGAAACCAAGCCTCAGACGAATAGTCGACTTTGGTACATTTTCAAACAATTTAAATTTCAATTGGTCGCGTATGGCGACCCTTCGGTGATTGACTGGGAAAAATCGCTTCGTCGATATTACACGTCCGGACAGAAGGTCGATTCGTCCGGGCCGGACATAAAAATATAATTGCTTGAAATTTATCGTTCGCCTTAAAGCCTATATGAGCCGCCATTGTGCAGATAACCTACAGCTAAAAATATCGGGCTCTGTGGGAATATCGTCAAGGAATGTTATGCCATGACATTTCTTATGATTGTGTCGTTGTAGCCATCATCCGGGCTCGATAGACTGGCGATGCCTTAACCAATATTACAATTGAATACATTAATTGCATGCCAATTGTAAAGATTGTTAAAGCCACTGATTTTCCAATTAACTCGCTTTTTTACTTATATGGATGAGTAAGCACATGGCAACGATCACACTTGGCGGTTTTACCTCTTCAATTAAAACTATCGACCAGAGCTCCTATGCTGGCGATCAAAAACTGACCGTCGATAGCGTGGCAGGCAACACCACACTGACAATCAATAACGCGACAAATTCCAATGACGTTCTGGATCTGACACAGACGCGCCTGTTTCCGATTGGCGGCACTTCAACACTGAATCTGGGCGAAAATGCGCACGTAAAGATCTCCGAATTTTTCGATCTAAGTGCAGGGCAAACCAGCAATTACAATCTTGGTGAAGGTTCAACACTCGAATATTCTCCCCCCTCTATCGGCGGCGGCGCTGGAAACTCGACCACCTTTGATTTGGGCGGCGATGGCACGTCCACTTTGATCTACAATCCGGGCGGCCTGCAACTTGATTTGTCCAGCTCACCCAAGATTGCCGGGCTTTCCGCTGGCGATCAGATCCAGGTGAATGGCGCAACGCAAGGCGCGGTTGAAGGCAGCAATCTGGTTTTCCGCGACGATAACGGTCGGGTCGTTGGCAGTTTTAATGCCGAAGGGCAAGACTTGTCAAAGGTCACTTTCGAAGGCGGCAAAATGGTATATGCGTGCTACTTGAAAGGCTCACGCATTGCGACACCAGACGGCGAAGTTCAGGTTGAAACATTGAAAGCCGGCGATAAAGTACTAACCGCTGCCGGCGGCGTTGCCACTGTTAAATGGCTGGGTCATCGCACCCTGTACAAAAACCGCATTCCTGCCAAAGATGCCGTGCGCGCCTTCCCTATCCTGTTCAAGAAAGATTCCATTGCCAACAACGTGCCGCATCGCGACCTGACATTGTCTCCCGGCCACCATGTGTCATTTGATGGCACGCTGGTGCCTGCCATGATGCTGGTAAATGGCCAGACTATTATTCAGCAGTTCAACACCAAAGTGTTCGAATACTTCCATGTTGAGCTTGAGCAGTTTGACATTATTCTGACCGAAGGCGTACCCGCCGAATCTTATGTCGATACCGGTAACCGCTCCATGTTCCAGAATGCCGCTGATGTAGCGATGAATCCTGACTTCGGTCCTGCCGAAGGCCGTCCTGAAGTAGAAGGCATCAAAGTCGTTCAGCAAGGTCCTGTTGTCGAGGCTATTCGCAAACAACTGCTGGCCCGCGCTGAAGCGATAACCGGTGCAGTTCGTACCACAGATGCAGCGCTGTGCATTGAAGTGAATGGCCAGATTGTTCACTCAACGCCAGAGTTCAGCAAAGAAGGCGTGTATCACTTTGCACTGCCGGCCAATGCGGGTGATATTCGCATTCTGTCCCGCTCTGCGATTGTTCGCGACGTCACGCCTTTGGCGCGTCGTGACGTGCGTCAGATCGGTGTTGGCCTGTCTGGTATCGCAGTGTCAACAGCCGGTGGTCGTCAACAGATCAGCCTGACAGACACTGCGCTGACTGGCCTGAACGCTGCCCAGGATGTCAAGGGTACGGCAATGCGCTGGACCAATGGCGCCGCTGTTATTCCTGCTACCCTGATCAACACAACGGGCGCGGCAACACTTGAACTGACTGTGCTGCGTACCTATTCTTACTGGATGGACGCAGAAGTTCAAAAAACAGTACGTGCGGCCTAGTACTCATAGTGAGTGAACGAGGCCATTGAAGGACACGGCTTAACAGCGTTAACGTAACCGTGTATTTAACCTAAGTTTAAGAGCATAACGTAATCGTTTACTATTACCCCCATTGGTCTGCACGACTAATGGGGGCTTTTTTTCCTGTACCGATCTGGCCCGCCTGCTGCGGCGCTCCTGCCAGCAGATCGCGGGGGCTGCACTGGTCCCTGGTAGCCGGCCTACTGTAGGGCCGGCGCAGAGTAAGATTGAATTATCCACACTTTTGAATGATTCACACTTGTCTATTCTTGTGTGGCTTAGGCGACCGGCAAAAAAAAACCTGGCCATTTCTGACCAGGGCAAAGGGTACGATGGATAGGTGATCTACATACGTACGGCTTCGAGTTTACATGGACACGAATGAAAACTCCTTGATCTGAAATAAGCTGACATTCGTTTCGAAATATAATGACCAACCAGAACGACTTATTGCGACCTTGCCCATGCCTGCGGAAATTGCCCAACCTGCCTCCCCCTTTCGCATTTCGTTACCAATCCAGGCTTATCGGTCGTAAGCGTATGGGTGACAATACAGGACCCTCCCACTTTCAATTACTTTTATTCTTTCGCCCATGAACACTTCTTTGTCCCCATTACTTGCAGCGCTGACTTTGATTACAGGCGCCCTCACCTCTACGGCTGGCTACGCCGCGCAAGAGCAGACCGCTATAAAACAACGGGTAGACGCGTCAGTAATACCCGTGATGAAAAAGCACAATATTCCCGGCATGGCAATCGGCGTGATTGTGCAGGGGGAAACTTATCTGTTCAATTATGGCGTTGCCTCAAAGAAAACTGAAAATGCCGTTACTTCGTCCACCCTTTTTGAACTGGGTTCGATCAGCAAAACCTTTACGGCGACATTGGCAAGCTACGCTCAGGTCATGGGGCATCTGAAGCTGACCGATACGGTGGCTACCCATTTACCGCAAATGCAGGGCACCGAATTCGGCTCGGTGAGCCTGATACAACTGGGTACCCATACACCCGGCGGCTTTCCGCTACAGGTGCCCGAAGAGATCACGAACAATGAGCAACTGATGTCCTATCTGCAGCAATGGAAACCGCCGTTTGAAAAAGGCACGCAGAGGACTTACACCAATCCGGGAATAGGCATGCTGGGATTGATCACTGCAAAGGTGATGGGCCAGGATTTCATACCATTGATGGAAAAACAAATATATGCAGGCTTGGGACTGACCAACACGTATATTGATGTTCCTGGACAGAAGATGGCCGATTATGCTCAGGCTACACCAAACAGAATACGCCGACGAGGGTAAGCAAGGCAATGCTGTGGGCGCAGGCCTATGGTGCAAAATCGACCAGCGCGGATATGGTGCACTTTCTCAAAAGCAATATGCACATGACAGACCTGGATGAACGTTTGCAGGCAGCGGTAACGAACACGCACACAGGATATTTCCAGACAGCTGCCATGACACAGGATCTGATCTGGGAGCAATATCCATACCCCGTGACACTTGAATCTTTACAGCAAGGCAACTCTGCCGATTTTGCGCTGAAACCGCAACCTGTAAAAGCGCTGGTACCGCCGATGGCGCCGCGCGACGATGTATGGATAAACAAAACGGGGTCCACCAACGGATTTGGCGCCTATGTGGCCTTTGTTCCCGCACGCAGGCTTGGTATTGTGATCCTGGCCAATAAAAACTATCCGAATGCAGACCGGATCGCAATCGCACATCGGATTCTAAGCGGATTCTGAGCGGACTTTGAGCTAAATACCAAGCGGCTTAGGAGCAAGCACTATGCGATGTTTTGCACAGGGTAGGCAGCAGCACCGGGCACCGCAGGTGCCCGGTGGTCGTTTGATATCATGACACGACTACAAATCCACGAACGACCCGCTTAACTGTCTGCCGCGGGAAACAAGGCAGCGGCCAATTGCGCAACCTGTTCATCCGTGGGTTGCCCAAGCCATTGAATCGTGCTGTCTGATAACGCGCCCGCAGCCGCTTGCCGGTTTGTTAAAAACGCACCCACGGCGTGGTTGTTTTTTTTAGAAACGAGCACCACATATTTTTCTGATGGGCAATCATGCGGTTTGCAACCCGACAGCCGTACATATGTTTCATTGTTCAACGTTGTTTCTTCAACGGGCGTCGTTACGCCAAAATCCATTACCCATGCATGCTTGCGGACGAGTGATTTTGTCAGGTCCGCAAATGCGCTGGCCAGTCGTGGCTCCTGTTTTGCCAGGTCGGCCGGATAGAGATCAGCGGCATAAACCGGCCCGGCAAAAGCAAGGCATCCCAGTGTCGCAAGCAAAATTGATTTGAATGTGAAATGACGCATACTGCACCCTGTAAAGCGGTTGAAACAGGTATGATTTTATCTTCAATCGCTTCCACTGGACAAGCCTCGGTTTGTCATTTACCCCAAAGTTCTATCGCATGTCACCATATACAATGATCCGCAACCGCGCTTACTGGCCCTATTATCTTGCTGCACTGGCGTGCACTCTGTTTCTATTGATTCTGATCAATGTGCGCATTGATGGTCGGCTGTTCGCCGTCGACCAGGCCATTTACCGGCAACTGCAGCTGTTGCGCGCACAATGGCTGGACGACATCCTGATTACGGTAACGCAGCTGGGCGATACGCTCATGGTGACCGTCATCACCAGCGTGGTCGCACTCTGGCTGCTGGTTCGCAAGTCGTGGCGCACGGCCGGTTACTGGGTACTCACCATCATCAGCTCCGCCGTTCTTAATACCAGCATCAAGGCAGCAATCGTCCGCGCACGGCCAGGAGACATGATGTACTCCGGCTGGAGTGCCTATTCCTTTCCCAGCGGCCACACAACAAGCAATATCGTGCTGTATGGTCTGCTATGCATTCTGATTTATCCCTGCATCGAAAAACGAGCCGCCCGAATCCTCACCGTATGCTGCGCAATGGGATTCGCACTGCTGATCGCTATCTCACGCGTCTATCTTGGCGCACACTGGTTTTCGGATGTCCTTGGGGGCATTTTGGTCAGTACGCTGATTCTATGTATCGCTGGCGCACGTTACCACGCAGGCAAAACACATACTTTAACTGCCGGCGCGTTTCTGATCCCGATTGTGGCAACTCTCTTGATAGTAGGCAGTATCCATGTCTGGCATGGCAGGCACATCAGCATGCAACGCTATATGCCCCCCGCCCTGTCCAGCCAAGCGACGGGCAATACCCCGCCGCCAGCGGCTGCCGCTCCCGCTGCCGGTACACCCTAGAGACCGCCGGGTCTCCATGGCCACCAGGCATCATCGGCGTGAGCTCACTAGGCCTCATGCGTAAAGCGCCTGCAGGCGGCAAAACAGCAAGCCGACCTCAAATCGCGCTTCTTGTGCACCTGCGGCCGGATTGATGGACAAACGATTTCGGCCGCTGTTGGGCGGGACGCATAACCGGCCATTCCACATGGGCATGCCTTGCCTGCCGGCTTGTTTTGCCCCACTCATTTTCTTGCAGTCACGCCGTCATTGACAATGCATGACGTTCATCCCGAATTTTGTTATGATATTTGAATATATATTTATTACTTTTAGTAATTAAATGTCCTTTTCATCCTGTACCTCCGGAGCCCGCTATGTCAGACCATTTTCATGATCCGGCGTGCCACAAGGCATCGCAGCAAATAGCCGACACCCTTGACCATCCCACGCGCATTCCGGCTGTTGAAAGCTTTTTTGACGAAGCGACCAACACGATCAGCTATGTTGTGCATGCACCCAATGATTCGCGTTGCGCTGTCATCGACAGCGTACTGGATTACGACGCGCCCTCTGGCAGAACCTCGACCGCATCGGTGCAGCCGATCATTGATTACGTTCGCTCGCATCAATTGCAAGTGCAATGGCTACTGGAAACGCACGCACATGCCGATCATCTGTCGGCCGCGCCGATTCTGGCGGCACAACTGGGTGGGCAACTGGCCATAGGCAAGCATATTAGCCAGGTCCAGACTACTTTTGCGGACACCTACAACACCCAAGGTGCGCAACGCGGCAACGCCGATGACTTTGACCACCTGTTCGAAGACGGTGAGACTTTCCAGATTGGCAGTCTGCCTGCCACGGTACTGCACGTTCCCGGCCATACGCCAGCCTGCCTGGCCTATGTCATCGGCGATTGCGTGTTCGCAGGCGATACCTTGTTCATGCCCGATTACGGAACTGCCCGCTGTGATTTTCCCGGTGGCGATGCCCGTATCCTGTATCGCTCGATTCAACGCCTGCTTCGCCTGCCAGGTCAGGCGCGGGTATTCATGTGCCATGACTACAAGGCGCCGGGCCGCGAGGTGTTTGCGTGGGAAACCACTATTGAAGCAGAACGCAAGCAAAACATCCATGTCCATGAAGGCATATCCGAATCCGAATTTGTGGCAATGCGTACCCGGCGCGACGCGACCCTGTCCACGCCAAAACTGCTCTTGCCGTCCATACAGGTGAATGTACGTGGCGGCAAGTTGCCTGAGCCCGAACACAATGGCGTTCGCTACCTGAAGATTCCCCTGAATACGATCTGACAGCAGCACAAACACTGACCACCGGCCGGCAGCTGACGGCCATGGCCACTGTGGTATAGATTGTTCCGGTCGCCCGGCAATATGGGCGGCACCGGTCCTGCCGAAAGTTAGGTCAGCCACATTATTGCATTTGCCCGAGCCAGGGAAAAGAGATGGTCTCATGATGCGATTGCCGACCGCCTGCACAGGTCCGCCACGACCTTCCGCCCTAAGGATGCGAACACCGATCACATACGTCCCAACCACATTTGCAGTATGATCGGCGAAGGACGTTTTTACCTTCACAAATGGAATATGGATTCATTTGAAATAGCAATCCTCGATGCCGACGATGCCGCTGCCTTTCGCCAGTTTCGCCTGGCTGCATTGCAAAGCGCGCCGCAAGCCTTTGGCTCCAGTCATGCTGCTGAATCAGTGCAACCACTGGCCTTTTTTCAGGACCGTCTGGGCGCCAGCAAGGTGTGGGCGGCGCGCAAAGACGGCGCCATCGCAGGCACTGCCGGGCTGGCGCCCTGGCTTGGCGTTCGCGAGCAACATAAAGGTTACATCTGGGGCGTCTTCGTTGCCGAACAGGCCCGAGGCCTGGGCATTGCACGGGCCTTGCTGAGGTGCCTTCTGGCGTACGCCGACCAGCATTACGAACAGGTTACCCTGTCCGTGACGGCGGAAAACACCCCGGCACTGATGCTCTACCAGCAGACTGGCTTTGAAATCTACGGCAAAGAGCCCAGATCACTCAAGGACGAAACAGGCTACAGCGACGAACTGCTCATGGTCCGCTTCGCCGGCAAACGCCTCGTCTGAATCAGATGCCCTCGACACGTGACTCACCCAACAATAGGCGAGGCTAGAAGGACAACGATACAGACGCTTTAACAGTTCGGCCATTGCCTGCCGTGAGCTGACCAAACTGCGGTGCGACCGTTGCCCAGTAACGTTTGTTGAACACGTTATCAATGCCGAAACGGAAGGTCGTGTCTTTTCCAGCCAGTTTTGTCGTGTATCGTGCGCCCAGATCCACACGTGTCCATGCCGCAATGGTGCCCTCATTATCCTTGTTGACATATTGCTTGCTGCGACGGGTTACATAACCCTGCAGTGTCAGGCCAGGTGCGAAGGCAGGATCCCACTCGGCGCCCATTGTGGCCTGCACTCGGGGCACGCCCGGCGCATGATTGCCATCATTGAGGCCATCCTGGGTTTTCTGCAGGCGGGCATTCATGAATGTAATGCCACCGATGAGCCTGATCCCTTCAGCGGGCTGGCCGTAAACACTGAGCTCGATACCCCGGTTGCGTTGTTCACCAGCCGCAGCAAAAACATTGGTCTGGCTGTCCAGATAGAACTCGGGTTTTTCAAGCTGAAACGCTGCCAGGCTGGCGCCATAATCACCCATATCCACTTTGATGCCGGCCTCTATCTGCTTGGTACGCGCCGGCTTGAAGACCTCATTACGGTTGTTTGCTGTCAGCGGCGCCGTCTCGCCACGCGTCAGGCCTTCGATATAATTGGCATAGAGTGATACGTTTTGCAATGGCTTGAAGACAATACCAACAAATGGCGTAATAATCGATTTGTCGTAGTCTGATGAAGCTGCCCCGTGTAATCATAGGCGGTATAGCGCAGGTTCTGATGGCGCAGGCCCAGTGTCAGCAGGATACGTTCGTCCAGAAACGATAGTGTATCGGACACGGCAATACTGCGCAGGATGGAACGATCCACTTTGCCGGGACTATCAATATCGCCGCCCGATAAGGTGATCCGGTCGGGATACGGAGAATCTATCGGATTGAATATATCCCGATTCTGGCTGGCAAAAAATTGATAGGCGCTGTGATTGCTTGAACGCAAGGCCGATATGCCAAGATTGACCTGATGCCCTACAGAGCCGGTCACGAAACGTCCCCGCAAGCCGATCTCGCCTGTCACGGTGTCGCGCTCATACGGCGTGCGCAACGGACTATGCGCACCGATGCCGGCGCCATTGACCTTGGCCCCTGCATACAGCCCGTCTTCCTTGTCGCGACTGGTGCCGATCGCAGCATAGGTCATCCAGTTTTCGGTTAAATCGTATTCGACCCGGGCGACGGCGTAGGTACTCTGCAGTTTTGACCACGCCCAACGCTGGGCATAATTGATGCTGTTGGACGGCGCATCGGGTACGCCGTCGCCTGTCAGCGTGATGGTAGGCCGCGCCTGATCAAAGCGAACGTTTTGATAGCCCACATCCAGCGATGCACGCAACCGCTCACCACGATAATCGAGTCCAAGCGTGAGTACAGACATCCTTGAATCGGCGTCTTTGGCGGACATCTGCCCATCGCGATGGGCGGCATTTACCCGAATGCCGAACTGGCCGGCATCACCCCAGCGACGGCCAATATCTACACCGGCGCTACTTGCCCCCGTCCCGTATAGTCGGCGTTCAACCGGGTCAGCGGCTCATCGGTGCCGCGCTTGGGCTGGATGTTGATCAAACCACCCAAGCCGCTACCGCCCGGAGCCGCACCGTTAAGAAAAGCACTTGCACCCTTGAAGATTTCCACACGCTCGATCATTTCTGTTGGCAGTACCTGACGCGGCAGAATGCCATAGAGTCCGTTGAAGGCAAGATCGTCATTATTTAGCGGAAAGCCTCGTATCACAAAGGTTTCGGCAAAATTGCCATAACCGTTGCCAACCTGCACGGTAGGATCATTCTTGATTGCCTCTCCCAACGTACGAGCCTGCTGATCTTCAATCAATTTTGACGTATAGCTGTTGATAATATACGGCGAACTCATATTGTCTGCATTGCCGAGAATACCCGCCTGACCACCCGTGGCGACCTGGCCGCCGGCATAGGTGGCGGGCGTAGGCACCGATACCGATACGTTCTCGTCGGTCGCGTTGATCGCCTCAAGCCGGGTTGCTTCGGTGGCGGCTGGCGCCGATACGGTCTGCGCATGCAACGTAGTCGTAGACGCAAGGAGCGCCAACGACAAGGCGCGCATCATCAATAGCGGGGAGTGGCGTGAAGTTGTTTTCATAGTCCGGCGTATGTCCAATAATTGAATCTGCACTGGCCTGTCTTTATCCATTTATCAACGACAGGCAGGCTCGGTATTTATCGTAGGTTATAGCGTTCAGCTTCAGCGATTGCCCAGCCATTTCATTGTGACGGGCGAGGCCTCGGCCAGCGGGAATGAGGTGGAATGCCATGATCCGTCCCAGCCTTCGGCGGTAAGCCATAGTTGCGCGTCCGGTGCAGTATCCTTGGGAATCAATACACCAATCTGCATGTTGTAAACACTACCGAAACCAATGGCACCCGCCGTGCGCAGGCTGCGCGGCTTGCCCACCCGCAGGTAAACTGCGCGAACGGCACTGCGGCACGACTCGCACAGTGATACGGAAAAAGTTTTTACAAAACCCGCAGTACCGTCCCGTCGTGGCGGCAGGGCATCGAACTCGGCCATATGTACTTCCCACGGACCCACTTTCTTGGTGCCCAGATCGTGCACGCCCAGCCCCAGATCGCCCGAGAACAATGCCTGGTCTTTTATGTAGCGCGGCACGAAACACAGCGGGATCAGAATGGCCAGAACGCTCAGGTGAAAACGCCAGCGATACCACCACACCTTAAAACCCGACCGTGACCCGGAGCCGATTGCCTGAGCCTGACTATTCATGATGCGCCCTTTTCTGTTTTCATAAAGCGTGCGCCCGCTGCTGCTGGCGACTGATGCCCCCCCTGGCTCACCAACGTATTTTGGCGACGAGACTGGCGACGTTCACGAAACATGCCGGCCGTTTCCTTTGCCGTTCGCTTGGTCCAGATCAGCATCCCTGACAGAACCATCATGGTCAGCAAAAGACCAAACAAGAAGTACACCAGTTTGAGCCACAGTCCGGCAAAATCCCCGGTGTGTAGCGGGCGCATGGACTCGGTCACCAGTTCCAGGCCGGAATAATCCGAGACGGTACGTGAGGAATCTACATCGCCGGTATATGGGTTGACTGATGCTCGCTCAAGAATGAGTGGGTAACTGCTGCGCCCTGTCACCGTATAGTGGCTGTAGGCATTTGCAGGCAGAAAAATGGATTCGGCCTGCATGTCGGGAAAATGGCCTTTTGCCTTTGCCACGGCCTGATCAGGCGACAGCAGCAGACTTTTGCCCGATCCGTCCGTGCGCGTAGGTACATCCTGGCGTTGCACCATAGCAGGCGGCGGCGCCGTTGAAATGGAAATACTATTGTCGAACAAAACGGCTTCGATCAGGAACCAGGTGGCGGTCACACTGATAATGGCAATGAAAGGCACAGACCAGATACCTGCCAGTCTGTGAAAATCTCCCCAGAAGATGCGCCCGCCCTGGCCGATGCGCAGGCGGGGCTTGAAGTAGCCGCGCCAGAATCGCTTATATACCACCAGGCCGGTAATCAGGGAAATAAGCATGGGAATGCCCAGCAGCGAGACAGCATACCAGCCCCAGGCAAAACCGTTGGTAAACGGCACCAGCAGCCAGCCGTGCAAGGCTCGTATAAACTGCCTGAAATCAAAGCCGGAAATTTGGCCCTGTATCTCGCCTGTGTAAGGATTGACGTACAGCCTGCCGGACTTGCCATCCTGATAAGTGGTATTGACCGTCAGGGCAAACTGCGACTTGACCGGTCGGCGTATGGAGTTGACTACCGAGCCGGATGGGCCTTTTCAACACGCGCCAGCACCTCATCATAGGTGAGCATTTGGGGGTTGCCGGCAGGCGGATTAGCCCGCACCATCGGGCTGGCCAGCCATTCGATTTCCTGGCTGACCGTCGCGATACTGCCGGTCAGGCAAACGAAAAAGATAAAGCCCCAGATCGGCAATGCCAGCCAGCTGTGAATAAGGAACCAGAGCTTGGCTTTGGATTTTTTCTTGACCATGCTTATCTAACCCCGCCAACAATCAACAATTCAGATGTCATCAACATACTCCACCCTGCCCTGCATTAACCCGGGCTACCGGCAAGCAGCGCCTGCACCAGGCGCTGACCGGCTACCTCGAGCACAGCCACTGGATCGTTGCCCTCGGTTTCCACAACCACCGGTTCTGCGCCCGCCTTGGTAATTGCCGCAGCAAGATCGGGGCTTGCTGCTTCATGCAGGAGAACTGCCTGCACGTCATTGTCCTTGAGGACTTTGCCCAGTGCGGCCAGCGCCTGTGCGTTCCAGTCAGCCTGCGCATCTGCCGGCACCACATCAAGATTGAATGCGCCTGCCAGCGACTGCAATCGCGGCGACAACACCACGACAGACAGACTGCGCGCATCCAGCAGTGCGGACTCCACCTTGGCGTTCAAGGCAATCAGACGCTGGCGCAATGTCGCCAGATTCGCCACGACTTTGTCTTTGGCGCCGGGTTCAAGCCGCTGCATGTCAGATGCAATAATGTCGGCCATTCGCCCCATATTCACCGGATTGAGCCAGGGATAGTCAGCTGCGGTATTGGTGTCTGCTGTGGCGGCAATGCCTGGCAAGCCATGGTCCACCGGATTGGCTGCATCTATTTCAATGATCCGGATATTATGTTTTCGTGCCAGCGGATAAAGCGGATCATCTGGCCAGATAGAACGCAGATGGACCACCGCGTCTGCATTTCGCACGATGCGATCGAAAGATTTCGCGCCTCTACCTGACAAATAAGAGTAATGGCGGGATGCAGGCAAATTGGCGGGCGTCGCACGAGACGGGACGATACCGCTACCTTGCGCCAGAGCCTCGAGCAAACCATATGCAACCGGATGCGCTGCCACAACAGTCGTTGCCTGCTGCTTCTGCGCAGACGAACCGGCAGGCGCTGCGGCCGCTGCAGCGCCTGGGACTGCACCAGAAACCACACTGCGTTGAACCGTAATGTCTGCAGCGCTGCGACTGCGTGCCGGAACATTATCCTGGGCCAGCGATGGATTGACCAGCGCCGTTGCCATGCTTAGTGTCAGCAGTGCCAGTCGTAGCGGGGAAAAATAAGGGGGTGTGACAGCAATCGGCCTCATTCCGTTGTTCCTTTCAATGCAGGGATAAATCCCCTGGCCAGTGCCGAGAGAATAAAGACGCTACCGGCAACCAAAATGATGGCTGCGCCCGAAGGTACCGGCAAAGCGAACTGAATCGGTAGAAGAATGCCTGCCAGGGTACTGACAATCGCAATCGCAATAGACAGCCAAAAAAAACCGCGCATCGATTGCGCCAGAATTCTTGCTGTGGCCGCCGGGATCACCAGCAATGCGCCAACCAGAATTGCACCAATGACCTTGACTGCCGCAACAGTTACAAGCGTGACCAGCACGACAAACAGATAGTCCATCAGTGTTGTGCGTACCTTGCGTACTGCAGCCAGCTGCACATTGAAGCTGGACAGGATCAGATGGTTGTAGTTGAACAGCGCCAGGCACGCAGTCAGCAATCCGATAACACTGAGCACCAGCAGGTCCTGCGAGGTGACTGTCAGTACCGAACCAAACAGGACATTTTCCAGAATATGAATATTGATCTTACCTGACAGCAACAGCAGCAAACTGCCACCCAATGCCAATGAAATTGATAGAAAAACACCGATTAACGTATCGGAGGCCAGACCGGTACGGTTGCGCAGATAATTGAGCAAAATGCCGAATAACAGACAGAACCCGAATAAACTGCCATAGGGACCGGTGTAGGGCTCACCAACAAGAATGCCGATGGCCACACCAGTCATGGCAGCATGCCCCACCGCTTCGGAGAAAAAGGCAAATCGCTTGACCACAACAAGTGTGCCCAGTCCGCCCAGCAGCGGCCCGATGATCAGGCCGGCCATAAAGGCATTGACCACAAAGCCATACGTAAACATTTGCGGAAGCGCCCCATCCTGGCCCATTGCTGCAGCAACGTACGAATCGTATCAAAGATCATGCTGCCACCCGGGTTTGCGCAGGCAACACGGTCGCCACATCATGAGCGTTTATGCGCGGATGAGCAGAAAACAGGGCCAGCAACTGCTCGGTCGACAGGACCTTTGCCGGCTCGCCTTCAAATACAATCCGGTGGTTCAGACCGGTGACCCGATCAGCCAGACGCCTGACAGCGTCAAGATCATGTTCCACCCACAGCACGGTAACGCCGCTGTTACGCCAGTAGCCAAGCAGATCTTCAAATACGGCAACACCGGCTTCGTCCAATGCCGCCATGGGTTCATCGAGCACAAGCAGCGCGGGGGCCGGAATAAGCGCCTGCGCCAGCATGATGCGCTGGCGTTCGCCGCCCGAGAGTGCGCCCATGCGCCGCCTGCGCTTGTGGTGCATGCCAACGCGCGTCAGGGCATCATCAATGGCTTGGGTATTGCGTGAGGACAATCCGAAAAACGCGGGCCGGCGCTGTGTCATGACACCCATGAAATCATTGACCGTCATGGGCAGGGTCCGATCAAATTCGAGTGCCTGTGGCACATATCCGATTACGCCCGGCTGCGCAGGCCAGGTCAGCGTCAATGCCCCCTGATGCGGCATCTGCCCCATCAGGGTTTTGATAAGCGAGCTTTTACCCGCGCCGTTCGGGCCGATCAGTGCATGAATACTGCCAGCCGGCACATGAAGATTGATGTCATGCAAAATCCGCGTCTGCCCAAGCGTGAGCCTGACCTGGCGCATGTCAACCGACGGGCCTGTCACTTAGCAGACTCCTGCATTGCCCGCACCACGGTATCCAGGTTCTTTGCCGTCTCGGTCTCCAGCTTGTCGGCCGAGTATTCGCCATAGGAGATATGCGTCAGGGGATAAAGGCGAACACCGGTCTCGTTGCGAATCGTGTCCACATAGGTTGACGGAAAATCCATTTCTGAAAAAATCACATTCACATCCAGATTCTTCAACTGGTCTATCGTGCCCTTAAGCTGAGCCGGACTGGGTTCGATCCCATGGGCCGGCTCAACCACTGCAGTCACTTCCAGTCCGAACTCACGCAAAAGGTAATCATAGGCTCCGTGGATCGTGGCTACGCGCATCGCACCGGCAGGCACACTGGCCAGGCGTTGCAATGCCTGCGCTCGCAGGGTACGCAGCTTCTTCGTATACTCACGAGCATTGCTCCGGTACGCCTGCGCGTTATCCGGATCAATCTTCGCCAGTTCACGTGCAATAGTGTTGACCTGAGCGATAGAACCAGTGACTGACAGAAAGGTATGCGGGTTTACGATTTTTCCTGATGCTGCTCCGCTACCGGCGCGAGCTGCGGACCCGTCGCTGCCAGCAAGGGCACATTGGCATTGGCCTCGATCAGCGGCACCTTGGGGTTGTCGCTGGATTGGATCATGCGATCAGCAAAATCATCGTGACCGATTCCGTTGACTACGATCACGTCCATGTCGTTAATGCGCTTGATATCTTCGGCCCTGGGCTCATATGCGTGCGGATTAAAACCGGCAGGAATAAGGGGAACCACTTGCGCCTTGTCACCAACGATATTGGCAACGTAGCTGTAATACGGATGCAAGGTCACGCCGATGCGCAACACCTTGGCGCTGGCAACACTGCAGGCACCCAGCAACATCACGGAGCCGCAAAAAAAAGACAAGGCACGAATCCGACCGACAAAAACAGACTGCAAAAAAGACATCATGAGTGTTGGGGAAAAAAGGTTGAGTGCTGCTGCACTAGTGTTGATGGCGAGTGGCACCGGCGTCAAATTGCGAGACAATTTGCTGCCAGCCTTCTTGCATCAGATTGTCGGAATTCAGTGCTGCGGGTACCTGCGCTGCGGCGCCGTCGTTTTGTACAACCAGACCTGGGCCTGGCTGCCTTGTTGCTCAATTTTGACAGCGCTATCCGGTGCCTGCGTCAACCGCAGCAACATTGAGCCCGCAGTACTCGGCGCTTGGGTAACGCCGATATAGGCAACTACCGGGCCTTGCTGCACCCTTTGCCAGTTGTGGCCACCACGCCGGTCCGTGGCAGCATCCACCACAAAGGGCGGAATCATTTGCTCGGCCAGATCGCTGACTTCAGGCGGCGTTTGCGCGAAGCCGATTTCCTCGGCAGCCACCAGCAGATCGGCGTATACACCCTGCTCCGCCGCAGTCAAGCCATGGCGTGCATCTATCTGACCCGCCTGTATCTGCGATACCGGCGCACTAGTAGTTCGCAACACGATGGTTAGGGTAGCAAGCAGCACAATGACCCCGCACGCGGCCAGAACCGCGCCCGTTTCATGTCCCGCACCAGCAGGCCGGATGGCCTGTACCGTCATTGCGCGATCTCGCTCTGATCGATCTCTACCACATGCCCTGGGCCCGCATCGAACAGGATGTAAAACTCCTGCTCCGGCTTCTTGAACTCCAGGGTGGAGTCTTGGGACAATTTCCCCGGAAGCAGCACTTTTTCATCATAAGAGATGACATCCAGCGTCACACCCGGCGCCGCCGAGCCGTCGGAAAAACCGCCAGTGCACAGTACTTTTTCGGCGCCCACTGCCTTGCAGGAAGCAACCGGGTTATGGGCCAAGGCCGGTGTAGCCGCCAGAGCAGCCAGAAAGAAAACGCCGGTCAGGAACGCAGACCGTGTGCTGTGTGAAGAATTCATAGGGGAAAAGGCCGGTGAGACGACGCAGATCTGAGGATCGTGCGACGGACGATGTAAAACAGTCTTATATCGCGGTACTGTAACTGAATTAGCAGTTAATGTAAACTATTCTCATTGTCATTTCTATTAAATAGCGTACCTTTTTACAACAGACTCGCCCAGTCGCTATCGCCGTTCCGGTCCAACCTGTTTAGCAGTACGGCCGCATGGGCCTGTCTGCCTCAACGGCAGCCACGCCCTCTACAGCACGCAGCTCGGTCACTTTTTCAGCCTCGATATTGCCCGAGAACAGGCCCAGGCAGTCATCTCCCGCTCTACTGCCATGCCTTGCCGGCGACAGTCGTCCACCACCACAGAAAAGCGATTCCGATAGGTCTCCTTGACCAATACCGTCAGAGTAATGCGTGCCATCGCCCTCTCCCGATTATTTGCCATCAGCGTATTTACGAACCCGTGCCCTGACCGTTGACTGCGGCCGGATGCCCGGGCGCCTGGACCAGCCCGCGACCCACATCCCGCTGCGGCAATGGCAATGGACGTGCATTTTGCACGATGCGATCGCGCAACACGCTGCCCCTGACCGCGGGATCGGATTCGGCAAACAACGCAGCCACCCCGGCTACGAACGGCGTGGCCATGCTGGTTCCGCTGATGGTATTATAATTTTCCGTACCCGGCCATGATGAAAGCACATCCACGCCGGGCGCAGCAATGTCTATTTGCCCGCCGTCGCCTTGCAGACCGCCGCTGGAAAACGGGGCTATCGCCATATGCTCGTCAACTGCCGCCACTGCGACAATAGACGGGCAATTGGCTGGATGCGAAACCGGCGCGATGTGGTCGGGTCGTTGGCTTTCATTGCCGGCAGCGGCAATGATCAGTGTGCCGGCAGCCAAAGCGCGCTTTGCCACTTCTTCGAAAATGTGTGAATAGCTGTCCCCTTCCTTGGCGGGACTGCCCAGTGACAGGGAAATAATTTCGCAGCCAGCGCCCACCGCCCAGTCAATGCCATCGAGCACGCTGCCGTCGCCGCCACTGCCATCATTGCCCAGAACCTTGCCGATATAGAGTTGTGCTTGCCCGGCCACGCCATAACGCGGGCCGCAACCGGCTTCAGGACCCCGGCGGCAATACCTGCGCAATGCGTGCCATGACCATTTTCATCCTGGACGTCGGCACCGGTCACAAAGGAGCGCGACTCAATCTGCCGCTGTGCAAAATCCTGATGCTTTAAATCAATGCCGGTATCCAGAACCGCCAGACGGATACCCTGGCCGGTGAAGTCTGAACGATCGGCACTGCAGGCACGTACGCCCCAGGTCGCCTGCGCATCGGGATCGTCCTTCTTGACGCCCGCAGACGGATTCGATGGTATCGCGATTGCATGTACGCTACGCTCGGCCTCAACCATCAGGATATTGCTTTGCGCCTGTTGAGAGGCCATTTGTATCGCATTGCCGGCTGCTACTTCGCAACGGATCAGGGCCGCACCAATATGATTAAAAATAATTGCACAGTTCAGTTCCAGCGTTGTGTCTTGCCGGTCTGTCGTGCTCTCGGCCTGGATCGAAGCGCCGGTAATACGCTGCAAATCCCGTATGCCGTCTTCGGTTCGCCCCTGCCGCAGCAGCACAATATAGCGGCCGGTCGTGCTCGCAGATTCAGCCATACTGTTCTCCTTCTTTATCAATGCAGTCGGATTTCAACAAGATCCTGACAAGCCAGCCGATCAATCAGTCGCCAATCGGCGCATTCACCAGCGACGCGGCAGGCGCCCGCGACACCCAGCAGATGCTTGCGATATCCGATATTAAATACAGCTTACTACAACGGCGAAATAATTTCACTTGTCATTTTCTCATCCGTCATTTTGATGCATTGCCTGGCTATTGTCCGGGTTCTGTTCGCTGCGCGCATCCTGCAACAGGGCCGCACGCGAAGCAGCCAGTTCCTGGGTAATCCAGGTGCGCAATGCCGCCAGTGCAGGCCAGTCGCGCAATGCAGGGCGATATACCAGATGAATGGCATGCGCGGTGTCGTAGGCGACCGAGATGGGTGACAAACGGATCAGCTTGCCATTGCGAATTGCATCTGCAGCAAGCAGCTCTCGCGCCAGCGTCAGACCCAACCCCTGTTCTGCGGCCTGCAGCATCAATCCCATGTCATTGAACTCGGCCACGGTATTGAATGGGACTTGCAAGCCGGCTGCAGCAAACCACGCCTGCCAGGCGCCCGATCGCCCAGCAGCGGTTCCTTTAGAAAGGCCGCGGGCGGCGCGCCGACAAGGCGGCGCGCGTCCACGGCGCAACCGACCACAATCAGTGGCATGGGATCATCAAAAAGACGGTCCGCCACCACACCTTGCCACGGCCCTTTGCCCTCGCGCACCGCAGCATGGTACCCGTCACGTTGCAGATCAACAATTTGCTGAGATGTGGTTATTTCAAGCGCTATATCGGGATGCCGTTCCCGCCAGCGCTCCAGTCTTGGCAATAACCAGCGTTGCGCAAATGAGGCACAACCGAAATGCGCAGCTTTTTCTCTACGCTATTCGATGCCAGCCGGGCCAGTTGCACTCCGTCTTCAAGCTGAATCATTGCAGACTGCACGGAACACAAAAACGCAGCGCCTGCTGCATTAAGCACGATCCTGCGGCCCTGGCGTTCAAACAGCGCAAATCCCAAGGCGCCCTCCAATTGGCGGATCTGCTGGCTCACTGCGCTATGCGTCAGGTGCAGTACCTCTGCAGCAGCGCGCAGGTTTTGCAGTTCGGCTACGGTACGGAAGGCAGGAAGCGTATTTAAAGGGATTCTGGCCATCGCGTTCACACTGGATATGCCTCAGATTGTGGCGAGGCTATTGGTAAGAAAAATTGACCAATCTAGTTAAAAACAATTGATTTTCTTTGGCCAAATGGATAGCTAAACTTACCATAAGTGCGCTGCTTTCAGCAATGCGTATCTACCTCATCGAGAACAAGGAAAGATCATGAATACAGCTATCCAGACCCCTTCCTGCCCCAGCCTTGCCGGCGCATGCCAAAGCCAGAGCCGACTTCGCAGATTGTTCACGAGGTTGTGGTCCAAAGCAGGACGCCCGTCATTGACCGCCCTGCCCGATGCCGTCAATCACGATGACCCCTGGTCAACGGCCGTCAGCCAGATCCAGCATCTGGATTCGCATGTACTGGCTGATATCGGCGCCCCCAGATGGGTCATCGACGAAGTGAGCCGCCGCCAGCGCAACGATGGCATACTGGATATCAATAAAAAATGGTAATGCCAGCACAAAAGTGGCCCGGCGCAGGCGCACAGGCAATACATTAATGCAACTGTGGTGATGGTTGCTGATGTCGTGATGCCACGCCGGACTCAGAAGACATCAGCACCCGACACAGGGCGCGGCGCGCCATCCATATTCATCATGGTGCGATACCAGGCGTGAAATTGCGCCATTCCCTCTTCCAGCGGAATCTGATAGGGCCCGTGATCATTGCGGTTGCGCAAATACAGTGCACGACGCCCTTCATCAATCCTGACCGCAATTTCATCATCCTCTTCGGCCGTCTCCATATACGCCTTGCGATGATACTCGGCCAGTTCCGGACTGAACGCCAGTACATCGTCGGGATAATAGAACTCGATCAGATTCAGCGTCTCGCCGGGCCCCTTGGGAAACAGTGACGACACCACCAGCGCATGCGGGAACAGTTCTATCATCAGCGTAGGATAGATGGCTATCCAGATAGCACCGAACTCAGGCGCCTCATCACCCATGTATTCCTTAAGCAGGCGCTCCCATTCCCGATATACCGGCGTGCCACCTTTTTGCAGGGTCTGTTCAGCGCCGACCGTCTGCTTGCAATACCAGTTGCCGTATGCCCAGCGCAGGGCGTCGCATTCTACGTACTTGCCCAGCCCCGGGTGAAACGGCCCGATATGATAATCGTCATTGTAGATTTCGATAAAGGTTTTCCAGTTGCATGGGCAACTATGGGTTTCCACATGATCCAGCCGGTAATGGGAAAGATCATGGCCCAGGTCATCAAACAGCGTCTGAATATCGTGCGGCAGGCCAGACGGATGCTCAAACAAAAAGCCGCTCATGTTCAGCAATGGAGAGGACTCCAGCTTCTTGCACTGCCGGATTTCAAACTGCGGCGCCGATAAAAGCTCGCCGTCCGCGCGATAGGTCCAGGCATGGACCGGGCAGACAATATTGCCGCCGGTCTGTCCCAGTGAACCGCGATGTTCGGTCAATTCGCAGTTGGTGCTGTAGCTGCCCAGCATCAATGCCTGGCGGTGGCGGCAGACATTGGACATCAGTTTAACGCCGTCGGCGTTGTGCACTAATACCCGCCCGCCGTTTTCCTGTGGTAGCGCGTACCAATCCTGCGCCTGCGGCACACTGTTCTGGTGTCCGACATAAAGCGGACTGCAGCGGAAAATTTGTTGCTGCTCCTGCTCATAAACTGCCTGATCAAAATAGGCACTGACAGGCAGTGGAGAAGCCAGCTTCAGAATGTCTGCAAGGTCCATGCGACTTTCTCCGAAAAGATTACGCGGGTTCAGGCTGCGGCATCAGGTTTGAAGCCTCCAGCTCGGCCACCGACAACGCACGAAAGCGCGCGACGGGGTTGGGCAGGTTCTCGGCCATGGTCAGGCTGCCAGCAGTATCTGACAGATCCACCATCTGCAGGTTGTTTTTCAATTGCAGACGGTTCAGGCACGAGTGTCTGAAATCATCCGCAAAGAAGTCGTAGCGGGCGAATTTGTCGGCCAAAGCTGGATGCGCCTGCTGATAGCGCTTGACCGACAGCGCAGCCAGCATCCAGAACTGCTCTTCACTGCAGCAACCGCTGCTATGCAGGATGTCGCTCATATGCCGGAACACGCCATCAAAAATATCAATGAATATGCCCAGTATTTTGTAATCTTCCGGCACGCTTACCTTGAGACGGGCAATATGCTCCGGAATGTCGAAGTCCTGATCCAGAATCGCGCTTTCTTCGGCAATATCCTTCATGATGCAGCGCTGCGGCACATTACTGTGGTCCATGACCATGATCAGGTTCTCGCCGTGCGGCATGAACACCAGCTCATACGCATAGAAACAATGCACCACAGGCACCAGGAAAGCATCAAAATAACGACTTAACCATTCACCGCCGGACAAACCGGACTGCTCAATCATCAGCGGCAGCAGTGCCTGGCCGTCGCGATCACGATGCAGTAACGATGCCATAGTCATCAGCCGTTCTGTTTTCTGTACTTTGGCGGCCGGGCTTTCGCGCCATAACACGGACAGCATTTTCTTGTAGGGGCTGTCCTTCTTCAGTGCGGCCTCGTAATACCGATTGGTATAGCCGATAGAGGCAACCTCCTGGAGAATATCAAAGCCGTTCTGGCGTAAAAATGGATCGTTGCCAATCAGTTGCTTGAGCCATTCATTAATTGCCGGGGTACCTGCCATGTAATAAGGAGATAAACCGCGCATAAAGCCCATATTAAGAATGGACAGGGAGGTTTTTACATAGCATTTGTCATGATCTGTGTGATTGAAATAGGTGCGGATCGATTGCTGCGCCTGATACATATCCTGGCCAATGCCCAGGTAAACAATATTTCGTTGCGCAATGTCTGCGGCAAACGCAATGCTCAAGCGGTTGAACCACTGCCATTGATGCGTGGGCATGAACAGATAATCATCGGGGTCCAGTCCCTGTGCCTGCAACTGTGAGCGGTAGTCGGTTACCTGCTGCGACCCCAGTTCACTACGCACAAAACTGTCGTATTCCAGCGTGGACAGCGATGCGAAATGGGCATGGGCGCGATGGACCGCCAGCCATACCAGCGTAAAGCGACTGCCGGTTTCCGGCGTATAGCTTTCATAATCGAACACATTAAAGCCTATGCGACCGTTGTTGGCCACAAAGCCCGGATGCCCCTCTGTCATGGCTGCTTCTATCTGCTGATAGTCCGCGTGCAATAGAGCCTTGCTATCCAATGACTGGTGGCATCGCTTATATGCTGCGCCATACAGCGTACTGCTTATCTCATCGAGATAAACCGGCAATTTGTCGGCTGGTATGGCCAGCGTGTCCTTGAAGTCGATAATAAACGACAAGGCATCCGGGTCAAGCGTCTGGCCATTGCTGATACGGGTGACCGATGGCTCTGAAACATGCCAGTGCCGTAACATCATGGGGCGAGCCAGGTACTGATACTGCGTTTGGCCATCGTCTGAGACCAGTACATAGGCCTGCAGGCTATCGTCATGCTCAGCATGGCGAGCATCATGAGGCGCGTCACTATGCGCAGGCGTTAGAATCTGCTCGTGCGAAAACTCGGCAATGGCTTTGGCAACCAGATGACGATTGACATGTTTCCAGATCTCGGGTTCGAGATGACGCAAATGCTGTTGCGCTGACGGTACGGGATAATGGCTCATCTTAGTATTTCCTGAAAGTGATAGGGTTGCTTCGAAGGCTGGCCTGGTAGCGATAGACAGCATGGCTTGCTTGGTTTTAAGAGCAATAAGACCAACCTCTGCAAATCCGGCCTTGCGGTTGATTGCTCTTACCTTGTCATTGCGGCTATCGGGTTCAACCACGACCCGTCGTGCACCAACCTGATGAAACAGGTAATGCATGACATGCCGCATGACATCCAGCGTATAGCCACGGCGCTTTTCGGTTGCCGGCGCCACAAAAAAATGCATGCCGATATCGCCGGGCTGCACCTCGTAATGCCCGGCGATAGCATGATGCTGCGGGTCATAGCATTCGAGCAGAAAACAAATCTGTCCATGCTGCGTACCCACCCAGGCCCATTCGCGCGAACTGGCCTGCTGCGCCTTGTAAAAGGCCAGCACTTCCTGCCGGCTCATGCCTGCCATGTCCCAGTAGTTGGCATATTCCAGGTCGAACCAAGGATGAAATACGGGTACATCCTGTTCGGGAACAAGTTCCCGAATCTCAAACGCGCCGGGATTCCAGTTCAATTTCGCTGCTCCTGTCTGTATCGGCGCCCTGCGGAACACCGGTTGTCTTGATATGGTCCAGATTCAGCGTCAGCTTATTGGCCAGCCAGGTCAACGCGATGCCGCCTGCGGCAATCAGGAACACGGCCTGATGGCTGATCAGACTGACGATATAGCCTGCGCACCAGGACGAAATAAGCACGCCCAGGTTCTGGAAAAAATTGGTGATACTGAAGTGATGTGCATAGTCTTCCTTGCGACTGATGCTAAACAGACTGACTTCAAGCTTGACGGCAACCTGGAACAGCCCCCAGCCGTACATGCAACGCCCGATCACAATGGCAATGTCGGACGGGATAGACTGCAGGTACAGGCCGACCAGCGACAACAGCAGATTCCAGGAGAGGTTTTCATTGCGCTGCGTCGCCGTCGCGCTCAGCCGATGCTTGACAATCAGGCAACCACCGCCGCCAGTCCTGGTATGGCAAAAATCAAGCCGGCCAGTGTCTGGTCCTTGTGTGCCGTCGCATAAATCCAGTATTCGGAGAAGAACGGCCGTATCAGATAGGCACTGAAATCAAACACAAACATAATCAGGCTGAGCGTCAGAATGCCCTTGGTCAAATGCGAGAATCCGCGGCGTGTGGCTACCGGCGCGGGTGCCGTGGCATCATCAGCAACGATCGCCGCTGTATCCTTGATGTCCTGTGCATTGATATCCTCCTGCTTGTTGATCTTGATGATTTTCCCCGTGCGATTGAGCCAGAGCGTAATCGCCATTTGGCCAAAATCACCAGCGGCCATCAGAACCAGTGCCGCACTCGCTCCCAAGTGCTGCAATATATAACCCCCCGAAGCCGCGGCCAGAATGCCCGAGATGTGCACCACAACAGAGAGCAGCGCGATGGTCCGGCTGTGTTCATCGCTATTGACGATGCGCATCAGGTACGGAAACATCAGCAAGTAACTGCTTTTGAACATGAACATGAGCATGGTCAAAACCCAGTACTGCGTCAGCGTTTCTGCCCAGATGGCCGACAGACACAGCAGGCCCGCGATGCATTGGGTAAAACCAATAAGCGACATGGGCTCGAACCGTTTGGCTACCCGCACCCAAATCGGCAGCGTACACATGACGGCAATCGATATCGCTGCCACATACATCCCTGTGTGCACCTGATCGGTGTTGCCATAGCGCATGTCAAAAAACTGCGGATAAAAACCGATAAGCACGGTATCGCTCATCATGCCCAGCGCGGACATAATGATAATGGCAAGGCGTATGGTCATTGGTCGCTCAACTGTGCAAACTGGTTGTTCTCTTGCGGCGTGAACGCCTGGAACGTCGTACCGGTATCAATCGCATACACTTGCCGCTTCATAATCGCATTGATAATGCGGGCATTGCGAAAGCAATTTAATCCCAGATCGGGGTTGGTCAGACCGTGGCTGTCAAAGCCCGCGTTCTGAATGTAGACTTCATCTCCATTGATATCCGCTGCGTAATCCTGAGCCAGACGGTAGCGCCCCTGGCTGGTCAGATGGAGTCTGTCAGCAATCCCCTGCATAAAGTCGGGTATACGATAGCAATAGCCGGTGGCAAACACGATTTCATCTGTCATGAAGCGATACCGCTTGCCAGTCTGGCAATGATCAAAAACCAGTTCCGTGTCGCTGCCGCGTCGGCTGCATTGCGTAAGTGCCATATTGGTGTACAGATGGGTGCGGCTGGCGCTGTCTGGCGACTTTTCATCCAGCTCGTCATAAATCTGTTCAATCAGGCTGGTATTGATGCCATTGAATATGCTGACCTGGTCCTGCAGCGTCTTGTGCTTTTGCTGTTCGTCCAGCTGGTAAAAATGCTCGGCATAGTCAGGCGTAATCAGTTCAAGCGTAAGCTTGCCGGTTTCCATCTGAAAGAAACGGGAAGAACGCGTGATCCAGTACAGTTCGTAATCGTGTTGCTCCATATCCTGCAGCAGATCATAATAGATCTCGGCGCCACTCTGGCCACTGCCGATCACCGTAATTCTGCGTGCTTTCTGCAACCTGGCTTTTTGCCGCAGGTACTGGCCGGTATGCGCTGACAAATAGTCTTCACCAACGCAAGCCGGCAGGCTGGGCACGCTACCAATACCGACCACCAGCCTGCGTGCACGATATTGCAACTGACATTGATTGCGTAAATCGGTTACTGTAGCCACGTAGCATTGATCGGCATCGTCATACGCCAGCGCGGTCACTTTCCGTTCATAATGGACACTGTCCAGTTGCGAGGCGGCCCACTGGCAATAACGATTGTATTCCTGCCGGGTCAGATAAAAATTCTCCCGAAAATAATAGCGGTAGATTTTCCCGTGCTGCTTGCAGTAGTTCAGATAAGTAAAGGGGCTGGTCGGGTCCGCCAGCGTAACCAGGTCGGCCATGAAGTTGTTCTGCAGCGTCGTGCCCGGGATCATCATGCCATCGTGCCAGCTGAACGCGCTCTTGCGCTCCAGAAACACGGCGGTCAGATTCTCTACTGGCGCCATCAGACATGCCAGGCCCAGGTTGAAGGGCCCCAGGCTATCCCAAGTACATCGTAAATTGTGTCTGCCGCTTGGCTGCCCTTCATTATCTGCTACCTTGATTCTTTAGTACTTTAATTGAACATTCATGCCGACCGAGCGCGATGGAGCGTAAAAGCCTTGCTCCCATTGCGTTGAGGTCAGGTATTTCTTGTCAAACAGGTTCTTGACGTTGACGCCCACCGTGACATTCTTGTTGACTTCGTAACTGGCCATCAGATCGGCCACGGCATACGATTTTTGTTTCAGATGGATGTCTTCTCCTGCCGGAGTCTGGCCTTGCAGGCGACTTGTGCCGGATTGCCAGCGCACCGCGCCGCCTACCTTCAGCCCTTGAACCGCAGGGACTGCGTAAGACGCTGCGACAGTAAAGGAATTTTTCGGGACAAACTGGCGTACTGCCTTACCGTCCTCATCCTTGATTGAGAAAAAGTGGGTATAGCCGGCGCTGACCTGCAGACCAGGCATGACTTCACCTTGCAAGGCCAGTTCAAAACCAGCAGAGCGAGAGTTCACCGCCTTATATCGACTCAGGCCATCCAGGAATGTGTCATATTCCGCTGTATTGTCCTGCTCGGCCCGAAATAGCGCGACACTGCCATTGATTTTGCCGTCGCTCGACTCGCCTTTGAGGCCAATTTCATAGTTTTTTCCTTCAATGGCCGGCAGGATCTGGCCATTGATGTCTACTTGAGATTGTGGATTGAAAATACCTGTATAGCTGGCATACACCGAATAATTGTCATTCAGGTCATAGATCAGACCCAGATAGGGAGACAGTTTATTGCGCTTGTATTCACGAGGCTCGCCGTAGTGCTCGCCCGTACTGGTTGCCCGGGTGTAGTTAAGACCGGCAATCACTTTGAAATCATCGTGCAGGTTCAGGCGTGTCGCCGCAAACGCCGTCGTTTTACGAACCGTAAAATCGGAAAAGGTTTCAGTTCCATTCGCAAAATCGGGCCTTGGAAACTGTCTGTCCCAGGTGAACAAAGACGGCAAAGCCACACCCACATCCGCTTCCAGCGAGGTCATGTAATTTTTGCTGCGATTGGCATTGATACCGAACATCACGTCGTGCTCGCGGCCGCCCAGCCAGTATTTTCCTGTGGTGCTGATATCAGCAATCCATTGCTTCTCGTATCGATCGTACTTTGTCGGATAGGTCGAGAGCCCCAAGCCTGTCGTTCGATCCGGCACGCCATATGCCAGAAACTGCTCGGCATCCTGTGTGATCTTCCGATAAGTTAATGAGCCTTTGGTCTTCCAGCCGCCACCCCAATCGTGACTCAACTCAGCAAAGCTGGTCTGGTCCGTGGTATTCCAGTAAGCCCAGTCCGGCGCGTAGCTATCCGATACATCGTAATCAATCGCACTGCCGTCGTTATAGTAAAGCGACAAGGCACCCCACATGGGTGATTTCGATTTGTTCCTCTGATAAGTGTGTCCCAGCGTTAACGTAGTCCTGTCTCCCAGATCTGCATCCACAATCACGCCCAGCATGCGCTTTTCCAGGCCATAGCGATCCAAGTGGGAATTGCCTTTCTGATAGGCGCCGATGAGCCTGCCACGTACGGAACCGCTGTCGTTCAGGGGTGAAGAGATGTCGACATCGAGCCGACGCGTGGCAAAGGAACTGTACGATAAACCTGCGTTGGCAGAAAACTCGCGCTTGGGACGCTTACGTATGAAATTGACGGTTCCCGATGGATTACCGGTGTTGGACAACAGGCCATTGGCCCCCTTGAGCACTTCAACCCGGTCATAAAAAGCCATGTCCAGGTCGCCGATCTGCTCTTCGGTGGAAAATGGCATTCCCACGCCATCCACTTGAAAGTTGGTAACGTCATAACCGCGGATGATGTAGTAATTGCGATCCGTTTCCACCTGCTGCACAAACACGCCGGGAACTGCAGAAAGCAAGGACGTCGCGTTATTCAGCCGGAAGTCGTCCATTTGGGTGCGAGTTACCACATTGATGGTTTGCGGCGTCTCGCGCGGTGACAACGGCATGCGCGTCGCGCTTGTTGCAACGGGAACGCTATACAGTCCCGTGCCCTCGCTGGTAGCATCATTGACGCTGACCGCATTGATCGGTTGCAGGGTCGCCACCGATGAGGATGCACCTGCTGTGGCCGTTGCAGTCTGCGCAACCGCTGGCGCCGCTAGCGCCCCAAGAATGGAAACCAACAGAATATTGGGGGTAAACCTGCTGCCGCTGTGACCAAAATACATCGATGAAACCGCCATAAAAAGCCCTCGTTATCTTTTGATGATAAAACCAAATGATAACTATTTCTATTTATATTTGCAATTAAATGTTAATGGCAGCTTTTCGATTCCGTTAATTTATGACAATTGAAATAATGTGAATGACCATGCGCCGGGGCTGTCGACCGTTATTGGGGCGATCGCCTGTCCCGGGCATGTTTTGTTGCTATTGACACAATTTTTTTCGACTATTTGCTGCAATCAGACGGCTTCATTTGTCTCCTGCAGCTTCGGGCCGGCCCGCAATAACCGCAACCCATTGGCCACCACCAGCAGGCTGGCACCAACATCGGCAAAAACCGCAAGCCACATGGAACCCATCCCCAACAGGACAAGGACCAGGAAAACCGCTTTGATACCAAGGGCCAGGCTGATGTTTTGCACCAGCACGCGGCGCGTGGTGCGCGACAGCTTGAGAAATGCGGGAATTTTGAGCAGATTATCATCCATCAGCGCCACGTCCGCCGTTTCGATTGCCGTATCGGAACCCATAGCGCCCATCGCGAACCCGATATTGGCTTGCGCCAGCGCCGGCGCATCATTCATGCCGTCTCCGACCATGCCGACCACCGTGCGATCGTCTTGTTGCAGCTTCTGCACCACTTGCTGCTTTTCCTGCGGCAACAACTGTGCATGGGCCTGGGTCACACCACTGGTTTTGGCAATGGCGTCAACAACAGACTGATGATCGCCCGACAGCATCACGGTCTTGACACCCAACTGATGCAATTGCTCAATCGCCTTGATACTGCTGTCCTTGATTTTGTCGGCGGCGGTAAACAACATGCAAGCGGCGCCTGTGTTCATCAGCAGCACAACACTTTGACCACTGGTTTGTGCCGCCGTCACGCTGTCTCTGACCGCAGCGGTCATAAGACCCAGCTCCTGCGCCCACACGGCACTGCCCAGATACCAACGCTCGTCATCAATCACGCCTTGCACGCCCCGCCCTGCCACAGCAACGAAATCAGCTACTGTCATGGCCAACATGGCAGCCGCCTCGGGCGCCTGTGCGATGGCCCGTGAGACGGGATGATCAGAGCGTGCAGCAAGACTCACCGCAATGCGCTGCAGTTGCTCAACAGATCGTTCCTGACCCAGCGGTATCAAGCCCGTCTGCACCGGCTGGCCTTGGGTGATCGTGCCAGTCTTGTCCAGTGCCAGCCAACGCATGCGATGCCCCTGCTCCAGATACACACCACCCTTGATCAGGATCCCCATGCGGCCGCTGCGGTCAGTCCGCTGACCACGGTCACCGGTGTCGAGATGACCAGGGCGCAGGGGCAGGCAATAATCAGCACGACCAGCGCCTGGTAAATCCAGGCAGCCAGGCCCCTCCAAAAAAGAGCGGCGGGATGACCGCAAGCAAAATGGCCAACACCACTACTGCGGGCGTGTAATAGCGCGAGAACGTGTCAACAAAACGCTGCGTCGGCGCCTTGACCGCCTGGGCCTCTTCAATCTGGTTGATGATGCGGGCCAGCGTTGTGCTGTCGGCCGCCGCAGTCACATCAATTTCTATTTCGCCGGCTTCGTTGACAGTGCCGGCAAACACCGTATCACCCAGCTGTTTATCTACCGGCACGCTTTCGCCGGTAATAGGCGCCTGATTTACGGTTGTCACGCCACGAACAATACGGCCATCCAGTCCGATGCGCTCGCCCGGTGCAATACGCACAAGGCTGCCGACAGCGACTTGCGCGACTTCACGCTTCTGCCATTGCCCATCGATCTGTACCGTCACCGTTTCGGGCGCCAGGTTCATCAGTCCGGCCACAGCCGCGCGGGTTCTATCCAGCGATTTTGCCTCAATCCATTCAGACAGCGTAAACAGCACCATGACCATGGCCGCTTCAGGCCACTGGCCGATCAGCAAGGCGCAGGTGACGGCAATACTCATAAGCGCATTGATGTTCAGATCGCCGTAACGCAGCGCAACCAGGCCCTTGCGGTAGGTGGCGGTACCTGCCAGGGCAACGGCGGCAATAGCGCAGACAATCGTCAGCCAGGTTGGTCCGCCGAACCAGTGGACCAGCTCCGATGCCAGCGCCAGCGCCCCGCCCAGCGCGAGATGCCACCAGGCCGGCAGGATGCCGCCGGCAATATTGGGAGAGACTTCGCCTTCCGGCTGCGCAAGCAAGGTGCCTTGCGCTGATCCGTGCGTGTGATCGTGCCCCTGGGCGCAGTGACTACCGTCGTGGTTGTGTTCGTGCTGATGATGATCGTGTGCGCCGTGCACCCCGCTGTCTCCATGACTGTGCGGGGCGCCGGCAATTGTCTGTCCGCCTGTAGTGGCATGCGAATGCCCGCAGCAACCTGTTTTGCTGATTGTCCGTGCAGTTGCGGACTTGCCATCGTGCAGCTCCGGCGTAAAGCCGATCTTGCGAATAGCCTGCATGACCTCTTCCAGTATGGCCGGATCATGCGTTACAGACAGAACGCGGGACATGAGATTGAAACGAAGGTCGGTTACCCCTGGCTTTTTCTCCAGCGCCTTGCGCAATAACCGCTCTTCAGTCGGGCAGTCCATTTGCTCGATTCTGATGGCGGTAACTCGGGTTTGCTGCTCTGACATGCTTGAACTCCAATTACATCGTATAATGGCATTTAAAACCCTGAAGTAACTTTAGAGTCAAGGGATTATTGAACAGGACAGGAAAAAAGATGAAAATCGGAGAATTGGCCCGTTTGCAGGGATGTACCCCCGAAACAATCCGCTTTTATGAAAAAGCCGGACTGCTGCCGGCACCCGTCAGGACAGAGGGTAATTACCGACACTATGACAATGAACATGTACAACGCTTGCGCTTTATTCGGAACTGCCGGATTCTGGATATGTCCCACGACGAAATCCGTACCCTGTTGCAGGCGCATGATGAAACCCCGGACGACTGCCAGCCGGTCAATCGGTCAATTGACGCGCATATTGAACACGTAGAAACGCGTATCCGGGAATTGAGCCAGTTAAAAGCACAACTGGCCTCGCTGAGACAACGCTGCACCGTCCCTCATGATGTCAAAAACTGCGGCATCTTTCTTGAACTGCAGACGGCAGAGATGGCAGATCCGCACGTGCACGGCCACACGCATCTGTAAACCCCCGGTAACCCACAAGTCCAACAGCATGGGTGCACAGCAATAGAATCCAACCCGGTCTTTCAGACGCCAGGAACCATCAGGAACTGTGCCTCGGAAAAGGGCTCGCGGATCGCTTTGGCAGCCTGGTACTGAGCAGAATCATAAAACGTACGGGCATGCTGCTCGTCGGGAAACTCCACCACAACGATACGCTGCTGCTCTTGCGGCCCCTCAAGGGTAACCGGCGCAGGACAACGCACCAGAAATCGCCCGCCATGGGCAGCCACAATATCAGGTGTCAAAGCGGTATACGCTGCATAGCCTTCAGGGTCATTGACTTTTACCCGGACGATCAGATAGTACGCCATCGTATGAATGTTCCTCGGAATAATTGGAAGCAAGACTGCCTGCTCCGATAATACTATATCTGGATAAAGCGGCGTATTTACGCAAGGGACCATCGTCCCACAGGCGTCATCGACATTAGCAAGCGCGCCGCCTGGGCGCATCCTGGCTGCGCACCACAACAAGGACCGCATGCCTGAAAACGAAGCGCCCCGCACGAGGCGGGGCGGCGCAATGGATTCACCTATCCATATTATCTAACATTGTTTTAAACATTGCGCCCGCAAATATTACCAATAGATGGGAAAACGCATTGCTAGGGATAACCCTTGGTTGTGGCAAAAATATCCAACAGAATCCAGAGGGGCTGGTTCAAAACAAACTGCGCCCTGCGGTAGCCGACGAATCGAATACCGCAGGGCGCAGTTTTTCTCGTATAGAACAAGCCGGAACAGGCCGCAGCCTGCCGCGAAATGCGATGGTTAGCCGAAACGGCCAGTAATATAGTCTTCGGTTTCCTTGCGCTTGGGTTTAACGAACATTTGTTCCGTTTCGCCAAACTCCATCATTTCACCCAGGTACATGTACGCCGTGTAATCGGAGCAACGTGCCGCCTGTTGCATATTGTGCGTAACGATGGCAACCGTATAGTCTTTTTTCAATTCGGTAATCAACTCTTCGATTTTAACTGTAGAGATCGGATCCAGCGCGGAACATGGTT
Source organism: Advenella kashmirensis WT001 (assembly GCF_000219915.2). Taxonomy (NCBI): domain Bacteria; kingdom Pseudomonadati; phylum Pseudomonadota; class Betaproteobacteria; order Burkholderiales; family Alcaligenaceae; genus Advenella; species Advenella kashmirensis. Next base: position 1,479,812 of record NC_017964.1, on the reverse strand, counting down.
CATCCAGCAACAGCACCTCTGGTTTGATGGCAACGCCACGGGCAATACACAGGCGCTGCTGCTGACCACCGGACAGGCCATTGCCGCTTTGACTCAGTTTGTCTTTTACTTCGTTCCACAGAGCAGCTTTGGTCAGGGCCCACTCGACCCGTTCATCCATCGCCGCCTTGGACAGGCGCTCGAACAACTTGACGCCAAAGGCCACATTATCATATATGCTCATTGGAAAAGGCGTGGGCTTCTGAAACACCATGCCGACCTTGGCACGCAACAGCGAAATATCCTGTGCAGACGTTAGCAGGTTCTCGCCATCCATGTTGATTTCACCTTCGGCACGCTGGCCCGGGTAAAGTTCGTACATGCGGTTGAAGGTACGCAGCAGCGTGGATTTACCGCAGCCGGACGGGCCAATAAATGCCGTTACCTTGTTCTTTGCGATCCGTATGTTCACGTCTTTGATGGCGTGAAATTTTCCATAATAGAAGTTCAAATTCTTGACTTCAATCTTTGTCTGGTCAATCGTAACCAAGTTTTCCATGAGTGTCTTCCTGACGAATACTTTAATTTAGGGGTCGCTGACTATTGTTTGCGAAACAAGTTACGGGCGAGAATATTGAGCGCCAGCACCAGCAATGTGATGAGGGTGGCGCCAGCCCACGCCAACTCATTCCAGTCCTTGAACGGACTTGCAGCGTATTGATAGATCACCACCGGCAGATTGGCCATTGGCGCATTCATGTTCCAGCTGGTGAACTGGTTCGACAGCGCGGTAAACAGCAGCGGCGCGGTTTCGCCGGCAATACGGGCCACCGCCAGCAAGACGCCAGTCAGAATCCCAGACATGGCTGCTTTATAACATACCAGCGTAATCACGCGCCATTTCGGGCAGCCCAGTGCAGACGCAGCCTCGCGCAGACTGTTGGGCACCAGCGCCAGCATATTGTCTGTAGTACGCACCACCACAGGAATAACCAGAATGGCCAATGCAAAGGAACCGGCCCAACCGAATAGTGCCCCGAGTTGGCAACCACAATGGCATAAATGAACAGGCCGATCACGATGGATGGCGCAGAGAGCAGCACGTCATTCAAAAAGCGGGTTGCCGGTGCCAGCCAGCCGCGTTGTCCATATTCAGCCAGATAGTTCCGGCCAGAATGCCAATCGGCGTACCGATAGCCGTGCCAACCCCGGACATGAGCACGGAACCGATCAGCGCATTGGCCAGCCCGCCTGATTCGCCCGGACCTGGTGTTTTTTCAGTAAAGAGCGAAAATGAGAGCGAACCGCCGCCCTTCACAGCCAGCGTGAACAGGATCCAGACCAGCCAAAACAGGCCGAACAGCAGCGCTGCCGACGATAAGACAAGCATGACCTTGTTGCGCATATGGCGGCGACGGTAAATCCAGTTGCCGGGATTGATGGCCGAATTGGCCTGCGATGTTGTTGCTGTCGTTGTATTCATGATTTATCTCTTGAGCCCCACAATCAGGATTTTTTACCTTCGGCCGCTGACAATCTTGCCAACATGAGGCGCGAAGCCATCAATACCAAGGTTGTGATCAGGAACAGGATCAGGCCCAATTCAATCAGGGAAGATTTCTGCAAGCCACCGGCTTCATTGAATTCGTTGGCAATGGCCGAAGCGATCGAGTTGGACGGATCGAAAACACCACCCGGCAGGCGAAACGAGTTGCCGATCACAAACGTAACGGCCATGGTTTCACCCAATGCACGGCCAAGACCGAGCATGATGCCGCCGATCACGCCGGTTTTTGTGTAGGGGAGTACGACGCGCCACATGACTTCCCAGGTCGTAGACCCCAGGCCATAGGCCGACTCCTTGAGCATGGGAGGAACCACTTCAAATACGTCTCGCATGACCGAAGCAATATAGGGAATGACCATAATGGACAGCACCAGGCCGGCCGTAAACAGGCCGATACCAAAGGGAGCGCCCTGGAAAAACTGCCCGATAAAGGGCACACTGCCCAGCACATTGATCAATGTAGGCTGGACATATTGCTGAAAGATGGGAACAAAGACGAACAAACCCCACATACCGTAAATAATGGATGGAATGGCCGCCAGCAGCTCAACCGCAGTACCCAGGGGACGACGCAGCCAGGTTGGAGCCAGTTCGGTAAGGAACATGGCAATACCAAAAGAAACCGGCACAGCGATAATAAGGGCCACAAACGCGGTAATCAGCGTACCAATGATAGGCACGACAGCGCCGTAAACGTCATTGACAGGGTCCCAGTCATTTGTCCACAAAAACGCCGCACCATACTTGAGCAGCGTCTCCTGACTTCCATACAACAGTGAAACCATGATGGCCGCAAGTAGCATGAATACGAAAAAGGCAAAAAAACGTGCCACATTCTTGAACAACATGTCGGCAAACGCATTGCTCTTGGCCGGTGTCGGGGGAAGTTGTTTTTGCATAGTCTGGATGGCGGACCGGTTAGGCTCGGCCCCTGTTGTCGTTATCGAAACGCTCATTGTAAACCCGTCTTGGTGTTCGTAAAAAACATGGCGGCTTAAATTGATTAAGTCGCCATGTTTTGTTCAGAGGGTCAAGTCTTGATAGACCTGATTATTTCCAAACCGCCTGACCGTCTGCCGTTTTGATCTCGGAAGCCCAGGCTGCGCGAACTTCTTTGGTTACAGCGTCTGGCAGTGGCACATAGTCGATATCAGCAGCGGCTTTCGCACCATTTTTGAATGCCCAGTCAAAGAACGACAGAACGGCTTTAGTCTGTTCTGGCTTGTCGGCTTTCTTGTGCACCAGAATAAAGGTAGCTGCCGTTACAGGCCAGGAATCAGCACCTGGCTCTTCAGTCAGTACAACACCCATGCCTGGTGCGCTTTTCCAGTCGGCGTTGGCTGCAGCGGCTGCAAACGCTTTTTGTTCAGGCTGAACGAATTTGCCATCTTTGTTTTTCAGCTGAGTCCAGGACAGATTGTTCTGTTTGGCATACGCGTATTCAACATAGCCGATAGCGTTTTTGAGCTGACCCACATAAGCGGCTACGCCTTCGTTACCCTTGCCGCCCTGTCCTGTTGGCCACTTAACGGCCTTGCCTTCACCCACTTTTTCTTTCCACTCGGCAGAAACCTTGGATAGGTAGTTTGTCCAGCCAAAGGTCGTGCCTGAACCATCCGAACGATGAACAACGATAATGGCCGCGTCAGGCAAAGTAACACCAGGGTTCAGGGAAGCAATCGCCTGATCATTCCACTTGGTGATTTTACCCAGGAAGATATCGGCCAGAACAGGACCTGTCAGTTTGAGTTGACCTGGTTTGATGCCATCGATATTTACGACTGCAACGGTGCCGCCAATAACTGCTGGAAACTGCAACAGACCGTTTTCAGCCAGTTTCTTTTCGTTCAATGGATCATCGGATGCACCGAAATCTACTGTCTTGGCGATAATTTGTTGTTGGCCGCCACCAGAACCGATAGATTGGTAATTGATTTTATTACCGGTCTCAGCTGCGTACATGGATGCCCATTTGGCATAAACGGGGTATGGAAAAGAAGCGCCTGCGCCGGTCACGTTGGCGGCCTGTGCGGCGAAAGTCGCGGTCGACAGCGCGATGGCGACAGAGACGCTTTTAAGTGCATGTTTGAACATGTATATTCCTTAATACGTTAAAGAGGTAACAAAATACGAACCTTGATGTCCATGCCGAGTATAGTAAAACGCTTATATGACAAGATAGTGACAAATATAAGGCAGTTTTTTTCCTCCATAAGGGAAAACACTAGCAATATGCTTTTTATATTTTATTATCAATAACTTAAAGAATATTTCAGGTGACAAAATTGTGTCAAAAGACTTCAAAATCGTCTTGAAAAACGCAGGCTGCATACAACAAGTTCTGAAGCCTGTCATATTATGTCATGTTACAAACTAGCGTTGACGCACCCTCACCTGTCTGCTTTTCGCGCCTCGTTATCATCCCAGGTGTCGCGCAAAAGCCCACCCGGACCCATCTGACAACAGACGGACCTGAATGCGAGGCAACGCGCGATGCCCTGCATATTCATACGTACAATCAACCGGCCTTGCCAAGCAGATTCATCAAGTACTGGTGGATATTGAATGGCTCCCGACGATTTTTTATTCGCTCGTACTCGCCACTGGGTTTCTGCTCCCACGACAGCACATTGTCCTTCAATGGGAAGGTAAAGGACTCATTGATTACCCGTTTTTTCAGAACCGGATTCAGGATAGGGAAGGCCACTTCCACACGGCGGAAAAAATTGCGCGCCATCCAGTCGGCAGAAGACAGGTAAACCTGCTCCTGGCCACCGGCATGAAAATAAAACACTCGCGAGTGTTCCAGAAAGCGCCCAATGATGGAACGCACCCGAATATTTTCCGACAGGCCGGGAACGCCGGAACGCAGCGCACATACCCCGCGCACGATCAGTTCAATGCGAACGCCGGCCTGGCTGGCCTTGTACAAAGTGTTGATCACCTCCACTTCCAGCAAAGAATTCATCTTGGCCATGATCACCGCTTTTTTTCCAGCCTGCGCCTGTTCGGTTTCAGCCTGAATCATCTTGAGTACCCGTTCGTGCAGGGTAAACGGCGACTGCAGCAGCAGTTTGAGTGGACGCCGGGCGCCCAAGCCTGTAAGTAGGGAAAAAACCCGATCCATATCATTGGTCAGATCGGGATTGGCCGTCAGCAAACCAAAGTCGGTATAGAGCCGTGCCGTACGTGGATGATAATTTCCGGTACCCAGGTGTCCGTAGCGAACGATTTTCTTGCCTTCGCGGCGCAACACCAGCAACATTTTGGCATGCGTTTTATGGCCCACAACACCATAGACCACATGTGCGCCAACCTCTTCCAGCTTGGCCGCCCAGTTGATATTGGTCTGTTCGTCAAAACGGGCCATCAATTCTACGACTACCGTCACTTCCTTGCCGGCTTTGGCTGCGGCCAGCAACAGCCCCATCAGTTCGGAATCTTCACCGGTACGATAAATGGTTTGCTTGATCGCCACTACCTGCGGATCCAGCGCAGCTGATGTCAGAAAGTCGATCACTGGCTTGAATGACTGGTACGGATGGTGCAACAAGAGGTCTTCCCGCGCTATCGCATCGAACATTTCTGCAGGATTATCATTCATGGAATCGAATGGGGCCGGCAGGCGGGCCCGATAGCTGGGGAACACCAACTGCGGGTCAGCGTCAATATCGCATAGCGGCATCAGGCGCGTCATGTTGACACTACCGTGCGTGCGGTAGGTATCCTTGGGGCCCAGCGCGAACTCCCGCTGCAGAAAATGTTCGAGTTCTACCGGAGTGTCTTCAGAAATTTCCAATCGAACCGCCGCCCCGAAGTTACGCTGCGACAGCTCCCCCTGCAGCGCCTGCCGCAGGTTGGTCACCTCGTCTTCATCAACAAACAGGTCGCTGTTACGCGTGACACGCCATTGATATAGCCCCTTTACCTCCATGCCCGGAAACAGCTCTCCGGAGAACTGCTGCATCAGCGAGGACAAAAGCGTGTAGCAATGACGGTGCCCGCAGACCGATTCGGGAATTTCAAGTAAACGAGGCAAAGCGCGCGGTGCCTGCACAATGGCAATGGACGCACGGCGGCCAAAGGCATCTTCGCCGCTAAGCGAGACGATAAAGTTCAGACTCTTGTTATAAACACGCGGAAACGGGTGCGCCGGATCAAGGCCGATAGGCGTAAGCAGCGGCAGCACCTCGTTCAGGAACACATCGCGCGCCAGGCGGATATGGCATCTGAATATTCCCTGGGGGCCAGCACAGACACGCCCTGCTTGCGCAAGGCAGGAAAAATATCCTTGTGCAGCAACGCGTACTGGCGATCGACCAGTTCGTGCACACGATGCTGCACCAGTTCGAATGCTGCCGACGGTGTCAGGCCGTCATCGCCCGGCACATTGGGAAACTGCCGTTCCTGTTCTTTCAGACTGGAGATGCGGATTTCAAAAAACTCATCCAGATTGGAGCTGACAATACACAAATAGCGCAGGCGCTCCAGTAGCGGGTTGGCCTGATTCATGGCCATGCCCAACACCCGTTCATTGAATTTTAGCAATGACAGTTCGCGATTGAGCAGCGTGACGGAGTCGGAAGAGGAAGCAGAAACTGGGACAGGATTGGTATCGGACATGAAGGCGCAGTTGTTGTGTGTATTAGGCTTTGGCAAAGAACAGTTCTTATACTCTCACAATATAACAAATTCATGACAAAACGCGAATATCTGTAAAACAGCTTCATTTTGCCGATGCGTACAGCGTTTGGTATCCACTCGAATTTAAAGACTTGGCGTATCTGCATGGTTTTCTATTAAAACCATTGCCGACATGCTATCTATTTAATAATTGCTACGCAATACTGGCAATATATACCTGCCTTCAATGGCAGAGGTTGACGCCACATTCAAATAAAAATGATGAAGCCGATTGCCTTTATTTCGCTCACGCTTGCGGCTTTTTTACTAAAATGGCGTTTCCCTTACCTAGCAGATGCATCATGGACCAATTACTTGCCGCCGTAGACCTTGGCTCCAACAGCTTTCGCCTGTCCATTGCAAGGATTGTCCAGAACGATGATTCTGTGCAAATTTACGCAACAGATCGTCTCAAGGAAACCGTCAGACTTGCCGCTGGCCTGAACGCCGAGCGCGTGCTCGATGAAGACGCAATCCAGCGCGCCATTGCCGTGCTGTCCCGTTTTGGCGAGCGCCTGGAAAACTTCCCCGCCGGCCGTGTACGTGCCGTAGCAACCAATACCTTTCGCGTCGCGCGCAATGTGGCTGAATTTCTGCCTCGTGCGGAAGCCGCGCTGGGCTACCCGATCGAAGTCATTTCCGGTCAGGAAGAAGCTCGGCTGGTGTACTCCGGCGTGGTTCACGAACTGCCGCCGTCCAATAAACAACGCTTTGTCGTCGACATCGGCGGCGGCTCCACTGAATTTATCATCGGCCGGGAGCTTGAACCGCTGATCATGAAATCCCTGGCCATGGGCTGCGTCAGCTACACCAAGTCCTTTTTTCCGGACGGCAAAGTCACCGAAGAAGGCTTTGTCCTGGCCGAAATTGCTGCTAGAAAGGAAATCGAAATTATTTCCAGACAGTATCGGCATCTGGGATGGGATGAAGCCTTCGGCTCTTCGGGTACGGCCAAAGCACTGGTTGCGACCCTGGAAGAATCCGGTTTTTCAGAAAAAGGCATTACGCTGGACGGCATGCAAAAGCTGAAAAAAGTGCTGATCCGTCACGGCAGCGCTCACGCGCCGGAATTGCGCGGCCTGAAGCTGGATCGCATGGAAGTGCTGCCGGCTGGGCTGTCTATCATGATGGCGATCTTCAGCGAACTACAGGTCAAGCAGATGTTCCAGGGTGACGGCGCGCTGCGCGTCGGCGTTCTGTACGATATGCTGGGCCGCGACAGCTCTCATGACAAGCGTGATGAAACAGCGGGTGTGTTCATGAAACGCTACCATATTGACAGCCGACAGGCCGCGCGCGTGAAAAAACAGGCACTGGCATTTTTTGATTCAATACTGGCTGATGAAACAGCAGCCGATGATCTACGACGCTATCTGAGCTGGGCCTGCGATTTGCATGAAACCGGCCTGAGCATCTCGCAGAATAATTATCACAAGCATACCGCCTACGTGATGGCCAACGCCGACATGCCTGGTTTTTCCGAAGCCGAACAGGAACTGCTCTCGTTCCTGACCTGGGCCATCAGGGTAAGCTGGACAAATTGCTGCCCGAAAAGCCAAGCCGCGTCAAATGGCTGCTGACCCTGTGCCTGCGACTGGCCGTCGTGTTCATGCGCCGCCGCCAGCCGGTGACATCGCTTCCGGTTTCACTGGAAACCGACGATCAGAAACTCATATTGCGCGTGGGCCGGAAATGGCTGGAAGACCACCCTCTGACCCGGTACACGCTGTCTCTGGAAGCTGCCGAATGGAAAAAAGCCGGCTTTACACTGGATATTATTCCTTCCTGACCTTGCGGATGCCACGTGTCGGACGTGAGTATTATCGCATGCCGACATGAAAGCCGGCACCAGCCGGCTGCCTGGCGCAAGCGGCCCACCCGTCCGGCCAGATCCCTGGCAACGGGCGCCGTACGCGTATCAGGCCAGGCCGAAGTGTTTTTTGTACCGGGGATCGATATTGGCCACATCGATAATGACCGGAAAATCTGCAGAATTGAAGTCCTGGTCAAATGCCGGCTCACCGCAGATATGTGCGCCAATCTTCAGATATCCTTTGATCAGCGCAGGTGTTTTCGCATCATCGGTAAGCGTGAGTTTGTCCAGCGGATACGGATTGATGGGCACCATGATCGGACGCTCGGGATGTGCATCGATATCGCGTTTGGCCGCACGCCAGACCTTGGAGGCTTGCACACCACCATCGGCCAGACTGACACTGGCGCAACCGAGCATATAGCGATAATTATTACTCAGCAGATAGCGCGCCAGACCATTCCAGAGCAGCATGATCGCCTGACCATTGCGGTAATCCGGATGCGTGCATGAGCGGCCGCATTCACATAACAGATGGCGGATATGCGCCAATTGATCAATATTGAATTCCAGCTCTGAGTAATAGCCACCGGCTTCTGCCGCCTTCTCCGGACTCAGGATCCGGTAGGTACCGACAACGGCACCTGTTTTCAGGTCCCGAACCATCAAATGGACACACCATTTGTCAAACGGTTCAATGTCTACACCGTTGACTGCGCCGGGAAATACCACGTTCATTTCGTTGGTATAGACCTCGTAACGCAATCGCTGCAACTGTTCGACTTCCTCGTCGGTTGTAGCAATCCCCAAGACCAGGCTGTGGCTTGACGTATCATTCTCGTCTGCCTGGATCCGCATGATTTCTTGCATTCGGGTCAATTCCTAAGATTTACTGTAAAGCTGCATGATACCCGGTTCATTTGACAAAAACTTTTCACATACAGGTAATATTTCGATTTTTTGAAATCTTACAACAGAATGCATTGCCAGTTGCACAAACTGCATACAACTGGCCACGAGAAATCATGCAGCCAGGTCGACGGCCTGCAGACGTTCCACGCCCTGACGGGCCAGCGCTTCGGTTTCAGCTTCAACCATCAGCCGCAGCTTGGGTTCGGTGCCCGAGGCACGAATCAGCACCCGGCCGCGCCCGTCCAGCTCGCGCTCAACCTCTTCTTTGGCCGTCTGCAAGCCTGCATGGGCCTTCCAGTCAGCACCTTTTTTCCAGGGCACATTGACCATGATCTGTGGATACATTTTCAGATCTGAAATGAATTGAGAAAGCGTTTTGCCGCTGCGCACCAATGCCGTCAACACCTGCAAGCCAGCGATAATGCCGTCACCGGTACTGTGGTGATCCAGGCACAGCAGATGGCCCGAGCTCTCGCCGCCATAGAGCCAGCCGTTTCTCTGCATGGCTTCCAGTACGTAGCGATCGCCCACATTGGCCCGTTCAAAGGGTACACCCATGATTTGCATAATCTTTTCAAAGCCATAGTTGGTCATGAGTGTGCCCACGACACCGGCCACGCGGCCGTGCATCATCCGTTCACGGACCATGGCATAAAGCAATTCATCCCCATTGTAGATACGTCCTTCGGCGTCCACCATCTGAATCCGGTCGGCGTCGCCGTCCAGTGCAATGCCGTAGTGCGCGCCCACTTCCCTGACTTTTTCGGCCAGCGCTTCCGGATGCAGCGCACCTACGCCGGAATTGATGTTGAAACCATCCGGGTTGCAGCCAATGGCAACCACTTCAGCACCCAGTTCGCGAAAAACATGAGGTGCAATGTGGTAAGCCGCACCATGCGCGCCATCGACCACGATTTTCATGCCCTTGAGATCCAGGTCGTTCGGGAACGTGCTTTTGCAAAATTCGATATAGCGCCCGGCAGAGTCTGGCATGCGGCGGGCACGACCAATATGCTCGGAATCGACACAACCTACCGGTTCGTCCAGCGCCGCTTCGATTTCCAGCTCAACGTTATCGGGCAGCTTCATGCCGTTACCGGAGAAAAACTTGATCCCATTGTCCTGATAGGCATTATGCGAAGCGCTGATGACCACACCGGCAGTCAGGCGCAGTGCACGGGTCAGATACGCCACGGCAGGTGTCGGAATGGGTCCTGCCAGGTAAACGTCAATACCGGCAGCGGCCAGGCCGGCTTCCAGCGCCGACTCCAGCATATAGCCTGAAATGCGCGTATCCTTGCCGATCAGCACCATGGGACGCGCACTATCTTTGTAATTTTTTGACAGTACCCGGCCCGCGGCATAGCCCAGTCGCAATGCAAACTCCGCATTGATGACCGGACCGCCCACTTCACCACGTACCCCATCTGTTCCGAAATATTTACGCCCCATGAATTTCTCCTTGTTCTGTGGCCGCCCACACTTTGAGGGCATCTGCAGTTTGTGCGACATCGTGTACCCGTATGATAGCCGCGCCCCGATTTGCAGCAGCCAGCGCGCCGGCAATGCTGCCGGCAACGCGGTCCTGCGGAGCCCGGCCCGTAACCGCTGCAATCATGGTTTTACGGGACAGACCGATTAATAACGGTGAGTGTAAACCGGACAGCCTGTCCTGTTCACGTAAAAGCTGATAATTTTGCTGCACTGTCTTACCGAAACCATATCCCGGATCCAGACAGATGCGTGCAGGCGCAATTCCGGCCGCCACCGCCGCCGCCTTGCGTTCCTCCAGAAACCGGTAGACCTCGTCAGTCACATTTTCGTACTGAGGCGCAGCCTGCATGGTTTTAGGCTCACCCTGCATATGCATCAGGCACACCCCGCAATTGGGATGCGCTGCTACAACCTCAAGGGCGCCGGGCATGCGCAAGGCATAAATATCATTGATCAGATCGGCACCCGCCGCCAGGGCAGCACGCATCACTGCCGGTTTGAAGGTGTCCACGGAGATAGGTCTGCCACAATCACGCAGATTATGTATCACCGGAATGATGCGCCGGAGCTCCTCCTCTTCGGAGACGGCATCAGCACCTGGCGAGTAGACTCGCCACCAATATCCAGGATATCGGCACCCTGCCCGATCAGTTCCAGCGCATGCGCGGTCGCTGCATCGGCAGAAAAATGGGCGGCGCCATCGGAAAAGGAGTCGGGCGTCACATTAACGATGCCCATAACAAGCGGGCGCTTGAGTGTAAGCTCAAAGCGCCCGCAAATGAATGTGGAATAATTCATGAAAAATACAGCAATAAAATCAGGCAGTCACAGTTGCTTTGTCGCTACCAGGATCTTTCCGGGCAGGGCCTGATGAAGGCGGCGGCGTATCGGAAGAATCGCCCGTGGGTTCGGGTGCTTCCGGCGGACGCGGTGGGCGCCCGGCCATGATATCGCCGATTTGCTCTGCATTAATGGTTTCCCACTCAAGCAGCGCCTTGGCCATAATGTGCATTTTGTCGCTGTTGGCCTCGATGATTTTGCGTGCTACCGAATACTGCTCATCGATAATGCTGCGGATTTCCGCATCAACCTTTTGCATGGTTGCCTCGGACACGTGGGTGGTCTTGGTGACACTGCGTCCCAGGAACACTTCATTCTCGTTTTCAGCATAGACCATGGGGCCCAATGATTCGGTCATGCCGTAGCGCGTGACGATATCGCGGGCGATGGCCGTCGCGCGTTCAAAGTCATTGGACGCACCGGTGGTCATCTGGTTCATGAAGATTTCTTCTGCAATACGCCCGCCGAACAATACGGCGATAGTATTGAGCAGACGCTCTTTATCCATGCTGTAACGGTCGCCTTCAGGCAATTGCATGGTGACGCCCAGTGCACGACCACGCGGAATGATGGTCACTTTGTGCACAGGATCAGTTTTAGGCAGCATCCGGGCCACAATCGCATGACCGGATTCATGGTAAGCGGTATTTTTGCGCTCTTCCTCGGGCATGACGATGGAACGGCGCTCGGCGCCCATGATGATCTTGTCCTTGGCGTTTTCGAAATCCATCATGTTGACGGTACGGCCGCTACGACGTGCGGCAAACAAGGCAGCTTCGTTCACGATATTGGCCAGGTCTGCACCGGAAAACCCGGGCGTACCACGCGCAATGACCGACGCTTCGACGTTGGGCGCCAGGGGAACCTTGCGCATATGCACGTTCAGGATCTGCTCGCGGCCACGAACGTCTGGCAGGCTGACCACGACCTGGCGGTCAAAGCGGCCAGGACGCAGCAATGCAGGATCCAGCACGTCGGGACGGTTGGTCGCAGCGATCACGATCACGCTCTGGCCGGATTCAAACCCGTCCATTTCAACCAGCATCTGGTTCAGTGTCTGCTCGCGTTCATCGTTACCACCGCCGACACCGGCGCCACGCTGGCGACCGACGGCGTCAATCTCGTCGATGAAGATAATGCAGGGCGCCTGTTTCTTGGCATTCTCGAACATATCGCGCACACGCGATGCGCCCACGCCCACGAACATTTCCACGAAATCGGAACCGGAAATACTGAAGAAAGGCACCTTGGCTTCGCCGGCAATAGCCTTGGCCAGCAGCGTTTTACCGGTACCTGGAGGGCCAACCATCAGCACACCGCGGGGAATACGCCCCCCCAGACGCTGGAAGCGGGCGGGTTCGCGCAGGAAATCGACCAGTTCTCTGACATCTTCCTTGGCTTCATCGCAACCGGCCACATCAGCAAAAGTGATCTGGTTGGTGCTTTCGTCAAGCATGCGCGCACGGGACTTGCCGAAGCTGAAAGCTCCGCCTTTGCCGCCACCCTGCATTTGACGCATGAAGAAGAACCATACGCCGATAAGCAGCAGCATGGGGAACCATGAAATAAGCGCGCTCAACAGGAATGACGGCTGCTCGGGCTGCTTGGCGGTAACTTTCACACCTTCACGCACGAGATCACCGACCATCCACAGGTCGTTGGGGGCAGTCAGCGTATAAGGCCGTGTGCCTGAGCTGGGCGTGACCGTCAGGGTATTGCCCTGAATCTCAACACTGGACACCTTACCCTGCTTGGCATCGGACATGAACTGACTGTAGCTCACGCCCTCTGTGACCTGACCTGCGCCGTCGTATTGCTTGAATACTGTAAAAAGTACCAGCGCTACAACCACCCAGATAGCGAATTTTGAAAAAGAATTATTCAACAATCTGACTCCTGCGATGAATGGCAAATGACCCTGAAAGCAGCGTCTTTACCCCGTTCATATGATTCTAACCTATTGATAAAAAAAAGAGGCTTTACAACCGGCTTAAAAACAAATTAAACCATTACCCGCCATTTCCGGAATTTCCCAGGTAAAGGCGCCGATTTTGACTGCATCCGGGCGTGTTACGGCAACTGCTGCAAGTCGTTGTCCCGGCATGAAGCACCAAGGAGTCTCACAATAGTCAAATTGGGGCAAAAACCCGGTTTCCAAGCGCTACTCTGTAACTTTTTCCTGATTTTTTCCTGATATTGCGAGCCCGACCGGTGCCCCATTCAGATCGTCAAGGGTGCTTGTCGTAACCCCACTGTACAGCGGCACCGCAATTAACCTATAGGAATAAGCGCCGTAAACAAGGACCAATGCCAGTTGGGCCGCAAGGCCGGCGCCTGGTCAGGCCTGCCGATGCCTAGAACTGACGGTTCTCCGGATGCTTTAGACCACGCCCCAGCAAGAAGGTTTCCGAAGACTTGTCGCGCGATGCCTTGGGCTTGCGCTCGACAACTCGCTTAAAATGCTGTTTGAACATCTGCACGATCTGGGAAAATCCGCTGCCGTGAAATGCCTTGACGATAAGAACGCCATCGGGCGTCAGATGCTGCAAGGAAAACGCCATGGCCAGCTCGCATACATGCTGAATCCGGGCGGAATCGGCAGAACTGACACCGGACAGGTTTGGCGCCATATCAGACATGACCAGGTTCACCTGCTGCTGTCCGACCTTGTCGTTTAAGGCGGCAAGCACCGCATCGTCACGAAAATCGCCCTGGATGAACTCCACACCCGCAATGGGCTCCATCGGCAGCAGGTCCAGCGCAATGACGCGGCCCTGCAACACTCCGCCCTCGCCAACGAGTCTTTCGCGTGCAACCTGCGACCAACTGCCGGGGGTAGAGCCCAAGTCGACTATAATATCCCCTTTCCGCATCAGTTTTTCCGAATCCAGGATCTCAATCAGCTTAAACGCTGCCCGTGCCCGATAGCCCTGCTGCTTGGCCATTTTCACGTATGGGTCATTGATATGCTGATGTATCCATTCTTTCGAGAATTTCTTTTTGGCCATTGCCTGATTACCTTATGCCTACCCTAGAATTGACATCAAAAGAGCGCAGCGAACTACGCGCTGCCGCCCATCCGCTGAAACCGGTAGTCCTGATCGGTGATCAGGGCCTCACGCCCGCGGTGTTGAAAGAAATTGACATGAACCTCACCGCGCACGGACTGATTAAGGTGCGCGTTGCCGGAGATGATCGCGCCGCACGTATTGCCATGCTTGACACTATCTGTGATTCATTATCGTGTGCCGCTGCCGGACACGTCGGCAAAACGCTTATTTTATATCGACACGGGTCACAAAACCGTCGTTGGGAACAAAAAGTCGAAGAACCCGTCGAACGCAGCCGCCGACTCCCCAATGAACCCCATACGCCGAAAAAACTGCTGGCCGCGGGCAAGACCCTGAAAGACCGCAAGACACACCGCAAGGCAGCCCGAGGCAACGACGAACTGGTGGGCACCCCGGCACGCAAGCCGCACGGGCCCCAGCGGCGCGTCCCGGCGGCACCGAGGCGCATGGCATCCCCCGACGCGCGGGCAGCGCCTGTCGCTGCGCGCTGGCCGGCGCACTACAGCGGCGCCTCGCACCGGGCGTCGCGGCGGCAGATAACCACTTACGGTCAGACAAAAAAAGAAGCCGCAGGACTGTTTTCTGCGGCTTTTTTTGCTGCTATCGGTATATCAGCCTTGCTGAGCGACCGATTCCGGTTCGTGCCCTATGACACCCGGGAATGTTGCATAACAATATGCAGTTTACTTGTACTCAACAGAGACAATTTCAAACTCTTTCTCGCCGGACGGCACAGTAACGACGACTACATCGCCTTCGGCCTTGCCAATTAGCGCTTTGCCAACGGGGCTGGAAATGGAAATTCTGTTCAGGCGGATATCGGATTCGGCATCGCCGACGATCTGATAAGTCACGTGACTGCCGGAGTTCAGGTCTTCAATGCCGACCGTTGCACCAAACACAATTCGCCCTTCGACATCCAGACTGGACGGATCGATGATTTGCGCATTGGACAGGAGACCTTCCAGTTCATTGATGCGGCCTTCGACGAAACCCTGACGTTCCCGGGCTGCATCGTATTCCGCATTTTCCGACAGATCACCCTGCGCGCGCGCCTCAGCAATTGCCTGGATGACGCCGGGCCGCTCTACGCTGATCAAGCGGTGCAATTCTTCTTCTAAGCGCTTCGCACCTTGCGCTGTTAATGGAATACCTGCCATATCTGTCTCAAAAAAGTAAAAACGCCCCCATTGCACAATGATGTGCCATGATGATGAGCGTGCTGTTGTGTTATAGACTTGGCCAACGATGCCTGGCGCAAGCACAAAAGAATGGAAAAAACAAAAATAAACCCCGGCACTGGTTAATTAGTGCCAGGGACATCGTTATGACATTGTCTCCAATTCCTGAACAAAATGCAAGCATTCGGGAAAATGTTGCTAAAGTCTTGAAAACAATTGAAAAAATTACGATTTTACATATTCTGTTCCTGATCGAACGGGCTCTGGTCCGGTTCAACTGTGGAACGTTGCCGCAAATTGAGCAACGCGTACAAAATGATGGCGCCAAAGGTCGCAGTTCCGATGCCTTCGAGCTTGAAAGCGCCCAATTGCAGCGTAAAGTTGCCGGCGCCCATGAGCAAGGTGACTGCCGCCACGATCAGATTCCGGTTATCGCCAAAATCAACCTGATTGACCACCCAGATACGAGCGCCGGCAATGGCAATCAGACCAAAAACCACCATGGAAACGCCACCGAGCACCGGACCGGGAATCGCATGGATCAGCGCGCCGAATTTGGGTGAAAAACCCAGGACGATGGCAATACATGCCGCCGCTACAAACACCAGGGTCGAATAAATACGAGTCACAGCCATGACGCCGATATTTTCTGCATAGGTGGTCACGCCGGTGCCGCCGACGGCGCCTGAAATCATGGTGGCAACGCCATCACCCACGAAGGCGCGCCCCAGATACTGATCCAGGTTTTGCCCGGTCATCGCGCTGACGGCACGGATATGGCCAGATTCTCAGCAATCAGAATAACAGCGACCGGCACCATTACTGAAATCGCCGATACCGTAAATTCAGGCGCGACCAGCGTCGGCAAGCCAAACCAGGCCGCTGCCTGCACGCCGGTAAAGTCAATCGGCGTGCCCAGTCCGGCCACATTGGTCAACAACCAGTAAATGACGCAAGCGGCGATCAACCCCAGCAGAATCAGCAGGCGCTGGATCATGCCGCGCGTAAAAACAGCCACCCCGGCTACACACAGGATGGTCATCAGGGCCATGAGCGCCTCGAAGGTTGAACCCGATCCCATCGCACCCTTGGCCGCAATGGGCGCCAGATTCAGGCCGATCACGGCAACGATGGCACCCGTTACCACAGGCGGCATCAGCCGTTCGATCCAGGCCGAACCGTTGCCCCGACTGTTGGCATACCATACCAGCAACCCAACCAGTGCATATACCAAACCGCACACGATAATGGCACCCAGCGCAACACTGATGTTGGCATTTGGGCCGCTGCCGGCGTAACCCGTTACCGATATGACACCGCCGATGAAAGCAAAACTGGAACCCAGATAACTGGCACGCGACCTGCAACGAAAAAGAAGAAGATCAACGTGCCGATACCTGACATCAGTACGGCCAGGTTGGCGTCGAAACCCATCAGCAACGGGGCCAGCACAGTCGCACCAAACATGGCGACAACGTGTTGCGCACCCATTACCGCCGTCTGCGGCCAGGACAGACGCTCATCGGGTGCTACAATCTGATGATCCCGGGCCCGGTCAACCCGCCGCCAGATTGGAAAAAAAGGTCCACTCATTACTTTCCCCATTCAGATGTGATGTCATATTTTGCTGGATATGCAGTGTACGGCCTGACCGGTGCACAGAGCAAGCAAAACTGCGGCCGGCAGCAAGACCTTTACCCGTGATTTTCTGTTCTTCACCCGACCACCCTTCGAGCATCCAACTATGTCACACACCGATTTCTGGATTATCCGCCATGGCGAAACCGACTGGAACGCCGAGCGCCGCCTGCAGGGCTGGTGCGACATTCCACTGAACCCCAACGGCATTGCCCAGGCCCAGGCACTGAACGCGCATCTGCAAGGCTGTTTTAGCGACGCGACGCCTGCACACATCTATACAAGCGATCTGCAGCGGGCGTACCATACCGCCCTGCCCTATGCACAGTCGTGCAACAAGCCGATTCATCGCCTGCCCGGGCTGCGCGAACGCAATTACGGTGTTCTTGAAGGTCAGCTCTGGTCGGAGCTGACCGGCTTTGACTCGGCGCGCAATCACAACCAGGCGATAGAACTGGACCGGGACGAGCACAAGGCAGAGGACCTGGCAACCTTTTATACACGGATCAGACAGACGCTGAACGCCCTGGCACAAAAGCACCGGAATGAAACCGTCATGATCGTCAGCCATGGCGGCGCGATTGATATGATGTGGCGGGCGGCCGGCAAGCTCACACCCGATGCGCCACGCGAGTTCACCCAGCGCAATACCAGCATCAACCGCTTGCGGATTATCAGTGACGACAGCTGGCAGATTGTGTCCTGGGCCGACACAAGCCATTTGCCGCAAGCGGTGACCGAGGCATGAAAATCAAAGTATAAAGTTGTTGTGGGATGCCGGCGCGCTCACGCGGGAAGATGCGTACCCGGGTCATGCCGCTTGACGAACTTAGCGGGGGGCCTGCTGACGACGCGGTTTGCGACCGGCACGACTCATCATGCGGTCATAGAGCGCATTGGGGATAAAGCGCAGCAACCTGGCAACCAGACCCATCTGCCACGGAATCACCGCATAGCGGCGGCCACGTTCGATCGCCTGCCCTGCGCGCCGCGCAAAGGCATCGGGCTTCATCAGAAAAGGCATGGGATACGGATTGTGCTGCGTCATAGGGGTATCGACAAACCCGGGAGCAATGGTGACGACTTTAACGCCGGTACCGTACAGATCAATGCGCAAACTTTCCAAAAAGACTGTGGTTGCCGCCTTGGAGGCGCTATAGGCACTGGAGCCAGGCAAGCCGCGAACACCGGCAACGCTGCTGATGCCCACCAAGGTGCCGCTACCCCTGCTTTGCATTCCAGGAATGAAGGGCTCGAAGGTCGCCCCCATGCCCAGCACATTGGTTTCAATAATTTCCCGGAACACCTCGGCGTCTTCAACCATGCCGTTAAGAATGCCGACACTGATGCCTGCATTGGCAATAACGATATCCACCGGGCCATTATGCAAAAAATCTGCAGCCGCAGCATGTAGATCGGAGGCACGCCGTACATCACCAACATAGCAAGCGGCCGGCTTTGACAACGACGACGAGAGCGCTTGCAGTTTGTCACCCGAACGGGCAAAAAGACCTAGCTGCGCACCACGGGCGTCGTAATACCGGGCAAAGGCCTCGCCCAGTCCGCTACTGGCGCCACTAATAAAAACACGCATGTCGGTGTGCAATCGCTATCGTGATAGTACAATTTCGTGATATTACAATCGAAATTATTACAGCTGTGATTGTAGATAGTTCTGCAGGCCAAGGCGCTCTATCAGGCGCAACTGCTGTTCCAGCCAGTGTGCGTGATCTTCTTCGGTATCTTCCAGCTGTGCACGCAACATTTCACGCGTTACGTAATCGCCGGCCTCTTCACAAAGCGCAATGCCTTTTTTCAGATTGTCCCGAACTTCAAACTCGGTGTCCAGGTCAAGTTGCAGCATTTCTGGCACGTCCTTGCCTACCCGGATATCTGCAGATATCATTTTGGGTGTGCCTTCCAGCAAAAGAATGCGACGAATCAACGCGTCGGCGTGGTCTGTCTCATCCTGCATTTCGTGGCCGATACGCTCGAACAGCTTGGTATAACCCCATTCATGGTACATGCGTGAATGAATGAAATACTGATCGCGCGCAGCGAGTTCACCTGAAAGCAGAAAGTTCAGGTAGTCGATGACTTTAGGATGGCCTTTCATTATGCTGCTCCTTGAAAGAATCAAACGTAAAACCCTATTTTAAGAGAGGTTTGCGCGGAGCATGCCCTATAAAGAAAAATTGCCAAATTTCACGAAGAAAAATGGCAATCGTTCTCATTATCTACACGCAATGGCCATCCGACCCGACAAGCTGTTTATATCTTCTTTGCCGAAGCCAGCCCGATGTGCAGGTCCTGCAATGAATACACCTGGATGCCGTCGGAATCGCGCAGATACTGCATGCCTTCGATGGCCGCCCTGGCGCCGGCCAGCGTGGTAAAGAAGGTGACCCGATCAGCCAGCGACTGTGTACGGATCACGCGCGAGTCGGAGATCGCATTGCGGCGCTCTTCTACGGTATTGATGACCAGCTGAATTTCACCGTTCTTGAGCATGTCGACCACGTGCGGACGCCCTTCAGTCACTTTATTGACCACCTGCGCTTCTACGCCTGCCTCATTAAGTCTGGCGGCCGTACCGCGAGTCGCCACAACTTTGAAGCCCAGATTGACCAGGCCACGGGCCAGCTCCACCGCCTTGGATTTATCCTGATCCTTGACACTGAGAAAGGCAGTGCCTGTTTCCGGCAAAAGTACGCCGGCGGCCAGCTGAGACTTGACGAAGGCTTCACCGAAAGTGCGCCCGACGCCCATGACTTCCCCGGTAGACTTCATTTCCGGGCCCAGGATGGTATCCACACCCGGGAATTTAACAAAGGGGAAGACGGCTTCCTTGACGCTGAAGTATGATGGCACCACTTCCTCGGTCACGCCCTGCTCGGCCAGCGACTTGCCGGCCATGGCACGCGCCGCGATCTTGGCCAGCTGATAGCCGGTTACTTTCGAGACAAACGGCACGGTGCGAGATGCGCGCGGATTGACCTCCAACACATAGACTTGTCCGTCCTGGATGGCGAACTGCACATTCATCAAGCCGCGCACGTTCAGTGCACGGGCCATCAGGCTGGTCTGCCGCTTGATTTCCTCGATCACCTCTGTGGAGAGTGAATACGGAGGCAGGCTGCAGGCCGAATCGCCTGAGTGTACGCCCGCCTGTTCGATGTGTTCCATGACGCCGCCAATGAACACCACTTCATCATCGGCCAGGCAATCGACGTCCACTTCCGTTGCATCGTTCAGAAACCGATCAAGCAGCACCGGAGAATCATTGCTGACCTTGACGGCTTCACGCATATAGCGTTCAAGATCGGTCTGTTCATGGACAATTTCCATGGCGCGGCCGCCCAGCACGTAGCTTGGACGCACCACCAGCGGGTAACCAATTTCAGCTGCATGAGCAATGGCTTCGGCTTCGGTACGCGCGGTCCGGTTCGGCGGCTGGCGCAGGCCGAGTTTTTGCAGCAGCTTCTGGAAGCGTTCGCGATCCTCGGCCACATCAATGGACTCGGGGCTGGTGCCAATGATCGGGACGCCATTGGCTTCAAGTGCGCGCGCCAGTTTCAGCGGCGTTTGCCCGCCATATTGCACGATCATGCCCACCGGGCGCTCCAGATGCACGATTTCCAGTACGTCTTCAAGCGTGAGCGGTTCGAAATACAGGCGATCCGAGGTATCGTAATCGGTTGAGACCGTTTCCGGATTGCAGTTGACCATGATGGTTTCATAGCCGTCTTCACGCAACGCCAGCGCCGCATGTACGCAGCAATAATCAAACTCGATGCCCTGACCGATGCGATTCGGACCGCCACCGAGCACAATGATTTTCTTTTTATCCGTAGGATGAGATTCGCACTCTTCTTCATAAGTGGAATACATATACGCTGTTTTCGTGGCGAATTCGGCCGCGCAAGTGTCTACCCGTTTGTAAACGGGACGCACGCCCAGCTGATGACGCACCTTGCGCACCTCGGATTCGGAGACATCCAGCAGGAACGCCAGGCGACGATCAGAAAAGCCGCGACGCTTCAGGCGGCGCATGACCGTCTCGTTCAGATCGGACAGCGTTTTCTGTTCAAGCTCAAGCTCAATGTCGACGATTTCCTTGATCTGCTCCAGAAACCAGGGGTCAATCTTGGTCAGGGAATGCACTTCGTCCAGGGTGAAGCCCTGGGCAAACGCATCGCCCACATACCAGATCCGTTCCGGACCGGGCTCGGCCAGCTCAACCTGCAGCTTTTCACGATCAAGCGTTTTCTGGTTCAGACCGTCCACGCCAACTTCAAGCCCGCGCAACGCCTTTTGGAATGATTCCTGAAAGGTGCGACCCATGGCCATGACTTCGCCCACCGATTTCATTTGCGTCGTCAGACGGGAATCGGCCTGGGGGAACTTTTCGAAGGCAAAGCGAGGGATTTTGGTGACCACGTAATCGATGGTCGGCTCGAACGATGCGGGCGTTTGCCCGCCGGTAATTTCATTTTGCAATTCATCCAGCGTATAACCGACAGCCAGGCGTGCCGCCACTTTGGCAATCGGAAAGCCCGTTGCCTTGGACGCCAGCGCCGAAGAACGCGATACACGCGGATTCATTTCAATCACGATCATGCGGCCGTTTTCAGGATTAACGGCAAACTGAACGTTGGAGCCACCGGTCTCTACCCCGATCTCGCGCAACACCGCGATAGACGCGTTACGCATGATCTGGTATTCCTTGTCGGTCAGGGTCTGCGCAGGCGCCACGGTGATCGAGTCACCAGTGTGCACGCCCATGGGATCAAGGTTTTCGATTGAGCAGATAATGATGCAATTGTCCGCCTTGTCGCGCACCACTTCCATCTCGTATTCTTTCCAGCCCAGCAGCGATTCTTCGATCAGCAACTCATTGGTGGGCGAGGCTTCCAGGCCGCGACGGCAGATGGTTTCAAATTCCTCGGCATTATAGGCAATACCGCCGCCGGTACCACCCAGCGTAAAGCTGGGTCGAATGACTGCAGGGAAACCGCTAGTGCCGGCTTCAGCAGCAATGCGCTTTTGCACTTCCCAGGCTTCGTCCAGCGAGTGGGCGACGCCTGACTTGGCCGACTCCAGACCAATACTGGTCATGGCGTCCTTGAACTTCAGACGGTCCTCTGCTTTCTCAATGGCCTGCTCGTTGGCGCCGATCATCTGGACGTTATATTTTTCCAGCACGCCGTTATGGGCAAGATCAAGCGCGCAGTTCAGTGCAGTCTGCCCGCCCATGGTAGGCAGCAGCGCGTCAGGACGCTCCACTTCAATGATCTTCTCAACCGCTTTCCAGGTAATGGGCTCGATATAGGTCACATCGGCAGTTTCCGGATCGGTCATGATGGTGGCCGGATTGCTGTTGACCAGAATGGTGCGGTAGCCTTCGGCTTTCAGGGCTTTGCACGCCTGTGCACCCGAATAATCAAATTCGCAGGCCTGACCAATAATGATCGGACCCGCGCCGATAATCAATATGCTTTTTATGTCGGTACGCTTGGGCATGATATCTCTAGTTTTTTTCGCTCATGGAGCGGATGAATTTTTCAAACAGCACGATGATATCGTGCGGGCCTGGGCTGGCTTCTGGGTGCCCCTGGAAGCAGAAGGCGGGACGGTCGGTCAGCTCAAACCCCTGCAGTGAACCGTCAAACAGGGACACGTGGGTAACGCGGGCATTGTCCGGCAATGTCTCTGCATCTACCGCAAAGCCGTGATTCTGGCTGGTAATGTATACCCTGCCGCTCTGTACATCCTTGACGGGGTGATTGGCGCCATGATGGCCGTTTTTCATTTTGATGGTGCGTGCATTGAGCGCCAGCCCCATGATCTGGTGGCCCAGGCAGATTCCAAAGAGCGGAATTCTTTTTTCCATGACCACCCGCGCCGTTTCGATAGCGTAATCGCAGGGTTCCGGATCGCCGGGACCATTGGCCAGAAAAACGCCATCGGGGTTCAGGGCCAGTACATCGGCGACCGCCGTTTGGGCGGGTACGACCGTCAGTCGACAGCCCAGATCAGCCAGGATACGCAGAATATTGGATTTGACGCCAAAATCGTAGGCGACGACATGGAAGCGATCCTGTTGCGGCTGAGTATATCCCTCGGTGCGCTGCCAGGTGCCTTCGCGCCACTCTTCACGCTCGCTGCGACTAACCACTTTGGCCAGATCCTGTCCGGTCATGCCGGCATAGGCCGCGGCCAGGGCGATGGCTTTTTGTTCATCGTCGCCAACAAGAATGCAGGCACCCTGGGCGCCACCCTCGCGCAAGCGACGGGTAAGTTTACGGGTATCAATGCCGGAGATGGCAACAACACCCTGCTCTTTAAGGTAATCGGGCAGCGACTGAGTAGCACGGAAATTGGATAGACGACGCGGGCAGTCCCGGACAACCAGACCGGCAGCATGGACCTGTGAAGACTCGACATCTTCCGGGTTGATACCCGTATTGCCAATATGCGGATAGGTCAGCATGACCAGCTGGTTGGTGTAACTGGGATCGGTAAGAATCTCCTGGTATCCGGTCATAGCCGTATTGAACACCAGTTCGGCCACACTATGGCCATTTGCCCCGATGGATATTCCCTTGAAAATCGTGCCATCTGCCAGAGCCAGAATTGCGGTGGGAAATTGAGGATTATCCTCGAATATGGAAGACGTGAGCACGCAGAACCCCAAAAATTTGGTATCGATAAGTAAACCTTTCTATTATACAGAGTAAGGCTTGACGATAGAAAAAACTTAGGGGTAATTTCGCAAGAAAACCAAATGAACTACTGGCTTTCAACCTCGAAGGCATGCGCAAGCTTGCTGCGATCCTCTACAACCAGAAAGCGCAACATTTCCCGGTAGCTGTTGTCCTGATAGCTCAGAATCCGTACCCGCGTACCGCGACTTTCCTCCAGATAACTGAAGATGATGGGATGATTATTACGACGCAAGTTGCCGATCTGCATGGCACTGGCACGCAGATCCACCACGGCGCGCCAGTCTTTGCCGCCGTCGTTTTCCAGAATCCAGCTTTTGCGCTCACCGTTGTCGGCCTTGCATTTGACCAGCACGTAGGCCTTGCCTGAGACTTTCAGATTGGTGCTGAAAAAATCAAGATCATCAATACCACCGCCACCGCAGAATTTGCGCTGGCCAGGCAATGGCAGATCCAGGCCGCGCAGGGACAGCCTGGGCAGCGAAAGCAAGGCGCCTTCGACGCTAATGGGCTGGTCTTCTATTCCATAGACAGGCGTGCGATCAAGGTTGGTTTTGGCCCAATCGACCATGGCGGGC